>NZ_CP026951.1:0-1405040 GCF_003065485.1 Salinibacterium hongtaonis
TGGTGTGACTGCACAGCCGGTGGATAACCCTGTGTATAACTACGAGATAACAGGGAGAATGCGACGCATGACCGATCCGGGCGATCCAACGCAAGGGATCTGGCAGAGCATCCTGTCATCGCTGAGATCAGACGACCGCATCACCCCGCAGTTGCAAGGCTTTCTCAGTCTTGTGGAACCCCGCGGCATCATGGCGGGAACCCTCTACCTCGAGGTTCCCAATGATCTCACCCGGGGCATGCTCGAGCAGCGCATCCGCATTCCGCTGCTCAACGCAATTGCGGATCTCGATGGAGCCGCCGATCTCACTAACTTCGCGATCGTGGTCAATCCAGAGATTTCGCACATCCAACTCGACCAGGCACAGGAACCGGAGGAACAGGCCTACATTGAGCCTCTCCCACCAGCACCGACGCCCGAGGCAGGGCGACGAAGCGACTCCCGGCTGAACCCCAAATACAACTTCGACAACTTTGTCATCGGCGGGTCAAACCGGTTCGCGCACGCCGCTGCGGTTGCCGTGGCTGAAGCTCCCGCGAAGGCTTACAACCCGCTGTTCATCTACGGCGACTCCGGACTTGGCAAAACTCACCTTCTGCATGCGATCGGTCACTACGCCGAAAGCCTCTATCCCGGCATCCGGGTTCGTTATGTGAGCTCCGAAGAATTCACCAACGACTTCATCAACTCGATCGCCAACAACCGGTCGTCGGTGTTTCAGTCTCGATACCGGGACATCGACATCCTTCTGATTGACGACATTCAGTTTTTGCAGGGAAAGGACTCCACGCAGGAGGCCTTCTTCCACACGTTCAATACCCTGCACGATCACAACAAGCAGGTGGTCATCACCAGCGACCTGCCGCCGAAACACCTCACGGGATTTGAAGACCGCATGAGGTCTCGGTTCGAATGGGGCCTGATTACGGATGTTCAGGCGCCAGATCTAGAAACCCGCATCGCCATCCTGCGCAAGAAGGCACAGAGTGAGCGTCTGCAGGTGCCCGACGACATCTTGGAATACATGGCGTCAAAGGTTTCGTCGAACATTCGTGAACTCGAAGGAACCTTGATTCGCGTCACTGCGTTCTCCAGCCTCAACAAGACACCGGTCGACCTGACCCTGGTTCAAACGGTTCTCAAGGACCTCATCACTCTCGACGATGACAATGTGATCGCGCCGGTCGAGATCATCAATCACACTGCGGCGTACTTCAAACTCAGCGTCGACGATCTCTACGGCTCCTCCCGTTCCCAGGCCGTGGCCACGGCTCGGCAGATCGCCATGTATCTCTGCCGGGAGATGACCAATCTGTCGCTGCCTAAGATCGGGCAGCTCTTTGGCGGGAGGGATCACACCACCGTTATGTACGCGAACAAGAAGATCACCGAACTCATGAAGGAACGGCGCTCGATTTACAACCAGGTCACCGAGCTCACGAGTCGCATCAAACAGAATCATCGGTTCTCGAGTTAAACCACATCTCGACGCAGTTGAGGGCACCTCCTTAGGGGGTGCCCTTCGTCGTTTAAGGGCTCTTCTGCGAAATATCGCCCTAAAAGCGAATTCGCCGATCAATTCACACATGTGGAAAACCTGTGGATAACTGTGAATAACACGCCGTAAGCGTGTGGATGAGAATGACAAAGCTGTGGGAACTCGTCGCGACCGAGATTGTGTAATGCCAAGAGTTTCGACATTCCCCTAACAGGGTCTCCACAAGTCACAAAGGTGTAGTTCCCCGTTGGCCATTGAAGAATTACACGTTCTCCACAAATTCCACAGCGGTTAATACATTTATTGTTCTTTAACTTGAATTTGGCGATCCGATAACCCTGACGAGCTTCCGGAACATGCTGTCTCGGGCTGTGCCAGTATTAAGCCCCCAGATCTTTTGTAACGATCTGAGGCGAAAGGGGCACACCATGAGGTTTCAGGTGAATCGTGACGTTTTCAGCGAAGCCGTCTCATTTGCCGTGAAGTTGTTGCCTCAGCGCACGACGCTGCCCATCCTGAGCGGCGTTCTCATCGAGACAACTGACACGGGACTCAAGCTCTCGTCATTCGACTACGAGGTTTCGGCTCAAACCGAGATCGACGCGGATGTCGAAGAAGCCGGCACAATTTTGGTCTCCGGCCGGCTCCTTGCCGATATCGCCAGCAGATTGCCGAACGCCCCCGTTCGCTTCACGACTGAGGATTCACGGATCTCGGTTACCTGTGGGTCGGCAAACTTCACTCTTTTGAGCATGCCGGTCGAGGAATATCCCACGCTGCCTGAGGTTTCGGCCCAGTCCGGTCTGCTTCCCTCTGACTCTTTTTCGGATGCTGTCTCGCAAGTCGCCGTCGCTGCTTCCCGCGACGACGTAACGCCCGTCATCACAGGCGTTCAGCTCGAAGTCACCGACACCACGCTGAGCCTCGTCGCCACCGACCGCTACCGTGTTGCGGTTCGCGAAATCGACTGGGATCCGGGAGAGCGCGACTTCAGCGAACCGGTTACCGCGCTCGTGCCCGCCCGCACTCTGCAAGAAATTGGCAAGACCTTCGGCCACAGCGGCACGATTTCGGTAGCGATCACGAACAGCGATGATCGTGAGATCATCGCGTTCAGCGCTGACCGCAAGACGGTTACATCGCTGCTGATCAAGGGAAACTTCCCGCCCGTCAAGCGGTTGTTCCCCGAAGAGGTCGACAACTACGCGGTAATCAATACCGGTGAGCTGATCGAAGCCGTTCGCCGTGTTCAGCTCGTGCTTGAGCGCGAAGCCGCACTTCGCTTCACATTCACGATCGACGGCCTCATCCTCGAGGCAATCGGTGGGGAACAAGCCCAGGCTTCCGAAACAATCGATGCTCACCTCCACGGAGGAGACATGGTTGTCTCGCTCAAGCCGCAGTTCTTGCTCGATGGGCTGGGAGCAGTGCACTCCGAATTCGTTCGGATGTCGTTCACGCGAACCGAGAACCCCAATAAGCCGGGCCCCGTTCTCATCACGAGCCAGTCGTCCAAGGATCAGCCCGGAGCCGACAACTACAAGTACCTGCTGCAGCCCAACCTGCTTCTTCGATAGCGGTGTTCGTCGCGCACCTCAGCCTGACGGACTTCCGCAACTACGCCCACGCGGATCTCGCTCTTGAGCCAGGACCGAACCTGTTCGTGGGTAGCAACGGCCAGGGCAAGACGAATCTGGTTGAGGCGCTCGGATATCTGAGCACGCTGGGGTCGCATCGGGTTTCGACCGATCACGCGATGATCCGGCAGGGCGAGCAATCCGCAATCATCAGGGCACGACTCCATCATGGTGAGCGGCAGGTCTTGGTGGAGGTTCAGTTGAACCGAGGGGCAGCGAATCGCGCTCAGGTCAATCGATCGGCAATCAAGACACGGGAGTTGCCGCGCTATTTCTCAAGCGTGCTCTTTGCGCCAGAAGACCTCGCCCTCGTTCGTGGTGAGCCCTCGGGCCGCCGCCGCTTTCTCGATGAGCTTCTCGTACTGCTTTCCCCCCGACTTTCCGGCGTAATTGCGGACTATGACCGGGTGGTCCGACAGCGCAACACCTTGCTCAAATCAGCGCGCGCATCCGGGCTCAAAACAGGTCAGCTCACGACGCTTGAGGTATGGGATGACCGCCTTGTCGATCTCGGGTCGCAGCTCATCGAAGCTCGCACACGACTCGTGGCCGATCTTGCTCCTGAGGTGACGCGGGCCTATGAGTCGATTGCGGGAGAAGATCACAGCGCCGGCCTCACCAATCAACTGAGCATTTTCGGCGGCGGTGACAGCGACGAAATGGGTGAGGGTGAGGGCCTTTTTGGGGTAATTTCGGCCCAGGATGCCGCGGTCAATTTTAAAAAATCGCTCGAGCGGCTTCGCCGCAATGAGCTGGACCGTGCCGTGACCCTGGTTGGTCCGCACCGTGACGATCTTGTCCTCCAACTCAATGGAATGCCGGCGAGAGGGTATGCAAGTCATGGCGAATCATGGTCATTTGCCCTCTCTCTCAAACTCGCGGCTGCGCAAATCCTGCGGCGAGACTCCGCGACAGGCGACCCCGTGCTCATCCTTGACGATGTTTTCGCGGAACTCGATGAAGCTCGGCGAGAGCGCCTCGCCGCCGCGATTATCGACGTCGAGCAGGTGCTGATTACTGCTGCCGTTCATGACGATGTTCCGCCGGCGCTGCGAGCTCACACCGTGCACATTCGCAAGGGCACCGTCGTCGACGAGGGCGATCTCGATGGCTGACGACAGTTTTTCTCATGAGGCAGAGGACGAGTTCGAAGAGCTCGCGAGCGGCCAGGAACATATTCAGGTCTATCTGAGGATGCGCCGCATCTTCGGGGATGGTTCTGTTCGCCACCGGGATACCCGGCGGCGCGCCAAGAAGGACCCCACCTCGAGCGTTCCCTACGGAGCAGGCAGGGATCCGCGCGGACTCGGCGATGTCATGGACTCCCTCACCTCGCAACTGGGCTGGACATCCACGCTGGCTCAATCGGACATCATCTCGGCGTGGGCGTCGATCGTTGGCGAAGAAACCGCCGAACATGCTGAGCCGGTCGGCATAGAAGATAAGACCCTTACCGTGCGGTGTGACTCAACCGCCTGGGCCACGCAGTTGCGCCTGATGAGGCCGCAGATCCTTGGCAAGATCGCCACAGAGTTCGCCGAAGCAAACATCGAGTCGGTGCGCTTTCTTGGGCCGGACACCCCTTCTTGGAAACATGGCCCCAGATCGATTCCAGGGCGCGGCCCTCGCGATACTTACGGTTAACACGTCAAATCAGCTCAGTACGGCCGAAAGAGTGGCGCAGGAGGCCGAATTCACCCGTTCGACAGCCGAACCTTGGTAGAATCGATTGGTTGCCTCGATATCTTCACGTGTGAAGTCGGGTCGAGGACGACGGTCGCCCTACAGGACAGGAGTCCCTTTTCAGATGTCATTACAGTCACCCGAGAATCCATCTGAAGAGCAAGCGACCACACCGGCATCGCACCAGCGCACTGCGGACGAGCAGAAGCTCGACAACGAGAGCTATGGTGCCGATCAGATCCAGGTTCTTGAGGGTCTGGAAGCGGTGCGCAAGCGCCCCGGTATGTACATCGGTTCGACGGGCCCGCGTGGTCTTCACCATCTCGTGTACGAAATCGTCGATAACTCGGTGGATGAGGCCCTCGCGGGATTCTGCGACACGATCTCCGTGACGATTATGGCCGACGGCGGCATCAAGGTTATCGACAACGGTCGAGGAATCCCTGTCGACATTCACCCGGTCGAGAAGAAGTCGACGGTTGAGGTAGTGCTGACGATCCTCCACGCCGGTGGCAAGTTCGGCGGCGGTGGATACGCCGTTTCGGGTGGTCTACACGGTGTCGGCAGCTCGGTCGTGAATGCTCTCTCCCGCCGCCTTTCCGTCGAGGTTCGCCGCCAGGGACATGTGTGGCGCCAGAGCTTTCAAAATGGTGTCCCGGATGCCCCGCTCGAGAAGGGCGAGGAGACAACAGAGACCGGCACCACGATCAGCTTCTGGCCGAACGATGAGATCTTCGAATCCGTTGTCTACGACTATGAGACCCTGCGCACTCGCTTTCAGCAGATGGCGTTCCTCAACAAGGGACTCACGATTTCACTCACGGATGAGCGGGTCGACGAGGAAGGCAACGACGGTCGCAAGGACACGTTCATGTATGAGCGCGGGCTTGTCGACTATGTCGAGTACCTCAACTCCGCCAAGAAGTCCGAGGTTGTGCACCCCGAAATCATCTCGATCGAGTCGGAAGACACGGAGCGGCGCATTGCGCTCGAGGTTGCGATGCAGTGGACCACGTCATACAGCGAAAGCGTTCACACGTACGCCAACACCATCAACACCCACGAGGGCGGCACGCACGAAGAGGGCTTCCGTGCCGCGCTGACAACCCTGGTGAACAAGTACGCCCGCGAAAAGGGAATCCTTAAAGAAAAGGATGACAACCTCACGGGTGAGGATGTTCGCGAGGGCCTGACCGCAGTGATCTCCGTCAAGCTAGGGGAGCCGCAGTTCGAGGGCCAGACCAAGACCAAACTCGGCAACACCGAGGCAAAGTCGTTTGTGCAGAAGGTTGCCGGCGAGGCGCTCGGCGACTGGTTCGCCCGCAACCCGCAGCAGGCAAAGGACGTCATCCGCAAGGCGTTGCAAGCATCCGCAGCTCGTATGGCGGCTCGCAAGGCGCGCGAACAGACTCGTCGCAAGGGCCTGCTCGAATCCGGCGGAATGCCCGGAAAGCTGCGTGACTGCGCGAGCAAGGACCCGAGCCTCTCTGAGATCTTCATCGTTGAGGGTGACTCCGCAGGTGGTTCCGCCGTGCAGGGGAGAAACCCCGACACCCAGGCGATTCTGCCGCTGCGTGGAAAGATCCTCAACGTAGAAAAGGCGCGCCTCGATCGTGCGCTCGGCAACGCCGAGGTCCAGGCAATGATCACCGCCTTCGGCGCTGGCATCGGTGAAGACTTCGACAAGGACAAGGCCCGGTACCACAAGATCGTGCTCATGGCCGATGCCGATGTCGACGGCCAGCACATTACGACGCTTCTGCTGACTCTCGTATTTCGCTACATGCGGCCGCTCATCGATCTCGGCTACGTGTACCTTGCGCAGCCGCCTCTCTACAAGCTCAAGTGGTCGAACTCGCCTCACGAGTACGTCTACTCCGATCGCGAACGCGACCAGATGCTGGAGATCGGGCTTGCCGGCGGCAAGCGCATCCCCAAGGACAACGGCATCCAGCGCTACAAGGGTCTCGGCGAGATGGACTACAAGGAACTGTGGGAGACGACCATGGATCCTGCAACCCGCACGCTCCAGCAGGTGACCCTCGATGACGCGGCCTCGGCCGACGAGATCTTCAGCACCCTCATGGGAGAAGACGTCGAAGCACGCCGCAACTTCATCCAGCGCAACGCGAAGGATGTGCGCTTCCTCGACATTTGATGCAGAGAATCGCCCCGCGATTGCCTGCACCGCAGTCGAGTGACCGGCCTATTCGGCCGAGCACATCGAGACACACAACTTCAGATGACGCAGAACATTAGACGAAATCAGGCAGATGGCTGACGAAAAAGACAACATCGAGAACCCCGCCGCGGACGAGCACGTCCCCGGCAAGGAGATCGACACCGCGCACGACAAGGTCACGCAGGTCGATCTCCAGCTCGAGATGCAGAGGTCGTACCTCGATTACGCGATGAGCGTGATCGTTGGGCGAGCTCTGCCGGACGTGCGCGACGGCCTCAAGCCGGTTCACCGCCGCGTGATCTACGCGATGTACGACGGGGGATACCGCCCCGACAAGGCTTTCTCCAAGAGTGCTCGCGTCGTCGGCGAGGTCATGGGTCAGTTTCATCCGCACGGTGACTCCTCAATTTACGACGCGCTCGTTCGCCTCGTGCAGCCGTGGAGCCTGCGCTACCCGCTAGCTCTCGGTCAGGGAAACTTCGGTTCCGCCGGCAACGACGGCGCGGCCGCCCCTCGATACACCGAAACGAAGATGGCTCCGCTCGCGCTCGAAATGGTGCGCGATATCGAAGAAGAAACCGTCGACTTTCAGGACAACTACGACGGTCGCACGCAGGAACCCTCGGTTGTTCCCGCCCGATTCCCCAACCTGCTCGTCAATGGTTCCGTGGGTATTGCCGTCGGTATGGCCACGAACATTCCGCCGCACAACCTTCGTGAGGTCGGAGCAGGAGCCCTGTGGCACCTGGCCAATCCCGAGGCCTCACACGAGGAGCTTGTTGAAGCTCTGACGCAGCGCATCAAGGGACCAGACTTTCCCACCGGCGCACAGATTCTTGGCGTCAAGGGAATTCAGGATGCTTACCGCACCGGCCGCGGTTCGATCACGATGCGCGCCGTTATCAACGTCGAGGAGCTGCAGGGTCGCACCTGCCTCGTTGTCACCGAGCTTCCGTACCAGGTGAACCCGGATAACCTCGCGCTCAAGATCGCTGATCTTGTTAAGGAAGGCAAGCTCGCAGGCATCGCCGACATCCGTGACGAAACCTCCGGCCGCACCGGTCAGCGCCTTGTCATCGTGCTCAAGCGCGATGCGGTTGCCAAGGTCGTGCTCAACAACCTCTACAAGCACACGCAGCTGCAGGAGAACTTTGGCGCGAACATGCTCGCGATCGTGGACGGCGTTCCGCGCACGCTAGCCGTCGACGGGTTCATCACCGCATGGGTCGCTCACCAGATCGAGGTCATCGTTCGGCGAACGCAGTTCCGTTTGCGCAAGGCAGAAGAACGCGCACACATTCTGCGTGGTTACCTCAAGGCGCTCGATGCGCTCGACGACGTCATCGCCCTCATCCGGCGTTCTTCGACCGTTGAAGATGCTCGCGACGGACTCATCTCGCTGCTGGAGATCGATGAGCTCCAGGCCCGCGCCATCCTCGACATGCAGTTGCGTCGTCTTGCTGCTCTTGAGCGCCAGAAGATCATGGACGAACACGCCCAGATCGAGCTGTTGATTGCCGAATACAACTCCATTCTCGCGAGCCCCGTTCGCCAGCGGGAGATCGTGAGCGAGGAGCTCACCGACATTCTCGACAAGTATGGCGACGACCGGCGCACCGAGATCATGTACGGCTATGACGGCGACATGAACATGGAAGACCTCATCCCCGAAGAGGAGATGGTGGTCACCGTCACCCGTGGCGGCTACATCAAGCGCACCCGCAGCGACAACTACCGCAGCCAGCACCGCGGGGGCAAGGGAGTCAAGGGCGCCCAGCTCCGCGCTGACGACGTCGTCGAGCACTTCTTTGTGACCACGACGCATCACTGGTTGCTGTTTTTCACGAACACCGGCCGCGTCTATCGTGCCAAGGCATACGAGGTGCAGGAGGCCGGCCGCGATGCCAAGGGCCAGCACGTTGCCAACCTTCTCGCCCTGCAGCCGGGGGAGGAGATCGCACAGATCCTCGACATCCGCGATTACCAGGCAGCCCAGTACCTGGCCCTCGCAACGCGCGGCGGCCTCGTAAAGAAGACGGCGCTCAGTGAGTACGACACCAATCGTTCCGGTGGCATCATCGCGATCAACCTGCGCGAGGGAGACGAACTCGTCTCGGCGATGCTCGTCGACGAAGATTCTGACCTGCTGTTGGTATCGCGCAAGGGAATGTCGATTCGCTTCACCGCATCCGACGACGCCCTGCGCCCCATGGGTCGTGCTACCTCCGGTGTTATCGGAATGCATTTCAAGGGCGAGGACCAGTTGCTCTCAGCTTCGGTTGTCACTGACGACGGATTTGTTTTCGTCGTTACCGAGGGAGGCTTCGCCAAGCGCACGTCCGTTGACCAGTACCGCGTGCAGAACCGCGGCGGTCTTGGCATCAAGGTGGCCAAACTTCAGGAGGCCAGAGGCGATCTCGCCGGTGCCCTGATCGTAGAAGAGGACGACGAGGTTCTCGTGGTCCTTGCCAGCGGCAAGGTGGTACGCTCGGCAGTCGCCGAAGTCCCGGCGAAGGGTAGGGACACGATGGGAGTCGTTTTCGCTCGCTTTGCGGACGAAGACAGAATCATTGCGGTGGCCAAGAACTCGGAGCGCAACCTTCAGGGCCAGGAACTGCCCAGTGACGACACCCAGAATGGTGCAGGCTCAGCCGAAGCCCTTGACGCCCCCGTAGCTGCGGCGCCCGATACCGAAGAGAAGGATGAGACCCCGGATGAGTAGCATCGCCGAGAAACTCCAGCGCAAGTCCCAGAAGGCCCCCAACAGCAAGCAGGTTCGCCTGCGGCTGGTCTACATCGACTTTTGGTCGGCCATCAAGCTGTCGTTCCTGTTGGCGGCATCGCTGGGCGTTGTGCTCATCGTGGTCTCGGCACTGGTCTGGACAGTCCTCGCATCGACCGGCATCTTCACCGACCTAGATTCGCTGCTCGGCGATGTCACGGGCGATGAGTCGTTCTCGCTGATGGCTAGCTTCTCGATCGTTCAGGTGCTCGGCTCAGCCATTGTGGTTGCGCTGCTCAACACGATCGTGGGTACCGCCCTTGGCGCCATTGCGGCAATGCTCTATAACCTCACGGTGCGCGTCACCGGCGGGCTGCTCGTCGGCTTCACCAACAACTAAAAACGTCTCTTAGATCGGATGGATGCCGAGTTGGGTATTCCGTTAGATCCCTCAATTTAGAGAATCGGGCTGCGTGCGATACTCTCGTATCTGCCCACGGGGATATAGCTCAGGCGGTTAGAGCGCTTCGCTGATAACGAAGAGGTCCCAGGTTCAAGTCCTGGTATCCCCACGCAGTACCTCAACACCCTGTGCTTTCTCTTCGGAAAAAGCACAGCAGCTCGGAATATTCTCCTTCGGGAGGGTAGCGGTTCCGGGGCCTTAGCTCAGTTGGTAGAGCGCTTGCTTTGCAAGCAAGATGTCAGGAGTTCGAATCTCCTAGGCTCCACAAGATAAGTCCGAACTTCGCACCGCATTCCGGTGAGAAGTTCGGACTTTTTTGCTGCGGGGGTTGTTGTGCTGGCGCTAGCGGGCTTTCGCCGAAAGGGTGGCCGCTAGTTCGGGGATGCCCTTGAGCACGATGTTGACCAGCTCGTCGATCGGCCGGGTGAGCGGGTCGGTAGCGGGCAAGTCGTTCTCAACATGCACGTCCATGATCGCGGCAGCAATTCCCTCGTTATCGAGCCCCTCGTGGTTGATCGTGACGCCGATCACCGTCGTCTCGCTGAACGACTCGATCAGCGCCCTCTCGCTGGCAATGGTCGGCATGGGGATCGATGGGTAATCGCCCAGCGTGAGCCGTGCGGGAGCGTGCTGAAGAATGACGCTTGACGGCCTACTGCCGCGCAGAATGTACGCCGAGGTGAGGTATGCGGGGTGACTGAGCGCACCCTGGCCCTCGACGACAATCACATCGGGGAACTCGCCCTCGTAGGCCGCCACGACCTGGGCCTCTAGCTCGCCAGAGCAGAACTGCGGCGCTATCGCGTCGAGTGCTACACCGTACGCGGCCCCCTGAATGAGCGATGTCTGGCCCGTGGCCACCATGACGGCACGGATGCCGCGAGCGTTCAGTGCCTGCACGAGAAGCGTCGCCGTGGTGCGCTTGCCGATGGCTCCATCGGTGCCCAGAATTGCGATTCGAGGGCACGGGACGTCGAATATCCGTCCTGTGAATACCGTGAGGTCTTTCTTGTCTTTGGGCCGGCGAACATCGGTGATGGTCACGCCGGAGGCGATGCTCGCGGCGACGAACTCGGCATCGTCGTTCAAGAACTCGTGTAGTCCGTTGATGATGCTCATTCCGCGGCCGATGGCATCAAGCAGCACCGAGCGCTGTTTGCGCGACAGCATGCCACTTGCGGGTGCGATCCCGCAGATGAGATAGGCGGGCACGGTGCCTGTATGGGCGATAGCCTCGGCCAGGCTCGCGACCAGTGGAATGCCGTTCGGCACGCCATCGAGGTACATTCCGGCGTCGAAGCCGGCACGGCTCGCATCGATCACGCTGAGGATCTCGTACTTTTCGGAGTGACGTACCAGACCGTTGGCGGTCTTTCCGTCTTGTTCGCCGAATTGACCGTCGCAGTAGATGACGGCTGAGAACCGATTGGCGGGTAGTGAGGTGGGCACAATGGCTCCTTGATTTACCCAGAGGAGGCGACCCTATCGTGGCGGCAGCTGCGAGGCCGACGCGCGATAAAGCGCTCTTCCCTGACATCGGCGCAGTGCCGATAGTGCCACGCTACCCCCGAGCCAGAGTTGTCCACACTGTGGAGGGGCCTGTGGATAAATTACAGGCGCGTAATTCGAATGACAAGAATTCTTGTCATTCCGCGTTCTCGAAGCTTTAACCGAACCTTAATGGCAAGAATCCCGCGTTAACGGGGCAACGCCGCCGACCCTCTCGGGTCGACGGCGTTGGTCGATGTTCGAATGAAGCTAGAGCGCCTCTGGCTGGGGGTAGTCCTCGGGCTCGTCCGAAATCCACAGGTCGTCATCGGCGCGCAAGGTCTGCCATACGGCGTAACCGACACCAGCCAGGGCCACGAGGCCCACGCCGATCGCGATGTAACGACCCGGGCCGGGCGTTGACTTAGGCGGAACAAAGCCGACCTGCTTGCGCAGTTGCTTAGTGCGTTTCTTCACCTTCTTGCTCCCAACTTCGATGGCGTGCTCGGTGCGGGCGCTCGCCTTGCGAACCTGCTTCATCGCCTCTTTTACGCGGGCGTCCTTAGCCACCTCAATGACAGCCAGAGCCGAAGCGATCGCAGAGGCAACGGAGGGAAAAATGTCGTGACTGATGCGGTCACGGGTGTACTCGGCCACCGAACGAGTGGCGTTGACTCCCGTGGCGAGCGTGGGCTTCACGCGGTGGTCGATCGTGTCGCGGACGCGCGGGGCAACCTCATCCCTGCTGATGTACCCCACCTGCCGTCCGGCCTCGCGGATGACCTTGCTGGCGTGTTCAAGAACTTCACGCTGGTCATCCCAGACATCCGAAGCGTTGCTCTTCAGCTTCTTCAGTTCACGGGAACGTTTGCGGGACAAAGCCATGAGTGACCTCCAGTCTGCGGCGGGTGGAGCGCATCCATCCTCCCACGCGTTGCTCTGTGAGCGGCCTGAGTATTAGGTGAATGCTCCGCGCTGTAAGCGAACTATGCGGCCCAGGGGCCCCAACGATGAAATACTGATCGGCATGCACACACATGTAGCGACCCTCCACACGAGCCTCGGTGACATCAAGGTCAACCTGTTCGGCAACCACGCCCCCAAGACGGTGGAAAACTTCGTCGGTCTCGCAACCGGCACCCGCGAATGGACTGACCCCTCGACCGGCGAGAAGACGAACCGCCCCCTCTATGACGGTGTGATCTTCCACCGCATCATCGACGAGTTCATGATCCAGGGCGGCGACCCCCTCGGTCAGGGCATCGGCGGCCCCGGCTACCAGTTCGACGATGAGATCCACCCCGAGCTGGACTTCACCAAGCCTTACGTTCTCGCCATGGCCAACGCCGGCATCCAGATGGGCAAGGGAACCAACGGCTCCCAGTTCTTCATCACGACCGTACCCACCACGTGGCTGCAGGGCAAGCACACCATCTTCGGCAAGGTCGAGGATGAAGAGTCGCAGTCTGTGGTCAAGAAGATCGAGGGCGTCAAGAAGGACGGCCGTGACAAGCCGATCGAGGACGTCGTGATCAACAGCATCACCATCGAAGAGGTCTAATACCTGTGAGACACCCACGGAGAGGGGGCCGGTCGTGAGCGACCTGCCCCCTTCCGCATCTGCGGACCACTGTTACCGGCATCCCGACCGGCAGAGTTACATCCTCTGCCAGCGCTGTGGCCGCACCATCTGCCCGGAATGCCAGACCCAGGCCGCCGTCGGGGTTCACTGCCCCGAGTGCGTGCGTGAGGCGCGGCAGAGCGCACCCCGCACCAAGCCAGCAGTCGTGACGGCCCTCTCCCGAGCCCGCCGTGAGGGGCCCGTTGTCACCTATGCCCTCATCGGCGTGACGGCCTTGATCTACATCGCCCAGTTGCTCTCGGGGGGCCTCGTCACGAGCGCGATGGCCTATGCCGGCGTTCTGACGCCCACCGAGCCGTGGCGCATGATCACGACGATGTTCGTGCACTCGCAGAATTCGTTCTTCCACATCCTGTTCAACATGTATTCGCTCTGGATCTTCGGGCGCATCCTCGAGCAGATGCTGGGCCGGTGGAGGTTTCTCGCCCTGTATGCCCTGAGTGGCCTCGGCGGATCCGTCGCCGTGCTCTTTCTTATGCCCGATGTGTGGGTCGTCGGAGCCTCGGGTGCCATTTTCGGTCTGCTCGGCGCCTTCTTTGTGATCCAGCGTGGGCTCGGGAGCAATTCGCGCCAGCTGCTGATTGTCGTTGCGCTCAACCTGGTGATCGGGTTTGTTGTGCCCGGCATCGCCTGGCAGGCGCACGTGGGCGGACTGCTCGTCGGAAGCCTTGTCGCGTTCATTTTGATGAAGACGCGACGCAGAGATCAGCAGCGCACACAGATTCTGCTGCTGGCTGCCGTGCTGATCGGCCTCATCATCCTGTCGGTCGTGGGCTCTGCGCTCCTGTGGATACGGTTCTAAGCAAGTTATCCACAGGGACAGGGTTTTCCACACCAATCCACAGGGTTATCCCCGGCTTTAAGACCACTTATCCCCGGTTAATCCCCGTCATCCCCGAAGTTATCCACAGGTTATTCCACAATGGGGATAATTACACCGGTGTAGTTGTCCCCCGGTTGACCAGCACGGTGACAGCATACGAAAAGACCCCCCGGCACCGGCCAGGGGGTCTTTTCTTATGCTGAGGGGGCGCTTATCGCCAGCGCGTTGTCATGAGGAAGCCCACGAACATGATGCCGAAACCGACAAGGATGTTAGCGTCGCCCAACGCGGGCAGAGGCAGGGCGCTTCGGCTGATGTAGTAAACGATGATCCAGACCAGGCCGAGAAGCATGAGCCCGAACATGATCGGCTTAAACCAGACCGGGTTAGGGGCATCGTCTCCCGAACGGATCTCCCGCGGGGCGTCGGTCTTCGAGTTCGTCGATCTGGCCATGTGCAGATTCTAGCCGGATACCGTCGATAGAATCGCCCCTATGGAGCCGAGCGAGGTCGAAGCTCGCCCCGAGCGCCCTCTGCGCGTCGGGCGCGTGAGCGTGTTCGGAGTGCTCGGGGAGCTCTTTGTGACTGCTGGCGTTCTCGTATTCCTCTTTCTGGGTTGGCAGCTCTGGCTCAACGACATTCTCGTGGGGAACGAACAGCGCGACAGCGCTGTGGCGCTCAGCGAGTCGCTCTCTGAGGCGGCAACAACCGCTCCTCCGGCCGAGACGACGGCGCCCACTGCACCGCCCGTGGAGTCGGATGCCTCCGTCGACCACGGCGATCCGCCCGTGAGCACGGTTGCCGTCGCCGGTGGCAAAGCTTTTGCGACCCTCTACATCCCGCGATTCGGCAGTGATTACATTCGGGTGATCGCAGAGGGCGTGAGTCTCACCCAGGTGCTTAATAAGAAGGACCTCGGTGTGGGCCACTACCCCGAAACGCAGCTGCCGGGCGAGGTGGGCAACTTCGCCCTCGCCGCGCATCGCACAACCTGGGGTGCTCCGTTCAAGAAGGTCGGCGAACTCCAGGTGGGCGACGCCATATACGTGCAGACCGTGGACGGCTGGTACACCTACCGCTATCGCAATCTGGAGTACGTGCGACCAACGGGTGTGGGGGTAATCGAACCGATTCCTCAGGCTCCCGGCGTTGCACCGGGGGAACGGTACATCACCCTCACGAGCTGTAATCCCATGTTCTCTGCCGCTGAGCGCATCGTCGCCTACGGCGTTCTCGAAGCGTGGCAGCCAGCATCCGCGGGAATGCCAGCAGAGCTTGCTGCCCTTCAGGGGGTGGGCGCCTGATGTACGCTGCCCTGTGGAGATTGTTGCCCGGCCCGCTCTGGGTGCGCATCGTCTGCGCGGTCGCCATTGTGGCGCTCGTGCTCCTCATTCTCGTGCTCTGGGTATTTCCCTGGGTTAATTCCTTCATCAGCGTTCCGGAGGTGACGGTTCAGTAATGACCCGGGTACTCGTCGTCGACAATTACGACAGCTTTGTTTACACGCTCAACGGCTATCTGCTGCAGCTTGGCGCGGAGACCGACGTTGTGCGCAACGATGATTTCGCAGCCGAAGATGCTGCACAGCGCATCGCTGATTACGACGCGGTGTTGCTCTCTCCCGGGCCGGGCACGCCGGCCAATGCGGGAGTTTCGATCCCGATCGTTCTCGCGGCACTCCAGAGCGGAACTCCTCTGTTGGGAGTGTGCCTTGGCCACCAGGCGATTGCCGAGGCGCTGGGGGCTACCGTCACCCATGCCGATGAACTTATGCACGGCAAGACGTCGATGGTCACCCATGACGACAGCGACTTCTATCGCGACGTTCCCCACTCCTTTAGGGCAACGCGGTACCACTCGCTGGCCATTGTCGACTCGACCGTTCCCGCCGAGCTCATCGTGACATCCCGCACCGAGGGCGGCGTGATCATGGGTGTTCGCCACGAAAGCGCACCGATCTATGGGGTGCAGTTCCACCCCGAGTCCGTGCTCACCGAGGGTGGGCACGCGATGCTGGCCAACTGGCTTTCTATCGCGGGGCTCGCCGAGGCTCGCGAGACCGCGAAGGGACTGAGCCCCCTGGTCAACCTGGCATAGGCCATCTCTCCCGAGCCGCCAGCGAGAGCTGCGCTAACGAGAACTGCGCTAGTGGGAGGTTGGGGCTATCCCGAGCAATAGGTGATCGTGATGGTCGACCGCTGCGGGTGATCGCCGGGCGCGAGGCTCTGCCCGGTCACGGTGAGACCGGAACAGTTCTGATCGGGGTTGGCGACCACGCTCAGTTGCAGGGCGGAGAGCGTGCTGTTTGCCGTGTTGATGGGCTGGCCGACCACTGAGGGAACGGTGACGAGCCCGCTCGAGACGATGAGGTTGACGGTATCGCCCTCTTGCACGACGGTGCCCGCCTCGGGATCGCTGCGCAAGATCGTGCCTGCAGCAACCGTTGACGAGTTCTCCTGCGTCGACGACCCGGGTTCAAGCGAGCGGTCTAGCAACGCCTGCCTGGCCGCTTCTTCGGAGAGGTTGGTCAGTTGAGGGATCGACACGGATGCTGGCCCCTGCGATACGTAGACCTTAACGACCTGCTGGGGAGCGACGCGCCTGCCGGGTTCCGGGTCGGTGCGGATGATCTCACCCCGCTCGATCGTGTCGTCCGGGACGTCGAACCGTGACGCGACAAGACCCTTGCTCTCAAGGGTTGCGGCCCCGGCATCGAACTGGGCGCCGACGATGTCGGGAACCTCCACAGAGATAGTGGACCCAATGTCGGGGGACTGCAGGCTGACCAGCCACATACCCAGCGCGGCGAGTACGGCGATGAGCAGGGCGATGCCTGCCCAGATCCACGCAACGGGCGGCCGGGACTGCGTGCGAACTGCCCGCTCTGTGCCCTCGGGTGAAAACTGACGTAGTGCGGAGTCTGAGCTGGTAACGGCTGTGGGAGCCGCACCAAAAAGGGTTGAGTTGAAGTCGCCTCCCGGAGCCTTGCGGTGGGGGATCTGACCCGATGCCGCAGTCTCGAGCTCGTCGCGGAACTCCGAGGCCGTCTGGAACCGCTCGAACTTGTCCTTGGCAAGCGCATGCAGAACGACCACATCGAGTGCGGGAGAAACTTTGGGGTTCAAGGTGCTCGGGGGTACAGGCGCCTCGCTGATGTGCTGGTAGGCGACCGCAGCGGCGCGTTCCCCGCGGAACGGCGGCTGGCCCGTAAGCATCTCAAACAGCACAATGCCGGTGGAATACAGGTCGGTGCGGGAGTCGACCGTCTCGCCGCGGGCCTGCTCGGGAGAAAAGTATTGGGCGGTGCCGAGAACCCTGCTCGTGTCGGCAACCGTTGCGGAGTTGTCACTGACCGCTCGCGCGATGCCAAAGTCCATGACCTTGACCTGGCCGCTCTGGGTGACCATGACGTTGCCGGGTTTGATGTCGCGGTGCACAACGAGGGCGCGGTGGCTGTATTCGAGGGCGGTGAGGATGCCGTCGGCAATGCGCACGGCCTCCCTGGGCTCGAGCGGACCGTCGGCGATGATGTCTTTGAGTAGGCGACCATCGACGTATTCCATGACGATGAAGGGAACCTGGGTCTCGTGGCCGTTGCCATCCGTGACGGTTTCTTCACCGGCGTCGTAGACACGAACGATGGTGGGGTGCGCCATGCGGGCGGCCTTCTGGGCCTCCTCGCGGAACAGCAACCGAAAGTTGGGGTCGGTGGCGAGGGAGGGCTTGAGTAGCTTGATGGCCACTCGGCGCCCGAGGCGGTTGTCGATGCCGACGTGCACGTCGGCCATGCCGCCGTGCCCTATGAGCTTTCCAACCTGATACCTGCCAGCAAGGAGGCGAGTATCTTCAGTCACGTTCTATCTCCAGATTGTTCGGCCGACGCAGTGAGTCTAACGGGTGGCCCCTGGGTGCCACGCCCGCGCGATTGTGCCGCGCGCGCGGCTGCCCTGGGCGACGGCCGAATAAGTGAGGGGCTAGGGAATTGTGGGGACGGGAGGGGTTGGCCCGTCGGCCTCAGGTTCCGTCACCTGCACAACAACGGCGGGGGAGGGCGGAGACGCCGTTCCCGAGCATTCCGCAAGGTAGGTGATGGTGAGGTTGCCAGCAGCCTCGGGCGCTTTCAGCGTGACGTTCGACGTGTTGGCCGCGAGGGGGTTGCCGGAGTAGGCAGCTCCGTTGACGAACACGCGGTACGCCGTGCGGCTCGTCCCCGGTGAGCAGCCCTGGTAGCTCGGCCACGTGATCGTCACCGATCCGCCGGCTACGACGGTCGTCGGGGTTGCCGTTGGCGCGGAGGGCTCGGTGGGGGCGGGGATCTCTGCCCACAGCTTGACCGTGACTACGGTTCCCTTGCTCAGCGGACCCGTGGGGTTGATGTCGTAGACGCGACCTTCGTTATCTGGATCTGTCGCGACGTTTCCGGTGCTGATGTCGGGGGCAAGACCAAGTGCCTCGAGGGCCGTGCGGGCTTCTGCCTCCGTCATGCCGACGAAATCGTCTTTGTTAATCGTGACCCGGTCGTTCGATGGGCTTGGGGATGGCGAAGGCTTGGGTGTTGCCGACGTCGACTTCGATTCGGAAGGCTCTGGTTCCTCACCGGAGTTCACCGCGAACGCGATGATGACGCCAATGAGGGCAAGGAGCAGCACCGAGATAATGACGATCAGGGGGATCGTCCAGGGATTGCGCTCCTTCTTTTTCTCCTCTTCAGCCGCGACAGCGGCCGACCGGGTCATGGGAGTCGTGCTGGGCGTCTGGAGAACACGCGTGGCGGCATCATCCGTCCCACCCGCCGCCAGCAGGCTCGTGAAGTCGGATGCCCCGGCAACAGCGGGTACCGCGGCGATAGCGCCAGCGACATCGCCGCGTCGCAGGGCCTGCGCGGCCCTGGCCAGGTGCGCAGCCGTTGCGGGTCGCTCGGACGGGCTCTTGGCGATGCAGGCGTAAACGAGGTTGCGAACGGGCTCGGAGATCGTGGAGGGCAGATCCGGTGGCTGCTCGTTGATTTGAGCCATGGCGATGGCGACCTGCGATTCGCCCGTGAAAGGACGGCGGCCAGCAAGGGCCTCATAGGCGACGATGCCGAGCGAATAAATGTCGGTCGTGGGCGAGGCGGGGTGGCCGCTCGCCTGTTCCGGCGAGAGGTACTGCACGGTTCCCATGACCTGGCCGGTCGCCGTGAGAGGAACCTGGTCGGCGATGCGCGCGATGCCGAAGTCAGTGATTTTGACGCGACCGTCGGGAGTGATGAGAAGGTTGCCCGGCTTGATGTCGCGGTGAACGAGGCCTGCGGCGTGGGCGGCGTGGAGTGCCGACGCCGTCTGCGCCACGATGTCGAGCACGCGGTCGGTCGAGAGCACACGCTCGCGCTCGAGAATTGTGGAGAGAGCCTCGCCGGGGACGAGTTCCATCACCAGATAAGCGCTGCCCTCTTCTTCTCCGTAGTCGAAGACGTTGGCGATGCCCTCATGGTTGACGAGTGCGGCGTGCCGGGCCTCTGCCCTAAAGCGCTCGAGAAATCCTGGGTCGCCGAGATACTCGTCCTTGAGGATCTTGATGGCTACCGTGCGGCCGATGACCAGATCGGTCGCCTGCCACACCTCTCCCATGCCGCCGATCGCAACGCGACTGGACAGCTGGTAACGCCCACCGAAGGTGAGGCCACTAGTGGGTCTCATTTGTTCAGCACCGCCTCAATTACCTTCTTCGCAATGGGCGCGGCGACCTGATTGCCGAACCCCGAACCGTTCTCGACCACCACGGCGATCGCAACCTGCGGATCAGCGGCAGGCGCGAATCCTGTAAACCAGAGAGTGTTGGGAACCCCCTCGGAGTTCTGTGCTGTGCCAGTCTTTCCGCCCACGTCTACCCCGGCTATTCTCGCATTACTCGCGGCACCATTGGCGACGTTTGCGACCATCAAATTTACGAGTGTCGCCGCTGTGGATTCACTGATCGGTGTGCTGAAAACTGAGGGATCGAATCCGACCAGTTCGGTGAGATCCGCTGCGAGAATCTGTTCAACGAGAGTGGGCTGCATAAGCCGCCCCCCGTTGGCGACGGCGGCGGTGATCATGGCGATCTGGAGCGGAGAGGCGCGCACGTTGTATTGACCGAAAGCCGAGAGCATGAGCTCGGCATCCGATTCGGGCTCGGGGTAGACGCTTGGAGTCGCCGGCATCGGAATCTTGACTGACTTGCCGAAGCCAAATGACTCGGCGTAGTCGGCAATCGTCTCGTAGCCGAGGTCGAGCCCGATCTGGGCAAATGCGATGTTGCACGACAGGCGAAGGGCCGTGGCCAAGGTGACCGTTTCGCCTCCGCCGCAGTTGCCGCCCTCGGCGTTCGAAATCACCGATGAACTCTGCGGAAGCTGCAGAGTCGGCGGGTTGGGCACCGTGGAGTCTGGGGTGAACGCGCCACTATCGATCGCTGCCGCAGTGACAAGCACCTTGAAGACGGAGCCCGGGTGATAGAGGGCACCGCCGATAGCGCGGTTATCCAGGGGCTTGTTGGGGTCGGCGTTCAGCTGCTCATAGGCCGAAATAACCTCGGCCGTGTTGTGGCTGGCCAGGAGGTTGGGGTCGTATGACGGCTTCGACACGAGGGCGAGGATGGCACCCGTTGCCGGGTCGAGGGCAATGACGGCGCCGCGGTAATCGCCCAGGGCATCCCAGGCGGCCTGCTGAACGACCGGATCGATCGTGGTCTCGACCGCGGCCCCCTTGGGGGACTGACCCGAGAAGATCGCGGCGACCTGGTCGAAGAACTGGTCGTTCGCCGTGCCAGAGAGGTAATCGTTGAGCGCGCCCTCAAGCCCTGTGCTGCCCTGGTTGAGGGTGAAGTACCCCGTGACGTGGGCATAGACCTCGGGGTCAGGGTAGACGCGCAAGAACTTGAAATCGTCGTCGACGGGAACCGACTCGGCGATGGGAGTGCCGTTGACCAGGATTGGTCCGCGCTCGGCCGAGAAGCTTTCGTAGAGGGTTCGGACATTGCGGGAATCTGCTCGCAGATTGTCCGCCTGGACGACGCTGATGATCGTGCCCGAGCTGAACAGAGCAAGAAACATGACCAAAACGACGATGCTGACGCGCTTGAGTTGAGTATTCACGTCACACCACCAATCTCGGTTGGCTGCGGATGGTGTCGGAGAGCCGCAAAAGCAGTGCGGCGATGATCCAGTTGGCCACGAGAGACGAGCCTCCGGCCGCGAGGAACGGCGTCGTCAACCCGGTCAGGGGGATCACGCGGGTCACGCCGCCGATGACGATGAACACCTGGAGGGCGACCACGAACGACAGGCCAACGCCGAGGAGACGACCGAAATCATCCTGGGCGGAGAAGCCGATGCGAAAACCGCGGGAGACGAAAAGCAGATACAGGCACAGGATGACGAACAGACCAGCCAGGCCGAGCTCCTCGGTGAGGCTCGCCACGATGTAGTCGCTGTTGGCCAGGGGGATGAGGTCGGGACGGCCGAGCCCGAGCCCCGTGCCGATCAGCCCGCCATTAGCAATGCCGAAGAGCCCCTGGACGAGTTGGTAACTGCCCCCGACGGCCTCGTAGACCTCGGGGTTGAACGGATCGAGCCACCCACGAAAGCGACCCTCGACGTAGCCGAGAGTCGTTCCAGCGACGACCGCCCCGCCAAGAAAGAGACCAAGGCCCAAGAAGACCCAGCTTGCCCGGCCTGTTGCGACATAGATCATGACCAGGAACATGCCGAAGTAGAGCAGCGAAGTACCGAGGTCGCGTTGGAAGATCAGCACGACCATGGCGGCTGCCCAGATCACCAGGATGGGGCCGAGGTCACGGGCGCGGGGAAAGCGAATGCCCAAAAACTTCTTGCCCACCATGGACAGGCTGTCGCGGCTGTCGACGAGATAGGCGGCGAAGAATATCGCCAGGGCGATCTTGGCGAGTTCGCCGGGCTGGAATGTGAAGCCACCGAGCTTGATCCACACCTGTGCCCCATAGACCCGGTGACCGAGACCCGGCAGCATGGGCAGCAACAGCAGCACAATGCCAGCGAACATGGCGATGTAGCGGTAGCGCTGAAGTACCCGGTGGTTGCGGATGACCACGACGACACCGATGGCGATGGCGATAGCGAGGGCAGACCACGCGATCTGTCGAACACCCGCAGACTCCCAGCCCGACACACCATCGGCCAAGTCGAGGCGGTAGATCATGGCGATGCCGAGCCCGTTGAGCACGGTCACGATAGGCAGGATGAACGGGTCGGCCTGCGGGGCGACGATGCGCAGGGCGATATGCATGGCAAACACCAGAACCGCGAGGCCGCCACCCAGGGCGATAACGCTCGTGTCGATCGAACCGACAGCGCCGAGCTGAACCAGAGCCATCGCCGCCCCGTTGATCGCACACGCAACCAGGAGCAAAACCAGCTCGAGGTTGCGGAGTCGTGCGGGCATCCGCAGGGTCACGCGAACGCCCGCTGTTGGCGGGTTCGCGGGGCTCATCTTGGCGTCAGGGGCTGTCATCTTCCAACCTCGAGATGATGCTGCGGGCCGACGAAAGGTTCGGGGCCGAAATTGTGTCGAGTACTCGCTGCTGCTCAAAGGTCGACAGGTCATCGATGCGGATGCTTGTCTCCTCATAGACGTCGGAGAGCGAGATCGGGCCGATGCTCTGCTGAACGCCCTTGAATATGGCGACGGTGTTGCCGTTGGCGCCCACGTAGTACCGCGACTGGGTCCAGCGGTAGCCGACCACGAGCCCCGTGACGATGAGGGCGATTACGAGACCAACAGCAACGAGCCACGACACGCGGCGACGGGTGGCCCTGCGCCGATCTTCGCGGATGAGCTCCTGCAGGAACTCATCGGATTCAGGCTCGAAGTGGCTGTCTTCTGGGAGGGCCTTGAGCGGATGCAACAGCAGGGTGGGCAGGCGAAGCGCCTTGCGAGACGGGTCGGCTGCGAACTCGAGGGGCAGCGCGGCCGAACCGACCAGGACGGGTGGGTTGGCGGCAGAATCTCCGGTCTTATCGATGTCGGCGATAACCACGGTCACGTTATCGGGTGCACCCTGGTCGAGACTCTCGCGCACGAGGCGTTCGGCGGCATCCCGCGGCGAGGGGACGGACGAGAGAACGGCGGCGATCTTCTCGTCGGTGACGTAGCTGCTGAGACCGTCGGAACACAGCATCCAGCGGTCGCCGGGTTCGATATCGACGACGGCGGTATCGATCTCGGGAGAGGCTTCGACATCGCCGAGCACCCGCATCAGCACCGATCGCCGGGGGTGTACCGCGGCTTCTTCTGCCGTGATGCGGCCGCTATCGACGAGTCGCTGAACGAAGGTGTGGTCAACCGTGACCTGCTCGAGCACGCCGGAGCGGTAGAGGTAGAGGCGAGAGTCGCCGATATGGGCGAGGGCGAGCTGATTGCCCACGCGCACGATGGCCGTGACGGTCGTGCCCATGCCCGTGAGCTCGGGATGGTCGAACACGGTTTCGGCGATGAGCGAGTTTGCGGCCACAAGAGCCGACTGCAGGGCGAACTCAGCATCGTGGGCCGAGGTGAACGGACGGTCGGCCTCCATGATGCGTTTGACCGCGATTGCCGAGGCGATGTCGCCACCGGCGTGGCCGCCCATGCCGTCCGCGACGACAAACAGTTGCCGACCCGCGTAGCCGGAATCCTGGTTATTGGCCCGGATCTTGCCGACGTGAGACACGGCGGCGCTCTTGACGGTCGTTGACACGCCTACCGCCGCAACTCGAATGTCGTTGTGCCGATCTTGACCGACGCGCCAACCGGCACCGGGGTGGGGGTGGTCACACGCTTTCCTTCAAGAAACGTGCCGTTGGTGGAATCGAGATCTTGGATGACCCAGTCGTCCCCCCACAACATGAGACGGGCGTGGTGGGTCGACGTGTAGTCGTCTCGGATCACAAGGCCGCTGTCCGACGATCGACCGATCGTGAGGGGCTCGTTGCCGAGGTGGAGCTCAAGGCCCGCCTTGGCGCCCGAGGTGATGACGAGCCGCTTAGGAGTGCCAGTGGGTGCACCGCTCGGTGCTGCGGTGGGTCGGGGAGAAGCGGCCGCTGCTGGTGCCGCTGCCAAAGGCGAGGAGTCGAAGCTGTTGGTTGCGGCCTGACCCGCGGGGAGTCGACGGACCCGGTCACCAAAGAGATCGGACCGAAGGGCATAGACCACGGCGAAGACGAAGGCCCAGAGGATGAGCAGAAAGCCCAACCTCAACAGGAGCAACGTCAGCTCGCTCATCTACCGTCCTCGTTGCTCGTCTGCACGCCCATCGGCGGGCCCGCTCGGTGCTGCTTGAGCAAGCACGCGGAAAACGATACGGGTTCTGCCGATAGAAATCACGGAGTCGGGCGACAGAGGAGCTTTCGACACGCGATTTCCGTTGAGTTCTGAGCCGTTCGTCGAACCCAGATCGTTAACCTGGGCGCGAGAACCATCCCACAGAATCTCGACGTGCTTTCGCGAAATGCTGCTGTCATCCACCGTGATATCCGCATCGCTGCCCCGGCCAATCACGGTGCGGGAGCGCGTGATCGGGTACCGCTTGCCATTGATATCGAGCACGGGCGTCCAGGTGACCGCGCCCTTGACGTTGGTGGAATCGACGTTGATGATTCCCTCGGTGAGGGAGGGATCCTTGGCGAAAGTGATGGAGATGCCGCCAGCGAACTGGTAGTTCTGGGCGGTTGCGTGCTGCTGCACAAGGCTCGTGAGTTCATCAATGAGAGCTGGCCCGATGGACGTCATGCGTGCATGATCGGCAGGTGACAAGCGCACGACGAACGTGTTGGGTACCAGGATGCGGTCACGCGAAACGATTGCAGCATTGGTGTCGAGTTCACGCTTGAGGGCGCTCGTGATCTCAACGGGTTGGACCCCGCTTTTGAACGTTCGAGCGAACGCGCCGTTGACAGCGCGCTCGAGCCCCCGTTCAAAGCTATCCAGAAGTCCCACTGGTTATATTCCTTCGCAACAAATGATGCATACCGCCGCCCTGGCATTGACGATGTTATCCGTATTGGCTGGGGTCGTGGCGGGAGTGACCGCAAAGAGAGTGCTGCGCATTGTGATAATCTCGCTGAGTCTGCGCGAGTGGCGGAATGGTAGACGCGCTGGCTTCAGGTGCCAGTACTCGCAAGGGTGTGGGGGTTCGAGTCCCCCCTCGCGCACACAGGTGATGTCGCAGGACATCGCACACGGCTGAACCCCCGGAGACGGGGGTTCAGCCGTTTCTCGTTTGCGGGGTACCTTGCCCGTGGCGCAGGTCCTCGCTTTCTGATTAAGTGAGAGAACTGTGACAACTCACCTGGGCGATGCAACTCTCGCCACCACCGAAGCAACCCCCGATGCTCGCCGTCGCGACCCGGAACGTACGCGGGAGGACATCCTCACCGTCGCGACCGCCGAGTTTGCGGCCGAGGGCTATACGGGCGCGCGCATTGACGATATTGCCGCCCGCACCCGCACCACGAAGCGGATGATCTACTACTACTTCGGCTCGAAAGAGGGCCTCTACCTTGCGGTGATGGAGAACGCCTACACCGGCATCCGCACCCTCGAGCGAGAGTTGGATATCGAAGGACTCGGCCCCGTCGACGCCCTGCGTGCCCTGGCCGAGCACACCTACGATCACCACACGTCGCACCCCAATTTTGTGCGGCTCGTCGCGATCGAGAACGTGCACAGGGCGGAGCACATCACCCGCTCCGCGGTGATCCATGAGCTCAATTCGACGGCGATCGACACCCTTGAGCGCATCCTAAAACTGGGGGTGGAGGCGGGCCTCTTCCGCGCCGACGTCGACGCACTCGACGCCCACATGATGATCAGCTCCTATGCGATCTTTCACGTGGCCAACCGATATACATTTCGCGCCCTTTTCGGCCGAGACCTTCTCGACGACGTGCGCCACGAGCACTACCGGGCTCTCGCTGGAGATGCGATCGTCGCGGCGCTCACCGACGTGCGCCAGACTGGGACGTAGAAGCGCAACGCTTCACCCACATCAGACCACGTCGAAAGAGTTCCGATGTCTGCAGAACAGCCCATCATCCTCGTGCTCAACGGGCCGAATCTCAACATGCTGGGCACTCGCGAGCCCGCCAAGTACGGCAGCGAGACCCTGCTGGATGTCGAAGCTAAGGTGGCCGCCGCCGCCGCCGACCTCGGGGTGACCGTGGAGTTCGTTCAGAGCAACCACGAAGGTGTTTTGGTTGACACCATTCAGGCGGCCCGCGGCCGTGCCTCTGGAATCGTGTTGAACGCGGGAGCGTACACGCACACCTCAGTGGCCATTCGTGATGCGGTTTCGGCCGCCGAGGTGCCCATGGTTGAGGTTCACATCACCAACGTCCACGCCAGAGAGGCGTTTAGGCATCACTCCTACCTCTCCGATGTCGCGGCAGCCGTGATCGCCGGTGCGGGAACGCTCGGCTATGTCTTTGCGCTGCAGTACCTCGCCGAGGCCGCACGCTCCCGCTAACCGCGTCAGTGCGGCTGGGCCGCTACTCGCCCCTCTGGTAGCTGTCGGGGATTCCGTCGGCGTTCTCGTCGATCAGGTCTTCTGCGGCAATGGCCTTGTAGTGGCGGTTGCGGGCGATGAGCACGATGGCGCCGAGAAGGGCCGCGAGGAGCGAGGCGCAGAGAATGCCCACCTTGGCGTGATCGTTGAGCACGCCGTGCCCGAAGCTCAGCTCGGCAATGAGCAGCGAGACGGTGAAGCCGATTCCCGCGAGCAGGCCGACGCCGAGCAAGTCGATCCAGCGGAGCGACTCGTCGAGCTTGGCCCGGGTGAGCTTGGAGAGCAGCCATGTGGTCCCCAGGATGCCGATGGGCTTGCCCACGACGAGGGCCACGATGATGCCGATCGTGATGGTGTCTGACAGCGACGCCGTGAACCCCTCAAGCCCGCCGATCGCGACCCCTGCGGCGAAGAAGGCGAACACGGGAACCGCGAAGCCCGACGAGAGGGGGCGGAATCGATGCTCGAACTGCTCGGCGAGCCCGGGACCTTGCTCCGCAGCACCGTGGGCGCCGGCCTTGTGGAGGACGGGCACTGCAAATCCGAGCGCTACGCCCGCGATCGTGGCATGGATGCCTGAGGCGTGCAGGAGCGCCCACATGACCGCGCCGATCGGCAGCAGAATGACCCACGCCATCCATCGGTGTCGGGCGAACGCGTCGCGGAATACCTGGGCCAGCACCAGGTAGACGAAGAAAGGAATGAGGCACAGCAGAAGCGGAACGATCTGGATCTGCTCGGTGTAGGCGATGGCAATGATGGCGATGGCGATCAAATCATCGACCACGGCCAACGTGAGCAAAAAGAGTCGAAGGGCCGTGGGCAGGCTCGAACCGATGATGGCGAGAACTGCCACCGCGAAAGCGATGTCGGTCGCCGCTGGAGTTGCCCACCCGCGCAGCGATTCTGCGTTGCCCCAGTTGATGGCTACATAGATGAGCGCGGGAACGGCCACGCCACCGAATGCCGCCGCAACGGGAACCAGTGCTTTCGATGGATTGCGCAGATCCCCGGCGACAAACTCCCGTTTGAGTTCAAGGCCGACGAGAAAGAAGAAGATCGCCAGAAGGCCATCGCTTGCCCACTGACCGAGACTGAGATCGAGGTGCCAGGGCTCGTAGCCGAAACGAAAATCGCGCAGCACAAAATAGGAATCCGCTGCAGGGGAGTTGGCCCAGATCAGCGCGACCACCGCGGCCACGACAAGAATTGCGCCGCCGACCGTCTCTCGACGCAGGATCTCGCCGATGCGCACGGCTTCTGAGTAGCGGCCGCGGGAGAGCAGGCGAGGGCGTACGGGAGAGTTGTTCATAATGCTCCAGCTCGGGAGGTCGACAAAGAAATGCCGACCAGACTTCCCGGCTCACCGCCCCATATGTTACGCCCAATACTCAGCGTCGGGAACTGCGGCCCGCTGGCAGGTTGACACGAATGTGGGCGTACCGGCGGTATTAGCTTTGCGCGCATGTCCCGAATTGTCTCCGTCGCGCCGGTTTTGCCTGAGAACTCATATTCCCAGGCCCACATCACCACGGAACTGACGAATCTGTTCACCGCGGCTCCCCAGCATCACGCCGTCATTCACCGACTTCACTCGGCCAGTGGCATCGGCACCCGACATACCGTTCTGCCCCTCGAACGCTACGCCGAGATTGCCGACTTTGGGGAGGCAAACTCGATCTTCATCGAGCAGGGCACCCTGCTTGCCGAGAAAGCGGTGCTCGCGGCCCTTGACGGTGCGGGGCTCAGAGCGGCCGACGTCGACTACATCTTCTTCACCTCGGTGACCGGGGTCGCGGCGCCGTCCATCGACGGCATCCTCGTGCATCGCATGGGGTTCAGGCCCGATGTGAAACGGGTGCCCTCGTTCGGCCTCGGATGCGTAGCCGGGGCTTCGGGAATCGCGCGCATCGATGATTACCTGGCCGGGCATCCGCTAGGGGTCGGGCTTCTCATAAGCCTCGAACTGTGTTCACTCACCCTGCAAAGGGGTGACGCGACCATGGCGAACTTTGTCGCGACCGGGCTATTCGGTGACGGGGCCGCCGCCGTGGTCATGGTGGGAGAGGCGCGGCCAGAGCCAGGAATCACGGTCGTCGATAGCCGCAGTGCCTACTATGCCGAAACCCACAATGTGATCGGGTGGAACATTAATGGGGGCGGCTTCGAGATCGTGCTCACGCCCGGTGTTGCCGAGGTCATCAACATCAACTTTCTGCGCGATGTGACGGGCTTTCTCGCGGGTCACTCGCTCGCCGTCTCGGATATCGATCACTGGGTGGCGCATCCCGGCGGCCCCAAGATCTTGGAGGCCTTCTCCTCGGCGTTAGAGGTTCCGCCCGAATCGTTCGCGCGCAGCTGGGCGACCCTTGAGCGCGCCGGCAATCTCTCGTCTGCCGCCGTGCTCCACGTGCTCGCGGATGTGATCGAGGGCGGCGGCGAGCAAGGTGAGAGCGGGCTCCTCTTTGCCCTGGGCCCGGGGGTCAGCGCCGAATTCGTACTGCTGGAGTGGTCATGATCGCGTACACGGTTCTCATTGTTGCGACGGGAATCGAGAGGCTCGTCGAACTCGTCATCTCTCGGCGCAACGCCAGTTTCGCCTTTGCGCACGGCGGAGTGGAATTCGGGCGAAGCCACTTCGGATGGATGGTTGCCCTGCACACAGGCCTGCTCGCCGCTTGTCTCGCCGAAGTGTGGCTTCTCGACCGCCCATTCATCCCTGTGCTGGGCTGGAGCATGCTCGTGCTCGTAATACTGAGTCAGGGCCTGAGATATTGGTGCATTGTGACTCTGCGCCGCCAGTGGAACACTCGAGTCATCGTGGTTCCGGGTTCTCGCCGCATCGATGCTGGCCCCTACCGCCTGATGAACCACCCCAACTATCTCGCCGTCGTCGTTGAAGGGTTTGCCTTACCTCTCGTGCATACCGCCTGGATCACCGCCATCGTCTTCACGCTGCTCAACGCAGTGCTACTGCTCGGCTATCGACTGCCGGTGGAGAAGAATGCGCTGAAGATGCTGGCCTCATGATGGGGGTGGCGCATGATTGACACCGACGTTCTGATCGTGGGCGGCGGGCCCGTCGGCATCGCCGCAGCCATCGACGCTCGACTGGCTGGTCTCACCGCCGTCGTCATGGAACCGCGGTCATTCCCGATCGACAAGGCCTGTGGAGAACTGCTTCTGCCGGGCTGCCTGCCTCTGCTGGAGCGCCTCGGCGTCGTGCCAGAGGGAATGCCGCTGCGGGGCATCGGCTACTACGGCACGGGGGCATATTCCCAGGGAGCCGAGCATGAGTTCGCGCGAAGCCAGGCCATGGGAATTAGGAGGCCCGAGCTCCACCACCTCCTTGTGACACGAATGCATGAGCTCGGCATCGAGCGCGATCACGGCCGTCTGACAGGGCTGCATCAGGATGCCCACGGTGTGACGGCCGTAAATGACCTTGGTTACAGCATCCGCGCCAAATGGCTTTTGGGCTGCGATGGGTTGCGATCGGCGACCGCCCGGCTCTCGGGACTCGCTGGCAACACTCGAGTAACGGGGATCGCAGGGGCACCTCGTTATGGAATGCGCAGGCACTTCGTGATCGAGCCGTGGAATGACCTGGCCGAAGTGCACTTTGGCGAAGTGGCTGAGGTTGCCGTGACTCCCGTCGCACCCTACCTCGTGACCGTGACCGTGATGGGGCCGCGAGGGGTTGGTTTTGCCGAAACGGTGAGGAGCGTTCCCGCTCTCGCGGAGCGGCTGACGACGGCGACGCCGATCACCGACCCGCGGGGGGCTGGCCCGTTCCGCCGACGCACCATCGCTCGGACCTCCGGGCGCATCCTGCTGGTGGGGGATGCTTCGGGTCACGTGGATGCGCTCACTGCTGCAGGGCTCCGGCTGGGCTTCGATAATGCCAGGGCCGCGGTGGAGGCGGTCGTTCGTGCCGCGCCGGCCGAATACGAACGCGAGTGGCGCAGGCTTCGACGTCAGTTCCACCCCATGACGGCGAGCCTGTCGGCCGTGGCGGGGTCAGGGATGCGGCGCGGTCTGGTTCCCGTTGCGGTTCGGGCGCCCGGCGCCTTCGCGGCGGCGATGGAGTCGCTCGCGCAGTAGAGGGCACATGCGAGCGCAGTAACCGCCAGCTACTGTGCGGTGGCCTGCGGTGCGCTCGCCGCGGTGAGCACGATGGTGAGGGCATCCCTCAGCCGCTCGAGGTCGCTGACGGGCAGGCCGAGTCGCTCTACGATTTGGCCCGGCACGGCTTCTGCCCTGTCCCTGAGTGCGGTGCCGGCGGGGGTGAGGCTCACTGCGAGGGCACGTTCGTCGTCGAGACTGCGGGCGCGGGTAATGAGCCCAGCGGATTCAAGGCGCTTGAGCAGCGGGGAGAGGGTGGCCGATTCGAGCAGCAGTGTCTGCCCCAGATCGGTGAGGGTGCGGGGGCTGCGCTCCCACAGGGCCAGCATGACGAGATATTGAGGGTGTGTGAGCCCGAGGGGTTCGAGAACAGGCCGGTAGATGCCGACGATGCTGCGAGACGTAGCGGCGAGGGCGAAGCAGACCTGGCGGTCGAGGGCGAGCGGATCATCGGACACGGAGACAGGTTATCGCACTTAGTGGGCGTATGATTAGTGGACTAAGAAAGGGGCCCCGTGGGATATTCAGAGGCCATCGACCGGCTCAACCGCAAGCTTCGCCGCTACATCGGCGCCCCGCCCCTCGGGCCCTATGGCGAGGCTCCGCTGCCCCCCACCACAGGTAGTCCGTGCCCGCTCTGCGGCAAGCCGATGTCCCTGCACGAGGTCGAACGCCGAGAGGGTCGCCCCACCAAGGTTCACTGCCCCGACCAGGTCGCCTAGGGAATCACCCTCCCGGCACGGGCCAGGCGCGCGTACCACTCGGTGCGTGCCGCAACCCGGACGACGTGTCGGGGCATGCTCCTGAGCCGAAGCTCCACGCCGCGGCCCGACAGCTCGTGATCCAAATCTTCAAAGCCGTCGAGCACTGCGATCGATATCTCCTGAAGCACCTCAAGGTCGAGAATCACGATGCGCACTCCCGGCCGAGCATCCACCTCGTCAAGAATGGCCTGCTCCGTTGCGCGCACATTGGCCGTGTAGAGCGGCTCCAGCAGCGTGATGGTGACCTGCGCCTCGCTGTCGGTGCTGCTGGCGACTCGTGGCTTGCTGAGCTCGGTGAGCAGCAGAAGCAGCGTAAAGACAACGCCGGCCGCGACTGCGCTGAGGAGCCCGAAGGCAAGACCGATCGCCAGCGTGACCATGGCTACCCAGAAGTCGCGCCGACTGACGTGCCACAGATGAGCGAGCGTGCGAACGTCGATGAGGCCGAGCATGGCAAAGAACACCAGTGAGGCGAGGGTTGCTTGGGGTAACAGGCCGATCAGGGAGCCGAGAAAGAGCCCGACAAGCAGGGCAAGCGCCACGGTAACGATCGCGGAGACCTGTGAGCGGGCACCGGCATTCTTGTTGACGGCGCTCTGCGAGAAGCCGCCAGCCGCCGGAAGCGATTGAAAGAGTCCGCCGAGCAGGCTGGCACCGGCCGTCGCAAGAAGCTCCCGATTGCTATCGAGTGGACGCTCTCCAGGCTCGCGGATGCTGCGGCCGACCGCGCTCGTTTCGACGAAAGCAAGCACCGCGATGGCGAAAGCGCCGGGCAGGAGCTGGAGCACGTGGTCGAACGTGGGCAGGGTCAGTGTGGGGACCACCTGACCAAGTGGCTTCAGCACGGTGACCCCCAGGCCAGAGAACACACCAACGGCAACGAGGATGATGCCGCCGGCGGCCACGATCAGGGGCGCTGGAGCGGCCGGGATGAACCGTTTGAAAAGAAAGAGCGCCGCCAAGGACCCTGCGGAGAGCAAAATCGTTGCCAGGTTTGCCTGCGGGACCGCCTCGATGGCTGCGGCGAGTGACCGAATGAACCCGTGGCCAGACTCCTCGGTGTCTTCGCCAAGGAGCTTGGGCAGTTGTCCTGTGGCCACCGTCACTCCCACAGCAGCCTGCAGGCCGATCAGAGTCGGCCTGCTAATGACCTCAACCACGGACCCAAGCCGCAGCAGGCGAGCGATGAGGAGGATCACCCCCACGAGCATGCTCAAGGTGACGAGGTCGCGCGGGATGTTGTCGGAGTGGGAGGTGACCCCGGCCGAGACGAGAGTGGTTGCCGTCAGGGTGGCAATCGTTGAAGTGGTCGAGACGCTCATCGCGTGGGACCCGCCCAGCAGCGCATAGACGAACATCGGCACGATGCAGGTGTAGAGCCCCACCTGCACCGGTAGATCTGCGACCGTGGCATAGGCCATCGCCTGGGGGATCACCACGGCCCCGGCAGAGAACCCGGCCAGCAGGTCGCGCCCCAGCCACGACCGCTGGTACCCCGCGAGGGTGGGGAACAGTGCCGCCATGGTCAGCCTCGCATCCGCACTCGGAAATCACTGGCTGGGCCTGTGACAGTGGCAAACGGTGTCGAGCCAGACGGTAGTCGCCGCACCAGAATCCCACCAGGGGCGTTGCCTGCGAAGCTAGGGCAGAAGCAGCGGCATGAGGTCACTCGGGTGCTCGAGCACGGCCAGGGCATCCTCCTGCTCATCGATCGTGCCGTAGCCCCAGTCGGCAAAGATCGTGGGGATGCCGTGAGCAGCAGCGCCCTCGACGTCGTACTTGCGGTCGCCCACCATCACGGGATTGCTCGTGTCGACGCCGATCATGCCGAAGCGGGTCAACGCCTCGGCGATAACGTCTTTCTTGGTGCTGCGGATCTCGTCGATGGATGAGCCGGCAAGCACGCGAAAGTACTGCGTGAGGTTGGCATTGTCGAGAATCACGGAGGCCGGAAACTCGGGCTTTGAGGTCGCCAGCGACAGCGGAACCCCCGCGTCATGGAGGGTGCGCAGCACAGGCGCGATGCCCTCGAAGATCGGGCTGGAATGGGCGCTGTTATCCAGGTAGTGACGGCGATAGATGGCTAACGCCTGGGCGGACTCCACGGCATCCATACCGGCCATATCCCTGAAAGAGTCGAGAATCGGCGGGCCGACATAGTCGAGAAGCTCTGCGGGCGATGGCACGGGCATGCCCATCTTTTCAAACATGTAACCGAGCGAAGCGGTTATTCCCGGCGCCGAGTCTGAGATCGTGCCGTCAAGGTCAAAAAGAATGCAGGTCCACTGAGTGCTCACCAGGCTTAGCCTAGGCGTGGAGGTGCGCCATGACAGAAGTCACAGGCATCGGAGCCTGGATCACCATCAACTACACAGACGCGGCGGCGGCAATCGACTACCTTGTGCGGGTTCTCGGCTTTGACGAACACGTCGACCACCGGGCATCGGATGGCAGTGTCGAACACGCAGAGCTGCTGTGGCCGCCGGGCGGAGGCATCATGATCGGCACCGACAAGGGTGGAGGCCGCTGGTCAGGGCTTGCGGGCGAGCCCGGCACCTCCACGGCCTACCTTGTCACCGACGACCCCGACGCTATCTACGAGAGAGTCACGGCAGAAGGCTGGATGATTCTGCGCGAGCTTCACGACGAGACGTCGTATGCCAACCGGGAGTTTGCGTGCGCGGACCCCGAGGGCAATGCGTGGAGCATAGGCACGTACCGCGGAGAGGAATAGCGCCGGGCTCTGTCTTTAGCCGACGGAGCCGAAAACGACCGTGTATTCGAGGATTGTGCGCTCGGCGATGACTCCGCGCGTGGCAAAGGGGTCGACGTCGAGAAGCTCCGCGACGCGGTCGGCAGATTCCGCATTCACAATGAGCATCGCGCCGACTCCGTCTGAGCCGTTAGTCGGGCCACTCACGAGCAGCTCGCCGGAATCGAGCAGGGTCGAGAGGTAGCTGCGGTGATCGGCGCGGGCGTCATCGCGCGCGGTTACGTCGTCGGTGTAACGGTAGAGAACGACGTGGTGTGCCATGAATGCTTCTTTCGGGGGGGGGGGCTAACAGTGGCGGAGGCTAGAAGAGTCGCAGGTGGCTGTCATCCATGCCGCGCATCGCGTCATAGTCGAGCACAACGCAGCGGATGCCGCGGTCTTCGGCAAGGGTGCGCGCCTGCGGCTTGATCTCCTGGGCGGCGAAGACGCCAGCGACGGGCGCAATGCGAGGGTCGCGGTTCATCAGCTCGAGATAGCGGGTCAGTTGCTCCACGCCGTCGATGTCGCCGCGCCGTTTGATCTCTACGGCAACGCTTGCGCCGCTCTCGTCGTTGGCGAGAATGTCGACGGGGCCGATTGCGGTCATGTACTCCCTGCGCACCAGTCGATAGCCGTCGCCGAGGGTTTCGATCTGCTCGGCGAGAAGCTTCTGCAGATGCGCCTCGACGCCGTCCTTCTGAAGCCCCGGATCGATGCCGAGCTCGTGGGTGCTGTCATGCAGGATCTCGTGGATCGAGATGAGCAGCAGGTCGGCGGTCTTCGCCTGGGTGACCTTCCAGATTTCGGTGACCCCGGCATCCGACTGCTCCGGTTCTGGCTCGACGGCGCTCACGCTGCACGGCGGGCTCATCCAGTTGAGCGGCTTGTAGCTCAACGAATCGGAGTGCACGAGCACGCTGCCGTCTGCTTTGAGCAGCAGAAGACGGGTCGCAAGGGGCAGATGGGCGCTGAGGCGGCCCGCATAATCTACGGAGCAGCGGGCAATAACGAGACGCACAGATCGAGCGTAGTCGGTGCCGACCGGGCCGAGGCTCCGACCTAGGCCTTGCGGTAGGTGAGCACTCCCGGGATGCTGCCGCTGTCGGGCAGGCGCTCGCCGTGGGCGAAGCTCGACCAGAGGGCGCGCACTGTGCGGGCATGGGCATCGATCTCGGGCCAGGTGGCCCCTGTGAGCAGGGTTGCCGCCTTCCAGCTCTGCTCGTCGCCAAAGAGCAGCGGCAGGTCAATCGTGTGAGCCGAACCATACTGGTTGCCGGGTGCCGACCACGAAATCACATAGCTGTGGATGGTGCCACCCGCCCGCGCATACCGTTTCGCAAAATCGGAGATGGCGCGGGTGTACATCGACTTGGTGAGGGCGCTCACAACCAAACGGTGGATGGCCGGGCCCACCCCGCGCAGCGAAATCCACTTCTGCAAACCCTCCAGGCGGGGAGTAAAGAGCCGAGCCTCCTCCGCGGTGCTGCCGATAAGCACGTCGATGTCTTTGGCCACGGCACTCCACGCGTCATTGACGCCCTCCTCGGAGGGCAGCGGGTCGTGGCCATATTGGATTCCGTAGGGCATCGAGCTCACGAGGCCGAAGCCGGTTCCTGCCGCAACGATGTCTGGTTGCTTGGCCACAATATCTGCGGCCGTCATCTCGGGGGTAAAGGACGACGTTGCCTCCGCCATCGCCGCGGCCATCTTGGCGCGGCCGCGGGCAAGGCCGAGCGGGGGGCTCTGGATGATGGCCCGCGAGAACAGCGAAGCAGCATCCGGGGTGGCCATGATGTGGGCGATCGCGTCGGCTCCCGCCGACTGGCCAAAGGCCGTCACCCGCTCGGGATCGCCGCCAAAGGCCGCAATGTTGCGTTTGACCCAGCGGAACGCCTCAATCTGGTCGAGCAGACCCAGATTGGCGGGCCGGCCATCGATGCCGCCGACAAAGCCGAACGTTGCGAGGCGGTAGGTCACGGTCACCACGACCACTCGGTGATCGCGCACGAGGGCGCGCGGGTCCATGATCGGCACATCCCCGGCTCCCGATGAGTAGGACCCGCCGTGGATCCACACCATGACGGGCACCCGCTCATCGGGGGCGAGGTCGAGCGGCATGGTCACGGAGAGGTTCTGGCAGTGCTCGTTGGGGGGAATCGTCGCTGCGGTGCTGCCGAGGACCTCGGCGAGAAAGGGCACCGGTTGTTGGGGGCAGGACGGCGACCAGGTGGTGGCATCGTGCGGCTCGGTCCAGTCGGTCGCGGCGACGGGAGCCTCGAACCGATCGGCATGCGCGTAGGGGATGCCGGTGGCGCGAGCGACATCGACGTCGACCCAGCCGACGACCGGGCCGCAGGGCGGGGCGAATGTGGGCTGGGCGAGGCTCGGCATGGACATGCCCATATTGTGGCGGGAGGCCGAGAGTAAAAACCAGAGCGAACGTGGAGCAGTGGGGGATTTGTCGCTTTCGCTGCACCTGCTGCCGTGGGTGCGGTGCTCAGCGGTGTGATCGGCCAAAAACGAGCGTCTTAGCGGCTCATGCGTTGTTCCTGAGGCTCACGTGCTGCGGGCGAGGCGAATCCGGCGATGATGATGAGCACGAGAACGAGCCCCAGTGCTCCCAGTAGTCCGATCTGCTCGCCGACGAAACCGATCATGGGCGGGCCGGCGAGAAACGCCAGGTAGCCGATTGTGGCGACGGCGCTCACACTCGCGGCGGCGGTGCGGGGGTCGTCCGCCGCGGCGGACATTCCGGTGGGGAATCCGAGGGATGCACCGAGCCCCCACAGCACTACGCCAACGATGACGATCCACAGGATGGGCACGAGGATCACCAGGCTCAGGCCAATGACGGCCAGCACGGCGCACGCTCGCAGCACCGGAACGCGCCCGAACCGATCGATGACGCGAACGCCCGCGAGCCGACCGGCCGTCATTGCCGTCACAAACACGCCAAAAATGAGGGCGCCGGTCTCGTTAGCGACGCCGTGCTCTTGCACGACGGCAAGGGTGAGCCAGTCGTTGGCCGCACCCTCCGCCAGTGCCATGCCGAGCACGATGACCCCGATGGCGAGAATGCGCGGGTTGCGCCAGACGAGCAGGCGTTCTCTCCAGGTCGACCGAGAGGGTGCCTCGCCCGATTCGGAGGGGGTTTCGAGAATGTGCTCGGACTGCGTCATCCGCACCCCGGCACCGCCTATGACGACCACGGCGATGCCCACGGCAATGTTCTGCGCCAGCAGCGAGATGTTGAGCAGTTCGGCGCCCGCAGCGAGAAGGGCGCCGAGGATGGTGCCGATGCTAAAAAATGCGTGAAAAACCGGCATCATCGTGCGGCCCAGTACCCGCTCAGTGACCGCACCCGAGAGATTCATGCCCACATCGCAGGTGCCGAGGCCGGCGCCGAGCAGGCAGAGGCCTGCGAATGCGAGGGCGAAGGAGGGCGTGCCGGTGATGGCAAATCCCGTCACCACCTGCCCAACGGCCAGCGCGATAAGGCTCGCGAGCATCACCGAGCGAGCCCCAAAATGGGCGATCAGGTGGCTTGAGAGCAGTAGCCCGCACAGTGAACCGATCGCTATGCCGAACAACAGCAGGCCCATGTCGGAGGTCGAGAGGTCGAGAGCCTGCTTCACCGCTGGCGTTCGCGCTAGCCAACTGGCAAGCGCGAGCCCGCTGACACCGAATAGCATGAAGATGCCGTTGCGCCAGGTCGTCGCCTGGCGACGGGTGATACCCCCGGCGAGGATGTCGTTGCTGATGCTATTCACGAAGCGATGTTTCCTGAAGAGAGAGGGGTCGAATCGATTCGATCGAATCGGTTCGATTAGGCTAGCAAGCCATGAGCGATTCCACCAAGCATGAGCATCACCCCGCTGCGAGCGGGCACCGGCCGACCCTCGCGGAGGTCGCTCAGCGCGCCGGAGTCTCACGTTCGACAGCATCCCTCGCCTTCAGCGGGGCTGGTCCCGTCTCTGACGCGACCCGAGCCCGGGTTTTCGCGGCGGCAGAATCCCTGGGTTACGGCGGCCCGGACCCCGTTGCCCGCTCCCTGCGCAGCGGCCGCAGCGGCGTCATCGGAGTCGTCATAGAAGAACGGGTTCGGGACGCGTTTCGCGACCCCATGAACATCGCCATGCTCGACGGCCTCTCCGATGGCACGTCGAGCCTGGGAACAGCACTGCTGTTGCTGCCCGACACCGACGAGCCGGAATCGCAAGCCCCGCGTCGACCGGGTCCCATCGAAACCGCGGCGATGGATGCTGTTGTGCTGGTCGGATGCAGCACCCGCCTCGACCGCCCCGTCTCCGTGCTGCGCCGCCGCGGAATCCCGATCGTGGCCATCGAGGCCGAGCCGATGGAGGGCGTGCTCGAGATCGCGCTCGACAACCGAGAGGCGAGCGCAACGGCGGCGCGACACCTCTACGAGCTCGGACATCGCGACATTGCCGTCGTGACGCTGCCGCTCGGACCGCAGCATGTGGCCGGACCACTCAGTGCCGACTGGCAAGAGGAAGCCACCTCCTACACGGCGGCCCAGCGGCTCAGCGGAGTGCTCGACGTGTTCACCACGCTACGCGGGTGGATGGCGCCCGCCAGCTCAACAGCTTCAGGCATTGCCGCCGGGCGTGCGCTGCTCTCCGATGCCGAGCATCGCCCCACCGCGATCATCGCGCAGAGCGACCTGCTCGCCGTGGGCATTCTCAGGGCGGCAGAAGAACTCGGGCTTTCGGTGCCGCAGGACATCAGCGTCGTCGGCTTCGACGGCATCCGCCTCGACGGCTACGGCCCGTGGAACCTCACAACCCTCGTGCAGCCCGCCGTCGAAAAGGGCAGGGCGGCGGGGATCGGCATCGCCAGACTGCTCGCCGGCGAGACGCCCAAACCAACGCTGCTGCGGTGCACGTTCCGCCGCGGCGCCACGACGGCGGCGCCCCGCGCCACCGACTAGAGGCCACCGAGTAGAGGCCGCCGAGTAGAGGCCGGGGAGCGCCAGCGCGTCGCTGCCGCCGAGCTTCTAGCTGGTTCCCGTAACGATCCACCGCGTCGTGCGCACCCGTAGGCCGAGTGTCAGGCCTCGGGCCCCCATGTAGCCCCAGCCGAACGCGAGCCACAGCCAGGTCATCTCCGCCGCAGCATTCGCACCAGGGCCGCCGCCAGCATCCGAAGCAATCGCAACCCACAGCAGCAGCGGGGCATACATCGCGAGGTTCACAAGACCGGTGAGAGCCAGATAGCGTGCGTCCCCTGCCCCGATGAGCACGCCGTCGAGCACGAACACGAAACCCGCGAGCGGCACCCCGATCGCCATGACCCACAGGGTGGGGGTGAGAGCGGCGCGGATCGCGTCATCGTTCGAAAACAGTGGGCCGAGCAGCGGTGCGAGCAGGGCGATTGTCACGCCAAGGCCCACCCCGGCGATGAGCCCGTGCTGGATGAGCCGCCGCGTGATTGCCGTCACCCGCGGAACGTTCGCCGCCCCCAGGCCGTGACCGATCATCGCCTGGCCGGCGATGGCGAGGGCATCGAGGATGAACGCCAAGGTCGAGAAAATCGTCATCGCGATCTGCAGGGTGGCCACCTCGGTGACCCCCATTCCCGAGGCGACAAAAACCGTGGCAAGCATTGCCGCCCGCAGCGATGCCGTGCGCACGAGCAGCCAGGTGCCGGAGCCCGCGACGCTCGTCACACCGGCCAACCCCGGCCGCAGCGACACATCATCTCGCCGGGCCGCCCGCACCGCGATCACCACGTAGACGGCGGCCATGCCCCACTGCGCGACAACCGTTCCGGCCGCGGAACCGGCGATTCCCCAGCCGAAACCAAAAATGAACACGGCGTTGAGCACGGCATTGGCGGCGAAGCCGGCGGTGGCCACCACGAGCGGCGTCTTAGTATCCTGCAACCCCCGCAGCAGACCGGATGCCGCGATCACGAGCAGCATCGCCGGGATTCCCCACAGAGAAATAGAGAGATACGTGACCCCAGCCTCGGTTGCTGCCGAGCTCGACCCGAATAGTCCGATAAGCCCGCCGCTCAGGGGCACCCCCACGACAACGAGAGCGACGCCGATCAGAAGCGCAAGCCACATGCCGTCGATTCCCGCGCGGATCGCGCCGGGGCGGTCGCCAGCGCCCAGCCGACGCGCGACCGTGGGGGTCGTGGCATAGGCGAGAAAGATCAGCAACCCCACGATGGTCTGCAGAATGGCGCTGGCGATGCCGAGGCCGGCCAGAGCATCCCCGCCCAGATGCCCGACCATGGCAGTGTCGACCAGCAGAAACAGGGGCTCGGCGACCAGTGCCCCCAGCGCCGGGACGGCCAGGGTCAGGATGTCCCGGTCAAGCTTCTTCACACGCCCAACCTACTCGCGGCGCGTGCCTGCGCCGCCCGCGCCCTGCCCGCGCACAGCGGGTGAGGGGTCCCATATTCGACTTCCCGAAGCGCGGGAGGGCGAATATGGGACCCCTCGACGGAGTTACCTTGAGCGGTTGCCTCGAGCGGTTGCCTCGAGGGGGTGCCTAGCGGTCGGTGCCGCGCAGGCGTCCGATGAGGGACATCAGGTGGTAAACCACGAGCGCTGCGACCGTGCCCAGGATGATGCCGCCGAACGTGATGCCGTCGCCGCCGAGGGTGAAGTCGGCGATGGCGATGATGAGGGCGATGCCGGCGGTGAACTGGTTCTTCGGCTTGCCGAAGTCGACCCTGTTCTCTACCCAGATGCGCACACCGATGATGCCGATGAGCCCGTAGAGCGCAGTCGTGACGCCGCCGAGAACTCCCGCGGGGATCGTGAAGATGATCTCGCCGATCTTGGGGGAGAGGCCGAGCAGGATGGCGGCGATGCCAGCGACCCAGTAGGCGGCGGTCGAGAAGACGCGCGTCGCCGACATGACTCCGATGTTCTCGCCGTACGTGGTGGTGGGCGAACCGCCGCCGATGCCGGCGATGACGGTAGCGAGGCCGTCGGCGAAGAGGGCGCGACCGGTGAGGGGGTCGAGGTTGCGGTCGGTGAGCTGGCCGACGCCCTTGACGTGTCCGACGTTCTCAGCGATCAGCGCGAGCACGACGGGCAGGAACATCAGGTACAGCGGCAGGTACTCGAAGCCGAAGGTGGGCGTGATGAACTCCGGCAGGCCTACCCAGGCGGCAGCCTCGACGGCGCTGAGGTCGACCTCGCCCTGCGTCATGGCAAAGAGGTAGCCGATGACGACGCCGATGACGATCGAGAGGCGGCCGAGCATCCCCTTGAAGAGAACCGTGACGAGGACGACCGAGAGCAGCGTGACGCCCGCGGTGAGAGGTGCCTGTTCAAAGTTGTTTTTGGCGGCGGGGGCGAGGTTGAAGCCGATGAGGGCGACGATCGTGCCGGCCACGACGGGCGGCATGAGCTTGTTGATCCAGCCGGTGCCCGAAAGGTGCACAACGACGCCGATGATCGCGAGCAGAGCTCCGACCACGATGATGCCGCCGAGGGCGACGCTCTTGCCATCGGATGCCACGGCGGCCGTGATCGGCGCGATGAACGCGAACGACGACCCCAGGTAGGAGGGCAGCTTGTTCTGCGTAATGATCAGGAACAGCAGTGTGCCGATGCCCGAGAACAGCAGGGTGGTGCTGGGGGAGAACCCCGTGAGCAGCGGCACGAGGAAGGTCGCACCGAACATCGCGACAACGTGCTGGGCGCCGAATCCGATCGTGCGGGGCCAGCTCAGACGCTCCTCGGGCATGACGATCTCGCTAGCGGCGACATCCTTGCCGTCGCCGTGCAGTTTCCAGGGAAGTGCCATGGTGCTCCTTGTTGAATGCTGATGTGCGGTGCTGGCCGCAAAAGGGCCTCGTCGAGATTAGCGCTGGCTGGGCCTGCGCGGCCGCTCGGTTACAACCGGAGCTGAGCCGTGAAGGCCCGGATACGCTCGGCGGGAGCCTTGACCACGCGCCGGTCGTAGCTGAGCAGGCCATTGATCTCGCCTTCGACGTCGCTGAGCTGCGTGTAGACGGTGGCGGAGAGCCCCTGGGCGATCGCAGGCACAATCTGCTCCTCGTGAAGTCTTACGAGGGCGTCGGCAAAACGAGCAGGGTCGTCGAAGCGCTTGTAACCGAACACGCTCGCGCCCCACTCGTGCCCCGGGATGCGCAGGCTGTAGCCGCCGTATTCGGTGAGCGCGAGCACTCTGCCATCCGCCCGCGGTGCCCGGAATGCTCGAAAGTACACGTGCAGACTGTGCAGGTCGCCGCCGCCTTGGTCGTGCCATCCGCTCGCGTGATCCACCGGCCTGGTGGGGTCGAGCTGTCGCAGCTCGCGGGTGGCATCGAGCGCGTCGAACTGCCCCCACCCCTCGTTGAATGGCACCCACAGGGCGAGGCTGGGCACACTGCGCAGCAGCTCGACCGTGTCGCGCAGTTCGCGACGGAATTGCTCGCGGCCACCGGCATCCGCCCGCCCGAATGCCCGATAGTGCTTGTCGTTGAGCCGCAGCGGTGCCACGGCGGGAATCGTGATGACGGCCGGGTTGTAGCTGCTGCCGCCGTTGACGGCGTCTTGCCACACGAGCATGCCGATGCGGTCGCAGTGGTGATACCAGCGCATCGGCTCGATCTTGATGTGCTTGCGCAGCATCGTGAAGCCGAGGTCCTTCATGGTCTGGATGTCGTAGATCATCGCCTCGTCGGAGGGCGGCGTGTAGAGCCCGTCTGGCCAGTAGCCCTGGTCGAGCACTCCCGCGTGAAAGAAGGGCTTGCCGTTGAGCAGTAGGCGCTGAACCCCGGATGCATCGGGGCCGACGCCAAACGATCGCATACCGAAATAGCTGGTGACGGTGTCGTCGCCGAGCGTCACCGTGACGTCGTAAAGAAACGGATGCTCGGGGCTCCACGCCCGAACGTCGGGGAGAGGGATGCGCGCGGCAGTGCCGGGGGAGACTTGGGCGACGGCGACGACGGTGCCGTCGGCGGAGACGGTGACGCTAGCCGAGCCTGTGACGCTGGCCGAGCCTGGTGCGGAGGTCTCGACGAGCATGTCGACTGCTGAATCGGCCAGCTGTGGCGTGATCACGAGCCGCTCAACATAAACCGGCGGCACCGATTCGATCCACACGGTCTGCCAGATGCCGGACTGTGCGGTGTACCAAATTCCGCCGCGTGTGAGCTTTTGCTTGCCGCGCGAGTGCGATGCGGTGTCGCTGTCGTCGTGGACGGCCACCGTGAGCGCGGCCGTTCCCGACGTGAGCGACTCTGTCACGTCGACGGAGAACGGGAGGTAGCCACCCTGGTGCGAGCCGACCTCTACGCCGTTGAGATAGACGCGACAGCGTTCATCCACGGCCCCAAAATGCAGAAGAACTCGTCCCTGCATGAAACCCTCTGGGAGCGTTACCGAGCGGCGATACCAGAGCGTTTCGCCCGGCATCAGTTGACGTTCGACTCCCGAGAGCGGGGCCTCGGGGGAGAACGGCACGACGATCTCGCCATCCCACGCTGCGGGCTCCGTGAACGCCTGCCCGGGCACGATCGCATAATCCCATACGCCGTTGAGGTTGAGGTAGCTCTCCCGCACGAGCTGCGGGCGGGGGTACTCGGGCAGAACGGAGGAGCGATCGAGCGCCTCACCCCACGGGGTGAGCAGGGTCACGACTTCGCCAGCTTTCGCACCGGGATCAGGGCGAGAAGCACGACGATGGCCGCGGCAACGAAGATCCACGGGGTGGGAACCTGCTTCTCGACGCCGAGGTCGAGGTACGTCTCGTTGGCGCCGATGATCACGCTTGAGCCGATGAACGGGCCGATAATCATGGGGATGAGCACGGCAGCGATCATCCGCAGCCCTTGAACGTTGCCGACCCGGTCGGCGGGCGTGTAGTCCCGAATGGTCGCGGAGGTCGAGGCGAGAGTGAGCATGAGACCAGTGATCATGACGATGCCCGCGAGGATCACGGGCACCATGCCGCGCACGAAGAACATGGCGGCAAGCCCTGCAGCGAAGATCAGGATCGCGGGCGTCATGAACTGCACCTTGCCCACCCTGTCGATCACGCGGCCGCCGATCACGCTGAGGATTGCCGCCGACAGGAGCACGCTTCCGAGCACGATCGCATAGCCGTCGATGCGCAAATACCGCTGGATGTAGATGATCAGGTATGGCATGAAGACCTGGGCGCCGATGCTCACGACGGCAAGCACCGCGAGGGTCACGTAGAGCTGAGGGGTCGCGCGCATCACGCTGGGGCGCAGCCCGTGGATTACGGCCTTCAGGTAGCCGTCGGTCTGCGCCTGCATCGTGGGGGAGTCCTTGACCAGAAACCAGGCGAGCACGCCGACCGAAGTCGTGAGCAGGCCGATGATGATGAAGAACTCGCGCCACTGCCCAGCCTGCGTGAGCCCGTCGAAGCCGCCGAAGACAATGAGCATGGCCAGAAGAGGCATTACGGAGAGCACGCCCTCGACGCGTCCCCGATTGCTCGGAACGGTCGATTCGGTAACCCACGCATTGAAGGCTGCGTCGTTGGCGCCTGAGCCGAACAGGCTCATGATGCAGTCCAGCAGGATTACTGCGACGACGGTGATGACCACGGCGTTGCCGGCTGCGGCGATCGTGGCAATGCCGTCGACGCTGACAAAGCCGAAGGCCGCCGTTGAGAGCCCCCAAAGAACGTAGCCGCCCGCGATGAAGATGCGTCGCTTGCGCAGCCGGTCGGATGCCGCTCCGACGAGGAACGTCGCCAGCGTTGCCGTGATTGCGCTCGCCGCAACCATCACCGCAATTGCCGTGGGGTCATCCGTAATCGTGTCGTAGACGAACAGGTTGAGGTACATGTTCTCGACAGCCCACGCGAGCTGGCCGACGAGGCCCAAAATCACGAGGGATGTCCAGGTGCGGCCACCTAGACGAGTGGGCGCTGAAGTAGCGGCGGTGGTGGCCATGAACGTCCTTGTTCTCGGGCTCGGGTAAGTCAGCCGATCATACTGTTAGCCGGGTGCATCCATGCAGCATTTACTAGGGTGAAGACATGACGAATTCCGGCATCGACCTCGACGAACTTGACCCCACCATCCGACCTCAGGATGACCTGTTCAGGCACGTCAACGGGCGCTGGATCAAGAGAACCCAGATTCCCTCGGATAAGGCCCGCTATGGCTCGTTCTATGTTCTTGCCGAGGAGGCCGAGAAGGCCGTCCGCGACATTATCGAGGAGTCGGTGGATGCCGAGCCCGGCACCGAGCAGCGCAAGTTCGGAGACTTGTTCACGAGTTTTCTCGACACCGAACGCATCGAGAAGCTGGGTGCCGAGCCACTGAAGCCCGCGCTCGCCCAGGTTGATGCCGTCGACTCTGTGCCCAACTTTGTGACGACACTTGGCCGCCTTGAGCGGCAGGGTGTTGGCGGGTTCCTGCAGCTGTTTGTGGACAATGACCCCGGCAACCCCGAGCGTTACCTCGTATTCGCGGAGCAGGGTGGCCTCGGGCTGCCCGACGAGTCGTACTACCGCGACGAGAAGTTCGCATCGGTGCGCGAGGCCTACGAGCCCTTCGTTCAGCGGATGCTCTCCCTCGCCGGCGTGCAGGATGCCGCGGCAGCCGCATCCAGAATCGTCGCCCTCGAGACCGACATCGCCGGTCTGCACTGGGACAACGTGCGCACCCGCGACAGCCAGGCAACCTACAATTTGCGGGCCTGGGCCGATGTTCCCGCGACGGGCGGGCTCGACTTGAACGCCTGGCGCGACGCAATGCAGCCGCCCGCCTCAAGCTTTGACGAGATCGTCGTGCGCGAGCCGAGCTTCATGGAGGGTCTCGGCGAGTTGCTCACAGACGACCGGCTCGACGCGTGGAAGGACTGGCTGCGCTGGCAGGTCATCCGTGCCTCGGCCCCCTACCTGAGCGACGACTTCGTGCAGACCAACTTTGACTTCTATGGCCGCACTCTCACCGGCACCCCAGAGCTGCGGGCCCGATGGAAGCGCGGCGTCTCGTTCGTTGAGGGAGCGATGGGTGAGGCCGTTGGCCGCATCTATGTGGAGCGGCACTTTCCACCCACAGCAAAGGCCGCCATGGATGTGCTGGTCGACAACCTCATCGAGGCCTACCGCCAGAGCATCGCGCAGCTGCCGTGGATGACGGATGCGACCCGTGTGCGCGCGCTCGAGAAGCTGGAGAAGTTCACGCCCAAGATCGGATTCCCGGTTAAGTGGCGCGACTACTCGGCGCTCGAGGTTGACCCCACTGACCTGATCGGCAATGTTCGCGCCGCCGCCGAGGTGGAGTTCCAGCGCGAGCTGGGCAAGATCGGCCGCCCCATCGACCGCGACGAGTGGTTCATGACGCCGCAAACAATCAACGCTTATTACAACCCCGGTTTTAACGAGATCGTCTTCCCCGCCGCGATTTTGCAGTACCCGTTCTTTGACGAGGAGCGGGATGCTGCGGCCAACTACGGCGCGATCGGCGCCGTGATCGGCCACGAGATCGGCCACGGCTTCGACGATCAGGGGTCGCGTTACGACGGCAATGGCCTGCTCACCGACTGGTGGACCGACGAGGACCGCGCCGCCTTCGAGCGCTTGACGTCGTCGCTCATCGCCCAGTACGACGCTCTTGCGCCCCGCCAGACACCAGACCACCACGTCAACGGCGCGCTCACGATCGGCGAGAACATCGGCGACCTGGGCGGCCTCGGCATCGCCTGGAAGGCCTACCTGATCTCGCTCGGCGGAGAGGAGCCGCCCGTCGTTGAAGGGCTCTCTGGAGCCGAGCGATTCTTCTTGTCGTGGGCTCAGGCCTGGCAGCTCAAGGCGCGCGACGAAGAGGTCATCCGCCTGCTGGCGATAGACCCGCACTCGCCCAATGAGTTCCGCTGCAACCAGATCGTTCGCAATATCGATGCCTTCTACGACACCTTCGGCGTCACGGAGAGCGACGAGCTGTGGCTCGACCCGCAGGAGCGCGTCACGATCTGGTAGCGGGTTGTCCGATGGAGGTCCATGGCCTTGGCCTCGTCGCCCAAATATGAGACGTTGGATCAATCCCCCCGACGCCGAGTTGTGACTCGATGACATGAGCGCGCCGCCACCCCGAGGCACGATAGGTGACCATCTGGCGACGCGCGCGAAGTAGGAGAAGTGGTTTCAGCCTCGCAACACCGACGCAGCCGCCAGCGAGACACTCGCGCTGGCCGGCATCGCGAATCCGACGTGTCGGAGAGCTTTGCGACGAGTTTCGCCGCCCTCGGTGAGCTTGCGTATGAGGGTGCGAGGGTTTCGGCAACAGTGCTCGACCTTGTGACAGGCCTGCCGCTCCTGGCGATCGATGATCGGGTTGCCCTGCCCACGGCCAGTGTTGGCAAGGTCTTGTTGCTCGTGGAGACTGCTGCTCGCATCACGACGCGGGATCCCTCGATCCCTACGATCCTCGATAAGACGCCCGCGGATGCGATCGCCGATTCGGGGCTGTGGCACCGCATGCAGGTACCGACGCTGCCGCTCGGCGACATGGGGCTTCTCATTGGCGCCGCGAGCGACAACGTTGCGACGAACGTGCTGCTGCGGCACATCGGCATCGAGGCGGTGCGCATGCGGGCGGAATCGCTCGGGCTCACCCGCACGGCACTGCTCGACCGGGTTCGCACGACACGGGGGCCGGATGATGCTCCGCAGCTTTCTGTGGGATCCACCGCTGAACTCGCGTGGTTGTTCTACGCTCTGGCCCGCGGGCAGGTCGTCGATTCGGTCACGAGCCAGCGGGTTCTCGACTGGTTGTCGCTCAATGCCGACCTCTCGATGGTGGCAAGTGCCTTCGGGCTGGACCCGCTCGCGCACAGGGCATCCAGTCACGGTCTTCAGTTGATCAACAAGACGGGAACCGACGAGGGCGTGCGGTCGGATGTTGGGCTGCTGCAGGGTCGACGAGCCGGGGTCTCCTACGCGGTGACGGTTGAATTTACGGACTCGTCGCTGCATGACCGGCTGCGGGTGCTCGATGCGATGCGCGTGGTGGGCCGAGACATTCTTGAATACGTATACTGACGGCGTCAACCCCCGTTTCTGGGAGTTTGCCAAAGGACTCCTGATCGTTCCGGGACTACGCTGAGACGACTGAACACCCTCTAACAGGAACGGAGTCACCGTGCGCGGAAAAATTCTGCTGCTTACAGGACTGGCCGCCGGATACGTTCTCGGTGCGAAAGCTGGCCGTGAACGCTACGAGCAGATCAAGCGGACCGCCGAGAAGGTTTGGAACGATCCTCGCGTAAAGACCCAGGTAGATCGTGTCGAAGATTTCGCTCGCGATAAGGCACCCGAGGTCGCGGAGTTCATCTCGGACAACGCTAAGAAGGTTGTCTCTCAGGTCTCGAAGGTCACGCCGGGCGGCAAGTCGTCGTCCTCGGGATCTGGCAGCAAGTCCACGACCAAGAGTTCGTCGACGCCCGCCGCGGCCCAGTCGACGCCCAAGACATCGTCTACTGGCGCTTCGCAGAAGTAGGAACCATGACGGACCCCACCTCGACTCCTCGTCCTCCCAAACGGTCGCTGTTTGAGCTGATCGCGGATGTTCCGCGCCTCGTCTCCGAGCTGGTTACCGCAGAGATCGAGCAGCTCAAGGCGGAGATGTTCGCCAAGTTCAAGGCCCTGGGCCTCGGAGCAGGCCTCATCGCCGGCGCTATTGTCGTCGTGCTGTTCATGGTGGGCGTGCTTCTGACCTCGGCCGTTTTGGCCCTGTCGCTGGTGATGCCCGGCTGGGCGGCGGCTCTTGTCGTCGCCGGCGTTCTGCTGATCATCGCTGCGATTCTGGCGCTCATCGGCTATCGAGTGATGAAGAAGGGCACCCCACCGGTTCCCGAGAAGACCATCGAGAGCGTTAAGAGCGACCTGGATGTTATCCGCGGGGTCAACCGTTAGCAGTTCGACCGACCTCAGCTACGAGCAACAAAGGAGAATCATGACGGACTCCCACACGATCAACCCAGCGGCTACTGCCGCTGCCGCCCGCGACAATCTGGGCGAAACCCTCGACGCGCTCGAGGACAAGCTCAACGTCAAAAAGCGAGCATCTGAGCTCGCGGAAAACGCGAAGCGCTCCTACGACGAGAATCCGGTTCCCTGGATTGTCGGCGCCACTGCAGCGCTCCTCGCGGTTGGCGGTCTCGTTGCCTGGGCAATCTTCAGCGACGACTAATCACGTATCAGGCCCCGGCGCGGTAACTCCGCGCCGGGGCCTTCGGTTTGGACACGGGAGCGCGGAGGGGCAGGATGGGGATATGACCCCCCTTCGCCCGGCAAAGCCGTTGACCGGTTGGCGCGTGCTCGTGCCCCGCGGCGGCGCCTACGGTGAGAACGTCGCCGCAACGCTTCGCAGCTTCGGGGCGACCGCGGTTGTCGCACCGATGATCAACTTCTCCATGCCAGAAGACACCGCCCCGCTCGACACCGCGCTCGAACGCCTTGAGGCGGGTTTCTATGACTGGCTTGTCGTGAGCAGCGCGACGTCGGTCGACGTGCTCAACCAGCGAGGAGTGCAGGTGCCGGCGCGCACCAGCATCGCGTGCGTGGGAGAAACGGCCCGCGCCGCTCTCACCCTCGCTGGCTACGAGGTGGACTTTGTGCCGAGCCTCGACAACTCCCCGCGCGGTCTTCTGCGTGAGTGGCCAGAGGATGCCCGCGGCGGAACCGCCCTGGTTCCCCTGGCGGGAGATATTGGCTCGCACGGGCTAGAGGGCCTCAGCGATGTGGGCCTCGATGTCGACTTTGTCGTTTCGCACCGCGTCATTGGCATTCCCGTCGCCGACCGGGTTAAGGCCGATGTCGCCTCAGGTCGCATCAGCGCCATCCTGATCAGCTCGGGAATTGTGGCCCGCGAGGTTACCGAGCAGCTCGGCGTTCTGCCCGAGACCACGGTTGTGGCCTGCATCGGGCCGCGCACCGCATTCGATGCCAGGGCGGCGGGCCTCACGGTCGATGTGATCTCAGACGATCGCACGGCGGAAACCCTGGTCGAGGCCCTGGCCGAGTATGCGCGCGAGCGCCCGGCCGAGGCACAGTAAGACCCACCGCCCGCACTGACTAGGCTCGAACGTCGACCACCGTGCGGCCGCGAACTCCTCCTTCGAGGATGAGGGCGGCCTGGTCGATAGCCGCCTCCAGCGGAACCGTCGTGGTGAGCGAGTCGAGTGCGTCGAGGTCAAGGTCCCGCGCCAACCGCGCCCACGCCGTTTCGCGCAGCGGCAGGGGAGCCAGCACGGAATTGATGCCGAGGAGCTTGACGCCCCGCAGGATGAACGGCATCACGGTTGTGGGCAGGTCGGCGCTCTGAGCGAGTCCGCACGATGCGACAGCGCCGTCGTAGTTGGTCTGCGCGAGCACATTGGCGAGGGTCGCGCCGCCGACCGCATCGATGGCCGCCGCCCAGCGCTGCTTTTGCAAAGGGCGACCAACGGCAGAAAGCTCCGACCGGTCGATGACGTCTGAGGCGCCGAGAGAACGAAGGTAGCCCGCCTGCTCCGGTCGGCCGGTCGACGCAGTGACGCTGTGGCCGAGCCGCGAAAGCAGGAGGGTTGCGATAGATCCCACACCACCCGCTGCGCCGGTAACCAATACTGGGCCCTCTGCCTCGAGAGCGCCCGACCTCTCGAGGGCAAGCACTGCCAGCATGGCGGTGAACCCGGCGGTGCCGATAGCGGCGGCGCGGGCTGCGCTAATGGTGCTGGGCAGGGGGACGAGCCACTCCGACTTGACGCGCGCGCGTTCCGCTAGCCCGCCGTGAAAGCTCTCGCCGACGCCCCAGCCGGTGACAATGACGGGGTCGCCGACCGCGAATCTGGGCGCAGCATCCGCAGCATCCGGGGCGCTGGTGTCAATGGAGGCGATGGTGCCGACCAGGTCGATTCCCGGGATGAGGGGGTAATTGCGAATCACCCCTGGCCTGCCCATGATCGCCAAGCCGTCCTTGTAGTTGATGCCCGAATACTCGATGTCGACAATCACATCGCCGGGCGCTCGCTCATCGTCGTGCAGCACGGAGTCGTCGAGCTCCGTGAGCTCGGTGGTGATGGCATCGTCGGTCTGAGAAGTCCACAGGGCACGCATGGGATTCACCCTAACCGGGTGTGGCGTGCCGCGACCAGGGGTCGCCGCACGTGGCTAGAGAGCGAGAGGAGGGCGCTCGCCGGATGTGCCTGTGGCGTCGGCCGGGTCGGTGCCGAGGTGCACAATGCGGTTGTCGGCATCCACGTGCACGATCGACGGCTCGAACTCGCGCGCCTCGTCGGGGGTCATCTGCGCATAGGCGATGAGGATGACGATGTCTCCGGGGTGCACGAGGTGCGCTGCAGCCCCATTGATCGAGATCACGCCGCTGCCGGGTTCGCCCGCAATTGTGTAGGTCTCGAGCCGAGCGCCGTTGGTCACGTCGACGATGGAGACCTGCTCGCCGGGCAGAATTCCGGATGCCTCAAGCAGCAGGCTGTCGACCGTTACAGATCCGACGTAGTGGAGGTTGGCCTGGGTGACGGTCGCGCGGTGGACCTTGGCCTTGAGCATCGTGAGCAGCATTTCGCTCTCAAGGCTAGCGGCACCCCGCTGAAAGGACTACCCGAACAGCACCCGGGCCTCGTCGTAGCGGTGCTGCGGCACCGTCTTGAGCTGGCCGAGGGCATCCTCGAACGGAACGGTGATGATGTCGGTTCCCCGAAGGGCCACCATCTTTCCCCACTGCTTGGTGCGTGCGAGCTCGAGCACCGACATGCCCAGGCGGGTGGCGAGTACACGGTCGTAGGAGGTGGGGGTGCCGCCGCGCTGAATGTGGCCGAGGGTCGTTGCCCTGGTCTCGATTCCTGTGCGCTCCTCGATCATGGGGGCGAGCATCTCGCCGATGCCGCCGAGTCGGGGTCGGCCGAAGGCATCGAGCCCGCGCTCGTGGTGGGTGTCGTCCATCGTGTCGAGCAAGAATCCCTCAGAAACGACAACGAGCGGCGCGCGACCTCTGTCGCTGGCGCTGGTCACCCATTCGATGATCTGATCCATCGACGTCTTCTGCTCGGGGATGAGGATGGCGTGCGCCCCGGCTGCCATGCCCGAGTGCAGGGCGATCCAGCCCACATGCCGGCCCATTACCTCGGCGATCATGCAGCGGCCATGGGCGTCGCCGGTGGTGCGCAGTCTGTCCATGGCATCCGTTGCGATCTGCACTGCGGTGTCGAAGCCGAATGTGTAGTCGGTTGCGGAGATGTCGTTGTCGATGGTCTTGGGAACGCCGACGATGGGCAGACCGGCATCGCTGAGGCGGCGGGCGGCGGCGAGGGTGCCTTCTCCGCCGATGGCAATGATCGATTCGATGTCGTTGCGCTCAAGCACCTCGCGAATGCGGTCAGGGCCGCCGTTGCCCTCGAAGGGGTTCGTGCGGGAGGTGCCCAGGATGGTTCCGCCCTGCTTGGAGATTCCCCTGACCTCGTGGCGGCCAAGCGGCAGCAGCTCTTCTTCTATGACGCCGCGCCATCCGCTTCGGAATCCCACGAACTCCTGGTTGTACATCTTGTCGCCCTTGAGGACGGCACCGCGGATGACGGCGTTGAGTCCGGGGGCGTCGCCGCCGCTGGTGAGGATTCCTATGCGCATAAACCCATCTTGGTAGAAGAGGGTCGTCGGCGCGAGGGGTGGTCCCCCCAAAAGTAGGGTGGCGGCATGAGTATCGCTCGCGATACAGTCTGCGCAGCGTGTAAGTCCACGAGCGTCGTCGCACTGATGGGGGAGCAATGAGCGCAGGGGAGTCGGTAGTCAACGACGAACTCGAACCGACCGAGCCTTTTGCGTCGGGCGCGGTGCCGGTTGTCGACGTAACGGCGCACGACGATTACGACGAGAAGGATCCCGGCAAAGTTCTGGGCATCGTGGGCATTGTGCTGAGCCTCGCGCTTGGCCTCATCGGTGTTGCGCTCGGCATCGTGTCGTACAAAAAGTCCCGCGCGGTTGGCTTTGCTGGCACGCTGGGAACGGTTTCGATCATCGTGGGCGTGATTACGACGGTGTTGCTGGTGCTTCAGTTGGTGCTGCTCTCGACGAACAACGGAATTGGCGGCGCCTGCGACGGCCGTAAGGCTGGCGTCTACACCCTGGATAACGGCACCCGTATCAGCTGCCAGTAGAGTCATCACCGCTTGATATACCGCAGCGCTGGACAGAACCACCGCGCTACCACTGTCGCGCGCATTCATCAATATTCACCAACGAGGAATCACATGACCGAAACCACCGCTGTTAACTCACCTGTCGCCCCCGCCGTTAACCCCGGCAAGACCCTTGGAATTGTCGGCCTCGTGCTCTCGATCCTCCAGTTCAACGTCGTCTCGCTCGTCATCAGCATCATTGCCCTGGTGAAGTCGAAGAAGGCCGGGATGGGCAACGGATTCGCCATCGGCGGCATCATCATCTCCATCCTTTCGATCATCGGCGGAATCATCCTGATCGTTGTCGTCGTCGGTGCAGCAGCAGCACTGAGCGCGCAGTGTGCCGAGGTCGGTCCCGGTATCTGGGAGCTCGACAACGGACTCACCGTCACCTGCCCGTAAGCAGGCTCGCAAAGACCACAGCAGCGAAACGCCCCGAGGCAACTCGGGGCGTTTCGTCATTAATCCTGGCTAAACAGAGACGAGCGGATGCTCGGCGCACGCCGCGCTCTCGACGTGCTCGTCGCACACCACCATCTGCACCCGGCACGACAGGTCGTGACAGTTGGTCATGCGGTCCGAGGCTGCACCGCACAGAAAGCACTCACCGATCGTGACCGCGTTGTCGGAGAACTGCACGGCCATCCGCTGGTCGAAAACATAGAGGGAACCGTCCCACAGGCCAGAGTCGCCAAACTTCTCGCCGTAGCGAACGATGCCGCCATCGAGTTGGTAGACCTCATTGAATCCGCGGTTGCGCATGAGGCTCGTGAGGACCTCGCACCGGATGCCGCCGGTGCAGTAGGTGACGATCGGTTCATCCTTGAGGTGGTCGTATTTGCCGCTCTCGATCTCGGCGACAAAATCGCGCGTCGTCTCGACCTCGGGCACGATCGCCCCGCGGAACCGCCCGATCTCGGCCTCGAACGCGTTGCGTCCGTCGAAGAAGGTGACCTGCTTCTCTTCTACGAGTTCGTGCAACTGCTCGGGGGAGAGCCGCTGGCCGCCGCCGACGACGCCGTCGGCATTCACCTCGAGTTCGCCGGGGGCGCCAAAGCTCACGAGTTCGTCGCGAACACGCACGCTCAGGCGGGGAAAGTCGTCTCCCTGGCCGTCGCTCCACTTGACGTCCATACTTTTGAACGGCGCGTACTCTCGCGTCTTGCGCAGATAGCGCTTGACCGCAGCGATGTCACCACCGACGGTTCCGTTGATGCCGTGCTCCGAAATGAGGATGCGACCCTTCAGGCCGAGACCCTCACACAGGTCGCGCTGCCACAGGCGAATCGCTTCGGGGTCGGCAAGCGGAGTGAAACAGTAATAGAGCAGGATTTTCGGCACGGACACTGCATGATTCTAGGCGGCGATTGTTGCAACTCCACAGTCGGCTGGGCGGGCGCTAAGCCCCCGGCTAGCCTGACCACGTGAACCTGATCTGGCGTACCCTGCTGCACTTCTTTCTCTCCCGTCGACGTTCGACCCTGGGGCCTTTCGATGTGTCATCGACCGCGTTTCGGGTGCTGCCGACCGACCTCGATACCAACCGCCATATGAACAATGGGCGCTATCTTTCGATCTCCGACCTGGGGCGGCTCGACCTGCTCCGTCGCACAGGGGTCTATGCCACTCTGATGCGCAATGAGTGGTATCCCGTCGTGCAGAGCTCATCGATGACGCACAGAAAGTCGCTCATGCCGTGGCAGAAATTCGAAGTGGAATCTAAGGTTTCTGGTTTCGACGACAGGGCCGTCTACATGGAGCAACGCTTCGTAGTGAAGGGCGAGATCTACGCATCGATCGTGCTCAAGGCCCGCTTTCTCAAGCGAACGGGCGGCACGGTTCCTATGAATGAACTCGTCGCTGCGCTTGGCTTTGATGCCCCGCACACGGAGCCGGCGGGGTGGGTGCAACGGTGGGCTCAGGATGCCGCGCTGCCGTCGACGCGGCAGCCAGCGCCGAGCGAGTGGTAGCCGCTATACGTCGGGATCGCTGAGGTCATAAGGCTGCGTCGGGTCGCCATCGATCTCGACATCTTCTACGAACTCGGCATCTTCTGCCGTCGCGACATCTTCCACGTACTCTGCATCGCTCACATCCGCATCGGAGACGTTGCTAGTCTCCGCCGCGAATAACTGGTCGGCAGCCTCGTTCGACGCCGCTGCGGCGGCTGGATCCCACGCCGCAGCACCGCCCTGGTTTGCATAGGGGTCGAAGGTCATGCCCTGAGTCAACCAGCATGTGCTGCACACGTAAAGGCGATTCGGTGCCTGCACAGCCGCTCCACAGCGGGCGTCCTGCGCCGATTCTCGGGCCGCGCAAGTACCCTCGAAGCATGCAACCGACCGCGTCGCAGCCCCCCACCAACGCAGCCGAACTCGCAGAAGCATCCGTTTCTACCGTGCGCCAATGGCTTGCGGAGCGCCCCGCCGCCGACGAGTCGGGCACAGAACGTGATGCCCGCCGACTCTCGTCCCTCATGCGGGATGCCGATGTTCGCGCCATGACGATCGACTTTGTCGACCGTGTGATGCGCCCCCACGATCTGCGGGTTGCTGGCCGCAACTTCGAGATCCTGTCCCGTGAGCTGCCCGAGACTCTCGCGCCCTGGGCGCGCGTTCTCATGCAACTGGGCGGAGGCTTCTCGCTGCTCCTGCCCTGGCCTTTCGTGCCATTGAGCAGGGCAGTGTTCCGCAGGATCACACGTCACTTCATGCTCGATGCCGACCCTCGCCACCTGGAGAAAAGGCTCGCAGAACTCAAGGAGCGCGGGGTTCGCGTGACGGTGACCATGCTGGGTGACGCCATCACCACGAGCGACGATGCCGAGCGTCACCTCAGCGAGGCCAGGGAGCTGCTCGCTCGCCCCGACATCGATCAGCTTTCCCTCTCGATCGCGGCAATAGCGGGCCGTACCAACACGTGGGCGCACGACGAATCCCGGGCGAGAGTCATCGATCGTCTTGAGCCGCTCTATGAGTTCGCGGCCTCGTCTGCCGCCACAAAGTTCATCTGTCTCGACACCCTCGACTACGCCGACGTTGAGCTGAGCCTCGATGCCTTCATGACGCTTCTCGATCGGCCCAAGCTCAAGAACTATGAGGCCGGCATTGTGGTGCAGGCCTATCTGCCCGATGCGCTCGAACGCTATCAGCGGCTCACCGAATGGGCCATCGCCCGACGGGCTGAGGGCGGCGCCGGCATTAAAGTGCGACTCGTCAAGGGGGCGAATCTCGCGCAGGAGCGAGCTGAATCAGAGCCAGCAGGCTGGCCGCAGGCGCCGGTGGATTCCCGTCTCGACGCGGATACCAACTTCAAGCGGGTGCTCGACTGGGCGTTGACGCCCGAGCGCACCGACGCGGTGAAGCTGGGCATCGGCTCTCACAACCTTTTTGAGATCGCCTATGCCCAGCAGCTCGCCGAGGCTCGGGGGGTCGCTCACCGGGTCGACTACGAAATGCTGCTCGGCATGACGCTGAACAACGTCCCGCTGGTGGCGTCCCGCACAGGAGGTGTGCTGCTCTCCGCGCCCATCGTCTCCGTCCACGACGCGGCGTCGGCGGCCGGATACCTGTGTCGCAGGCTCGACGAGATCGGCGACGAGAGCAACTTCGCCTCAGCAGCCGACACCATGGCCACGGATGCTGCGCTCTTCGACCGCGAAGCATCCCGGTTCCTCCGCTCCGTGGAGGCGCTCGCAGAGCCCGCTCCGCCGGCCGCTCGGGTGCAAAACCGCGAAACCCCGGATGGTGCTGTCGACATTGCCCGCACCGATCCCACAGTCGCGGCGAACAGGGCTTGGGCTCGCGGCATTCTGCAGCGATCGACCCAATCGACGCTGCAGGCCACCGATGTGCAGGGCGCGGTGGTGCGAGACGTTTCTGCCCTCGAGCGAATCGTCGCCGACACCGCCGCGGCCGCGCCGGGGTGGGCTGGCAGGTCAGCGGCAGACCGAGCCGTGACGATGGAGGAGATCGCGCTCGTGCTCGACGCCTATCGCGCGCGCATCATCGAGGTGCTCGTGAGCGAGGTCGGAGCCACGGTGACGGAGGCGGATGCCGAGGCCAGCCGCGCCTCATGGCTCGCCCGCGAATATGCACGGCGTGTGCATGAGCTCGATGACGTGGAGAATGCCGCGTTTGTGGCGGTGCCCGTGAGCCTCGTCGCCCCCTCGTGGACGAGTCCCGTCGCCGACACCGTTGACGGAGTGCTCTCGGCGCTTGCCGCCGGCTCCGCAGTGATTGTGCAGCCGGCGCATCAGGCGCAGCGCAGCGCGTCGCTCGTGATTGCCGCGATTCACGAGGCCGGAATCGACCATGCCCTCGTGGCGATGGTCGCGCCAGAAGATGCAACGATTGCCCGCGCCACGGTAGCTCACCCTGCGATCGGCCGCGTGAGCTTTTGGGGCGACAGAGACACCGCGGCCCTGCTGCGGTCCTGGAGGCCCGAACGCCCCGCAATCGGCGACAGTGTGGGCATCGCATCCGTGATCGTTACTCCCAGCGCTGACTACCGCCTCGCCGCGGCCGATATCGTGGCCAGCGCATTCGCGCGGGGTGGGCAGCATCCGCACGGCACCCGCCTCGTGATTCTGGTGGGGTCCCTGCTCGACTCCGCCGAGTTTCGCAGGGAGCTCGCCGACGCCGTCATCACCTCGTTTGCGGGTCGCCCCCACGAGATCTCCACCCGGGTAGGTCCGCTGATCGGTCCCGCTCCCGAGCGGCTGCGCCGGGCGCTGAGCGTGCTCGGCAGCGGAGAGAGCTGGCTCGTGCAGCCGGAGCCTTTGGACGCGGCAGGGCAGCTCTGGCGGCCCGGTGTGCGGGACGGGGTCCCCGCAGAGAGCGCCGTCGAACGGGCCGTCGCCGGCCCCGTGATCGCGCTCACCGCAGTGGACACCCTCGAGGCGGCGATCGATCTTCAGAACTCCGCCCATCCGCCCGCCGCCGCCCTCTATTCGCTCACGCTCGACGAGATCGCGCTGTGGCTCGACTCCGTGGACTCGGGCAGCGTCCATGTAAACCACGCCACGATCGGGCCGCCGCCAGACACCCTTCCATTCGGCGGATGGCGCGGCACGACCACGGGACCAGACAGAGTGCTTGCCCTGGCCGACTGGGCGCCGGTGTTCGGGGAGCCGCAGCAGTCAGTGCGCCTCGACGGCGTCTCGCCCGAGGTGCGATCTCTCATCGACGCGGCACTGCCGTCGATGTCGTTCGTGGAGTTCGACCTCGTGCGAGCCGGCGCAGAAAGCGATGAGCGGGCCTGGCGGCGCCACTACCGCGACCCCGTGGAACTCGCTGAGTTTCGCACGCTGCGCACGGTGGTTCGTCACCTGCCCGTTGCCACCACCATTCGCCTCTCGGAAGGGGCCTCCGCCGCGCAGCTCATTCGTGTGCTTGCGGCGGCCACCAGGGCGGGTGCCCGAATCGCGATCAGCTCTGCCGAGCCGGTCGCCGCGGGGCTGATGCAGCTCTTCGGCAGCGCTGCGAGCCCGCTGAGGGTGACGACAGTGATCGTGGAGAGCGACGCCCGCTGGTGCGCCAGGCTGCAGGCTGGCGAGGTCACGACGCCGCACATCCGCGTAATCGGCGGGGCCGCCGAGGCGACCGCAATTGCCCTCGTGCACCGCCCAGAAATCGGCGTCTATTCAGCGCCGATCACAACCTCGGGGCGCCTCGAGCTGCTGCCGATGTTGCGCACGCAAACCGTGACCCTCACGGCACATCGCTATGGCTACGCCGACCCGGCCATCGCCAAGATCGAGTTCTAGTGGCGACTGCCCCCTAGTGGGTGGGTGCCGCCGTGCGTGCGCTCACGAGTTCGGGGTGGTGGATCGCGGCGACATCGGGATGCGCGCGCAGCCGGCTCTTGATGGCATTCTCGCCATAGGTAGAGAACAGCGGTTCGCCGTGCGCATCGGCGGTCACGCCGCCCGCCTGTGCCCGCAGCTCGTCCGGCAGCGGAATCGAGGGAATCGTGGCGTCGAGGGCCGGTGCGTAGAAGTAGGGCACCGAGATGCGGTCCTGCCCCGAGCCGGGTGAGACCACCCGGTGGATGGTGGCCCGCAGATAGCCCTCCGTCGCGACTTCGAGAAGTTCGCCGATGTTGACGACAAAGGCGTAGGGGAGCGGCGGAGCGTCGATCCAGTCGCCGTCCTTCTCGACCTGCAAGCCGACCTTGCCCTCCTCGACATAGAGCAGGGTGAGAACGCCGAAGTCCTTATGGGCGCCAACGCCCTGCTGGGGCTCGGGGTCATCCTTGCCGGGGTAGCGCACAATCTTGATCAAGGTCGACGGCTCGTGGGCGAATGCCGCGTCGAACACGTCAGGGTCAGCGCCGAGGGATTCGGCCCAGGCGCGCATGAGCGTGATCGAGAGGGCATCCATCTGAGCTTGCCATTCGGCCACAACGTCGCGCAGGTGCGGCAGCGCGGTGGGCCACTGGTTGGGGCCCTCGAGGGTCCAGAAGGGGGCTACGCCCTCGCCCTTCTCGACGGCGGCGCGCTCGGGGCCGATGTCGATCTGCTCGCGCCAGTCGACCCTGCCCTGCGTGAGCTCTCCGCCGACACGGGTATAGCCGCGAAAGTGGCGGCTCTTGATGTTCTCGATTTCGAGTTTGTCTGCGTCGGGCAGATCAAAGAACTCGCGCGCTGTGCCGATGATTCCATCGAAGAGTTCGTGCGGGATGCCGTGCCCGGTGAGGTAGAAAAAACCGTATTCGTGGGTCGCGTCTCGCAGCTCGCGACGGAACGCTGCGGCCTCGTCATCGCCCTGGTTCAGGCGGGAAAGATCGAGGACGGGGAGTGTAGCGGTGGTCATTTAACAGTTGTAGCAATTCGTCACCATTCGGCGCGCCTCATTACGTGACAACATATTTCGAGTAACTCGGTGAAGACCTCGCTATTCTTAACCTTCTTGTTCTAAAACGTTGGAGTTATGAATGGCAGGGCAGGCCAATCTCGACCAGGTTTTCGGAGCTCTCGCCGACCCCACGCGTCGGCGTATTTTGAGCATCCTGCGCGATGGCGACGCAACCGTTGCCGAGCTGGCCGCCCCCTTCAGCATTAGCCAGCCCGCCGTTTCGCGCCACCTGAAGGTTCTCGAAAATGCGGGGCTCATAGCGCGGCAGCGAGCAGGGACGGCGCGCTTGAGCGAGCTCACCGCCGCGCCCCTGAGGGATGCGGCCCACTGGATTGTGGCGTTCGAAGAATTCTGGCCCGGCAGCGCTGATCGTCAGGAGGAGTCGCTGCTCGAGAACTTTCTCACCGACGACGAATGGATCATCTAGAACCGCTGCCGAGTCAGTCTCGCGCTCGCTCGATCAGCTTCGAGAGAACGATCGAACTGCGGGTGTGGTCAACATTGGGGGCATCGCGCACCCGTTCGATAGCGGCCTCCAAACTCGTGATGTCGCGGCTGCGCATGTGCACGATCGCGTCGGCGCTGCCGCTCACGGTTCCGGCACCGACAACCTCGGGGATTTCGCCGAGCATCCTGCGCAGGTCGCCCGGCGAAACGGTGCCGCGGCAGAACAGCTCGACATAGGCCTCGGTGCCGAGTCCGTCGACGGCGGGGTCGACCTGGATGGTGAAGCCGCGAATCACTCCGTCGGCGACGAGCCGGTCGACCCGGCGCTTGACTGCGGAGGCCGAAAGCCCGATCACGTCGCCGATGTCGCCATATCCCGCCCTCGCGTTCTTGCGAAGCAGCGTCAGGATGCCGGTGTCCAGATTGTCCATGACGCCCACACTACGAAGAATTCGTGCGTGTATGGCGGTTATGACGCAGGATCTCGTCGTATGTTCGCGAAATCGTGCCAACTCCCGCTGTGAGACTGAAACTATGACGCTCACCGATGCCACGCCAGGGCGTGACGCTGCTGCCACACCCGATAGCGCAGCCCGCCGCGCAACATCCCGCACAGTGCTCATGTGTCGGCCGGACCACTTCACCGTCAGCTACCGCATCAACCCGTGGATGCACCCGCAGGAGCCGACGGATACTGGCCGGGCCGTGCGCCAATGGGAGTCGCTGTACGAGACATACCTGGCGCTCGGCATTGCCGTTGAGGTCATTGACCCCGTCGAGAGCCTGCCCGACATGGTCTATGCGGCCAATGGCGGATTCGTTCTCGACGGGGTCGCTTATGGCGCACTGTTCGCCCACGAGGAGCGGGCAGCAGAGGGCCCCGCCTATATGCGCTGGTTCGAGCAGGCCGGCTATACGGTGCACCAGCCACACCACGTCAACGAGGGCGAAGGTGACTTTCTCCTGGCGGGCCAGTCGATTCTGGCCGGATACGGCTTTCGCAGCGATCGCGCGAGCCACCGGGAGCTCGCCGACATTTTTGGCAGGGAGGTCGTGGGGCTTGAGCTAGTTGACCCCCGGTTCTACCACCTCGATACGGCGCTCGCCGTGCTCGATCCCGAACCGGCCGAGGGCGCTGTTCCCACCATTGCGTACCTGCCAGCCGCCTTCAGCGAACAGAGCAGGCTCGAGCTCGAGAGACGGTATCCCGATGCGATCCGCGTCGCGGAGTCCGACGCGGTGGTGCTCGGCCTCAACTGCTTCAGCGACGGCGCATCGGTGGTGATCGCCGAGAGAGCCCGCGGGTTCGCCCGGCAGCTCACCGAGCGCGGCTATACGCCCGTCGGGGTGGAGCTCGACGAGCTTTTGCGCGGCGGCGGCGGCGTCAAATGCTGCACCCTGGAGTTGCGACGATGAGTGCCATGAGGCCGAGGGTTGGGACACTCGCCGACACCACGCCAGCGGCGGTGACGCCGACCAGCGGATCTACGCCGCCCGCGGCATCCGATGCCTTCATCTCGGCGGTTGACGAGCACAGCCCTCACAACTACCACCCGCTGCCCGTGGTTATTGCTACGGGGGAGGGCGCCTGGGTGACCGACGTGCATGGCCGCCGATATCTTGACTGTCTTGCGGCCTACTCCGCCGTGAACTTTGGGCACTCGCCCCGGCGCCTAATCGACGCCGCCAAAGCACAGCTCGACCGCATCACGCTCACTAGCCGTGCGTTCCACAATGACCGGCTCGGAACGTTCGTGACCGAACTGGCCGCCCTCGCCGGCAAAGACATGGTGCTGCCGATGAACACGGGAGCGGAGGCCGTGGAATCGGCCATCAAGGTTGCGCGGGCGTGGGGATACAGGGTCAAGGGCGTGGAGTCTGACCGGGCGAACATCATCGTGATGGCGGGCAATTTTCATGGCCGAACCACCACAATCGTGAGCTTTAGCGACGATCAGGATGCGCGCGCCGATTTTGGGCCGTTCACCCCGGGTTTTCGCACCGTGCCCTATGGAGATGCCGCCGCTGTGGCGGCAGCAATAGACGAGAACACCGTCGCCGTTCTTGTTGAGCCGATTCAGGGTGAGGCCGGAGTGATCGTGCCGCCGCCCGCGTTCCTGCCGCAGCTGAGAGACCTCTGCACCAGAGAGAACGTGCTGCTGGTCGCCGACGAGATTCAATCGGGCCTCGGCAGAACCGGCACAACCTTCGCCTGTGACCTCGTGGGGGTCGTGCCCGACCTCTACCTGCTGGGCAAGGCCCTCGGCGGTGGCATCGTCCCCGTCTCTGCCGTCGTGGGCAACCGCGACATCCTGGGCGTTCTGGAGCCCGGCCAGCATGGCTCCACCTTTGGCGGCAACCCCCTTGCCGCCGCTGTGGGCACCGAGGTCGTGCGCATGCTTGCAGACGGGGCTCCGCAGCGCAGGGCGGCCGAGCTGGGCGAGAGGATGCACGCGCGACTGCGCGCGCTGGTCGGCTCGGGCGTCGTTGCCGTGAGGGGTGCCGGGCTCTGGGCCGGCATCGATATCGATCCCAGCCTCGCTACCGGCAGGAGGGTGTGCGAACTGCTGCTCGCCGAGGGTGTGCTCGTGAAAGACACCCACGGCTCCAGCATCCGCCTGGCCCCGCCCCTCGTCATCGAGCAAGCGGACCTCGACTGGGCGGTGGATCGGCTCGGCACCGTCATCGAGCACCTCACGGTGCCCGCCAGCGCGCGGTAACCTCTACAGCTGTAGCACGACCGGTCGGCGACTTTCTGAAGGCGCTGGTGCCGGGATGCAGTTACGTTCGCAGGAGTGTGGACGAGAGGAGACCAGATGGCAACGTTCGGCATGGAAGAGGAATACGCCATTCTCGACCCTATGACCCTCGCACCCCGGGACGAGGCGCCTGCTGTTTATCGCGCCCTGCGGGTGGAGCGCGGCGAGAGCCGCAACATTCAGCGCGAGTTTCTGCTGAGCCAGCTGGAGCGGCCAACCCCGGTGTGCGAGACCGCCGAGGCCGCGCTCGCCGACCTCATCGGCTTTCGCCGGAGGCTGCGGGATGCGGCGACGAGCGTCGGTGTCATCGCCGCGTCAACGGGCACCTACCCGCTCGTGGCAAATCCCATCGTGCTCACCGACAAGTCCCGGTATCACCGAGTGCTGGATGAGTACCGCCACGTGGCCAAGGAATACTTCTACGGCGGATTGCATGTGCACGTAGGCATCGACGATCGTGAATCCGGGGTGCGAGCGATGAACGCGCTCCGTGTCTGGATGCCCGTCATCGCTGCCCTCGCCACCAACTCACCGCTGTGGAAGGGTGAAGACACCGGGTTCTCTAGCTACCGCATCATCCAGCTTCAGCGATGGGCGACCAGGGGCACCCCGCCCGCCTTCGTCGACGCGGATGACTACGATCGACGTTCCGCCCGCATCGTGGGGGTCGGGGGAACCTTCGACGACGCGCTAATCGCCTGGAATATCCGGCTCTCTCGCAAGTTCCCGACCATTGAGGTGCGCGTAGGCGACGCGCAGCTTGAGGCATGGCACTCGGTGCTGGTGGCGCTCCTGATCCGCGCACTCGTGAGCACCGCGCTCGCCGAGGAGAAGCCCGCTGACCCGCTCCACCCTGAGCTCATCGATTCTGCGCTGTGGCTTGCCGCCCGTGATGGCATCTCTCACCGGCTTGTGCACCCGTTCACGGGCGAACTCGAGGTGTCGCGCACGGTTGTGGATGCGCTGCTTCAGCACACGGCCGCCGCACTCGCCGCAGAGGGAGACGCCGAGCGAGTAACCGAGTGGATCGACCGGCTTTTTGCCGAAGGGACGGGCGCCGATCGTCAAAGGGCGGCCTACTCGGCAGGCGGTCTCCCCGCTCTGGCAGCGCTCATGCGCGGGGCGCTCGCACCCGAATAGTCGACGGATCGCAGCCCCGGCGGGCCGCCGCAATCGGTAACCTGCAGGGCTACCTGCTCGAAACACCCGCGCAATAGTGCGTCCCTAGGCTCCGGACATGGACGGGCTCTTCGAGGGATACGGCAGTGGCGTTAGCCGCCGCCGTGGGGCTGCGCCCTGGGACGAGATGTTCGATCAGAGCAGCGGGGTGCGCCCCGGGTATAAGGAGCTCCACGCTGGCCTGGCAAAGATGACCCAGGCGGAGCTGCGCGGTCGCACAGAAGACCTCGCCAACTCCTATCTGGCCCAGGGGGTCACCTTCGACTTTGCCGGCGAGGAGAGGCCGTTCCCCCTTGACGCCGTGCCCCGGCTCATTGAGCAGCAGGAGTGGAAGGCGGTTTCGGCCGGGGTGCAGCAGCGGGTGCGAGCCCTCGAGGCCTTTCTCGCTGACGCCTATGGCCCCCAGACCGCGGTGCGCGACGGCATCATCCCGGCGAGGCTCGTGACCTCCTCGACCCATTTTCATCGGGCTGCCGTAGGAATCGAGCCCGCAAATGGGGTGCGCATCCAGGTCAGCGGCATCGACCTGATCAGGGATGAAGCGGGCGCCTGGCGCGTGCTCGAGGACAATGTGCGCGTGCCGAGCGGGGTGAGTTACGTGATCTCGAACCGACGGGTCATGAGCCAAACCCTGCCGGAGCTGTTCGCGAGCATGAAGGTGCGCCCCGTCGCCGACTACCCGAGCAAGCTTCTCGGGGCGCTCAGGGCGAGCGCGCCCGCTGGCGTGGAAAGCCCGACCGTTGTCGTCCTCACCCCCGGTGTTCACAACTCCGCCTACTTTGAGCACACGCTGCTTGCCCGGCTGATGGGCGTCGAGCTCGTCGAGGGGCGCGATCTCTTTTGCTCTGGCGGAAGTGTCTACATGCGCACGACGGCGGGGCCCACCCGTGTGGATGTGATCTATCGCCGCGTCGACGACGAATACCTCGATCCTTTGCACTTTCGGGCGGATTCCGTGCTGGGCACACCGGGAATGCTGCTTGCCGCCCGGCTCGGTCGGGTCACGATTGCCAATGCGGTCGGAAACGGGGTGGCCGACGACAAGCTCGTCTACACGTATGTGCCCGACCTCATCCGCTACTTTCTCGGCGAAGAGCCGCTGTTGCCCAATGTGACAACCTGGCGACTCGAAGACCCGGAATCGCTTGCCGAGGTACTCGATCGACTCGACGAACTCGTCGTTAAGCCGGTCGATGGCTCCGGCGGCAAGGGGCTCGTCATCGGGCCGGATGCCAGCAGGGCCGAGCTCGATGAACTGCGCCTCAGGCTCGTGGCCGACCCGCGAGGGTGGATTGCCCAACCGCTCGTGCAGCTCTCCACGATTCCCACACTCGTCGATGACGGCATGCGCCCGAGGCACGCCGACCTGCGCCCGTTCGCCGTCAACGACGGGCGCGATATCTGGGTGCTGCCGGGTGGGCTCACGCGAGTGGCCCTGCCCGAGGGCGAACTCGTGGTCAACAGCAGTCAGGGAGGCGGCTCAAAAGACACCTGGGTCGTAGGTGATGTGCACGAACCCGCGTGGCCCGTCGGACCCGACCGACGTGCCCCATCCGCATTCTCCCGAGGCGAGAGGTTGCAAGACCACGCTCCGGCCGATGCGGCGTCTGGGCAACGACAACACGAACAACAACAACAAAGTCGGGAGACACGGCAATGCTGAGCCGAATCGCCGAATCACTCTTTTGGATCGGGCGTTACATCGAGAGAGCCGATGGCACCGCGAGTGTGCTCGACGCGCACCTGCAACTGCTGCTCGAGGACCCCTGGATTGACGAGAATCTCGCGTGCCGTTCCATCCTCGAAGTGATGGGAGCCAAGATTCCCGAGACCGGCGACATGACCCGGCAGGACGTGCTCTCGCTGCTCGCCGTCGACCGTTCCCAACCCACCGCGATCGCCTTCTCGCTGGGCGCGGCACGGGAGAATGCCCGCCGGGCTCGCGAGATCGTCTCAACCGAACTATGGGAGTGCCTCAACACCACGCGGGCGCGCACGCCGCGCAAGGTCGCCGACGACAAGGTGCACGCCTTCATCGCGTGGGTTCGGGAGCGCTCGGCGCTCGCCGTTGGCATCATCGAGTCGGCGACGCGACGCGACGAAGCCTGGTATTTCTTCACGCTCGGCAGGAGCCTCGAGCGCGCCGATATGACGGCACGGCTTCTGGCCACGCGCTCACTCACAGAAGACAGCGGGCCATCATGGACCACCATCCTGCGCAGTTGCGGTGCCTATGAGTCGTATCTGCGTACGCACAGCGGTTCGCCCAGCGCCGTGCGTGCGGGGGAGTTTCTGCTGCTTGATCGGCAGTTCCCCCGCAGCATCCTTTTCTCCCTCACGAGGGCGGAGCATTGCCTCGACGAGATCGAACCGAGGTCCGAGACGGCGGCACCCGATCAGAGCAGGCGCATGCTCGGCCAAATCCGCAGCGAAATCGAGTACCGACCCATCGCCGAGATCCTCGAAGACTTGCCCGCACATATGGAGAGCGTGCAACTCGCCACGAGCTCGGTTTCGGAGCAGGCGCGGCTGCGGTACTTTCCCAACGATGCCGCCCCCAGCTGGGTAGGGGAAACCACATGAACCGGTTACGCGTCCGTCACATTACGGGGTTTCGCTACACCTCTCCCGTCGCCGCGTCATACAACGAGGCCAGGATGCTGCCCATCACGACCGACGGCCAGTTTGTTTTGCACGCGAGCATCGACATCCAGCCGGCGTCGAGCCACCACGAATACATGGACTACTGGGGCAGCAGAGTTTCGGCGTTCGAGGCATTGAGTGGCCACCACGAGCTCTCGCTCACGTCGACGAGCCTCGTGGAGGTGAGCCATCGCCGACACGACCATGAGGCGATCGGTTGGGATGACCTCGCCGCCGAAGTCGAGCGCCTCGTCGAGACGGTCGAGCATCTTGAGCAGAGTGAGCGCACGACCCCACCTGCTGAACTGGCCGAACTCGCCGTCGCGATTGCGGAGACCTCCGCCGGACCGTGCGATGCCGCGCGGCGAATCTGCATCGCAATCGGTGAGCAGCTCGACTACGTCAGCGGCATTACGGGCGTCAACTCGACCGCGGCAGAGGCCTGGGTAGAACGCAAAGGGGTTTGCCAAGACTTTGCTCACCTCGCGCTCGGGGCTCTCCGCTCGATCGGCATCCCCGCTCGCTATGTCTCCGGCTATCTGCACCCAGACCCTGAGCCCATCGTGGGGGTTACCCAGGAGGGCGAATCCCATGCATGGGTCGAATGGTTTTGCGGGGTCTGGTGCGGGTTTGACCCCACAAACGGCATCGATATTGGCGACCGCCACGTGCTCGTGGGCCGAGGTCGTGACTATGGAGATGTTCCGCCGCTGAAGGGCGTGTACTCGGGCGGCACCGCCTCAGAAATGTTCGTGCGCGTTGACATCACCCGCGAGGCCTAGCGAGCGCTTAGCTCTTTTGGTTGTTTGCCTCGACGACCGCGATTTCTCGGGTCGCAGCATCCGGGCTCACCTCATCCTTGACGACCGCTCGGCCGTCGCCGAGGTACTCCATGCGCACGCGTCGTTCGCCGCGGTAGAGGCGCAGACGCAGTCCACGATGGCGGATCATCCACCACAGGGCGATCGCGGCGGCGAGCAGGCCGGAGATTGCCGCAAGGCCGAGGCCCCAACGCGGACCAAGCTCGTTGGTGATCCAGCCCGTGACGGGGGCGCCGAGGGGGGTTCCGCCCATGAAGATGGCCAGGTAGAGGGCCATGACTCGGCCGCGCAGCTCGGGCGGTGTCGTCGTTTGAACATAGGCATTGGCGCTCGTCATCATGGTGAGTGAGCTGAGGCCCACGAGCACGAGCGCTGCGGCGAACGAGACGTAGTTAGGCATGACGGCCGCGATCATGCACGCCACTCCAAAGGCTGCGGCTGCCGCTGTCACGATGCGCAGCCGTGGCCGCTCGCGCCGCGCCGCGATGAGCGAACCGGCGACGGCGCCGACCGCCATGAGCGATGAGAGAAGCCCGAACTCGCCGGCTCCTTGGCCGAACTCGACCGTGGCCATCGTGGAGATGAAAATTGCGAAGTTGAAGCCGAAAGTGCCCACCAGGAACACCATCACGAGCGTGACGACGATGTCGGGTCGACCGCGCACATAGCGGTATCCGTCTCGAATCTGGCCCTTGGTCCGCGGTGCTGGCCGTGACGGCGTCAATTCATTGCGCCGCATCTGGGTGAGCGAAACGAACACCGCAATGAACGACGCCGCATTGATGAGGAATACCCATCCAGCGCCGATGAGGGCCACCAGGATGCCCGCCACGGCGGGCCCCACAAGGCGAGCGCTGTGGAACGAGAGCGAGTTGAGACCAACGGCATTCGTGAGATCTTTCTCTCCCACCAGCTCGGAGACGAACGCCTGACGCGAGGGAGCATCGAACGCCGAAACCACTCCGAGGGCGAGCGCGAAGGCGTAGACCTGCCAGAGCTGCGCGACGCCAAGAACCACGATGAGCCCGAGCCCCAGTCCGAGCACGCCGAGCAAGACCTGGGTGAGCATGAGCATGCGGCGCTTGTCGACCCGGTCGGCGATGAGACCGGTGATGGGGGTGAGCACGAGCGCTGGGCCGAACTGCAGAGCCATCGTCACGCCGAGCGCTGCTGCGTCGTGATCCGTTAGGTCCGTGAGCACGATCCAGTCCTGTGCAGTGCGCTGCATCCACGTGCCGATGTTGGAGACGAGTGCACCGGCGAACCAGAGCCGATAGTTGTAGATGGAGAGCGAGCGGAACATTGACTTCATTCCTCGGCCAGCTCTCGGAGGACGGGCTCGGCGGCGCGGAGGATGGCGAGCTTCTCTGGGGCGAGCTGCGAGAGGCGCTGGGCAAACCACGCGTCCCGGCGGCGGAGGGTTTCTTGCGTGATCTCAAGCCCCGCATCGGTGAGGGTGACGATCACTTTTCGACCGTCGTCGGGGGAGGAACCCCGCGAAACGAAGCCTGCGTCCTCGATCGCGTTGACGATGCGGTTCATCGAGGGCGGGGTCACGCGCTCTCGCGTGCTGAGTTCGCCGATGCTGAGCGGGCCGTGCTGAAGCAGGCCAAAGAGCACCGCGAGCTGGCCGTCGCTGATGTCATCGCGAGCTCGCTGCGACCGCATGCGCCGGGCGAGGCGGGCGATCGTGAGTCTGAGGGTGGGGTTGGGGTGATTCGGCATCGACAATTAGCCTAACAAATTAGCTTTGCTAAGCAAATCGCCACGCAGAACGCCAGACTTCCGCCGACGCCGCTGGCAGTGACGGGTGCGGCCCTCAGGTCACCATCGGTTCGTTACATGCTCGGCCCACCCCAGAACGCCATCGACCGGCACTCGCTCGCCCGAATCGTCGGCCATCCAGCCCGAATAGAAACCGAAGCACTGGTGGGTCGCCGAGGCGATAACCACAAAATTGGTAGTCGAGACCCGGTCATAGAACGGTGTGAAAGTTAGGTCGGCACGCTCGCCGGTGATGCGCCACGGGCGCAGCCAATCCTCCTGGTCGTAATCCCACACCAGCTCCTCGCTGATCTTGTGCATGCGGCCATCGATCACCAGAGCGTTTTCGGTTGATCCAGACCCCGCGGTCCACTTGCCGCCGAGTTGCACCCCAATCGTGCGGCCGTCGACGACGCCGGATGCAGCGCCCCAGTTCCAGGTGAGTGTGTACGGCCAGCGGCCTCGACCGTGGTCAAGCACGGCCCAGCTCTCACCCTGCTGCACCGTAGAGGTCACGCCATCGATCGTGATGGATCCCGTCGCGGGGCGCGCAACGTCCTTCACCGTGTACTGAAACAGACGCTTCGACCACGGCACAACAACGCCCATGAACTCGTGCCCCTCTGGGCGGTGCGCCATCACGTCGAAGCTCACGCGCGGGGTCGACCCTCGCAGTCGCGTGCCACCCTCGACCTCGTCGATCGTGATCTCCAGGTCGCCCACCCGCACATGAGTCCGACCCGCGCCCAGCGTGCCCGGCAGCGTGGGGCCGGCCCACGGCATCGTGATCTCGGTCGCGTCGACGGCCTCGCCCGTCGCCCGATCGAACGCCCATACCTGGTGCAGGCCCGCATAGTCGAGGCTCGACACCGTAATGGCCAGGATGTGGGAGGGCGTCGTAACGCCCCAGTACTCCCAGCGCTTGTTGCGACCCCAGCCGTAGAGCCCAGTGCCGATGCCACCGGTGTTCAGAAGCGGGCTGCGATAGAAGCCCACGGCATCCGGGTTTAGCTGGCCGTTCGGCAGGCACAGCTCAGTAGGCGTAAGAATTTCGCGTTCGGGCACCAATGACCGCCTTAGAAGAAGGGATGTTGGGGCGATCCTAGCGACGACGCCGTCAGCGCCTGAACCGGGCGCCGCAGCGGCCCTGGCTCTACACTGGAACACCACTATGACGGAGGAGTCACCGTGATTCGCTTCACCGCCGAACGCAAGGATCGCAGCTTCGTCGACCCCGAGGGCGTGGAGATCCACTTTTATCAGTGGAAGGTCGGAACACCGCGGGCCATCGTGCAGATCGCCCACGGCCTAGGCGACCATGCCCTGCGCTACGAGCAGGTCGCGCAAGACTTCGTGGCCGCCGGCTACACGGTCTATGCCGACGACCACCGAGGCCACGGCCGCACTGGAGCAACTCAGTGGCCGGGGGAGCCAGAGAAGATGGGCCGCCTCGGGCCCGGCGGGTTGCGGGCCACCGTCGCCGACGTTCGCCAGATGACGGCCATCATCCGCGCCGAGAACCCCGGCGTTCCCGTGGTGATGGTGGGCCACAGTTGGGGATCGCTCCTCGCGCAGATCATCCTCAACGAGCATTCCGAAGACTTTGACGCAGTCGTGCTGAGCGGCAGCGCATTGCGCACGTTCCGCCACATGAACGGCGGCAAGCTCAACGCAAAGCACGCCCATCTCGGAACCACGGGCAATGAGTGGCTCAGCCGCGACCCTGCGGTGGCGGCGGCATTCTCCGACGACCCCCTCGCGTTTGCGGCATCGGCAATCAAACAGCTGGGCCTGCGCGACAGCCTCCGACTGATGGGCAAGCCCGCCCGCGACCTTGCTCACGACGTTCCCCTGCTCATCCAGGTGGGCAGCGACGACAGCTTTGGCGGTGAGCGCAGCGCCGAACTCTTGGCCGAGGCCTACATCACACGCTCGGGGCTTACGGACGTCGAGCTCATCGTTTACCTCGAAGCGCGGCACGAGATCTTCAACGAGACCAACCGCGACGAGGTCATCGCCGACACCCTCGAGTGGCTGGATGCTCGCATCCCGAGCTAGACGTCACCGACCGCTGCCCCTCTGCGCGCGGGGCCGTCGTGCGCACGAGCGCCGCGCGCCAGTTAGGCTTGCCTAAGCAAAGAGCGAGGAGGACCCGGCATGCACGGGGAGTACAAGGTACCCGGTGGCAAGCTTGTTGTCGTCGACCTCGATATTGAGCAGGGCCGCATTGCTAACTTCCGGCTCGCCGGTGACTTCTTTCTCGAGCCAGACAGCGCCCTCGACGACATTAACGCCGCAGTTAACGGCATGCCAGAGTCCAGTGATTCGGCGAGCATCGCAACCGCGATCAGCCGGGCCCTGCCCGATGGCGCGCAGCTCTTGGGTTTCTCTCCCGAGTCGGTGGCCATCGCCATCCGCCGGTCCCTCTCGAAGGCCAGTAGCTGGACCGACTACGACTGGAAGCTCATCCACGGCGAAGCGCTGCCGCCTCGCCTGCACCTCGCTCTCGACCAGGTGCTCACAGAAGAAGTGGGCGAGGGCCGCCGCGGGCCGACTCTGCGCATCTGGGAGTGGAACGAACCGGCCGTCGTGATCGGCAGCTTTCAGTCCCTCAAGAACGAGGTGGATCTCGCCAACGCCGAGAAGTATGGCATCGACGTTGTGCGCCGGATCAGCGGTGGTGGCGCCATGTTCATGGAGGCCGGCGGAATCATCACATGGTCGCTCTATGTGCCGGGCGATCTGGTGCAGGGCCTCACGTTCGCCGATTCGTATGCGTTCCTCGATGAGTGGGCCGTGACGGCGCTCAAGTCCCTCGGCATCGACGCGAGCTACCAGCCGCTCAACGACATCACGAGCCCGTCAGGCAAAATTGGCGGAGCTGCCCAGAAGCGTCTCGGCAATGGCGCCGTCCTTCATCACGTGACCATGAGCTACGACATGGACCGGGACCGCATGGTCGAGGTTCTGCGCATCGGCCGCGAGAAGATGAGCGACAAGGGCACCAAGAGCGCCAACAAGAGGGTCGACCCGCTCAAGACGCAGACGGGGCTGAGCCGTGACGCGATTATCGAGCGGATGGTCGACACGTTCCGCGGACTGTATGGCCTGACGCCCGACGAGATCACGCCCGACGAGATGGCCAAGGCCGAGCAGCTGGTCACCGAGAAGTTCGCCACCGATGCGTGGCTCAAGCGGGTGCCGTGAACGAAAAGACTCGCACGCGCCGCAGAGGCGTGGTGCTCACCCTTGTGCTCGTTGTCGCATTGCTCGGCGGCGTTCTGCTGTCGGCGATGCTCGGCCAGCTGCCCGTCACCCCTACCGAGGTGATCGGCTCGATTCTTCAGGCGATGGGAATCCAGAACGAATGGGCTCCCACCGACCCCATCGTTGAAGCCACCCTGTGGGCGGTGCGGTTCCCGCGCATCGTCATGGGCCTCGTCGTCGGTGCTGCGCTGGCGGTTGCCGGTGCCGTAATGCAGGCGATCTTCGGCAACCCGCTGGCCGAGCCCGGCGTCGTTGGGGTGTCATCCGGTGCCGCCCTTGGCGCTGCCGCCGCGATCGTCTTTGGGCTCACGGCCTTTGGCGGATGGATCGTGGCCGTTATGGCATTCGCCACAGGCCTGTTGTCGGTGCTGCTGGTGTACTTTGTTTCTCGCTCGAGCGGCCGCACCGAGGTTGTCACCCTGCTGCTCACCGGAATCGCGATCAACGCGTTCGCGGGGGCGGGGCTCGCCATGCTCATGTTCGCCGGTGACGCGTCGAGCCGTGAACAGATCGTTTTCTGGCAGCTCGGTTCGATGAATGGCGTTCGGTGGAACGAGGTCGCGATCGTTGCGCTCGTCACAATCGCCGGCATCATCGGCGCGATGTTCGCCGCCCGTCGCTACGACCTGCTCGCGCTCGGTGAGCGCGCCGCCAAGCATCTCGGCGTCAATGTGGAGCAACTGCGTGTCGTATCGATCGTGCTCGTTGCCCTGCTGACGGGTGTCGCGGTCGCCTTCTGCGGCATCATCGCGTTCGTCGGCCTGGTGGTGCCCCACATCATCCGTATGGCTATCGGCCCCGCTCACCGGCCGCTCATCCTGGCCAGCGCCATCGGCGGCGGTGTTCTGTTGGTCTTCGCCGACATCCTGGCGCGCACCCTCATCTCGGGGGCTGACCTGCCCATCGGCATGCTCACGTCGCTCGTTGGCGGGCCGTTCTTCTTCTACCTGCTCTACCGTGCCCGCAAGCAGAGCGGGGGGTGGGCGTGATGGCGGCCAACTCTGTGACGGTCTCGGCCCGCAGCATTGGGGTCACGATCGACCGTGCCACGCTGCTGCGGGATGTTTCGCTCGATATCCGCGGCGGCGAAGTCTTGGCCCTGGTGGGGCCCAACGGTGCGGGCAAGTCGACCCTGCTCGGCGTGCTTTCGGGCGACCGTGCCCCTGCCGAGGGTCGGGTCGAGTACGACGGGCGCGATGTCGCCACGCTCAAGCATCTTGAGCTGGCTCAGTTGCGCTCGGTGCTCACGCAGGAATACTCGGTCAGCTTTCCATTCCGCGTTCGCGAGGTCGTTGAGATGGGGCGCAGTCCCTGGTCTCGCGTGACGGATATCGATAACGATGACGAGGTCATCGACGCGGCGCTTGCCTCAACGGACGTGACGCACCTGGTCGATCGCCGCTTCACCTCCCTGTCGGGTGGTGAAAAGGCGCGGGTGTCGCTCGCTCGCGTTCTCGCCCAGAGCACCCCCGTCGTCTTTCTCGACGAGCCCACGGCCGCCCTGGACCTGCGTCACCAAGAAGATGTGATGCGGGTCGCCCGCCGACTCGCTTCGGAGGGGCGCGCCGTCGTGGTTGTGCTTCATGACCTCTCGCTCGCGGGAGCGTATGCCGATCGCATTGCCCTGCTCGCGGACGGGCGCATGGTTACGGTCGGCACCCCTGCCGAGGTTCTCACTGCGGATCTCGTGCGCAATGCCTATGGGCTCGAGGTGCAGATTCTGCATCAACCCGAGACGGGCCGCCCCATCGTGCTGCCCGTACGGCACTGACCTGCCCTCTCCCGCGGGCTCTCGGCACGAGAGCGGTGCCAGCGGGTGGGAGGATGGTGCCATGACCGCCTGGACCCCCGATTGCCCGAACCGGGTGATGCAGGGCGACAACCTCGAGCTGATCGCCGGGCTCCCCGATGGCGCATTCACCCTCGTTTACCTCGACCCTCCTTTCAACACCGGTCGGAGTCAGACCCGTCAGACAACGACGAGTGTGCGCAGTGCCGAGGGTTCCGTTCGCGGCTTTAAGGGCCAGAACTACGAGCGCATCCGCGGCGATCTCATGAGCTACGACGACCACTTCGAGGATTACTGGTCGTTTCTCGAACCACGACTCATGGAGGCCTGGCGCCTCCTCGCCGATGACGGCACGCTCTATCTGCATCTCGATTACCGCGAGGCGCACTACGCCAAGGTCATGCTCGATGCCCTTTTTGGCCGCGATTGCTTTCTCAACGAGATCATCTGGGCCTATGACTACGGGGCCAAGTCCAAGAGCCGGTGGCCCACAAAACACGACACGATTCTCGTCTATGTGAAGAATCCGGATGCTTACCACTTCGATTCCGAGGCGGTCGATCGCGAGCCCTATATGGCGCCGGGCCTTGTGACCCGCGAGAAGGCGGAGCGAGGAAAGCTGCCGACCGATGTGTGGTGGCACACGATCGTCTCGCCCACCGGCTATGAGAAGACCGGCTATCCCACTCAGAAGCCCGAGGGCATCCTTCGCCGCATCGTGCAGGCGTCGTCACGGCCGGGAGACTGGGTCATCGACTTTTTCGCCGGAAGCGGCACGACGGGGGCAGTTGCCGCGGCCCTTGGGCGCAAATTTGTGCTCGTGGACCGCAGTGATGAATCGATGGCGGTCATCCGCGCCCGCCTGGAGAAGGCCTCCGTCGAGGTCGAGTTCGTGGGCGAAGCCGTCGCCAAACCCGCGGGCGCATAGGCGCTGCGCGACCCAGCGGCCCCTGCCCGACCTCGTCTAGACCGACTGGCGCTCGATCAGGTGTGTGGGGATGATCGTGCGGCGAGGCACGTCCTCCCCATTGATGAGCCGCACCACAACCTCGGCGATGGCCGATCCTTGCCGCACCGACGGCTGGTCGATCGTTGTGAGCGGCGGCAGCGAGTTTTGGGCGTAGTAGTCGTTGTCGATGCTGACGATGCCGATGTCTTCTGGCACGCGGAGGCCGTGCTCGCGCAGCGCCACCAGCGCTCCTGAGGCCATCTGCGCGCTCGCGGCGAAGAGCCCATCGATTGGTTGCCCGCGATCGAGGAGCCGGCGCATCGCCTGTTCGCCGCCACTGGGGGAGAAGTCGCCCTCTTCGTGAAGCGAGGCGTCGAGCCCGGCCGCCTCGAGAGCCTCGCGCCAGCCCTGAGTACGGTCGATGCCGGAGGCCATGTCGTGGGGTCCGCTGATCGTGGCGATGTTCTTCTTGCCGTGATCGATGAGGTACTGAGTGGCCTCACGAGCGGCGGCAACGTTGTCGACGTCCACGAAGTAGCTCTGCGAGCTGTCCTCGCTCATGGGGCGGCCACCGAAGACCACGGGCATGCGCTGTGACAGTTGCACATAGGAGCTGTCGTCGCTGTGATGCGAGAGGATGAGCGCCCCATCGACGTTGCCGCCCTGCAGGTATCGCCGGGTCTTCTCCGACTCGGTCTCGGAGGCGATGAGCAGGCTGAGCGTGTACTCGGTGTCGGCCAGGTACATCGCGGCACCCTGGATTACGGACGCAAAATAAGGGTCTGCGAAGAACTTGGCCGTGTTCTCGGGGATGACGAGGGCGATCGCGTGAGTGCGACGGCTCGCCAGCGACCGAGCCGCACGGTTGGGCACATAACCGAGGCGGTCGATTGCCGCGGTGACCGCAGTGACAACCTCAGGTGTGACATTGGGGCTCCCGTTGACCACGCGTGAGACCGTTGAGCGTGACACCCCGGCGAGCTCCGCCACTCTCTCGAGTGTGGGAGCGCTTGCCGCGGAGGCTTCGCCGATGCTCATGACGCTGCATCCTTTTCGGTCAGGGTGGTGCTGGGTGCCAGTCTAAGCATGGACGCTCGTGTGCTCCGCGATGATGCTGGCGTACTCGAGCCCGCTGTCTTTAATTGTGCGCACCTGGGTGTCGTAATCCACGTGCACGATGCCGAACCGCTTGTCGAATCCCCACGCCCACTCGAAGTTGTCGAGCAGCGACCAGAGAAAGTATCCTCGCACGTCGGCGCCGTCGGCGACAGCATCGTTGACGGCCTCGACATGTGCGCGAATGTAGGCGGCGCGCTCCGGGTCAGAGACCCGGCCATCGATAACGACGTCGCCATCGTAGGAGGCGCCGTTCTCGGTGACATAGAGCGGGGGCAGCGTGGGGTACTGCTGCGTGAGCCGCACCAGGAGGGTGCGCAGCCCCGAGGGGTTGACCTCCCATCCCATCGCAGTGCGGGGCAGGTCGCGGCTGGGAAAGGTCACGTATTCCGACCCGACGAAAGGCGATGACTTGAGGCTCGGCGTCGGCTGCAACCCAGCCGGAGTGCCCGCGGGCAGCGGATGACCGCTGACATTGTCGTCGTGGTAGTGGTTGACGCCCAAAAAGTCGATGGGTGCCGAGATCGTCTGCAGATCGCCGGGGAGAATCAGCTCGGCGAGCCCGTAATCCCGCACATCATCGAGAAGGTCCACGGGGTACGCGCCGAGCAGGATCGGCTCGAGGAACATGCGGTTCCATAGCGCGTCGATGCGGCGGGCGGCCTCGAGATCGACGGCATCCGTCGGGTCGTTGGGCACCGCGTTGGTCAGGTTGAGCGTGATGCCGATCTCGAGGGGCTGCGCCGCCAGCTCCCGAAGGGCCGTTGTGGCCAGCCCGTGGGCGAGGTGCTGGTGGTGCACTGCGGCGAGGGCAGCACGGGGATCCTGCAGACCGGGGGCATGCTCGCCCGCCGCATAACCGATGAGGGACGAGCACAGCGGTTCGTTGAAGGTGGTCCAGTGGTCGACTCTGTCGCCGAGCACCTCATGCACCGTCGCCGCGTAGTCGCGGAAGCGGTAGGCCGTGTCGCGGTTAGCCCAACCGCCCTTCTCCTGCAGAGCCTGCGGCAGGTCCCAGTGATACAGGGTGAGCCACGGAAGGATGTTTGCGTCGAGTAGTTCGTCGACCAGGCGGCTGTAGAACTCGAGGCCCTTTTTGTTGACCTCGCGGTCTCCGGGCTTGATGCGGGCCCAGCTGGTGGAGAACCGGTAGGACTGCAGCCCGATGCGCTTCATCACCTCAACGTCGGCCGGCATGCGGTTGTAGTGGTCGACCGCGACCTCGGGGGTGTCGCCCTGGGCGATGGCGCCGGGAACGCGAGCGAAAGCATCCCAGATCGAGTCTTCTTTGCCGTCGTTGTGGGCGGCGCCTTCGATCTGGGCGGCCGCAGTGGCCGAGCCCCACACAAAGTTGTGGGGGAGGTGGGTGATGAGTGTCTGAGGCATTTAGCCCTTCACTGCTCCTTGCATGATTCCAGAGATGAGCTGCTTGCCGGCGATGATGAACAGCACGAGCAGGGGGAGTGTCGACAGCACCGCGCCGGCGAGCACGATGGAGAAGTTGACGTAGTAGCCCGACTGCAGTTGCGAGAGCGCCACCTGCAGGGTGGGGTTGTTGGGCAGCACGAGCATGGGCCAGAGAAAGTCGGTCCACGCGGTCATGAAGGTGAACAGGCCCAGGATGGCCATTGCGGGCCGAGCCGCGGGAACCCCCACGTGCCAAAAGGTGCTGATCATGGATGCACCATCGACCCTGGCGGCCTCGATCAGCTCGTCGGGAATCACATCCACCAGGTATTGCCGCATGAAGAACACGCCGAATGCGGTGACCAGCGTGGGCACGATCACGGACCCGATCTCGCCCGTCCAGCCCCACTGACGCATCAGGATGAAGAGCGGGATGATGCCGAGCTGAGTCGGGATCGCCATCGTGGCGATCACGGCCACCATGAGCCAGTTGCGGCCGCGAAAGCGCAGTTTGGCGAACGCGTAGCCCGCGAGCGTGGAGAAGGTGACGACCGAGAACGTGATGACGGATGCCACGATGATGCTGTTGGCGAGGGCCTGCCAGAACGGCACGGCATCGAACACGGTGAGGGCGTTGCTCCAGAAGTTGCCGCCGGGGATCAGCGGAGGCCATGGAGTGCCCAGGGCGCTGTTATCGCGGGAGGCGATGACGAACGACCACCAGAACGGGTAGGCCGAGCCGAGCAAGACCACGATGAGGACTGCATAGACGAACCAGCCGGGTCGGCGATCAAGGCCTACGGCCCTGCGGCGCCGGGGAGCGGCCGGGGGTCGAGGGGCTGCGGGCGGTGCCGCTGCGGCGGGGGGCCTGACGGTGGTGGTCATAGCTTCGCGTCCTCTGCGATGGTGCCGGGTGTGGTGACAGCCGCCTCGATCTGGGGGGCCTGCGCTTCTCGCATTTCGGCGAGACGCTTCTTCGTGCGCCGCTTGCTCACCCTGACCTCGGCCGAGCCGATGCGCTGCGATAGCCCGAAGTTGATGAGGCCGATGACGATGATCAGCAAGAAGAGAATCCAGGCGATGGCAGCTGCCTCGCCAAAGTCTTGGCGGAAGAACGCCATCTCCCATAGATAGAGCACGGTCGTTTGGAACTGCCGATGGGCCCCGCCGATGCCGCCTGCGGTCGACGGGTCGAACAGCTTGGGCTCGGCGAAGATCTGCAGGCCGCCGATCGTGGCGGTGATGATGACGAAGATCATGGTGGGGCGGATGCCCGGCAGGGTGATCGAGAAGAAGCGGCGGAACGCGCTGGCTCCGTCGAGGGCGGCCGACTCGTGCAGATCGCGCGGGACCGCCTGCATCGCGGCGAGCAGGATGAGGGCGTTGTAGCCGGTCCAGCGCCAGTTGACCATCGTCGCGATTGCCACGTGGCTGGCGAAGGTGTCTTGATGCCAAGCGATGGGATCCATCCCAAAGTTCTTGAGCAGGTTATTGATGAGGCCGTACTGGTCGCCGAACAGGTTGCTGAAGATGATCGCGACGGCAACGGGGGTGACAACGTAGGGCAGCAGCACGCTCATGCGCCAAAACGTCTTGCCGCGGATATTGCTGTCGAGTACCGCGGCGAGGAACACGGCAACCGTGAGCTGCGGGATGGCCGAGAGCAAGAAGATGCTGAACGTGTTGAAGAGCGAGTTCCAGAAGAACCGGTCTTGAAGGATGCTGACGAAGTTGGTGAGGCCGATGAACTCGCCCTGACCTTTGAGCAGGTCCCACTCGTGGAGCGAGACGACAAAGGTGTAAATGAGGGGGTAGAGGCCGGTCGCGGCAAAGAGCACGAAGAACGGGGCGATGTAGAGGTAGGGGGAGACCTTGACATCGAGACGGCTAAGTCGCTGGCGGGGGGTGAGATTGGTCATCGTCTGCCCATTCGTTCAGGCGGTCCGGGCCGGGGGTGCCGGTCGACGTGCCGTGGAGGGTGTGCACCGATCGGTGCGAAGGAGAGGGGCGTGTGGCCTCCGGCTCCGGGTTACCGGAGGCCACACTGTGGGGGTGTTGGTGGTGCTGTTACTTCACGAGCTCCTCGAGCAATGTCAAGGCCTCTTGCCACGCCTGCTCGCCGTTCGAGTTGCCAGAGTCAAGCGACTTGATGGCAGGTCCGAAGACGTTCTCCTGAATGAGCGAGTCCTTCGGGCCCTTGAACTGAGCCTTTACGCCCTCAGCGCGCGAGGCGAGGATTGTGCCGACGGGGGCGTCGTTGAAGAACTCGTTGGGCGTTCCGCCCGTCGCAAGTTCTTCCTGCGCCTCTGTCGTGGACGGGAAGGCGCCAGCGGCCTCGAACTGCTTGAGCTGCTGCTCGGGAGCGGTCAGCCATGCGGCGAGGGCTGCAGCCTCTTCCTGGTGCTTCGACGAGGTCGCAACCGAGAGGAATGCTCCACCCCAGTTGCCAGCGCCGCCGGGGAATACGTCGGCGAAGTCCCAGCCGGAGGTGGCGTCTCCGCCGCCCTTCTCGACCTGCTCCTTGACAACGCCAAGCATCCAGCCGGGGCAGACGAACGTTGCGAACGTGCCGTCAACGAATGCCTTGCCTCCGCCCCAGTCCCACTGGGACTGGTTGGCGGAGAGTCCGCCAGCTGCTGCATCGGCCAGCTCGAGGAACGCGGCCTTCATCTCGGCGTTGTCTTCGATGTTGAGCTCACCGTCTTCGGTGTAGTAGCCCTCGGGCATCTGGTTGACGATTGCGTTCCACACGAAGCCGGACTGGTCGTACCAGGCCTTGCCCGTTGCCGCCTTGTACTGGTTGCCGACCTCGTAGAACTTGGCCCAGGTCGCGTCGTCGCCGCCGAGCAGCGTCGCAACGCCCTCGCGGTCTGAGGGCATGCCCGCTGCCTCGAGAAGCGTTCCGTTGTAGCAGACGCCCGTCGGGCCGATGTCGGTGCCGTAGCCGATGACGCGGCCGTCGGCGTCGGTGCCCTGGTCGAGCTTCCAGTCGACCCAGCGGTCGGCAATGTCTGCCGCGCCAAAGTCGTTGAGGTCAACAAACTGGTCGGAGACCTCCATGACGGAGCCGAGCCAGCCTTCTTCGATCGCAACGATGTCGCTGAGTCCGCTGCCTGCGGCGATCTTGGTGAACGCGTCGGTGCGGGCGTTTCCACCCGTGTCGATGTTGGTCGCCTTGATCTTGATGCCGGGGTTGGCCTTCTCGTACTCCTTGTAGAGGTCGTCGTAGCCGAAGGTTCCGAACGTGGTGATGCTCAGTTCGATGTCTTCGTTCTCGCCGCCGGGGGATGCCGAGCATCCCGCCGCGACAAGGGCAAAAGCTGCTGCGCCAGCGACGGCGGCAACAGCGGTGGTGCCTCGTGAAAGCTTCACGGTCACTCCTTTGTGTGCGTGGTGGGTGTGGGTGTCCGCGGGGCGCCAGGTGGGTAGTCGTGGGAGCGCTCTCACGAATCGCCTTCACCCTAGGCAGACCGCGAAAGCGTGTCAATACTCAATCCTCTAGCCGGAGAAAAATCGCAGGTCAGAGCACCATAACAATTTGGGAGCGCTCCCACGGGGAGCCGCGCCGGGGGACAAATCGCCCATCGCGAGCGATCGGGCCGCGCCCGTCGGCGCCGCCGCCAGTTGAGCCAATAGGGTGGAGCCCATGGTTCCCGACCGGCGCAAAAACGACGTCTATCTCAGGCGACGAATTGTGGTCGGCATCGGCGCGCTCGTCGCCCTCGGACTCGTGGCCTCCGGAGTTGCCATTGTCACGGCACCTCGCGCACCCGATGCCGCCGCTCCCGCGTCTACGCCGCCAGCATCCGCCTCCCTTTCGGAGGTCCCGGCGGAGAGCGTGAAGCCCGCCCCGAAGCCCACCCCCGAGCAACCCGAGTTCGACAAGGCGGCCCGATCGATCGACGACCCCGCCAGCATCTGGGTCGTCGCCAATAAGACTCGACCCCTCTCGCCCCTCAGCTTTGCGCCTGCCGACCTCGTCACGGCCAAGGTGCCATACACGGCCAACGCCGTGCTGCGCGCAGAGGCCGCCGCCGCGATGGAGCAGATGTTCGCCGCGGCGCAGGCCGAGGGCGCGGGATCCCTCATGCTTCAGAACGCCTACCGCTCGTATGAGACCCAGGTGTCGCTGCACAACTCCACGGTCGCTCGGCTGGGAAAAGACAAGGCTCGCGCCCAGAGCGCGATTCCCGGGTACAGCGAGCACCAGACCGGGTTGTCGGCCGACATCATGTCGTCGCCCCAAGTGTGTTCGGTTGAGGCCTGCTTCGGGCAGACACCCCAGGGCATATGGCTCGCAGAAAACGCCTGGCGCTTCGGGTATCACTTGAGATACCCGGCCGATAAGACCCCCGTCACCGGCTACATCTACGAGCCGTGGCACTACCGCTACATCGGCGTCGAACTCGCCACAGAGATGCGCAACAAGGGCATCACGACGCTCGAAGAGTTCTTTCGGCTACCGCCGGCCCCCGACTACGCGCCGGGGGTCTGACCGGGGGTATCTACCTCTTCGTCAGGGTCCACTTCTTCGTCAGCGTCGACCTCAGCGATGTCATCGACCTCATCGGCGTCGGAAAGTTCGGCGTCGGAAAGCTCGGCGTCGTCAAGCTCCGTGTCGTCGTCAAGCTCCGTGTCATCGGAATCGCCAGCGCCGGCAGCGGCGAGCGTCGCGTCGACAATCGCTTTGGCCTCCTTCTGCACCTCGGCCAAGTGGTCGGGGCCAGCAAAGGATTCCGCATAGATCTTGTAGACGTCTTCTGTGCCGCTCGGGCGAGCGGCGAACCAGGCCCGCTCCGTAACAACCTTCACCCCGCCGATGCTCGCACCGTTGCCGGGCGCCTCGCTGAGCTTGGCAATGATCGGGTCGCCCGCGAGCTCATCAACCGTGATTGCATCACCGTCGAGCTGTGCCAGCGTGGCCTTCTGCGCCGGAGTCGCGGCAGCATCCACCCGCTCATAGGCGGGGTCGCCGAACTCGTCAACGAGCTCCGCATACAGCTGCGAGGGGGTCTTGCCCGTGACGGCAAGAATCTCACTCGCCAGCAGGCACATGACGATGCCGTCCTTGTCGGTGCTCCAGGCGGTGCCGTCCTTGCGCAAGAAGGAGGCGCCTGCGCTCTCCTCGCCGCCAAACGCGACGCTGCCGTCGAGCAGGCCGGGCACAAACCACTTAAAGCCAACGGGCACTTCGAGCAGTTCCCGTCCGAGCGATTCGGCCACCCGGTCGATCATGGCGCTCGACACGAGAGTCTTGCCGATCGCGGCATCCTCTTTCCACTCCGGCCGGTGCGTAAACAGGTACCGGATGGCCACGGCGAGAAAGTGGTTGGGATTCATCAGGCCGCCATCGGGCGTGACGATGCCGTGCCGGTCGGCGTCGGCATCATTGCCCGTAAGAATGTCGAAATCATCCTTGCGAGTCAGAACCGAGGCCATCGCCGAAGGCGACGAAGGGTCCATGCGAATCTTGCCGTCCCAGTCGAGCGTCATGAACGACCAGGTCGGGTCGACGATGGGGTTCACGACCGTGAGGTCGATGCCATAGCGATCCCGGATCGCATCCCAGTAGTTAACGCTGGCGCCGCCGAGCGGGTCGGCGCCGATGCGCACGCCTGCCTCGCGGATCGCATCGAAATCGATGATGCTGCCGAGGTCATCCACATAGTTCGTGCGGAAGTCGTAGGTGGCGATCGCCGTCGGCTCTGCCATGAGCACCTCGGCGTTGCCGCCAGCCAGGATTTCGTTGGCGCGGTCGGCGATCCACGACGTCACGTGGCTGTCGGCCGGGCCGCCGTGCGGCGGGTTGTACTTGAATCCGCCGTCGCGGGGAGGGTTGTGGCTGGGGGTAATGACGATGCCGTCGGCGAGACCCGGCCCGCTCGGCTTGGTGCGACCTCCACCATTGCGGTTGGCAGGCCCCGTGCGGTTGTAGGTGAGGATCGCGTGCGAGAGCGCAGGTGTTGGCACGTAATCGGCGAAGGTGTCGACCCGGACATCGACCTTGTTGGCGACCAGCACTTCGAGGGCCGTGGTCTCGGCAGGGCGCGAGAGCGCGTGGGTGTCGCGGCCAATGAATAGGGGGCCGGTGATGCCCTCTTTTGCTCGGTAATCGACGATCGCCTGCGTTATCGCGGCGATGTGCTGCTGGTTGAAGGCGGTGTCGAGAGACGACCCTCGGTGGCCAGAAGTGCCAAAGGCAACCCTCTGGGAGGGGATCGAAACATCGGGGGTCAGGGCGTAATACGCATGGATTAACTCCGACACCTCGACGAGGTCATCGGGCATGGCGGGGGTTCCAGCTCGGTGGTTCACAACTAAAGACTCTCCCACAAATAGACTTTGTGCCATGCCAGATTCCCCGCGCGAGCAGACTTACAGCTATCTGGGACCTGCGGGAACCTTCACCGAGGCGGCCCTCGCCCAGGTGCCAGAGGCTCAAGGCAAGACCTGGCGAGCCGTGAACAACGTCGGCGAAGCCCTCGGAGATGTGCTCGAAGGGCGCAGTGTTGCCGCCATGATCGCCATCGAAAACTCCGTGGATGGCGGTGTCAGCGCCACTCAGGATGCTCTCGCAACGATGACGGGGCTCCGCATCGTTGGCGAATACCTCGTCTCGGTGAACTTTGTGCTCGTCGCCCGCCCGGGAACGACGCTGGCGGATGTCCGGGTCATCAATGCACATCCTGTCGCCTACGCGCAGTGCTCCCGCTGGCTCGGAGCCAACCTGGCCAGCCACGGGCACATCCCTGCCACCTCAAATGTTGCCGCTGCGGCATCCCTCTTCGACAATGCTCAAGCGAACGCTGCAATCGCCCCGCCAGGAATTACTGCCCACTACGACCTCGATGTGCTCGCGGAGGGTATCGGCGACAACCCCAACGCGGTGACCCGCTTCGTGCTCGTGAGCCGCACGGCCCCCGTTCCCGAGCGCACGGGGTCTGACAAAACGAGCATCATCGCCGAGCTGCCCGACAACAAGGCCGGCCGGCTCCTCGAAATGCTCGAGCAGTTCGCCACCCGGGGTGTGAATATGAGCCTGATCGAGTCGCGGCCCATCGGTGACGAGCTCGGCCGCTACCGATTCGTGATCGACCTTGAAGGTCACATCCTGGATGAGCGGGTCGCAGATGCGCTGCTGGGACTCAAGCGGTTCAGCCCCAATGTGATTTTTCTCGGGTCATATCCGCGGGCCGATCGTGCGCGCCCGACCGTGACGCCACGCTACGAAGATGCGGCGTTCACCGATGCGCGTGACTGGCTTCGCGGGCTCATTGCGGGAGAACCCGCAGCATAAGGTCGACACGCGGGGGCTAAGCCGTCACAATGGCGCCATGCCCGAGCAGACGACGCCTCCGATCGACCCCCGGTTCGATCCGCTGTTTCAGCGCGGATATGCCGACAGCCCGAGTCACGCCGCTGACCAACGGTGGGGCCTCGGGGTCGCCAGCGCCGCCGCTCACCGGCCCGCCCAGGCCCAGCCTGCCCAGCCAGTTCAGGCGCAGCCAGCACAGTCAGCCCAGCCTGCCCAGTCTCAACCGAAACCGGCCCCGCCAGCAGCAGAACCGGCCGCGCCCGTTGTGACCGCGTCAGCCCTCGGCGATGAACCCGTCACGCGCACGTCGCTGCGCAATCCGTTCGTTTATGTGCTGGCCGGCGCGAGCATCCTTCTGTTCGTTTCTGCGGTGACCATTCTCGTGCGCGCCGCCGAAATGCAGACCACGGGTATGGTGGAACAGCAGGACATCGTGATGCAGCAGCTCGCGTGGAGCCTGGCGCCGCCCATGCTCAATGGCGGAGTCATTGGCATAGTCGCCGTGCTGATCTACCTTGCCTTCGCCTGGCAGCGAGAGGCGACCCGTCGCTAAGCGGGCACGCGGATCTTCATCGAAAGCGGGTCGACCCGCGCCTTAAGGGCGACCGCCGTGCCGAATGGGTCACCGTCGAGCTCGAACTCCTCCGGGCGGCTGAGTCGCGCCACGAACTTCTTGCCCCGCATATAACGAAGCGTGCGCACCTCTTTGGTGTACGAGAGCATCTTGCGCCCCACCTGGCTGCGCCGCAAAACACCGTTCTCCCACACGACCTTGACCCAGATCTGCACCCAGCCGATGAGGCCCTGTGGGCGAAGCGCTACGACATCGAGAACGCCATCGTCGACGAGCGCATCGGGCAGCAGCAATAGGTTTCCCGGCAGGGTGCCGCAGTTGCCGATGAGCACGGTGTGAGCCGTCATGGCCCGAGGGGTCGACCCGTCCACGCTAAACCGCAAGCGGATGCGGCCGTTGCCTTTAAGGGAGCGGGCAATCGCATCGACGTAGGCGAGCCATCCGACCCGCTTTTTGAGTTCGGGGTTGGTGTTCTGCAGCATCTGGGCGTCGAGGCCGACGCCGGCCATCACGAGAAAGGTGAAGGATTCGCGCGTGCCGTCGGCCCGTTCGGCTTCGACGATGCCCACGTCGATAGTGCGGTCCTCTCCCGTGAAGGCGGTAGTCACCGACTGGGCGAGGTCGAGGGATAGTTCGAGGTTGCGCGCGAGCAGGTTGCCCGTGCCAGAGGGCAGCAGACACAGCGGCACGTCGGTGTTGTGAAGGCCCTGCGCCACACAGCGCACGGTGCCGTCACCACCAGCGGCGAGCACAACGGTGGCTCCCTGCGCGATCGCCTCAATGGCCTGGCTGGTGCCGGGCTCATCTTCTGTTGTGGCGAACCACAGGGTTTCACCCCAGCCCTCTGCCTGCTGGGCATCGGCGATGAGGGATCGGAGGGCATCTTCGTCCACTTTGATCGGGTTGTAGACGACAGCGGCACGTTTCTCGGAGACGGTCACATGAGCCACGGTAGGGCATGCGAGGCCGAATAGACTGGAGGAGTGATCGACCCGCAGCTGCTTCGTGAAAACCCCGACGCCGTCAAAACCTCCCAGCGCGCTCGTGGCGCGTCCGTCGAGCTTGTCGATGCGGCCCTCGAGGCCGATGTTCGGCGCCGCTCCGCGATTGCTGAGTCGGAGACTCTGCGCGCCAGCCAGAAGGCGCTCGGCAAGCAGGTCGCCCAGGCCAAGGGCGACGAGAAGCAGGCGCTGCTCGCCGAGGCGCAGCAGCTTGCCGCTCGGGTCAAAGAGCTGACCCAGGCAGCGGCGGATGCTGAGGCCGACTTCACGAAGACCGTTGGCGCCATCCAGAACCCCATCATCGAGGGGGTGCCCGCCGGTGGCGAAGAGAACTTTGTGACCCTTCGCGAGGTCGGCGAGAAGGCCACATTCGACTTCGAGCCGCGCGACCACGCCGAGCTCGGCGAGATTCTGGGCGCCATCGACATCCCCCGCGGCGTGAAGGTCTCGGGCAGCCGCTTCTACTTTTTGCGCGGCAACGGTGCGCGCCTCGAACTCGCGCTCATGAACATGGCCCTCGACAAGGCCATCTCCGAAGGCTTCGTTCCCCTCATCACCCCCACGCTTGTGCGGCCGGAGATCATGGCGGGCACCGGGTTCCTGGGCGAGCACGCCGACGAGATCTACTACCTGCCCGCCGACGATCTCTACCTCACGGGCACGAGCGAGGTAGCGCTCGCCGGGTACCACTCCGACGAGATCATCGACCTCGCGGACGGCCCATTGCGCTACGCCGGGTGGTCGACCTGCTACCGCCGCGAAGCTGGTTCCGCTGGCAAGGACAACCGCGGCATCCTGCGCGTTCACCAGTTCAACAAGCTTGAAATGTTCAGCTATGTGCTGGCGGAGAATGCCGAGGCGGAGCACGACCGCCTCGTCGCCTTTCAGGAGGCGATGCTTCAGGCGTGCGAGCTCAGCTACCGCGTTATCGACGTAGCGGCAGGCGACCTGGGCTCCAGCGCCGCCCGCAAGTTCGACATCGAGGCCTGGGTGCCGACGCAGGGAACCTACCGCGAGCTCACGAGCACCTCGAACTGCACGACCTACCAGGCGCGCAGGCTCGATATCCGCACCCGCACGGAGTCGGGCAAGACCACGCCCGTCGCCACCCTCAACGGAACCCTCGCGACGACGCGCTGGTTGGTTGCCATCCTCGAAACGCATCAGCAGGCGGATGGTTCAGTGCGCGTGCCCGAAGCGCTGCGGCCCTACATGGGCGGCCTCGAAGTATTGGAGCCGGTGCAACGGTGACCGACGTAACGGCCCCTCGTTTCGGCGCGGCGCATCCTGAACCATGGCTCGTCGCCCTCGATATCGACGGCACGATCATGCTTCAGGACGGCGTTATCACCGAGGCGGTGAGCCGGGAGGTGGCGCGGGCGCGCGACCTCGGCCACGAGGTGATGCTCGCCACGGGGCGTGCCGTCTCCATGACCCTGCCTGTCGCTGAGAAGCTCGGCATTCAACCCGAATACTTGGTGTGCTCCAACGGCGCGGTCACGATGCGCCGCGACCCGGAAGCTCCGCTCGGCTACACCCGTGCCCACGTCGAAACGTTTGACCCCAGTGTTGTGCTCACGGCACTCCACGAGCGGCTCGCCGGGGCCAGCTTCGCCCTCGAAGACGAGCACGGTCACTACCGTTACGTCGGCGAGTTCCCCACGGCATCCCTGGGCATCTCGAGCGAACGAGTGGAGTTCGACGAGCTTCTCGGTGTCGAGGCGACGCGCCTGGTGGTGCTCTCGCTTGAGCATGACCAGGAGGAGTTCCTGGGCATTGTCGAGCAGATCGGTTTGCACAAGGTCAGCTACAACATCGGCTGGACCGCGTGGCTCGACATCGCGCCCGACGGCGTGAACAAGGCAACCGGCATGGAGCGCGTCCGCGAGTGGCTCGACGCCCCGCAATCGCGTGTCATGGCGGTCGGCGACGGGCGCAACGACATAGAAATGCTCGAATGGGCCAGTGTTGTGGGCCGCGGCGTCGCTATGGGGCAGGCGCCGGATGAGGTCAAGGCTGCGGCCAACGAGGTCACGGCCACGGACCACGAGGACGGCCTCGCTGCCGCGCTCGCCACGCTGAACTGAGGTGGGCGGAGCGGGTTGCGTGCGCGCATCCGTTAGAATCGTGGCCGGGGATTCCCCTGGAGGGCTGTCCGAGCGGCCGATGGAGCCAGTCTTGAAAACTGGTGGGCAGAAATGTCTCGTGGGTTCGAATCCCACGCCCTCCGCCAAGCCTTGTCAGACAGTCCGCGTTTCGACGCATGACCTAGCGGAGGAACGCCACCAGTGAGCACAGCCAGAGAGCCCCGCACTGCACCCATTGCGCGCCATGGCCGGCTTCGCCGCTCAAGCGCCCTGATGGGGTTTCTCTCGCTCGTCGGCGCATCGCTCGCCGTGCTTCTCGTCAGCGGCGTCGCCGTCGCCGGAATCACCGTCACGCAGCTTGAGGGCAGCATCGAATCGGTCGCTCTCATCGGAGAAGAGGATGGCCCTCCGCCCGCACTCGGCGCCTATGAGGGCGGCTTCAACGTGCTCATCGTGGGTAGCGACCAGTGCGAGCAGGAGGGTGGATGCCGCGACCGGCAGGCGACTCTCAACGATGTGAACATCCTGGTTCATGTCTCGTCTGACCACACCAACGCCACGGCCGTGAGCTTTCCCCGTGACCTCGTCGTTCCCATCCCGGCATGCCCGCGCGAAGACGGCAAGGGCAACAACTCGGCAATGTCGGCACAGCCGCTCAACGTTGCGCTCTCGCACGGCGGTCTTGCCTGTGTCGCCCTCACTCTCGAGAAGCTCACAGGCCTCGACATCCCGTTCGCCACGATGATCACCTTCAACGGTGTCGTCAACATGTCAACGGCGGTCGGCGGCGTCACGGTGTGCACCACCGGCCCGATTTACGACCCCATGGCCAACGGGCTCAACCTGCCGAGCGCTGGCGAGCACACGATCGAGGGTGTTCAGGCCCTCGGGTTCCTGCGCACCCGCTATGGCGTCGGCGATGGCAGCGATCTCGGACGCATCAGCTCCCAGCAGGTGTTCATGTCGGCCCTCATGCGCAAAGTCACGTCGGAGGGCGTGCTCGACGACCCGGCCACCCTGTACCGCATCGCCACCGCCGCGACGAAGTCGATGACCCTCTCCAACAGCATGAAGAACGTGCCAACGCTGGTGTCGATGGCACAGGTGTTCAAGAACATGGACCTGTCTCGCATCCAGTTCGTGCAGTACCCGAGCACCACGGGGGTCGGCGGAGTCTATGCGGGCAAGGTCGCGCCGATCGAGCGCACCGCAAAGGCTCTGATGGAGAAGATCAAGGCAGACGAGCCGTTCTCTGTCGAGAGCACTGGCCGCGGTTCGACCTCGAACGACCCGGCTCCCACCGAGACGCCCGCGCCCACGGAAACGGCTCCGGCCGCTCCGGCCACGCCTCCCGCCGACGGTGCGACGGATGCGGCAACGCCGGACCCGGCCGCGCCCGCTGAGCCCGAGGTCATCAAGGGGCTGCTGGGCCAGTCTGCGGCGCAGAACACCTGCGCCAAGGCGAACAACTAGCTCGCTGCGCGCGGGCTGGCCGGGCCGGGCGCTGGTCCGAGCCGCTCGCTGCGCGCTCGCCGCGGGCTCGCTGCGGGCTCAAGATCCCGCCGAGGGGTCCCACTTTCGCCTTGGTGAGCATCCGGAACACGCATTCGGGCCACCTCGCGGGGATGCCGGGTGCGGGATGCCGGATGCCGGGTGCAGTCAACGCGGTCGAATTAGACGCCCTCGAATTTGCCGCTATGATTGACGAGTTACTGGAGACGTCGCATAGTCCGGCCTAGTGCACCACCCTGCTAAGGTGGAGTTCCCTTTATGGGAACCGAGAGTTCAAATCTCTCCGTCTCCGCCAGAATTCAACCCCCTGCATCCCCGTCAACACGGGGGAGCAGGGGGTTTTTCGTTGTCTGAAGTGGCCATGTGCCCACAAGTCGCAAGCCGAGAAGCAGCGCCATGGTGACAAATACTCGACGGACCGCTAGCGTGACGGTGCGGGGAACCCGCGCACGGAGCTACTGGTGGCGACGTCCCCGGCGGTTCGTTGGATTTCGAACCCGGCAGGGAGTCTGTGGCCGCACGAAATACCCAGCTCGACCAAGCGAAGGAGCCGCAATGCCTCCCACCCTCACCTGGAAGCAACTCCTGTGGACAGGGATAGTCCTCACGGTCGTCGGCTTGGTCGCCCGCCTCTACCTCGTACCGCTGGCGTTCGCTCTTTGGGGGGACGCCGGGCTGAATAACCCGGCGCTGCACTGGACGCAGGCCGTGCTGGGCCACGTCGCTTTCCAGATTGGGCTTGCGCTGATCGCCTTCTTGCTTGTGATTCGGGCACTCGAACGCAGTGGCTTGCCCGACGGCGCGCCAACAAACGGCGCCGTGGACAAAGGCGCCGTTTCGTCCGCCGCACCTGCACCCGCACCGCGGACTCTGGTGAGGGTGTTCTGGATCGGTGTAGTCCTTGTCGTTCTTGGTCTGATCCTGCAGGAATCGCTAGTGCAATGGGAGTTCGACTTATTGGGGGCTGTGGATGTCGCGGGCGGCATCGCCCGCGACATTCTCTGGCTCGTTGGGGCGCCACTCGAGGCGGTCGCCATGCCGCTGGGGGTCCTTCTGACTACCGGCGCCGTTGCGGCTCGCACGCTTGAGTCCGCCTTCATCCGGCCTCGTGTTTCATAGCCGACGAGCTCGACACCGAAGCCGGCGTCGGCGACTAGACCACCGTTGGCCGCCGGTTCTCGCTCGGCACGGCATCCGCACGCAGAAGGGGCACGGAAGCGAGCAGTAGCGCGGCGACGAATGAGCCGACGCCGCCAGCGACCATATCGCCAATGGTGTCTTGGTAGGCGACATAAATCGTTTCGCTGATGAACGCCCAGCCGAACCATTCGAACACCTCCCACATCGCGGAGAGGGCGAGCCCCATCGTCGTGGTGAGCACGACCGTGGCGATTCCGCTGCGGTCGGGCTCCCCGACGATGTCGTAGCGGGCAAACAGGAGGTAGAGCAGAACCGCAGTGAGGCCCGTGAGCACAAAGTGCACGACGAGATCCCACCCCGGAACCGTCGTGTAGAGGTCGAGCACATTGCTCCAGACCGATATCAACACGGTGATGCCGAAGACCACGTCGAACCACGCCTTGACGCCAAGAAGTCTAGGGAGAACGAGTCCGGGCAGGGCGAGGGCGAGAATTCCGCCATCGGCGAGGCTCCAGCTGGTTATTCCGATGACAACGCAGACGAGCCCGGCAACCCGGAGCAGGTCACCGCACCACTCGCCGATGGTGCGTGGGGGTCGCAGAAAGTTGAGCTTCACGGTGTGGCGCCTGATCTGGTCATGGTGACTCCTCTGCGTCTCGCTTCGCAACGCTAGGAGCGTCGGCGCACTTTCTGTAGGCGCATGGGGGATCGGGCCAGCGGTCGCGGCGACGCGGGTCGGCTCAGCCCAGCTCAGGAAGGGTCGGCCGTTGGCCGCATCCCGGTCACGAAAATGTCGACGAGCTGCGAGGTGAGCGACGGGGCTGCCTCGTGGATTGCCGGGAGCTGCGGGCGGGTGATCATGCCGATGCCCACGATGAGTTCGAGTGCGCCGAAATTGGTGCGCACGAGTCCTGCCGATTGTGCTGCGGCAAGAACCTCCTCGACGCCCGACAGGGTTTGGGCCTGAGCGTCCCGCACGGAGGCTGACATCCCTGCCGCTACAAATCCCGAGAGTGCCGCCGTGAGGGCCCCCAGATCGAGTTCAACCAAACGGTCGATGTAGTCGCGCCAGGCGGATTCCGCTTGGGATCCGACCGTGATGAGGGCTTCGGAAGATGCCTCACGCATGTCGGAGAGGATTGCCAGCGCCACTTCGTCGGCCAGGGCGGCGCGCGAATCGAAGTTGCGGTAGAGGGTGGCGATGCCCACGCCGCTCGCTTCGGCAATCGTTTCGAGCGCGATCATGGCCCCGTGCTCTGCGAACAGCCGTCTGGCCTCTCTCACGATTGCTTGGCGTCGTAGTGCTGCGTCAGCGCGCATGTGGCCTGCCCTTCTCCGCCGTGATGTCCTCCCAGCGTAAGCGCAGGGTCGTGGGCAATAATAAGTGGAGGAAAATCATCCGCTTACAATCCACCTCCATCGAACGGGCATGAACGCATGGCATTAACCGGCGCAGCAGAGAACGCCACCGCATCTGAAACCGATCCCGCGAACGCCAACGCGAACGCTGCTCAGCCGCGCAAGGCGAAGGCCCTGCCGCCGCTGGCGAAGCTTGTGGGAATGATCGCCGGACTCGGCGTCATCCTGTTCGCCATGCTGATGCTCTTCATCATGCCGTCGCTCAAGAGCGGCCCGCACGACCTTCCCGTTGGCGTCACGGGTGATTCGGCCGCGGTCGAAACCTTCGAGCAGGCGCTCGAGAATGCTGCCCCTGGTGCGTACGAGGTCCAGACCCTCGACTCCGAGGCTGAGTTGACCGAGGCGATCCGCGACCGCGAGGTTGTCGGCGGCTTCGCGGTGACAGAAGCAGGCGTCAGTGCCTATACCGCCAGCGCAGGTTCCGCGGTGATCTCTTCGACCATCGCGGGCACGGCGAAGGCTATCGGCGGCGATGTGCCCGTCACCGATGTTGTGCCACTTCCGGCCGAAGACCCGACCGGTATTGGCATCGGAGGGCTCGCCTTCCCCCTCGTCTTCGGCGGAATCGTGCCTGCTGTGGCGTTTCGCAAGGTGTTTCCCCGCAGCCTCGGCTGGACAGTAGCGGGCATCGCGAGCTTTGCCGCGATCGGGGGCATCGCCGTGGCCGCCGTGCTGATGTTCTCATTTGGCAGCATCACCGCGGGGTTCTGGGCCGTGGCTGGCTCGATGGCATTAGGAATCGCCGCACTGGGGTTGCCGCTCGCGGGGCTCCAAGAAGCCTTCGGGGGCAAGGGCTTCACAATCGGGGCTATGGCCATGATGTTCCTGGGTAACCCGCTCGCGGGAATCTCGACAACAGCGGCCTGGCTCCCCGCCGGTCTTGGAATCATCGGTCAGATTCTGCCCCCTGGTGCCACGGGAACGCTCGTGCGCTCGGCGGCCTACTTCGGTGGTTCGGGTGGCCTGGTAGCTGCTCTTACTCTCGTGGCCTGGATCGTCGGCGGGGCCGTGTTGCTCGCCCTGGGCAAGCGTCGCGCGCGCCGGGTGGCCGCCGAATAACGGGTCAGATGCGGTCATATTCACCTGAATCATGACGAGCGTCACAAAAACCTTGACATTAACTCCGGCGTGACTGACTATTGCTGAGTCGACACACAGCAGTGCAGACAGGCTTACCCGCCGCAGCGCACCATCCGCTGCACTGCCTCGTTGACATCCGTCCAACAGTCACGAGAGGCATTCAATGAAGAAGAGTCTTGCCGCGGTCGCATTCGCGGCCGTCACCGTCCTTGCCCTAAGCGGATGCACCGACACGGGTGCCGACACCGCCACCGAGCCCAGCGGCTCTGGCGAACTCACCAAGATTCGCGTCGCGTCCCTGCCGATCGCCGAGACCGGCGCTCTGTGGGCCGCGATCGACGAGGGGATCTTTGAGGATCACGGCCTGGACGTCGAGGTCGTTCCCGCCCAGGGTGGCGCTCAGGCCATTCCCGCCCTGCTCAGCGGCGACATCCAGTTCGCGGTTGGGCAGCCGTTCGGCCCGTTCCGCGCCGACCTGCAGGACCTCGGGGTTGTCGTGGTCAGCAACTATGCAAGCTCGCTGCCCGAGGGCAAAGACGTCAACGCCGTTGTCGCCCTTGCCGACTCCGGCATCACCCGCCCCTCCGACCTTGAGGGCAAGACTGTCTCGGTCAACAGCCTCGGCGCCGCCGGTGACCTGACCATCATGAAGGCCGTCCAGGATGATGGTGGAGACCCCGCGACCATCGAGTTCGTCGAAGTCGGCTTCCCCGAGGCCCAGGCGCAGCTCGACGCGGGCAACATCGACGCAGCCTGGGTGCCCGACCCGTTCATGTCCAAGATCGTTGCGGAGGGTGGCGCGCTCGTCGTTCACCCCTACCAGGTCACGATTCCCGGCCTGCCCTTGCTCGTGAACATCGCCACGCAGAAGCTCATGGATTCTGACCCCGAGCTCGTGGAGGCATACTCCGCGGCCATGGCCGAGGCTTTGGACTGGGCGGATGCCAACCAGGAGGCCGTTCGGGCCGCGATCGTCACCAACATGGAGATTCCCGAAGCCGCAGCCGCCGGAATCACCCTTCCCAAGTTCACGGCAGAGCTCGATGTTGATGCGCTTGAGCAGCTTGCAGCCCTGGGCGTTGAGTTCGGTGTCATCGAGTCGGAGCCCGACCTCGATCGCCTGATCAAGCAGCAGTAGCCGGATGCGGGGCGTCTCGGTCAGCGAGGCGCCCCGCACACCCGCTGTCATCAGAACGATCAAGCACCTCTCTTTTCGATTGGGAAGGCATCATGGCTCGCTCCTCAGCGCAGACGGCTCATGCAGTGCGCAAGTTCGCACTCGGGGCCGCCGGGATCGCTGGATTTCTGCTCACCTGGCAGCTCATCCCCACGCTCGGCATCATTAGCCCCGAGTTTCTGCCCTACGCCACCGAGACTCTTGCCCGGTTCGCGCTAGAACTGCGCGATCTCGAGTTCTGGCGCAACGTGGGCTACACCATGACGGCCTGGTTTCTCGGCCTTCTCGTGGCCACGGTCGCGGCCATGGTGCTGGGGGCTGGCATCGGTATGGTGCCGTTTCTGCGCCGCGCCACCCACACGACCGTGGAGTTTCTGCGCCCCATTCCTTCGGTAGCGCTCATTCCGCTTGCCGTGCTCATTTACGGCATCCAGCTTCAGGCAGCGCTCGTCATTGTGATCTTCGCGAGCTTCTGGCAGGTGTTCGTTCAGGTTCTTTACGGCGTTGCGGATGTCGACACTGTCGCCCGCGACACCGCCCGCAGCTTTGCTTTGACCCGTGCAGAGCGTGTGCGCTTTCTCGTATTCCCCACGATGCTGCCCTACCTGATCACGGGCCTGAGGCTCGCCGCGTCGGTGGCGCTCATCCTCTCGGTCACGGCCGAAATGGTCATCGGCAACCCGGGGCTCGGCAAGGTGCTGGTCAAGTACCAGAACGCCGGCGACTGGGTGGGGGTCTACACGATCGTCATCGTTACGGGGTTGCTCGGCCTTGTGGTCAACCTCATCTTTCGCGCGGTCGAGCGCAAGTCGCTCGCCTGGCACCAGTCGATTCGAGCGGAGGAGGTCCTGTGACCCTCTACACGAGCACCGTCGTCGTTCCCCGCACGAAGTCTCGGGCGTGGAAGCGCGTGGGAGAGAGCATGCTGTTCGCTCTCGGGCTGCCGTTTCTTCTGCTCGTGATCTGGGGGATCTCTTCGTCTATCGCGCCAGCCCAGTTCTTTCCCAGTCCCCTCAGAATCGCGCAGGCGTTCGTCAACACCTGGGTGGGGCCAGCCTTTGTGACGGATGTTCTCCCGAGCCTCGCCCGGCTGGGTCTCGGAATCGTTCTCTCCGTACTTGTGGGCATTGTCGCGGGCACCGTGATCGGTCTCGTTCGCTGGTTGCGGGAACTCCTGGAGCCGCTGCTGGAATTCTTCCGCGCGATCCCGCCGCCTGTTCTCATCCCCGTCTTCACGCTGCTCATGGGTCTCACCGATTCGATGAAGATCTTCGTGATCGTTTTCGGTGCTGTGTGGCCTGTGCTGCTCAACACGATCGAGGGGGTTCGCTCGACGGACAGCGTGATGAAGGAGACGGCACAGTCGTTCTCCCTCACCCGGGCGGAACGCCTACGGTTCCTGGTGCTCCCGGCGGCTAGCCCGCGCATCATGGCGGGCGTTCGCCAGACGTTCTCGGTGGCCCTCATTCTCATGGTGATCTCGGAGATGTTCGTCTCCTCGTCGGGCCTCGGCTACAAGATCACCTATTTTCAACGCAACTATCTGATCGCAGAAATGTGGAGCGGCATCGTGCTGCTCGGACTCATCGGCGTCTTTCTCGCCCTCATCTTTAGCGTCATCGAGAAGCGGGTACTGCGCTGGTACCACGGAATCAAGGAGGTCGAACGTGCCTGAGACACTGCTCAAGGTCGAGCACCTAAACAAGGTCTACGAGTCGTCGACGGGCAACGTCGAGGCAATCGGTGACATCAGCTTCACTATGCAGCGGGGAGAACTCGTCTGCATCGTTGGGCCGTCAGGCTGCGGCAAGACGACGTTGCTCAAGTGCATCGCTGGACTGCTGCGTCCGAGCGCCGGAATAGTCGAGCTGGACGGCAAGATCGTCTCTGGCCCACCCGCCAACATGGCGCTGGTGTTTCAGGAGTATGGCCGCAGCCTCTACCCGTGGCTCACCGTGCGGGGCAATGTCGAACTGCCCCTCCGCCACAAGAAGCTGTCGCGGGCGGAGAAGGATGCCCTCATTGATGATGCTCTGCTGGCGGTCGGTCTCGATCATGCCGGCGGCAGCTTTCCCTGGCAGCTCTCGGGCGGAATGCAGCAGCGCGTGGCGATCGCCCGCGCCGTGGCCTACCAGCCCGAGGTTCTCATCATGGATGAGCCTTTCGCCGCGGTCGACGCCCAGACGCGCGCCGACCTCGAGGATCTTGTGCGCAGCCTGCACCGGGAACGCGGAATGTCGATTCTCTTCGTGACGCACGACATCGATGAGTCCGTGTATCTTGGCGAACGCGTGGTCGTGCTCTCGAAGTCACCGACCTGGGTGCAAGAGGACCTCGCCATCGATCTTCCGGCCGAACGAGACCAGATCACCACGAGGGCTATGCCTCGATTCACCGAGCTGCGCACCTACGTTTATGAACAGATTCAGCGTGCGAAGCGAGGGCAAGCCGTTCGGCCTACCTCCTGACCACGTGACCAGCGCGCTGCTGCAGCGCACACAGCTCTGAGGGGTGAGGGGGATCGGGATGCGAAGCCGACAGCCAAAACGGCTCATCCTGGCTTTTTTTGGCGAGTACGTTTTTGAGCAGAACGTTGAGCCCGTGCGGGCGAGCGTGCTCATCGACGTGCTCGACGGCGCCGGGATAGCAGCCTCGGCGACGCGGGCGACGCTCGACCGGCTGGTCGCCCACGGCATCTTGGCGCGTGAGCGCAAGGGGCGCGAGATTATGTTCTCCCTGACGGATGCGGGCTCGGCCGTGTTGCGCGAGGCCGGCGATCGGGTGCGTGGCCAGCACAGCTTCACGCCTCAGGGCGACGGCTGGACCATGGTCACCTTCACGATTCCAGAAGATCAGCGCACCCTTCGCCATCGCCTTCGATCCACACTCACCTGGGAGAGGTTTGCGCCGTTGCGCGACGGTCTCTGGCTGGCGCCGGGAGACGTTGACCTCGATGCCGTGCTCGAACCGTTGCGCGCGGACTTGCCCACTGGCGCCCTGACCGCCTTCCGCGCGCGCGAGCTGCCCGGCTATTCGATGGATGCGAGCGTCGCGGCAGCGTGGGATCTCGACCGGATTCGGGGCGAGCACGAGGCATTCATTGAGGCGTGGAGTGACCTCTCCACGATGGAGGCGGCGGGCAGTGCTCTCTCGGCCCGCACGATGCTCGTTGCCGACTGGCTGGGGCTGCTCAGGGTCGACCCTCGATTGCCTCCCGAGTTCTTGGGTGCGGATTGGCCGTCTCCTCTCTCCGCCGAGCTGTATTGGTCGTGGCGCGCGCAATTGGCCGACGACGCGTTGGCCGAGTTCGCCCGCCGCGTTCCTGCCGCGCCCGCGCCCGTGCCGCCCGCGGCATACAAGCGCCCTCGTGTCATTTCAACCCCTGGATCGAGCCGGGCTTTGGGGTGACGATGGCGGGACTGTCAACCACTCCCGCCCTCGGGCGTTGGAGAGAGAGGACCGCCATGCAGACCATTACCGAGTCAATTGATGTCGATGTGCCCGTAGCGACGGCGTACAACCAGTGGACCCAGTTCGAGGATTTCCCCGAGTTTCTGAGCTTCGTCGACTCCATTACGCAGCTCGACGACGTGCAGCTTCATTGGCGGGTGAACATCGACGGCGTTGTGCGGGAGTTCGACGCGAGAATCACGGAGCAGCACCCCGACAAGCGCGTCGCCTGGAACAGCATCAGTGGCGATGCCAACCACGCCGGGGTTGTGACGTTTCACAAGCTCACCGACACGTCGTGCCGGGTAACCGTGCAGCTCGACTGGCAGCCGGAGGGCTTCGTGGAGAAGGTGGGCGCAGCCCTCGGCGTGGATGACCGGTCAGTGAAGAAGGACCTCAAGAAGTTCAAGGAATTTATCGAGTCGCGCTCGGTAGAAACGGGGGCGTGGCGCGGGGAGGTAGACAATGGCTGAGGCCACACGGGCCGGAGCCGAAAATGAAGCTCAAGACCCCCGGGAGAAGCACCATTCGGGTGAGTACCCAGTGCAGTCGCAGGAGCAGCCGGGTCTCACCCGGGAGACAAGCCCTACCCCCGACCACGGGGAGGACTCATATCGGGGCAGCGGCAGGCTCACGGGCCGACGGGCGCTGATCACCGGCGGCGATTCCGGCATCGGCCGGGCGGTAGCCATCGCGTATGCCCGTGAGGGGGCAGATGTTGCCATCGTCCACCTGCCGGAGGAGGCGGAGGACGCCGCGGCAACCGTGGAGCTTATCGAGCGCGCTGGCAGGCGCGGCGTCGCCTTTGCCGGAGACGTGCGGGATGAAGAGTTCGCCGGCCACATCGTTGCCGACACCGTGACCGAACTGGGCGGGCTCGACATCCTGGTTCTCAACGCCGCATATCAGAAGAACCGGGAAGGCCTTGAGGAGCTCGAAACCGAGGAGCTCGACCGGGTCTTTCGCACGAATCTGTATGGTTTGGTCTACACGGCCAGGGCGGCCATCCCCTACCTCGGGGCCGGCGCTTCGATCATCGTCACGTCGTCGATTCAAGCGTTCAACCCGTCGCCTGAGCTCATCGATTACGCCATGACCAAGGCCGCGCAGGTTGCATTCGTTAAGGCGCTCGCCGAGCAGCTCGGGCCGGAGGGTGTGCGCGTCAATGCCGTAGCGCCGGGTCCGATCTGGACCCCGTTGATCCCCGCCACGGATTTCGACGAGGAGAAGCTCACCGCCTTTGGCGCCGATACGCCGCTGGGTCGTGCCGGTCAGCCCGCCGAGCTCGCGGGGGCTTATGTCTATCTTGCAAGCGACGAGGCATCGTATGTCTCTGGCGCGGTCGTGCCCGTAACCGGTGGCAAGCCGCTGTAAGGCAAGCGCTGTGACCAGCAGCCGCCCGTCCGGCATCAGCCGGGCGGGCGGGCCGTTAGCTGAGCATCGCCGCGAGAATGCGCAGAGCTTCGGCCACGGTTTGATCGAGAATCTCGTCGGGGTTGCCATCGAACTCGCACAGGGTACTCCCGGCCCCTGCGGATGTTGCCCAGCCCACATATACGGTTCCGGGCCGGTGGCCGTCTTGCTCGTCGGGGCCCCCGACGCCCGTGGTTGAGATAGCGACGTCGGCCTCTAGCAGTTCACGCACCCCGGTTGCGAGGATTTCTGCGCACTCGGCCGAACACGGGTCAACCCCGGGTGGCAGCCCAAAAAGCTTCTGCTTGGTGCTCACGTGATAGGCCACGACGGCACCCGCGAACCACTCCGACGCCTCTCGCCCCGCCCCCACCTGCGTTGCCAGGCGGCCGCTCGTCAGCGACTCGGCGATGGCAATGCTCACGCCGGATTCCGCGGCACCGGCCGCAATGAGTTCGACATCACTTGACGTTGTCATGGTTGCTCCTGCCTGTCTCGCCGGTGACGATACACCTCGACGCGCGCCGAGGTCAGACGCATACTGGGCGAATGGATGCCCTCAACGATTTCATTCTCGTAGCCAGTGATGGGCTCTGGACGTGGGCGGTGCTCCCCGTCCTCGGGGTGCTCGGCATCTACTTCACGGTGCGGTCGGGCGTCGTGCAGTTCCGCATGATCCCCGAGATGTTTCGCACCCTCACCAACCGCACGCCGCTGGGCGCCGACGGCAAACCACAGTCGGTTTCGGCGTTTCAGGCGTTCACCATCTCCGCGGCATCCCGGGTAGGCGTTGGCAACATCGCCGGGGTCGGCACCGCGATCGCGATCGGCGGTCCCGGTGCCGTGTTCTGGATGTGGACCATGGCGTTTGTCGGCGGGGCATCGAGCTTTGTTGAATCGACTCTGGGCCAGCTCTATAAGGTGAAAGACCCCAGCGGGTTTCGCGGCGGGCCCGCGTATTACATGCAGCACGGGCTGAAGGCCAAGTGGATGGGCACGCTGTTCGCGGGCATCCTGATCGTCTGTTTTCCCTTCGCTTTCAGTTCGCTGCAGGCCAACACCATCAGCGCGACGGTGTCATCGAGCTTTGGCGGCGAGGTCGGCTGGATTCCGTGGGTTGTGGGCATTTCGCTCTCGGTGCTCACGGGCCTCGTCGTGTTCGGCGGTCTTCGGCGCATCGCGAGCGTGACTCAGGCGGTGGTGCCGGCGATGGCGCTGCTCTATCTGTTGCTGGGGCTCGTAATCGTGGGCCTGAATATTGAGCAGCTGCCAGCAGTTTTCGCCTCAATTTTCACTGCGGCATTCGGATTCAATGAGGTCGTGGGGGCCACCCTCGGCCTGATCATCATGACCGGGGTGAAGCGTGGCATGTTCTCCAATGAGGCCGGGCTAGGTTCAGCGCCGAATGCCGGTGCGAGCGCTGCCGTGACTCATCCCGTGAAGCAGGGACTGGTGCAAACGCTCGGCGTCTATTTCGACACGTTCCTGGTGTGTTCCATCACGGCATTCATCATCCTGGTGTCGACCCCCGATCTGGCAACCGCGACGAGGGGGATCGGGCTCACCCAGCAGGCCATTGTCGGCAATCTAGGCGAGTGGTCCAATGTGGTGCTCAGCGTGATCATCTTCTTGTTGGCCTTTAGCTCGATCCTCGGCAACTACTACTACGGCGAATCGAACATCGAGTTCCTGTCAACCGCCCGGGGGGTGCTGCCCATCTACCGGGGGCTCGTCGTGGCGGTCGTCTTCGTGGGGGCGATCTCGTCTGCCGACATCATTTGGAACACGGCCGACGGCATCATGGGCATCATGGCGCTCGTCAACCTCGTGGCGATCGCGCTGCTCTCGGGCGTCGCATTCAAGCTGCTTAAGGATTACTCCGCTCAGCGAAGGGAGGGCAGGGAGCCCGTGTTCACCAGGGACCGGCTGCCCGAGCTGACGGGCGTGCAGTGCTGGGCCGATGAACTCAGCGTGACGGGGCCGCTGCCGGTTGTGGATGCCGACCGCACCAAGCTGTGACCAGGGTGATTGGCGGGGTCCGCGAAAACGCTGCCGGTCTAGCGCCGAGGCGTGAACCCGCGTAGCCGAAGGCTATTGGTCAGCACGAACACGCTCGAGAACGCCATCGCAGCACCCGCGATCATGGGGTTGAGCATGCCAAGGGCGGCAAGCGGAATCGCGGCGACGTTGTAGGCGAAGGCCCAAAACAGGTTGCCCTTAATGGTGCCCAGGGTTTTGCGCGACAGCCGGATGGCATCCGCAGCCGACCGCAGGTCGCCCTGAACGAGGGTGAGGTCGCTGGCCTCGATGGCGATATCTGTGCCGGTGCCCATGGCGAGCCCCAGGTCGGCCTGGGCGAGCGCCGGTGCGTCGTTGATGCCGTCGCCGACCATCGCCACGACGTGACCCTCCGACTGCAGGCGGGAGACCACATCGACCTTCTCCTGGGGCAGAACCCCGGCAATGACCTGGTCGATGCCGACCTCATCGGCGACCCGACGGGCGACGGTCTCATTGTCGCCCGTGAGCAGAAGGGGGGTCAGGCCGAGCGCCTTCAGGTCGGCGATCGCGGCGGCGCTCGTGGGCTTGACGGTGTCGGAGACCGCGAGAAGTGCCCGAACGCTGCCGTCCCAGCCGACCGCAACTACCGTGCGGCCATCGCCCACGGCTGAGTCGAATGCCGCGACCAGGTCGTCGGGCATGGCGAGGCCGCGGTCCGTGAGCATTGTGGGGCGGCCGATCACGGTTTCGACACCGTCGATTGTGCCGCGCACGCCGTGACCAGCGAGGTTCTCGAAGTCGGTTGTGGCGGACAGGGCTGCGCTCGCCGCCTCGATGCTCGCGGCCTCGATGCTCGCGGCCTCGACGATCGCGGCCTCGACGATCGCCCGGGCGATGGGATGCTCTGACGAGCTTTCGAGGGCGGCGGCGCGGCGCAGAGCCTCAGCCCGGTCGACGCCGTGGCCCGTGATGATGTCGGCCAGCGACATCCGCCCGGTGGTCACCGTGCCGGTTTTGTCGAGCACGACCGTGTCGACGCGGCGGGTGGATTCGAGCACCTCAGGGCCGCGGATGATGATGCCGAGCTGGGCGCCGCGCCCGGTCCCCACGAGGAGGGCGGTGGGCGTGGCAAGGCCGAGCGCACACGGGCAGGCGATGATGAGCACGGCGACGGCCGCGCTGAACGCGATCTCGGGGGAGTCGCCCCACGCGAGCCAGGCGCCGAGCGTGGCGATCGCGATGACAATGACGATGGGAACGAAGAATCCGCTTACCCGGTCGGCCAGGCGCTGAACCTCGGCTTTGCCGTTCTGGGCCGCTTCCACGAGGGTGGCCATGCGAGAGAGTTGGGTGTCGCTGCCAACGCTCGTGGCTCGCGCGACGAGTCGCCCGCTGATGTTGGTCGTTGCGCCGACGACGCTGTCGCCCGCCGTCACATCGACGGGCACCGACTCGCCCGTGAGCATGCTGCGGTCGACGGATGATGAGCCGCTGAGCACAACGCCGTCGGTTGCAATTTTCTCGCCGGGGCGAACGACGAACTCGTCGCCGACTGCGAGGCTGGCCGCTGGCATCCGCTGTTCGACTCCGTTACGCAGAACGGTGACGTCTTTGGCTCCCAGGTCGAGGAGCGCGCGCAGTGCCGCCCCCGCCTGACGCTTCGATCGTTTCTCGGCGTAGCGCCCCGCGAGCACGAACACCGTGACGGCCGCAGCGACCTCGAGGTAGATGTCGCCGCCGCCCGAGCCGGGGGTGAGGCTGAACTCGAAGCCGTGGGTCATGCCCGGCATGCCGGCATGGCCGAAGAAGAGCGCGTAGAGCGACCAGAGGAATGCGGCACCTGTCCCCACCGTGATGAGGGTGTCCATCGTGGTGGAGCCGTGGCGCAGATTTGTCCAGGTCGCCTTGTGGAACGGCAGGCCGCCCCACACCACCACGGGTGCGGCAAGCGTGAGCGACAGCCACTGCCAATAGGTGAACTGCCACGCTGGCACCATGGCTAGGACGACGACCGGCAGTGTGAGGATTGCGCTCACGATGAGTCGGGTGCGCAGGGCAGAGAGCTCCGCATCCTGTGCCGTCTGGCCCTGGCGTGCTTCGTTGGGCTCTCGAGTCTCGGGCGCGGGCGGCAGTTCGGCGGTGTAGCCTGCCTTCTCGACCTCGGCGATGAGCTGTGCGGGGCCGATCGTGGGGGCGAACCGAACGTGGGCCTTCTCTGTTGCGTAGTTGACGGATGCCTCGACCCCGTCGAGCTTGTTGAGTCGCTTCTCGATGCGGGCGGCGCACGAGGCGCACGTCATTCCGCCGATGGCGAGGTCGAGCGCCTCGAGCTGAGCGGTTTCGTAGGCGCTCTCATCAACCGCTGTGGTGGTCGAGGGGTCAGTCATGGCGGGGCGGGATCCTTGTGGGTTGGCTGTGGCGCGAGGCGCGAGGCGCGAGGCTCTAGGCGCTGGCGAGGCTGTACCCGGCCTCGTCCACGGCGGATGCGACGGCCTGCGGGTCGGGGTCGGTGTCGCTGGTTACGGTAACGAGTCCGCTGGCGAGGTCGACGTCGACGCCCGTGACGCCCGCGATCTTGCTGATTTCTTCTGTGACGGAACTCGCGCAGTGGCTGCACGTCATCCCTGTAACGGTGAAGGTGGATTCCATGGTGGCAACTATACCCCCAGGGGGTATAAAGTTACAATGGCACCACGAGAGGATGAGCCCATGCATGGATACAGCGACGACAAACAGAAACTGCTTGCGCGTCTCAAGCGCGCAGAAGGACAGGTGCGGGGCATCCATCGGATGATCGAAGAAGACGTCTATTGCATTGACGTCCTCACCCAGGTTTCGGCTGCCACCAAAGCACTCGAAACGGTGGCACTCGCCCTGCTCGACGACCATCTGACCCACTGCGTCGCAGAGGCAACGCGGGAGGGTGGCGAGGTCGCCGACGCGAAAATCGCCGAGGCTTCTGCCGCGATCGCCAGGCTCGTGCGCTCGTAGCGGCAGCCGGCCCCGCGCCGGCCGCCCTTGACCGGCCGCTCCGAAGTGCCTAGTCTCGCGAGCATCCGACCGCCGCAGAGCCGCGCAGAGGAGTTGGCTATGACCGAGTTCGTCACATCGTCGCGAGGCGATCGAGTTGCCTATGACGTGAGGGGCAGCGGGCCGGGGCTCATCTTCGTCGCGGGAGCCGGGCCCTCTCGAGAGAGTGACCCGCTCACCTCCGCAACGGCGGAATTGGTTGCCCAGCGCGGTATAACTACGATCGTCTATGACCGACTCGGCCGAGGCGAGAGCGGCGCGGAAGGCAACATCGGCCTCGACCGAGAACTCGCCGCCATTGCTGCGCTCATTGAGATTGCCGGGGGCAGCGCCGTGCTGTGCGGGCATTCATCCGGCGGCTCCATCGCACTGCTGGCCGCCGTCGAGGGCCTCGCGGTTGACGGACTTGCCCTGTGGGAGACCCCCGTTTCGCCCGAGCGGGAGGCGGTGGAGTGGGCCGCCGAATTCGAGAGGCGGCTCGACGCTGGCGATCTGGAGGGCGCGCTCGAGTACTACATGAAAGATATGCCGCCCGAGTGGCTAGAAGGCGCCCGCAGGTCGCCGGCGTACCCGCAGATGGTCGCACAGGTCGTCACGTCTCGGGCTGATGCGCAGTCGCTGTCGTGGGCGGCGTCTGGCTCGCATGCCGAACTGTTTGGGGGCATCCGGGTGCCCGTGCTCGTGATGTATGGAGAACAGACCTATGCCGAGATGGTCGACGCGGCCGATTCCCTGGTGGGGGCGATTCCGGATGCGCGCCAGAAGCGCATGCCAGGAGCCGGCCACATGTGGGAGGCCGAGCCGATGGCGCAGGAGCTCGCCGAGTTCGTGTTGTCCGTTCGCCGCACCTAGCGAAAGGGGCCCCGGCACGGCGGGAGCCCCTTTCGTTGTATGGTCGCGCTTAGACGGCCGACCAGCCGCCATCCGACGGCAGGATCACGCCGTTGATGTTCACGCCGTCGTCGCTGAGCAGAAACGTGATGGATGCCGCCAGGGCGTCGCCCTCGACAGCGTCGGGCATTGCCGCCATGCCGGTGCGAATGCGCTGCTCCCCGAGAGGGGAAGCGAAGCTCGCCTCGATGTTGGTGATCGTGGGGCCGGGCGCTACTGCGTTGACGCGAATGCCGCTGGGTCCGTACATGTAGGCACTGCTCTTGGTGAGTCCGGCCACGGCGTGCTTGGAGGCCGTGTAGGCGGCGCCGGCGGCGGAGCCGCGAAGGGCGGCCTCGGAGGCGACGTTGACGATCGACCCGTAGGCCTGAGCGAGCATCGTGGGGATCACGGCGCGCATGAGCTTCATGGTGCCGTCGACGTTGATGGCGAAGACCCGCTTCCACACGGCGTCGTCCACCTCGCCGACGGGGGTCATGTTGTCCATGATCCCGGCGACGTTCGCGAGGCCGTCGATCTGGCTTCCCGCCGTTTCGATGATCGTGGCGATGGAGGCGTCGTCGGTAATGTCGCCCACCACCGTGATGACCTGGGCGCCGGCCTCCGTCATCTCGGTGGAGAACTCGTCGAGTCGCTCGGCCGAGATGTCAACGGCGATGACGCGGCCGCCCTCGCGGGCAACGCGGGATGCGGTGGCGCGGCCGATTCCGGAGCCAGCGCCCGTGACGATGATGGTCTTGCCGCTAAAACGACCGGCGTCGATGCGCTCGACCCATTCGGGCCGCTCGACAGTGGCGGGGGCATCCGCTGCATCGTCGGACGAGGTGGCGGGAGCGGCGGGCGCGCCGGCTGGGACGTCGCCGGCGGCGGCACGGGCCACGAGCTGGTCAACCATCTCCTGGCTGAAGGTGCCCTTGCTGAGCTTGACGAGGCGCTTGATGGCGAGGCGGCGAACGGGGCGAAGGACGTCGGCATTCTGGCCAGCCTGCGCGAGCAGGTCACGCATGATGGGCCCTCCGACGGGGTGATCAAGCCACGTTCCGATGGATGAGTCTCCCGAGAGTGGAGCTGATGATGATGCCATGTGCAACTGCCTTCTTTTAAAGGGACAACCTTGTCCGTAATCTACGCGAGCGGTCTTTGACGCAGAAGGCTACGACGCTCCCCTGAGCGCCGTCGCAAAGCACGCCGTGCCCTCAGCTTGCCGGGTGAAGAAGGACTTTAGTCCAGCCCTCCTCCCGGCGATCGAACTTCTCGTAGGCGGTGGGGGCCTCCTCCAGTGGCAGTTCGTGCGAGACGATCATCGATGGGGTGGCGACCCCCTCGATTATGAGGTCGCGAAGGTAGCGGTTGTAACGCTTTACGGGGCACTGACCGGTGCCGATCGTGAGGCCCTTTTCCCAGGCGGCGCCCCAGTTAAACTGAACGCGCCCATCCGGAGCCTCGTCCGACGCCGGATCTTCGGGCACGTACACGCCGACCACTCCGATGCTCCCGGTAGCGCGCACGACTCCAACGAGCTCATCGAGCACCATCTCCGGATGCTCTTCGCCGCTGGCATCGTGGGCCTGGTATCCGACCGCCTCGATTCCGCAGTCAGCACCCAGCCCGCGGGTGGCATCCATGATCACGTCCTCGACGCTCTCCTGTGAGAAGTCGATCGGGGTCGCACCCAGCTCGCTGGCAAGGTGAAGGCGATCTTTTTCCTTGTCGACAACGAAGACCTGGGATGCGCCGCGAATGGCAGCGCTGTGTGCTGCCATAAGACCGACGGCCCCTGCGCCAAAAATCACCACGGAGCGGCCGGGGGCGACATGCGCAAGCTCGGTGCCGTGGTAGCCGGTCGGAAACACGTCGGAGAGCATCGTGAAGTCGTTCTCAAAATCGGTTCCTCTGGGTAGCAACAGAAGGTTGAAGTCGGCCCACGGAACCCGCAACTGCTCGGCTTGCCCGCCGCGGTAGGGGCCCATTTTGGGGTAGCCATACCCCGCCCCCGGGGTGCCCTCGGGGTTTGCCGTCAGACAGGCGGAGGTGAACCCTTCTTCGCAGTTGCGGCACGTGCCGCAACCGATATTGAAGGGAACCGAGACCCGGTCTCCCACCTTCACTCGGTTGACCGCGCTGCCGACCTCGGTAACGATGCCCATGTTTTCATGGCCCAGCACCGAGCCCGCGGGCATATCGGCTCTTCCCTCGTACGGGTGCAGGTCTGAACCGCAGATGTTTGCGGTGGTGATCGAGACGATCGCGTCGAGCGGGCTCTCGATTCTGGGGTCGTCGACCTCTTGCACACCGACCGTGTATGGGCCGTTGAAAACCACGGCTTTCATCGCTACCTCCAAAGTTGTGAGTGCACTTGCACACTTTGGGCGCGACGCTATGCCGCGAAATGCTTGTGGGTCAGTGGTTGACAGATGCGCGGGGAGAGCGCAAGGCGGCCTTCCTCAAGCGGGCTCGGCGCTGGTGTCAGACGCCGAGCTCCTCCGTCATCTCTTTAAGCAGAGTGGGGAGCGTGCGAGAAACATAAGGGGATTCCGCGAACGATGTCTCGTCATTGCCGTCGAGCAACCAGGTCTCGAACGAGCCCTCATAGGTGTCAACGATGACACGCACCGCGAGCATCGATGGCCAGCTGAATGCGCGGCCGAGGTGGGCGACGAGGTCGGAGAACACGGGAACGAGCTCGGCGACGAACTTGCGTTCGGCGGCTGCCGCGGCCCCGCCGTTGCGGTTGTTGCGCAGCGCCTGCAATCGGCGGTCGGCCCTGATGAGCATGCCTCCGCGATCGAGGGGCCATGATTCGGCGAGGGCGACGGCCGCCTGGGCGAATGGTCGGTCGGAGGGGTCGGAAGCCACGAACTGGTCGACACCGTGGCGGATGCGCGCCGCGCATTCCTCCACAAGATGGTCGTTGACGGCATCCAGAAAGCTATCGTCCGTGGGGAACAGCGTTCGAAAGGCATGCGGATGAATGCCAGCCTGCTCGCAGACATCGGTAATGAGGGTGTCGGTGACTCCGCCGCCGTTGGACAGCAGACTGCGCGCTGCGGCAACGAGGACCCGCTTCACGTTCTGACGGTGTGTTTCAGCTTTATTCATTGCAACTCTCGGCCAGGGCGGCGAATGGCTCATCACCCGCTCGCCAACGCTCAGCAGTTTATCGAGCCGTCGTCGAGTCTGTGGCCATTGCCGCCGTGGCCGAGAGCGTACCCGGCCGAGCGGGTCTGTCTATGTGAGGGGCCCGAAGCTCGACGAGACCGGCTCCATTTCCATCTCAGCGGTCGCCTGGATCAGTTCAAGCAGGTCGGCGTCGAGTCCGGGGGAGAACTCCTCAAAGCGCTCCGGCGCAATCACCGATGGCACGCCCTCCGGTGCTTGCTCGGTCGCCATGAGATTGGTTCCGTCGTTCGAGGGTGACGGCCCCTGAAAGATCTTGCCCGCTTCCGACTGAGCGGTGAGATCAAACGTGTACTGCTTGCTCTGCAACCCGAGGTCGAGCAGGCGCGCGACTTCGGGGAACTGTTCGGCATTGGTCTTGGGGATCGGCAGCGCGGTTCTCCAGTTCACGCCGAGCGACTCGAGCGCGCGCGCATAGGCGTTCTCATGTGCCTGGTCGCGAACGATGAGATAGGCGATGGTCGAGCGAGCTGTCGCGTTGTCGGTCATCTCGTAGATTCGGCACTTCTGCAGCCGGCCCGTTGACTCGAGCATGAGGTTATAGATCAGGTCGAGCACGAGGTTTCCGCTGTTGTACACCCAGGATCCGTTCCACGGGTTTCCCGCAGCGTCGACGGGCATCGCACCCTGGGCGGCGACGAGAAAGTGGTGGATATTGCCAGCGCTCTTGGCGAGCTCAAGAGGGATTGCCCCGCCAGCACCCGGGGTATCCACCGGGTCTGTTGGGGAGCCCTGATATCGAGGCGACCCGTCGAGCAGGCGAGAGATCGTGGTGCCGATCAGCTCGACGTGGCTGATCTCCTCGGTGCCGATGCCCTGGAGCAGATCGCGGTACGGTTTGGCGTCGGGCCCTCGAAAGTTGAAGCTTTGAAACAGGTACTGCATCATGGTGCGCATTTCGCCGAATTGGCCGCCAAGCCCCTCTTGCAGAGCATTCGCCGCGCCGGGATCCGGCTCGTCGGCCACGATTTCGTTGATGAGACGCTGCACGTGAAAGAACATCACTACCTCCGTTGTTGCGGATTCTTACTCGGTTGAGCGCGACGCTACGCCCGCGAGATTGATGGAGGCAGTGGTTGACAGCCGGGCGACCCTGGCCTAGCTGTTGTCGATATCGGGGTCTATGCCAATCGACGGCTCATCGTCATCTTCTAGAGCGTCGCCTTCCCCACCGCCATCGGTGTCGTCCTCGTCGTTGTCGGCGTGAGGATACGGGTTCGAAGGAGCATCCGTCGGCACCGCCTCGGGAGCCAACTCGGGGTCGTCGATCTGGTGGTAGGCGTCGCTTGTGGGGTCGGACATCGGAGTTCCTCCTCGCAGTCGGTGGATTTTGGTGTACCCATCAGACCCCCCTGGCGTGCCTCTCGCAAAGGGTTGATTTACGGTGTCGCCGGCGGTAGAAGGCGCTGCCCCTTGCGCCCCCCGAATGCGCAACTTCGCCGCTGAGGGGTCCCAAATGCGCATTGGCGGATGCCCCGGAGGCGCATTTGGGACCCCTCAGTGGGCTGCGCGGCGGGCTGCGCGGCGGGCTGCGCCGCGGACGCGGTTTCCGCCGCTGCGGGCTAGGTCGCCGCTTAACGACGAAAGCCCCGCACGAGTGCGAGGCTTTCCGTGGTGCGCCCGGAGGGATTTGAACCCCCGGCCTATTGATCCGTAGTCAATTGCTCTATCCGCTGAGCTACGGGCGCATGTTAGGTAAAAAACCCAACTGGATGACTATATCAGGGTCTGAGGGGGCTTTCGAACCGAGTGACCCGCGCGCCTATGCCGAGACATCGGGGGATGCCCTGGACGACGAAAAGTGTGCCGCGCTAGCGGCGCTTGACTCCCGCGCGAAGCTTGTCGCAGAGCGCGGTCAGGTGGGCGAGCTCGGGCTCGGTGAGGGCCGAGCCCACCGCGGTCGAGATCGAGGCGCTGTGTTCAACGGCGACCCGACGGAACAGGTCGTAGCCGTCGTCCGTGAGTGCGACGACGACGCCCCGGGCGTCGCGCGGGTCGGGAGACTTGGTGATCAAACCGCGGGCGGCCAGCCGATCGACGAGTCTGCTTACGCTCGGCTGCGTGATGAGCAGGTCGTCCACGAGGTCCCGGATGCGCATGGCGCGTTCGGCATGCCGGGCCAGGTTAAAAAGCACGTCGTATTCGACGAGCGAGATCTCGTTGGTGGGGAACTCGGCGCTCAAGCGTCGCATCACAGCGACCTGGGCTCGAAACAGTGCTTCCCATGCCGTTACCGCTGAGGCTTTGGTCGCCATCGTCGCCCCTCTCGTCGCGTCAAGCCTATTGCCGGGGAACGCGCCGCGGTCGTGCATGCCAGCCGATTCGCGGCCGGGCCAATCGAGGCCTTTAACGTGATTGAGGGCCCGTCGTAGAGGCTTACGACGGGCCCTCTCCCTTGCACCAAGAGTGTCCTGCAATCACATTCCGTGGGAGCTGCCACAGCAAACAACTTCCACATCTCGAACTCTATAACGGTTGGGTAACGGGCGCTAGTTATCCTTTTGTTATTTTTCTGCGAGTTGGCTGATAGGCAGGTGGGCGTCTAGAAACGGTCGGGCGACGGGGTGCTCGTGTGCTGCACCGACACGTCGGCGTGACGGTCGAAGCGGTAGCCGACACCGCGCACGGTGCGCACGATTTCGTCGTAGACACCGAGCTTGGACCGCAGCCGGCGAACGTGGACGTCGATCGTGCGCTCATTGGGGGCGTCGTCGTCGTCGGCACCCCAGAGTCCCGAGATGAGCTCAGCGCGGTCGATCGTGCGGCCTTCGCGCAGCACGAGGTACTGCAGCAGCTCGAACTCCTTGTAGGTGAGCGGGGCAGTCTCACCCTCGATCACCACGCGCTTGCGGGACAGGTCGATGATCACACCACCCTTGGACTCCGGCGCCACGGTCTCATCCGTGCGCCGGTGCTTCGCCAAAGCGGCGGGGTCCTGCAGGGCAAGGCGCACGACGTCGACATCGCGCCCACCGACGCCCTGGGGGGCAAGCGCGACGGCGGCATACGTTTCGGCGGAGGGAACGAGCAGTTCCGTCAGCCGCTTGAGCTCCTCAACGATCGTGCCGAGGTCGGTGCCGGCTGCTGCGGCCTTGAGCTCGTCTACGCCGACATAGAGAACGAAGCCGCGAGCTTCGGTGCCATCGGGGACGGCGCGGAGTCGGCGCGACGGCGCTTCTGCAGAGGGCGCCGGTGCTGCGACGACCGCCGGCGACGCGGCGACGGGAGCGGATGTGGCGGGTCGGGCAAGGTCGAGTGCAAGAGACATGAGTCGAATTCCTTCGGAGGGGTGAAGGGCCTCTAATGATGAGGGTGTGATCCTTCGATTACTTCAGGTAATGCGCTGAGGATGGACGTTCCGCTATGAGGGAGCGCCATCCGGAGTTCATGTCCGTCATCAGCGGCGCACTATGAGGCGGGGCTGGAGGCGGGGGCGAACTCGGCGAGATGAGCCGATTAAGCGCACATTCGACAACACATGGCGGCACGTGTCGACACCATGGTGTCGACGGTCCGGGAACCCACAAAGGAGATCACGGTGCGCGCGGATGTAGTCATAGAGCCAGTATCACCCACGCGCGCCGTGTTACGCAACCGCGCCGAGTGCGGGCGGGGGCTGCGAATCTAGACGGTGCCGTACAGGCGATCGCCGGCGTCGCCGAGACCGGGAACGATATAGCCGCGCTCGTTGAGCCCCTCGTCGAGCGCGCCGAGCACGATCGTGACCTCGCGCCCCTGGGTTGCCTCGTCGACGGCCTTGAGGCCTTCAGGCGTGCCGAGCAGGCAAATCGCCGTGACATCCTGAGCGCCGCGGTCAAAGAGATAGTTGATCGCGGCGACGAGGGAGCCGCCGGTCGCGAGCATGGGGTCGAGCACGAAGCACTGCCGGTTGGACAGGTCGTCGGGCAGGCGCTCGGCGTAGGTCGTGGGCATCAGAGTTTCTTCGTCGCGCACCAGTCCGAGAAAACCGACCTCGGCGGTGGGGACAAGCTTGACCATGCCGTCGAGCATGCCGAGGCCCGCGCGCAGAATCGGCACGACCAGGGGCAACGGGTGGCTGATGGCCACGCCCATCGTTTCGATTACGGGGGTCTGAATCTTCACTGGCTCGGTGCGCACATTGCGCGTCGCCTCATAGGCGAGCAGGGTGACGAGTTCCTCGGTGAGGGCACGGAATGTCGGCGATGCGGTGTTCTTGTCCCGCAGCACGGTGAGCTTGTGCGTGATGAGCGGGTGGTCGGCAACGTGAACTCGCATAGGCTTAAACCTAGTCGAGCGAGGGGAGTGCAGGTGCAGCCATCTCGCAACGCCTACCGTGAGCGGATGCTCGAGGCGGTAGCCGATGCCCGCTTAGCCCTCGAAACGGGCGATGTTCCCGTGGCAGCTCTCGTGTTGGATGCCCAGGGAAACGTTATTGCCTCGGCAAGAAACGAGCGTGAACTGCGGCAGGATCCCACCGCCCATGCCGAGGTTTTGGCGCTCCGCAGGGCGGCGGAGGCCACGGGCGATTGGCACCTTGAGGGAACGACCCTCATCGTGACCCTTGAGCCGTGTGTCATGTGTGCCGGCGCGATTCTCTCGGCGAGGGTGCCCGTCGTGGTGTTTGGCGCGTGGGACGACAAGGCTGGCGCCTCCGGCAGCGTCTACGACGTGCTGCGTGATCGCCGGCTCCCTCAGCGGGCAGAGGTCTTTGCCGGGGTCGAGGCCGAGGCGTGCGCAGCGCTCCTCACGGAGTTCTTCGTCGACAAGCGCTAGAGAATCTCCTAGTCGGTGCCGCGAATCACAAATGCGTCCGTCGACGGATTGGCGTCGCTCGGCTTGCGGTAAACATCCGGCTCAATGTAGATCACCCGCGCCGCGGGAACCGCCTCACGGATGGTGGCCTCCACAGCGTCGATATCGGCAGCGATATCGACAAGCCGCTCCCGCGGCTCGAACGCTACCTTCGCCGCGACCAGCAGCTCATCCGGCCCCAGGTAGAGCGTCTTCATGTGGATGAGCGAGACAACCTCGGGGTGGGCGTTGATCGCGCTGCGGATCGCCTCGGCATCCGACGCGGTTGCGCCCTCGCCCACGAGCAGGCTCTTGGTTTCGATGCCCAGGATGATGGCGACCAGCACGAGCAGAACACCGATGGCCAGGGTGCCGATGGCGTCGAACACGGAGTTGCCCGTGATGATGGTGAGCCCCACGCCCGCGAGGGCGAAGACAAGACCCGTGAGGGCCGCGATGTCTTCGAGCAGCACGACCGGTAGCTCCGGCTGGCGGGCGTGGCGCACGAACGAGACCCAGCTCTGCTTGCCTCGCACGAGATTGGATTCGCGGATGGCCGTGCGCAACGAGAACGACTCGAGGACGATGGCCACAAGGAGAACGACGATCGGCAGCCACGCGTTCTCAAGCGGGTGTGGGTGGGTGAGCTTCTCGTAACCCTCATAGAGCGAGAAGACGCCACCGACGCTGAACAGGATGATGGAGACGACGAACGCATAGACGAACCGTTCGCGTCCATAGCCGAACGGGTGCTCAGCATCCGCAGCGCGCTTGGCTTTGCGCCCGCCGACGAGCAGCAGCACCTGGTTGCCTGTGTCGGCCAGGGAGTGCACACCCTCGGCGAGCATCGAGCTCGACCCCGAGAACGCCCACGCAATGAACTTGGTGATCGCGATGCCTGCGTTGGCGAGCATCGCCGCGATGATGGCCTTATTGCCGCCGGTAGCACTCATGCGCCAATCCTAGGATGTGATGATGACAGATTTTCGCCCCACAATCGCTCTTCTCGGTGCCGGCTCCATGGGCTCCGCCATTCTCGAAGGTCTGCTTCGCGACGGAACAGTGGTGGGCGGGGGGATCCGCATTACGAACCGCACCACGGCCAGCGCCTCTCGACAGTGGCCAGACGCCGTGACCTCGCTCTCCCTCGAGGCCGACCCCGAGGCCAATCTGCGCGCCGTTGACGGTGCGGACGTCGTGATTATCGGGGTCAAGCCGGGCATGGTGGCCGGCCTCCTCGGCGAGATTGGCGGGGCGCTCAAGCCCGGAGCTGTCGTCGTGAGTGTTGCCGCAGGAGTGACCACGGCATCCCTCGAAGCGGCTCTTCCCGACTCGGTCGCCGCGGTGCGGTCGATGCCCAACACCCCGACGGCGGTCGGCCTTGGTGTCACGGCGCTGAGCAGGGGGTCGCGAACAACCGACGAGCAGCTCGCAACGGTCGAGCGCGTCTTCGGCGCCGTCGGCGAGGTTCTGGTCATCGACGAGGACCGGATGGCCGGGCTCACCTCGGTCTCAGGCAGCGGCCCCGCGTATGTCTATTACATGGTGGAGTCGTTCACTCGAGCGGCTGAGGCCCAGGGGTTCGCGCCCGACGACGCGGCCCGGTTGGTTTCGCAGACGTTTAGGGGAGCGCTCGAAATGCTGCGGACATCCGGCAAATCGCCAGAGCAGCTGCGCCGCGATGTGACGAGCCCCAATGGCACAACGGAACGCGCCGTCGCCGTGCTGATCGAGGCCGATCTGCCCGCGATTCTCACGGAAGCCGTTGAGGCTGCCGCGGCGCGATCTCGGGAGATGTCGGCAAGCTAGTGCCGCTCGGCGCCTAGGACGTGGCGGCGAAGCGCTCGATGTCTGCGGCATTGCCGCTCACGATGATGAGGTCGTGGTTGGAGATGAGCGTCTCGGCTGTGGCATAGGTGAACTCTTTGCCGGGCGATTTGACCCCGACAACCGTGAGGCCGAACTTCTTGCGAATCTGGGATTCGCCGAGAGTCTGGCCGCGCAACGTCTTGGGCGGATACATCTTGACGATCGCGAAGTCGTCATCGAATTCGATGAAGTCGAGCATGCGGCCCGAGACGAGGTGGGCCACGCGCTCGCCAGCTTCTGCCTCAGGGTAAATCACGTGATTCGCCCCGATGCGGGCCAAGATCTTGCCATGCGACTGGCTGATGGCCTTGGCCCAGATCTGCGGAATCTTGAGGTCGACGAGGTTCGCCGTGATGAGCACACTGGCTTCGATGGACGAACCAACGGCCACGACGGCGACAGAGAAGTCCTGGGCGCCGATCTGCCGCAGCGCGTCGATGTTGCGGGCATCTGCCTGCACCGTATGAGTGACGCGCTCTGACCACTTTTGCACCAGGGCGGCGCTCTCGTCGACCGCGAGCACTTCGCGGTCGAGCCTGTCGAGCTGGCCGGCGGTTGCCGCGCCAAATCGTCCGAGCCCGATGATGAGCACGGGGGCATCGTGGGGGATGCGATCAACCAACGATGGGCCTCTCTTCCGCTCGCCTAAACAGTTGGCGGCGCTGGGTTGCGGCAAGAGCCGCAGCCAACGTCACTGTACCAACGCGCCCTGCCCACATCGTCGCGGACAGAACATACTTGCCCGCATCGGGCAGAGTTTCTGTGAGGCCCGTCGAAAGACCACAGGTCGCAAATGCCGAGATCACGTCGAACAACACAAAGTCGAGCGGGGCTTTGGTCAGCTGCAGCAAGAAGATCGACGCGGCCGCCACGATGGTCGCGCCCCACAGCACGACGCTCACGGCAAGTCGGAGAACATCCGTGGGGATGCGGCGGTCGAAAACCTGCATGTCTTCGTCACCGCGCGCCTCGGCGAATGCGGCGAGAAACAGCACGGCCAGAGTCGTGACCTTGATGCCGCCCGCAGTCGAGGCGGAGCCTCCGCCCACGAACATCAGCATGTCCATAACGAGAAGGGTGGAGCCGTTTGCTTGGGCCAGATCGATCGTGGCGAAGCCACCTGACCTCGTCATGACCGACATAAAGCCCGCCGTCAGAGGCCTGCTCCCCGGTGGATCGGATCCGAGCGTCTGTGGGTTGCTCCACTCGAGCAAGGCAATGGCCAGCGCACCCAAAATGATGAGGGCAATAGTCGTGAACAACGTGAGCTTGACGTGAACGGGCCACCGACGCGGAGTGCGCCAGCCCCTAGTCAGCGCAAAGATCACGGGAAAGCCGACGCTGCCCAAGAACACGGCGATTGCCAGCACCGTGAGCATCCACGGGTCTGCCGTGAAGAGTTCGAGCCCCTCGGCATTGGGCGTGAAGCCCGTGTTGGTGAAGGCCGAAGCTGCGTAGTAGAACGACTGCCATGCTGCCGTCCACGTGTCGAAGCCTGCCACGAGCAGGCTGGGGAAGATGGCGATGGCTACGCCGACTTCGATCACGAGAGCGCTGAGGGCGACGGTGGCGAGCAGCCCGCCGATCTCGCCGAGGCGAATCGCCTGCGACTCAGAGACCGGGCCGTGGTGGATGCGCGACGGGTTCGAGTCGCTCGCGGCCATGAGGCGGGTGCGCAGGCCAAGGCGGCGCGAGACGACGAGGCCCATGATGCTCGCCAGTGTGAGCACGCCGATGCCGCCCACCTGCAGCCCGACCAGGATCGCTACGTTGCCGAACAGGCTCCAGTGCGTGGCCATGTCCACAACAGAGAGGCCCGTGACGCAGATCACCGAAACTGCCGTAAACAGGGCGTCGGCCGCTGAGGTCTGTTGACCCTCAGCGTGCGCGATGGGCAGCGACAGCACGAGAGTGAGGATGAAGATCAGCGCCGTGAAGATGCCGATCGCGAAGCGCGCGGGAGAGACCGTAGCGAATTCGTCGACGGCATCGCGGAACCGGGATGCAACAGTGGTGCGCGACACGGGTTTGGTGCGCATGTGCCCCCCGTCATTTCCGACTTTGGCCGTGACCCGGCGACAGCTAGCCATGGTACTCCCCGGCGGTGGCCAGTAGCCTGTTGCCATGACCGACATTTTTGGCGTTGTGGCGGATGCGACGCGTCGTGAGCTTCTCCAGGTTCTGCTCGAGCGCTACCTTGCGCCGGAATCCGCTACCGGCGACATCAGCGTCGGAGAGCTGGTTGAGAAGCTCGGGCTGAGCCAGCCCACCGTTTCTAAGCACCTCAAGGTTTTGCGCGACAGCGGCCTCGTCGCCGTTCGTGAGGTCGGTCAGCACCGCTACTACCGGCTAGAGCCGGGCCCGCTCGATGTGGTCGAAGAGTGGCTTGTGCCGTTCCTTTCTGTGGACTCTCTCGGCGGAGGGCTCGAACAGGGTGAAGCATCCGGGGCGTTCGCGGCGTGGTCGGGAGTGCAGATGCCTGCGTCGCTGCGCCGCGCTGGTGAGAGCCTGCAGCACCCCAGCGACGCTGGCGCTGCCGTTGGTCGCGCGATGGCTGACGCCACCCATGGCACGCGCCACCGCTTCGAGGAGGCCTCTGAGGCCGTCGAGCGCAAGGTGTTCGATCCGATTCGCAAGAAGCTCAAGAAAGACTAAACGCCGCCCTCTCGCCCGCGTGCTTCCGCAGTTTGGCCCGCGTGCTTCCGCAGTTTCGCGCGCCAATTTCTGAGTGTCCGGCGTGCCGTTGCTTCGATCGCGCTGAAGATGTGGACAATGCGTCACTTCTACCCCTAAAGTAGCGTTTCAGCACTTCAGTAACACCCGTATCAAGTGCGCGTACATAAGGACAGCCCAATGGCAAGCGATCTATCTGATGTGAAGTTTTTGACGGTCGCCGAGGTTGCGGACATGATGCGCGTCTCCAAGATGACCGTCTATCGACTGGTGCATTCCGGGGAGCTTCCCGCCATCCGATTCGGCCGATCTTTTCGCGTTCCGGAGTCGGCAGTAGAGGCGGCCGTGCAGTCCCACATCGCGGACGTCGGCTGACCCCCACAAACATCGGTTACACTGTCGAGAGGCAATAATATTTTTCCGCGGTTCTGAACGGACCCGGTCGTCTGTTCAAGAATCAGTGAGGTTTTCATGGGCTCTGTAATCAAGAAGCGCCGCAAGCGTATGGCTAAGAAGAAGCACCGCAAGTTGCTTCGTAAGACTCGTCACCAGCGCCGCAACAAGAAGTAGCGCACGACACAAAAACGCCAGACCTTCGGGTCTGGCGTTTTTTGTGCCGTTTTTTGTGCCCGGGAGCGTCTGGGCGCTAGTTTGCCTCGCGGCGGAGCCGGCGGCGAGCCGCGCGGATGCTCTTCTTGTTGAGGTTCATGATCGACCAGCCGTGAGTGACCGCATGGCGAAGAAGCACCGAGTCGGGATTCACCACGACCCTGTGGCCCGCCAGCTCCAGCAGGGGCAGGTCGTTGCGCGAATCAGAATAGGCCCAGCACTCCGAAAGCGCAGAGCCGATGCGTTCGGCAAGCCCGCGGGCGGCATCCGCCTTGAGCGGGCCGTGCAACATATGGCCGATGAGGTTGCCCGTGTAGCGGCCATCGGAGGTCTCGAGCTCCGTGCCGATGGCTCCCGTAAGCCCCAGCCTGCGCGCTATGACGTTGGCAACTACAGAGGGGGTCGCCGTCACGAGCCAAACCTGATGCCCCATGGCGATGTGCTCGCGGGCAAGACCAACACTCTCCGGCCAGAGGCGCGGTTGAATTTTGGAGTCGAAGATCTCTTCAGCGAGTTGCTCGACCTCCGACTGAGGGATGCCCACGGCAAGCCCCAGGGCCTTCTCTCGCACGATCTCCAGGTGGCGCAGATTCTCGCCCACGGCCACGAAACGGGCCTGGGTCCAGGCGAATCGCAGCAGATCCCGCAGCGTCACATAGCCGCGTCGGTAGGCGCCGCCGCCAACGTGATAAACGCTCGCGCCACGCATGAGCGTGTTGTCGACATCAAAAAACGCAATGACAGGACCGCCGCCCCCTGCGTCGTCGTTGCTCGCATTCATCGCGCCCATGCTAGCGGGCCACGGCCCGAGAGGGTCAAAGTCTGCTCAGACGGGCACCCCCGTAACATGGGGGTATGCCCGCCCTCACGCTGCTGACCCGCCCTGGATGCCACTTGTGTGACGACGCCAGGGATGTTGTGAGTGCGGTTATCGAGGAGCTGGGCGGCGAAGCATCCGCTGGGCCTATAACGCTCGAGGAACGCTCGATCGTGGACGACGCCGAGCTGCTCGCCCGTTATTCAGAAGAGATTCCTGTGCTGCTGATCGACGGCCGCGTGCACAACATTTGGCGCATCGATCCCGAGCGGCTGCGGTCGGCTTTGACGACCGCAGCGCCCTAATCGGTTAGTCCTTCTTGGCCGCTGCTTCTGCCTCGGCGCGTGACTCGTACACGGGCTCATCGAGCACGAAGGTGAGGGTCTCGTTGGGGGCGACGAGAAGCAGGTCGGTCGGCTCCTCGGCGGCCTCGAAGTCATCTGCCGTGAGGGGCTCGTCGTTGAGGTGAACGGTCACGAGGCCACTGCCGGTCTCAAGAGCGTCGATCTCGAACGCGGGAAGAGGCTTGCCCGCCTTCTGCAGCAGCTCGCCGACGAGGGCGCCGATGCCTCCGGCACGAGCAAGCAGGGCCTTCTCGTCGGAGACCGTGTAGTCATAGCGGGTGCGCACCGTGAAGGTGAGCTCGTCGGCGCCAGAAGCCTCATCGGGCTCTTCGGCCTCGTCATAAAGGTCATCAAGGGCGTCGCCGTACTCGCCAACGGCCTCCCACAGGCGACGGTCGACCTCTTCGGCCTCGTCGTCGCTTCCGGTGCCGCCAGCGACCAGGTCGATGTGCGTGCGCAGGATCTCGAGCAGCGCCTCCCCGGCTTCGATTGCGGACTGACGGGAGGGGACAGATTCATTGCTCATATCCGCCACGGTACCAGCCACTGCGGGGCAGTGAGGAGCCGTGCGGATGAGCGCAATTCAGCAACCTCGCAGAAACGGCCCGTAATCTCGACGGGTTTAGCCCGGGCCCGTTGAGCCACCCCATCGTCAACACCCCCGATATGACCCGAATCTTTCGCCCCAGCACTGCGCGACGCCGCGCAGAAGTGGCGCGCCCTGGTGCAAAAACGTGGATCGCCGTCGCCGCGGCAGCATTGGCTGTGGTCACCCTCGTCGCCACACTCCCGGCCCACCTCGCCGAATCGACTACGGTCGCCAAGGATCAGGCTCAGAGCCTCGACATCGTCGATTCTGCGGTGCTGTCGGTCACGGCCCGCGACAGCTATACGGCATCCGCACCCAACGCCGAAACCTACATTTCGGGCGGAACAAACCGTGACTGGGCTGCGCTCGTGCTCTTTTATGGCGAATGGCCCGTCACCGACGAGAACGTGACCGTGATCATGCGGTGGATGCGGCAAGAGAACTATGTGAAGTCCTGGTGGAACCGCAACAACCCCCTCAATAACGGCTGGGGTTCCGGCGGAGGAGGGGGCACTGGCTCGTATGCCAGCCTGCGGGACGCAGCACTCAACGCCGCCGAAGCGCTGCACACCCTTCCTGGCTATGCCGGCATCCGGGAATCGTTCGCGGCATCGGCCCCTACGGCGACAACCGAGGCCGCCATCTGGGCGTCACCGTGGGCAAGCGGGCACTACAACAATGGCGCGCACTGGCACTACAGCGACGTCGAGATCATCGCAGCGCCAGCATCCGCCTGGTAGAGCGGGCCGGTTACTAGCCGAACAAGCCCACGAGTTCGGTTGAGGTGATGACGACATCGCCGTAGGAGTTGATGAACTCGGCCGGTACGCCGGCCTCAAGCGCTGAGGCGCTGAGATCGAGATAGTCGCCTTCGAACGTGTACCCCTCGATAATCCAGTCCTCGATCGACTGAAGGTCGGGGTGCTGCGCAGCCACCTCAAGCAGCGCACGGTATTCGTCAGAGGGCAGCGACGTGGCGTCGAGCGCGACGTAGATCACGACAAGGCCCTCGCCGTTGTAGGCCTCGAACTGGATCTCATCAGCGCTGGGCGCGGCGGCAGCAAAGGCGGCGGATGCGAGTTCGTATTCCCCGGGCGAGGTCTCGGCCTCGGTCTCTGTCGTGGAGGAGCCGCCTGGCTCGGCGAACTGCTCTAGAAAACGGGGCGTCTCCGCAAGTGCAGCAGTGAACCCGGTCAACAACAGAGTCATGACGATGAAGGCAATGATCGATCCGACGATGCCGACGGCACCCGTGACTATTCCTGTGATGGACATGCCCTTGGACTGACGCTTGACCAGCGCGATGATGCCGAGGACGACGGCAGCAATTCCGCATGCGATCGAGAGCCAGAAGAACACGACCGTGACCAGGGAAACGAGTCCGGTGACGAGGGCGGCGATGGCCAGGCCCTTGGCGGAGGATGGCGCGGGTGCGGGTGCCGGTGCTGCGCTGTAGGGGCTGGTCGTGAACGCGGCGGGAGGAGCCTCGGGTACTGCTGGCGGTGTGAAGTCAGACATAGCAACTCTTTCGTCGGTGAACTGTGGCCGTGGTGCAGCTGAGGGGTCCTGAATGCGCATTCCGCCGTCGCGGGCGAGCGCATTCAGGACCCCTCAACGGAGAAGTAGTCGTCCGACCCTAGGGGAGCAGGCGGTTCGGCCCGCGGAAGAGGTAGGTCGTTTCGCGCAGGTTCGGCAGCCCGAGCATGAGCATGAGAACGCGCGAGAGACCCATTCCGAAGCCACCGTGCGTGGGCACTCCGTAACGGAAGAAGTCGAGGTAGAAGTCCAGCTCCTCGGGGTCGAGGCCCTTCTCCTTCGCCTGCTCGATGAGCACGTCGACGCGGTGCTCGCGCTGTGCTCCCGTGGAGATCTCGACGCCGTTGAAAACGAGGTCATAGCTGTTGGTGATGCCAGCATCCTCGGCATTACGCATGTGGTAAAACGGCCGGATGCTCGACGCATAGTCGGTGAGGAACACGAAGTCGTGACCGAACGTCTCCTTGACGTAGGCCGCGATCTGGCGCTCACCCTCAGGGTCCATGTCGTCGTCGTGACGGGGAACTTCGTAGCCGCGCTCGGCGACGATGCGCTTGGCCTCGGCGAGCGGAATGCGCGGGAACGGTGTCGTCGGAACCTCAAGAGTGATGCCGTAGAGCGCCTCGATCTCGGCGCCGTGCTTGGCCTTGACGGCCTCGAAGCCGGCGACGAGAAGCTCCTCGTGCATCTTCATGACGTCTTCGTGGCTGTCGATCCAGCTGATCTCAGCATCCACCGAGGTGAATTCGGTGGCGTGGCGCGACGTGAAGGAGGGGTCGGCGCGGAAGGCCGGGCCGACCTCGAAGATCTTGCCGAAGCCAGCGGGCTGAGCCATCTGCTTGAAGAACTGGGGGCTCTGCGCGAGGTAGGCCTTGGTGTCGAAGTACTCGACCTCGAAGAGCTCGGCGCGCGACTCGGAGGCGCTCGCCATGAGCTTGGGGGTGTGCAGCTCGATGAAGTCGTTCTCGACCCAGTAGGTGCGCCACGCGTGCTCGAGGGTGGTTTGGATCTTGAAGACGAGGGCGTGCTTGGGCACGCGCAGGTCGAGAAAGCGCCAGTCCATGCGCTTGTCGATGCCGCTGTCGTCGGCGATGGGGGTTTCGGCGATCGCGGGCGCGGTCGTCACGATCGAGTCGAGCTTGATCTCGACCCCGCCAAGCTTGACGCGCTCGTCGTGCTTGAGCTCACCCGTCGCGGTGAGGAAGGTTCCCTGGGCGAGGCCAGAAATGGTGTCGGCGAGGGCGTCTTCGAGGGGCGCGCCATCCTCTCCGAAGGCGCGCGGGTGCACCAGCTGCACGGCGCCGCTCTCGTCGCGCAGTACGACAAACTGCACCTTCTTCTGATCACGCACCGTCTCGACCCAGCCGGAAACAGAGGTGGGACCGTCGGATGCCGCGGCCAGGTTCTTAATAAGGGTGCGTTCGCTCACTCAGTCAGTCTAAAGGCGCTGGGCCGGAGGTTCAGGATCGTTTGCCTAGACTGGTCTCGTGCCCGCGAATCTCATTCATCTCGTGCGCCACGGCGAGGTTCATAACCCGCAGGGCGTTCTCTATGGCCGTATCCCGGGATACCACCTCTCAGAGCTGGGTCACAAGATGGCGGAGGTCGCCGCCGACTCCTTTGATGGGCATCCGATCACTGCCCTGTATGCATCGCCTTTGCAGCGTGCGCAGGAATCCGCCCAGCCGTGGAGCGACCGGTTCGGCCTCGACATCGTCACAGAAGATCGCATCATCGAGCCGACCAACAAGTTCGAGGGCAAGACCTTCGAGTTCGGACCGCAGGTGCTGCTGCGCCCGCAGTCGTGGCCCTGGGTCGTCAACCCGTGGCTGCCGAGCTGGGGCGAGCCATTTGCGAGCGTTGCCGACCGCATGCTCGCCGCAATCGAAGATGCCTGGTCGAATGCCGACGGAGGCGAGGTGGTGATGGTGAGTCACCAGATGCCCATCGTTATGGTGCAGCGCTATGTGTCTGGTCGCCGGTTGCCGCATGACCCGCGCAAGCGCCGGTGCAGCCTGTCGAGCATCACGACGCTTGAGCGTCGCGACGATGTTTTTGTTGAGGTCGGCTACTCAGAGCCGGCGGCGGCTCTGCTCGGGCAGGCCGCAGATTTTGGAGCAGTGTGACCGTGAACCGCCGTTCGTCGCTGCGCAGCGTGATCACGATTGCCGCTGTGGCCGCCATTGCCCTCACGGGCTGCACGAGCGACCCGCTTGCCGCTAAGTACGGCAACGGCGGGACCACCAATTACACGTCGAGCGACGGGACGGTGACGGAGGTCCCCGCCGAGAATCGCGCCGACCCCATGGAATTTGAGGGAGTAACCGACGGCGGCATCGACATCAGCAGCGCCGACTATGCCGGCGACGTTGTCGTGGTGAACTTTTGGTACGCCAACTGTGCGCCGTGCCGCGCCGAGGCTCCCGACCTGCAGGAGATTAGCGCCCGTTATGCCGATAAAGGCGTCTCGTTCGTCGGAGTGAACATTCGGGATCAACCGGAGACGGCACTCGCCTTTGCACGCAAGTACAGCATCACCTACCCCTCGATCATCGACGCCGAATCCGGGGCTGCCCGCCTAGCGTTTGCCGGTCACGTGCCGCCGAGCGCTGTTCCGACCACCATCGTGCTCGACAAGCAGGGGCGGGTTGCTGCGCGGTTCCTCGGCCAGATCACGTCGCCGTCGAACCTCGACACGGTGATTCGTGACCTGCTGGCTGAGGGCGCGTAGTGGATTCCATCTACGAGATCGTCACTGAGGGCACGCTGCTTCTTGCAGTGCCGCTTGCGCTTCTCGCGGGCTTCGTGTCGTTTGCATCTCCCTGCGTGCTGCCGCTCGTGCCGGGGTACCTGGGTTACATCGGCGGCGTCACCGAAGCAGCCGAGTCGGTGGGCGACCGCCGCAGGGCACGCAACCGCCTGCTTCTGGGCGTTCTGCTCTTTGTGCTGGGGTTCAGCGTTGTTTTTGTGGCCTTCGGCATGATCTTTGGCGTGGCCGGCCTGCTGCTGGCGCCCTGGATGGATCTGATCACGCGCATCGCCGGAGTGGTGATCATCATCATGGGCCTGGTCTTTATTGGTCAGTTCACGGCGCTGCAACGCACCATCAAGCCACGGTGGAAGGCGGCGACGGGGCTCGCCGGGGCTCCGTTCCTCGGTCTCGTCTTCGGCCTCGGTTGGGCTCCCTGCATGGGTCCGACTCTCGCGGCCGTTCTTGCGCTGAGCCTCGAGGGTGGCTCGCCCGCCAGGGGGGCGTTCCTGGGCCTGGCCTACTGTCTCGGCCTCGGCATCCCGTTTCTTCTTGTGGCTCTCGGCTTTGGCTGGGTGGCCGGTTCTGTCGCGTGGCTCAAGCGCCACATCCGCATCATCAACATCATCGGGGGAGCCGTTCTCGTGCTCATCGGAATCGCCATGGTCACAGGGCTGTGGACTCAATTCACGTCATACCTAGGTTCGGTGATTGGCAGCTTTGTCACGGCCATCTGATCACATTGATTCGCCAGCGGGCGCGCCGCGCAAGAAGGGCGATGTCTCGCAGCCTGCCCTGGGCTTTGTGGGGTATCTGAGGTTTTTCTGGCGCCAGCTCACGAGCATGCGAACGGCGCTCGTCCTGCTGCTGTTGCTCGCCCTCGCGGCCATCCCCGGCTCGCTCGTGCCGCAGCGGTCGTCCGACCCTAACGGCGTTGCACAGTACTTCGACGACAACCCCGAGCTCGCCGACGTGCTCGACTGGTTCCAACTGTTCGACGTGTTTGGCTCGGTGTGGTTCTCGGCCATTTACCTGCTGCTCTTCACCTCGTTGATCGGGTGCGTGATCCCGCGCACCACTCACCATCTCAAGGCGCTGCGCACTCCGCCTCCTAAGACTCCTGCCCGCCTCGAGCGGCTGGAATCGTATGAGAGTCACACGGCAGAAGGGGTGGATGCCGCCGAGGCGATCGAATCGGCGCGCGCCCAGTTGCGCCGGTCTGGCTACCGGGTTCGGCTCTACAACAAGCCGGGCGAGCTCTCGGTCTCTGCCGAGCGCGGCTACCTGCGCGAAACCGGCAACCTGGTGTTCCATACGGCTCTCATCGGAGTACTCGCCGCCGTGGGAATCGGCAGCGGCTTCTCTTATGACGGGCAGAAAGTCGTCGTGGAGGGTGAGCCGTTCGTGAACGTGCTCAACGACTTCGACAGCTTCAACCCGGGGCGGTTCTTTGACGAGACCACCATGCCGCCGTACCGGTTGGTGCTCAACAAGTTCTCGGCCGAATACGAGCTCGAAAACCGCGACGCGTTCGGCTTTGCCAGCGGGTTCGAAGCCGACGTCACGGTCTATGAGCAGGGCGCGGAGCCCTATGACGCGCAGGTCATGGTGAACGAACCCCTCAACATCATGGGCCAGGAGACCTACCTCGTCGGCAACGGTTATGCCCCCCATGTGACGGTGACGGATGCCGACGGCAACATCGCCTTCACGGGCCCGATCCCGTTTATTCCGCAGGACGGCAACCTCACCTCGCTGGGCATCATCAAGGTTCCGGATGCTCTGCCGGAGCAGATCGGCATGCGCGGGTTCTTCTACCCCACGGCTGGCCAGCTCGAATCCGGCGCGTTCACCTCGACCTTCCCCGACCTGTTCGACCCTCTGCTCACGCTCAATGTGTACACGGGCGATCTCGGCATCGACGGCGGAACCCCGCGCTCGGTGTACTCGCTCAATGTCGACTCGATGACCGAGATCGTTGGCGGCGACTCGGGGCTCAAGTCGATCGCGCTTCGCCCGGGGGAGTCGTATGAGCTGCCCAATGGCCTCGGAACCGTGACCTTTGACGATGCCAGTGCCGACGGCGAGGGCGAGAGCGTGGCCAGGTTCGCCTCGTTCGATGTCCACTACGACCCCACGGGCGTCTGGGTCGCGACCTTCGCGGCGCTCGTCATCCTGGGGCTCATGGCAGGTCTCTTCGTTCCGCGCCGCAGGGTGTGGGTTAAGGCCGTTGAGACGGCGGATGGGCTGCGGCTCGAATATGCGGGACTCGCCAGGGGCGATGACCCCGGTTTGGCTGCGGCAGTGCAGCAATTGGCTCAGCGCCACCAGGCGTCACTGAAGGTTAGGCTTGACTAATGGCAGCAACGCTCGATTCCTATTCGCTGATCGCGATCTACTCCGCGATGTCGGTGTACACGCTCGCGTTCATCTTCTTTGCAGTCGATCTCGCAAAGCGATCTGCGGCCAGCGCCACTACCGCCACGTCGGGGGCGCTCACCGAGGCGCAGCTCGCGAGCAGCGGCACCGGATCGACCGCGACGCTCACGCGCCAGCCAGAAGCATCCGCCGCCGCACCCCGCTATCCGTTTGAGCGCATCGCGTTTGCGCTCACGGTAATCGCGACCGTGCTGCACGTTGCGGCCGTCGTGCTGCGCGGCATCGCCCAGGGGTTTGTGCCGTGGGCCAATATGTTCGAGTTCTCGCTCACCTCGTCGGCCATCGTCGCCGTCGTGTTCGTTGCGCTGCAGTTCTGGCAGAACCTTAAGTTCCTCGGCGCGTACATGACGGGCTTCGTGCTGCTGTCGCTCGGACTCGGGGTTGTGAACTTCTACGTTCCGGTCAAGCCGCTGCCCGATGCGCTCGACTCGTACTGGCTCGTCATTCACGTGTTCGTTGCCGCTCTTGCGACCGCGCTCTTCGCCGTCGGCGCGGGCCTCTCGCTCGTGCAGCTACTGCAGGCCCGCCGCGAGAAGGGCGGCAAGGGCCTCGGCTTCTTGCGCACGCTGCCCGACTCGATTCGTCTCGAGAACCTTGCCTACCTCGTCACCGTGGTTGGCTTCGTGTTCTGGACCTTCACCCTCGTCGCCGGTGCCGTTTGGGCCGAGCGTGCGTGGGGTCGCTACTGGGGCTGGGACACCAAGGAGGTGTGGACGTTTATCATCTGGACTGTCTACGCCGGCTACATTCACGCCCGTGCCACGCGAGGCTGGCGCGGTGCCCGTTCGGCATGGCTGGCCCTCATCGGCTTCGGCTCCGTGCTGTTCAACTACACGATCGTCAACCTCTTCTTCAAGGGGCTGCACAGCTACAGCGGGCTCTAAGGGCCTATCCCTCCAGCAGGGAGTGGCAGCGGCGTAGTCGCTGCAGCCACCAGTCACGCCGGTCCGCGGATGCCGCGTGCCGGTCGAGCAGCTGTGCACTCAGGTCGATTCTGCGCACCTCGATGGCGCCGTCGTGGGGCAGCAGCGGAGCATCCGTAACATCCTCCGCCAGCAGCGCGGCCGTGCCGAGCCCGCAGTCAAACTGAAGCTCGGGCAATGCCGCCGCAAGATGGGCGCCCATTGAGAGCCCAACGCTCGTGTCGAGTGCACTGGAGACCACCACGGGTAGCCCGGCCTCGGCAACGATGCGGGCGGCCGCGCTGATGCCGCCGAGGGGCTGCGCCTTGATCACGAGCAGGTCGGCCGCACCGGCCCGGGCGACAGCGAGTGGGTCTGCCGCCTTGCGCACGCTTTCGTCGGCCGCGATCGGCACATCCATGTAGTGCACGCGGGAGCGGATCTCGGCGAGTTCAGCGACGGTCGCGCACGGCTGCTCAACATATTCGAGGTCGAACTCGGCCATGGCGTGGATCGCACGCTCGGCCTCATCGACGGTCCAGGCGCCGTTGGCATCCAGACGGATGCGACCCTCCGGCCCGAGGTAGGCGCGCACGGCGGCGACGCGGGCGACGTCGTCGGCAAGGGTCGCGCCGGGATCGGCGACCTTGACCTTGACGGTGCGGCACCCGGCGAATCGGTCGAGGATCTCGGGGACACGGTCGGGGGTGACGACCGGGAGCGTGGCGTTGACAGGGATGCGGTCGCGCAGCAGGGGAGGAGTGGTGCCCCAACCAAAGTCGATTGCGGCGGCCAGCCAGGTCGCCGCCTCGGAGTCGTCGTACTCCACGAACGGCGAAAACTCGGTTGCGCCGTGGGGGCCGGTGAGCAGCAGCGCCTCGCGCACCGTGATGCCGCGAAACCGCGTTCGCAGGGGAAGGGCGACGACACGGGCGGATTCGAGCAGGTCATCCACGGAGGGGAGCATGTGACCAGTGTGCCAAGATATGGCCACTCGCGGGGCTCGGCGGGGGAGGGGCCGTTGGTTAGGCTCGGCGTATGGATGTCGATACGGGTTCCGCAGCGCCGGGCCAGGCGGGTGCTGCCGCCGCGAACGCTGCGGTGAGACGCGAGCTGCCTCAGTGGTTGCTCGGCGTTGTCGGGCTCGGGCTGTCGCTTCTCGGCGTTCTCGCGGTGGTGATCGCGTTTGCGATTGCGTCGCCGGCATCCGCAACCGAGCAGACGTGGCTCATCGCCCGTGTGCTGGCGGGGGTCGCGAATGTGATGACGGTGGTCGGCGCTCTCTCCGGGCTTGTGGCGATCGTGCTGGGGATGGGCCGACGCTGGGGCGTTGCCGCGCTGATCGTGGGCATTCTGGGCAACCCGTGGCTGCAAGTGACGGTGCTGTCGGCGTTGAGCTGACGCGCTCGGCCGCCGCGCTCTGCGCACGCATCCGATGCCGCCGGGCAGCAAGCGCCCGTAGGCTGGAGGCATGCCAGTCTCCGAACTCTTCGACGCGTCCGTGTGGGTAACAGCCCCCGGCTTCGACGGCCTCACCGATGTGACCTACCACCATGACACCGCTGGCAGGGTTGCCCGCATCGCGATCGACCGGCCCGAGGTGCGCAACGCGTTTCGCCCGCACACGGTCGACGAACTGTATCGGGCACTCGACGATGCCCGCATGAATCCGCGCATTGGGGTCGTGCTGCTCACGGGCAACGGACCGAGCCTCAAAGACGGTGGCTGGGCATTCTGCTCCGGAGGCGACCAGCGCATTCGCGGTCGCGACGGCTACAAGTATGCCGACGGCGAGAACGCCACCGGCATCGACGCAGCGCGCAACGGACGTCTGCACATTCTTGAGGTTCAGCGCCTCATCCGGTTCATGCCCAAGGTTGTTATCGCGGTCATTCCCGGCTGGGCTGCCGGCGGCGGGCACTCGCTACACGTGGTGTGTGACCTGAGCATCGCCTCGGCGGAGCACGGCAAGTTCAAGCAGACGGATGCCGATGTCGGCTCGTTCGATGCCGGCTACGGAAGCGCCTACTTTGCCCGCCAGATCGGGCAGAAGAATGCCCGCGAGGTGTTCTTCTTGGCCCGCGAATACAGCGCTCAACGCGCCTATGAGATGGGCGCCGTCAACGCGGTTGTGCCGCACGAACGGCTTGAGGCCGAAGCGTATGACTGGGCTCAGGAGATTCTGACCAAGTCACCCACTGCCATCCGCATGCTCAAGTTCGCCTTCAACGCCGTCGACGACGGGCTTGTCGGGCAGCAGGTATTCGCGGGGGAGGCCACGCGCCTGGCGTACGGCACCGACGAGGCCGTCGAGGGCCGCGACTCATTCTTGGAGAAGCGCGAGCCGGACTGGTCGCCCTACCCCTGGCAGTTCTAATCCGATGATTCGGCGGCTGCGGGCGGTCGACGGGGCGCATGCCGCCACCGTCCATGTCGCGCTGCGGGAGGCCCTGGCGGGGGGCGACGCGATCGTGCCGACTGCGGGCGCGGTCGGGCAGAAACCCGTTGCGCAGACCCTGCCTGACCGGGTCGACAAGAGGGTTGCGCTCGTTGTGCAGACGAGTGGATCGACGGGGCACTCCAAGGCGGTGGCGCTGAGCTCTGATGCGCTGCTGGCGGGCGCCGCGGCATCCGAATCCGCCCTCGGCGGCCCAGGCCAGTGGCTGCTTGCGCTGCCCGCCCACTACATCGCGGGCATCAATGTGCTTACCCGGTCGATCACGGCGGGCACCGACCCGGTGATCTATGACGCCCCGCGGTTCGACCCTGTGGAGTTTGCCCTGGCAGCTCAGCGGATGGACGCAGCTCTGCGGTTCACCTCCCTCGTGCCCACCCAGCTTGCCCGGTTGCTGGCCGCCGATCAGACCCTTGAGGTGCTGCGCCGCTTCGACCGCATTCTGGTGGGCGGGCAGGCGACCCCCCAGCCGCTGCTGGCGCGGGCCATCGAGGCGGGGCTCAACGTGACGCGCACGTACGGGTCGAGCGAGACGGCCGGGGGATGCGTCTACGACGGAATCGCGCTGGCCGGCGTGGGCATTGAGATCGTTGACGGCGAAGTTCAGCTGAGTGGGCCGGTCCTGGCCGAGGGTTATCTGGGCGACCCGGAGCGCACGGAGTCCGCGTTCGAACTGCGCGACGGCACTCGCTTCTACCGAACGGGCGATACGGGGGAGATCGTCGACGGCGTGCTGCGTGTCACGGGTCGGCTCGATGACGTGATCGTGACCGGCGGGCTCAAGGTATCGCTTGGGGCGGTCGAACGAATCGTGCGGTCAATCTCAGGGCAGACGGAGGCCGTGGTCGTCTCGGTGGAACACGATCAGTGGGGCGAGGTTCCCGTCGTGGTGACGACCGTGCCGATTGGGTTGGCCGCCGTTCGCGCCGCAGTGGCCGCAGAGGAGCGGCCCGAGGCGCGCCCGCACCGAGTCATTGTGATCGACGAGCTGCCCCTGTTGGCGTCGCGAAAGCCAGACCGTCGCGCGATTCGGGCTATCGCCGAGGGGTCAGCCCGGTCTTAGTGACCCAGCCGATGGCCTCGAACACGATTCCGGTCGACATTTTGGAGCGGCCGGATTCCCGCTCAATGAAGGTGATGGGAACCTCGTCGACGCGCAGCCCTAGCCGCTCCAGGTCAGACGCCACTTCAATTTGAAAGACGTAGCCCGCACCCTGCACATGCTGAAGGTCGATGGCCTCGAGGGCTGAACGCTCAAAGGCGCGAAATCCCGAGGTGAGGTCGCGCAGGCGTGATCGCAGCATGAGCCGGGCATACGCCGTGCCGGCACGCGAGATCAGTCTGCGGTGCCACGGCCAATTGGTGACGGCGCCGCCGGGCATCCAGCGAGTGCCGATCGCGGCATCCGCTCCGTCGTCGAGGGCGGCGAGCAGGGCGGGGAGGTCGGCGGGGCGATGCGAGCCGTCGGCATCCATTTCGACGATGCGGTCGAATCCGTGCTCAATGGCCCAGGAGAAGCCGGCCAGGTAGGCGCGGCCGAGACCATCCTTGGCGCTGCGGTGCAGGGCTGCCACCTTGGCGTCTCGCGCGGCGAGGTCGTCGGCGAGCTGGCCGGTGCCATCGGGGCTGTTGTCGTCGACCACCAGCACATGGGCGGAGGGGACAGCCTCGCGCACGCCGAGAACAACGTGTTCGAGGCTGTCGATCTCGCAATAGGTGGGAACGATCACGATGGTGCGCGGCCCGGGCGTTGCCGAATCAGAAGGTGCCAAAGGAGATCATTTCGCTTCTATGGGTCTGTCGTGGCTAGGGAAAGCTGAGGAACCAGAGCAAGACGATCGCCACCGGTTGCAGCGCCGCTCCGATCGACAATACCGCCCAGCGTCGGCGCGGGGTCGAAGTGAACAGGTCGCTTGCGAGGAGAGGGGCGAGCGGCATGAGCAGCCGGAGGGTGCTCTGCTGGGGAAGGAACACAGCAAACAGATAGAGGCCATAACTTGCCGCATAGGAGACGATCTCGCTGCCCAGCGCGAGAGTCGACTTTCGGGTGAGGAATACCACGGAGAGGGCCACGACCGCAACAACCGCAACGATGCCGGCGGCACCGGCCCACCGGGCGGCGAGCAGAAACCACGGGGCAAGCGGAACAAACTCCTGGCGACCCACGAGCGGCACCCACCAGGCGAGCTCCGTTTCAAGGTAGGCATTCTCGCTGCCGGTGGCGGCACTGGCGATGAAGGGCCATGACAGACCAGCCGCCGAGATGAGGATGCCGCCGAGAACGATTGAGATGCGGTCGCGCCAGGGAAACGGCTCGTCGCCAACCCAGCGCAGCACCAGGTGGATGCCGAGCGCCAGCGCGATGGCAAGCGCGCCGGGGCGGCTAAAGGCGGCGGCCATCGCCAGCACGGTGAGGAGCCAGTAGTGGCGGCGGACGAGCGCGAGCAGGCTGCCAAAGGTGAGGAGCAGGAACAGACTCTCGGCATAGGCGACCTGGAGAAGAAAGCCGAGCGGGCCAAAGCAGAAGAACGCCGTCGCCCAGAGGGCCGCCTGCTGTGACACCTTTGCCCGGGTGAGGAGGAACAGCACGACGGCAGCCCCCGCCCCGCACAGGGTAGCCACGAGCACCGCTGCCGGGTAGAACTCCAGCCCCGTGATCGCGCGCACTCCGTTGGCCAACCAGGGAAACAGGGGGAGGAAGGCCCACTCATTGGGTGCCACCATTCCCGTGTCGTCACGGGGCAGGGTGCTGGGGTAGCCGTTTTCGGCGATCTGCCGATAGAACGAGGCATCCCACGAGCCGAGAAAGGCAAAGAACCCACCCTCGGGGCGGCGGCTAGCGAACTCCCAATCGTTGGCCACCGCGAGCGAATACATGGCGGCAAGAAGCGTTGTGCTCAGAGCGCGCGACAGGGCATAAATGCCAAGCGCCAGCATCCATCCGGGCGTCGATGCGCGACGGATGCGCCAGGGTAGACGTTCGCCCGCGGGTGCGGGCGGCAACGACGGGGTTTCTGACATTTGCTCTTATAGTGGCAGAGCCTGCCGCCGTGCGTAATGCCGGGCTAGTGGTCGTCGTCGAGCCGGCCCCTGAGCCTGGTCTCCTCGACCTCGAGCAGTGCCTGAGCATTGCGCAGGATGCGAGAGGGGTAGCGCCCCGCGCTTCTGGCGTTCATGAGGGCATCAAACTCGCCCTGAACCACTGCGTTGCGCAGGGCCGCATACTGTTGATGCGGGGTTGCGTCGCCGCTGCGCGAGGCGCGCTCTTTGGCGGCATCGATGCGCAGAAGAGTGTCGGTGCGCACCCGGTTGACTACCCCTGGCACGATCTCCACGTCGGGCCCGACGATCGCGGTGGGGTCGTCGAGCACCTTGAGCCCCTCGTGACTGATTTCTTCGAGCAGCTTGGCCAGCTTCTTCTCGTCGTCGGCAACGTTGACGCCCTCGATGCCGACCCAGCGGATCAGGAGGGGGAGCGTGCTGCCCTGCACGACGAGGGTGACGACCGCCACGGTGAAGGCGATCAGGATGAGCTGGGCGCGGTAAGGGGTCGACTCCGGCAGCGACTGGGCTGCGGCGAGGGTGACGACGCCACGCATTCCCGACCAGGAGAGCACGATGCCGCCGCGCCAGTCCAAACCGTCGGTGCGGGTGTGGTCGAGGTCGGCGCGCTGACGCGCATACATCTTCTCGACCCTCTGCCGGCGGCGCTCCATCCGGGGGTCGGCCTCCGGGAGGTTCTTGCGCATGTGATCGAGCCCGAGCTTCATGCGCAGCAACCGGTACTCGTCACGCTCCGCTTTGCGCTGCAGCAGGTACACCATGGGATTCACCCAGGCGAAGCGGATGATCACCAGCATCCCGGTGACGAGCAATCCCATGAGCACCGCCTGCCAGGCGGAAACCTCCTCGGGGTTGATGTCGGCGATTAGAGCGCGAATCTCCACCCCCATCAGGAGAAAGACGCCGTTCTCCAGAATGAACTGCACGCTTCGCCAATTAGCGCGTTCTGCGACGCGGGATTGAACGTCGACAAAGCGTGGCGCATTGTGCCCCACATAGAGACCGGCGACCACGACGGCCAGAACGCCGGATGCGTGCACTTCTTCGGCAGGAATGAAGGCCAGGAACGGCACAAGCAGTGCGACGGCGGTGTCGACGAGGGGGTCGTCGATGCGGGCACGAAGCCACACGGTGATGATTCCGACCGCGAGCCCTATGGCAATGGCCACAACGACGGCAAAACCGAAGTCGATAATTCCGTCGAGCACCGTAGCCACACCGCCCGCCGCGATCGCAACGGCCGAGCGCAAGAGCACCAGGGCGGTGGCGTCGTTGACGAGACCCTCTCCTTCGAGCACCGTGACCAGCCGGGGCGGAAGACCCAGTTTCTTGCCAATCGCGATCGCCGCAACAGCATCCGGAGGGCTCACGACGGCGCCGAGAGCCACGGCCGCCGCGAAGTTGAGATCGGGCAGCAAGAAAAAGAGCACAGTGCCGATGCAGAAAGCGGAGACCACAACGAGCACGACCGACAGGCTCGTGATTGACGAGAGATTGCGCCGAAAATCGATGACGGGAACCTGCAACGCGGCCGCATAGAGGATCGGCGGCAAAACCGCCATGAGGATGATCTCCGGCGGGACCTCTATCTCGGGAACCCCGGGAATATAGGAGATTCCCACTCCGACAAGGAGTAGCACCACGGGGGCAGCGAGACCCAGCCGCTTGGCGACCAGCGAGAATGCAACGATAAGAGTGACCGCAATCACGATGACGAGGGGAAGTTCCATGCGCTCTCCGAATCTGTGCATCAAGTTTATGTGCGCCGACGGCCTAGAATCCTGACGTGGCCAAAGGAAAGCAGCAGCGCATCGATCCGAGACGAGTGGCGAAAGCCGCCTGCAGCAGCAAGGTCGTCCCCCCGAAAGCCAAGGTGAAGAAGGCAACGGCGGGCGACTGGATCGCCGGGGCGCGCATCCGAACCCTCCCCGTGTCGATCGCCCCCGTGGCGATGGGCACGGCGGCCGCGATGCTTCTCACGGGCGAGAATCACTGGGTGCGGGCGCTTCTGTGCCTCGTTGTGGCCGTGAGCATTCAGATCGGCGCCAACTATGCGAACGACTACTCCGATGGAATCCGGGGCACCGACCAGCACAGGGTAGGTCCGTCGAGGCTCACAGGCTCGGGTGCGGCAAAGCCGAAGACCGTTCTCACCGTTGCGCTCGTTTTCTTTGGCATCGCGGCGCTCGCCGGAGTCGCCGTCGTCGTTCTCAGTGGGCAGTGGTGGTTGCTGCTTGTGGGAGCTGCCTGCATCGCCGCGGCCTGGTTCTATGTCGGAGGAAAGCGGCCCTACGGGTATGCGGGTCTGGGTGAGCTCTTCGCCTTTATCTTCTTTGGGCCGGTCCCCGTGCTCGGAACCATGTATGTGCAGGTCGGCACTGTCACGATCGAGGCCGTCATTCTCGGTGTCGCCAACGGCCTATTCACGTGCGCTGTGCTTATTGCCAACAACATCCGCGACATTGAGCAGGATCGCCTCGCGGGCAAGCGCACCCTTTCGGTGAAGATCGGCATGACCGCGTCGCGCGTGCTCTATTGCCTGTTTATGCTGCTGCCGTTCGTGATCCTGGTGTTCTTTGCCCTGCTCTTCCCGCTGGCCGTGTACGTGTTCTTTGCGCTATTGATCGCGATTCCCGCGTGCATCATCGTGGCAACGGGCAAGACACCTGGGGAGTTCTTGCTCGCCCTCAAGCTCGCGAGCGTAACGCTGCTGGTGTACGGGCTCGGGCTTTCTGCCGCGCTGGTTTTCTAAGCGCACGGCGTCCGACATGGGCGTTGCGGCTCTAGGGACGCAGTGCCGGTTCCGCGCTACGGATCGACAGCAGTGCGATGATCGCGCCCGTGCCGCACGCTGAGACGATGATGGCGAGCGGGAGGATGCTGAGCTCGCCGGCAATGCCGGCGAGTGGTGCCGTGATGCCACCGAAGAGGTACTGGGTGCTGCCGAGTAGGGCCAGTGCGGTGCCTGCTGCGTGGCGTACATCTGTGATGACGAGCGCGGTTCCCGGGCCGAAGACGAGGCCCATTCCGATGGGCACAAGGGCGAGTGTGGGCAGCACCGTGAGCGGGGAGGCCGCCCCCGTTGTCGTGATCACGAGCAGGGCGAGGCCACCCGCCGTGACAATGCTGAGGCCCACGAGGCAAAGGCGTGCGGCGCTCGTACGGTGCGCGAGCCTGGTGGCGACGACGCCAGCGACGGTCATCCCAACACCGTTAGCGGCGAAGACGATGGTGTAACCCGTGGGGCTGAATCCGAGCAGCGACTGCACGATGAATGGCGACGACGAGATGTAAGCAAACGTTGCCCCGACGCCGAGGCACACCATCAGGCTTCCGAGCACAAAGCTTCTGGTGCGCACTACGCTCCCAAAGCTCCGCAGAACATCCCGGGGTGCGGCACTCGCCCGGCGGTCGAGGGCGAGGCTCTCTGGCACAAAGAAAAAGACAGCAGCGAGGGCGACGGCGCACAGCGCGGTGACGGTCCAGAAGATGACGGGCCAGGCGCTCCACTCCAGCATGACGGCACCGATGACGGGGCCAATGATGGGCCCGACGCCGCCGACGAGCCCGAGAATGCTGAACACGCGGGTCGTCTCTGCGCCGGCCGTGAGGTCGGAGACAACCGCCCGCCCGATGACTACGCCGGCCGATGCTCCGATGCCCGCGAGTAGACGGAATAGAAGCATGAGCTCGATGGTGGGAGCGATTGCCGAAAGAGCGCTCGCAAGCAGAGACACTGCCGTGCCGATGATGAGGAGCCGTCGGCGCCCCATTGTGTCGGAGAGGGTGCCGAGAACCAGCTGGCCTACCGCCATACCGAGGACGTATGCGGTGAGGGTGGCCTGGACCCATGCGGGGGTCGTCATGTAGTCGTCCGACATCTTCGGCATGGCGGCGAGGTAGATGTCGGTGCCGAGAGTGCTGATCGCGGTGAGGGTACCGAGGGTGATGAGCAGAAGAAGAGGGAGGCGCTCGGCTGCGGTGCCGACGGCCCGTGAAGTGGTCATCTGCCGATTATTCCGTTGACGGACTAAGTGGCGGAAGAGCATCCGGGGTCGTATTCATACCGATCAGAGAGCGTTGATATGAGTCCTCCTGAATTAAGTCCGTTAACGGATTATCCGTTGACAGACTAGTTTGCTCCCGATACTCTTCGAGAAAGGCCGCGCACGGACTAACTAGGCGGCGCCCGATTTGGCACGAACCTCTCCCACGAGCAATGGAGCCCTCTCATGACTGACAAGAACGACAACGCCGACTACTTCGAGCGCCTCAAGGCTGCCAACGTCGCCGCTCTCTGGACCATCCCCGGCACGCTCGCGGAGGAGCCGACGCTGGACGAGGTTCCTCACGTGTGGAAGGCCAAGGAGATCTTTCCGCTCCTTCACGAGGCCGTCGACGTCGTGGACCTCGGCGAAGATGCCGACCGCCGCGCCCTTAACGCCTCGAACCCCAAGCGCGTCTTCGGCACGAGCCACAACCTCGTCGCCGGGTACCAGCTGGTTCTGCCGGGGGAGACCGCTCCCGCTCACCGCCACACCCCCAGCGCCATCCGCCTGCTCCTCGAAGGATCGGGCCACACGACGGTCGATGGCGAACCCGTGCTGATGGAGCCCGGCGACCTCGTGCTCACCCCGCCGATGACGTGGCACGACCACCGCCACGAGGGTGACACCCCCATGATCTGGCTTGACGGGCTCGATGTACCGTTCGTTCGCGGTCAGCACGCCCAGTTCGCCGAGGAATACCCGAATGAGGCCCTGCAGGAGCTCACCGAGGCTGAGGATGTGAGCGTTGCCCGATACGGGGCCGGCATGATTCCCGCCGAGCGCACGTGGACCAAGATCCACTCCCCGCTCAACAAATACCCCTACAAGACCTCCAAGGAATCGCTTCTGCGCTTCCACGAATCCGAGGGTCGCCCCTCGACCGGATCGTCGATGGAATACGTCAACCCGATGACCGGCGGGCCGGTCATCCCCACCATCACCTGCTTCCTCTCAGTGCAGGAGGCCGGCACTAAGAGCCGCGCCTACCGCCACACCCCAAGCAAGGTCTTCTGCGTTCTCGAGGGCAGCGGCTACAGCATCATCAACGGCGAGCGTTACGACTGGGAGAAGCACGACTTTTTCGTCGTGCCGTCGTGGCACTGGTACGAGCACCACGCCAACGAGGGCGAAGACGCGGTTCTCTTCTCCATGAGCGACCGCCCCATCTACGAGCCCTTCGGCCTGCTGCGCGAGCAGACCGCCGACGCTGTGCCCGCCGCAAAGAACTAGGAAACACCATGACTGATACCAACGAGATCATCGTTGTCGGCTGCGGCATCGGCGGTGCCTCCGCGGCGCTCGCCCTCGGCCGCGCCGGCTTCACCGTTCGACTACTTGAGCGCGCCCCCGTCATCGCCGAGGTCGGCGCCGGCCTGCAGGTGGGGCCAAATGCCATGCGCATCCTGCGCGATCTAGGCGTTAATGACTATCTGACCCAGGCGGCTGTGCTGCCCGACCGGGCCGTGATGCGCGATATCCGCACAGGCGACGAGGTTGTGTCGTTCGACTTCGGAGCTGGCTTCCGCGAGGCCTATGAAATGCCCTACGCGGTTATGCACCGTGGCGACCTGCTCAACGGACTCATGAAGGCCGCCGAGGCGACAGGGCGCGTCACGATCGTTCCCGGCAAAGAGATCGTCGATATCACCGAGAACGGCGACACCGTCACCGTCTCTGCCTCCGACGGAACGGGCTATACGACCAAGGCTCTCATTGGCGCAGACGGCATCCGCTCGCGTGTTCGAAAGCACGTCATCGGCGACGCCACCCCTGTGGCCTCGAAGTACGTGATCTACCGTGGCACCATCCCGCGCACCGACGACATCGAGAACGCTGTCACCCTGCAGGCCGGGGCCAACCACCACGTCATGCACTACCCGATTCGCGGCGGCAGTGAGGTCAACGTCGTTGTCTCGTTCAAGAGCGAGCGGGATGTTGTGGGCGGCGACGGCTGGGGAACAGTCGAGGAGCTTCGCGAGGCCTTCGCCGACGTGAACCCGCAGGTCGCCCGCCTGCTTGAGCAGATCGATACGACCAACCGCTGGGTGCAGTTCGACCGCGCTCCGGAGGCTGGATGGACCAAGGGCCGCATCGTGCTCATGGGTGATGCTGCTCACCCGACCCACCAGTACCTCGCCCAGGGGGCTGGCCAGGCAATGGAAGACGCCGTGGAGCTCGCCCGCGTGCTGACCGAGTTTGGTGACGACGTTGCCGGAGCCTTCGTGGAGTTTGAGAAGCGCCGCTTCGACCGCACGAGTGCTGTGCAGCGCGGATCGCGCTTCTGGGGCGAGCTCAGCCACGTCGGCGGGGCAGAGGCCGACCAGCGCGACGCCCTCCTCGGCACGATCGAGCCAGAAGACCGCCGCTTCATCGACTGGATCTACACGACCCGCGACGACGTGCCGCTGCCCGTGATCCCGCCCCACCGCGACTCTTATGAGCCGCTCGAATCGGAGAGGGTTCTTTCATGAGGCTCGGACTCTTTAACGGTGGCCGTCTCGGCGCCGTCCACGAAGGTCAGGTCTACGACGTATCGTCGCTCGTCGGTGAGCCCGGCCCCGCCGGGCGCCTCGACGCCGCGATTCGCGCGGGAATCACGTCGATTCCGAGCGAGCTGCTGACGGCATCCGCTGTCTCTGGCGACACCGTCTCCGTCGACGACGTGCAGTGGGAGGCGCCGCTGCCGCGCCCCGGCAAGATCATCGGCGCCCCGGCTAACTACTACGACCACATCGACGAGATGCCCAACTCCGCCACGATTCTCGAGTGGGGGTTCTTTCTCAAGGCCGCCACATCGGTGATCGGCCCGAACGGCACGGTGGAGATTCCCTACACGGATGTTCCCACCCACCACGAGGGCGAACTCGCCGTTGTGATCGGCAAGGGGGGCCGTGACATCTCGCTCGACGACGCGTGGGACCGCGTCTACGGGTACACGTGCGTGCTCGACATCACGATCCGCTCGAGCGAGGACCGTTCGACCCGCAAGTCGTTCGACACGTTCACGCCGCTCGGCCCGGTCGTCGTGACGGCCGATGAAGTTGCCCATGCCGCGAACCTCGACCTTCGCCTGACGGTGAACGGCGAGGAGCGTCAGTCGAGCAACACGTCGAAGCTCATCTACGGAATCCCCGAGCTCATCGCGTATGCGAGCTCGGTGACGACCCTTGAGCCCGGTGACGTGATCGCGACGGGAACCCCGTCCGGCGTCAGTGAGATATTCGACGGCGACGTTGTGACCGTTGTGATCGATGGTATTGGCGAACTCACGGTCGACGTGACTAACCGCCGTGCGGTTCCGCACGCAGACCGGCCCGGCCCGAAGACGGCACTGCGCCGCTCCTAGGCACCGCGCGTCCGCGCCATTACTTGTGGAGGGGTCCGATACTCGTCTTCCCGGAACTCCGGAAGGCGAATATCGGACCCGTCACCTGGTTGCTGGTGCTGGCGTGGCCCCCGGTTCCGCGGAACCGGGGGCCACTTGTGTGCGCGGCGCCTTTGCTGCGCAACCCTCCACAGTCGCGGTCGGCTATACCTCGTCGGGGTGGTGGCAGGCCACGAAATGGTCGGGGGCAAGCTCTCGATATTCGGGAGTCGTATCGATGCAGAGGCCCGTTGGCAGAAGCCCGAGCACGGCGCGAGACGTGACCGACTTGCCCGAGCCGCTCTCGCCGACGAGACCGTGGGCACGGCCAGCGCCGAGGGAGATGCGGCGGGAACGAGCACAATGTGAGGGCTAGTCTGCAGAGCCCCGCAACCTTCGCCCGTCATTGACCCCCAGCTCGATTCGGGTGCCGGGATGCCGAGACCCAGAAAGCTCAGGCCGCCCTCCGTCGCGATAGCGACCGCGACGAGGGTCATCGAGTAGGCGACAACCGACACCACGACGTTGGGCAGCACCTGACCCGGGCAACCATGGGCATCAGAATCGCGCCGATTCCGAGAATCAGGGTCGACAAGCCAGGTCCGAGAAACACCGTGAGCGCGATCACCGCGACGATGAACCCATTCTGCAGCGAGCTGCTGAATCTCGGAGATCGTCGTCGCGCGCTCGTCTTCGCTCTTCGTGTCGCGGCTTGCGGCGAGAAGCGCGTCCATCTCTGTGTAACCGCCGCGGCCGAAGTTGACACCGGCGTTCGTCACGAGGGTCTGTCCTGCGCGGCGCAGGGTCTCGGGGGCGATTCCGCCCTCGACGGCGACGGCCTTCGACTCACCAGTGAGGGCTGCCACAACGAGGGTCGAGGGGGTGACCACCGACGACGTCATCTCGATGCCGACATCCTTGAACATCCGCTGCATCAGGGCAACAGCCTGGGTGACGACGTCGTTTTGGGGTGTGAGCACCTCGAACTTCGGCGCACTACCCGTCTCGTCCGTGTACTCGGCGATGAGCTATCGACCAGGAAGGGGCCCGCGCCGCAGCTGGCGAGACCGAAGTTCTCGCCAGCTGCGGCGACAGCGGTCGGTGACGGGATCATTGAGAGCGATCCGTCGGTGAAGCTCAGGGTGAATTGGCTGTTGGCCGACGTGAGGGTGAATACGACGGTCGATGCATCGGGGGCTGCCATCGGATCGATGGTGCGAGCATCCGCCGCTTGAAGCGACGTCGAGCCCTCGCGGGCCACGTTCGTGATGTGCGCGACGACCGCGGCGGAGTCGAGCGGGGTTCCGTCGCGCCGACGCGAAGCTCGCCGCCCGTGGTGGGCTCACCAATCTTGAACTCCTGGCCTTTGTAGAAGCCCGTGACGATCGAGTCATCGGTCGACTTCTCCGGCGTTGTGCCAGACCCCGAAGAGCAGGCGGCGAGGGTGATTGCCGCAAACGCACCAATCGCCGCAATCGCGGGTCGACGGACAGAAATAGAACTCATGGTGCCTCCTTGCACTGAGTAATGTGACGATCTGCGCGCACCACAAATCTCGGCCACCGGAGGGTGGCCAAGACAATGACGGAGCACGCCTCGCCTCGCCCAGCGACGGATGCGCCGGGCGGTTGCCGTGTACCCGGCCAATGTAGGTGCCCGTGGCCGACAAGGTTCGGGTCAGACCGAAGGCATGGGGAATCATCTGCCCCTCCATATGAATGGCGTTCTGGCCCCGATTCCTCGCGTCGATCGCGCCGTCGCTAGCGCACGTGACAGTGGGCCCGGGGGCAAAGCCAGCCCGGACCCACTGAGTGTTCTGCAGAGAGCGCTAACTCTGCGGCATGAGGATGGGCGCGAGGACCGAGCGCGCCATCATGTCGTCCATCGCCTGCGAAATATCGGCGAGCGGGTAGTGGGCGTCGATCATTCCAGCGACATCGAGCTGACCGCGCTCGATCATGCCGACCAGCCACGGGATGTCGCGGCGCTGGCTGATTCCGCCGCCCTGGCAGGCGTGGATGGTCTTGCCCTGCACCGCGAAGGGGAGGGCGGTGAAGGTTACCTTGGCGGTCATCATCTGGTCGGTGACGCTGCACAGCACAATGTGTCCACCCGAGCGGCACATGTCCCAGGCCTGCTCGATGGCGCGAGCATCCGCTGCCGCCTCGAAGACGAAGTCTCCACCGGCGCCGGCGAGCATTCCGCCCTTGTTGCCCGTGATCTCCTGAACAGCGGCAACGGGGTCGCCCGCGGTCGGGTCAACCACGTGGGTGGCGCCGAACTTGAGCGCGAGCTCGCGGCGGTGCGGCAGCGGGTCGACGGCGACGATCTTGCCAGCGCCGACCATCTTGGCGGCCTGGATGTAGGAGATGCCCACGGAACCCGCGCCGAGCACGACGACGTCGGCGCCCGGGGTGATCGGGGCGATGCGAAGCGCCGCGCCAACTCCGGTCGCAATCGGCAGGGCCACCATCGCGAGCTGATCGAACGGCAAGTCGGTGACGACCTTAGTGGCCTGGATGTCGGGCACGATCATGTGCTCGGCGAAGGCTCCGACGTAGGCGTTGCCTGCCATTTCTACGCCGTTGGCGTCTTTGTAGGTGTTGGGACCCATCCACGCCATTTCGGCACAGAACTCGGGCTTGTTGTTGATGCAGAAGTGGCATTCTCCGCACTCGGGTGTGCTCGTGACGACGACCTTGTCGCCGACCGCGAGGCGCTCGACCTTGGGGCCGATCTCGATGACAACGCCGGTGCCGCAGTGGCCGAGGATCTGGGGAACGGGCTGGCCGACCGTCTCGGGGTCGTTGGTGAGGGGAAAGTAGTCGGAAACCGAGACATTCGAGGCCTCGACGCGAACGACAACCTCGTGATCGCGCAGGGGAAGCGGCGTGACCTCCTGGATCTCGATGTTTGGCTTGCCGAGTTCAACCCAGACTGCTGCTCTCACGATAAATCCTCCTTGATTCGGGGGTGGGTGGCCTGCCCATGGCGTTTCGCAATCGGGGCCACACAAATACAGTACATATCCGTATTGATTATCAAGTGTGTCAAGTCCTGCTCTCCTCATCAAGCGCTGTTCCCATATAAATCAGCGGAGTCATCCTCTGAACTCGGGCTTCCCATTCGCCCCAGTGTCGTTTAGCATTTCGATACGCAGTCGATTACTAATTCGACTCCACACGCCAAGGCCAGCGCAGAAAACGCCCCGGTCGACATGTAAAGGAGCATGACCATGAGCATTGCAACTGAGGTGTATACACCCGGCACGAACCTCAGTGCCCAAGACCTCATCGCCGCAGCACGCGACATGCGGGAGCGTCTTCGCGACCAGCAGGAGGCGGCCGAGGGGCTCGGCGGTTACACGCAGGAGATCCACGAAGAGATGCTCTCCAAGGGCCTCTACCACCTGCTCACCCCCAAGGCGTTCGGCGGCCTCGAGATGAGCGTCGGCACCTTCGCCGAGGTCGTCATGGAGATCGCCCAGGGGGATCCCGGCAGCGGCTGGTGCTACAGCCTCGGCCACGGCCACGCCCTCTCGACGGCTGCGTGGTGGCCCGCCGATGTTCAGGAAGAGATCTACACGACGCCCCGCGGATACTTCCGCGCGTCGCAGTCGATGCCCCCGTCGGGAACCGCCAAGAAGGTCGACGGCGGCTACATCATTAACGCTCGCTCGCCCTACCAATCGGGCAGCCCCTACTCGACCCACGCGACCGTTCACGTGATGCTCGAAGGCGGCGACGAGAAGAACCCAACCTTCGTCCACGCGATCGTTCCTGAAGCTCAGTACAGCCGGGTCGACGACTGGGGTGGAGACGCGATCCTCGGTATGCGCTCGAGCGGTTCCAACAGCGTTCTCGTTGAGAACCAGTTCGTTCCTGAGAAGTACGTTGTCTCGGGCGACTGGCTGCAGCTGCCCGAGATCTCCACCTCGCCCGGAGCAGAGCTCCACCAGAACTCGCTCTACCTCGGCGTACCGCAGACCTTCCTCATGACGGAGCTCGCCGCCGTCATGGTCGGAACCGCCTACGCCGCGATCGACGAATACAAGGAGATCATCACCTCCCGCACGACGATCCTTCCCCCGCGCATGCTGCGCTCGCAGGACCCGCAGCACCAGCGCGACATCGGCACCGCGATCATGATGGCCGACTCGGCTAAGACCATCGTGCTCGCGGTCAACCAGCGTGCAGCAGCCTGGAGCGAAGAGGCCTTCCGTGGCGGACAGCCCTTCACTCGGGCGATGGACATCAAGAACTTCGGCGAGCTCATTCAGGCGGCAGACCTCGCCAGCGAAGCCGTTGAACTCCTGTACCGTTCTGCAGGTGCCAGCGCCGCCAAGAAGGGCCAGCGCATGCAGCGCTACATGCGTGACGCGCAGATGTACCGCACGCACAACGTTGCACAGTACGCCCAGATCGCGCAGCGCATCGGCGCCGTCAATGTCGGCGAAGCCAAGTCGATCTACTAGGGAGAACCACAATGCCTGACCTCACTGGAAAAACCGCCGTCGTTACCGGCGGAGCCCGCGGCATCGGCCGTGCCTACGCAGAACGCCTTGCCGCTGACGGCGCCAAGGTCGCCATCATCGACCTCGGCGACGCATCCGAAACCGTCGCCGCAATCGAGGCGGCGGGGGGAACCGCGCTCGCCGTTCGCGCTGACATCTCATCGCCCGACGAGGTCGCCCGCGCGGCGGCCGAAGTCGAGGGTGCCTATGGTGCCGTGCAGATCCTCATCAACAACGCAGGCATCCACCCGGACCCGCCAGTGCCCTTCCTTGAGATGACGTTCGAGCAGTGGCGCCGTATGCAGTCGATCAACATCGACTCCATGTTTCTCGTCACGCGGGCATTCGCGCCCAAGATGGCGGAGACCGGCTGGGGACGCATCGTCAACCTGAGCTCGGCATCCGTCTGGGTCGCCGTTCCCAACGGATCGCACTACGGCGCGTCCAAGGCGGCCGTCGTTGGTCTCACCCGCGGGCTAGCGACCGAGCTCGGCGACTTCGGCATCACGGTCAACGCGATCGCGCCGAGCATGGTTCGCACCGACGGCCTGCTCAACTTCGCGACGGAAGACCAGTTTGACGGTGTCGCGTTGACGCAGTCCGTCAAGAAGAAGATGCTGCCGGAGCATCTCGTCGGCGCCATGGCGTTCCTCGTATCTGAGGAGGCCGAGCTCATGACGGCTCAGGTGCTCCACGTTGACGGGGGCTCGGTCCGTGTCGGCTGAGATGACGCTCGAGACGGAGGCCGCGCTCACCAGCACGGTTCTCCGCAGCGTCTTCTCGTGCTTCCCGAGCGGGGTCGTGTCGCTCTGCGCGCTTACGCGCGACGAGAGCGGCACCCCCGCCCCGCACGGCATGGTCGCGAGCTCGTTCACCTCGGTGTCGATCGACCCGCCGCTCGTCTCCGTCTACATCGCGGAGGGCTCGTCGACCTGGGCCCAGTTGCGCCAGGTTGAGCGCATCGGTGTGAGCGTGCTTGGCGCAGCCCACTCGGTGCTCGGCCGGCAGATGTCGGTGCGCGGAGTCGACCGGTTCGCCGGAATCGACTGGCGCACTCGGCCCAACGGCGCGATCTATCTCGACGGGGCAGCGGCGACGTTCGAGTGCAGCGTCGAAATGGAACTCGAAGTCGGCGACCACACTCTTGCGGTGCTCCGCATCCACGATGTCGACACCGACATGAGCGTCGAACCGCTTGTGTTCCACCAAAGCAAGTTCAAGCAGCTCGCTGGGCGCTGAAGCCCCGAGCACTACGAAAGGACACCCGATGGTTATTGCCGTCACCGGTGCGAGCGGACAGCTCGGCCACCTCATCATCGACAAGCTGATCGAGCGCGGTGCAGCGCCCGCCGACATCGTGGGGATCGCCCGCACCGTCGAGAAGGCAGCAGACCTCGCCGCTCGTGGCATTGAGATCCGCCAGGCCGACTACTCCGACGCAGCAACCCTGCCGGCCGCCCTCGCGGGCGTCGACCGACTCGTGCTCGTCTCGGGCAGCGAGATCGGCCAGCGCGCGGCTCAGCACCACAACATCATTGAGGCCGCCAAGGCTGCCGGTGTCGGCTTCATCGCATACACGAGCCTGCTCAACGCCGACAAGTCGACGCTCGGCCTGGCTGAAGAGCACCGTGCGACCGAGGCAGAGCTGGCCACCGCAGGCATCCCCTTCGCCGTGCTGCGCAACGGCTGGTACACCGAGAACTACACGGCAGGACTAGAGCCGGCTCTCGCCAGCGGCGCGCTCTACGGCGCGGCAGGCGAAGGCCGCATCGCGACCGCGACCCGCGCAGACTACGCCGAGGCCGCAGCAGCGATCGCTCTCTCGGCCGAGGCCGAGTCCGGCTCGATCCTCGAGCTGGGTGGCGACGAGCCGCACACGCTCGCCGAGCTCGCCCGCGTCGTCTCCGAGGTCAGCGGCACCGCCGTCGCCTACGAGAACCTCACCCCGAGGGCCTGCGCGACGCACAAATGGCCGCCGGGGTGCCCGAGGGCTGGGCGGAGTTCGCCGCGGCCACCGATCGTGGCATCGCCGGGGGAGACCTCGACACCGACTCGCGCGCACTCTCGGCCCTCATCGGCCGCCCGACGACGCCCCTCGCTGACGCCGTCAGCGCGGCACTCGGCAAGTAGCACTCGCGCACCTCGCAGCCCCCGTCCTCACAAAGGGTGGGGGCTGCTCGCGTGCGCCGGGCTCGCGCGTCCAAAAAACAGCTGAGGGGTCCCAGATGCGGGTTCCGGATGCTCCGGAAGTCGCATTTGGGACCCCTCAACGGGTGCCGGTGGAGTTCTACCCGAGTGCGCCGATCCATGCTCGCTCCAGCAGATCGCGCAGGCCCGCCTCCGTGACGGGGCGAGGGTTGGCGTACGGGCTTGCGAGGGCTGCGGCAACCACAGTCTCGAGGTCTTCGTGCTTGACGCCAAGCTGCTCAAGCGACGAGGGAACATCCCATGCCGCTCGCAGCTCCACGAGGCGAGCTACAGGGTCGGCGCCGAGCGCGCGACCGAGTGCGGCCTGGGCCGACGGCGAGGATGCGAGGTTGTACTCGAGCACGTAGGGCAGCACGATCGTGTGCGTCTCCGAGTGCGGCAGGTTGAACGTGCCGCCGAGGATGTGGCACAGCTTGTGGTGCAGCGACATCGTGGTCGCGCCGAGGCACGATCCGCAGAGCCAGGCGCCGTAGAGCAACTCGGAGCGCCCGACGAGGTCGTCGGCCGTTTCGCGCAGGCGGGGGAGCCCGGCGGCGATCGCGCGCACGCCTTCCTCGGCCATGAGCTCGATCATCGGGGAGCGGTCGGGCGCCCAGAGGGCCTCGACCGCGTGCGCGATGGCGTTCATGCCGCTTGTCACGGACATGCCGAGCGGCAGCGTGAGCGTGAGCTCGGGGTCGTAGACGACTTTGACGGGGAGGACGGCGCGGTCGCGTCCCGTTGTCTTGACGTTGTTCTCAGTGAGGCCCCAGACGGGCGTCATCTCGGAGCCCGCGTACGTCGTAGGGATCGCGACCGTGGGGATGCGGTACCGCAGCGATAGGGCCTTGCCGAGGCCGATGGTGGAACCGCCGCCGACCGCGACACAGCCGTCGGCCTGCATGTCGGTGACAACCGCTGCAGCCTCGTCGACGATTTCGATCGGCACGTGCATCCGCGCCTTCGTGAAGATGCCGCCGGCGATGTCGCCGAGGATGCCGGCGACGCGCTCGGCAAGGTCTGCCTGCTCGGGGGTCGAAAGCACGATCACTCGCGTGAGGCCGAGCTTTTCGATGTGTTTGCGCAACTGGCCGAGCGAGCCGACGCCGAAGGAAACGTCCATCGGCTGGGCGATGTAGTCAAACGTGATGGGGGTGCTCATGCGGCGGACTCCTCTTCATCGCGCGCGAGCACGATGTCGATTGTTGCGTGGTGGAAGGGGGCCTCGAGTCCCGACTCTGCGGCAAGGGCCGCATCGCTCGTCGGGACGAAGGGAACAACGAGGCTGCCGCGAACGGCGAAGACGGTGTCGGAATCGATGTAGGGGCTGTCGGCCACAAAGATGTGGGTGGTCAGCTCGCGGAACCCGGGCGCGTTCACCATGAAGTGCACGTGCGCGGGCGGTACGGATGACGCCCCGTGAGGCCGAGCAGCTTGCCGACGGGCCCGTCGTCGGGGATCGGGTAGTGGCTGGGCACGATCGAGCGGAAGCGGAAGTTGCCGTCAGCGTCGGTCGTGAAGATGCCGCGGCCGTTGCCTGCCGGCTGCACTTCGGGCTGCTGCACGTCGTAGAAGCCGTCCTCGTTGCACTGCCAGACGTCGACCTCGGCGCCGGCGATGGGGTTTCCTTCGGGGTCGGTGACCCGGCCCGTGATGTAGGAGGGGTCGCCGCCCGGGAGCATGTTGATTTCGTCGCCGAGCTCGCGGCGAGGCGACTCTGTCATGTGGAACGGGCCGAGAACGGTCGCCTCGGTGACGTGCTCGTCGTCGCTGTCATTGAGCGTCTCCACGAGCATCGAAATGCCGAGAACATCGGAGAGCAGCACGAACTCTTGGCGAGTGTCGTCACACATGTGGCCGACCTGGGTGAGAAAGTCGATCGCGGTGTTGAGCTCGCCGGGGGTGAGCTGCAGCTCTTTGACGGCGGAGTGCAGGTGGGTCGTTACGACCTGCAGAATCTCGCGCAGGCGCGGTTCGGTGGAGGGGGCGAAGCTGTCGAGCACGGCCTGGGTCAGGTCGTCTCCGCTGAGGTCGGAGCTCATGTCCTGTTCCTTTCGTTGGAAGAGTTAGTTCACGATGAGGTGGTCGCGGGGTTGAACGCCTCGCGGATGATGCGGCGCGAGAGTTTGCCTGCCGGGGTGCGGGGCAAGGGGTCCGCGCTCAGCAGCACCGTGACGACTGCGTCGTCGCCTGAGCTGCGGCCGTGCCACCAGTCCCGAATGTCCTGCTCGGCGAATTCGCTGCCCGGTTTGAGCGAGATGACCGCTTCAGGCCGTTCGCCCAGGTCTGTGTCGGGCCGACCGATCACGACAACCTCGTGGATTGCGGGGTGGTCTGCAAAGGCGTCTTCGAGGTCTGATGGCACGACGGCCGTGCCGCGCACCGTGATGATGTCGTCGCTTCTATCCGTGAGAAACAGCACACCATCCTCACGCATGCGACCAAGGTCACCTGTTCGCACATAGCCGTCCGCCGTGATCTTCTCCGCCGTGGCCTCAGGGTTGTCCCAGTACCGGGCGAGCTTGCCGGCGGCATCCGCCGTAATCTCGCCGGGTTCTCCGAGGGCGAGTTCTTTGCCTTCGGGGGAGACGATGCGGACAGCGGAGCGCAGGGTGGGGCGGCCGACGCTGCGCAGCAGCTCTGGCTCGCCCGAGACGCCTCGTGCCACGAGGTCTGGTGTGAGAGCGGCGATGGGCACGCATTCGCTCTGCCCGTAGCAGAACGTGAGGACGGGGCCGAAGCGTTCTGTGAGGGTGCGGATGACGCGGGAACGGAGCGGGGCGCCCGCGGAGATGATGCTGCGGATGCTCGTGAGGTCGAAGGTGTCAATGCCGGGGTCTTCGCTCAGCGACTGAACGAGCGGCGGCAGAGCGCTGATGATCGTGGCTCGATGCTGCTGAACGAGGCGAGCTGCTGTAGCGGCCGTGCGGTCGGGCGAGATGACGATCTCGATGCCACGGGCGATGCACGAGAAAAGGAACGTTCCTGCGGGACCGGAGAATGGGCCAGCGGCGAGAAAGCGGTCGACCTGTGCCGCAGGGGCGGGCAGCAGGCCCATGAGGTCGATGCTCACGTCGACCCAGCGACCGTGTGTTTGCACGGCGCCCTTGGGGCGGCCGGTTGTGCCGCCGGTGAAGCCGATCTGGACAACCTCATCGTCGCCGAGCACGAGGCCGGGATCACGGGGATCCGCGGCGGCAAGAACATCGTTGTATTTGAGGTGGCCAGAGTCGGAATCGACTATGACGGCTTCGAGGTGCTCAAGAGCAATAAGGGAGTCGGCGCACTCGGCAAGGCCGATCGGATCGGTGATGAGCACGCGGGCGCGACTATTTTCGAGCATGTAGCGGTGTGCTTCTGCTGTGTTGCCCTGGTGGAGGGGGACCCTCACGAAGCCGCCTATGGCGATGCCCGCGATTTCTTCTGGCGACCGCAGTGCGTTGACGCCGAGTGTTGCCACGGCGTCCCCGCGGCGAAGCCCGAGAGCCGAGAGCGCGTTGGCGAGGCGGTACGACCGAGCGAGCAGCTGGCTCGCCGTGAGCGTTACGCCTTCGAACGTGACGGCTGGTGCGTCAGGTCGTTGCTGCGCGAACTTGCGCAGAATTTGTCCGCAGTCCATGACACCCCTTTGTGATGCGCGATCACCGCCATTCGGCGACAAGTGTTAACCGTAGGAGCGCGCTAATGGCCGGGGCAAAGACGAACCCCAGCAATACTTATTAGGCGGGGTGCATAAGCGCGCGGCTTCGGCGGCTTTATTGAGCTGCCTATGTGCCCGAAACGCTGTCCGAGCGCTCCGCATACATAACCGTGAACAAATGAAACCGCTCGTACTATGTCTTTCCGTCGGCAGCATGCCGTCGCATAGCGTGGCTCCACCGGGCAAGGAACAAGTCCGGTGAGGGGCGTACCCGCACTACGACGACGATGTTGGCAAAGGAACACAGATGGTAATGGCCACAGGAACGCAGTCTGCGCCTGCTGAAGGCCCAGACGCCGGTGCGCAGTCGCCCCACGGCGCTATCCGCATTACCGATCTCGCAAAGCGATTCGGGCCGGTCAAGGCGATTCGCCACGCCGAGTTCGACATCCACGCCGGAGAAGTCCATGTGCTCATGGGCGAGAATGGTTCGGGCAAGAGCACGCTCGTCAAGATTCTGAGCGGCGTCCAGATTCCCGACCGCGGCACGGTGACCATCGGCGGCGTAACAACCAAGGGATTTTCTAGCCCGCGGGCGGCCCGCGCGGCAGGCATCATCACGGTGTTCCAGGAGGTTCTGACGGCGGATGGTCGAACGGTCCTTGAGAACGTGTGGGTGGGCATCGATGGCCTTGTGCGCAACCGCATCCCCGCCAAGATCAAGCGCGAACGAGCCACCGCAGTTCTCGACGAACTCCTCGGTTATGTTCCTGACCTCAATGGCCCGGTAGCCGAGCTGTCGCTGAGCGAGCGCCAGGCGTGCGTCATCGCCCGCGCTCTCGTGGCGAGCCCCAAGCTCCTCATCCTCGACGAGGCGACGTCCGCTCTCGATGTCGCTACCCGCGACCGCCTTCTTGCCATCATCACGCGCCTGAGTGCTGAGGGTGTCAGCACCCTCTTCATCAGCCACCGCATGGATGAGGTCGAGCTGATCGGTAACCGGGTCACGGTGCTTCGCGCAGGCGAGACCGTGGCGTCGTTTGAGCAAGGCAAATGGCAGGCGCAGGACCTCGTCCGCGCGATGAGCGGTGCTGCACACTCCGCAGAAGAGGCCCGAGAGAACCGAGTCAAGGGCAAAGGTGTTGCTGCCGAGCCGTCGATCGAGACCAAGCAGTTGCGGCTCTCTCGCGCTAGCAGCCGCATCGACGTCACCATCCGCCGCGGCGAGGTCGTCGGCCTCGCTGGGCTTGAAGGCCACGGGCAGGAGCAGTTCTTGCTGGCGCTCGCGGGCATCCGCCCCGGTTCCTCGGGAGAGGTCGTGCGGTTCGCCGAGTCGGGTGCGATCGCGATCGAGTCGAACCGTGTGGCTGCCCGCAACGGAATCGCCTATCTGCCGCGAGACCGCCGCGGTGACGCCATCTTTGGGTGGATGCCTATTCGCGACAACTTCGCGATGCCGACGCTCGCAGAAGACAAGAAGTTCGGCCTGGTCACGGCCAAGCGCATCGACGCTCGCCTCAATCACTGGCGCGAGGCGTTGTCGATTAAGTTCGGGCACTCATCGGATGCGATTACGACCCTCAGCGGCGGCAACCAGCAGAAGGTCATCCTCGCACGGTGGCTCGCGGCCGGTCCCAGCGTTCTGCTGCTCAACGACCCCACCCGTGGCATCGACATCAATGCCAAGCGTGACCTTTACCGCGTGATCTCCAAGCTTGCCGATGAAGGGATGAGCATTGTGATGCTCTCATCGGAGATCGACGAACACCTAGACCTTATGGACCGCGTCATTGTCTTCAGGGAGCACACGGTCTTCGACGAGCTCACTCACGACGAGCTCACCCGCGAGCGTCTCGTTGCCGCCTATTTCGGAAAGAAAGAAGGTGACTCCGAATGACCTCAACAACTTCGTTGGCCCTGCCGCAGGCGCGCACCAGAAAAGAGAACATGCGGGCCTGGATCGCCAAGTACTACTTTGTGCCAGCGCTCGTCATTGCGGCTGTGCTGCTCGTGGTTAACCTCGGTCTGCAGCCCAACTTCAACTGGGGACAGCAGCTGCTGATCTTCGCCCCGTTCGCAATCGTTGCCATGGCGAGTTCGTTCGCGCCCATGGTTGGTGGCGGTGGAATCGACCTGTCGATTTCTCCTGTGATGACCTTCACGAGCGCCGTCTATGTGATCTGGCTTGCGCCAGCGGGGGTGAACCCGTTCATCGCTGTTCCCCTCGTGCTGCTCGCCGGGGTCGTCGTTGGCATCGTCAACGGCCTCATTGTCACGCGCCTACGGGTTTCTCCGATCATCGCGACGCTGTGCATGAACTTCATCATCATCGGCGTCTGCCTCAAGGTTGCGCCCCAGGCCGCGGTGCTCACGAGCGGGTGGACCAAGGACTTCGCTCGCGACGGCCTGTTCGGCATCCCGGCGGGCATCGTGCTCGTCGCTATCCCTGTGATCCTGTGGGCGATTCTTCGTCTCATCCCGTTTGCTCGCACCCTTCTGTGGGTCGGCAGCAACGACGTCGCAGCATTCGCGAGCGGCGTCAACGTTGACCTGGTCAGGGTCGTGACGTATGCGCTCGGTGGCCTTGTAGCGGGTGTCGGCGGAATCGCTTTGGTCACCCTTTCGGGCACGGTGGATGCCTCGACAGCGTCGTCGTATCTCGTGCCGGGGCTCGTCGCCATGGCGCTCGGTGGCATCGCCGTCGAGGGCGGCCGAGGCGGCATGGCCGGTCCCATCTTCGGTGCCGCCATCATCTTTCTGCTTCAGGGGGCGCTCACCGAGGCCGGATTCCCCCAGGCCTGGCTCCAGGTCGTTTATGGAGCCCTGCTCGTGGGAGCAATCATCTTCAGCAAGAAGCTCAGCATCACCGGACGGAGCGCCTCATGACCACCACGTCAACAATCGTGGTCGCAGAAGACCCCTCCGTAATGGTTCGCGTGTGGCGCAGGTTGCTCGGGGTGCAAAAGGAGTTCCCTGTTCTGCAGCTGCTCGCCGTTGCGGTCATTCTCGTGATCGGCGCCAACGCTCTGCCCGGCCTACTTAACCCCAGCAGCATCCGCCTCATGCTCGTGATGGCGGCCATCACGGGAATCGCCGCTCTCGGGCAGACGCTGGTGATCATCGTTGGCGGAATCGACCTCTCGATTGCCAGCATGATCGGTGCGGGCGCCCTGGCGATCAGCCAGCTGCCCTCCATCACGGGCCTCGACTTCTGGGTCATCTTCGTGGGAGTGATCGTGGGTGCCGGGGTCATCGGTGCCGGCGTGGGATATGTGAGCCACCGCTTCGATCTCAACCCGCTCATCATCAGCCTGGGGGCTGGCGCCATTGCCCTCGGCATCGCGCTGGTGCTCACGGGCGGCAGCTTCACAGGCACGGCGCCGGCGTGGCTCGGCAAGTTCATGTCGCCGATTTCTACGACGTTCGGCTTGCCGATTCCTCCCGTCGTCTCGCTGTGGATCGTCATTGCGATCGTCATGTTCGTGCTGTTCACCTGGACGGCGACGGGCCGGCGTCTCTCGGCCGTTGGCACGAACCGCAAGGCGGCAGACCTCACACTCATTCGCAGCCGCAAAATGTGGGTCATTGTCTTCATGGTGAGTGCAATCGGCTCCGCCGTGGTCGGCATTCTGCTTGCTGGCTATTCGGGCAGCGCCGACCTCACGCTGGGCAACACCTATATGTTCCAGAGCCTCGCGGCCGTCGTCGTGGGCGGAACCATGATGGGCGGCAAGGGGGACTACAACCGCACCATCACGGGAGCGCTTCTCATCACGGCCCTCAACACCGTTCTCATCGGCATCGGGTTCTCCTATGCCGACCAGCAGATTCTCTTCGGCCTCGTCATCCTTGGCGCTGTCGTTGCTTATGGACGCGAACGCAAACTGCGCGATCGCATCTAACCCGAATGTCTCCGGTTCCCTCCGGAGCGTGCAACACATCCCGCAACCACACACACATTGCAAAGTCGCAAAGGAATCAGGTAACACCAGATGACTAACTCATTCATCGGCCGTCGGATGTCGCGCCGCGCACCCGCGCTCGCGATCGCCACTTTCGTGGTCGGTATTTCCCTCGTCGGCTGCGCAGCAGAGGCAGGAACCGAGTCCGGTTCGGGCGAATCGGTTTCTGCCGCGTCGCTCGCCGCTTCGGGCTGCGGCTCGCTGCCCGGCGCCCTGCCGGCCGACCCTGAGGGCGTTCTCGCGGGGATCTCCGACGAGACGCTCGTCGGCTTCGGCGGCGCCGAGGTCGAGCTCAAAGCCAGCGCCTGGGCCGACGTCGCAGAGAACGCGGGCCCGTGGAAGATCGGCTACAGCGCGCTGCCGATCACGGGTGCCATCAACCAGGCATACCTTGACCAGTTCAACAAGCGCTTTGACGAGGCCAAGAAGCTCGGACTGGTCGAGGGCGAGTTTGAGGTAAACCTCATGCCCGACCCCACCTCGATGTCTCCTGCTCAACAGCTCCAGGGTTACCAGTCGCTCGTGAGCCGCGGCGTCGACGCGATCATCATGCAGCCGTTCTCGCCTGCAGGTATGACGAGTGCAGTCGACGAGGCGGGAGAGGCCGGAATCGTCACGGCGGCCCTCAGCCCCATGAACAGCGCCTATGCAGTCAACTCGATGGTGACCTTTTACCAGGATGCTGGGTCTGCTGCCGCCGCAACGCTCGGTCAGCTCAAGGACGGCAAGGGCAAGGTTCTCGTCGTGCACGGCTTCGACGGAATCGACCCGGAGATTCAAGGCTTCAACGGCGTGAAGGCCGCTCTTGCCGAGTGCCCCGATGTCGAGGTTGTTGGCGAGATCTCGGCTGCATTCACCAACGCGACCGCCAAGACTGCGGTGCAGAACTTCCTCGCGTCGTACCCCGGTGAGATCGACGCCGTCGTTCAGATGGGTGGCATGGCAACGGGCATCATCAACGCTTTCGAGCAGGTCGGCCGCACCGTGCCGCTTGTCGCCGGAAACGGCATCAGCGCAGGCGCCCTCGCGTACTGGGCCGAGAAGGCCGACACGTACTCGCCCGCCGGAGTCGCAGGCAGCCCCGAGCAGCAGGCAGACGCAGTCTGGGAGGTTCTCATCCGCACCCTGTCAGGCAAGGGAGCCAAGATGAACGTCATGGCTCTGCCGCCGACGCTTATCACGAGCGAAAACGTGAACGACTTCACGATCGAGGGCGCTGACACGACGTCTGATGCGTCGATGGCTCCTGGCGCGCCTTACTCGCCGGCGAACATCCTCGACGAGTTCTTCACCAAGTCGGGCACCCCGCTCAGCAAGTAGTGAGAAGTAGCGATAAACAAAGCCCCCGGCTCCTCTCGGAGTCGGGGGCTTTGTCGTTCTCTGCTTAGACCGTGACCCTCTCGGCGGCCGCGGGCATCTCAACGTCAAGCACGGAAAGCACGCGGCTCACGAGACGGTCGCGATCGGGAAAGATCGCTCGGTCTTGGTGCGCCACAGCCCGGCGCCCCGGTTGGCGTGCAGCTCGAAGGCCGACTCCCGAGCGTCAAGGGCCGAGCTCACGTGGTCCCACGCAAGGTGAAGTACGGCCGAGCGCTGCAGTGCCGTATAGCAGCCACCCCCAAACGACTGCTCGAGGCCAGCAAGCACGGGGTCGGCGAGTTCAGCATCCGACGGTGCCGTGACCATCGATGACCCGGGGATGATGCGCAGGATCTCGTTGAGCTTGCGCTGGTTCTGCATCATCCGCAGGCTGCCTGCGGCGAGGTGACGCAGGTTCGGCGACGGGATGCCCGTCGGCGACGACCAGTCGGGGTCGAGTTCGGATGCCACAAGGGCGCTTCGAACCGCCTCAAGCTCCACCATCATGTCGGTGAGGTGCTCGCGTGTCTTCGGGTTGCCCTTCTGCCCCATGATGTCGGTGAGCGCGAGGGCGAGGCCGAGCGAGAACTCGCCCTTGGCATACAAGCAGTAGAGCTGGTGCCAGTTGGTCCATGCCCACGTCACCTGGTCGGGGCGTGCAGCCGGCGGGCTGGCGGCGGATGCGGTGGGGAACACGCGATCCCAAGGCACGACGACATTCTCGAGCCACATTTGGGCGTCGAGTTCGTCGAACCGGCTGCTGAGCGGCGCCAGGAAGGGGTTCTCGTGGCGGGCGGAGATCTTGCGGGCCATGAGTCTGACGCCGGGGGAGTCGACCGCAACGGCGAAGGCCGCCCTGTGGTCGCCTAGCGTGACTCCGCTGCCGATGCGGATGTAGACATCGTCAGCGAAGGGTGAGGCCGAGTGCATCGCGATGCGCCCCGTCGCATCGCTCGCCGATGAACTCGACCAGGTCGACGGCCGACTCGGCCTTCGACTCGCCCGGCACCTTCTCGACCTGTCGGCGACGTGCCTCATGAGCAGTTTCGATTCGCCGGAGCAGACGAGCGCCGGGTCCAGCAGCGCCACGCCCACGAGCGCCGCGTCAAATCACCGCGCGGCCTTCGCGATCCGGGAGTTCATCACGGCCAACCTCGCAGACCCCGATCTCAGCCCACAGTCGATCGCCGCGGCGCACTTCATGTCGGTGCGACACCTCTATTCGCTGTTCAAGCACGACGAGGTTAGCGTCGCGTCTTGGATCCGAGCCAGGCGGCTCGACAACTGCCGCGCCGATCTCGCGAACCCCGCCCTGCGCGACCGCTCCATAAGAGAGATAGCCGCTCGTTGGGGCATCGCCGATGCCACGCACTTTTCACGTCTCTTTCGGGATCGGTTCGGGGAGACGCCCCGCCTGTGGCGCGACCGATCAGTGCGCCAATCCGTGACTCTTAATTAGAACGTGGTGATAACGGTTCGAGCCGCCGACCCGCTCCTCAGGTTCTCGAGACCCTTCTGAACGTCGTCGAGCGCGATGCGATCAGACACCATGTCGTCGAGGTTGAGCCTGCCCTGCAGGTACATTTCGGCGAGCAGGGGGATGTCGTGCTTGAAGTTCGAATTGCCCATGTACACCGTGCGCAGGTTGCGCTTCGAGAAGAGCAGGTCAACCAGAGGGTTGATCTCAAGCACCGTATCGGGCGCCTGGATTCCGATGAGGAACGCCGTTCCCGACGGCCGGATCATCTCCAGTGCCTGAAGTGCCGTGCGTTTGAGGCCCGCTACCTCAAACGAATACAGCACACCGAGCCCACCCGTGAGCTCGCGAACGCGCCCAACGGGGTCGACCTCGGCGGAGTTGATCACATCGGTCGCGCCCATCTTTCGGGCGAGTTCGAGCTTGTTGTCGTGAACGTCGATTGCGATGACCCGGCGGGCCCCCGCGAGGATCGCCCCCTGGATCACCGAGAGTCCCACGCCGCCGCAGCCGATGACGGCAACAGTGTCGCCGACGCGGATGCTCGCAGCATTGATTGCGGCGCCGGCACCTGTGATCACGCCGCATCCGAGAATGGCGGCACGGTCGAACGGCATCTCGTCGGGAATGACAACGACGCTGTTTTCGTGCATGAGCGCGTACTCGGCGAAGCCGCCGATGTGCGCGAACGCCGTCACCTCGGTGTTACCGATCGAGACCCGGGGAGTTGCACCTTCGGCGCGCTCGGTCTCGTGCACGTTCGGGCACATGAAGGGGCGGCCCGAGATGCAGTCGATGCAGTGGCCGCAGTGCGCAACCTCGCACGCAACGATGTGGTCGCCGACCGCAAGGCCAGCGACGGCGTCGCCGAGGGCAACAATTACCCCGGCGATCTCATGCCCCGGCACAAGAGGAGCCGGGTAGTGTCCTGTGTCGTGCTCGCACACATGCAGGTCACTGTGACAGATACCGCTCGCCTTGACCTGCACGAGAACCTCATGTGCGCCCGGCTGCGAGATCGCCACTTCCTGAACGACAAGAGGCTCTCCGACCGTGTGGAGAACGGCGGCCCGCATTGTGGTGGGGATCGTTGCTGCGCTCACGCTGCGGTGAACGTGACGGCCACGCGGGTCGGAATGCGAAAGTTGAAGCCAGGGCCCGGCTCGAGGATGCTGTTCTCCTCGTCGAGCGCAATATTGCTCAGGCGCGATAGCAGGCGCTCGAATCCGACCTGCGCGTAGAGGCGCGCGAGTGGAGCGCCGGGGCAGCGGTGGGTGCCAGCGCCGAAGCTCAGGTGATGAGCCATGTTGCGGCGGTTGGGGTTGAACTCGTACGGGTCCTCGAACTTGGACGGGTCGTGGCAGGCTGCGCGGAACGACGCGAACACAATCGAGCCCTCGGGGATCTCGACCCCCTCGACAACCGTCGTCGTGACTGCGCGGCGAGGGTGCCACTGCAGCGGGCCCTCAAGTCGCACCGATTCTTCAACGAACTTGCGGAACTTGCTCGGGTTATCGCGCAGCTCCTGCTGCAGCTCGGGCAGGCGGCACAGATGCACGGCCGCCGACGCGAGCATGGCGGATGTCGTGTGGTAGGTCGAGAGGATCATCGAGCGCACATGAACCACCATGGCGTTCTTGTCGAACTCCCCATCGCGGTCCACCTGCGCCTTGACGACATCGCTCAGATAGTCGCCCACTGGTTTCTCCAGGCGGGCGAGACACTGACGGTAGGCATAGTCGGAGCTCTGCTCGAGGGCGAGCCCCGCGGCGGCGGCCTCCTCGGGAGACGGGGTTCCCATGCCGACCTTGGTGATGGCATCCGTCCACCCCTTGATGGTCGACGCGTCCTCACGAGGCAGGCCCATGATGATGGTTAAAACCTCAAGGGGCAGCGCCTCGGCGAAGTCCTCCGTGAAGTTCGCGCGGCCCTCAGAGATGAACCTGTCAATGAGGCTATCGGCAACCTCGGCGATGACGGGGGCATAGGCATCCAGACGGTGCTTTTCGAAGAGCATCTCGGCCCACGAACGCTTGACCTCGTGGTCATCGCCTTCGGTGAACGCAATGCCCTCGATGCGGTAGTGGCTAGAAACCTCGGGGTAGGGCGGAACGATGAGACCGGCAAGCTCGGGGAGCACCTCGGTGAGATCTGAGTCGAACTGGGTGTCGTCGCGAAGGATGTGCGAGACGGCATCCCACGACGAGGCGAAGAACATCGGGCGGCCGTTGGGGTGGGGCTGGGGAAAGCTATAGACGCCGGAGATGCCGCGAAGCTTCTCGAAGTACGCAGCAGGCTGCTTTCGGGTCTCCTGTGTAGGTGGCCAGGATTCCAACTCGGCGGCGGTTACCTCGCGAATGAGGGGAGCGGGTAGGGACATGAACAATACCTCCGTTGGTATAGCTGATGCGAAAAATAGGCCGGGAGACGCGGCTGTGCCTGCCTGTCTCCCGGCCGATGGTGTGACCCGAGTTAGCTCTCGAATCAAGCCTTGTCGAAGTTGACCTGCACCCGGGTGGGGATGCGGAAGTTGAAGCCGGGCAGCGGCTCCAGATCACTGAGTTCTTCGTTGATCGTCAGGTTGCGCGTGCGGGCCAGCAGTCGTTCGAACGCAACCTGGGCGTAGAGCTTGGCGAGCGGGGCGCCGGGGCAGCGGTGAATGCCAGCGCCAAAGCTCAGGTGGTGCATGAGGTTGCGTCGAGTTGCGTCGAATGTGTAGGGGTCTTCGTACTTGTCGGGGTCGTGACTGCCCGCACGGAACGACGTGAACACAATCGAGCCGGCGGGGATTTCTACGCCGTCGATCTCGATGGTGTTGACCGCGTGACGCGGGTGCCACATGAGCGGGCCTTCGAGGCGCATCGACTCCTCAAAGAACTTGCGAAAGCTCGTCGGGGTGTTACGAATCTCGTCCTGCAGCTCGGGCATCTCGCACATGTGCACGGTCGCGGCCATCAGGGCGCCCGCGGTGGTGTGGTAGGCCGCGAGGAACATGTTGCGCACGTGGCTGACCATAACGTTCTGATCGAACACGCCGTCACGGGCGATCTGATGCTTGATGACCTCGCTGAGGTAGTCGTCGCCCGGGTTTTCGAGGCGAGAAAGGCACTGCTTAAGGACGTACTCGGAGCACTCGGCGATCGCGCGCTCAGTGTTGGCGACCTCCTCTGCGGTGGGGGCCGTCATGCTGAGGCGCGTGACAACATCCGTCCAACGCTTGATGTCGGCGGCGTCTTCGCCCGGCAGTCCCATGATGATGGTGAGAACTTCGAGGGGGATCGCCTCGGCGAAGTCTGCGCTGATGTTGGCGGTGCCTTCGTCGATGAACTTGTCGATCAGGCGGTCGGCGACCTCGGCGATTACGGCGCTGTACCCGGCCATGCGCTCGGGCGTGAACAGCATGTCGGCCCAGACGCGCTTCACATCGTGGTCTTCGTCCTCGGTGAATGCGATGCCTTCTGGGCGGTAGTGGGTCGGCTTGTCGGGGAATGGAAGCTGCAGCATGGCCGCGATGTCAGGCAGCACGGTGGCAAGGTTGGAGTCGAACTCGTCGGTGTGCTTGAGGATGTGCGAGACCGCGTCCCAGCTCATGGCCAAGAAGATCGGGCGCCCATTGGCGTGCGGGTTGGGGAAGCGGTAAACGCCGGCGCCGGCCTTTTCGCGCAGCGCGTCGAAGTAGGCAGCGGGCTGCTTGCGGGTTTCAGGGCGCGGAGGCCAGGTTTCGAGTTCTTCGGCGGTGACTTCGAGCAGGGTTGGCGTTGACATCGTTTTGCTCCAGTGAGTTCTGTGGGTAGGGGTTCGAGCGGAGGGCGAAGCCTGGAGTGCGGCCTAGAGGTCGAGCACGAGCTTCGAGCATTTGGAGCGCGAAACGCAGATCATCATGCAGGTGTTCTCTGCCTGCTCTGCGGCGCTCAGCACGGAATCGCGGTGGTCGGCCTCTCCTTCGATGATCTGTGTCTCGCATGAACCGCAGGTGCCCTCCGAGCACGAGTAGAACACGTCAACGCCCGCCCCCTTGGCGGCCTCGAGGATGGTGGTGTCTGGGCCGATGGTGAGTGTGATTCCACTCGCCTGCAGTTCGACCTCGAACTCGTCGAGCTGGTCGGTCACGATGATCTCCTTGGGGGTGAAGCGCTCAAGGTGCAGAGCGCCGGCGGGCCAGTGGCTGCTGAAGTTCTCGACGGCTCCGAGCAGTGGGCCGGGACCGCAGGTGTAGATGAGGGTGTCGTCGTGGACCTCGCCGAGCAGGCCGGGCAGGTCGATGAGACCCTTCTCGTCCTCTGGCCAGATAACAAACCTGTCGCCGTGGGCTGCGAGCTCCTCAACAAACGCCATCGAGTCTTTGCGGCGGCCGCCATAGACGATCTGGTAATCGGCTCCGGATGCCGCTGCGGCGGCCACCATGGGAATGAGGGGGTCACGCCGATGCCGCCGGCGATAAAGATGTAGCGATTCGCGGCGGCGAGGGCGAAGTTGTTGCGGGGGCCGACGATGGTGACCGTGTCCCCCTCGGCGAGCGTGGAGTGAATGTATTCGGAGGTGCCGCGGCTGGTGGGCTCACGCAGCACGCCGATGCGGTAGCTCGAGAGGTCGCTCGGGTCTGAGCACAGCGAGTACTGCCGCGTGAAGCCCTCGGCGACGGTGATGTCGATGTGCGAGCCGGGCTCCCAGGCGGGGAGGGCACTGCCGTCGGCGTCGGCGAGGGTGACCGAGCGAACGCCGTCTGCCTCGTCGCGGATCCCAGCGACGGTCAAGGCGAGTGTGTGCTCGCCGCGGGGGGTCTTTGTTGAGCTTTCGAGTGCTGTGGTGGCCACCGCGACCATCTCCTTCACGTCAGGTGCAGAGGGTTCCTGGCCGTGTGGGCGAACCATGGTTCGATCCACGAAGGACCACCTCTTTGTGTGTAGCGATCATTACATGCAGAACATAGACAAGCAATAGTCAGGGCATACGGATGTGGCGATGATTCATACGCAATTGACTGTTGACGACATCTCATGCCCTGACAGGATGGACTTCATGCCTCGCTCACTGACCCTGCGCCAAAAGCAGGGCGTCGAATCGCGCGAGCGCATCCTCGACGCTGCTGTTGATCTGATCTTCGAAAACGGGTACTCCGGGACCTCTGTTGCCGCTCTGTGCGCGCGCTCTGCGCTGCCCGCGAGTTCGATCTACTGGCACTTTGGCAGCAAAGATGGTGTCGTCGCGGCGGTGGTCAAGCGCGAATCGGAGCGCTTCTTCGCCGAGCTGCCTACGTGGGAGTCGTCTTCTTCTGGCGGCGACGTAGTCGAGCGCTTCACGCGGTACATGGAGTCCGTCGGTGCAGCGACCCGAGAGGAGCCGCGCTTCTTTCGCGTACTCGTCACGCTCGCCATGGAGCCCGTGGACATCAGTGACGACACCATCGAATCCATCCGCAGGGTGCGCCAGAGCGGCCTGGACTTTATTGCCGGACCAGTCTCCGAGGTCATCGCGTTTCTCGGCAGCAGCAAAGACCCCATGGAGATCGCCACGTTCTGTTTTGCGGTGCTCGAAGGTTCGGCGATCGGTCGCCGGGTCGACCCCGAACACATCAGCATGCCCATCGTGTATCGCCAAATAGCGCAAGCGGCGATCGCCCTGGCGCTCGCCGCCGACTGATCCGGCAAACACAGACGCCCCCGAGTGCTGCTCGGGGGCGTCTGCGGTGTATTGCGGCGTTAGCCGATGGTCTGGCCGCCGTCGATGAAGAATCCCTGGCCGGTGATAAAGCCGGCCTCGTCACTGCCGAGGAACGCGGCGAGTGACGCGACCTCTTCTGGCTCGCCCAGGCGGCCCATCGGCACGAAGGTCGCGAGAACATCGTGACCGACGGGCGCGCCATCGAGGATGGGGGTGCGAATCAGACCGGGGCAGATCGCGTTGACCCGGATGCCGTCTGCTGCATATTCCAGTGCTGCCTGTTTGGTCATCATCATGACCGCGCCCTTCGACGGTGGGTAGGCGAACGAGCCGGGTGCGGCAATAATCGAGGCGACGGAGGCGGTGTTGATGATGCTGCCGCCGCCGACGGCTAAAAGCATCGGAATCGCGTGCTTAATCACGAGGAACGCGCCGCGCACGTTGATGTCCATGACGCGATCCCACGATTCAAGGTCATACTCGTGGGCGCGCACAGCAGGCCCCGTGATGCCCGCGTTGTTGTAGACGGTGTCGAGGCGACCGAACTCCGCGGCAATGCGGTCGAACATCGCGGCGATGTCGGCGGGCTGCGCCACGTCGCAGTGAACGGCGGTGATCGAGTCCGGTTGCAACGCGGCGGTCTCATTCTCGGCGCCGCTGATGTCGGCGGCGATCACGCGCGCTCCCTCGTCGGCCATGCGCACAGCAATGGCGCGTCCGATGCCGGAACCGGCACCCGTGACGAGAACAACCTTGGATTCGAATCGGTTAGACATGGGGTCCTTTCGCCGCTTAGGCATCGCCGCGGGACAGACGATGTGAGCGGGGCTTGATGGTGGGGCTGGGGCTCAGGCGTTCTTGAGCAGGGGCAGAAGGATCGTGTCGACCAGTTCTTCGCGAAATTGGTCGTCGACGGGTTCGTATGTCATGAGCATCCGCGCCACCGTGAGGGAGGGGGCGATGTCGTGAAAGAGGCGGAGGGAGCGAGCGGCCGGGGGAACCTCGCCACGAGTGATTGCGCGCTCCACGATGATCTCGCTGATGTGGTTGATTGAGCTGATGAAGCGACCCCTCATGTACTCCGTGAGGTCGGGGTTCACCCGCATCGCCTGAATCAGGCCCGTGATAATCGGGGCCTGGCTGTTCTCGAACGAGCTGAAGACGAGAAATCGGGGAAAGGCGGCGAGCAGATCGCCGCGCAGGGTTCCCGTGTCTTCGGGGGCCCCCTCGTTTGCCGGTTCCTGGGCGCGCACCGCGTCGAGGATGAGTTCGGGTTTGCCGGGCCAGCGGCGGTAGATCGATGCCTTGGCTACGCCGGATCGGGCGGCGACTGCCTCGATGCTCGTGCGGTCGTATCCGACCTCGCCGAGAAGCTCAAGGGCCGCCCTGCTGATGAGGCGGTCCACCTCGGGGTCGCGGGGTCGCCCGCGGGTCGCGGAGTTGCTGCGGGGCGGTGCGGTTTCGCGCCGGGTCATCCGGTGGCCTTCCTGCGAGTCTGTGTCGTCTCGACCCCTTGGGGGTTTCTAGACGCCAACGTATCGTAAATGATTGTTTGTGGGAACCCTTGCCGCCGCTACACTCGACCGGGTGACCGCTCAGGTGCCCCCATCCGACCCCGAGGACATGCATAGCCGCCCCGGACATCTCATCCGCAGGGCGCAGCAGGTCCACGGATATCTGTGGACGGCGATGGTGTCGAAGGATGTCACGCCGACGCAGTTCTCGGCGATCACCGTGATCGCCGCCCGGCCCGGCACCGATCAGATCGCGCTCTCGCGAGAATCGGGGCTCGATACCTCGACAACGGGCGCCGTCATCCAGCGCCTCATTCAGCGAGGCTGGGTGGCCGTGGACCGCGACCCCAAAGACATGCGGCGCAAGCTTTTGAGCCTCACCCCCGAGGGGCAGCGAGTCTTCGACGAGGTCGCCGTGCGGGCAGCATCCATGACCGATCGCATGGTTGAGAGCCTAGAACTGGGCGAGCGTGCTCAACTTGTCTCTCTCTTGGCTCGGCTCGTCGCGCACGGTGAGACCCTGCGCGAAGCGGGGGACGAGGCGCCGACCGCATAACGGGCGGCGCCCCATTGCTCCGCTTAGAACGAGCGAGGCGAGCTGCGGAACATGTCGCGCCAGTCGTCAACGGGCGTGAGCACCGGGTCCTCGACACCCTCATCGAACCCGCGGAAGTTGGCGCCCGTGACTCCGGCCTTTTCGAGCGGACGGTAATCCCACTCGACCTTCATCGGCTGGTTGGCTGGCACGAACTGATCCTGGTAACGGCCGCCAGCGAAGTGTGCAGGCTTGGCCTCTTCCCAAATGATCATCTGGTTCTCGTCGATCACATTGGCGTTGGCCGAAACGGCCTGGGTCATGCCCGTCACCGTCATTCGGTGAATCCACGAGTGGGTCCAGTCGACCTTCATCTCGAAGTGCGCGTAGCACTCCTTGATTCGGGGAGGGGCAACCTTGGTGCCGGGAACCGTGGTGAGTCCCACCATCTCAAGCTCATTGATTCCGCGCTTCCATGGCAGACCGATCTGCAGCACCTTCTCGAGCATGTCGTGCTCGAACGGCACGAAATTGATCGTGAACTCTCCGGTCTCCAGAATGTTGGCGTGCGTGTCGCTGCCCTGCGTGCAGGTGAACGACAGTTGCACGGGATCGTGGCATACGCGAACAGTCGAACCATAAGACGCCGCGTTGACGTTGCCGTCCTTGTCCACGGTCGTGATGATCGCCAACAGCGACGTGGGGGCGATGATGCAATCCCAATTCTCGGGACGGACATCGACTTTCTCTACGGACATGTGGGGCTCCTCTGGTCAAAGATTGGGTACCGCGTACGGTACGGATGCGCGGCGCACGCACCGCTAGCATCCTCGGCAGAATACGGTCAACCCCGGCGCCGACGGAAAGACAGATGGCTTCAGACTCATAAGCGCGCAGCTATGAGATCCGCATGCTCGGGTCGTCTGAGGGCGCATGAGGGGAGCGAAGTGCTCGCCATCATCCATGGTGCAGTATCAATGGCGGCCGATCTGTCTCATTCGCCGGGCATCCGTCACCGTGCCCGCAGCTACAGTGAACGACACCGAACCGCAGCACCGAACCATGGCACGAGGAGAATCAATGGCGATCACCACGCAACCGGCAGCACGACACGGGCGAGAACTGCGTCACATTGTTGCCGCGCCCGTGCTCGAACGCCTTGTCGGAAGAGATACGCCAGGCGGCATGAACCCCATTCCCGAGGGCCCAGCCTTCGACCGCAGCGGCCGCATGTTCTTTATCAGCGCCTTCCCCGATCCCGATGGCTACAAAGTGTTTCGCTGGGACCCCGAAACCAATGAGGTCGAGCGCATCATCGCCGACAGCGGCATTCAGCTTGCCTCGCTCGTGATTCATCGAGACGGCCGACTCTTCTTCGCCGACTTTACGGGTGGCGAGCACGGCGGCGGTCGCATCGCCTGCGCAAACGCCGATGGCACCGGCTATCGCACCGTGGTCGGCGAGTTCGACGGCACCCCCGTTGTTCCCGATGACCTCGTCTTCGCGGCCGACGGAACCATGTACTACAACGATTTTCAAGGCACGGCCATGAATCCGACAGGCCGTGTGATCAAGGTAACGCCGGATGGGGAGCAGTCTCTGCTGCTCGGCGGCGTTGCGATGCCCAACGGAATTGCGCTGTCTGTTGATGAGCAGCGACTCTGGGTGAGCGAGCACCTCACCAATCGCCTCATCGGAGTCGAACTAGAGGGCCGCCAAGCGCCGGAATCACGCGTCTATGCCCACTTCACCGGTGGCCTCTGCGATTCGACCACCGTGGACTCCGCCGACAACGTCTATCAGGCGATGTACGACGGTGCCAGAGTCGAGGTGCTCGACTCCGAGGCCAACCCAATCGGCGTCGTCACTCCGGGTACCAACCCGTTGCGCGACTATCCGCGCACAACGCACGTGGCCATCCGGCCCGGCGAAACCTTCGGGGTCCTGCTGGCCGGGGGCCCCACGGGAATTGGCATCTTCACTTTCGAGGCTCTCGCGCCGGGCCTGATCCCGTTCTCCCACCGCTAGGAGGGCTACGCAGCGACGAACTAGCTCGCTGCGGCTGCCGTCGCGGCTGCCGAAGCAAGCTTCTTATCGGGGTCGACCACCGCCTTGAAGACCGCACCGAGGGCGCGGCTTTCGTTCGACGCCTGGGCGATCATATAAATCGGAATCGTCGCACTCTCGATTGGCACGAACACGATGTCGTCGCTGACTCTGGCGGGAGCGAAGTTCTCGGGTACGACCTCGATTCCGTTGCCCTCGCGAACCGCGATGAAGTCTTCGTCGTAGTTGCTCGTGGCCTTGGTCGACACCTTCATGCGGAAGCCTGCCTCTAGGCACAGGGTCTGCATCATGGAATTTGAGGCGAACACGTTGGCGCTTGGCAGAATCCATTCGTCATCGCGCAGGTCCCAGAGCGTCACCGAGTCGGCTGTGGCGCACGGGTGAGTAGAGGGCAGGGCCGCGACGAGGGGGCTGTTGCGCACGAGCACCGATCGCAGGGTCGCGGTGTGGGTGGGGGCAACGACGACCGCAGCATCGAGGCGGCCCTCTATGACGGCGCTCACCAGACGAACACTGCTCTCGCTGACAAAGTCGAGCGTGAGTCGGGGGCTAATTGCCTCAAGGCGACGCAGGATGCCCATGCGGATTCGGGGCTGCATGCGCGGGTTGATGCCCAAACTAAAGTGGCCGGCACCGCCACCACGCAGCTGGGCTGCGGTCGCGAGGGCATCGTCGTAAGCCTCGACGGCGATACGAGCCTTTGCCGCGAACTCTTCGCCGCTTGCGGTGAGCTGCACGGCGCGGGTGCTGCGAATCAAGAGCTGGATCTCTAGCTCTTCTTCAAGCTTCTTCACCTGAGCGCTGAGGGCGGGCTGCGCAAGGTGCAGTCGCTCAGCCGCGCGGGTGAAGTGCAGTTCTTCCGCAACAGCCAAGAATTGCCGCAGGTGGCGGATTTCGATCGCCATCGATCACTCCTTCTCGCCGCTGAGGTGGGGGAGGAGCGGCGTTTATATCGCCCCCATAATAAGTCACCCGCGGTTGTGTCTTTCCCTCGGCATCGGCCCTCTGCCTAGTCTTGTGATCGCCGGGGATGCCTGAGCGCACGCAGACGTGCCGACTCCCTTGCCCACATACGAAGGACAACGATGACTGCGCTCTACACCAACCCCACCCGGGTCTATGCAGGACTTGGTTCGAGCGATTCGCTCCTCGATCACGTCGCGACGCTCGGCGGCAGCCGCATCGCCCTTATCGGCGACGCGGGACTCAAACGAGTCGGCGTGCTCGATCGCTTCGAGCAGCAGCTCGGTTCCGCTGTTGTCTTTGTCGGTCTTGCCGAGGTCGACCCCACGATCATCGCGTCGGAGGCTGCGGCCGCAGAGGCGACAGCCGCAGGCGCAGATATCGTCATCGGCGTGGGTGGTGGCAGTGCACTCAGCCAGGCCAAGGCCGTCGCGCTGCTCCTCACCAACGACGCCCCCGTCGAGCAGTATGAAGGAATCGGCCTTGCGCCGCAGCGCCCCGCTCCCTTCATCGCGGTTCCCACCACTGCAGGCTCCGGCAGCGAGGTCTCCAACGCATTCGTGCTCTACAACACCGAGAGCAGCCACAACGTTGGCATGCGTGGCTGGGGTTATGAGCCCGATATCGCGGTTCTCGACGGCAATCTTCTCGTCGGGCTCCCCGAGGTTCCCATGCGCGATGCTGCTGCGGATGCCCTCAGCCACGGCTTCGAAGCCCTCTGGGCAAAGGGAGCAACCCGGTTCACCGACACCGTTGCGCTCGCCGCGGTGCGTACGATTCGCGAGACCCTCCCTCGTGCGCTCAAGGAGCGCCGCCCCGAAGACCTTCAGTCGCTGCTCGAGGCGTCGACCATGGCCAACTTCGCCTGCGGCAATGCCGGGCTGAGCCTCATCCACGCCCTCTCTGGCTCGTCGAAGATTCGCATCTCTCACGGCCGCCAAAACGGTGTGCTGCTGCCGATCGTCGCGGAGTTCAACCGCAGCGTCGTCTCACGGGAGGTCAGCCTCGAGATCGATCTGCTGCCCGAACTTTATGCGGCAGCGGGTATCCCCTCGGCGTTTGAGGCCGACGAGCTCATCGACACGGCAGAAGACGAGTTCTTTGAGGCCGGGGCGACTAGCCCGTTCCGCCGCAACAACCGGCGCGACTCCAGCGATGAGCAATTGCGCGAGCTTGCTCGCCTCGCGACCACTCCGCGTTAGTCGCTCGCGCCCTGACTTCGTTCCAACCAAAGGACCCATCGTGACCATCACTGACACAGCTTCCGCCACCGGCATCTCCAACCTTGCCCTGATCGGGGGCGAGCGCCGCGGCGCCTCCGACGGTGCGACGATCGACGTGATCAACCCGTCGAACGGCCAGGTCATCACCACGATTCCGCGACTTACCGCTGCGGATGTCGACGATGCTGTCGCCGCCGCCAAGTCGGCCTTCCCCGCATGGGCGGCCCTTGAGCCCCTGCAGCGCGCCAAATACCTCGACCGTCTTGCCGACGCCATCGAGGCCAATGGTGAAGAACTGGCCGCCCTCGACTCCCTCGATAACGGCAGCCCGCTTCACGAGATGCGCCGCGACAGCAACGTCGCCGCAGCACAGCTTCGCTATTACGCGGGACTCGTTCTTGAGGCCCAGGGCGCGACCATCCCCTCCAGCAGCGAGCGCCTGATGTACTCGCTTCGCCAGCCCTACGGTGTCGTTGGCCGCATCAGCGCGTTCAACCACCCCCTGCTCTTTACGGTCGGCAAGATGGCGGGAGCCCTTGCGGCTGGCAACACGGTCGTCACCAAGCCGTCTGAGCACACATCACTCTCGTCGCTTGCTGCGGCCGACATCATTAACGAGATCTTCCCTCCCGGCGTCATCAACGTGATCACGGGATACGGCCACGAGGCGGGCGACGCGCTTGTCGCTCACCCCGACGTTCAACGTCTCGCATTCATTGGTGCCGACGGCACGGGCCGCATGATTCAGCGTCGCGCAGCCGAGGTGGGCGTCAAGCACGTCACCCTCGAGCTCGGCGGCAAGAACCCACTCGTAATCTTTCCCGACGCGGATGTCGACAAGGCAATCGCGGGGGCGCTCAATGGCATGAACTTCACGTGGCAGGGCCAGTCGTGCGGCTCGACCTCTCGTCTTATCGTGCACCGATCACTCCACCGCCGCGTTGTCGATGCTCTCGCCGAGAAGATGGAGGCCATCCGCTCGGGCATGCCCCACGACGAGAACACCGACACCGGTGCGATCGTGAACAAGCAGCAGTTCGACAAGGTTATGAAGTACATCGAGATCGGCAAGTCTGAAGGAGCCGACCTCGTTGCCGGCGGCTACCAGGTCACCGAAGGCGAGCTTGCCCAGGGCCTCTTCGTGCGCCCGACCCTCTTCGACAACGTTGACCCCTACGGCCGCCTCGCACAGGAGGAGATCTTCGGCCCTGTGCTTGCGGCAATGCCGTTCGACACCTACGACGAGGCGCTCACGATCGCCAACAGTGTGCAGTATGGCCTCACCGCCAGTGCGTTCACGCAGGATCTGCGTACGGCCCACGCTTACGCGCGGGACATCCAGGCCGGTTATGTGTGGATCAACGAGACCTCCCGCCACTTTCTCGGCAGCGGATTCGGTGGTTACAAGAACTCCGGTATCGGGCGCGAGGAGAACCACGAGGAGATCCTCTCCTGGACGCAGGCCAAGAACGTCTCGGTTCTCTTCGGCGATGGTGGCCCCGCCGGCCATTAGGCCAGAGGGGAGGGGATGCATCATGACGACGACCGATTCGGCTAGAGATCTGCTCTACGAGGCAGAGACCGCACAGCTCGTCAGCGACGCGAGCCGGGCGCTCGCGTTCGGTGGGCTTTCTGACCTCGTGTGGGGCCACGTCTCGGTGCGCGACCGCGATGGCAGAGGCGTTTGGATGAAGTCATCGGGTCTCGGCTTCGAGGAGATAACCCCCGATCATGTCGTGCTAGTTGACTGGGACGGCAATGTCGTCGTCGGCGACGGGCCCCGGCATATTGAGTTCTACATCCACACGTCGATCTATCGGGCACGTCCCGATGTGAACTCGGTCGTGCATGCCCATAGCGACGCGGTCAACGCATGGTGCGCTCTTGAGGTGCCCATGCGGCCACTCACGCATGCGGGCATGTTGTTTGCCGAGCCTCAACTGCCCCGCTTCACCGAGACGATGAACCTCATCCGAAACGCCGAGATGGGCGTTCGCCTGGCTGAGGTTCTCGCCGAGAACGCCGGGGTGCTCATGCCCCAGCATGGTTTCGCCATGACGGGGCCGGATGTTGCCACGGCGGTCATGACGGCGGTGCTGCTGGAGCGCGCCGCGACAACGATGCTCAGCGCGCTGAGCGCTGGCGAGGTCAAGACCTGGGCATCTGACGCTGATCTGGCCGAATTCGAGTGGGTGCCGGCCCAACTGCGCGCTGGCTATGAGTACCTGGTGAGGGGTGCCAGCACGCGCTAAAAGGCGGTGCCAGCACCCCCGCTCACGGGTCGAAGAGAGCTAAGAACTCATCTCTTTGCGCTCGCCCTCCTTCGAGGTGATCTCAATCTTGCGGGGCTTTGCCCGCTCGGCAACGGGCACAGTCACTGAGAGCACCCCGTTCTCGTAGGTTGCCGTGATGCGTTCAACGTCGACTCCATCTCCGAGCGTGAATTGGCGCATGTAGCTGCCATAGGGCCGCTCGTGGCTGAGCCATTTGACCGATTCATTCACGGGAGCGCGGCGTTCTGCCCTAATCGTGAGCAGTTGCCCGTCCACGTCGAGGTCGACGCTCGAAGGGTCGATTCCGGGCATGTCGGCATTGAGCACATACTGGTCACCCTCGCGGAACAGGTCGACCGGCATCAGTCGCGGGCCGCGAGCGGTGTCGAACGCGCCAGAGGCGAGTCGATCGATGTGTCCGAGAAAATCGAGTGGGTTCGACATGATTGTCTTCTTTCGTCTCCGAGTGAAGGGTCATGCAGGTGCGTCTGACCCCTTGTGAGTGAATGGTGCTCTGCTCCGGAGAGTGCCACGCAATTGTGCGAGTTAGCGGAGTGGTGGCCGATGATCAGCTGAGTGCTCGGTGAGTGCCGAAAAGCTCCTGAGCGGAACCGCCCCGCACGAGGGCGAGCTCATGACGAGAGAGTCCTGTGGAATCGAGCCAGGTCACGCCATCGGAGTAGTTGAGAAACGCGTGCGTGCGAGTCCAGTCGGTGCCCCACATCACCCGCTGCGGGCCATAGGCAGCGAGCAGGGCCTGCATCTGCTCGTGGATGTCCGGGTAGGGGTGCTGCTCGTGCGAGAGCGCAGGCATGCCTGTCGCCTTCACGGCGATGTTGGGCAGCGCAGCCAGCCGGAGAATCTCGGGCAGCCGATCGAACGGATGCTCGGGCGCCGGTGGAACGGAGGAGGAGCCGAGCCCGAGGTGGTCGATCACAACATTCAAGCTGGGGTTTCGCTCGGCGATGAGGCGAGCATCCGCCGTGCTGGGACCCAGGGCAACGCACAGCGGAATGCCGCGATTCTCTAGCTCGCCGAGTAGCTCGGTGTAACCGCCGGAGGCGAGCTTCTCGCGCTCGGCTGGTGCCCACAGCATGAGCCGCAGCCCGACGAGTCTGCTGTTGCTGGCGCATTCTGCGACGAACTCTGCTTGGTCGACTCGGCGCGGGTCGACGGGCGCGACTACACAGAATCGCCCCGGGAACCGCTCGGCCACCTCGAAGGCGTATGACGTGTCGGCGAGGTAGTTGAGCCAGGGCGACACGATGATCGCCGAGTCGACGCCGGCGGCATCCATCAGAGCCATGGTCTGTGCCCCTGTGGCCTCCGCAAGAGGCGAGCCCGCGCCCGTCCACGGTCGTGCTGCCGTGTTCGATTCAAACACGTGAAGTTGCGCATCGATCACGGGCATGACGGAGTCCTAAATGACGAAGTTCGTGAGCGTCTCGGGGGCGAACAGGTCCTCTGGCTCGTGGAGCTTCGTGATGAGGCCCTGATCGTATGAGTAGCGCAGAAACGCTGCGAGGGTCGCACGGTTGGGCTCCAGACCGTAAGACCAGTAGTCGTCCCCCATCGTCTCGCGCACTTTGCGAGCGGCAAGGTAGCTAAAGGGGTTCATGCTGCTGAGCGCCGCGGTCTCCTCGGCTCTATCGGTGACGATCTTCTTCGCCTCCGTGAATGCCTTCATGAGGGACCGGGCCATCCAGCGGTTCTGCTCGTAGACATCACGGCGAATCACCACGACATGCATGATCGGGAATATGCCGGTCCGCTCGAAGTAGGCGAGCTCTTCTTCTTCTGTGTTCTCCCATAGGCGGCGCACATTGGGATTGGGGTCGAGATAGGAGTTGGGCAGGCGAGGCGTATGCAGGGCATCGATCTCGCCGCTGATGAGCATCGCGTCGAGGGTCTTGCCCTCCGGGATGGGGGCGATGTCGATTCCGGGAGGAGTGATGGCGATCTTCTCGTGACGGCCAGGGGTGTGGAGCCCGCCCGTGCGGTATTTGACCGAGTCGACGGGCACGCCGTAGTCCTCGGCGAGGAAGCCACGGATCCACACGGTTGCGGTCATCTGGTACTCGGCGACACCCACGGTCTTGCCGATCAGATCCTGCGGCGTCTCAATGCCCGAATTGGCGTTGACATAGACGCCGTTGTGACGGAACGCCCGCGACGGAAACACGGGGATAGCCACGAACTCGTTCTTGCGCTCAAGCGTGAGCGAGTACGACGAGAGCGACATCTCTGAGACATCGAACTCGCCGTACACGGCCGTGCGGTAGAAGATCTCCTCGACGGGCAGGTTGAGCACGTTGAGGTCCAGGCCCTCTGCTTGAACGCGCCCGGTCGTGAGCGCAGAGGTGCGGTCGTAGTCGCCGCACGCGAGAAGGATGGGTTTCTTCATGGGAGCCAATCGTCGGGCGGTCGTCGAGCCGCCAGGAAAAAGTGAAATGGATGCTCGGCGCGTTACGCCGACGAGCCGCCGTCGACCGCAAAGACACCGGCGGTGCAGTAGCTGCTCTGGTCGCTCAGCAGCCAGGCGGCGAGCCCGGCAACCTCGGTCGGCTTGCCAAAGCGACCGAGCGGCACGGTGCTCAGAAAGAACGCCTTGCGCTCTTCGGGAGCGGCGAGAAGCGTTGGGGTCTCGGTGGGGCCCGGCAAGATCGTGTTGACCCGAATGCCGTACTCCGCCGCCTCAATCGCTACAGTCTTCGTCAGCGAGATGATGGCCGCCTTGGTGGCGGAGTAGAAGCCCGTGTTGGGAGCACCCTGAAGCGCAGTGCCCGATGACGTGTTGAGGATGGTGCCACCCTGACCGTGATCGCGGGCATGCGCGATCATTCGCTGCATCCCTCTTACAGTGCCCATAATGTTCACATCGAGCAGCTTCGCCGCCGCCGTAAGGTCGAGGTCGGCCAGCGGCACACGCGGAGCGGTGATTCCCGCGTTGTTGAAGAGCGCGTCAACGCGACCGAAGCGGTCGATGCACTCGTCGAAGTAGCTGTCCACGTCGGGGAGAGAACCGACATCTGCCGTGATACCGATGGCCTTGTCGCTGCCGAGTTCAGCAACGGCGGCGGTTACAGCGTCAGCCGAGATATCGACGATGGCGACCCTGGCGCCATTCTCAACGAGGGCGCGGGCGGTGGCGAGGCCGATGCCGTTGCCGCCCGCAGTGACGATGATCGATTTTCCGGCGAGACCGTCGATAGTCATGAGTAATCCTTGTCGTCGCGCTGGGTCAGTCGGCGATTTCAACGGCGAGCCACTGCGGGCACTCCTGCGAGTCGGCGAGGAACAGGGGGTAGTCGTCAGAGACTGCCTTCTTCACATTCTGCAGACCAGTCTCGTGGATGACGAACGCTTCCTCCGACGGGAACCACTCCTGCAGCACGCCGTCCCACACGCTCGCGGGATCGGTTGAGATGTTGGTGATGTAGTAGTCGTAGTGGGGGTTGCGTTCGATGGCGAGCTGCGCGTGCACCGTGCGCCAGTGGTGGGCGAATTGCTCACGGCTGATGTCGGGGCGGCGAATGTTGAGCAGCAGACGCAGAACACCTCCGCGGCCGGGCCCGGATCCGTCGCGCTCGAACATGAGCTGGCCCTCTGCAGGGATCACCAGGCTGGCCCCCGCAACGGCTTCCGGGCCGTCGACAGCGTAGGCGATCGATGCGAGATCCGCAGGCAGACCATTTTTCTGAGCGTGGTGCGGGCGAAAGGTCAACGAGTAAAGGCGGGAACCCTCCGGCAGGGATGCTGGGCGGCTCTCAAGAAAGCTGAAGACGGTCATACCACCACTATCGAGGGCGGGCCCCGCGGAGGGCAAAGACTGGATACCCGGGATTGATATCGGTGTGCAGATATATGTCGTGGTCGCGACTCGACATATACGCGGATGCGCATAAATCCTCACGCTTTGGTCTTTCTGCAATCCCCGGCGCGCTCCTAGCCTGGCCTCAGCCGCCAGGCACATCGACCATTGACGTTCGACCCGATTGGAATCACCTTGCCCACTTCTCCCCATGGCAACCATTTCGATCTTGTCGTCGTAGGCTTCGGTGCCGCTGGCTCGTCGACCGCTCTGACAGCAGCCCGGGCAGGCGCGAACGTTGTCATCATCGAGAAGCAGCCCGAAGACGCCCATACCCCCAACATTCGCATGTCGATGGGCTTCATGTTCGGGGTCAACGACGTGGAGGGCGCCTTCACCTACATGGACCGCTGCTCGGGCGGCATGATTCCCGCAGCCGTCTCTCGTGCTTGGGTCGAGAAGGCTGCGACGCTCAAGCAGTGGCATGACGACATGGGTCTCGATCTCCACCTTGAGCGGGTGAGGGGTGGCGAGCATCCCTTTGAGGGAACCGAGGCGATCGACGAGTTTAGACAGGGACTTCTCGCCGACGGCCGCCCGATCGCCGAAGCGCTCGAGGGCGGCGTCTACTTCTCAGGTCTGCGCGCCAAGGACGGCGAGCGTCCCGAGCTACGCATGGGCTACGACTACTTCGAGGCCCTACAGAAGGCAATCTCGCGCTACGACAACATCACCGTCATCTATGACTCGCCCGCTCAGCACATCATTCGGGACGTCGACGGCCGCGTCATCGGCGTGCAGCACGGTCACACCGGCGAACACAGCACGTATGGCGACCGCGGCGTTGTTCTCACGACGGGCGGCTACGAATTCGACGAAGAGCTCAAGCTCAACTATCTCAAGGCCTACCCCATGCACTTCTACGGCAACCCCGGCAACACCGGTGACGGCGTTCGCATGGCGCAGGAGGTCGGCGCCGACCTCTGGCACATGAACCAGATGATCGGTCGGGGTGTCGGACACTTCACCAAGGAGGACGGCAGCTTCGTCAACGTGATGCTCGAAGTCACACCGCTCGACGTTATGGCCGACCCCGAGCCCGGTGGCTACGTCATCACCGACAAGCACGGCAAGCGGTTCGCCAACGAGGCGCCACAGGCGAGCCTCGGCCACGCTTTCTACTACCACCTGCTGTCGTACGACTCCGATACCTTCGACTACCCGCGCATCCCCAGCTACTGGTTCTTCGACCAAAAGCGTCTTGATGCCGGCCCGCTCATCCCTCGCCGCGCCGGTGTTCACCGCGTCGGCATCTACGACTGGAGCTACGACAACCGCAAGGAGCTCGCGGCAGGCTGGATCTCGCAGGGCTCGACAATCGAAGAGGCAGCGCGCAATGCGGGTGTGCTCGAGCCTGAGGTTGCCGCCGCCGCTGTCGCCGATTACAACCGGGGTTGTGAGTCGGGGGTGGATGCCCAGGGGCGGCCCGTCGAGAGCCTCACGCCTCTCGACGGCGACAGGTTCTACTGCGTTCCCATGTACCCGGGCGGCTCAAACACGAGTGGTGGACCGCGCCGCAACGAGCACGCGCAGATCCTGGACCCATTCGGCAAGCCGATCGCGGGGCTATATGGTGCGGGCGAGCTCGGCCAGGTCTATGGGCTGCTGTATCCGGCGGGCGGCTCCAACCTGTCAGAGGCCAACTGCTTCGGCCGCATTGCGGCAGAGCACGCGCTCGAGCTTTCTGCTTAGGGAGCGCTGCGCCCTCTGGCCGTCAGCGGTCGGAGGGTGTGGTCGGCTCGTCGGTCGAGCGGGCCGCGGGATACGACACAGAGTCACTGTCGTCGTTCTCGGCGTCGGCATCCACATCGACGGATCCGTGCGTGCGTCGGTGCTGCAGGTCGAGCGCCAACTCGTCGCGCGTCTTGTGCAGCAGAAGGTACGAGATCGCAAAGGCCAGAACGGTCGCGAAGAGCGCAGAGAGCCACCACTCGATGCCGATGAGCATAAGCCCGGCAAAAAGTGCGGCGAACAGGCCGACCCTAATGAACGAGTAGAGCAGCCAGCGGGTCGATGTCTTCACCCGTTGAGTCTAAACGGATGCTCCCTGGCAATAACCGAGGCACCCGCTGCCAGTCCACCGGGTGCCCGCTCAGCGCCCGCTATCGCCCCGTCTGTGCAGCTCATCCGAGCCAGCCCTTTCCCGGCAGGCTGGCGTAGACTCTGCTCATGCGCGCCTTTCTGACCGTCTTCGCCGGCGCACTACTGCTTGCGTTCTGGGTCTTCTCCATCGTCGATTGCACCCGCACCGCTGCGATCCGCATGCGCGGCCTGCCCAAGCCCGCCTGGGTTCTCATCGTCATCCTTCTCCCCATCCTCGGTGGCGTGCTCTGGTTTGCCATCGGCAAGGATCGTCCCAACAAGCGCGGCGCCAAGCCCGCCCGCCCGATGTACCCGGATGACGACCTCGCCTTCTTGCGGCAGGTCGATTCTGATCGTGAACACGATCAGCGCATCCGCGATCTTGAGGCCAAGCTAGCCGAGCTCGACGACGACGGCACGGGTGACCAGAAGACGGGTCCGAGCAACGACAGCGGCCCCTCGAACGACACCAACAAGGACTGATGGCACCCGACAGCCCCGCGACGGGGTTCTCGGTCGCCCTGCTCGGTCGACTCATCGACCTCGGTGTGCGCGACATCGTCGTGAGCCCCGGTTCTCGGTCGCAGGCACTCGCTCTGGTCGCTGCTGAGTTTGAAGCGGCGGGCCGTGTGCGCCTTCATGTGCGCATCGATGAGCGTTCCGCGGCGTTCCTGGCGCTGGGGCTTGCCGTGGAGACCGGCGTCCCGTCCGTGGTGATCACGACGTCGGGCACAGCCGTCGCCAATCTCCATCCCGCGGTTCTTGAGGCTTATCACGCCGGCATTCCGCTCATTGTGATCACGGGGGATCGGCCGCAGGTATTGCGCGGAATCGGCTCCAACCAAACCACGCATCAGCACGGAATCTTCGGCAACGCCACGCGCTTCACGAGGGATGTTGACGCACTCGGCAGCGGCCACCACGATCCGGAATCCGTGGCCGAGCTTGCCGGTGAGGTTTTCGCTGCCGCTGCGGGCCACTCGGGCTCTGCCGGGCCAGCCCACCTGAACGTTGCCTTCACCGAGCCGCTCTCCGGCCCCGTAGGCGAGCTGCCGGCTGCGGCGTTGACTGCTGCACCCTCGCCAGCACCCTCAGCCTCGTCGCGCGCCGCCAGACCCGGGGCCGAGATCCTCACGATCTCTGCCGAGCCGGGCACCGTCGTCGTGGCCGGCCACGGGGCAGGCGACGTAGCCGAGACCGCGGCCCGGGCGCTGGGGGCGCCTCTTCTTGCAGAGGTCACGAGTGGTGCTCGGTTTGGCCCCAACCTCGTTGCCGCCTACCGAGAGCTCCTCCGCAACGACGACTTCGGCGGCCTGGTCCGCCGCGTCATTGTGTTCGGCCACCCCACCCTGAGCCGCGAAATTCCCGCGCTGATCGAACGCTCGGGCATTCACACGATCGTTGTGCGCGGCGCCTCTCCCGAGGATTACAACCCCGGCCACCGGGCGGATTCCATCGTCGATGGCATCGAGATCTCGGGTCCCCCCGACCCGGATCGGTCATGGACTGGGCGCTGGGTGCACGCAAGCCGTGCCATCGTCGAGGCTGGCGACGACAGCCCCGTTATCGATGCGCCTGATTCGATCGACGGATCCGTCACGGCCGCGTTCCAACGACAGACCCTCGCGGCGCTTCGCGCCCCCCTCACGCGTCGGGCCGTCGCCGACGCCGTGTGGAGGGCAACGTGGCCGCACGACCGGCTCGTTCTCGGGTCCTCCCGCCTCATCCGTGAGGTCGACCGAGCTGTGCAGGGCAAGAAGATTCGCGCGCACGCCAACCGGGGCCTTGCCGGCATCGACGGGACCGTCTCCACGGCCATCGGCATCGCACTCGCCAGCCAGGCCGAAGGCGCTGCCACGGGAACGACCCGGCTCCTCCTAGGCGACATCACCCTGCTCCATGAGCCGGGAGGCCTGCTGTTCGGCGCGGGAGAACTGCGCCCCCGCATCCAGATCATCGTCGGCAACGACGGCGGGGGAACCATCTTCGATGGCCTCGAGGTCGCGGCGACCACGGCATCCGCCGCGTTCGATCGGGTGCTCTATACCCCTCAGAACGTCAACCTCAGGGCGCTCGCTGAGGCTTATGGCTGGGAGTATGTGCGGGCAGGCACGCGCAGTGAGCTCGATCAGGCGCTCACCACATCCGGTGGCCCGACCCTGATTGACGTGCCGCTGCCTCGCTGATGCTGGTCTGCTGAAGCGGGTGGGGCGCGGGTAGCATCACCGCATGACTGAGTCGTCGAAAAGCGCGGAAACCTTTTGGGCGGCCGAGCCGTCAACACTCCTGCGGGTTGGCGCGCTATTTCGACTATCGGATGTCGACCCCGCTGCGACGCCGGGGTTCGACGGCGACGAGGCAGACGGCAAGCGCGAACTCCGGCGCACCAACAGTGAGCTTGCCGACCTGCAGGAGCGCCTGTGGGCCGAGAGCCGATTCGGCGGCGAACGCAGCGTTTTGCTGCTGCTCCAAGCCATGGATACCGCGGGCAAGGGCGGCATCCTGCGTCATGTGGTCGGCGGGGTAGACCCCCAGGGCATTAGCATCCACGCGTTTAAGGCGCCGACGGAGGAGGAGAAGGCGCACGATTTTCTCTGGCGGGTGCGGCGTGAGCTGCCGGCCGCGGGAATGATCGGCGTCTTCGACCGCTCTCACTACGAGGACGTGCTCATCCATCGGGTGCGCGGGTTTTCGCCCCCCGATGTGATCGAGCCGCGCTACGGCATGATCAACGACTTTGAGTCGCAGGTTGAGCAGGCGGGAACCTCGATCATCAAGGTGATGTTGCACATTAGCCACGACGAGCAGAAGCGGCGCCTGTCTCAGCGGCTTGAGCGACCCGAGAAAAACTGGAAGTACAACCCGGGCGACGTAGATGAGCGCATGTTCTGGCCCGACTATATGGATGCCTACCAGGCTGCCTTCGAGCGTACGTCGACCGACGTTGCCCCGTGGCATGTAGTGCCAGCGGACCACAAGTGGTATGCCAGGGTGGCCGTGCAGAGGCTGCTCCTGCAGACGCTCCGCGAAATCGATCCGCACTGGCCCGCCGCCAACTATGACGTCGAGTTCGAGAAGAAAAGGTTGGCGGCAAGCTAGCCGATCTGCGGTTCTGCTGGCGTTCTACTCCGCGGGGTCGAACGCGTCAGCGATGGGCCGAAACTTCATCCGGGTCTCCACGAGCTCCTGTTCTGGAACAGAATCGGCCACGATTCCTGCCCCCGCCCACGCCGTCACCGTGCCGTCCGCATCAAGCTGGGCACTGCGCAGCGCGACAGCCCATTCGCCGTCACCATCGGCATCGACCCAGCCGACGGGCCCGGCATAGCGTTCCCGGTCAAACGGTTCGAGCTCGCCCAGCAGACGCACGGCATCCGGTGTGGGGGTTCCCGCCACCGCCGCCGTCGGGTGCAGCGACTGGATCAGGTCGAGCGAGGTTGCGCCATCGTCGAGAAGCCCCTCCACATCGCTCGCGAGGTGCCACAGGTTGGGCAGCTTGAGCGTGAACGGCGTCTCGCTCGCCACGACGCCACGGCTGTGTGGTCGCAGAGACGACAGCACGCTCTGCACGGCGAACTCGTGCTCGTCCTGATCTTTCGTAGAGGTGGCGAGGGCGGTCGCGGCGTCGAGATCACTCGCGGCGTCGGTTCCGCGCGCCGCACTCCCGGCCAAAACCCGGGCCGTGACGGTGCCGGAATGCACCCCGACCAGCGTCTCGGGGCTCGCGCCAAAGAACCCGTCAACAGCAAAAGTCCAACAGTCGGGATAGCCATCGGCCAGGGTTGCGATGGTCGTGCGGATGTCGCCGCCGTCGTCCAGGCGACCCGTCAAATCCCGGGCCAGCACCACCTTGCTGAGCAGGCCATCGCGGATGCGGCGCACCCCTTCGCCCACGATCGTCGTGTAACCCTCGGGCGAGAGCGAACCGGGCGTGAGCGCTACATGCGGCCGGGTGCCGAGAGGTTCGGTAGCGGGCAGGTCTGCGGCGAATGGCCCGTCGGTGCCGGTGCCGGTGCTGGCATCGGTGCTCTGGCGAATGCGCGTAAGCCAGAACCGTCCCTCGGCGCGGCCGACGACCACCGAGGGAACGATCAGCACGCTCGTTTGCGCGGAGTCGGCGGCAAAAGTGAACGTGCCGAAGGCGACCAGGCCGGTGCCGGGAACTCGCAGCGGATCGGTGATCGTGGCGGCGGCAACCAGTTGCTTCCATGCCGCCGCGGCATCCGTCATGCGGTGCTCGCCGGAGAACTCCAGCCGTACCGCTTCTCCGTGTCCACGGATGCCAAAGCCCCTGCGTCGCCAGAGAAGAGGCCGGTCGCGATCGAGGTGCGCGGCGAGGGGGCCGGGGTCGGCGATCGGGCTGGTCTCGACCGTCAGCGCGGGGATCTGCGGTGCTGCTTCGGTCACCCAGCCAGCCTACTCGCGGCCCGGCTAGACTTTGGTTGTGGCTACAGCAGACCTCAGCAAGCAACCGGATCAGGTTTCGGCGATGTTCGACGAGGTCGCGCGCCATTACGACCGCACCAATGGCTTTCTCTCCATGGGCAATTCGGCCCTGTGGCGGCACGCCGTTGTGCGCGCGATCGACCCGCAGCCGGGGGAGCGCATCCTCGATATCGCCGCGGGAACCGGCACGAGTTCAGCCGTGCTCGCCCGCAGTGGAGCCCGCGTCGTCGCAGCAGACTTCTCGCAGGGGATGATCGATGTCGGTCGCACCCGTAATCCCCACATCGAGTTCGTTCAGGCCGATGCGATGGACCTGCCGTTCGACGACAATGAGTTCGACGTCGTCACCATCTCGTTCGGGCTCCGCAACATCAAGGACCCGCGCAAGGCTCTCGCCGAGATGTATCGAGTGCTCAAGCCCGGCGGCCGACTGCTCATCTGCGAGTTCTCCACGCCACCAGCGGCGGTAGTTCGCACGGGCTACAACGCCTATATGCGTTACGTCATGCCCGCCGTTGTCGGAGCCACGAGCTCCAATCCCGAGGCATACACCTACCTCGCTACGTCGATCTCCGACTGGCCAGACCAGGCGATCCTGAGCCAGTGGATCAGGGGAGCAGGGTTCACCCGCGTCGGCCACCGCAACCTCACCGCAGGCATTGTGGCTCTTCACCGCGGTCGCAAGCCGATCGCATCCGAGTGACCGTCGCCCGCGACTTCTGGGCCCAAAAGATATAGGTGATCGAGTGAACGGCAGAGTCTCCGGCGTCCGCCGCCGCTTCGGCATGGCGGCATCCCTCGGGCTCGGCGAGGCAATCTTCTCGTCGCCAGAGGAGCGTCGTGTCGTCAGCGACGTCGAGCGTGGCCTCGAAGATGTTGAGGCGGCACTGCTCAGCGAAGTTGCCTTCGCCGATGAGCTTGCGGATGTCACGAGCCGTTACCTGCTCGAAGCCGGTGGCAAGCGCGTGCGGCCCACGCTCACGCTGCTCGCGGCTCAGCTGGGCTCGGGCCGCAGTGAGAAGGTCGTCATCGCGGCCACTGCGCTGGAAATCACACACCTCGCGTCGCTCTATCACGACGACGTAATGGACGAGGCGAATATGCGCCGGGGCGTACCCAGCGCCCAAGAGGTGTGGGGCAACTCCGTCGCCATCCTTACCGGCGACCTCCTCTTTGCCCGTGCCAGCAAGCTCATCGCGAGCCTCGGCGAAGAAGCCATCCGCATGCAGGCGGACACTTTTGAGCGGCTGTGCCTCGGCCAGCTGCACGAGACGATCGGTCCGCGCGAAGGCGAAGACCCTGTTGCCCACTACATCCAGGTCCTCGCCGACAAGACCGGTTCGCTCATTGCGGCGGCCGCCCGCATCGGCCTCTCCTACTCCGGAGCGCCAGACGAATACAAGCCAGCGGTCGAGGAGTTCGGCGAGAAGATCGGCATCGCTTTCCAGCTCGTCGACGACGTCATCGACCTCTCAACGGAGTTCGAAGAGACCGGCAAAACTGCCGGCACCGATCTTCGCGCGGGAGTGGTGACCATGCCGACACTCCTTCTGCAGCGGCAGGCGGAGACCGACCCTGACGCCGCAGCGCTGCTCGCGCGCATCGAGGTCGGCCGAGCGGCCGATGGCGACGGCGAGCTCGTCGAAGCGATCCGCGAGCTGCGCAATCATCCCGTAACTCAAGAGACACTCGACGAAGCACAGCGGTGGGCCCGCGAGGCACAGAATGCTCTCGCCCCGCTCCCGCAGGGACCGGTGCGCAAGGCGCTCACCCGGTTCGCGGAGTCGATCGTCGAACGCACCAGCTGAATCACGCCCCGCGTCCCGTCGCGCCGTGCGCGATACGAAAGGAATGACCCATGAGCAAGCTCAGGCTCGCCATCGTCGGAGCCGGCCCCGCCGGAATCTACGCAGCAGACATCATCCTCAAGGCCGAGAAGCAGTTCGATGTTTCAATCGACCTGTTCGACCATCTGCCAGCACCGTATGGGCTCGTTCGCTATGGGGTCGCGCCTGACCACCCGCGCATCAAGGGCATCATCAATGCCCTCCGTGACGTGCTCGACCGCGGCGACATCCGCCTCTTCGGCAACGTTCGCTACGGAGTCGACCTCACCCTCGACGATCTCAAGCAGCACTACAACGCCGTCATTTTCTCCACCGGCGCCGTCCAAGATGCCCCGCTCGACATCCCGGGCATCGACCTGCCGCGCAGCTACGGAGCCGCCGAGTTCGTCAACTGGTACGACGGCCACCCCGACTTTCCGCGTGAATGGCCGCTCGAGACCGAGTCGGTTGCCGTGATCGGCAACGGCAACGTCGCCCTCGATGTAGCCAGGATGCTCGCCAAGCATGCCGATGACCTGCTGGTCACCGAGATCCCCGACAACGTCTATCAGGGTCTCAAGGCGTCCAAAGTCACCGACGTTCATGTCTTCGGCCGCCGCGGGCCAGCCCAGGTCAAGTTCACCCCGCTAGAGCTGCGGGAACTCGGCGAACTGCGCGATGTCGACATCATCGTGTACGACGAGGACTTCATCGACGACGAGGCCTCCAAGATGGCCATCGAGACGAACAAGCAGATCATGGTGCTCAACCGGGTGCTCAACTCGTGGCGTGAGCGGCCCGTCGGCGAGGCATCCCGCCGACTGCACTTGCACTTCTGGGCCAAGCCGCTCGAGGTGCTCGGTGATGAGCAGAGCGGAGTACAGGGCCTGCGCTACGAACGCACCGAGCCGGATGGCCAGGGCGGAGTGCGCGGTACCGGCGAAATTCGCGAGCTGCCCATCCAGGGTCTCTACCGTGCCGTGGGCTACTTTGGTTCCCCGCTCGACGGGATCCCCTTCGACGAGCGCCGTGGCGTGATCCCCAACCGTGAAGGCCAGGTCATCGACGATAACGATGAGCCCGTGCGCGGCGTCTTCGCTACCGGCTGGATCAAACGCGGGCCGGTCGGCCTCATCGGTCACACCAAGAGTGACGCCATGGAAACGGTCAGCCACGTCATCAACAGCCAGTCGGATTGGTGGACTCCCGAGCATCCCGATCCCCGTGCCATTGTGGAGTTGCTCATCTCCCGCGGGGTCGAGTTCACCGACCTCACGGGGTGGCACAACCTCGACGGTGCCGAGAAGCAGCTCGGCGAGGAGCAGGGGCGCGAGCGCATCAAGCTCGTAGACCGTGACGACATGCTCAAGGCCGCTCGGGGCGAGTAGCTCGTAGCTCCCGCTGCTGGCGCTGCTCGCGCCCCGCGCACCTCGCACCTCGCACCTCGCAGCTCGCGCTGCTCGCGCCTCGTACCTCGTACCTCGCGCCCCGCACCTCGCACCTCGCAGCTCGCAGCTCGCAGCTCGCGCTGCTCGCGCTGCTCGCGCCCGCGTGCACGCTGAGGGGTCCCAAATGTGCCTTCGCGGCACGCTCCGACGCTCATTCGGGACCCCTGAGCCGAGGCGTCCGGTTGCTCTCCCGCTGAGGGGTCCCGAATGCGTTCTTGCGGAGGGCGTCATGACTCATTTGGGACCCCTGAGCCGAAGCATCCTGCTCGCCGCCCTCACTTCGAGGGAGCCAGCCCACCCGGAGGCCCAGCCCACCCGGAGGCCCAGCCCACCCGGAGGCGCCCCAGGGGCCCCACCCGGAGGCGCGAATCAGTCGCGGGCTCGTCGACGGGCGGCAAGGACGCGACGGATGCGAGTGAGGAGTTCCGATGGTTCGTAGAGATCATCCGCGTTGAGCCGCATGACGAACCAGCCGTCCTCCTGGAGACGAGACGTGCGGGTCATGTCAGTGCGGAATTGCTCGACCCCTCGGTGATGGTCGCCTTGGTACTCGATAGCTAGTTTCTCGCGGGCGAATGCGAGATCGGCCCGGTAGCGCGTTCCATTGGACGTTGTAATCGGCAGGTTCACGGCGTACTCCGTGAATCCGGCCCGCTCTAGCATGACGCGCACGAGCGATTCAGGTCGAGACTCGGAGCGTCCGTTGAGTAACGCGATCGCTTCACGAAGAGCTACAGATCCCCGGCGCTTCCGCATCGTGGTGATCGCCGCCTCGAGTCGGCCGGGTGTGGTCAGGGGAGTGCGCCAGTGGATCAAATAGTCACCCGCAGCGACCAGGTCAGGCACAGAAAGCACGGAGCCGAGTTCGCACCAGGTGAATTCCGGCGACGCGATGCGCAGACCGGCCCAACTCCAGACATCCGACTCGGATGTCTGGAGTTTGTGACCGATTGTGCCCGCCGCCTTGAGTGCCCGGCGGGGTGCGGGTACGGCAACGTGCAATTCGTGGCGCAACTCAAGCCGGGGAGGGAGGGGGACACCCAGAAGCAGCGCAGCCGTGACCGAGCAGAAGTACGCGTCGGGGGGCATCCTGAGCTGGAAGGCGGCGCATCGGGCTTCGAGGCTCAGCGAGCTTTCGGTTGTGCGGACCCCGTGGAACGGTCGAACGAGGTCGGTGCCGGCGAGCCGACTTGGGCTGAGGCCCGATGCGTAGCCCTGACGCGACGTGAATGGGCCACCGGAGAGTGGCGACGGGAGCGGGATTCGAGCGGCCATGACCCATGGTTTCTGGGGCAGGGGCTCGTCGCGAGCGAAAAGCCACCCGGGTGTGAACGGCGCACACGTTTGCGCTCTGGGGAGAAGCGAACTCGACGCTGCGAGGCCGCGCCTCGGGACCCTGAAGGGTCCACAATGCGTCCTGCGGACGCTGGGGAAGACGCATTTGGGCCCCCTCAGCGGAAAAAGGCCTGAGCTTGGGCCAAGCGCGGGAGAAGCGAGCGAGCAGGAGCGGGCGCGGGCGCAGACGCGGCGCGCTACGCGCTGAAGCGCGCCGGCATCATGCGCCGGGCGGTCTTGCGTGCGGGCTCCTCAACGAGTCGCCACAGAACCCACGCGAATACCCAGGAGGCGGCCATCACGAGGATGGCGATTACGGCGAGCCAGCCTCCGGCCGCGCCCGTGCGCTGGGTGACGAGCAGGCCCGCGCCGATGACGAGTGGATGCGACAGGTAGAGCGCGTACGAGACGCGTCCTCCCACGAGGAAGGGCCGAGTGGAGAGGAGCCGAGCGAGGGGGTCGCGACCGCACACGGCAAGGGTTCCGATCAGCAGCACGAGCAGCGGCAGCACGATAATCGACTCGGTGGGAGCGATCTGGTCGACGCCGTTATAGAACTCGGGCTGCCCTGCGCGGGGGAACCGGCGCGGGTCGAACGCGGTGACCAGGTAGATCACGACGACGATGGCGACGGCAGTGATGGTGGGCAGAGGTACGCGGGACTGGATGCCGCGACGCATCCGGTCTTTGAGAAAGACAGCGAGGATGGCGCCGATCCAGAACTCCGTGAGCACGCGGACGGCGACCATGCCGCCCATGATGTCCCAGCTGTCGTTGCTGAACAGCAGGATGGTGTCATCCTGCATGCTGAACCCCACGATGATCATGGGCAACGTGAGCAACGCCATCGTGATGAGCATGCCGCGCGGGCTCACAACCTTGGCGTAGCGGGCGAGCACCAGAACGCCACCGAGGCCGAACGTGAGGTAGGCCATCCATTCGGCGCTGATCGACCAGTCGAGTCCGTTCCAGTCGAGCTCGTGCGGGTACCAGGCGTGCACGAGAAAGAGGTGCTCAACAAGCCTGGGCACGTCGACCTCAGCGGCCCAGACGGGGTCGCCGGTGATCCAGAACATGACGATGAAGTAGGTGCCAAAGAGCATGAGTACGAACGCCGTGAGTGGCCACACCCGCCCGAGCCTGAGCCAGAGGAACCCGACGCTCTTGCGCCAGTCGTAGCGCGTGGTCATGGTGTCGAGGTGGGTGACCGTGAGGATGAAGCCGCTCAGGATGAAGAAGAGGTCAACGCCCAGATAGCCCACGTTCATGAGCGGCGCGAGCAGATGCATTCCGGGGAAGGCGTCGATGAGTTCGGTGCGATAGTGCCGCAGGAAGACCCAGAACGCGGCGAGTGCGCGGATGCCGGTGAGTGGTGCGATAAAAAGGCGACCGGGTGGGGTGGTCGCCGCGAGGGGCGTTGATACTGCGGCGGTCACCCGTGGAGTCTAGCCAACGACGGCCGTGAGGCCGCCCAAACCTACTGAACGGTGGCGGTGAGCCTGGCCACGTTGTCGAGCACAGCGGAGCGCAATGGGCGGGTGAGCCACTCGTCGAGACTCAGCTCCCGGCTGCGTTCGCGGTAGGTCTGCTCCAGCTCGCGGAGGTCCCGCACGAAGCTGCGCCCGTGCACCATGATCGAGATTTCGAGGTTGAGGCTGAACGATCGCATATCCATGTTGCTCGAGCCGATCACGGCGACATCGTCATCGATCGTGAAGTGCTTGGCGTGCAGCACGATGGGGGATTCGTAGAGCCAAATGCGCACTCCGGAGCGCAGTAGCGCCTCGTAGTAGCTGCGCTGAGCGTGATAGACGACCTTTTGATCGGCGACCTCTGAGACGAAGAGCTGCACGTCGACCCCGCTCTGCGCTGCCGTGGTGATGGCGTAAAGCATCGACTCGTCCGGCACGAAATACGGGCTCGTGATGATCACCCGCTGCTCGGCGGCGTAGATGAGGTCGTTGAACAGGCGGAGGTTGTTCTCGCCCTTGAACGCGGGGCCGCTGGGCACGACTTGAGCGTCGAGCGGATGCTCTGGGCGCACATTGCGGATCACCGCCGGCTCACGGGGCAGCATCTCATCGGTCTCCGAGTACCAGTCCGTGACGAACAGGGCGTTGATTCCGGCGACGATGGGGCCCTCGAAGCGCACCATGAGGTCTTTCCAGTGCAAGCCGTGGCGAAGATTTCCCCGCTTGTTGTAGCTGGAGTCGATCATGTTCTGCGAGCCAGTGAACGCGACTTCGCCGTCGACGACGAGCAGCTTGCGATGGTTGCGCAGGTCGATGCGCTGGTACTTGCCGCGCAGAGGCTGGAACGGCAGCATCAGTTGCCACTGCACCCCGGCCTGCTTGAGCCTGCGGATGGTGCGCCGATAGCCGGGACTACGAATCGAGGCGATGTGGTCGAGCATCACGCGCACGGTGACGCCTCGCTTGACCGCGTTCTCCAGCGCTGTGAAAAACGGCTTGGTCGTGGAGTCGTACGCCACAATGTAAAACTCTGCGTGCACATACCGCCGCGCGCGATCAACGGCCTCGGTCATTGCAATGAGCGACTCTTCGTACTGTGGGTAAAGCTTGGCGGAGTTGTCGCCGACCATGGGCATCGCGCCCAGGGTTCGGTTGAGCAGCACAGCGTTTTCGAGCCAGCTCGGCCACGGACTGTTCTTGCGCACATCGTCGACACCCTGAGTGGTCTCAAGGATGAAGCGGCTGATCTCGTCCTGCTTGTTGCGGCGCTTCTTGGGCAGCTTGGAGTTGCCGAAGACGAGAAAGAGAATGAAGCCCACGTAGGGGATCAGAAAGATGGCGAGGAGCCACGCCATCGCCGTCTGCGGGCGCCGGTTTATGGGCACATAGACGACGGCGAAGACTCGAATGGCGACATCCACAATGATGCCGAACACCACCCAGAAGGTGGCGACCCACTCCATCCCCACGCGGAGCTACCTGAAGTTCACGAACTGAAGGTCCACGTCAAGGTCGGCCCCCTTGAGCAGCGCCATCGTGGCCTGAAGGTCGTCCCGGCTCTTGGAGCTGACCCGCAGTTCGTCACCCTGGATCTGGCTCTTCACGCCCTTCGGGCCCTCGTCGCGAATGATCTTGTTGATCTTCTTCGCATCCTCCTGCGCGATGCCCTGCTTAAGGCTCGCTTCGATGCGGTACTCCTTGCCAGAGGGGAACGGCTCCCCGGCGTCGAGGCTGCGCAGGCTGATGCCGCGCTTGATGAACTTTTGTTCGAGAACCTCGAGCACGGCCTTGACCCGCTCCTCCGAGCTGGCCTTGAGCAGCAGCTTTTCGCCGCTCCAGTCGACGGATGCTCCGACGTTCTTAAAGTCGTAGCGCTGAGAGAGTTCCTTCTGCGCCTGGTGGAGCGCGTTGTCGGCCTCCATCTTGTCGACCTTGCTGACGATGTCAAAAGTTGAATCTGCCATGACGCCCATGTTACCGGCGGTCGGCCTGGGTAGGGTCGGGGGATGCGTTACCCCTCACCGAATGCCGCAAAGCCACGGGGGGAGGGGCCGGATGGGCGCGATAAGCGCTCCCGGCGACCGACCGAGTGGGCACTCGTCGGCGGCATTGCCGCGGGGGTCATCGCGCTGGGAGGAACCGTAGCGATCGTCGCCATGCTGCTCACTCCGACCGGCGACCAAACGAGCACCTCTGAGGCACCTCGCCAGAGCGACGCGGCCTATGCGGCCCCATCTCTGTTGCCGCCCGAGGCCGAGGTCCCTGCGCCGGGTGCCGTGGGTAGGGCAGACCACGACTGGGTCCGAGCGACAGCCCAAGCAACCGGCATCCCCGAACGGGCGCTCGCCGCCTACGCTGGCGCAGCCCTGTTCAAATCCACCGACCGGGCCGACTGCGGCATCGGATGGAACCACCTCGCCGCGATTGGGCTCATAGAAAGTGACCACGGCCGCTATGGAGGGTCGACCATCGCGACCGATGGCACCACGGTGCCGCCCATCTATGGAATCGCCCTCGACGGAAACGGTGTGGCCAGCATCCCGGATTCCGATGGCGGCACGATCGACGCAGACGCCACCCATGACCGGGCGGTGGGGCCGATGCAGATCATTCCCGGCACGTGGCGCAACTGGCACGTGGACGGCAATAGCGATGGTGTCGAGGACCCGCAGAATATTGACGATGCTGTGATCGCCGCCTCGAATTACCTGTGCCGGTCGAGCCCGGACATGGTGGATGAGGATGGCTGGCGGGCAGGCATCCATGCCTATAACCGGTCGGATGCTTATGCCCATTCAGTGGCAGACGCTGCCAACCGCTATGCCGAGGCGGCGGCGACCGTCGCTTTTGGCTGACCGGCGGTTCTCTTAGCGGCCGGTTCTCTTAGCGGCCGCTGCGCGGGCGGGCGGTGCTTGACCGAACGACCAGGTCGAAGGGCAGCGCCGTGTTGATGGAACCAGGCTTGCGGGTTTCGGGATGCAGCTGGTCGAGCAGCAGCTCGGCGGCCATGCGCCCCTGCAGTTCGGGGAACTGGGCCACCGTGGTGAGGCCGAAGAACGCGCTCAGTTCGTGGTCGTCGATTCCGACGATGGAGATGTCGTCTGGCACGCTGAGCCCCATATCGCGGGCGGCGAGAATCGCGCCGATCGCCATCTCATCTGATGCTGCAAAGATCGCCGTGGGTCGGTCGCGCGGTGAGCCCAGCAACTGTTTCGCGGCGTCGTACCCACCCTCGAGGCTAAAGTTCGCGGCCCGGAACAGGCCGGGGTTCACGGGGATGCCCATGGCCTCCAGTGCTGACTCGTAGCCGATGCGGCGGTTCGTGGGCAGATGAAAGTCGCGTTCGAAGTCCTTGGTGCCGCCGATGTGGGCGATGCTCGTGTGCCCGAGCGAGAGCAGGTGCTCGGTGGCGAGCTGGGCCACGGCAACATCGTCGATGCTCAGCGTGTGAACGCCGCGCAATGGCCCGCCAACGCCGACCACAGGCTTGTCGAGCGCGAGCAGGCCCGTGAGCTCCTTGGGGGTGAGCTCAAGCGAAATCGCAATCACCGCATCCACCCGTTTGCGCAGCAAGAAGTGCTCGAACACGCTGCGCCGCTCGTCGCCGCCGCCCGCAAGGTTATAGAGGGTCAGGTCGTAACCGTGGCTGAGCAGGGCGCTTTCGGCCCCCTCCAAGACGGAGGTGTAGAACCACTTTGTTAAGAAGGGGACGACGACGCCGATGTTTCGCGTGCGCCCCGTGGCCAAACTGGACGCGTTGGAGCTGACGACGTATCCGAGCTCCTTGGCGGCAGAAAGAACGGCGTCCTTGGACTTTTCTGACACGTTCGACTTGCCGCTGAGGGCACGGGAGACCGTCGCTGTGCTTACTCCGGCGAGCTGCGCCACCGCTTGGATGCCCGGCATCGTTCTCCTCCTGCTGTCGAGCCGATCCTATTCGCCGCATCGCCCCGGCGGTGCCCGCCCTCCCCGGTTGGGGGAGCGACGACGCGTTCACGAGCACGCTCCAAACCCTGTATTCTGTTCTCAGCGCCTTCGATCAGATGATTACATGTGGTCGGAGGAGCGGGGCAAGTTACCCAAGCGGCCAAAGGGATCTGACTGTAAATCAGACTGCTCAGCATTCGGGGGTTCGAATCCCTCACTTGCCACCACCAATGAAAGCCCCAGCGAATTGCTGGGGGCTTTCGTCATCCGTGCTGCAGGATGTCGCACACGTCCGAGTGGGTTCCCCCGTCGGCGCTGCCTATCCATGACCCAAACTCTTCGTGAGTGGTCACTTTCTGCGCCAAAACTTGGTTTTTGGTGCGGAAAGTGACCACTCGCGCGCGCGGACAGTGCGCAGCGCGAGCGGGCGCGGGCGGGCTCGCCCCGCGCTACCGAGGGGCGCTACCGAGGGGCGCTACTGCCGCGGCGCGAACGCCTGTGCCGACCCCGTCACAGGATGGGGCACGGGGTGGTCGCGCTCAAGCGCGGCACCCTCGATGTCCACATTGGGCAGAATCTTGTCGAGCCAGCGCGGCAGCCACCAGGCCGACTTGCCGAGCAGGTGCATGAGCGCGGGCATCAGCAGCATGCGCACGACGAACGCGTCGAGCAGCACTCCGAAGGCCAGGCCGAATCCGATCGAGCGGATGATGGTGGACTCCGAGAAGATGAACCCACCGAACACGGCGATCATGATGAGCGCTGCGGCGGTCACGACGGACCGCCCGGCTCTGAACCCCTGCGCCACCGCGAGGCGCGCGTTGGATCCGTGAATGTAGGCCTCGCGCATCCCTGATGCCAAGAAGAGTTGGTAGTCCATCGCCAACCCGAACAGGATGCCCACCAGAATCACCGGCAAGAAGCTCAGGATCGGCCCCGTGCTGTGGATGCCGATGAGGCTGGCTCCCCAGCCGAACTGGAACACGGCGACGATGAGCCCGTAGGTGGCGAACAGCGAGAGCACGAACCCGCCCGTGGCGATGAGCGGCACGAGCAGGGAGCGGAAGACGACGATCATGATGAGAAGCGACAGGCCAACGACCACCGCGAGGTAACTGGGCAGCACATCGTTGAGGCTCTGTGAGATGTCGATGTTGATGGCGGCCTGCCCGGCAACGCCGAGAGTGATGTTGTCGTCAATGGCTGGCAGGGCGCGGATCTCCTGCACGAGTTCTTCTGTTGACTCGCTGTTGGGCCCCTCGGCCGGCAACACCTGGAACGCCAGGAGAGTGTTGTCGTCTGATGTGGCGATCGGGGCGACGGCGACCACATCATCCAGGTCCGCCAGGGTCTCGGCGATTTGCACTTGCGTTGCGAGCAGGTCGTCGTCGTCAACACCGCCGTCGACCGTAGCGGTGACGAGCATGGGGCCGTTGGCTCCGGCACCGAACTCCTCCTCCACGGCTTGGAAGGCGCGGTAGCTGGTGGAGTCGGCCGGTTCGCTCGACCCGTCGGGCAGCCCGAGCCGCATCGAGAGGGCAGGGATTGCGATGATGAGCAGCACGATGATGCTCGCCAGCACGGTGATGATCGACCGCACGGTCGACATCGGCCGCACCTCCTTCTCGACCACGGGCTTGCCGATCGTGTCGCGCGTCTTGCGGCGCAGCAGGCGCTCACCGACGAGGCCCAGGATGGCGGGGGCCAGGGTGATGGCGATGAGCACGGCGACCGCAACACACACGGCGCCGACCGTTCCCATCAGGCCAAGGAACGGCACACCGGTCACATTCAGCGCGAGCAATGCAACGACAACGGTCGCCCCGGCGAACACGACGGCGGTGCCCGAAGTCCCTGTAGCGAGCCCGATGGATTCGCGGGTCGGCACACCGGCGAGCAGCTGCTTGCGGTGGCGGTTCACGATAAACAGGGAGTAGTCGATGCCTACCGCGAGGCCGAGCATGACGCCGAGCACGGGGGTGACGGATGCCATGTCGACGACACCGGAGAACGCGAGGGATGCGGTCACACCGACGCCGACGCCGACGAGTGCGGTAACGATCGGCAGGGATGCCGCAACAAGCGACCCGAGCATGACGATAAGAACCACGGCGGCAAAGAGAAGGCCGATGACCTCGCCGATGCCGAAGATCTGGGGAACGCCCTGGGCAATATCGGTGCCGAATGACACCTCGGCGCCATCGACGGGGGTCTCCTCGAAGTGGTCGATAACCGCCTGCTTGGTCTCCTCGGAGAGCTCGAGGCGGGGGTCGACGAACGAGACGTTGACGATTGCGGTGGAGCCGTCTTGGGAGACGGTGCCGATGCCATCGGCGAGAGAGAGCAGCTTTGTGCCGAGTTCGAGGGATTCGACGCCGGCCTCAAGTTCGGCGCGGGAGGCATCCAGGGTCGCCTGCTGCTCGGCAATGGCGGCTTTCTGTGCGTCGAGCTGAGCCTGCTCGGCTTCGATCTGCTGCAGAATGGCAGCACCGGCCTGGCCCGCCGCTTCGGCCTGGGCGCGGGCGGCATCCACCTGCTGCTGGGCCTGGGTGAGCTGCTGCGCTCCGGCATCGAGCTGGGCCTGACCGGCATCGAGCTGAGCGCGGCCAGCGGCGATCTCCGCTTCGCCGGAGGCGAGCTGCTGCTGCTGCTCAGCCCGCTGCTGTTCCGCGCCAAAGGGGTCGACGACCGCGGCGACGCCGTCGATGTCGGCCGCGCTTTCGGCGAGCTCCGAAATCTCTTGCTTCTGCTGCTCAGTAAAGGGGGTGCCATCGTCGGTGCGATAGACCACGGTGCCGGTGCCGCCAGCGGTGTCAGGCAGCTTCTCGGCGAGCTGGTCTGTCACAGCTCCGGATGCGGTGCCGGGGATGTCGAAGCTGTTGGAGAGGGAGCCGGCGAGGGCCAAGAATGCGCCGACCGAAATGCCGAGGATCACGAGCCAGCTGATGATCACAAGCCAGGCGCGCCGCGCAGAAAATAGACCCAAACGGTACAAAGCGCTAGCCATGATTTTCTCCCCTGTGAAGCATTCAGCTTACGCAGTGAAATCTGCATGAATGCCGCTACTTGAGCGGTGGAAGGATGGCGATATGACCTCCGCAGACCTGCCCGCTGGGCCACCGCATCCTGATGCGCTCCTCTCTATTGCCGTCGACATCGCGCTGAGAGCGGGTGAGATCGCGAAGACCCGTCGCCGGGAGGGGGTCGCGGTCGCCGCGAGCAAGTCGTCGGCGGTGGATGTTGTGACGTTCGCCGATCGTGAGGTCGAGGCATTTATTCGCGACGAGATTGCGCAGGCGCGCCCCGACGACGGGTTCTTTGGCGAGGAGAGTGACGCCGCCGCATCGAGCAGCGGGCTCACCTGGGTCGTGGACCCCATCGACGGCACCGTCAACTATTTGTATGGCATCCCGAATTACGCGGTGAGCATTGCCGTAGTGGAGGGGGAGCCGAACCCGCTCACGTGGAAGGCGCTCGCCGGCGTGGTCGTGAGCCCGGAATCGGGCGAGGTTTTCACCGCAACGACCGGGGCGGGGCCAGGCTGAATGGCGAAGAGATCCGGGCAAATAGGGGAGTGCAGCCCGACCGTGCACTCGTGGGAACGGGGTTCGGCTATGACTCAGAGGTGCGATTGCGGCAGGTGCGGATGCTCGAACCACTATTGAGAGAGGTACGCGATATCCGCAGGATGGGCGCCGCCTCGCTCGACCTATGCTCCGTAGCCTGCGGGCGACTCGATGCCTACTTCGAGAGAGGCCTCCAACCCTGGGATCACGCGGCGGGAGCTCTCATCGCGAGGGAGTCGGGAGCGAGGGTTGTGGGCATGAATGGGGCGGCGGCATCCGCCCAGATGACCATCGCCGGGGATGAGCTCCTCACTAACTACCTTGAGAGATACCTGTTAAAGCACGACCTCAGCTGGGAGGTTTGAGAGGTCTGGGGTAGCCTCATTTAGTCCCCTTGGGGACCTTTCTTGTATGTGTCATTACCTAGTCGGACCAGTCAGCCCGAACTGAGCTGGTCATTTGTGTTGTAGGAGTTCTTTCAAATGTCCCGAATGCTTGCCCTTGCCTGCGTAAACTCGGTTGCCGCCTAGTGGCGCCATCGAAGCACTCGCACCGGGCGATAGGTCGCTCGGGGCGCCGCACCACAACTAGCCCAATTGCTTCTAGCTCGACGTCTTCGGTCACAGAGCTCGCAGATTCGACGCTGATCGGCACTGTTTCTTCCTTCGACGAGCTGCTGGCGATCGGATCGTCGCACATCGTCGCAGAGATGCCAACGGCCGAGACGGTAGTTCCCGCTCCCGCCGCAACCGCGCCGCTCCGTCGCGACCGCAGCCGGGCAGACAAGATCGTCACTCCTGCGAAGGCTGCCAGGGCTCCCCGAACCTCAAAGGCACGCAAGCCTTCCAAGACCGCTGTTCCGGCACTGGTGGCACTGCGTCGGCCGGCCGCCGCCCCCCGCAAGTCGACCCTGCGCTCCATCATCAGCGTGACCGCCATGGCGGGCGTCTTCGCCATTCTCGTCTCGACTACGACTCCGGCGACCGCGTTCTACTCGCCAGAGCAGATCGAAGCTCAGTCCCAGGGGCTCGCATCGGGTTCGACCGCCTCGCTCGCCACGGTAGAGCCGCAGAAGGTCACGGTCAACGCCGCGGCAGCGACGGCCGCAGCCGCGGGCGACGCTGTTGCTCGCGACTCCTATGAGGCCAAGGCTGTTCGTCAGCAGATCACCACGCTGCGCGGTAACGCCAACTTCGACTACACGAACAACCCCTTCGGCAGCGTGCAGTGGCCGTTCCCCGGCACCGTGCCCATCAGCTCGGGCTTCGGCTCGCGCAATGTGTGCTCCTACTGCTCCAGCTACCACCTCGGCGTTGACTTCACCCCGGGCTCCGGTGTGCCGATCCAGTCGGTCGCCGATGGCGTCGTGAGCCAGGTCAACATCTCCGGTGGCGGCCTCGGAAACAACGTCATGATCGACCACGTGATCAACGGACAGCGCGTTCAGAGCGTTTACGCCCACATGCAGTGGGGTTCGATCCAGGTCGCGGTAGGCCAGCAGGTCAGTGTAGGAACCACGATCGGCGCGGTCGGCAGCACGGGCAACTCAACGGGCGCCCACCTGCACCTCGAAATCCACCTCGATGGAACTCCGGTCGACCCCTACGCGTGGCTCAAGGCAAACGCTAACTAGCGAAACACCCCCAGAAGGGGGTTCCTGGTAGGCTCTCCGCTGCATTAGTGTTTATGAATCCGTTACAAACCATCCGGTTGAGCGGAATCTTTGTACTGCAGAACGCCGTCCCGAGGCGCTGCGTGTAGGAGCCCAACGATGACCCGAGCCGATAACGGCAGTCCGCAGACTGCCTCGTTCGGAGCTGCGCCCACCGGTGCGGCAGGATCGGTTCCTCTTACCCGCCGCCAGATGCGCGAGCAGGAACGCGCAGGCGCTGACCGCATCGCGGGCGCTGACCGCATCGCAGGCGCTGACCGGATGCCGCAGGCGCCCGTAACGCGCAGCACCCCGCTTGTCGTTCCGCCCGTGCCGCAAGCCATTGTGCGCGCAACGACCGCGTCCTCACCGCTTGTGGCGGCATCCGCCCCGGCAGATGCCGCGACCAAGCGTCGTCGCCGTGTGCGAGTTCGGCGCCCTCAGAGCTTCATGCGCTCGGCCATGAGCATGGCCGCAATGCTCGGCGTCGGCGCGATTCTCGTCTCAACCACCATCCCCGGTGGCGCGCTTATGGCCGGTGATTCCGCAGAGGCCTCTCAGAGCCTGGGTGCTCTCGCCGACATCAACGCCGATGTGCAGTCGCTCGGCATCCTTGCTGGCGCCCCCATTGCTGAGGCCGTGCGAGACAGCTACACGGCCAAGGCCTACGTCAAGCCGGTTCCTGTGCGCGGCTCGGCCACGGCAGGCAACCCCAACTTCAGCTACACGAACAACCCGGGCGGCAGCATCCAGTGGCCGTTCCCCAGCCCAGCGCCGATCACGTATGGCTTCGGCCCGCGCTCGGCATGTTCGTTCTGCTCCACCTACCACCTTGGTGTCGACTTCACGCCCGGCTCCGGTGTTCCGATCCAGGCCATCACCGACGGGGTCGTGAGCAAGGTCGTCGTCAGCGACAACAGCCTCGGCAACTACGTCGTCATCGATCACGTCGTCAACGGGCAGCGCATCCAGAGCGCTTATGCGCACATGCAGTGGGGATCGATCCAGGTCGCCGTTGGCCAGCAGGTCACCGTTGGCACGATTGTCGGCCTCGTCGGCAGTACTGGGGCATCGACCGGCGCCCACCTGCACCTCGAGATCCACGCTGATGGCACGCCCATCGATCCGTTCGCCTGGCTCAAGGCCAACGCGAACTAGGTCACCGAGCTCGCGCCTGCTGCGCTCGACTCGCGCCGCGCGCGACTCAGCGGCGCGACTGCCGCCGAAACCTCAGCGGGCGAGCCAGACCGTGGTGTCGCCGGGCAGCGAATTCTCGCCCAGCGGGCCAGAGGCCAGCAGCACATCGCCAGCGGGCAGAACAACGGCATCTCCCGTGGTGTTGGCAACGACTGTGATGCCGTCCGTTGCAAACCCGAGAACGCCCTCCGGCAAGCCATCTACCCATTCGAGGGTGGAGTTGCCGAGGCCCCGCTCGGCGCGCAGGCGAAGCGCGAGGCGGTAGAGCTCAAGCGTGGATTCGGGGTCGCCGCGCTCGGTGTCGCGCGCGAAGGCTCCCCAGCCCGCAGGCTGCGGCAGCCAGCTCTCGCCCGTGGTGCTGAATCCGAAGGCGGGGGCATCCGCTGTCCATGGGAGCGGAACGCGGCAACCGTCACGGCCATACCGCTCGCCGTTCGTGCGGAACCACGTGGGGTCCTGGCGAGCATCGTCGGGCAGGTCCACGGCCTCAGGCAGGCCGAGTTCCTCGCCCTGGTAGATGTAGGCGCTGCCGGGCAGCGCGAGCATGAGAGCCGTGGCGGCGCGAGCGCGGCGTAGGCCAACGACGGGATCGGGCAGACCCTCGGTGAGCGGGCCGATGCCGTGGCCCTGCAGGTTCTCGGCCGTGAGGGCGAGTCGGCTGGCGTGGCGAACGACGTCGTGGTTGCTCAGAACCCAGGTGCTGGGGGCTCCGACGGCACCGAATGCGGTGATCGACTCGTCGATTACCCGGCGCAGAGCAGCGGCATCCCAGGTGGTGCCCAGGTAGGCGAAGTTGAAGGCCTGGTGCATCTCGTCCGGGCGCACCCAGTGGGCGATGCGGCTGAGCGGGTCCACCCACGCCTCGGCGGCAAGCACACGGTCGCCCTCATAGGTGTCGAGCAGCAGACGCCACTCGCGATAGATCTCATGCACGCCCTCCTGCCCCCAGTAGGGAGCAAGTTCCACGAGCTCGGGCTCGACGCCCGGCTCAAGCGGCACGCCGCCCATGCTGCCGGCCTCGGCGGGAGGGGTCCAGTCGGGCAGGCCGTCGGCCTTGACGAGGCCGTGAGCAACGTCGACGCGAAAGCCGTCGATGCCGCGGTCGAGCCAGAAGCGCAGAACGTCGAGAAACTGTTCGCGCACCCACGTGCTGCTCCAGTTGAAGTCGGGCTGCGAGGAGTCGAAGATGTGCAGGTACCAGGGGCCAGGGGTTCCGTCAGCCTCGGTGATGCGGGTCCATGCGGGTCCACCAAAGACGGACTGCCAGTTGTTGGGCGGTAGCTCGCCGTTCTCGCCGCGCCCCTCCCGGAACATGTAGTGGTCGCGCTCCTCAGAGCCGGGGCCAGCCGCAAGGGCCTGCTGAAACCACGGATGCTGGTCTGACGAGTGGTTGGGCACCAGGTCGCCGATAACCCGGATGCCGAGCTCATGCGCCTTGGCGAGCATCCGGTCGAAGTCGGCGAGGGTGCCGAAGAGTGGGTCGACGTCGCAGTAGTCGGAGACGTCGTAGCCGGCGTCTTTTTGCGGTGATGTGTAGAACGGCGACAGCCAGATTGCGTCGACTCCGAGTTCGGCGAGCGAGTCGAGGCGCTCGGTGATTCCGGGGAGGTCGCCGATGCCGTCGCCCGATGCGTCGGCGAATGACCGCGGGTAGATCTGGTAGATCACGGCGGAGCGCCACCACTCCGGGGCGGGGGTGCGGTTGTCATCGGCAGTGTCAGGACGCATGGGCGACAGACTAACTGACCCGGCTGGATTGTGAAAGCGCTTGCATCATTGCGATTTGGGAACGGATCTTGTTCATTATTGGCAAATGAACATTGATGGGTGACAATGAAAGCGTTTGCAGTCTCCTGCAAGTTCACACATCACAACGAAAGCCCGCACAGCACGCTGGCACCTCACCCCACGGTGGGCTCGGTCAGCAGCGCGGCGATCACACACAGGAAAGGTGACACCAATGACGGTGAAATCGCGCAGCATCCTCGCGGCCGGGGCAATCGCCACGACTGCCGTTCTCGGCCTCGTGGGCTGCTCGGGTGGCTCAGGCGCCGACGACAGCGGCGACACGACCAAGCTCACCGTGTGGGTTGACGCCGAGCGCGTCGACGCGCTCAAGGGCGTCGCGGCCTCCTACAAGGAGAAGACCGGCATCACCGTGGATCTCGTATCCAAGGCCAACGCCGACATCAAGGACGACTTCACACAGCAGGCTCCGACCGGCAAGGGCCCCGACATCGTCATGGGCGCCCACGACTGGCTGGGCGAGCTTGTGAGCAACGGCATCGTTGCCCCCATCGAGCTGGCCGACAAGCAGGACGAGTTTCTCGAGGTTGCCTACGAGGCCGCAACGTATGAAGGCCAGCAGTACCTGCTGCCCTACGGAGTCGAGAACATCGCGCTTCTCCGCAACGCCGATCTCGTGCCTAACCCCGTCGCCACCTACGACCAGATGATCGCCGCTGGCACCTTCGTCGTTGAGTCCGACGGCCAGGGCCTCGCTAACCCGTACCACCTCTACCCGTTCCAGACCTCGTTCGGTGCTCCCGTCTTCGGCAGCGACGATGAGGGATACGACACGAGCGACCTGCAGATCGGCAGCGACGGCGGATACGCATTCGCCGACTGGCTTGCAACTCAGGGCAAGAACGGCACGGGAGTAATCGACACCGAGCTCACGGGTGACATCGCCAAGGAGCAGTTCACGAGCGGCGCGGCAGCCTTCTGGCTCACGGGCCCGTGGAACGTCGGTGCGGCCATGGAGGCGGGCATCAACGTTGCCGTCGACGTGATCCCCACGCCGGGCCCCGAGGCCGCCCAGCCTTTCGCTGGTGTTAAGGGATTCCTGCTGAACGAGCAGAGCAAGAACAAGGTCGCTGCTAACGACTTCCTCGTTAACTACCTCGGTACCGTTGAGGTTCAGAACGCGCTGTTCGACTCGGGCAACGTGCTCCCCGCCCTCACCGAATCGGCCGAATACGCCTCCTCTGACCCGATCGTCGCGGGCTTCCGTGCCGTCGGCGCCGAGGCCGTCCCGATGCCCGCCAGCCCCGCAATGGGTGCCGTGTGGGAGTTCTGGGGCCAGGCAGAGGGTGCAATCCTCAACGGTGACGACCCCACGACCACGTGGGAGAAGCTCGTCGCCGACATCCAGGCAGCTCTCGACAAGTAGTCGCTGAGACAGATAGACACGGGGGTGTCCCGCATCGCGGGGCACCCCCACCATCACGGCGGACGAAGGCTGCGAGATGACACCAACAAACACCGACCCCGAGGTCGTGGTTAGCCCCAGGCAAAAGAAGGCTGCGCGCCTGGCCGAGGCGGCCTCCGGCGGTCTCAAGATCATCCTGCTCAAGATCGTGCTTTTGGGCATCGTCGATGCCATCGCGGTTTATGCGCTTTTCGTGCTCGTGCTGAAGGACGAGTGGCTGGTCGCGGCAATCGTCGCGGTGGTCACGCTCGTCGTGAACTGGATCTACTTTTCGCACCGCGCTATCCCGGCCAAGTACCTCACCCCTGGCCTGATCTTTCTCCTCATCTTTCAAGTCTTCGTAATCGCCTATACGGGTTACATCGGCTTTACCAACTACGGCACCGGTCACAACTCTGACAAGGACCAGGCCGTTCAGGCGCTCATGAGCTCGGCCCGCGAGCGGGTCCCCGACTCCGTTACCTACCGGGTAACCGTTGTTGAGAGCCTCGAGGGCCTCGGTCTGCTCGTCACTGATCCCGACGGAGAGGTGAGCGTCGGCACCGCCACCTCGCCCCTCACCGAGGTCGACAACGCGGAGATTGACAGCAATGTCGCCGTCTCGGTGCCCGGATACACGTCGCTCAGTTTTCAGGATGTTCTCCAGCGGCAGGGCGAAGTCTTCGACCTTGAGGTCCCCGTCTCGGACGACCCGAACGACGGAGTGCTGCGCACGGGCGACGGCAGCTCGGCCAACATCTATCTCTCAAGCCTGATCTATGACGAGCAGGCCGACACGATGACGGATGCCGAAACGGGCGTCGTCTACAGCGATAGCGGCACGGGCGCGTTCACCTCAGAGAGCGGCGAAGAGCTGCTTCCGGGCTGGCGCATCACGGTAGGTTTCGACAACTTCGCGCGCGCATTCGGCGAGGAGAGCATCCGCGGTCCCCTCATCAACGTGACGATCTGGACGATCATGTTCGCGCTGCTGTCGGTGGCGTCGACCTTCCTTCTCGGCATGTTCCTCGCGATCGTCTTCAACGACAAGCGCATGAAGGGACGCAAGTTCTACCGGATCATCATGATCCTGCCGTACGCGTTCCCCGCGTTCCTTTCTGCCCTGGTGTGGGCCGGCATGCTCAACGAGCGGTTCGGGTTCGTCAACGAGGTGCTGTTCGGCGGGGCCGACATCCCCTGGCTTACCGATCCGGTTCTGGCCAAGATCAGCATCCTCGTCGTGAACTTGTGGCTCGGATTCCCCTACATGTTCCTCGTTGCGACGGGAGCGCTGCAGTCCATCTCGGATGACGTCGTCGAAGCCGCGACGGTGGACGGGGCGAAACCCTGGCAGGTGTTCAGGCTCATCAAACTGCCCCTCGTGCTCGTGACGATGGCGCCCATCCTCATCTCATCGTTCGCCTTTAACTTCAACAACTTCAACCTCATCTACATGCTCACGGGCGGTGGGCCTCGCGATACGAGCGCGGGCATCAATGTTGGGGCGACCGACATCCTGATCTCGATGGTCTACAAGGTTGCGTTTACGGGCCAGTTCCGTGACTACGGCCTCGCGAGTGCCTTCACGATCATCATCTTCATCCTGGTCGCGGTGATCGCGGTTGTGAGCTTCAGAAAGACCAAGATGCTGGAGGACCTGAACTAATGAGCGCAGTAACGACCCGCTCGGGCGCCACAGTCCCGACCAAGCGCACGTTCTCCTTCGGCCGGTGGTTCCACGCGACCGGCTGGCGACACCTCGTCGGCCTCGTGCTCATCGTCTTCTCGCTGTTCCCGCTGCTCTATGTACTGTCGGCATCCCTCAACCCAGTCGGTTCGCTCACCGGGTCAAATGCCCTGTTCTCCAACATCGGTTTTGGAGCCTACGAGCGTCTGTTCAACGACCCCTCGCAACCGTTCGGCGCGTGGTTCATCAACACGATGGTCATCGCCTTCGTCACGGCAGTGCTCACGGTGTTTATGGGGGCCCTCGCCGCGTACTCGTTCTCGCGGATGCGGTTCGCAGGTCGCCGATTCGGGCTCATGACGATCGTGCTCGTTCAGATGTTCCCCCAGCTGCTCGCCGTCGTGGCGATCTTCCTCCTCATGAACACGATCAGCGACTGGTTCCCCGCGATCGGCATCAACACCCACATCGGCGTGATCATGGTGTACCTCGGCGGTGCTCTCGGCGTGAATACCTACCTCATGTACGGGTTCTTCAACACGGTGCCCAAAGACATCGACGAGGCGGCCAAGATCGACGGGGCGAGCCATGCCCGCATCTTCTTCACGATCATCCTGCGGCTCGTTGCTCCGATTCTCGCGGTCGTTGGCCTGCTCTCGTTCATTACGACGACCAACGAGTTCGTGGTCGCGAGCATCGTGCTCATCGACCCCGAGAAGCAGACCCTCGCGGTCGGGCTCTACAAGCTCATCTCAAACCCGAACTATGCGGACTGGGGAGCCTTCTCGGCCGGAGCGATCATCGCGGCGCTGCCCGTCACGATCCTGTTCCTGTTCTTGCAGAAGTACATCGTCGGTGGGTTGACCGCGGGAGCCGTTAAGTAGCTCGCTGCGGTCGGTTGTTCGCCCCGGTGGCCGCCAACGGCATCCGAAGTTCTCGCTCGGGTACCCCCGCGCCGAATACCCGGCAGAACTGGGAGAAGCTGTTCTCGCGGGTGGCGGCACCCAGGACGATCTCGACGCGCGCAGCATTGCAGAAGACCCCACAGGGGTGGGGCAGCGACTGTACTTTCAGCGCGTGCCCGAGGCGAAGACGGTCAAAAACCGCGTGCACCTCGACATCAACGCGACCCCGGGGCGCCGGCCGACACCAGAAGAGCTCGATGCCGAGCGCGACCGCATCGTTGCCCTCGGTGCTAGCCAGGTGGCCTTTCACGAAGAGGCATGGGGGCCGTTTGTCGAACGCCACTATGTGATGCGCGACCCAGAAGGCAACGAGTTCTGCATTCAGTGATGCGGCTGCGGTGACCCACGTCTCGCCTAACGCCGCCCGCCCGCCACACCCGGGTGTGACGCCGTGTTCATGAGGGCCCGTGGGAAATGTTATTCTTGTCGGGTTGCCTGAAACGGGCGCGGCTTCTGCATGCAGAAGCAACGCCCCCTTAGCTCATTGGTAGAGCACTTCCTTGGTAAGGAAGAGGTAGTGGGTCCGATTCCCACAGGGGGCTCGGTCATCCTTTATTTATGGGATGCCGTGGCTGAGTAGCTCAGTTGGTTAGAGCGCACGACTCATAATCGTGAGGTCGCGGGATCGTGCCCCGCCTCAGCTACCACGGGCCCTTTCATTGAATCGGGCTTCCTTCTTCAGTACATCCGACCGACGGCTCTTGCAAGGTTGTCGGGGGTCGTGGGGGCAGCGACTGCGCCGAAGTCGATCAACGGGCTTCCGCGCTCCGTCGAGACTGCGCAAATTGTCGCCTTAGACCCGAATAGACGACCATTTGCGCAGTCTCGGTGGAGCTAGCGCTGGGTAGCCGCCAACCCCGCCCCGCCCCTAGGCTCGGCGCATGAGCATCGATGCCCTCCGCCCTTCCCGCGCTCGTCGATGGGGAGCGCCGGTGGCCATCGCGGCACTCGTCGCTGTCGCGATCGGATGCACCCTCGCGCAGGCTCCTGCGGCACCGCTCGGTGAGGATGCGGCGGCTGGCGATTTCAGCGCCACCCGCGCCATGGAGCACATCGAGGCGATCTCTCAGGAGACGCGCCCGATTGGCTCCCCAGCCCACGCCGAGGCCCGCGACTACCTCGTGGGCGAGCTGGAGGCCCTGGGGTTGGAGGTCGAGGTGCAGGAGCGCACCGGAGTTTCGGAGACGAGACCGGGGCGCACGCAGGGCATCGCGTTCGTTCAGAACATCGTGGCGACGCGCGAAGGCAGCGACCCGACCGGAACCCTCGTGCTCGCCGCCCACTACGACTCCGTCAACGGTTCGCTCGGTGCCGGTGACGACGGCATCGGCATCGGCTCGATCATGGAGTCCGCGCGCGCTCTCGGCGATGAGACTCCGACCAACGACCTCATCATCCTCTTCACCGACGGCGAGGAATCCGGGCTGCTGGGTGCTGAGGCGTTCACACGGGACGATTCAGCATCCCTCGTGCAGCCGGTCGTTGTCGTCAATCTCGAGGCACGAGGCACCGCAGGCTCGCCACTGACATTCCGCACGTCGAGCCCCAACGGACCCATCACGGCTTACACCTCGGCCGCGGGCGGAGTCGTCGCGAACTCTGCGATGGAGACGGTGTTCGGCCTCATGAGCAACGACACCGATTTCAGCCGCTTCTCCGAGGGCGGCTTGCTCGGCACCGACAGTGCGATCGTCGGCGGTGGGGCTCTCTATCATTCGCCGCTCGACAGCCCCGAGAATCTGAGTCGCGCATCCTTGCAGCAGATGGGGCAGTCGACGCTGGCTCTCACCCGCGAGCTCCAGGATGCCGACCTGGCTGCACTGCAGGAGGGCCAGGACACCATTGTCGCGACCGTGCCCTGGGGGCTTTTGAGGTTTCCGCTCGCCCTCGAGCTGCCGTTCGCGATCGCCGGGCTTGGCGCGGCCATTGCCGCAGCCGTAATCGGTCGGCGTCGTCGCGAGCTGACCGTGCCCAGAACGCTCATCGGCATTGTTGTCGCGCTCGTGTCGGTGGCACTGGCTGCGGGCGGAGCCTATGCCCTGTGGTTGGCTGCCCTGGCTATCGACCCGGGTCAGGCATCGGCGAGCGTCGGTGAGCCCTATGTTGCGTGGCCGTATCTGGCCGCAATCGCCGTGCTCACGGTGGGCGCCGTAGTCGGGCCGTTCCTTCTCCTCCGGCGGATGCTCGGGCAGGCGGCCCTGGTCACGGGCGCGCTGGTGGCGGTGACTGTGGTGGGCGTAGCGCTCGCGGTCGCGTTGCCCGGGGCCGCATCTGTCGTGGCATTCCCCGCCCTGTTCGCCGCCGTGGCGATGGTCGTCGCTCAGCTGCTTCCGGCCAAGTTTGCCTCGTGGCGGGTCGCCGTGCTCGCGCTGGGCGCGCTGCCCGCATTCGCGCTGATCGTTCCGGTGGCGGTGTCGGCCTCCGAGCTGGGACTGCCGCTGGGCGGGCCCGTGGCCGCATTGTTCGTGGCGATTGTGCTGCTGATGACGCTGCCGGTGGTGGCCGAGCTTCGCCCGGCGACATCGCAGACCGGGGAAAGGGCCCGACCGCTGCGGGCGACCGTTGGTGCAGCATCCGTCGTCGTGGTTGTCGTCGCGCTCGCCGCCGGAGGGCTCGTAGCTAATGCGGAGGGTGCGACCTTGCCCCGCCAGGAGAGTGTCGAATACGCCATCGACACCGACGCGGGCACCGCGCTGTGGTCGAGTCGCCGGGCGCCGGTGAGCGAGTGGAGCGCCGAACTGCTGGACGGGGACCGCCGCGTGCTGGCCGATGTCGCTCCGTGGTGGGGCACGAGCTCCCGCAGCACGGGGGAGGCCCCCGTCGCGGAGCTAGAGGCGCCGAGCGTGACGGTGGTCACGGATGAGGCCGCGGGCGACCGCAGAACCCTCACGCTGCAAATCGATTCGCGGCGCTCAGCCCCCACGCTGGGGGTGTGGGTTGGAGGCTCAACGGTTCTCTCTGCGAAGGTCGGCGGAGTGGAGCTGGCCCCGGAAGCAGTCGGCGAGACCTGGACGTTCGGGCTCCACATCGAAGGTGTCGGCGCAGAAGGTGTCGAGATAGAGCTTCTGATCGAGGGCACGGGGCCGGTCGATGTTCTCGTCGCCGACCGCACCGCTGACCTGGGCGTGATCGACGAGTTTGCTGGCCCGGAGGGGCGGGTGTTGTTTCAGCAGGGAGTGTGGGTTTCGAGGCAGACGGCGTTGTAGCACCGTTGGCTTCCCGCCCTGCGACCCCGCGACCCTGCGACCCCGCGACCCCGCGACCCTGCGACCCCGGGAGCGTGCAGCGGCGCGAGGCTAGGCTGGACGCGTCGTCACAACGGGACCTCCACGGAACGCCCGCACACTGAAAGGCAACATGAGCACCACGATCGAAGAGACCGTCCGCTAGGCAGGCCGGAGTGTCTTTTCGAGCGGTAACGGTGTTGTGCGGACGAGTGCCGTCTACCCGGGCGGGGCTAGGGCTGCGACGTTGGGTGATCAGGCCTGAACTCGGCCGAAGATGGGCCAGCCGCTCGTTATCTGCGCCGCCCCACTAGACTGAGTGGTCTACGGCTGTGCAGAAGTGCAGCTGAGCACCGCGACCACCCTCCTCACACAGGGAATCGCTGGGTCGCCATCGTCGGCGAGTGTATTGAGGCGTTACCCCGCACGTCGGGATCGCAGAGCGCGAAAAACGCCTCGCCTATCCGGTCGAGAATGCGCCAAGCAACGGCACCTTCTCCTCCTGAACTCAGACGGCGCTGAGATTAAATATCTCGGCAATTCTCCGACCTCCGCGTCTTTCGCATGTACAGACAGCAACACCCGCAGATGAGAGCAGACCAGATGTCCAGAGTAAAAATCCACCCTTCCGTCGGCGGACTAGTGCGACTCAGCGCGGCGCTGGGCCTCAGCGTCGTCCTGGCCTGCGCGACCGTGCCGTCGAGCGCGTCAGCCGCGGAGGCTCCTGTCGGTCTCGGCACCGCGACGGACTTCGCGGTTGTCGCCGGTTCGGCCATCACGAACACCGGAACCTCGGTGATTGAAGGCAATGTCGGGATTTTCCCCGGTACGGCGATCACCGGTCTACTCCCCGCAGATGTGCAGGGCACCGTTCACACAACCGACGCAGTTGCCCTTCAGGCTCAGGCGGACGTGACGACCGCGTACAACGACGCGGCAGGAAGAACCCCCACGGAGAGCGGCGTCACAGAACTTGGCGGTCGAACGTTGACCTCAGGGGTATATTCGGGCGGTACTCTGGGGCTCACCGGCACCGTCACCCTCAATGGCGATGCCAATTCGGTGTTCATCTTTCAGACGGCCAGTACCCTGATCACCGCCTCCGCAAGCCGGGTTGTGCTCACGGGCGGTGCGACTTCGTGCAACGTGTATTGGCAGGTTGGGTCATCCGCGACGCTCGGCACCGGCTCAACGTTGGTGGGGAGCGTCCTTGCGTTGACCTCGATCACCGCCAACACCGCAACGACCGTCGAAGGACGCCTCCTCGCCCGCAACGACGCTGTGACTCTCGATTCCACCACCATCGCGGTGGATGCGACATGCACTGCGGGGGTCGTGACACCGCCCCCTGCTGGCGGTGGGACCACACCGACACTTCCTGGCACCGGCAACGGCACTGGCGCCGGCACCGTACCGCTGGCGACCGCCCCGCAGGGAGGAGCAACGTCATCGACGCTAAACACTCTCCCGCCGACCGGCAGTAACGGGTCGCCCCTTCTTCTCGGTGGTGCAGCGCTGGCTATCCTGGCGGGTGCATTGCTCATCGCTTTTCGCATCCGCTTGGGGTTGTCAGAGAAGCAGTGAGCGCCCGCGGCATGACTGCACGTCGTCGCGAGTTCTAAGAGAGCGCCACCCGCACAGGAGAAGAGCACCATGAGCACCACGATCGAAGACACCATCCGCACGCTGGATGCCGCCCGCATCCAGTCGCTAATTGAGGCCGACTACGCCGCCTTCGAGGCCATGTGTGACCCCCGCCTTGTCTATGTTCACTCCCGCGGCCACGCCGACACGTTCGAGCAGTACTTTGGCAATCTGCGCTCCGGTGTTGCGCGGTACATCGGCGCGAAGCACGACATCGACTCGATCATCGTGAGCGACGACGAAACGGCCGTGTTCGTCTCCGGTCGCTTCGAGGCGGAGATCGAGCGCGCCGATGGTCGCCGCCCCATCCGCTCCCTCTCGGGAATCACCTGGTTTCTCACGGACGGCGAATGGAAGATCGTTGCTGCCCGCATGACGGCGCTTCCCGACTAATGAAGCGCTCATTAGCCTCCATTGCAGCATTGGTCGTCCTGGCCGGTGCGGTGCTCAGCGGATGCTCCTCCGCCCCGACTGTCGAGGAGACCGGGGAGACCACCACGGTTGAGGTGCGCATGGTCGACAGCCGCTACGTGCCCGACAGCGTTGAGGTGCCCGTCGGCAATCGGCTCGTTATCGAGCTGGTGAACGACGACCGAGACCTGCACGATCTGGTCTTTGACAACGGCGTTGAGTCTGAGCGCTTTGGCCAGGGGCAGTCCGAAACGATCGATGTCGGCGTCGTCTCGGGCGACCTCGACGGCTGGTGCTCAATTCCACCGCATCGCGAGCACGGCATGGTGTTTACCGTGCTCGCAGTGTGACCGACGGGTTGCGCATCCGTTAGTTCAAACCGTTCTCGGCGAGCCAGTCCTTGGCGATCGCCTCGGGGGAGCTCTGGTCGACGGTCGACTCCACGTTGAGGGCAACGAGACCCTCTGGCGTGAGCTTCGCGTTGACGGTGTTGATCACGTCGGCGATCTGGTCGGCAACGTCGGCATTCACGAGCGGAACCACGTTTGACGCCAGAAACAGGCTCTGAGGGTCGTCGAGCGTGACCAGGTCCTCAGTCTGAATGCGCGGGTCTGCGCTGTAGACGTTGGCAATGTTCACGGTGCCCGCGATGAGATCCTCAACGGTGGTGTCGCCCGTCGCGACAAAGTTGACCTGCACTCCGTAGGCATCGGCGAGTCCCGACGGTCCGTACGGGCGCTCCTCAAGCTCCGGAGCGCCTCCCAGAGTGATCTGCTCTGTGACTTCGCTCAGGTCGTCGAGGCTTTCGAGCCCGTACTTCTCAGCGAACGCAGCCGTCACGTTGTAGGAGTCCTGGTCGGTCGCCGATGCCATTTCGAGCACAGTGAGGCCTACGGGCAGCGACGCAGCAAGCTCGTTGTAGACCTCATCCGGAGCCGTTGCGGTCGTGTCGGGGTTGTAGAACTGCAGCAGGTTGCCGGTGTACTCAGGGAACAGGTCGATCTCGCCGTTCTCGATCGACGGCATATAAGCATCCCGCTGGCCGATATTGAATTTGCGTTCCACGGTGAAGCCTTCTGCCTCTAGGGCCTGGGCATAGATCTCGGCAATGATCTCGTTGGAGTAGTACGCCTGCGATCCGATGACGATCGCGTCGTTGTCGGGGCTGCTGCCGGAATCCAGGGGGTCATCGGATGCGCATCCCGCAAGCAGGAGTGCGCCGCCCGTGAGGAGGGCACCCAGCGCGAGGCGGGCCTTCTTCTGTGCTGAGAACATGGGGGGTTCCTTCGTGTCAGGGGGTCGGTGGTGCGGGCACCGCCCGTCGCCGGGGCGACGACGTGCGGAGTTCTTGGGTGCGGCCTGCGGTGACACCGCGCGGCACGAGCAGGCGTTGAAGCAGGGCGAGCACGCCATCGACCACGATCGCGAGCAGGGCAACGAGAATGGCGGCGCCGAGCATTTCGTCGTAGCGGCCGAGGGGCAGCCCCCGAAAGATGTAATACCCGAGCCCGCCGAGGCCGATGTAGGCCGCGAGCGTCACGGTGGCCACGATCTGCAACGCGCCGGAGCGGATGCCGCCGATCAGGATGGGCAGGCCGAGCGGCACCTCGACCCGCCACAGAACCTGCCATCCGGTCATTCCCATGGCGCGGGCGGCGTCGATGATGTGGCGATCGATGGCCTCGAACCCCGCATACGCTCCCGCCAGAATCGACGGAACCGCCAGAATCACAAACGCCGTATAGGCGGCCTCGGGTTTATTGGTCACGCCGAGCACAAGAACCAGCAACAGGATCAGCCCGAACGACGGCAGTGCGCGGGCGGCCCCCGACAGCCCAACGGCAAGCTCGCGGCCCTTGCCCGTGTGGCCGATCAGATAGCCGAGCGGGATGCCGATTATGGCGGCAATGAGCAGCGAAACTGCCGTATAAACGAGGTGCTCGCCCAGGCGGAGCGGGATCGAGTTCGGGCCTACATACTGCTCCGGGTTGGCCAGCCAGGCGAAGGCTTCGAGCAACAGGTTCATGCGGCCTCCGCCATGCGCTCACGGGCGGGCGCCGTCGATTCCGTCGTGGCGCGCGCCCATGGCAGCAGCATCCGTCCGGCCAGCATGAGCATAACGTCGATGACCAGAGCGATGAGCATCACCATGATCACGCCAGCGAAAATCTCGGGAACGATGCGCCGCTGATAGCCGTTGGTAAACAGGTACCCGAGGCTCTCGACGCCGATCAGGATGCCGATGGTCACGAGGCTAACGGTGCTTGCCGCGGCGACGCGGAGACCCGAGAGGATGACGGGCCCGGCGAGGGGAAAATCAACGGTCCAAAAGCGGCGCCATGGCGCATAGCCCATGGCGGTGGCGGCTTGTCGCGTCGCAGGCTCTACGGAGCCAAGGCCATCCGCCACCGACCTCGACATGATGGCGATCACATAGATCGTGAGGGCGATGACAACGTTGAGTTCGCTCAGATAACTGATGCCGAGAAGGGGTGGCAAGATCACAAAGAGGGCGAGCGACGGAATCGTGTAGAGAAGCCCGGTCACGGTGAGAATCACCCCTCGGGCGGGTTGAAAGCGAAACGCGAGCCAGCCGATGGGCACCGAGATGAGCAGCCCCGCCACGATGGGAACGAGGCTCAGGCGAATGTGCTCAAGCGACAATCGGCCGATCAGGTCGAGGTTTTCGAGCACCCAATTCATGCGTCGCCCCCCTCGATCAGCACTCCCTGAGTGCGGCCCGCCCCGTCGACGACTACGGCGCCGCGCGGCGTCTCCTTCACAGTGAATGCCCGCTTGCCCTTATCGATGCCGATAAAGCTGGCGACAAAATCATTCGCCGGGTTCTCGATGATCTCGCTCGGGCTGCCCACCTGCGCGATGCGGGCACCCTTCTCCAGGATGACAACCTGATCGCCGAGGAGAAACGCCTCGTCGATATCGTGCGTTACAAAAACTACGGTCTTGTCTAGCTCGCGCTGCAGGCGGATGGTCTCCTGCTGGAGCTCCGCTCGCACGATGGGGTCCACGGCCCCGAACGGCTCATCCATGAGCAGGACGTTCGGGTCGGCGGCCAGGCCCCGCGCTACTCCCACGCGCTGCTGCTGCCCGCCCGAGAGTTGGCTGGGGTAGCGGTCGGCCAGGTCACGGCTCAACCCGACGGTGTCGAGCAATTCGAGCGCGCGGTCGCCTGCGGCGCTCTTGCTCGCTCCGTTGAGTCGCGGCACGGTTGCCACGTTGCCCAGCACCGTGAAGTGGGGCAGCAGGCCCGCGTTCTGCATCACATAACCGATGCTGCGGCGCAGGCGAACCGGGTCGCGCCCCTGCACGCTCTCGCCATCGATCTCGATCGTGCCAGAGGTCGGCTCGATCATGCGGTTGATCATGCGCAGGAGGGTGGTTTTGCCGCATCCGGATGACCCCACCAGCACTGTTGTGCTGCGCGCCGGCACCACCAGGCTGAAGTCGTTGATCGCCAAGGTGCCGTCATCGAAGCGCTTGGACACGGAGCGGAACTCGATCATGCGGTCAACCCCGTGCCTTCATGCGTTCCTCCGGATCTTCACCCGCGGGGACGTGCTACCCGTCGAATCACGCTAGTCCAGAACATTCGCAGAGACACCCCCTGCGCCTGGGTTCTGGGGGAGGTAATAGCCAAAGATCACGGTGGTCGGCGGTGTAGTCGCTAGCGTCTGAGCATGCAAACAGTTGCCGGCAAAGTCGTGCTCGTTACCGGAGCCGCCATGGGGATGGGCCGCCTCTACGTGGAACGGGCAATCTCGGAGGGTGCATCCTCCGTCATCCTGTGGGACATCAACGAGATTCAGTTGGCGGCCACCGTCAGTGAGCTGGCTCCCCGGGGAGTGTCGCTGCATCCGTTTATGGTCGATGTCTCACAGCGGGAGCAGATTCAGGATGCTGCGGCGCGCGTAATCGCCCAGGTCGGCACGCCAGAGGTGCTCATCAATAACGCCGGTGTCGTGCGCAGCGCGTGGTTCTGGGATCAGGATGCCGAGCGCGACATCGACTTCACCATGGCGATCAATGCGCTCGCCCCCATGCACATCACGAGGGAGTTTCTGCCGGGGATGATCGCCTCGGGGCGCGAGTGTCGCATCCTGAACATCGCGTCGGCGGCGGGCACGCTGTCGAACCCCAAAATGGCCGTTTACGCCGGGTCGAAGTGGGCGCTCATCGGCTGGAGCGACTCGGTGCGGCTCGAGCTGGTGAAGGCGGGGCACGAGCGGGTCAAGGTCACGACGTTTGCCCCCAGCTACATTCGCACGGGCATGTTCGAGGGCGCACGCGGCCCCGTGCTCACTCCGCTCATGGAGCCTGATTTCGCCGTGAAGAAGGCGTGGAAGGCCATGCTTCGCGGCACCCCAATGCTGCTGTTGCCGTGGTCGGTGAACCTGTCCAAGGTGGTGCGCGGGCTGCTGCCGACGCGGGCGTGGGATGTTGTGGGCGGCAAGTGGTTTGGCGTCTACAAGTCCATGGATGAGTTCACGGGGCGCCCCGGCGCGTAGCCGCCGGCATCCCTCCGGCGCTCTGCCGCTAAACGCTGTCGAGTGCTTCGGCGATCGGCGTGCTGCCGGCGTTGAATTGAATCGTGCGGCCAGAGGTCGAGTCGCGCTCGACGACCGCGGCGATGACGGCGGCAACGTCGGCGCGGCCGACATGGGTCGCCTCGGTGGCTGTCACGTCGATGAGTCCGGTCGGCGGGTCCAGGGTGAGCGCGCTCGGGCCGAGAATTGTCCACGCCAGGGTGCTCGCGCGCAGGTGTTCGTCGGCGGCCGCCTTCGCCTCCGCGTAGGCGAACATCCCGTGCTCCGGTGGAACACCGTGATCGGGGCCTGCGCCAAAGTACGACACCATCACATACCGCCGCACGCCTGCCTGCTCCGCGGCATCCATCGATCGGATGGCGGCATCGCGGTCGACGGCATAGGTGCGTGCGGGGTTTCCGCCGCCCGCGCCGGCCGACCAGACCACAACATCGTGCCCCGCGAGAATGGCGGTGATCTCGTCCGTCGTCAGATTCTCGATGTCGGCGACGACGGCGCTTGCGCCCGCCTCGGTTACGTCGGCGGCGTGATCGGGGTTGCGGATGATCGACGAGACCTCGTGCCCAGCACCTGCGAGGAGGGGAGTGAGGAGCAGCGCAACTTTTCCGTGGCCGCCGATGAGTGCGATTCGTGACATGGAGCATCCCTTCGTTGTCGCGTCAGGGTATGCGCGCAACCTGGGCAGCGGGAGTGGCTCGCGTGCGAGAGACCGCTATAACCGGCTAAGTTAGTTAGCATGACGACGGGACAGTGGCTGGCAAACCTCGACGGAACCAAGTGGTTCTTTGATTCCGGTGCACTCAGCCTCGACTTTGGGCTTGCCGGTGCGGATGTTCGCACGCAGTTCGTCACGCCGGCCGACCTGCTGGAGTGGGTGGCCGAGCGCTTCGACTCCCTCGACCGCCAGGTACTCGACCGCGACCTGCTCGACGCGCTGCTCTTGCGCGACGCGATCGCCCGCTCCGCCGCCGCGATCAGCGTCGGGGCATCGCCCACCCGTGCAGATGTCGACACGATCAACCTCTTCGCGGCGACCCCGGATGTTCCTCCCGCGCTCGCCGGGGGAAGCCGCCGGGCGGGCGCTACCCGCGTTCGTGTATCGCAAGCCCTCTCGAGTATCGCCCGCGACGCCGTTCGTCAGTTCACGCAGCACGGTGCCGACCGCATCCGTTCGTGCGAGGCAGACGACTGCAACCACGTCTTTCTCGACGAGTCCCGCGCAAACAACCGCCGCTGGTGCTCGATGCAGCGCTGCGGCAACAGGGCCAAGGTTCGCGCGCACCGTCAGCGCGCCGCCGCGCAGGTCTAGCTGTTCGCCCGGCTTACGGGCTGGCGAAGAATCGTCTTGAGCTTCTCGCGTGAGTGGCCAAATTCTGCGCTTCCCGTCGGATTTTGGTGCAGAAGCTGGCCACTCGCGACGCTGCCAACTCATCTGCGGGATCGTGCCCACGCGTGGATCCCCACGGGCATTTTTGCTCACCAAATTGCAGGAACGACAGAGAATGTCGGCGGGTCTTTGTAGCATTGTGAGAAAGAGCGCGACACGCCGAAAACACAACATGTAGTGGAATGACCGGTCTGTGATTCGCGTTATATAGTGGGAACCCACCGCAGGGGGCGATGCACGACCCGACCGCTGCATCCGCTAACAAACAGACTTCGAGGAGGTCCTTATGGACAACGACAACGTGAGTGGTTACGACGTTCCGGTCGACCCGATGGATCTTCTGCAGTGCGACAGCTGCCAGTAGGCAGGCACTTCAGGGTTCATCCTTAACAACCCTCGAAACCCCGGTTCACTCAGGTGAGCCGGGGTTTCGTCGTTCCCGGCTCCCTTTCAGCGCACGCCATAGACTGTCCCGGTGACTGTGAACCCCGAACTGCAGGGCCGGGTATTCCCCCCGACCGAGCCTTATCTGGTGGGTCGCGAAAAGGTGCGCGAGTTCAGCCGTGCCGTCTTCGCCACCAACCCCATCAACCACGACCCCGAGGCCGCTCGCGCTGCCGGATACACCGACATCGTTGCCCCGCCAACGTTCGCCGTCGTCGTGCAAGAGCTCACGCTGGCCCAGCTTCTCTCTGAACCGGATGCTGGCATCGACTTTTCGCGCGTAGTCCACGGCGATCAGAGGTTCACCTTCACGCGGCCCATCGTGGCCGGTGACGAACTCACGGCAACGCTCAAGGTCGCCAGCATCAAGACCCTCGGGGGCAACGCCATGATCACCGCCGAATCGTCCATCGTCGACGCGGACGGCGCTCACGTCGTTACCGCGATTTCGACCCTTGTCGTGAGGGGTGAGGAATGAGCCTCGAAGTAGGAGAGATTGTCGCCGAGGAGTCGTTCCCGCTGACCCGGGATTCTCTTGTTCGCTACGCCGGAGCATCCGGAGACTTCAACCCCATCCATTACCGCGACGATGTCGCCCGCAATGTGGGGCTGCCGGGCGTTCTTGCCCACGGCATGCTCACGATGGGTGCCGCGGTGCAGCCCGTTGTCGATTGGCTCGGCGACCCCGGCAAAGTGCTCGACTATCAGGTGCGATTCACGCGCCCCGTCGTTGTCGACCCCGAGATCGGTGCCGTCATCACGGTGACCGCCAAGATCGGGCAGATCGACGGCGACCAGGCCCGCGTTGATCTCACGGTGACCTCGTCTGAGCAGACCGTGCTTGGCAAGGCCCAGGTGCGGGTGGCGTTGCCGCAGTGACCGCGTTCAGTGAACTCACCACGACCAGGGTCGGCGGCGAGGCACGCGAGCTAGTGCATGCAACGACCGTTGAACAGCTCACCTCGGCCGCGCACGATGTGTGGGACGACGGTGAGAACTGGCTCGTTGTCGGAGGCGGCTCCAATCTGATCGTCTCGGATGACGGCTTCGAAGGCACCGCGATTCTCGTGCGGACCTCGGGCATCGAACGCATCGGCGTCGAGGGTGACGACGTGATTCTGCGGGTGCAGGCGGGGGAGTCGTGGGACGGCTTCGTCGCACAGACGGTCGCTGCTGGCCTCGGCGGCGTCGAGGCCCTCTCCGGCATCCCCGGCTCTGTGGGTGCGGCTCCCGTGCAAAACATCGGCGCCTATGGGCAAGAGCTTTCTGACACCCTCGTCGCCATTGACTTTCTCGACTATTTGACCGGTGAAACGACTCGCATCCCTGCCGCCGATCTCGGCCTTGGCTACCGCATGTCGGCCATGAAGCAGGGGCGTCGCGGCATTGTGCTCGCGGTCGAGGTGCGGCTCAAGCGCGGCGGTCTCAGCGCCCCCATCGCCTATGCGCAGCTCGCGCGCGAACTGGGTGCCGAGGCAGGCGACACGCGGCCCGTTGCTGCTGTGCGTGAGGCTGTTCTGCGATTGCGTGCATCGAAGGGCATGGTGTTGTCGGAATCCGACCCTGACTCGGTAAGCACCGGGTCGTTCTTCACGAACCCCATCGTGAGCGCCAGGTTTGCGGCGACTCTGCCGGCGGATGCTCCGCGCTGGAGCCTCGAGCCAGAGGCTGCGGACACCGTGATCCCGCTCGATCGGCCGGATCTGCTGCAGCAGCTCAAGCCGGCTACCCCCACAGATGCTCGGGTCAAGCTGAGCGCGGCGTGGATGATCGAGCGGTCGGGCATCACGCGCGGCTTCGCCCTCCCCGGTTCCCGCGCGGCGATCTCAACCAAACACACGCTTGCAATCGTCAACACGGGCGGGGCAACCGCCGTCGAGATCGCCGAACTGGGCCGCTATGTGCAGACCAGGGTTATGGGCGAGTTCGGGGTGCTCCTTCAGCCGGAGCCCGTTCTCGTGGGGCTCAGCCTCTAGGAGCCACGACTCCCTGGCTTCGCTGCCGCAGCGTTCCACCCGCGATTGAGAAACACCTAGCTGTCCTTGCGAATCCAGCGAAAGGTGAGTCGGCACGCGATGAGGCCGAACACGAGCCAGAGTGCCGTCACGATCGCCACCCCGGGCAGATCCCACGTGCCGCCCTGTTCAAGGGTTTCGAAGCCCTCGGGCAAGAAGACCGCGCGCATGCCCTGGGCCATCCACTTGAGGGGGAACACGGATGCCACGTTCTGCAACCATTCCGGCAGCATCGAGAACGACAGGTAGACGCCGGAGATGAACTGCAACACGAGGGCGATAGGAATCACCACCGCCGATGCGCTCTTGCCGGTTCGAGGAACGGCGCTCAGCGCAATGCCGAGAATCGCGCTCGTTGAGACTCCTAGCAAAAACACCCACGCAAAGGTGATCCACTTCTCAGATTCCGTGGGCAGCGAGACTCCAAAGACGAGGGTGGCGACGGCGATGAGCAGCGCGGCCTGCAGGATGCTCAGAACGAACACCTGGCCGATCTTGCCGATGAAGTAACTCACGACGGGCAGCGGGGAGCCGCCCAGCCGCTTGAGGGTTCCGTCACCCTTCTCGGTTGCGATATCGAGGGCCAGGTTCTGCAAACCGCTCAGCAGGATGCCCGCCGCGAGCATTGCCGGCAGGTAGAAGGCGGCGGCGCTGACGTCGTTGCCGTCAGCATCCGTTCCAAAGCTCGTTTCACTGAAGGCGACCGAGAAGATCGTGAGCATGACGAGCGGAAAGAGAAAGCTGAAGAACACGGCGTCGCCCTGGCGAAAATAGGCCTTGGTCTCGTAGACGATGCGGCTCAGCCCAAGCTTGAGCGTGCGCCCGGCCGGCAGGGGAGGGGTTGTGATTGTTGTGGTCATGCCGATGCCATCGCTTCTTCGTGGTCGCCAACGAGTTGGAGGTAAACGTCTTCGAGGCTGGGGCGAATGACCTCAAGGCCGAGCGGCTCGCCGCCCTTGGCGAGAGCAGCAACAAAAGTTCCCGGTTCCGACGTGCGCTGTTCTCGGCGCACCCCGTTCTCGATCCAGCGCACTACGGGCACCCGCGCCTCTTCGCCCCCGATCTCGTCGATGGGCCCGATGTCGATGAGTTTGCCGCCCGCGATCACACCGGCGCGGTCGCCCAGCTGGGCCGCCTCATCGAGGTAGTGCGTTGTGAGCAGGATGGTCGTGCCCTCCGCCTTGAGCTTGCGGATGAGATCCCAAAAGTGGCGGCGCGCCTCAGGGTCGAACCCTGTTGTCGGCTCGTCGAGAAAGAGCAGTTCTGGGCGACCAATGATGCCGAGGGCCACGTCGACCCGTCGGCGTTGGCCGCCAGAGAGCCGCCGGATGAGAGAGGACTCTTTGCCCTCAAGACCAACCGCTGAGATCACCTCGTCCACGGGACGAGGGTTCGCATAGAACGAGGCGAAGTGGGTGAGCTGCTCGCGCACCGTCACGGCGCCGGTTTCTCCTGAGCTTTGCAGAACGATGCCGAGGCGCGCCTTCCAGGCGACTCCGCCGTTCTGCGGGTCAACGCCGAGCACGCTCGCGGTGCCGGAGGTTCTATCGCGGTAGCCCTCGAGAATCTCGATCGTGGTGCTCTTGCCGGCGCCGTTAGGCCCGAGCAGCGCAAAAGTCTCACCCCTGCGGATGTCAAAGCTCACCCCATCGAGCGCGGCGAAGCCCCCATAGTTCTTGCGCAGGTCCCGCACGCTCACGGCACTTTCTGTTTCGGTCATGCACCTATCGTGGCGGTGCAAGAGGTGCGCCGCCAGCCGTCCACCGGCTGAATCTGCATCCACCGACCGGGGTGATGCCCGCGTGCCTCACCGCATCGCGCTGCCCGGCCTTGTCTCGCCGCCCCCGAAGCAGCCTCCCCGCCCCCCGAGTGTCGAGGCGTCGCGGTAGGCTGGGCCGGTGCAGGAAATTGAGATCGGCCGCGCTAAGCGGTCACGCCGGGTATACGCATTCGATGACATCGCGATCGTGCCGAACCGGCGCACGCGCGACCCACAAGACGTGTCGGTGTCGTGGTCGATTGACGCCTTCACTTTTGAGACGCCCATCCTCGCGGCTCCCATGGACTCCGTTATGTCGCCGGCCACCGCGATCCGCGTCGGTCAGCTCGGCGGTCTCGGCGTGCTCGATCTCGAGGGGCTGTGGACTCGCTACGAGAACCCCGAGCCTTTGCTGGAAGAGATCCGCACCCTGCCCGAAGACGAGGCAACCCGTCGAATGCAGCAGATCTACTCGGAGCCTCTCAAGCCGGAGCTCGTGACGCAGCGCCTCGCTGAGATCCGTGAGGCCGGCGTCACGGTAGCCGGCGCGTTGTCGCCGCAGCGCACCCAGGAGCTCTACAAGACCGTGGTTGCGGCCGGTGTCGACGTGTTCGTCATCCGGGGCACGACGGTCAGCGCCGAGCATGTCTCCCAGAACCAGGAGCCGCTCAACCTCAAGAAGTTCATCTACGAGCTCGATGTGCCCGTCATCGTTGGTGGCGCTGCTGGCTACACGCCCGCCCTCCACCTCATGCGCACGGGTGCTGCCGGTGTGCTCGTCGGCTTCGGCGGTGGGGCGGCCTCCACCACCCGCGCGAGCCTCGGCATTCACGCTCCCATGGCTACCGCGGTTGCGGATGTCGCTGGCGCTCGTCGCGACTATATGGACGAATCCGGCGGACGCTATGTGCACGTCATCGCCGACGGTGGTCTCGGCACCAGCGGAGACATCGTCAAGGCCATCGCGATGGGGGCCGACGCTGTCATGCTCGGCACCACGCTGGCGCGCGCGACGGATGTTCCGGGTGGCGGGTACCACTGGGGCGCCGAGTCGCACCATCTCGAACTGCCGCGCGGCAACCGCGTCGAGGTCGGTCAGATTGCCCCGCTCGAGCAAATCTTCTACGGCCCGTCCGAGACCGCGGACGGCAAGGCCAACCTGGTTGGTGCGCTTAAGCGTTCGATGGCGACAACGGGCTACTCCGACCTCAAAGAGTTTCAGCGCGTCGACGTGGTCGTGTCGCCCTACGTTCCCCACTAACCGCCCGGCGGCGAGCAGGCCCACGCACACCCTGTGCCGGTAACATCGGCCACAGGCAACAGGGGAGGCTTTTCGTGGCAGAACAGCTCAAGGGCGGGCGCAAGACGGTAACTCACTCGTCAACGCTCGGCCCGGATGATCGCGCGGCGGCAATCGAATCCCTCAAGACCCGCGAGCTCGATATTTTGGTGATCGGCGGCGGCATTGTCGGCACCGGATGCGCGCTCGACGCGGTCACCCGCGGTTTGAGCGTGGGGATGGTCGAGGCGCGGGACTGGGGCTCCGGCACGTCGAGCCGCTCGTCCAAGCTCGTGCATGGCGGGATCCGCTATCTCGAACAGCTCGACTTTCGTCTCGTGCGCGAGGCGCTCATCGAGCGGGGCCTGCTGTTGCAGCGCATCGCCCCTCATCTGGTCAAGCCCGTGCGGTTTCTCTACCCCGTCCGCAACATCGTCGAGCGTTGCTACGTGGGCGCCGGCATGATCTTGTACGACATTTTTGCCCGCACGGGTGGCCGCCCGCCGGGGGTTCCCCGCCACAGGCACTACACGAAACGTCAGGTTCAGCGCGGTATCCCGAGCCTCAAGAAGGATGCTTTCGCCGGCGGAATCGCCTATTACGACGCCCAGGTCGACGACGCCCGCTACGTGTCGAGCCTGGCGCGCACGGCATCCTTCTACGGAGCCAAGGTCGCCAGTCGCGTACGCGTCGAGGGCTTCGTGAAGGTGGGCCAGCGGGTTGTGGGCGTCACCGCGCACGACCTGGAGTCGGGTGAGCGTTTTGAGATCCGCGCCCGTCAGGTGATCAACGCCACCGGCGTGTGGACCGATGACACCCAGCGCATGGTGGGTGAGCGCGGCACGTTCAAGGTTCGCGCTTCGAAGGGCGTCCACCTTGTTGTGCCGAGAGACCGGTTTCAGTCGAAGGTCGGCCTGCTGCTGCGCACGGAGAAGAGTGTGCTGTTCGTGATTCCGTGGGGCCGTCACTGGCTGATCGGTACGACAGATACCAAGTGGGATCTCGACAAGGCCCACCCTGCTGCGACGGCCGCCGATATCGACTACCTGCTCGATCATGTGAACTCGGTGCTTGCGGTTCCCCTCACCCGCGACGACGTGGAGGGGGTGTTCGCGGGGCTGCGTCCGCTGCTGGCGGGGGAGTCGGACGAGACCTCGAAACTCTCGCGTGAACACACGGTTGCGCACACTGTGCCCGGCCTCGTTGTGGTCGCCGGCGGCAAATGGACCACCTACCGGGTGATGGCCAAGGATGCTGTGGACGCGGCATCCGCAGCTCTCGACGGACGGGTGCCGCGGAGCACGACCGAGGAGATCGCCCTACTCGGCGCCGAGGGATACCAGGCCGCGTGGAATAAGCGGGCCAAGATCGCCCGCGCTTTTGGCGTGCACAAGGTGCGCATCGAGCACCTGCTCAACCGCTATGGAACGCTTACGGATGAGCTGCTCGATCTGATCCGTGACGATCCCAGCCTCAATACTCCCTTGCCTGGCGCCGACGACTACCTTGAAGCCGAGGTTGTCTATGCGGCGTCGCACGAGGGCGCCCTGCATTTGGATGATGTGCTCGCCCGACGGATGCGCGTGTCGATAGAGGCGTGGGACCGTGGCGTTTCTGCGGCCCCCGTTGCCGCGAGGCTGATGGCACGGGTGCATGGCTGGGACGAGGAACGCATCGACCGCGAGGTGTCGCTCTACGTTGCCAGGGTCGCGGCGGAGCGGGCGAGTCAGGAACAACCCGACGACGCGTCGGCAGACCGGGTGCGGCTCGAAGCGCCCGATTACACGGCGCGCTAGCAGTCGGCCGCCCGCGCCGCGTCGTTGCGCACCCGCCGGCCCGGCGCAACCCTCAGCGCGCCGCAGCTAGGCTGGAGGGGTGAGTATGTGGGCCGTGGCGAGAAGACCGCGCTGGATTGCCGCGTTGGCCCTGGCCCTCGGCATTGCGGCGGCGTTTGCGGCGCTCGGGCAGTGGCAGCTTGAACGCAGCTTTGCCTCGGGCGACATCGTGACCCGAGAAACTGAGAAGGCTGTTCCGCTCGACGAGCTTGCCCGACCAGGGGCGCCCATGCAGGCGGCGTGGGATGGCCAGTTGGTCACCGTTGAGGGCGAGTTCGTGGCGGATGACTTCTTGGTGATCGGTGACCGCTTTCACGACGGAACCCCCGGGTACTGGGTGCTTGGCCATCTCGTCACGACCGAGGGTGTTGGCCTTGCTGCTGCTCTGGGCTGGGCCGAGAACGAGTCGGATGCTGTCCGCGTCTCCGAGGAGCTGGCCGCAGAAGCCGCTCAGGTCGACGCCAACCGGCAGCTCGTCGCCCTTGAGGGGCGCTATGCGCAGGGTGAGGGCCCGCAGGATTCCGATCTTGAGGGCGGGCGCCTCACGACGGTTTCTCCGCCAGCGCTCGTCAACATCTGGTCTCAGTTCGACGAGGCCGGCACGTTCGGCGGCTATCTCATCGTCGACGAGGCCGTCGATGGCCTGGAGTCGATCGATGCCCCGATCCCGTCCGGCGAGGTCGAGATCAACTGGCTCAACATTTTCTACGCCGTCGAGTGGGCGGTTTTCGCAGGATTCGCGGTGTTCCTATGGTGGCGCTTGGTCAAGGACGCGTGGGAGCTTGAGGTCGAAGAGGCTGCTGCCGCTGCCAGCGGCGAGTCTGCACCCAGCGGGGGCGAACTAAACTAGCCCTATGCCTCTCGGTCCCCGTCCTTCCGACGTGCCGCGCATCCGCCGCACTCTCTCCGTTTATAAAGTCTCTTCGTACATCACAGGGTTTTTTCTCATCGCCCTGGTCGTCATGATGATCACCCGCTATGGCTTTGGTGTCGACATTGAGATGAATGGCGCTGAGGGCTTCTTGGCCCTCACCCCTAAAGAGGCGATGACGGGCATCAACCTGTCCACAATCATCCTGATGGTGCACGGCTGGTTCTATGTGCTCTATGTCGCCTGCGATTTTGTTCTGTGGCGGCTGCTGCGGTTCTCGTTTGGTCGTTTCTTGTTCATCGCCCTCGGTGGCGTCATTCCGTTCCTTTCGTTCTACTTTGAGCGTTCCGTTCCCCGCTTTGTCGAAGACCGACTCGCGACCGTCCCCGAACCCGCGGAGGTTCCAGCATGAGTGAAACCGAGCAGAGGCCCGTCCTCGTCGTCGACTTTGGCGCGCAGTATGCGCAACTGATCGCGCGGCGGGTGCGTGAAGCATCCGTCTATTCAGAGATCGTTCCTCACACCATTACGGCCGCCGAGGTTGCCGAGAAGAACCCGATCGGCATCGTGCTGAGCGGGGGCCCCTCGAGCGTGTATGAGCCCGGCGCCCCGCGTCTCGACGAGGGAATCCTCGAACTGGGCGTGCCCACGCTGGGTATTTGTTACGGCTTCCAGGTGATGGCGACCCAGCTGGGCGGCGAGGTCGCCCACACGGGCGCCCGCGAATACGGTGCGACGGATGTTGTGGTCGCCGGCAACGGCGGCGTGCTTCTTGAGGGCCAGCCTCAGAACCAGACCACCTGGATGAGCCACGGCGACTCGGTCTCCAAGGCCCCCGAAGGCTTCTCTGTTCTCGCCTCAAGCGTCTCGACCCCTGTCGCAGCGTTCGCCAACGACGAGCGCAAGCTGTACGGCGTGCAGTGGCACCCCGAGGTCAAGCACTCTGAGTTCGGCCAGCGCGTGCTGGAGAACTTTCTTCACAAGGCTGCTGGTATCGCCGCCGACTGGAACGCCGGCAACGTCATCGCCGAGCAGGTTGCGCGCATCCGCGCCCAGATCGGCACCGGCAAGGTCATCTGCGGCCTTTCGGGCGGAGTCGACTCGGCCGTCGCTGCGGCCCTCGTTCACGAGGCCGTCGGCGACCAGCTCACCTGCGTCTTCGTCGACCACGGTCTGCTGCGCCAGGATGAGCGCCGCCAGGTCGAGGAGGACTACGTCAAGGCGACCGGTGTTCGCCTCATCACGATCGACGCCGAGAAGCAGTTCCTCGACGCCCTCGCCGGTGTGAGCGACCCCGAGCAGAAGCGCAAGATCATCGGCCGCGAGTTCATTCGCACGTTCGAGGCCGCCCAGAAGCAGCTCATCGAGGAGGCCGCAAACGAGGGCGACCCCGTGCGCTTTCTCGTGCAGGGCACTCTGTACCCGGATGTGGTCGAGTCCGGCGGCGGTTCCGGCACCGCCAACATCAAGAGCCACCACAACGTGGGAGGTCTGCCCGACGACCTCGACTTCGAACTCGTCGAACCGCTCCGTGCCCTCTTCAAGGACGAGGTCCGTGAGATCGGACGCCAGCTCGGCCTGCCCGAGGTTATCGTCGGCCGCCAGCCGTTCCCTGGCCCCGGCCTCGGCATCCGCATTGTCGGCGAGGTCACCAAGGATCGTCTCGAACTGCTGCGCCAGGCGGATGCTATTGCTCGCGCCGAACTCACGCTTGCCGGTCTCGACAACGAAATCTGGCAGTGCCCCGTCGTGCTTCTTGCCGACGTGCGCTCGGTCGGCGTTCAGGGTGACGGCCGCACCTACGGCCACCCCATCGTGCTGCGCCCCGTGTCGTCTGAAGACGCCATGACGGCCGACTGGACGCGTCTGCCCTATGACGTGCTTGCCAAGATCAGCAACCGCATCACCAATGAGGTCAAGGATGTTAACCGCGTAGTGCTCGACGTCACGTCGAAGCCGCCGGGAACCATCGAGTGGGAGTAACCCCATGAACGGAAAGGGCCGCCCCGAGGGGCGGCCCTTTCTGCGTTGCTGCGGTGTGCTTAGTCGCCGCTGGAGAAGATCGCGGCGAGGCGCAGGATCTCCGTGTAGAGCCACACGACGGTGACCATGATGCCGAAAGCGGCCTGCCAGGCGTAGACGCGCGGGGCGCCGCGCTGCACGCCGGTCTTCACGTTCTCGAAGTCCATGACGAGGGAGTACGAGGCGAGCAGCACGATCAGGATGCCAAGGCCGATGCTGATGATCGGGCTGGCGTCGCGCAGGCCGAACATGCTCTCGGTCGCGCCGAAGGCGACGAGGCCGAAGTTGATGAGCGAGAAGACCGCGTAGCCGACCATTCCGACCAGGAAGATCTTGGTCATCTTGGGGCTGGTGCGAACCTTGCCGTTCAAGAACAGCAGCAGCGTCACGCCGACGACACCGAGCGTGCCGAAGACGGCCTGAGGCACGATGTCAAAGCCGAAGCCCTGGCCGAAGAGAAACGAGATTCCGCCGACGAAGAGGCCCTCGGCTGCCGCGTAGGCGAGAACGAGTCCGCGCGAAGGCTGCTTCTTGAAGATGTTCACGAGAGCGAGCACGAATCCGGCGATTGCTCCGGGGATCATGAGCAGCGGAACATTCCAGCCGATCACGGCGGTGGCCACGAGCAGGCCGAACGCGATGAGGGTCTTGACGATCGTGTCTTCGTACGTCATCCGGTCGGTGTCGACGGGCGTTGCAGAAGGACGGCCGTACATGGCGTCGAGCTCTTCGCTCGACACCGGCTTGTTAAAGTCAACGGCTTTGGCGCCGGCGGCAAATGCCGGCGAGTTGCTAAAGGCGGGGTTGGCCATTCTTGGTCTTCTCCTTGGTGGCACCGGTCGGGCTACGGTCTGCGCCGATTCTCGGTATACAACGCACAGAATAGCGGAGTTGTTCCCCCAACCACTGGGGAATCTGCGGCACCCGCAGGGTGCTGCACTAGCGCGGAGCGAATAGAGCGATCGCCACGTAGACGATGAGGGCCGCCCCGGCCGCGCCCAGAGCGATACCGATGAGGAGGGGAATGTCGAGCTGGCTGCGCACCGCAACGGCCTGCTCTGGGCGGATGGCGGAGGGAATCGCCGCGGCATCCTCAGTCAGAGCTGTTCCGCAAAAGATGCAGAACTTCCAGGAGGTCTCGAGGGCGGCACCGCAGCTCGGGCAGGGGGGCATGCAGGAATGCTAGCAACGTGCCGCAGGGCGTAGGGCAGTGTTTTCACACGGCCCGGCCCGACCGCGTAGCGTTGCGCCGTGACTTCTTCTGCCCAGCATCCTCTCGTCATTGCCCACAGGGGCGCGAGCGGGTATCGCCCCGAGCACAGCAGGTCGGCCTATGAGTTGGCCATTGACCTCGGCGCCGACGCGATCGAGCCCGACATCGTGCCGTCCAAGGACGGGGTCTTGGTTCTCCGCCACGAGAACGAGATCTCGGGCACAACGGATGTCGCCGACCGCCCAGAGTTTGCGGCTCGCAGGGTCACCAAGATCGTTGACGGCATCGAGGTGACGGGCTGGTTCACCGAGGACTTCACGTGGGCAGAGCTCGCCACCCTCACACTCCGCGAGCGGCTGCCCGCCATGCGTCCCAACAACACCACGTTCGACGGCCTCGAAGGAATGCTGCGTCTCAGTGACCTGGTGCAGATTCTGGATGCCGCGCCGCGGCCAGTCGGACTGGTCGCCGAGATCAAGCATGCCGCCTACTTCGACAGCATCGGACTGCCGCTGGCGGAGCTTTTCGCCGCCGAGATGGTGGCCCTGGGCTGGGCCGCCGACCCGCGCCTCACGATCGAAAGCTTCGAGCTCGACGTGCTGCACAGCATCCGGGCTGCTGGCATCAACGCCCCTCTGATCTATCTCATCGAGGCCCAGGGTGCCCCAGCAGATCGGGTCGCCCGCGACGGGGATGCGGCCAGCCCCTATTCGCAGGATCTTTCGGATGCTGGCCTCGCTGCGCTGGTCGCTTCTGGCATCGACGGCATCAGCGTGAGCAAGAAGCTCCTGCTGTGCGTGGGGGAGGACGGTGCCCCGGCGATCACGTCCGTAGTTCAGAGGGCGCACGGGGTGGGGTTGAGGGTGTTTACGTGGACCCTGCGCGCGGAGAACATCTTTCTCGTCAAGGGGTTTCGGTCGGGCGTGAGCCCTGAGCATTTTGGTGACTGGCTCGCCGAGTTCCAGCTCATCATGTCCTCCGGCGTCGACGGCGTCTTCGCCGATCAGCCCGACCTGGCCGCCCTTGCGCGGCTCCGTCGCTGAGAGGCCATCCGCGCTGACTTTTGTCTAGTCATGACAACTGCGATGGGATGCCCGGCGTGCGATGCGTAGAACCCCGGCACGGAGAGCACGAGCGTGAGTCTCGGTGATGAAATGGGCGCATTCCTGGTCAGCACTGAGCTGACAACGAACCAGCGAGGTGGATTCAATGAGAGAAGCAGTCATCGTGTCGACGGCGCGCACCCCCATCGGGCGCGCGTACCGTGGCGCATTCAACGACACGCAAGGCCAGGCGCTCGCCGGCCACGCAATCGCGGCCGCAGTGGAGCGTGCCGGGGTTGACGGTGCCGAGATCGACGACGTCGTGCTCGGCGTCGCGCTGCAGGAGGGCAGCACGGGCATGAACGTGGCCCGCCAGGCAGCGCTTCGCGCCGGCCTGCCCACGACCGTGCCCGGGCAGACGCTCGACCGGCAGTGTTCATCCGGCCTCATGGCGATCTCGATCGCCGCCAAGGAGATCATCGTTGATGGCATGCAGGTGGCCGTCGGGGGAGGGGTCGAGTCGATCTCGCTCGTGCAGAACGAGCACCTCAACCGCTACCGCGTCACCGACCCGTGGCTCAAACAGCACCACCCCGACATCTACATGCCGATGCTGGAGACGGCCGAGATCGTGGCCAATCGTTACGGGGTGAGCCGCGATGCTCAGGACGAGTACGCGCTCGAATCGCAGCGACGCACTGCGGCGGCGCAGGCGGCTGGTCTGTTCAACGACGAGATCGTGCCGTTCAGCGGTTCGATGCTCGTGCAAGACAAGGCGACTGGCGAGATCAGCAGCCGCGACTTCACACTGGCCAAGGACGAGGGCAACCGGCCCGAGACCACGCTCGAGGGCCTCTCAAGCCTGCGCACCGTGCTCTCCGACGGCGCCGAATTCGCCAACGGATTTGTGAACCCGCATGCCACCATCACGGCGGGCAACGCGTCACAGCTTTCGGATGGCGCGTCGGCCGCGGTTCTGATGGAAGCAGGCGAAGCATCCCGGCGTGGGCTGCAGCCGCTCGGCATCTACCGCGGCATCGCGGTCGCGGGTGTCGACCCGGAAGAGATGGGTATCGGCCCCGTTTATGCCGTGCCTAAGCTGCTCAAGCAGCACGGGCTCACCGTCGACGACATCGGATTGTGGGAGCTTAACGAGGCATTCGCTTCGCAGACGCTGTACTGCCGCGACGCCCTGGGCATCGACCCGGAGAAGTACAACGTCAACGGCGGTGCCATCTCGATCGGGCATCCGTATGGCATGTCCGGCGCCCGCATGGTGGGCCACGCTCTCATCGAGGGCAAGCGTCGCGGCGTCAAATATGTGGTCGTGACGATGTGCATCGGTGGCGGTCAGGGAGCGGCGGGCCTCTTCGAGGTCGCCTAGGCGGTATTCGCCCCCGGCAGCGCAGCGCCCACTCGGGTCGTTGTCGGGGGCGCAGCCTAGACTTGGGCTGACATGACCTTCATTCTCGGCCCTGATGGCGCCCCCTCGAATCCCCTTCTCGACGGGCTCAACCCGCAGCAGCGCGAAGCGGTCGAGTACCGTGGCCCCGCGCTCCTGATCCTCGCCGGTGCCGGGTCGGGCAAGACGAGCGTGCTCACCCGCCGCATCGCCGGTCTGCTGTCGAGCCAGGATGCTTGGCCGAGCCAGATTCTGGCCATCACCTTCACCAACAAGGCCGCCGCCGAAATGCGCGACCGCGTCGAGTCGCTCATCGGGCAGGCCGCTGAGGGCATGTGGATCTCCACCTTCCACTCGGCGTGCGTTCGCATCCTGCGCCGCGAGGCAGAGCACTTCGGCTTCACCAAGAACTTCACGATCTATGACTCGGCCGATTCTCGTGCGCTCATCAAGCGCATCATCAAGGATCTTGAGGCGGATGCCTTCGGCTTCACCGTCAGCTCCGTCTCCGGCAAGATTTCGCGGCTTAAGAACGAGCTCAACGACGTCGAGACGTATGCGCGCAATGCCAACTTCAACGACCCCGCCGAGCGCGTCTTCGCCCAAATCTTTCGCATGTACACAAGCGAGCTGCAGCGGGCCAACGCGTTCGACTTTGACGACCTCATCGGGCAGACGGTGTTTCTGTTCCGGGCTTTTCCGCAGGTGGCCGCCATCTATCAGCGCCGCTTTCGTCACATCCTCGTCGACGAGTACCAAGACACGAACCACGCGCAGTACTCGCTCATTCGGGAGCTCACGAAGCCCATCGACGCGCATGTTGCGGAGGCGCTTGAGGCTGGCGAGGGTTACCGCTCGTCCCAGCGCGAACCCAACGGCACAATCGCGGGCGCGAGCCTCACGGTCGTGGGTGACTCCGACCAGTCGATCTATGCCTTCCGCGGCGCGGACATCCGCAACATCGTGGAGTTCGAGCGCGATTACCCGCGTTCCAAGGTCATTCTGCTCGAGCAGAACTACCGGTCGACTCAGAACATTCTGAGCGCGGCCAACGCCGTCATCTCGAACAACTTCGACCGCAAAGACAAGAAGCTGTTCACGACCATCGGCGACGGCGAAAAGATCGTGGGCTTCACGGGCTACAGCCAGCACGACGAGGCGCAGTTCATCGCCGACGAGATCACCACGCTGCATGACGGCGGGCTCGACTACAAAGACATTGCGGTGTTCTACCGCACGAACGCTCAGACGCGAGCACTCGAAGAGATCTTCATCCGCTCGGCGATTCCGTATCGGGTGCTCGGCGGCACCAAGTTCTATGAACGAGCCGAGATCAAGGATGTGATGGCGTACCTCATCGCCGTCGCGAACCCGGCCGACCCCATGGCTCTTCGCCGCATCATGAACGTGCCCAAGCGCGGCATCGGTCCGGCAACGGAGGCGGCGCTGCAGTTGCACGCCGACAAGCACGAGCAGACGCTGCGCGATTCGCTGCGGCAGGCCGACCAGCTGGGCCTCGGGCCCAAGGTGACGGGTGCCATCCTGGGCCTCGCCGGGTTGCTCGACGAGGTGACGCTGAGCGTGGAGACGGCCAAGGTCGCCGACATTCTCGAGGCGATTCTCAAGCGCACCGGCTACGTAGAACTGCTGCGGGCATCCCGTGATCCTCAGGATGAGGCTCGGGCCGAGAACGTAGAAGAACTTCTCGCGCAGACCAAGGAGTTCAACACTCGCAACCCCGACGGCACGCTGCTCGACTTCTTGACCGAGGTCACGCTCGTGGCTGCGGCGGATGATCTGGACGACTCGAGCGGAACCGTCTCGCTCATGACACTCCACACGGCAAAGGGCCTCGAGTTCGACACCGTTTTTCTCACGGGAGTCGAAGAGGGACTGCTTCCGCACCAGATGTCGGCGGGGGAGCCCGGGGGGCCGGCGGAGGAGCGACGTCTGTTCTATGTGGGCATCACCCGTGCGCGGCGGCGGCTTTACCTGTCGCTCGCGATGACCCGCGCCCAGTTCGGCGACGTCAACGTGGCGATGCCGAGCCGCTACCTGCAGGAGATTCCGACCGAGCTCATCGACTGGCGCCAGTCGCCAGGCTCGGCAAACAGCCGCGGCGGAACGCAGCCGCGTGCCCTCAACGCTCGGCGGGATTCGATCGGCTCTGGCTTCAATTCCGGCTTCAGCTCGGGCACCGGATCGGGTGCCGGTCGGGCCGCGAGCTTCGACCGCGGCGGCGGCTCCGGGTACGGCTACTCGTCGGGCCCCAGCGCTACCGCGCTCGCCCGCGCGGCCCGCAATGCCGAGAACAAGACCGAGTGGACCAACCGCGTTACCGGCACGGTGCGCGACAACGGAGACCTCACGCTCGCGGTGGGCGATCGCGTGCGCCACGATGACTTTGGCGAGGGAACCGTTAAGTCGGTCACGGCGAACGGGCCCAAGAGCATCGCCGAGGTGCAATTTGATGAGGCAGGCCGCAAGCGGCTTCTCGTCAAAATTGCTCCTATTGAGAAGCTGTAGCTTCGTCCACCCCGCTCTGGGCGGCCATCTTCGAAGGCGGCGGCTCTATCGTCATGGCCGACAACCGCACCTACCTCCCGGGAGTAAACAAGTGAAGCTAGCAACCCTGCGCCTTGAGGGCGCCGCCACGACCGCCGTGCGCATCGACGGCGACGCCGCCATCGAGATCAGCGGATACGCCGACCTCGGAGCGCTTCTGGCGGTCGAAGGATGGCGTGACATTGCGGCAGTAGCCGACGGCACGTCCCATGTGCTCTCTGAGATTGCCCCGCAGTCGTGGGCTCCGGTTGTGCCCAAGCCCGGCAAGATCATCTGCGTTGGCCAGAACTATGAGACCCACATCACGGAGATGGGCCGGGAGCTTCCCCAGTACCCCACCCTGTTCGCCAAGTTCCCCGAGGCCCTCGTCGGAGCCTTCGACGAGATCGAGATGCCCGCCGTCTCGTCGCAGGTTGATTGGGAGGCCGAGCTCGCCGTCGTGATCGGGGCCCCTGCTCGTCGCGTCAGCGAGAGCGACGCAAAAAACTACATCGCCGGATATGCCGTTATCAACGACGTGTCGATGCGCGATTACCAGTACCGCACCCTGCAGTGGCTTCAGGGTAAGACGTTCGAGAACACGGCGCCGTTCGGTCCGTACCTCGTGACCGCCGACGAGTGGGATCTCGGCCCCATCATGAAGTGTGTCGTCGACGGCGAGACCGTGCAGGAGACGACCACGGCAGAGTTGGTCTTCACGCCGGCCAAGCTCGTCTCCTATATTTCGGACATCATCACCCTGAACGCTGGCGACGTCATCGCGACGGGAACCACCGGTGGGGTGGGCCACGCCCGCACCCCCGCGCGGTACCTCTCTGATGGTTCGCTCCTGGAGACCTCGATTGAGGGCCTCGGCGCTCAGAGGAACATCGCCAAGGTCGTCTGAGGTCAGAGCGGCCTTTCGCTTGCGAGCGGCAGACCAGTACCCGTGGCGCCCCGCTGGCTTTAGGGTGGGCGGATGCTGCCCTCCGAACTCTCTCGCTATACCGGTTACCTTGTACGCCGTGCCCAGCAAGCGCACGCCGCACTGTGGCTGCGCGCGGGCGAATCAGAGGTCACGTCGGTGCAGTTCGGCGTGCTCAGCTTGCTCGACAGCAACCCCTCGATCGACCAGCGCTCACTCGGGGACCTGCTCCAGCTTGACCGTTCGACGATTGCGGATGTTGTGCTGCGACTCGAGAGCCGTGGCTACATCGAGCGCGTTCGCGACGCCGTTGACCGACGCCGCAAGATCTTGACGCTGACCGAGCAGGGGAGGGAGGAGCTGCGAGCGCTGCTGCCCCATGCCGAAAACATCAACGCGGCACTCGTGGCCGGCCTCAATCCTGCCGATCAGCACGAACTGAACCGTCTGCTTCGCCTGCTCATCGCCTCGCACAGCGACTTCGATGACGAGGATGCTGTGCGGGGCGACTCGGATGCGCCCGACGCCACGCGGTGATTCTCGCCTAAAGAATCCCCGTTCTTTCGCGGCCGCTGAGGCGCCCCGACAAAGTCGGGCAGTGAGACCGGGGTAGAGTTTTGCTTGGCTAACTTCTCCGGAGCCCCCTTCTTTCGGCCCGGACTCGAGAACATTTGCCACTTCACAACACCATTACGCGCGGATTGGAATGAGCAGCGTGGATCTATATGAGTACCAGGCCAGGGACCTTTTTGAGTCCTATGGCGTGCCAGTACTTGCCGGCCTGATTGCCGACACTCCTGAAGAAGCCAAGGCGGCTGCCGAGAAGATCGGTGGCACCGTCGTCGTTAAGGCCCAGGTCAAGACCGGTGGTCGTGGCAAGGCTGGCGGCGTCAAGGTCGTGCACAACGCGGATGACGCGTTCACGGCTGCCGAGCAGATCCTCGGCCTCGACATCAAGGGCCACGTGGTCAAGCGGGTCATGATCGCCCAGGGCGCTCGCATCGAGAAGGAGTTCTACTTCTCCGTGCTGCTCGACCGGGCAAACCGCTCCTACCTCTCGCTCTGCAGCGTTGAGGGTGGAATGGAAATCGAGGAGCTCGCGGTTGAGCGGCCCGAGGCGCTCGCGCGCATCGAGGTCAACCCCATCGCCGGCATCGACCAGGCCAAGGCCGAAGAGATCGCCCGCGCGGGAGGCTTCCCCGAGGAGCTCGTCGCCAAGGTCGCCGCAGTCTTCGTCAAGCTTTACGAGGTCTACAAGGGTGAGGACGCGACGCTCGTCGAGGTCAACCCCCTCGTGCTCACCGCAGACGGCGACATCGTCGCCCTCGACGGCAAGGTCTCGCTCGACGAGAACGCCGGCTTCCGTCACCCCAAGCACGAAGCGCTTGAGGACAAGGATGCTGCTGACCCTCTCGAGGCCAAGGCCAAGGAGAACGACCTCAACTACGTCAAGCTCGACGGTGAAGTGGGTGTCATCGGCAACGGTGCAGGCCTCGTCATGTCGACCCTCGACGTCGTTGCCTACGCTGGCGAGAACCACGGCAACGTGAAGCCCGCCAACTTCCTCGACATCGGAGGCGGAGCATCCGCTGAGGTTATGGCCGCAGGCCTGGATGTCATCCTGGGCGACCCGCAGGTCAAGAGCGTTTTCGTCAACGTCTTCGGCGGCATCACCGCGTGTGACGCTGTCGCCAAGGGCATCGTCGGCGCACTCGCCGAGCTCGGCTCCGCAGCCAACAAGCCGCTCGTGGTTCGCCTCGACGGAAACAACGTCGAGGAGGGTCGTCGCATCCTCAACGAAGCCAACCACCCGCTGGTGACGCTGGCCGCAACCATGGACGAGGGCGCCGACAAGGCCGCCGAGCTCGCCTACGCAGCGAAGTAAGGATCAGGGAATGTCAATCTTCCTCAACAAGGACTCCAAGGTCATCGTCCAGGGCATCACCGGCGGTGAGGGCACCAAGCACACCGCCCTCATGCTCAAGGCTGGCACCCAGGTCGTCGGCGGCGTCAACGCCCGCAAGGCTGGCACGACGGTCGTTCACGGCGACGTCGAGCTCCCCGTCTTCGCAACGGTCAAGGAGGCCATGGAGGCCACCGGCGCCGACGTGTCGATCGCGTTCGTTCCCCCGGCCTTCACCAAGGACGCCATGATCGAGGCCATCGACGCCGAGATCCCGCTTCTCGTCGTGATCACCGAGGGTGTTCCCGTCGGCGACAGCGCCGAGGCCTGGGCTTACGCCCAGGAGAAGGGCAACACGACCCGCATCATCGGGCCGAACTGCCCCGGCATCATCACCCCGGGTGAGGCGCTCGTCGGCATCACGCCCGCGAACATCACCGGCAAGGGACCGATCGGCCTCGTGTCGAAGTCGGGCACCCTGACCTACCAGATGATGTACGAGCTGCGCGACCTGGGCTTCTCGACCGCAATCGGCATCGGCGGCGACCCCATCATCGGCACGACGCACATCGACGCTCTCGCAGCGTTCGAGGCTGACCCCGAGACCAAGGCGATCGTCATGATCGGTGAGATCGGTGGCGACGCTGAGGAGCGCGCAGCCGACTTCATCAAGGCCAACGTCACGAAGCCCGTCGTGGGCTACGTCGCAGGCTTCACGGCACCCGAGGGCAAGACCATGGGCCACGCTGGCGCCATCGTCTCCGGCTCCGCGGGCACCGCTCAGGCGAAGAAGGAGGCCCTCGAGGCCGCCGGCGTCAAGGTCGGCAAGACGCCGTCCGAGGCCGCAACCCTCATGCGCGAGATTCTCGCGTCGCTCTAAGCAGTTAGCTGCTCAGGATGGCCCGCTTCGGCGGGCCATCCGTCGTTAACGGGTGCTCTGTCTCGTGGTGGTGAACCGGCCCCGGTAGGCGAACACTTCTCCCAAGCCGGGCACGCGCATGCTCACGTCGATCGTGAACTCGGCGCGAGCGTCGTCGTAGGTCTGCGTCAGCACGACTGCGGGCGCAGGAACGGGGACCAGCGCACGGCCCAGACGGAGCCGCGCACGGCCTGACCGCGCCACGAGTGCGCCGTCAGCCGTCGCGGTCACGACCATCTCTACAAGCAGCAGCCCGCGGGCATGCACGTCGACAAGCCTCCCCGCTACGAGCGTCGTACGGTCCGCCATCGTGCGGATGCCCGTGGAGAACCGCAGGTGACGAACGGTGGCGACCGCGGCATCCGAAACAGGGGAAACCGCGATGTCGAAGGGCACGTTCCGCTCGAATTCGGGAAAGAGCAGTCCGAGCCGCGCAGAAACGGCCAGCAGCGGCCGAAGCCAGGGCAGCCGCGACCCGGCTTCGGCGAAGGTTCCGGTTGCCGCGACCGTGTGGGTTCCGAAGAACCGCTGCAGCTGCGGGTGCAGCCGAGAGAACTCGACCCCGAGGGCGCGTTCGTAGATGGTTCCGGCGGGATTCGTCGTCGGCGTCGTACCCATTGTTGCCTCCCGAGCCAACCCTGCCACTACCGACGCCGATCTGCTGTGGGGATACCGATGCGCGGGGCGGCGAGCGGCCCGACCAGGGGAGGCGGAGGTAGTGTCGTATGGCCATGAATCGTCCGCTCACCGCCGTCTTCTCCGCGCTTGAGGCGCTGCTCGTTGTGGGCATCGGAATCGGCATCCCCCTCGTTCCCCTTTCGCTCATGTGGGGCTTCCACTACGAGCTGCAGGTCGACTGGGCGGTTTTCTGGCGGGCGTCCGTCGATATTTGGATGCTCGGCCACGGAGCATCCGTTTCTGTGGCTCCTGACGCCGCCCTGGGCGCCGCGATGGGCATCGCCCAGGCGATCGAGCCGTTCACCCTCAGCCTCGCGCCGCTCGGGTTCGCCCTCCTCACGGTGCTCCTGGGTCACCGCGCGGGGCGGCGCATCGCCGAGACTCCACATTCTCTTCTGGGCCTTGGCGTAGCGGCGGGCACATTCGCCCTGTTGGCGCTGGTGGCCGCCCTGACCGCTGTGACGGATGCGGTGCGCCCCTCCGTTGTGCAGGGCACCCTGCTGCCCACTCTGGTGTTCGTGGCGGGCCTCGTCGCTGGCGCGGGGATCACCCGCTACAGGCTTCAGTCGAGACCCCGCGACGTCTTTGACCGCGCATGGGTGCGCCTGACGGACTGGCCGGCATCTGCCCGGATGATCGTGGGCGGCGCCCTTATCGGCGGCTCCGCTGCGGTCGCGGCGATCGTTGCGGTGGCATCCATCGTGCTTGCGGTGCTCATTGCCGTGAACTACGCGGGGGTCATCGCCCTCTATGAGGGTGCTCACGCCGGGGTATTGGGCGGCGTTGCCCTCACGGTGGCCCAGCTGGCGTTCGTGCCGAACTTTGTGGTCTGGGCCGCCTCGTGGCTTGTTGGCCCAGGTTTCGCGATCGGCGCAGGTTCGTCAGTGTCTCCTCTTGCTACGGCGCTCGGGCCGATGCCGGGCGTGCCGGTTCTCGCGGCCCTGCCGACGGGGGAGTTCGCCTGGGGCTTTCTCGGCATGCTTGTCCCCGTCATTGCCGGTTTCTTTGTCGGAGCGCTCATGCGGTGGCGGGTTCCTCAGGCGGGCAGGTCGTCGCTGTGGGTGACGATCGCCTCCGGCGCATCGGTCGGGGTCGTCGCGGGCGTCATCCTGGGCCTGCTCTCCTGGTGGTCTGGCGGTTCCGGCGGGCCGGGCAGGCTCTCCGTCATCGGCCCTGACCCGCTCTGGGTGGCGCTCTGTGTCGCGCTTGAGGTGGGGGTTGCCTGCACGCTCGGCCTGGCTGCGGCGTCGCGCGGGTCCGCAGAGGCAGTGCTCCCGGCGACATCGAGCCCGGATGAGACGCCCACGGGGCCGATCCTCGTGGTGGGCGACCGCGAGTAGGCTTGCCGGGTGCTCAAACTCGTTGTGCTGATCTCCGGTGGGGGATCCAACCTCCGTTCCCTGCTCGAGGCGTCGGAGGACGCCGAGTTTCCCGCACGGGTGGTCGCCATCGGCGCTGACCGCGACGCGGATGGGCTCGCCCACGCCGAAGAGTTCGGCATCCCCTCGTTCGTGGTGCCCTACACGAGCTACCCCGATCGCGAATCGTGGGGCGATGCCCTGCTTGAGCAGATCCGCCTCTGGGAGCCGGACCTCGTCATCCTGAGCGGCCTCATGCGCCTGCTACCCGAACGGGTCGTTGAGGCCCTGTCTCCTCAGCTGATCAATACGCATCCTGCGTACCTGCCCGAGTTCCCTGGTGCGCACGGCGTGCGGGATGCGCTCGCGGCGGGCGTGACTGAGACGGGCGCCAGCGTGATCGTGGTCGACACCGGCGTCGACAGCGGCCCGATCATCTCGCGCCAGCGCGTTGCGATTCTGCCCAAAGACACCGAGTCGACCCTGCATGACCGAATCAAACTCGTCGAGCGTGAGCTGCTGGTGCAGGCCGTGCTTGATATCGCCAACGGAACCATCGACCTGAAGGAACTTGCCTCATGAGCGGCCCCAGCCACGACGCCACCCTGTACCGCGACCGCAACGTCGTACCCGTTCACCGCGCCCTGATTTCGGTGAGCGACAAGTCGGGCCTGCTTGAGCTGGCCTCGGCTTTGGTTGCCTCCGGCGTCGAGATCGTGTCGACGGGATCGACGGCCAAGACCATTGCGGATGCTGGGCATCCGGTCACCGAGGTCGCCACCGTCACCGGGTTTCCGGAGACGCTCGACGGAAGAGTCAAGACGCTCCACCCCTTCATTCACTCCGGCATCCTCGCCGACCTTCGACTTGAGAGCCACGAGCGTCAGCTTGCCGAGATGGGTATCGAAGCATTCGAGCTCGTCGTGGTTAACCTGTACCCGTTCGTCGAGACGGTGGCCTCGGGGGCCGCGGACGACGACGTGGTGGAGCAGATCGATATCGGCGGGCCCTCTATGGTGCGCGCCGCGGCCAAGAACCATGCCAATGTCGCGATCGCGGTGACTCCCGCGAGCTACGACGAGATCATCGCCGCTGTCGCCGCGGGCGGAACGACTCTCGAGCAGCGCCGGGCACTGGCCCGTGAGGCCTTCCGTCACACGGCCAGCTACGATCTCGCTGTCGCGTCGTGGATGGGCAGCACGATCGCGGCCGACGACGAGGGTTCGGGCTTCCCAGGCTGGGTCGGCGGCACCTGGAACCGCTCGGCGGTGCTCCGCTACGGCGAGAACTCCCACCAGCGGGCTGCGCTTTACGAGTCGGCGGATGGCCACGGCATCGCCCAGGCCACGCAGCTTCACGGCAAAGAGATGTCGTACAACAACTATGTGGATGCCGATGCGGCCCTGCGCGCCGCCTTCGACTTCGATGAGCCCGCCGTCGCGATCATCAAGCACGCCAATCCGTGCGGTATCGCTGTCGCTCACGGCGATGGTGACCCCATCGCCTCCGCCCACGCACGGGCTCACGACTGCGACCCCGTGTCGGCGTTCGGTGGCGTCATTGCGGCAAACCGCACCGTCACGGTGGCGGCCGCCCTGCAGATCAAGGACATCTTCACGGAGGTTGTCGTTGCCCCGGGCTTCGAGCCGGAGGCGTTGACGATCTTGCAGGCCAAGAAGAACCTGCGCCTGCTCCAGCTGCCCGATGGTTACCACCGTGGTGAGCTTGAGCTGCGCCAGGTTTCGGGCGGAATGCTCCTGCAGCAGCCCGACACCTACGATGACTTCTCCACGGACAACTGGCAGCTCGTCACGGGCGAGGCTGCGGATGCTGCCACGCTTGCCGACCTGGCTTTCGCCTGGCGGGCGGTGCGGTCGGTCAAGTCGAACGCGATTCTGCTGGCCAAGGACGGTGCCTCCGTCGGCGTGGGAATGGGTCAGGTCAACCGGGTGGACTCGTGCCACCTGGCGGTGACCCGCGCTGGCGACCGTGCCTCGGGGAGCGTTGCGGCATCCGACGCCTTCTTCCCGTTCGCCGATGGTCTCGAGGTTCTGCTCAAGGGCGGCGTGAAGGCTGTTGTTCAGCCCGGCGGTTCGGTTCGCGACGAGGAGGTCATCGCCGAGGCAACGGCCGCCGGGGTCACGATGTACTTCACGGGAGAGCGCCACTTCTTCCACTAAGCGCCTGTCGCCGTTCGCAGCCCCGAGCAACACGCGGGAGGGGTTTGCGAGCGGTGATGCCCTTGGATAGGCTCGAAGGCTGCCTTCGAGGCACCGACGTCTCGCTTTGAGGGACCTCTCGCATTCGCTCCTCGTGAGCGTTCTCGACATCACCACATGAGAAACGAGCTTCCTTTGTCGACCCCGACAGCGGATTCGCCCCCTCGGCGTTTATCTACTGCGCGTGCGATCGCGCGCATCTATCCCTACGCTCGGCCTGCGCTGCCCCGCATTATTGCGGGGGCGGGAGCAGCCTTGGTCGGCGCGGTCGTTGCGCTCCTTATTCCGCAGGTGCTGCGGTCGTTGGTCGATGGGCCTCTCGCTGAGGGAGACCTCACCGGTCTTTGGTGGGCCGTCGGCGCCGTCCTTCTCCTCGGGGTAATCGAGGCGGCGATGATCTGGCTGAGACGCTGGTTCGTTCTGGTTCCCGGCACCCACATCGAGGCAGGAATGCGCAATGCGTTCTATGCCCGCCTGCAAGATCTGCCGGTGGCATTCCACGACCGCTGGCCGAGCGGCCAGCTGCTCTCGCGCATGTCGAGCGATCTGGGTCTCGTGCGCCGGTGGCTCTCGTTCGGCATCGTCCTGTTGGTCGTCAACGTCGTCACGATCGCAATCGGTTTTGCCTTCCTCTTTGCTCTGAGTTGGCAGCTCGCCTTGGTCTTCGTCGTCTGTTCGATCCCGCTGTGGATCTACACATTTGTGTTCGAGTCCAAGTACTCCAGGGTCGCGCGGCTGAGCCAGGATCAGTCCGGTGACCTCGCGACGACCGTCGAAGAGTCGGTGCACGGCATCCGAGTTCTCAAGGCTTTCGGCCGTGGCCGCCATGCGCTTGACGGGTTCACCCGCCAGGCGGAAGAGCTTCGCGGCACCGAGATCGAGAAGGCTCGGGCAATCGCCGGGATCTGGCTCTGGCTGCTTCTCGTGCCCGACGTAACGTTTGCACTGTCGCTTCTCGGAGGCGTGCTGCTGGCGGCAACGGGCAGCCTCACGGTCGGCGGCCTCGTCGCATTCTTCGCGACGGCGGCGGTGCTGCGCTGGCCCGTTGAGTCGATCGGCTTTTTGCTGTCGATGACCTACGACACCCGCACGGCTGTCGACCGTTTCTTCGAGGTCATGGACGAGGAGAACCCCGTCGTCGACCCAGAAAACCCCGTTGTGCCGGAGCGTGCCGAGGGCAGGCTCGTCTTCGAGGACGTGCATTTTCGGTATCAGGATGCTCCAGCGGGAGTCCCCGACCTCGTCAACGGTGTCGACCTCGAGCTGCTCCCCGGTGAGACCATGGCCTTGGTCGGCGTGACGGGCTCGGGCAAGACAACCCTCACCGCTCTCGCATCGCGTCTCTACGACGTGACGGGCGGCCGCGTGCTGCTCGACGGTGTCGACGTGCGCGACATGACGCGCTCGGAGCTGCGCTCGCGCGTAGCGATGGGCTTCGAAGACGCGATTCTCTTCTCCGCATCGGTGCGCGACAACGTGCTTCTCGGGCGCCCGGATGCTTCTGAAGAAGATTTTGCCGAGGCAATCGCCATCGCGCAGGCCGATTTTGTCTACAGCCTGCCCGACGGGGTCGATACGACGGTTGGTGAGGAGGGCATGAGCCTCTCCGGCGGCCAGCGTCAGCGGCTCGCTCTCGCTCGCGCGGTCGCGGCGCGACCCAATGTTCTTGTCCTCGATGACCCGCTCTCTGCCCTCGATGTAGATACCGAGGCGGCCGTGGAGGAGGGGCTTCGCCGGGTTCTTTCGAGCACGACTGCCCTGATCGTTGCGCACCGGCCGTCTACCGTCATGCTGGCCGATCGGGTAGCGCTGATGGAGAACGGCCGCATCACCGATGTCGGCACGCACTCCCAGCTGCTCGCGCGGAGTGAGCACTATCGCTTTGTGGTGTCATCGCTCGAAGCGGATGAGGCCGCGGCAGAAGCATCAGAAGCATCCGAAACCCCGGGCTTGGCCACAACAGACGAGGAGGTGACCCGATGAGCACTCTTGGCGTTGACGAAGAACGCGACGACCTGTCCCGCGACGAGAACCGCACAATTCGGGGTCGCTCCGTTCGTCTGCTCGGTTCGCTCGTGCGACCGATGCGCGGGCTCGTTGGCCTCACCGCAACCGTGATCCTGGTGAGCACGGTTGCCCAGGTCCTCGGCCCGGCCCTCATCGCGTACGGCATCGACACGGGATTGCCGGCGATGCTCGAGAACGACTGGCTGCCTCTCGGCGTTACGGTCGGCGCCTACCTGGCAACGGGCGTGCTCGGGGCCGTGCTCATCGCCTGGTACACCGTGCTCACCGCACGGCTCAGCCAGTCGATGCTGCTCGATCTGCGCAAGCGCATGTTTTTGCACACCCAGCGCCTCAGCCTCGAGTTCCACGAGAGCTACACCTCCGGCCGCATTATTTCGCGTCAGACCAGCGACCTCGAATCCATCAAGGAGCTGCTCGGCTCGGGGCTTAACCAGCTCGTGCAGGGCGGCCTTTACATGCTGTTTATCGCGGGCATGCTGTTCGTGGTCGACTGGGTCAGCGGGCTCATCCTGTTGGGTTCCCTCGTGCCACTGTGGTTTCTTTCGCGCTGGTTCCAAAAGAACTCGCAGCGCATGTTCCGCCGAACCAGGGTCGCCTCTGCCCGCATGATCGTGCAGTTCGTCGAAACCATGACCGGCATCCGCGCGGTGCAGGCGTTCCGCAAGGAGCGTCGCAACGAGGCCGAGTTCGGTGAGTTGGTCGAGAACAATCGCGACACCAATGCCAAGGTGATCCAGCTTTTCGGCACATTCGATCCTGTGCTCATCCTCATCGGCAATGTCACGCTCGCAGTTGTGCTGCTCGTCGGAGGTCTGCGCGTTGCCGACGGGTCGTTGCCCATCGGTGTTCTGCTCGCAGCGCTGCTCTACACCCGCAACTTCTTCGCTCCGGCGGAGGAGATGGCAATGTTCTACAACTCGTACCAGTCCGCGGCGGCCGCGCTCGAAAAGATTTCCGGTGTGCTCGACGAGTTGCCGGGTGTGCCAGACCCGGCCAAGCCCGTCGATTTGTGGGAAGCCAAGGGCGCTGTCGACTTCGACAACGTTCGCTTCGCCTACACGCCGGAGCGCGTCATCCTGCCGTCGTTCTCGCTTGAGGTCCCCGCCGGGCAGACCATCGCGCTCGTGGGAACCACGGGAGCGGGCAAGTCCACGCTTGCCAAGTTGATGGCCCGCTTCTATGACCCAAGCGAGGGAGCGGTGCGGCTCGATGGCATCGACCTGCGCAATCTGCACCCCAAAGATCTGCGCAGGGCCATCGTCATGGTCACGCAGGAGGCATACCTGTTCAGCGGAACCGTGGCCGACAACATCGCGCTGGGCAAACCAGGGGCGAGCCTCGAGGAGATCCAGGAGGCGGCGATGGCGGTTGGAGCGCACGAGTTCATCACGTCGCTGCCCGACGGCTACGGCACCGACGTCAACAAGAGAGGCGGCCGCGTCTCTGCCGGTCAGCGTCAGTTGATTTCGTTTGCCAGGGCTTTTCTCGCCAACCCTGCGGTGCTGATTCTGGACGAGGCGACGGCGTCGCTAGATATCCCCAGTGAGCGACTAGTGCAGCAGGGGTTGCAGACCCTGCTCGCGCATCGAACCGCGATCATCATCGCCCACCGGTTGTCGACGGTGGCCATTGCCGATCGCGTTCTCGTCATGGAGCACGGCCGCATCGTCGAGGACGGAAGCCCCGCGGAGCTCATCGCGGGAGACGGCCGTTTCTCGCGTATGCATGCGGCGTGGCGGGATTCGCTCGTCTAGTCGACCTCTCACGCGGGCACCGATTTGCTTCCCGGTGCCCGCGACCGAGAAAGCGCCCTCAGGCAATAGGCTCGGTGGATGGCCTATCCGAGTTCTGAGCTCTCACTTGCCCGCCGCATTCTCGGCGCCCTTGCGACGGGCGCCGCTATTGCGTTGCTCGCTCATGTGGCGACGGTGTTTGCTTTTTTTGTGGCGGCAGGGGCAGACCCTGAATCGCTCATGTCGGTCGGCTCGTTCTTTCTGAACGGCTCACTGCTCGCGTTCGTGTTGTTCTCTCTCGCAGCGGTGCTCGAGGCATTCCGCCGCTGGTACATCGCTCTCCCCGCCGCCCTCCTCGCGGCCGCTCTCGCCTCGTTCTGCGGAACGATGCTCACGCTCATCGGGCAGGGCACAACGATCGATTCCGCAGCGCTGTCGTATCTCGTCACCGTTCTGGTGGGCCCGAACCTGGTCTTCATCGTGGCGAGCGCAATCGTAGGCGCAACGGTCGGAGTCGTGGTGTGGCGCTGGGTCGTTCGCGGTTCGGCTCCCGCGGCGACTCCGCACGGCACCCTGCTGGTTCGTCTGCCGGCGAGCACGCTTGCCGAGGGTCAGGTGACCCACATCGACCGTCTCCCCGTCGACCCCGAGGAGGCAGACCGCGAGTGGGATGCTTACGTTGAGGTTTTCTCCGACCACGGGTGGAAGATTGTCGAGATTCCCGTAGCCGAGGGCCTCGCAGATTCGGTCTTTGTCGAAGACAACGCGGTCGTAATCGACGACCTTGCGATTATCGGAGTTGCAGGCACGCCGTCGCGTGAGGGCGAGTCGGAGGCGGTCGAAACGGCCCTTCGCAACCACCGCCTCCGCATCGAGCACATCACGGCTCCCGGCACCCTTGAGGGTGGAGACGTTTTGCGGGTTGGCTCAACCGTCTACGTCGGCAGCAGCTCCCGCACGAATGCCGAGGGCATCCGTCAGCTTCGTGCCCTGCTCAGCCCGCGCGGGTTCGACGTTGTCGCCGTCCCTGTTTCGCGGGCTCTTCACCTCAAGTCTGCGGTTTCTGCGCTCCCGGACGGCACGGTGCTGGGGTACGCGCCTCTTCTCGATCAGCCCGGTCTCTTTTCGAGGCTGCTGCCGGTTCCGGAACCAGAGGGGGCGGCCGTTGTCGCACTCGATTCGACCACGGTGCTCATGTCGGAGTCGGCGCCGCAGTCTGCCGAGCTTGTTCGAAGCCTCGGCTACACGGTTTTCACTACGCCGATTTCGCAGTTTGAGCGCCTAGAGGGATGCGTCACGTGCCTCTCGGTGCGCATCCCGTAACCCGGTTCTCCCAAGGGTTTCTCCACGGTGCCGGTCGTTCAGGTGCCGGTCGTTCAGATGCCGTCGTCGACCGCGTGACGAGCGGCCGTCAGGTCGACGCGATACCGCCCGTCTCGCGACCACACGAGCGGGGTTGATTCCGCCCTGTAGTGCTCGAGAGCTGCCGCGCTGTGGTCGGCGGGAGGGTGGCCGGAGGCTCGGATAACCCGCCACCACGGGGTCGATGCTCCGTAGTAGGCCATCGCCTGGCCGACGGCTCGTGACGCTCGTGAGCCGAGCGCTGCAGCGACATCGCCATAGGTCATGACCTTGCCCGCCGGGATGCTCTCGACGACCGCAAGGACTCGCCCCACAAAGTCCTCTGCCGCCAGCGGGGGCGATTCTTGCTCGTTCAGAGTGTGATCGCGCCGATCTTCTCGCCGTACTGGCTTTCTCCCACCACGGCGAAGCCGACTCGAAGAAAGAACTCCTCGGGGCCGGGTTCGCCCGGCTCCCACAGCACCGTCAGGCGCTCGAAGCCCCGTCGGCGCGCCTCGGCGGCCGTCTCCTCCACCGCAAATCGCCCGACTCCTGCGCCCTGGGACTCGGCCGAGACGTTCATCCTCCAGATGCAACTGCGGAACTCTTCTTCGACGGCTTCTGGGTCGAACACGGCCATGATAAACCCGAGAACGGTGTCATTTTCGTCGACGACAACTCGGGACCACGAGGTGCCCGGAGTGATGAACGGGTCGGCCATGGCATACGACACGGGAGCGATGAACTGCTCCTGGCCCGGCTTGAGAGTCAGGTTGTTCGCGGCTTCGACGTTCTTCGCCGATAGCTCTTCGAGTCGTAGGTCTGCCATGCGGTCAGGCTATCTCGGCTTGCAGAATCCGAACAGGAGTATGTTCCGGTCGCCCTGAAACGTGAGAAGGTATCCGACACGACGGGCCATCGGCGGCCCCATCCTGCGGAGGTCTCAATGAGAATTGTCGGAGCCGTGCTTGAAGAGATCGGTCGCGAGCGGCCGTTTGCCGAGTCCAAGCCGATCACGGTGGGGGAGCTTGAGCTCGATCCGCCAGGCCCAGGGGAGATCCTTGTGCGCATCGAGGCGGCGGGGCTGTGTCACTCCGATCTCTCGGTCGTCGATGGCAACCGGGTGCGGCCGGTGCCCATGCTCCTCGGGCACGAGGCAGCGGGAATCGTTGAACAGCTGGGCGACGGCGTCGATGACGTTGCCATCGGGCAGAGGGTCGTGATGACGTTCCTGCCTCGCTGCGGAAAGTGCGCCGGATGCGCCACGGACGGCCGCCTGCCGTGTGAGGTTGGCACGCGGGCCAACAACGCCGGCGAACTCGTGGGCGGGCGCCGACGGCTGCACCGCGATGGCGAGGAGATCTTTCACCACCTCGGGGTCTCGGGTTTCGCCTCCCACGCCGTTGTCAACCGGCACTCGGTCGTCGTCGTGGACGACGATGTGCCGGCGGATGTCGCTGCCGTTCTGGGGTGCGCCGTGCTCACGGGCGGCGGTGCCGTCATTAATGCTGGGCGGCCGGCCCCCGGCGACACGATCATCGTGGTGGGCCTCGGAGGGGTGGGGATGGCGGCTGTGCTTGCTGCCGTCTCGCTCGGTCATGAGGTGATCGGGGTCGATGGTGTTCCCGACAAGCTTGAGCGGGCGCTTGAGCTGGGTGCCTCCGCGGTCTTCACGCCCTCTGAGCTCGCCGAGAGCGGAGTCCGGGCTCCCGTCGTCATCGAGGCTGCGGGCAACGCGCGGGCATTCGAGACGGCTATCGCGGCCACGTCGCCCGGCGGCACAACCGTGACGGTGGGCCTGCCCGCGCCGAGCGCTATGGCTGCGGTTTCTCCTCTCACTCTCGTCGCTGAGGCGCGCACGATCGTGGGTAGCTATCTGGGGTCTGCCGTGCCGTCGCGTGACATCCCGCGCTATGCCCAGTTGTGGCGGGAGGGTCGACTGCCCGTCGAGAAGCTCATCTCGTCTCGCATAGCTCTCTCCGACATCAACGCGGGGATGGATGCGCTGGCCGATGGCACGGCCATCCGGCAGGTCATCGTCTTCGACTGAACCGCTTCGGCGGTCCGGCCCAAATCGCTCGGTCCGTCGTTTCTGGTTGCAGAACATACCGTCCGGTCGGTATTGTCGTGCTGTGAGCGATGAAGCCAACAGGACGACGACCGACAGCACCGTGATTCCGGGGCTCGACCTCGACGCCTTCGAAGCGTGGCTTCAGGAGCATCATCCGCAGCTCCTCGCAGGTCCGCTCAGCGCAAGTCTGATCGCGGGCGGGCGCAGCAATCTCACGTATGCGATTGATGGTGGCGTAGGGCCGTGGGTGCTTCGCCGCCCCCCGCTGGGCCACGTGCAGAAAACCGCTCACGACATGGCCCGTGAGTTTCGGGTGCTGTCGGCGCTCCAGCCCACCGCCGTTCCTGTGCCGCGAACTGTCCTGTTTATCGATGACCCCGCTGCGGGCGTCGAGATGCCGTTCTACCTCATGGAGCGCGTCGATGGCGTCGCCCTCAAGCTGCGCTCCGACAACAGGCTTTTTACCGTCGACCAGCTGGTCAGCCTCAGCGAAGAGCTCGCGACGACCCTGGCCACGCTGCATTCCGTCGACCCCGCATCGGTCGGACTCGAGGACTTTGGCAAGGCGGACGGCTTCGTTGAGCGCCAGCTCGTGCGCTGGGGTCGGCAGTATGAGGGAAGCCGAAACCGGGACATTCCCGATCTCGACGCACTGCAGGGCGAACTCGCCGAGCGCATCCCCACGACCATGTACACGTCCATTGTTCACGGAGATTTTCGCCTCGACAACGCCCTCGTCAGCAACGACGAATCGGGCATGCCGCACATTGCCGCAGTGCTCGACTGGGAGATGGCCACGCTCGGCGACTCGTTCACCGACCTCGGGCTGTTCGGCCTTTATTGGAACCTCAGCAACTTCGCGGATATGCCGGAGAGCGTCGTCGCGACGTCCGTCTTCGAAGAGGACGGCTACCCCTCGTTCGACCGAGTCGTCGAGGTCTATGCCAAAGCCGCGGGAATCGAGGTCCCCGATCTCTCCTGGTACCTCGCCTTCGCTGCCTTCAAGCTCGCGGTGATCCTCGAAGGCATCCACTTTCGTTTTCAGGCCGGGCAGACAGTCGGCGACGGTTTCGACCGCATCGGCAGCCTGGTCGCCCCCCTCGCTCGGGCCGGGCGCACTTATCTCTCTCGAAAGGCATGACGTGGAATTCGATTTCGACGACACCACCAAGGGTTACATCGACCGCGTAGAGCGGTTCATGGCGGAGCACGTGATGCCGGCCGAGGATGTGCTCGCTCAGCAGCTCGCAGACAACCCCGGGGTCTGGTCGCGCCAGCCGATCGTGAGGCAGTTGCAGGCGGAGGCCAAGTCGCAGGGCCTCTGGAACCTCTTTCTGCCAGCATCCGCCCACGGAGACGAAGGAGGGGCGGGGCTCACCAATCTGCAGTACGCGCCCCTGTGTGAAATTCTCGGCCGCAGCCCCAAGCTCGGCCCCGCAGCCATGAACTGCGCTGCGCCAGACACCGGCAACATGGAGATCCTTCGGGAGTTCGCAACCGAAGAACAAAAAGCGCGGTGGCTCGCCCCCCTCCTCGATGGCAGCATCCGCTCCGCCTTCTGCATGACGGAGCCTGATGTCGCCTCCTCCGACGCGACCAACATCGCCACGGTTATCGAACGAGACGGTGACGAGTACGTCATCAACGGACGCAAGTGGTGGTCGACGGGAGCCATGAACCCCGAGGCCGAGATCTTCGTCGTCATGGGCAAGACCGATCCGAGCGCTGAACGGCACCGCCAGCAGAGCATGGTGCTCGTGCCGCGCGACACACCCGGAGTCACGGTCGAGCGTCCGCTTCTCTTCTTTGGGTTTGACGACCGCGACCACGGTGGCCATGCCGAGGTGGTCTTTCGCAATGTGCGGGTACCCGTCGGCAACATCCTCAAGGGGGAAGGCGAAGGCTTCGCCATCGCGCAAGCCCGACTCGGGCCCGGCCGCATTCACCACTGCATGCGCGCCATCGGCATCGCGGAGCGCGCTCTCGACCTTGCGAGGGAACGCGCCAACAGCCGTGTTGCCTTCCACAAGCACCTCTCAGAGCAGGGCGTCATCCGCGAGTGGATCGCCGAAGCTCGCATCGCGATCGAGGCCAACCGCTTGCTCGTGCTTAAGACGGCCTGGCTCATGGACACCGTGGGCAATAGGGCCGCGCACGCCGAGATCCAGGCCATCAAGGTGGCCGTACCTCGAATGCTCGAGACCATCGTCGACCGTGTCATCCAGATCTATGGTGCAGCTGGGGCCTCGCAAGACTTTCCGCTCGCCGAGATGTACACGATGGCCAGGGCGCTTCGCATCGCCGACGGCCCAGACGAGGTGCACCTCAATGCCCTCGGCAAGGCGGAGCTCCGCCGAGCTTCGTGAATAAGCCCACAGCCACATATCGACCTAAGGAGAACCGCATGACAGAACCACGCACAGCGATCGTCACAGGAGCCGGCCGCGGCATTGGTGCCGAAATCGCCCAGCGCCTCGCAGCAGAAGGTCACCGCATCGCCGTCATCGACCTCCGCGAAGAAGACACCTCGGCCACCGTCGAGGCCATCGTCTCCGCAGGCGGCGAAGCGATCGGCGTCGGTGCTGACGTTTCAGATTCCTCAGCCGTCGAGGCAGCTGTTGCCCGAGTCGCCGACGAGCTCGGGGCTCCGACGATCCTCGTCAACAACGCGGGCATCCTTCGCGACAACCTCCTGTTCAAGATGACCGACACCGACTGGGATGCCGTTATGGGTGTTCACCTTCGCGGTGCCTTCCTGATGTCCCGCGCGGTTCAGGCGCATCAGGTAGAGCAGAAGTGGGGTCGCATCGTGAACCTCTCGAGCACCTCGGCACTCGGCAACCGCGGGCAGGCGAACTACTCGACCGCCAAGGCGGGGCTGCAGGGCTTCACCAAGACGCTCGCGATCGAGCTGGGCCGCTACGGCGTCACCGCCAATGCGATCGCCCCCGGATTCATTGCGACCGACATGACGCGCGCGACAGCCGAGCGCATCGGCGTTCCCTTCGAGGACTTTCTCGCCCATGCGGCGAAGGAGATTCCCGTTGGACGCACGGGCGTGCCGGCCGATATTGCGGCCGCCGCAGCATTCTTCATCAGCGAAGAGGCATCGTTCGTTTCAGGACAGGTGCTCTACGTCGCCGGCGGACCAAAGGACTAAGGCCATGACCCTGTATGCAGACATCGACGCCGTTGAAGGCATCGTCAACAACCACGAGGAGATCAGCGACTGGTTCGTTATCGACCAGGAACGCGTCAACACGTTCGCGGATGCAACCAACGATCACCAGTGGATCCACGTTGACCCCGAGCGGGCCAAAGCTGGACCCTTCGGTGCGCCGATTGCCCACGGCTACCTGACGCTCTCACTCCTGCCCTACCTCTCGTCGTCGGCCGTCACGATCGAGGGCACGATCATGGGGGTCAATTACGGGCTCAACAAGGTCCGTTTCATTAATCCGGTTGCGGTCGGCAGCAGCATCCGCACCCGGTCCGTTGTGGTCTCTGTGGAGCGTGTTCCGCAGGGTGCCCGCGTCACCCAGTCGGTGACCGTCGAGATCGATGGTGTCGAGAAGCCGGCGGCGATCGCCGAAACCATCGCCCTCTTTGTTCTCGGCGCCCCTCAGTCCTGACCGAATACCGTCCCATCCGAATCACTGGAGGTCAACGATGACCAGCACCGAAAGCTCGGCCCCTTCACTTTTTGAGGCGCCAGCCGCGCTCACCTCGGGGGGCTTTGGCACCCTCTCGGTTGCCACCATCCTCTCCGACACCGCCCACCGCTTTCCCGAGCGCACGGCCTTGATCTACGGGGATAGCACCGTCAGCTATGGCGACCTGTGGCAGCAGACCCTGGCCTACGCCGGGGCGCTGCGGGCCAGAGGCGTGCGCCGCGGAGATCGCGTCGCAATCCTCATCCCCAACGTGCCCGACTTCGCTCGCGCCTACTATGCGATTCTGTCGCTCGGCGCGGTTGTCGTGCCAGTGCACTTGCTGCTCAAGGCGGACGAGATCGCCTACGTTTTGCGCGATAGCGGGTCCTCGCTTCTCATCGCAGCGGCACCCATGCTCGCCGAGGGAGGCAAGGCTGCTGCTCTCGCCCAGGTTCCGCTGGTGAGCGTGCTGATTCCCGACTCGATGGTCGAGCAGATCCCTGTGCCGCGTCTTGAGGACGAGGCCAAGGAGGCCATTCCGCTTGAGCGTTACGAGTCGACGAACCCGCTCGACGCTGCCACGATCCTCTACACGAGTGGAACAACGGGGCGTCCCAAGGGAGCGGTCGGATGCCATGTCTCCCTCATCGAGCAGGTTCACGTCACCCTGATTGACCTGTTCAACATCACAGCAGACGATGTGGTTTTCGGCGGTCTTCCGCTGTTCCACACGTTCGGCCAGACAGCCGTGCTCAACACAGCGTTCCGCCGGGGCGCTGCCATCATCCTGCTGCCCAAGTTCGACCCGGACGAGGCGCTCGCTCTGATGGTCAAGCACGGCGCGACGCTGTTCACCGCGGTGCCGACGATGTTTATCGGCATGCTTGAGGCCGCCACCCGCACGGCCGAGCGGCCACCTCTGCGATATGGCATCTCGGGCGGCGCGTCACTGCCAGTCGCGATTCTCGAACGTTTCGCCGCAGAGTTTGGCGCTCGTGTCCACGAGGGCTATGGCCTCACGGAGACCTCGCCAATCGTGTCGACGAACCATCAGCGCGACGAACCCGTCGCCGGCACCGTTGGCCGTCCCATCTGGGGCGTCGACGTCGAGATCGCTGATGCCGACATCGACGATCGCATCGAGTTCCTGCCGCAGGGAGAGCTCGGCGAGATCGTGGTGCGTGGACACGCCCTGTTCAAGGGATACCTCGGGCGCCCTGAGGCGGATGCTGAAGCCGTCGTTGACGGATGGTTCCGCACGGGCGACCTGGGAACCAAGGGTGCGGACGACCGCATCACGATCGTCGATCGCAAGAAAGACATGATCGTGCGCAACGGCTACAACGTCTATCCCCGTGAGGTGGAAGAAGTTCTGGCCAGGCTCGAGGGTGTCGGCTCGGCCGCCGTCTTCGGTGTGGCTCACGACAAGCACGGGCAAGAAGTCGCGGCCGCGATCGTTCTAGCGCCCGGCTCGTCGCTCACCGCAGAAGACGTCATCGCGTACACCTCCGAGCGTATGGCGGCGTACAAGTTCCCCCGCATTGTGGAGTTCCACGCCGAGCTGCCGCTCGGAGCTAGCGGCAAGGTGCTCAAGCGGGAGCTGTCGGCCGAATACGCTCAGCGCATATCGGCAGAGGCATAGCGCAGCAACACAACAGCGCGACCCTGGCCCTGTCTCCCTAGCGGGAGGCAGGGCCTTTCTCGTGCGCCGGTCAGCTCGCTGGGGCTCGGCCCTCTCCCTCGCTGGTCACTCGCTGAGACCAGCCCTCTCCCTCGCTGAGCGCCAGCCCTCTCCCTCGCGCGCAAAAGGGCCGCCGCTCGAATACGAGCGACGGCCCTTCGTGCCCGGCTCAGCTGAGCCGGGCCGTGGGAGAGGTTACTTGCCTCCCGGGATTCCCTTGTTCGTTACGGCAGGCTGCTCGCCCTCGTAGACGACAACTGAGCCGTCTTCGTAGACGTACGGGGTGCCGAAGTAGGCCTGAACCGTGTCCTTGACGATGCTGAGCTGAACGCCGAGTGCACCGGAGTGGTCGCTCTCGGAGAAGCCGAGCGGCACGATTCCGGTGCCCTTGACGGAGCCGTTCTGCACAGCCTCGACCAACGACTCACGCGTGGGGTTCTCGCCAGCACCGGCAAGAGCCTCGGCGAACATGTAGGCCATGGTCATGCCGTAGACCTGGTTGCCGTCGAACTCGACGCCACCGTTGTACTTTTCGTTGACCTCGCGGAACAGCGTGATCCACTCGTCGTCGCCAGAAGCCATCGACAGGTAGAAGGTGCTGATGAAGCCTTCGAGAAGCTGCGGTGCAGCCTCACCAAGGAATCCAGCGAGGGTCTGGTAGTCACCGCCCGAGGACGACGACATCCACTGCGGGAAGTAGCCGAGCTTGGCAGCAGTTCCGACACCCAGCGCGGTGAACGCGTTGATGCTGGCGAGGAAGTTGACCTCACAGCCGGCGGCCTTCATGGCGCTGATCTGTGCGACAACGTCCTGGTTCGCCACGGAGTAACGCTCGCTTGCCGCGAGGCCGTCTTCTCCGAGGATCTCCGTGAGGCCGGCTTCGAAGTCGTCGCCGAAGTCATCGTCCTGGCCGAAGAGGCAGTACTTGGCGTCGGGGAATTCCTTCTGCGCGTAGTCGGCCAGGATGGCCGACTCGGTGACGTAATCGGAGTTGTAACCGAACGTGTACGGGTACTTCTCCGGCTGGTCCCACATGCCAGAACCGGACGCGACGAAGAGGTCAGGAACTTCGTTGTCGTTGAGGAAGTCGAGAACCGAGCTGTGGGTCGGGGTGCCCAGGCCTCCGATGAGTGCGAAGACGTCTTCCTGGAGCACGAGGTCGCGAACGACCGTCTGGGTGTTGGCGGGGTTGTAGCCGTCATCCTTGACCACGAACTCAATCGTGCGGCCGTTGATGCCGCCGTTGTCGTTGATGTAGTCGAAGTAGGCCTTTGCGGCGGCCGACACTGAAGCGAATCCTGCGGCAGCGGGACCCGTGAGGGGCTGGTGGGTTCCGATCGTGACGGTGGTGTCGGTCACGCCGGGAACATCGGCAGGCTCGCCGCCCCCGTTACCGGTGCTGCTCGAGCACGCCGCGAGAGCGAGCACCGAGGTTGCTCCCACTATCGCGAGGAGGCGATTCCTTTTGAGAGTCATCATTGACCTTTCTGTGGTGGTTGGTGGTTCGGGTGTTACTTCGGGATGGAAACGGATTGCAGGGTTCCCCGCGCCTGGAGCCTGCGCCACGTTTTCGTGACGAGCCCCTGGATGCCGTGGGGAGCGATGATCACTACCAGCACAAGCACGATGCCGAACAGTGCGATCGCGAGATTGCCGTCGAGGCGCTGTGCGACCTCGGGTGGCAAGGACAGGCTCTTGGTGAGTGAGCCGATGGCCTCCGGCAGGAGCACCAGGAGCACGGAGCCCCAGATTGCGCCAGCCAGGGTGCCGATCCCGCCGATGACAGCTGCCATCAGCAGGAAGAGGGAGAAGATGAGGGAGTAGGCGCCGGGGCTGGCGCTCTGAGTGATGAAGGCGAGTAGACCGCCGCCGATTCCGGCAGCGGCGGAGCTCACCGTGAACGCCACAACCTTGGTGCGATAGACGTTGATGCCCGAGATAGACGCTGCTACCTCGTTATCGCGAACTGCGCGCATCTGGCGGCCGAAGTTGCTGCGGAGCAGGTTCTGAAGCAGCAGCAGCACGAGCGCCGCGCAGGCGATCGCTACCCATGCCTGGAACATCTCGGTGCTTCCCCGACCCTCGAGGCCCTCAGGCTTGCGGGCGACGGTCACCCAGAGGCCCATGTCTCCGCCGAAGACGTTGGAGAACGTGCTCGTGAAGGCGGGCAGCGCGAGCACTACCGCCAGGGTTACGCCGGCGAGGTAGGGCCCATGGAGCCTGGCGCCGGCAATGCCGATGACGAAGCCCAGGATTGCAGAACCGACGACCGCCGCGACCAGCGGCAGCACGAGCAGCAGGACACCGTCGATCTCTGCCTCGCCCAGGGCGTTTGCCGTGAATGCGTAGCAGTAGGCACCGCATGCCATGAGCGCTGCGTGACCGAGCGAGAGCTGCCCGTTGACGCCCGTGAGCATCGTGAGGCCTCCAACTGCGCACAGGTAGGCGGCGATGGTTGCCAGCTGAAAGTTGCGGAACGGTTCGAAGACGAAGGTGAGCGCCACGACGAGCACGAAGCCGACGGCGGCGAGGATTGCGGTGGTGCGGCTCATGCTGTGCGCTCCTTAGTGGCCGAGAAAATACCGCCGGGCTTGATCAGGAGAACGGCGAGCAGCAGGACGAGAACGGCTACGGGGGAGAGCGTTGCGCCAAGATAACCGCTTACCCAGCTGAGCAATACCCCCACTGCGAGGCCCCCCAAGACCGCGCCTGGCGCGGAGTCCAGCCCACCGACAACCGCGATGGCGAACGCGTAGACAAAGACCAGGTCGGTGGAGTGAGGGTTGAGGCCCATCTCGGTGGGGATGACCAGGAGGGCCGCAAGCGCGCTAATCGCGGAGGCGAGCATCCATCCGAGTGTGATCATGCGAGAGGAACGCACCCCGAGCAGCCGAGCGAGATCGGGAGAGAAGGCCGCTGCCCGCATGCGAAGCCCGATATTCGTTTTGCCGAAGAGAAGGGCGAGACCGACGACCACAAACGCGACGCAGGCGAAGACGAATAGGTCATAGGCCGAGATCGTGAGTCCGGGGAGCCAGGGGAGTGGGTCCTGGCTGAACGGCGTGACCATCGGGTAGAAGGTGTTGCCGAACAGCATTCCGACGACGGACTGAATGATGAGCAGCACCCCCAGAGCGGCAATCACCGAGTTGAGGGGGTTGATGCGGTCGTCAACAAACTGCATCACACCGCGTTCGACGGCGGCACCGATGAGCGCACCACCCACCAGCGCGGCGGCAAGACCAGCCCAGTAGTTTCCGGTGAGGCTTGTGACCACGAAGGCGACGTAGGTTGCCGCCATAGCCATCGCACCCTGCGAGAAGTTGACGATGCGAGCGGCCCGCCAGATGAGCACGAGCGAGAGCGCGAAGGCCGCGTAGACGGCGCCGCGAGCGAGCCCGTCGACCGTGAGAAAGATAAACCGTTCCATTAGAACCCCAGGTAGGTGTGTCGAAGTTCAGTGTCGGAGGCCAGCTCCTCGGCGGGGCGAGACGCGACGACGCGACCCAGGTTGAGCACGACACCGTGGTCTGAAATGGAGAGCGCGCTCCGTACGTTCTGTTCGATGAGCAGAACCGTGAGCCCGGTCTCGTCGCGGAGCTGGGCAAGCAGCGCAAGAATCTGGGCCGTGATGCGGGGGGCAAGGCCGAGCGACGGCTCGTCGAGCATCAAAAGCTTGGGCTGAGCCATGAGTGCGCGGCCGATCGCCAACATCTGGCGCTCGCCGCCCGAGAGCTGATGACCTGCGGACGTGCGGCGCTTCTGCAGAGGCTCGAAGAGTTCGTAGACCTGCGCGAGCGTTCGAGCAGATTCTGCTGAGTTGCGCCGCCACAGGCCGCCGAGTCGCAGATTCTCATCAACCGTGAGCTCGGTGATCACACCGCGGCCCTCGGGCACCAGGGCCACGCCGTGTCGAACCATGTCTTCGACCTTCACGGCCGCCAGGTCTGTGCCGTCAACGTGGATGCTCCCGGCGGTCGGTCTGATCTGGCCCATGATGGTTCGAAGCAGGGTCGTCTTGCCGGCGCCGTTCGCGCCGACGACCGCCGCGATGCTCCCGGCCGCGACCGTGAGGTTGATGTCGTGAAGCACGGGGATTGCACCGTAACCGGCGCTCACGCCGCTGAGAGTCAGGAGGTCGCTCATGCGGCATCCACCCCCAGGTAGGCGTCAGTTACGGCGGGGTCGGCCGAAACCTGCTCCGGGGTGCCCTCCGCGATGAGCTTGCCGAAGTCGAGCACTGCGATTCGGTCGCAGACCGACATGACGAGGTCAACGTGGTGCTCGACAAGAACGACCGCGCAGCCGCTCTGCGGGATCTCGCGGATGAGCTGGGCAAGTTCGTCGATCTCATCGTGACCAAGTCCACCGGCTGGCTCGTCCAGCAAGAGGAGCGAGGGGTTGCTCACGAGGGCCCTGGCGATAGAGACCTTCTTGCGAATCGCATAGGGAAGGGTGTCGGGGGCCGCCGCCGCGAATGCGGCAACATTGAGCTTTTCAAGGATCGCCATTGCGCGATCCTTTTTCTCGCGCTCGTCGCGGACGGCGCGAGGCAGTGAGAGAAGCTCTTCGACGAACGTGTGACGCGTGTCGTGCTGAAGACCCGCGACAACGTTGTCGAGCACGCTCTGCCCTGCGAAGAGGCCGAGCCCCTGCAGAGTTCGAGCGATTCCATGCTTCGTCAGGGTGTGCGGATGCGGGCGGACGACAGTGCCGTCAACGGCCATCGTGCCGATTGACGGGCGGTAGATGCCGCAGACCACGTTAAAAAGCGTGGTCTTACCAGCACCATTCGGGCCCATGATGCCGACGACGGTGCCAGGGTGCACGTCGACCGACACCGATTCCAGCGCCGTGAGGCCGCCGAATCGGACGGTGATGTCCCTCAGCGACAGTCGCGGCGTGGATGCCGACTGGTCGGTTTGTGGAGCCATGCGGCACTCCTTTGTGTCGTGGAACTTTTCTTCGGGTGTGTGAAGTTGGGCGGGCGTCCGGCGGATGCCCGGAGATCTAAAGCGGGGCCACTACCTCGGGGTCCGAAACCCGCACGGCGATGCGGCCGACCGTGGTTCCGTCGGCGAGTCGCTGCACCGCATCCGCTGCCTGCTCGAAGTCGACGACCTCGCTGATGAGGGGCCGGATGACTCCGCTGTTTGCGAGGCGGGTGAGCTCTTCGTGTGCCTCGGCGATGAGGTGCGGGGCCTTCTTCTCGTAGAGCCCCCAGTGCAGCCCGAGGATGCCGTAGTTCTTGACGAGGGCGTGGTTGGCGCGTGCCGACTGGATCTCGCCGCCGGCAAACCCGACGACGATGATGCGGCCTTCGAATGCGATGCATTTGGTGGAGCGCTGGAACGTCTCGCCGCCTACGGGGTCGTAGATGACATCGGCCCCGCGACCCTGGGTGAAGTCGTTGACCATCGTCACGAAGTCTTCGTCTCGGCGGTTGATGACCAGGTCGGCCCCAGCGTCGAGCGCGACCTGGCGCTTGGCATCGCTGCCGACCACGCCGATTACGGTGGCCCCTGCTGCCTTGCCCAGTTGCACAGCTGCTGTTCCCACGCCGCCGGCCGCGGCATGGACGAGCAGCGTCTCGCCCGGCTGCAGGTTGGCGCGGCGGTGCAGGCCGAAGTAGCCGGTCTGGTAGCCGATCATGAGGGCGGAGGCCTCGGCGTCGCTCAGAGCGCTCGGTGCCGAAAAGACGACACGGGCGGGAACCACAACGTATTCGGCCATGACGCCGATGTGGGTCGCCACGACGCGTTCGCCGACCGAAACATTGGTGACGCCTTCGCCGAGAGCGACGACATCGGCACAGAGTTCGATTCCCGGAGTGAAGGGCAGCTCAGGGCGTACCTGGTATTCGCCGCGGGCGAGAAGCACGTCGGGAAAGTTGAGGGCGACGGCCCTCGTGCGGAGAAGAACTTCGCCAGGAGCGGGGACCGGCGTCTCGAGGACGGCAATGCCCATCGCGTCGATGGGCTCTCCATTCAGGGTGACTTGCCATGCTTCCATCAGTCGTGTGCCTCCTCGGTCTTCAAGCCCTTGAGGTAGAGCTCGGTGATCTGTGCTGCGAGCTGTTCCTTGGTGAGCTCGCCATCGGGCGAGTACCAGTGAGACAGATAGTGCGGGTTCGCAAAGAACGTGGCGGTGAGCACGATCGCGGGAATGTCGGTGCGAAACTCTCCCGCCGCCTGACCTCGTGCGAGGAGGGCGGTGAAAACGTCGTTGTATTCGCGACGGCGGCGTTTGACTTCGCGCTGCCGCTCATCGGAGAGCATGTGCTGCGAGCGAAAGAACACCGAGCCTTCGCTGATCCATTCGATGGAGGTAACGATGAGGTCCTCGCACACGAGACGCATCGTCTCCAGCGGGTCGAGATCCCGGCTCACGATCTCGTCGAGGTGCTCCCGCTGCAGGGACAGCAGGCGGTCGTAGATGTCGAAGAGCAGATCGTCCTTCGACGTGAAGTAGTGGTAAAGGGCGCCCTTGGTAACCCCGGCGGCGTCGACGATCTGCTGAACGCTCGTGCGGGCGTAGCCCTGTTTCGAAAACAGCTCGACAGAAACGCGCTGGAGTTCTTCTTGGATGCTTACTGTTTTCTTCATGGCTCTATCCAACAGGGGAGAGGGAGCCGCCGCCGTCTATGACGAGGGTCTGTCCTGTGATCCAGGCGGAATCCGGCGACATGAGGAACGTCACAGGCCCCGCAACATCGTCGGGAACGCCCAGGCGGGCGAGGGGATAACGGGCGGCAACTTCGTCTTCGCGACCCTCATAGAGGGCCTTGGCGAAGTTGGTCTTGATGACGGCGGGAGCAACGGCATTGACCCGGATGCTCGGAGCCAATTCGTGGGCGAGCTGCTGGGTGAGCGAGATGAGAGCTGCCTTGGAGACCCCGTAGAAGGCGATTCCGGGAGCCGCGGTGAGGGCCGAGATCGACGACAGGTTGACGATCGTGCTGCTGAGGCCAGCGGCGACGGCGTCCCGGCTCCAGGCTAGGGCGCCGATGACGTTGACATCGAGAATCTTGCGGGCGACGGCCTCGTCGGTCTGGAGGGCTGGGCCATAGGCCGGGTTGATGCCGGCGTTGTTAACGAGGTGGTCGACCGATCCGAACTCGTCGGAGATGCGGGAGAAGACCTCCGCCCGGTGGGCGGGATCGTCTGCCTTGCCCGCAACGGCAATAGCGACGCTCGGCCCGCCGAGCGTGGCGACCGCAGCATCCAGCGCCTCCTGACCCCGGGCCGTGATGGCGACTCGGCCGCCGTCGGCGACAAAGCGCTGAGCGATGGCGAGACCGATGCCCCGGCTTGCGCCGGTGATCAGTGCCGTTTCGCCGTCGAATCGACCCACGTCCACCACTCCTTCGTGACAGTTCTTTGTTGCGGCAGTCTGACTCTGGTGTCAGAACCGACCGGTTGGTATGTTTTCACCATACATGCAGGACCACCCCACGCCGCAAGGGTTTTTGACCCCAATATTTCTCGAAGCAAAGGAGCTTCATATGAGCGACGCGATTGCATCTGCCTCCGCAGTAGTCCACGGAGAGAACGACCCACGATTCGAGTCGGTGCGAGAAGAACTACAGCGCCAACTCGATTCAGGGGAGGAGCTTGGGGCGTCTATTGCCGCGACGATCAACGGCAAGCCGGTCATCGACCTCTGGGGCGGCTTCGCTGCCGAAGAGCGCAGTGCCGAATGGCAGCGCGACACCATCACCAATGTGTGGTCGACAACCAAGACGGTTGTGGCACTCGCGATGCTCATGTTGGTTGACAGGGGCGAGATCGACCTCGATGCTCCGGTGGCGCGCTACTGGCCAGAGTTCGGGAGCAACGGCAAGGAGGCCATCACCGTCAAGCAGGTGATGTCTCACACCTCGGGGGTGAGCGGATGGGATCTGCCGTTCACAACCGACGACCTGTACGACCCCGAGGCGGCTGCGGCCAAGCTTGCCGCGCAGGCTCCCTGGTGGGAGCCGGGCACGGCATCCGGATACCACCTGCTGAACTACGGGCACCTGCTGGGTGAAATCATTCGCCGAGTGACCGGGCGCACGCTCGGCGCGTTCGTGCGAGAAGAAATTGCAGAGCCTCTCGGCGCCGACTTTCACATCGGGCTCGACCGTGCCGAGTTTGGCCGGGTCGCGCATGTGGTTGCGCCGCCACCCGCGCAAATGGATCTCTCGGGACTGCCGGAGGGGCACCCTGCCCTCCGCACGTTTATGGCTCCCGTGCTCGACGCGACCGCGACCTGGACGAACGAGTGGAAGGCGGCCGAGATCGGTGGCGCGGGAGGCCAGGGCAATGCGCGTTCTGTTGCGCGAATCGAATCCGTGATCACGAACGGCGGAGAGGTCGACGGAGTTCGGCTGCTGTCGCCCGAGACGATCGACCGGATCTTTGAGCAGCAGTCTGATGGGCTTGACCTGGTGCTCTTTCAACACCTGCGGTTCGGAGTCGGCTTCGCGTTGCCGACGGAGGCGGCTCCCGTGCTGCCCCAGACGGGCAGGGTTGCGTACTGGGGAGGATGGGGCGGCTCGCTCATTGTGAACGACGTCGATCGTGGGGCGACGTTTGCCTATGTGATGAACAAGATGTCACCGGGAATCGTCGGCTCTCCACGCAGCGACGCCTACGTTTCGGCGTTCTATCGCGCGCTCGAGGGCTAACAGACCGGCCCCGGCGCGTGTGTGGCGCAACAGCCGGGACCATTCGACCGCCGGCCTCCTCGAGGGGCGAGGCCGGCGGTCACCCCACCACATGAGACAGCTGTCATTGACGAAACGGCACGGGGTCGCCGCTCCACTGCGCGAACGTGGCGCGCAAAGCATCCGGAAGCTCGCGGGGTCTGCCCGACTCGGTGTCGACCACAACAAGGGTCGTGCTGGCGACGGCGTAGATCGTTGAGCGGTCCGGCTCGCCGAGCTCATAGGCGAGATCGACGCTTGAGCCGCCCACTCTGGTAACCCAAAGTCGCACGATGAGCGGTTCGGCGCGGTAGTTGAGGGGGGCGCGATACTCGATGCGATGGCCGGCGACGAGGCCATTGCTGCCGGAGGGGAAGAGGTCGAAAACCCCGAGCGAGGGGTCTATCCCCGGCGCTGCAAATTCGCCGAGGGGAGGAGTGAAGAGCGCGAATCGCGTGTCTTCGAGATATCGCACGAAGAAGACGTTATTCACGTGGCCGTAGGAGTCCATGTCTCCCCATCGGATGGCTACTTTGGCCTCGCGCATTGCGGTTCCTCTTCTCTTTCTCGGAATACCCCTATAACATACCGTCTAGTCGGTTTGTCCGACGGGAGGTCTTCGATGACGCAGCTTCTGCACACCCAAGGTAATGGTCCAGTACGCCACCTGGCGCGAGTGAGCGACCTCGACCCCGGCGCGCTCGCCGACGAGGCAATGGCTAGGGCCGAGCGCACGCTGCCGTGGTTTGGTGAGATCCCGGATCGCCGGCGTGAGCACCTCCACCTGGTCACTAAGGCCGGATTCGTGAGCTTTTTCGCGCATCTTCGTGCCCCGGGCACAGCGGATCCGATGGACATGTTCGCCGTCGCGCCGCGAGAGCTCGTGCGTTCGGTGACGCTGCAGCAGACCTTGCAGCTCATGCGAGTGACATCGTCGCTAGTGGAAGAGAACATCGAGACCCCGCAGGACCTCGAAGCGAGCGTTGTCTTCTCCCGGCAGCTCGCGTTCGCTGCGGCCGAACTCTATGCGCAGGTTGGCGACGGCACGGGGCTGTGGGAGCATCGGCTCGAGCAGTTCGTGATCGACGCCTCGCACAAGGGCGCGCTCACTGACTCCCTCATCGCGAGGATCCGCTCGGTGGGGTGGCGCGGCGACGGTGCTGCTGTTGCTGCGTGCGGTGAGATGCCCGAGAGCGGCGACACCGACATCGTTCGGCGCCGCGCCTGGAATGCCGGCGCAGACGTGCTCGTGGGGACCTCGTCGGGTCGCCTCATCGTGATCGCAGCGCTCGTCGAGGGGCACGAAGCGGATGAGCTGCAGGCCGTGATTGCGGCGCTGGCCGACGGATTCGGCGCGGGACCGGTTGTGGTTGGCCCTGTCGTCGACACGATCTCCTCCGCCTGGCAGAGTCTGGTCGCCGCCAACGCCGGTGCGGATGTGGTGGGGGCGAGCGATCAGGACGCCAGGGTCGTCTATGCGGCCGACCTGCTGCCGGAGCGCGTGCTCGCGGGCGATCCGCTCGCGCGTCGTGACCTGATCAATCGCGCCTATCGCCCCCTGCGGGATTCGCGGCAGCCGCTGCTTCAGACTGTGCGGCGCTTCGTCGAGGCGGGCGGAGCGGTCGAAACGGCCGCGCGAAAGCTCGACGTGCATCCCAACACCGTGCGGTATCGCCTCAAGCGGGCCGCGGAGGTCACGGGTTTCGACCCAACGGCCGCTCGAGACGCGTTTGTGCTTCAGTGCGCCCTACGTCTCGGGCTCATGGAAGACGCCGCGGCAGTGACACCGCGACAGCCGGCGGCACGCTAGCGGTGCTGCTTCGCTACGGCAGGATCGTCGCGAAGTCGGGGATCGACTGAATCATGCCGAACTTCTTTGCCCGCTCGCCGAGGAGGGTGACCGAACCGGTGTCGATGTGGGTGGTGAACGAGGGCAGCGTGAGGCGGGTGCGTACATCCGCTCCCGTCTTGATGAACGAGGTCAGGGAGTCGCGAACAAGTCCGGGCTTGGTTCGTGCGAGGTCGTAGGAGCGCTGCAGCGCCATGCGAAAACGCTCGACAACCTCAGGCTTCTTCTCGGTGAAAGCCGATGAGGCGACATACATCGAGACCGTGAGGTTGCGGTCGAACTCCGCGTAGGGGTACGAAATAATGCGCATCCCAGCGAGACGCGCGGTGGTCAAGAAGGGCTCCGTGACGAGGGCCGCATCAACTGCGCCGCTGTTGATCGAGCCAACCGCGTCGACGAACGGCACGGTCTTCCAGGTAGCGAGCTCTGCGGGAACGTTGGCCGCGAGCATTGCGTCCCGCATGACGAACTCGTTGGTTGAGCCGCGTGAGTCGACTCCGATTGTGCGACCGGTGAGATTGGAGAGCGACGTGATGTCGGAGTCGGGGCGCACCATGATTGCCGCGTAGTCGAGCTGGGCGTTGCCGGAACTCGCGGCAGCGCCGCTCAAGATGTCGATCGCGGCCCCGCCTTCGATTGCCGAGAGCACGGAGAGGGTGTCGGCGTAGCCGAAGTCAAAGCGGTCCTCGCCCAGCGCGGTGAGCAGCGAGCTGCTCGATGCGCTCAGCGAGTTAATGGTGACCGTGAGGTTGAGTTCGTCGAAGACCCCCTCCTGGATGCCCAGATAGAGAGGGGCGAGGTCGACACCGGGGACCACGCCAACCGAAACCGAGGCGGCGCCCGAAGACTCGGCTGCGTCTGCTCCACCACATCCCGAGACAATCAAAGGAATTGAGGTGGCGACGGCAGCGATCGCGAGAAGACGGGCATTCTTCATGAGACTCCTCGGCGGAGAGAGAGGGAGGGGGGAATATCGACGTGCGGGTTGTCGATATCTGGTCAGTTTTACATACCGCTGGCCTGAGTTGGTGCCCCAGCTCGGGGGGCAAAGCGCCGCAACTATCTCGACGTCAAGACACTTTGACAAGAGCGGGTAAGATTGATGCGGCCCAACGAGAGGAAGCATCAGTGTCAAAGATCAAGGTTGAAGGAACGGTCGTCGAGCTCGACGGAGACGAGATGACTCGCATCATCTGGCAGAAGATCAAGGACACCCTGATCCACCCCTACCTCGATGTGACCCTCGAGTATTACGACCTCGGCATTGAGAGCCGCGACGCGACCGATGACCAGATCACGATCGACGCAGCCCACGCCATTCAGAAGCACGGCGTCGGCGTCAAGTGCGCGACCATCACCCCCGACGAGGCCCGCGTCGAGGAGTTCGGCCTCAAGAAGATGTGGAAGTCGCCGAACGGCACGATCCGCAACATCCTCGGCGGCGTTATCTTCCGCGAGCCGATCATCATCTCGAACATCCCGCGTCTGGTTCCCGGCTGGAACAAGCCGATCATCATTGGCCGCCACGCCTTCGGTGACCAGTACCGCGCCACGGACTTCAAGTTCCAGGGCAAGGGCAAGCTCACGGTTGAATTCGAACCCGAAGACGGCTCAGAGCCCATGAAGTTCGAGGTCTACGACGCACCCGGCGACGGCATCGCCCAGGTTCAGTACAACCTCGACTCGTCGATCATCGACTTTGCTCGCGCGTCGCTCAACTACGGCCTCAGCCGCAACTACCCCGTCTACCTGTCGACGAAGAACACGATCCTCAAGGCATACGACGGCCGCTTCAAGGACATCTTCGAAGAGGTCTACGAGACCGAGTTCAAGGCGCAGTTCGAGGCCGCCGGTCTCACCTACGAGCACCGCCTCATCGACGACATGGTCGCTTCGGCCATGAAGTGGGAGGGCGGCTACGTCTGGGCCTGCAAGAACTACGACGGCGACGTTCAGTCGGACACCGTCGCGCAGGGCTTCGGCTCGCTCGGCCTCATGACCTCGGTGCTCAGCACGCCGGACGGAAAGGTCGTCGAGGCGGAGGCTGCCCACGGCACCGTCACGCGTCACTACCGCCAGCACCAGGCCGGCAAGCCCACCTCGACCAACCCGATCGCCTCGATCTACGCCTGGACGCGCGGTCTCGCGCACCGCGGCAAGCTCGACGGCAACCAGGCTCTGATCGACTTCAGCCTCACGCTTGAGGATGTTGTCATCAAGACGGTCGAGTCGGGCAAGATGACCAAGGACCTCGCATTGCTCGTCGGGCCCGACCAGGCCTACCAGACGACCGAGGAGTTCCTCGCGACCCTCGACGAGAACCTCAAGGCTCGTATGGCAGCGTAAGACCGCTGCTGAGAAGGCCCCCGCATCCGGTTGGATGTGGGGGCCTTCTCGTTAATCCGGGCTGGGGTCCGAGCTCCGTGCCCTCAGCGTTCCATAGTTCTAACTAGGGGCGCTTAAGCCGAAAAATCCTTGCATCCGGTTTGTTTGTACGCTTTACTAACAAACATGACGACGGAGTTCATGACGGGACGCGCGCTTCGGCCAACGGCCAAGCGGCTCCCAGAGCACGCCCGCAGCCACAACCTTTCGCTCGTGCTTCAGACGCTGTACAGCGACGGCAGCCGCAGCAGGGCCGACATCGCGCGCGAGACAGGACTCACCCGGGTCACCATCTCCGACCTCGTTTCGGAACTCATGGCCGAGGGGCTCATTGTCGAGATAGGCCAGCGCGAAGGCACCCGTCCGGGAAAGCCAGCGACGCTGCTCGACCTCAATCGGGGGGCCTTTCAGATAATCGGGCTCGACCTCAGTGCCTTCGAGATTTTTAGGGGCGCGGTGCTCGACCTCGACGGAACCATCCTCGAACGGGCAGAGCTTCCGCTCGCCGAGAGCACGGGGGCGGATGCCACGGCTAAGGTGGCAGCGCTCATCGAGGAGCTGATCTCCCGCGCTACTGCGCCCATCCTCGGAATCGGCGTCGGCTCACCCGGTGTTGTTGACCCTGCCGGGGTCGTGCTCGGCGCCCCCAACCTCGGATGGCGCGGCGAACCCCTGCAGGCCACGCTTGAGGCGATGTTCTCGCTGCCCGTCATCGTGGCTAATGATGCGAACGCCGCAGTGCTCGCCGAGCATAGCTTCGGCGAGGCCGACCGCGACATGATGCTCATCAAGGTGGGCCACGGAGTTGGCGCAGGACTCTTGCTCGGGGGCTCACTCCTGCACGGCAGCCGCTTCGCCGCTGGCGAGCTCGGGCATGTCGTTGTGGGCACCAGCGGCGGCGCGCAGTGCGTCTGCGGCAAGCAGGGGTGCCTCGAAACCTGGCTTTCTACCCCGCGTCTTGCGGCGGCGCTTGCCGCAGCCACAGCATCCGGAGCTCCAACGGATCCCATTCTTCGGGAGGCAGGACGGCACCTCGGTATTGCCCTCGCCCCCGTCGTCGGTGCGCTCAATCTCGCAGAGATCGTGCTCAGCGGACCGAGTGACCTGCTCGACGGCGCCCTTACCGAGAGCGCCGTCGACACGCTCCGTGCCCGAACTATGGCCGAGTTCCACGACGACCTAACGGTGCGGATGACAACCCTCGGCGAGGACATCGTCATGCGCGGCGCGGCCGCCATGGTGCTCTCGGGGCAGCTCGGAGTCTCCTGACTCCTCCACGCGTGGCCGCCCGGCCACATTCTCCGGTACCAAGAGAGAAGGACGCGATATGAAGAAGAAGCTCGGAGTGCTCGCTGCGACAACAGCGGCAGCGCTCCTGCTGGCGGGATGCGCCGGTGGCGCGCCCGCAGACGAATCAGGCAACGACATCACCCTGTGGCTCATGGGAGGTGACACCCCGGATACCCTGCGCGACTACCTTAAGACCGAGTACGCAGACGCAACCGGGGGCACCCTAACCATTGAGGAACAGGGCTGGGGCGACGCAATTGCGAAGCTGACCACCGCACTCCCCGACGCCGAGAATACCCCGGACGTTGTGGAGATCGGAAACACGTGGTCGCCCACCTTCACCAATGTCGGCGCATTCAGCGACATAACCGACATGGTGGACGAACTCGGTGGCGACGAACTGCTGCCCTCTTTTGTCGAGGTCGGCACAGTCGACGGCGCTAACTACGCGTTGCCGTACTACTTCGGCTCCCGCTACGTGTTCTACCGCAAGGACCTGTGGGCAGCGGCGGGCAAGCAGGTTCCGACCACGCTCACCGAGTTCAACGAGACGGCGGCATCGCTGCGTACCGATGGCCAGTCCGGCTTCTACATCGGCGGAGAAGACTGGCGCAACGCGATCTCATGGGTGTTCGCGAACGACGGTGACCTCGCCAAGAAAGATGGCGACGAGTGGGTTTCGACCCTCTCGGACGACAACACCATTGCGGGGCTTGAGCAGTTTCAGGCTCTGTTCCAGAACGCATCCAACGCACCCGTCACCGAGGCCGACAGCACCCCGTGGGTCAACATCAACAACAACGAGACAACGGGCGCGCCAGAGGCCGCAACGATCATCGCTCCCGGATGGGCGCACTGGTCGATCGGTGACGTAACCCCTGACCCCGATGACGCAACCAAGACGGTGGCGACATGGAACGACGAGGTCTTCGGTGTCTTCCCCCTGCCTGCCGTCGACGGGGGAGCAGCTCCGGTCTTCGCTGGTGGTTCGAACATCGCCATCTCCGCCAAGAGCAAGAATCAGGATGCTTCGCGTGAGCTTCTGAAGATCATCTTCTCTGCGGAGTACCAGCAGATGCTGGGCGAGAACGGCCTCGGCCCCGCCAACCTCGAATACGCATCCTCGCTGGGCGACGACCAGTTTGCGGAAGCGCTCATCGAATCGGCAAAGAACTCCAAGCTCACGCCTGCCGCTCCCGGTTGGGCCGCTGTCGAGGGCTCCGGCCTGCTGGAGGAGTTCTTCGGCAAGGTTGCGGGCGGTGGCGACATCGCCTCCCTCGCTGCCGAGTACGACGAGAAAATCGGCGCGCTGCTCAACTAGCAGCTCAACACCAGCCAGCAGACGACCACAAGGAAGGAGGATCGCCGTGAAACGCATGCCACAGGTTCTGCTGCTCCCGGCGATCCTCATCCTGCTGCTGGGGATGGGCTACCCGCTCGTGTGGCAGGCCGTGACCTCGCTACAAGAATTCGGCCTAGCGCAGCAGTTTGGCCAGGCGGCCCCCTTCGTGTGGTTCGACAACTATGTGACCCTGGCAACAGACCCCGAGCTCTGGGCGGTGGTCGCGCGGTCCCTCATGTTCTGCGTGGTCACCGCCGTCGTCACCCTCGTTATTGGCCTCCTCTGTGCCCTGCTCATGATGGTCATCGGCAAGGCTCCCCGTTTGATCCTTCAGATCGCACTGCTGCTGGCGTGGGCGATGCCGGTTGTTGCTGCGATGACCGTGTGGATCTGGCTCTTCGATCGCCGTCGAGGCGTGATCAACTACGTGCTCGACATGATCCCCGGCGTCGACATGTACCGCTTCGACTGGCTCGAAACACCGATGACGTTCTTCTTTGTCGCGAGTGTGATCGTGGTCTGGATGTCGGTGCCCTTCGTCGCCTTCTCGTCTTACGCGGGCCTGACCCAGGTGTCAGAAGAAGTTCTTGAGGCAGCGCAGATCGATGGCGCAACCCCGTGGCAGCGGCTCAAGCACATCATCCTGCCGATGATCAAACCCGTCATCACGATCGTCTTTTTGCTTCAGCTGATCTGGAACCTCAGGGTCTTCACGCAGATCACCATGCTTCAGGATGCGGGCAGCAAGTCGGGCGACTTCGACCTGCTCGGCACCTATATCTACAAGCTCGGCACGCGGGCCCAAGACTTTGGCATGGCGTCGGCCGTTTCCGTGCTCGTGCTTGCGCTGACGATTGCGCTCAGCTGGTTCTACATCCGCAGCCTGCTCAAGGAGGACCAGTCATGACCCGATCCAGCGTGCGGCGCGGCCTGCTGGGCGCACTGGCGATCGTCGTCGCTCTTGCGTGGGCCTCTCCCGTCTATTGGATGGTCAACTCCTCTCTTCTGCCGACGGCCCGGCTCGAATCCTTTGTGCCCACGTTTGTTCCCTTGGGCGGGTCGCTCAACAACTTCACTGCGGCACTGGCCGACGGGAGCTTCTATTCCGCTTTGGGCATGAGCGTCTCGGTTACCCTGATCGCCGTCGTGTTTTGCCTGCTCTTTGCGTTTCTTGCGGCGGTCGCAATCAGCCGTTTTCGCTTTCGGGGGCGCAAAACCTTCGTGCTCGCCGTGCTCATCGTGCAGATGCTGCCGGCCGAGGGCCTCTTCATTGCGCAATACAAGATGGTTGCCGGGATGGGGCTGCTCAACTCGGTGATCGGCGTCAGCGTCATCTACATTGCGGCGGTCGTGCCGTTCACGATTTGGATGCTGCGCGGTTTCGTCGCCGGAATCCCGATCGACCTAGAAGAAGCAGCCATGGTCGACGGGCTCAGCCGAACGCAGGCGTTCATGCGCATCACCTTTCCCCTGCTCGCACCCGGCCTGATCGCATCCGGTGTCTACGCATTTCTTCAGGCATGGAACGAATTCACGGTGGCACTCGTGCTGCTGCCGGCCGAGGCTAGCCAAACACTGCCGCTCTGGTTGCGGGGTTTTGTGCAGGCGAGTGCCACGCGGGCGACTGACTGGGGCCAGGTTATGGCTGCCTCAACCCTCGTGGCCGTGCCCGTGATCATCTTCTTTCTCATCGTTCAGGGCCGCCTCACATCGGGCCTTGTGAGCGGGGCGGTCAAGGGATGAGCGCTTGCGGCGTGATCATGCTCGGGTTTGCCGGAACCGAGCTGCCAGAGTGGGTCGCTGCTCGCCTGCGGGGCGGGGTCGGCGGGGTGTGCCTGTTCGGCGACAACATCGAGTCACCCGCACAGGTTCGGGCTCTGACCGCCGATATTCGGCAGGCGAATCCGCACGCAGTGATCGCGATCGACGAAGAAGGCGGTGACGTAACCCGCCTCTACTATGCGACCGGTTCGCCCTACCCGGGCAATGCCATCCTGGGCCGCATAGACGATGAGGCATATACGGCCTCGGTGGCGGAATCCGTCGGCCACGAGTTGCGATCGGTCGGCGTGAATCTCACATTCGCGCCCGACATCGACATCAACTCGAACCCCGATAACCCCGTCATCGGGGTTCGCAGCTTCGGGTCGACCCCCGAGCTCGTGGCCCGCCATGCAGCGGCGTGGGTAAGGGGGCTGCAATCGACCGGAGTGGCCGCGAGCGTGAAGCACTTTCCCGGGCACGGCGATACGGCGCAGGATTCTCACCTCGCTCTGCCGGTAGTCGACCGCAGCAGGGTGGAGTTGGAGGCGCGCGAGCTAGTGCCGTTCGCCGCAGCAGTTGCCGCCGGAACGGCATCGATTATGACGTCGCACATTCTGCTGCCGCAGCTTGATGCGGATGCGCCTGCGACCCTGTCGCCGCGCATCCTGCAGGGGCTACTGCGCGACGAATTTGGGTTCGACGGCCTCATCGTCTCGGATGCGCTCGACATGAAGGGCGCGAGCGAGCAGATCGGCATACCCGAGGCGGCCGTTCGCGCGATCATCGCCGGATGCGATTTGCTCTGCATAGGACCCGCAAACACCGACGAGCAGATCGGTGAGATTGAGGCGGCCATCGATGCCGCCGTGACCGAGGGCCGCATCTCGCCTTCCCGCATGCGCGACGCCGCCGACCGGGTGCTTGCGCTCGCGCGCAGCTACCCCGCCGAGGCGCAGAGAGGACCACACGACGGGCCGCAGTGTGATCTCGACCGCACCATCGCCGCGTTCGATGTGCGGACCGGGACCCGGCCAGGGCCAACCGCCACGATCGTTGCGCTCGAGACTCCCACCAACATCGCCGTCGGCGCTGCGCCATGGGGGCTTCCCGCCCACGTGCGCGTCAGTGAGGGCGACCGGTTGCCGGATGTGGCGGGACAGCTTGTGGTGATTGGCCGCGATAATCATCGGCATGGATGGGTGCGTGACCTCATCGACGAGGCGCGGGCGACCAGTTCGGATGTCGTCGTCGTCGACATGGGGTGGCCGTCGGACGACCGCGCCTATGCCGACGTGGCAACCTTTGGTGCCTCCCGACACGTGGGGGATGCCTTGGCGAAGTGGTGGGCGCAGGAATGAGAATTGGCGTTGACGTCGGCGGGACCAAGACCGAGGCCGTTCTGGTCGACGGGTCGGGGGTGGTGCTGCGGCAGGTGAGGCTAGCAACCGGATTCGGGCACGAGGCCGTCGTCGACTCGACCGTGGCCGCGGTCGAGCAACTGGGTGGTCACGATGGGGTGTCCACAATTGGCGTCGGAATCCCCGGCACGGTGGATCCGGCGACCGGGACGGTCTCGCACGCCATCAACCTCGGCGTTGATCACCTCGATCTCGGCGCACGGCTCGCCAGCCGGCTGGGGTCAGAGGTGCGCGTGGAGAACGACGTGAACGCCGCAGCGCTCGGCGCGTTTCACCTGCTCGGGGTGCCAGCAACTCTGTCAATCGCCTACCTCAACTTGGGCACCGGGCTCGCGGCCGGGCTCGTGTTGCGCGGTGAGCTGTGGCGAGGTTCCCGCGGGGCGGCGGGGGAGATCGGCCACATCCTCATCGACCCTGCCGGCCCGCTCGACTTGGACGGCCAGCCGGGGGGCCTCGAAGCGATGGCATCCGGATCGGGCATCGCCAGGCAGTGGGCAACGGGCGAACCCAACGCCGTCAGCGCTGTTCTTGATGCTGCCGACGCGGGGGATCCGCGGGCGGTGCAGATTCGCAGCAGACTATTCGAAGGCGTGGCCTCTGCCGTTCGTATTCTCGTGCTCACGGTCGATGTGGATGCGGTCGTCATCGGCGGCGGCATTAGCAGGCTTTCTGATCGCATTCTCGAGGGAGTCGAGAGCGTCATCGACGGCTGGGCTCGGGCGTCACCGTTCATCACGTCTCTCGAATTGGGGTCGCGCATCCGCATCCTTCCCGAGGGGTCTCCCGTGGCGGCGCTCGGAGCAGCGCACCTCGCAGCGCCTACGTCATCCCCTCGGTTGGTGAGCTGATGACCGAGGTGGTCATCGTCGAGGATGCCGAGGTGGCGGGTCGGCTAGCGGCCGACATGATCGAGGATCTCGTCAGGCGCGACCCTTGTGCCGTGCTCGGTCTGGCGACAGGGTCGACCCCGCTCACGACGTACCGGTCACTCGCCCAACGAGACCTCGACTTCTCGCGGGTGAGGGCGTTTGCGCTCGATGAGTATGTGGGGCTCGAGCCGGGGCATCCGCAGTCGTATCGCGCCGTGATCGACCGCGAAGTCGTGGCCACGCTGGGACTAGACCCGGCGATGGTGCGGGTGCCGGGCGACGACGGCGTGCTCGATGCGGCGCTCGATGGCCCGCTCGAGGCAGCACTCGAGGCTGCGGCAGACCGCTATGAACGCGCGATCGAGACGGCGGGCGGCATCGACCTGCAGATTCTCGGGATCGGTGCGAACGGCCACATCGGTTTCAACGAGCCCGGCAGTTCGCTCGCCTCGCCCACCAGGGTCAAGGCGCTCACCCGGCAGACCCGCGAAGACAATGCGCGGTTCTTTGCCTCGGTCGACGAGGTCCCGCGTCACTGCATCACTCAGGGACTCGGCACAATTCTGCGGGCGCGGCACCTCGTGCTCCTCGCCTTTGGCGATCGTAAGGCGGATGCCGTGGCGGCAGCGATTGAGGGGGCGGTGTCGTCGTCGACGCCCGGGTCCGTCGTGCAGTTGCACCCGCGCGTGACCGCCATTGTCGATGAGGCGGCCGCGTCACGCCTGCGCTTCGCCGACTATTACCGCGAAGCCTGGGCGGGCAAACCGTAGCTAGAGCCGGACTCCCGCCGCCCACACGGCCTCGGCGGCCCACGCGTCGTTGAGCACGACAACATCCGCTGCATATCCGCGCGCGAGACGGCCGAACCGATCGCCGAGCCCAACCGCCTTGGCCGGGGTCGCCGTGACAGCAGCGACGGCTGCCACGGGGTCGATTCCGACCTGCGTTATTGCCTGGTGCAGCGCGGCATCCTGCGTCAGCGTCGACCCCGCGATGGTCGAGGTTCCGCTGAGGAGGGCGCGCCCGTCGCGCACAGAAACGTTGAGTTCGCCTAGGCGATAGTCGCCGTCGACCGAGCCCGCCGCCGCCATCGCGTCGGTGACCAGCGCAATGCGCCCGCGCGCTGAGGCGAAGGCGAGCCTCGCAACATCGGAGTGCACATGGGTTCCATCAAGGATTAGCTCGATTGTCACGCGATCGTCTTCGAATGCGGCAATGATGGGCCCGGGGGCCCGGTGATGGATGCCGGGCATGGCGTTGAACGCGTGGGTCAGCAGTGTTGCGCCACTGTCGAACGCGGCACGCGCGGTTTCATAGCTCGCATCGGTGTGGCCAATCCCTACGGCGACGCCAGCCGAGGCGAAAGTCTCGATGGCGTCGAATGCGCCGGGCAACTCGGGGGCGATGGTCACCTGGCGCAGGGTGCCCCTGGCGGCGTGCAATAGCTCATCGATTTCGAAGGACTCAATGGCCCGCAGATGTTCGGAGCTGTGGGCGCCCCGCCGCGCCGGCGAGAGATAGGGCCCCTCGAGGTGGGAGCCGAGAATAAGTGGATCCGTTTCGGCGAGCGTGGCGACCGTGCGCAGGCTCTCGCGCATCTGGGCAATGGGGTTGGAGACGAGGCTGAGGACGGATCGTGTTGTTCCGTGCGCCCGATGGGTGAGAAGCGCACCGGCGATCTCCTCTGCGGAGTCGTCAAACGAGTGCCCGCCGCCTCCGTGGCAGTGCAGGTCGACGAACCCTGGCGTTATGGTGCGGCCGTTCAGGTCGATGCTGGTGTCGGCATCCGGAGCTCGGCCAGCGCCGGTGGCGGTGATGGTGTCACCGTCGACCAGTAGCCAAAAACCCTCGATGACACCGTCGACATCGATCTTGCGTGCTCCGTGAAACACCGTCGTCATGGTGTCACTGTATTCCGGGCCGTCCGCGCGCACAGTAGCGGGATCGCGCGCCCCGCGAATCGGCGGCCTACTTGAAGATGATGGTGCGGTGCCCGTCGAGCAGCACGCGGTTCTCGGCGAACCACTTGACGGCCTGGGTGAGGGTGCGGCTCTCTTCATCCTGGCCAATGGCCATGAGCTCGGCGGGGGAGTGTGTGTGGTCGACACGCACAATGTTCTGCTCGATGATTGGCCCCTCGTCGAGGTCGCTCGTCACAAAGTGGGCGGTGGCGCCGATGATCTTCACACCGCGCGCGTGGGCCTGACGGTAGGGGTTTGCCCCCTTGAACCCGGGCAGGAACGAGTGGTGGATGTTGATGGCCCTGCCCTCAAGAAATTCACACAGCTCGGGCGAGAGAATCTGCATGTACCGGGCAAGCACCACAAGCTCGATGTCGTGCTTCTCAACCTCGTCCACAATGCGCGCTTCGAACGCGGCCTTGTCTGCTGCATTGCCGATGGGCATCCGCTCGAAGGGGACCCCGTAGAACTCGGCGAGGCCAGCGAGCTCGTCGTGGTTGCTGAGCACGAGGGGCACATGGACGGGCAGCTGACCGGCGCGTTCCCGAAAGAGCATGTCGTTAAGGCAGTGCGCTGCCTTGGAGACGAGCACGAGGGTGCGCAGGGGGCGGCCGACCACGTCGAGGTGCCAGCGCATGTCGTAGTGGGCGACGACGGGCAGAAGCGCAGCCTCGAACTCGGCGCGCGTTGCCGTGGATTCAACCTGCAGGCGCATGAAGAAGTTGTCGGTGTCGACGCTTGAGAACTGCTGCGACTCCGTGATGTTGCCGCCAGCGGTAACAATCGCCCCGCTGAGCGCGTGCACGATTCCGGGGCGGTCGTTGCAGACGATGGTGAGTACCCAATGGGTGGAGTCAAGTGCAGTGGGAGGGAGCGAGTTCACGGTTCAAGAGTAGAGGTCGGACGGCCCTCGGATAGAATGAGTGGTCGTCGCGCGCTCGCGGCGGCCCGTTGGCGGCGTCACGCCACACCCCCGGATCGGTTCTCTTACATCCCATGAGCGCGCCTCAGACTCGCACCCCACTGCCTCCTTTTCCTTACCTCGCTCTGTTCACTGTCGCCGTGGCGACGTTCCTCAGCGTCACGATCGAGATGCTGCCGACGGGCCTTTTGCCCGAAATGAGCGATGAGCTCGGCGTCACGGAGTCCATGATCGGTCTCACCGTGAGCGTTTTCGCTTTCACGGTTGTGCTGTCGAGCGCGTTGCTCTCGCACCTCACACGCCGGTTCGACCGTCACAAGCTCGTGGTCATCGTGCTGTTGGTGCTCGCGGCGAGCACGGTTCTGACGGCCTTCGCGCCCAACTATGGCGTTCTCATCGCGTCACGAGTGCTCGGCGGGTTGGCCCACGGGCTCTTCTGGGCGGTCATGGGGGCCTACGCTTCCTACCTCGTTCCCAAGGAGCAGCTCGGGCGCGCCGTGTCGATCTCTCTCGGCGGCGGCTCGCTTGCGTTCGTCTTTGGGGTGCCTCTGGGCGTGACGCTGGGTCACGCGGTCGGATGGCGCATGGCGTTTCTTGTGCTTGCGGGGCTTGCTCTTGTCGGCACGTTCTTTGTCTACAAGTTCCTCCCTCCGGTCAAGGCGGGCGCGATCACGCCCACCATGAGCATCGCTGTCGCGAGCAGCACATCCACGGGTTCAGTCACGGTGCTCGCCGACTCAACCCACGCACCGCGTCGGGAGCAGTCGGTTCTCGCCGTCGTCATCGTGTGCCTGATCACGGCAGTCACGATGATCGGGCAGTACACCTTCTACACCTACATCACGCCGTTCCTCGAGCGTTCGGTGGGGGTGAGCAAGGACTTCATCAGCCCCGCACTCTTCGGCTACGGCGTCATGGGGCTGCTGTCCCTCGTCATCGTGGCGGCGTGGCTGGGCAGTCGGCCTCGGCTCGGTCTCATCATCGCGCTCGTCACCGTTTTCGTGTCTGTGCTCACGCTCGCAGTGTGGCCGGGCTTCCTCTGGCTCGGCATCATCGCCTTCCTCATGTGGGGGCTGGCAGGGGGCATGTTGCCGCCGTTGCTTCAGACGCGCGTGTTGCGGGCGGCACCCGCCCGCATCCGCGACGTCTCGAGCGCGTTCTATACGACAGCCTTCAACTCGGGCATTGGCGGCGGTGCGCTAGTCGGAGCGCTGGCGCTTGAGCACTGGGGGCTTGGCGTTTTGCCCTACATTCATGCGGCGTTCTTGGTGGTTGCCATCCTTTTGGTGATCGTGGCGGATGTTGTGCTCCACGGAGTGAAACAGCGCCGGGTTATCGAGCACTAGAGGCACGAAGGACCTCCCCATTTGGGGGCTTTCTGCCGGTGTATGCGGCTCAGTAAGCTTTCCGACGTTCCTGCTGAGCTTCATTCAGCCTTCGGCTTGATGGGCTATCGCGGGCCATCAACCATCGGAGCCCCTTCATGTCTTCTTCCCCCCGTCTTGATCTCCTGCGCACCGGCCGCCGCCGGGCCGCGGCGGTCGCTGTCGCGACCGTAGTTCTCGCAGCCCCTTTGTTGGTCGCGGGGCCAGCCATGGCCGTGCCCGAATTCCCCATCACGGCAGTCTCCTTCGGGCAGTCCACAATCGACATCGGTGAGCGTTTCACGGCCCATTTCAATGGCGACACAAGCCTCACCGAAATCGACAGCGCAGGCGGCTTCATCTGCATGTCGGAATACAAGAACCGGGCAGAGCTCAACACGACCGGTGTGAGTACCGCCCAGGCGCAAGCAGATTTCGCACTCCTCACGGGTGACAACATGGCATTCGAAGAGGGCGACGAGTACTCGGTGGCGTTCCACGAGCGCGTTACTACGTGCGACGCTCCTGCTTGGGGCGACGCCAGCGCGGTCTTCGCCAGCATCACGGTCGGAGCCCTGCCCGTCGTGGCCCCGCCGTGTGCCGACTGCACCGTGGCTGCAGCCCCCATCGCGCTTAAGCAGGGCGTAGCGGTAGACGTGCAGGTGCCGCTCCAGCTTGCCGGCGCATGGGACTGGACCTCATACGGCTGGGTTGCGGCTGGCCCGCAGTCCGGTAACGCTGGCGTTGTCACCCCGTTCAGTGGCCTCATGTTCGAATCGATCGAGTCCCCGGGAGTAGCTCCCCAGCTGAGGATCGTCGGAACCCCCATCTACAGCGGTTCGTTCAACGCAGGACTCGTAGTTGGTAACGGCACCAACTATGCAGAGGCGCCGCTCATCCTGAACATCGCGGCCGCTCCTGGCAACAGTGCCGTCACGATCGGCGCCGCTACCGGTGCTCCGATTGCGGGCGCCCCGGTCAACGTCGTCATGTCTGGTCTCCAGCCCGGTGCCGCGTTTAGCGTTACTGTGCGGTCAACCCCGGTCATCATCGGTTCGGGAACAGTGGCGATCGACGGTGTTCTTGCACAGTCCTTCACGATTCCCGCGGGACTTGAGGCTGGGCGTCACTCGGTGACCCTCTCAAGCACGCTGGCAAACGGCTCAACCGTCACCGCGGTGTTGTACTTCACCGTGTCGGCAACGGGAACTCTCGTGGCAGTGTCGCTCTCCCAGCCCGCGCTGGCCGCCACGGGTGCAGACGCCACTCCCGCCGTCGTCGTGGCGGGCACGCTTCTGCTGCTCGGTTCGGCGTTTGCCGGTGCAGCCGTCTATCGTCGCCGCAAGGTCGCCGCGTAGTCAACGCGTTTCAGGAGAGGGCCCGCAGCGCGTGACAACGTTCAGCTGCGGGCCTTTTTCCGTTCGGATGCTGCGCTAGAATTGCAGGGTCGCGACTGGCGTTGAGGTGGGCAACCACCGGGGAGCGACTGACATCGACGCGGCCGTACGCCTGGGCCGCCCGAGACCTGGCTCGCGCCGGGGTACCTTGGTCATGTCAGTCGTAAGGAGCCCACGTGAACGACAAACTTCCCTCCACCTTCACCGACCCGCTGTCGAGTGTTGACCCCGAGATCGCCGCTGTGCTCGAGCAGGAGCTCGGCCGCCAGCGCGGAACACTCGAGATGATCGCGAGCGAGAACTTCGTTTCGCGTGCCATTCTCGAGGCGCAGGGTTCAGTACTCACCAACAAGTACGCCGAGGGTTACCCCGGCCGTCGCTACTACGGCGGGTGTGAATTCGTCGACATCGCCGAGGACCTGGCCCGCGACCGTGCCAAGGCGCTCTTTGGAGCCGGCTACGCCAATGTGCAGCCCCACTCCGGCGCCCAGGCCAACGCTGCAGTGCTCATGGCACTCGCCTCGCCCGGCGACCGCATCCTGGGTCTCGAGCTTGCCCACGGTGGTCACCTCACCCACGGCATGAAGCTCAACTTCTCGGGCAAGCTCTACGACGCCAACTCTTACGGCGTGAACCCCGAGACCAACCTCGTCGACATGGATATCGTGCGCGACCAGGCGCTCGCGGTGAAGCCCGCCGTGATCATCGCCGGATGGTCGGCCTACCCCCGCCAGCTCGACTTCGCTGCCTTCCGCGCGATCGCCGACGAGGTCGGCGCCAAGCTCTGGGTCGACATGGCGCACTTCGCCGGACTCGTTGCTACGGGCCTGCACCCGTCGCCCGTGCCCTACGCGGATGTTGTCAGCAGCACCGCGCACAAGACTCTTGCTGGTCCGCGCTCCGGGTTCATCCTCACCAATGATCTTGAGACGCACAAGAAGATCAACTCCGCTGTGTTCCCCGGACAGCAGGGTGGGCCGCTCATGCACGTGATCGCCGCCAAGGCGACCGCGTTCAAGCTGGCCGCAGAGGAGGAGTTCAAGGACCGTCAGGAGCGCACCGTTCGCGGCGCCCGCATCCTCGCCGAGCGCCTCATGAAGGACGACGCCAAGGCTGCCGGCATCGACCTGCTCACGGGGGGAACGGATGTTCACCTCGTGCTCGTGGACCTGCGCACGTCGGAGATCCACGGCAAGGATGCCGAAGACATCCTGCACTCGGTCGGCATCACCGTGAACCGCAACTCCGTGCCCAACGACCCCCGCCCGCCGCTCACGCCCTCTGGCGTTCGCATCGGCACCCCGGCGCTCGCAACCCGCGGCTTCGGCGACGAGGAGTTCACCGAGGTGGCCGACATCATCGCGACCGCCCTCATGCCGAACCCCGACATCGAGTCGCTGCGTGCACGCGTGCAGAGGCTCGCCGACGGATTCCCCCTCTACCCGGGCCTTCAGAGCCCCGGTACCTGGGCCTAAGCACACCAGTGCTTCTGGCCGCCGACCGCCGCACCCCGGGTGCTGCGACGGCGGCCAGAGGCGTTCGCTGAGAGGAATCGAACCATGACTGCAACCGTTCTCGACGGCGTCGCGACGGCATCCGCCGTCAAGGCAGAGCTCGCTGGCCGCATCGCCGCCCTCAAGGCGAAGGGCATTACGCCCGGGCTCGGCACGCTGCTCGTGGGCGACGACCCCGGGTCGCGGTCGTACGTTGCGGGCAAGCACCGCGACTGTGCCGAGGTGGGCATCGAGTCGATTCGCGTCGATCTGCCCGCGACGGCGACGGATGCCGACGTGCTCGCCGCGATCGCCGATCTGAACGCAAACCCCGCCGTGACGGGCTACATTGTTCAGCTCCCGCTGCCTCAGGGGCTCGACGAGCACGCCGCTCTTGAGGCCATTGACCCCGCTAAGGATGCCGACGGCCTGCACCCCACAAACCTTGGTCGGTTGGTTCTCGGCATCGAAGGCGAGCTCGATTCGCCCCTGCCGTGCACCCCGGCGGGCATCGTCGAGATGCTGCAGCGCTATGACGTGCCGATTAGCGGAAAGCACGTTACTGTCGTGGGCCGCGGCCTCACCGTCGGTCGCCCGCTCGGCCTGCTCTTCACCCGCAAGGGTTTGGATGCCACGGTCACCCTCACGCATTCGCGCACGGTCGACCTGGCCGCGGAGGTGCGCCGCGCCGACATCGTCGTTGCCGCCGTCGGTGTCGCCCATCTGATCAAGCCCGACTGGATCAAGCCGGGTGCTGCCGTGCTCGACGTTGGCATCACGCGAGTGCAGGACGAAGAGACCGGCAAGGGCAAGCTCACGGGCGACGTCGACCCGGCCGTTGCCGAGGTTGCTGGCTACCTCTCGCCGAACCCGGGTGGGGTCGGGCCGATGACCCGTGCGATGCTGCTTGCCAACGTGGTCAAGGCCGCGGAGCGAGACGCCCGCTAGTGACGCCCGCTAGTTACCCCGCCCTGCGAGGGGTCCCAAATGCGGCTTCGGGACGCTCGCCGCGACTCATTTCGGACCCCTCAGCGGGGCTGAACGTCCGCGTCGGCGTCCGCGTCGGCATCCGTTGCTTCTGCTACCACCGCGGCGACCTTGTCGGCCGCAGCGTGTGCCCGCCGGTTGGCGATAGCGGTGCGCCCGCCCTTGTAGAGCTCGCGCAGGATCGGAATGCCCGAGAGCAGCACGATGCCGATGATGAAGTACTCGGAGTATTCGGCGACAAAATCGATCTGCCCGAGAAAGAAGCCAACGAGGGTGAGCCCGACGCCCCACAGGAAGGCGCCGATCAGGTTAAAGAGGGCGAAGTGTCGCCACGGCATGCGTCCGACGCCAGCCGCGACGGGCACGAACGCACGAAAGATGGGCAGGAACCGGGCGATGATGATCGCCTTGCCGCCGTGCTTCTCGAAGAACTCGTTGGTGCGCTCAACGTTGGCGGGGTTGAAGAGGCGGCTTTGCTCGCGCTTGAACACGGCGGGGCCGGCCTTGCGTCCGATCGCATAGGCCATCTGGTCGCCGGCGAAAGCGGCAACGAAGATGACGAGCACGGTGACGCCGATGGGCAGGCCGATGAAGCCGGTTGCCGTAAGGAGACCCACCGTGAAGAGCAGAGAGTCTCCCGGCAGGAACGAGAGCACGATAACGCCGGTTTCGACGAAGACCACGGCGGCAACCCCGAGGAGAACGAACGGTCCGAACCAGTGGATGAGCCAGTCGGCGTCGAGAAAGTCGATGCCGAAGAGGGCGGGGAGCATTGAGGGATTCCTTTCCGGGGATGCGTCACGACGCCGGTCCGACAGCGACGCAGCGGTTCGTCCGAGGGGGATGCCTGGCAAAGCCGCGACGGCCCAACCCTAGCAAGACCGCCCGGGAGTGTGCCGAGCGGGGTTAGCGCGCTGCGGCCATGAACTCGCGAATGAGCTGCGACGATTTAACCCCGGGGGATGCTTCGACCCCACTGGATACATCGACGCCCCAAGGGTTGGCGGCTTCGATCGCTGCGGCAACGTTCTCGGGGGTGAGGCCGCCGGCGAGAATCCACCGGCGGGCGGGTCCTTCGCCCGTTTCGACGCTGTAGGTGCCGTCGCGGCGAGTGAGGGACGCCGCCATCGAGGCGTAGTCCCAGGCCTGACCTGAACCGGGGTGGGGGGCATCGACGAGCAGCATGTCCTCGCCCCAGTTCTCTTCGATGCTGGGGTCATCGAAGCTGACGGCCCTGATGAGTTTGCGGTCCGGTCGGGTGAGCTTGGCGAGCTCTGCCCGCGTGCGCTGGCCGTGCACCTGGACGGCTCCCACGCCGGCTGCCTCGGCGAGGCGCTCGATCTCGTCCACTGTTTCGTCGCGAAACACTCCGACGGTCAGAGCGGCGTCGTCGACGAGATTCACCAGGTGGCGAGCTCGCTCCGGTGCCACGAATCGGGGGCTCGGCGTAAGGACGAAGCCGATCGCATCCACTCGTTCTTCAAGGCACGTCTCAACGTGCCGCTCTTCGCGGAGGCCGCAGATTTTGACGAACATTCTTCTACTCTCTCACTGCTCCATGGGAGGCGCTTACGACAAACATCTCAGGTTGCCCAAAACCGTGCTCGGCAAAAGCGCCGTCAATGGCAACCTGGATGCGCGACACGGCATCGAGGGGAGCGAGCGCGATCGCCGCCCCGCCGAATCCGCCGCCGGTCATCCTGGCGCCTATGGCCCCGTTGGCCTGCGCGGTCTCGACCGCGAGATCCAGTTCGGCCACGGAGATCTCGAAGTCATCGCGGAGCGATTCGTGCGACGCGTCGAGCAGCTCGCCGATGGATCGCGGTCCCGTCGTGCGCAGCGCCTCGACTGTGTCGAGAACCCGCTGGTTCTCGGTGACGATGTGGCGCACCCGCCGAAACGTGGTGTCGTCGAGAATCTGGCGCGCACGGTCGAGGTCGTCCACGCTCAGATCGCGCAGGGCGGCAACGCCGAGCATCCTGGCTCCCCGCTCGCACGATGCCCGGCGCTCCGAGTAACCGCCATCGGCGTGACTGTGGCTAACGCCCGTGTCGATGACCACAATCGCGAGCCCGGCGTCGGCCAGGCGGAGCGGAACGATTTCGGCGACCATGCTGCGACAGTCGAGAAAGACGGCGGCATCGCGCTCGCCGAGGAGCGAAGCAGACTGGTCCATGATTCCCGTGGGCGCTCCGACAGCTTTATTCTCGGCGAGCTGACCAACCTGAGCGAGCGCGGGGCGGTCCAACCCAAGCTGCCAGACGTCGTTGAGGGCGAGGGCCACGGCGCTTTCGATTGCTGCCGAGGAGGAGAGACCAGCCCCAACGGGCACATCGGATTCGATGAAAAGGTCGACTCCGGGCACCGCACCAAGATCGGCGCCGTGCTGGCCGAGTGCCCACGCGACGCCCAGCGGGTAAGCCGCCCAGCCCGTGAGCTTCTCGGGGCTCAGCTCGGAAATGTCGATCTCGGCGACCTCGTCGGCAAAGGCGCTGGCAACCCTAATCATCGTGTCGTCGCGCAGGCCGAGCGCAACGATGGTTCGCCTCGTGATCGCAAAGGGCAGCACATAGCCCTCGTTGTAGTCGGTGTGCTCGCCGATGAGGTTGACTCTGCCTGGCGCCGACCACACCCCTGTTGCTTCGGTGTCGAAGACTTCGGCGAAGCCCGATCGTGCGTCGTCTCTGATGTCGCTCACGCGGTGCGTCCTTCTGCTGGGGGTGCCATGGTGCCGGAGAGGGCGGCACCGTGGGGCGAGGGGGGAGTGCGTGCCGCGTCGGCTCGTGCGATGCCTGCCCGCACGAGCTCGGCAGAGTGCTCGGGCGAAACATCGGCGATCCAGGCGCCCATCGCCGCCTCCGAGCCTGCCAGGTATTTGAGGCGATCTGCTGCCCTGCGCGGGGAGGTCAGTTCGAGGTGCAGACGGATGCTGTCGCGGTGCGAATGCACAGGAGCCTGATGCCACGCGGCGATGTAGGGGGTGGGGGTGTCGTAGATCGCGTCGATGCCCCGCAGTAGCCTCAGATACAGGTGTGAGAGCTCGTGGCGTTCGGCCTCGTTCGTTTCGGCCAGGTCGGCCACGTGCCGGTGCGGCAGCAGGTGCACCTCGAGCGGCCAGCGGGCCGCAAACGGCACGTAGGCCGTCCAGTGTTCGCCGCTCAGCACAACCCGCTCCGAGGCGCGCTCACTGGCGAGAACCCGTTCAAAAAGGTCAGCCCCCAGCTGGTCGATCGACGCCATGAGCCTCTGGGTTCGCGGGGTCACATACGGATAGGCATAGATCTGACCGTGCGGATGCTCAAGCGTCACGCCGATCTCGCGGCCCCGGTTCTCGAACGGAAAAACCTGCTGAATGCCCTCAAGTGCCGAGAGGGCGGCGGTGCGGTCTGCCCATGCCTCGATCACCGTGCGCGCCCTCGACGGGGTCTGGGTGCCGAATGATCCCTCGGGCTCTGGGCTGAAGCACACCACCTCGCAGCGGCCATAGGCCGGCGCCGTGCGGTCGAAGCCCAGCCCCAGGGCGTCCGCGTCTCCGAGTGCGGGGCCGAACGACGGGGATCGGTTTTCGAAGACGGCCACGTCGTAGTTGCTGGGGATCTCGCTCGGGTTTGTTTCGGATGCCGGGGCAAGCGGGTCCTGATCGGCCGGCGGCAGAAACGCACGATTCTGCCGTGCTGCCGCCACGGAGATCCAATCGCCCGTGAGAACATCCTGTCGCATGGTTGCCGTCGTGGGCCGCGGGTCGAGCGCGCGGCCGTCGATTGCGCGCTCACCCGAGAGGGTCGTGCCGGAGTCATCGAAGTAGATCAGTTCGCGGCCATCGGCGAGCGTGGTGACCGTCTTGGTGATTGGGGCCATGACACCTTGTTTCGATCTAGGCTGGCTGCATGCGCGCGCCTACAGGAGGACAATTCGAACTCTCGCGGACGGGCAACACGGGGCACGTTCGGGCAATCATAACGGAGCTCGCGGCGTCGCTCAGGGTGCTCGAGGTCGATGGTGTTGCGGTCACTCAGCCGTACTCGGTCGACACCCTGCCGCCCTTCGGCTGCGGCATTGTTCTGGCGCCGTGGCCCAACCGTGTTGCCGACGGAGTCTGGAGTCACGACGGTGTCGAGCGCCAGCTCGATATCACCGAACCCGATCGCCATAACGCGATTCACGGGCTGTTGCGCAATGCGCCTTATACGGTTGTCGAACGTTCTGATTCGGCGATCACGTTGGCGGCCACGGTGTTCCCCCAGCACGGTTACCCCTTCTTGCTTGAGACGTCGGTGCGGTACGAGCTCGTCGACCACGGCATGCGGGTCACACACTCAGCCACCAACCGGTCTGCCGAGGCAGCGCCCGTTGCCTTTGGTGTGCATCCCTTCTTTCGCGTGGGTGACGCGCCGGTCGAGGACCTCGTGCTCACCTCCTCTGCCACCTCGCGGCTCGAGACGGATGCTCGGCTCAACCCCGTCGGTGAGGTCACCACGGAGGCAACCGACTATGACCTGCGGGCGGGTCGTCGCGTCGGCGACCTCGAGCTGGATGACGCGTTTGGGGGGCTGGTCCCCGTCGATGGGCTCATCCGCACAACGCTGAGGGCACCGGACGGCAGCGTCGTCGAGCTTTGGCAAGAGCCGGACTGGGCCTGGATTCAGGTCTTCACGACGCGGTCGTTCCCCAGCATGAGCGGCGAGGGCGGCACCGGCAGCACAAGCGAACAGACGCTCGCCGTGGCGATTGAGCCGATGACTGCTCCGCCGAACGCGTTCAACAGCGGGTTGGGTGTTCGTTGGCTGGCCGAGGACGAAACCTGGTCGACCTCCTGGGGTGTCTCTTATGTCGGTGCGGGCGCCAGCGCTGAGCCGGGGCCCGTGGCGTGAACGAGAGAACTTCGGCTCCGTCGAGAGCTCAGATACGTCGGTGGCGCCGCTATCTCGCCGACGAGCGCGCGGAGGCCTCGGTCTATCGCGATTTGGCGTCGCGTCGGGATGGCGAAGAGAAGCAGATCCTGCTCGCCCTGGCCGAAGCGGAGGCGCGCCACGAGAAGCACTGGCTCGACCTTCTGGGTGACCAGGTCGGCTCGCCCCGCAAGGGCGCATTGCGCACGCGGGCCCTCGGCTGGATGGCGCGCAGGTTCGGCTCTGTCTTCGTTTTGGCTCTCGCGCAGAGGGCAGAGGCCAGGTCTCCTTATGAGTCGGATGCCGACGCCACGGCCATGATGGCCGCCGACGAGCGCATTCATGGCGAGGTCGTGCGCGGTCTCGCGGCCCGCGGACGCGCCCAGCTCTCCGGCAGTTTTCGCGCTGCCGTTTTTGGCGCCAACGACGGCCTCGTCTCGAACCTCGCGCTCGTGATGGGCATCGGGGCGACCGGGGTTTCGACCCCCGTCATTCTGGCGACCGGCGTCGCGGGGCTCCTCGCCGGCGCGCTGTCGATGGCCGCGGGCGAATACGTCTCGGTCAAGTCGCAGCGAGAACTGCTGAGGGCAACCCAGCCAGACCTGAGTGCTCGCGACGTTGTGCCCATGCTCGATGTCAACGCCAATGAACTCGCGCTGATCTACCGGGCTCGTGGCATGACGACCAAGGAGGCAGCTATTAAGGCGGCCCAGGTTCTGGCTTCAGCTGGCACGCCCGCGACCGGAGAGGTTGTCGTGATCGACGATCACGAGGCGGTCGGCTCGGCGACGGGGGCGGCGCTCTCAAGCTTTTGCTTCTTCGCCTCGGGTGCGGTTCTGCCGATTCTGCCCTACATCTTCGGCCTTCAGGGGTTTGCCGCCGTTGTGGCCGCCGCAATCATCGTGGGGCTCGCGCTGTTGGCGACGGGCGCGATCGTGGGGCTGCTCTCGGGCGGCCCGCCGCTTCGACGGGCGCTCCGACAGCTAGCCATCGGTTTTGGTGCCGCTGCCATCACGTATGCCCTGGGGCTCGCCTTCGGCGCCTCGCTGTAGGCGCTTCTGCCGCGCCCCGAGCAGCTGCTTAACGATGGGCTGACCGAGCAGGATTCCCACTACGACGAGGACCAGACCGAGCAACTGGCGAAGCTCCAGGATGTCTCCGGCGACGATGACACCGAGCAGCACCCCGACGACGGGGTTGAGCAGCCCGATCAGGCCGACCGTTCCCGCGGTGAGGTGTTTGAGCCCCGTGAACCAGGCGGCATAGGCCAGCGCCGTCGCCACGATGGAGAGGTAGGCGAAGGTGAGAATTGCGGGCAGATCGAGCGCCGGCGGTGCGCCTTCGATGAAGCCAGCGACGGGCAGCAGCACGAGGCCTCCCGCGATGAGCTGCCACGAAGTCACGCTGATCACGTCGATATCGGTGGTCCACTTTTTGGCGAGGATGTGGCCGACCGACGAAATGGCGATGGCGCTCAGGGACGCGGCGACTCCGGCGAGATTGATTCCGGATGCTCCCGTCAACACCATCAGCGCCACTCCGGCGATGCCGAGCACCGCCCCCGTGAGCTGCAGTATCTGGGGGCGTTCGCGGATCATGGGCCACGCCAGAACCATGAGAAAGAGGGGAGATGTCGCCATGACTGTGGTCGCGATGCTGCTGGGCAATAGCTGGGCCGCTACGTAAACGAGGGCAAAGAACGTGCCCATGTTGAGCACCCCGAGCACGCCTGCCCGCCACCACCACACTCCGCGGGGGAGCCGGGGTCGAATCGCCAGCAGAACGAGCCCGGCCGGAAGCGCGCGGATGATGGCTCCCCAGAGCGGAGCGTCCGCCGGAAGGTAGAGGTAGGTGAGGTAGTAGGTCGTTCCCCACGAGATTGGGGCGACGGCCGTGAGGAGAACCCACCGCAATTTATTTTCCACGGAAGCCATAATAGCTTACCGGGAAGCTATTATGGAGACATGACCGAAGCATCCGACCGCGTCAGCAGAATTCAACAGGAATGGCGGCGCGAAAGGCCCGACCTCGACGCGTCGCCCCAGGGGGTTATCGGGCGGCTTCATCGACTCGCGGCCCACCTCACGCACGAACTCGGGACCGTTTATGAACGGCACGGCCTCACCGAGGGCGAGTTTGATGTTCTCGCTGCGCTGCGTAGAGCGGGGGCTCCATTCGAGCGCGCGCCGAGCGAACTCGCCCACCACACCATGGTCACCACCGGTGCCATGACCAAGCGCATCGACCGGCTCGAGAAGGCTGGCCTCGTCGCTCGCCGCAGGAGTGAGACGGATGGCCGGGGCCGGGTCATCGCGCTCACGCCGCACGGACGAGAGGTAATTGATGGTGCGATGACCGAGCACATGGACAACGAGCGCAGCCTGCTCGACCCCCTCAGTGCCGAGCAGGTGGCAGAGCTTGAATCCCTGCTCATCTCCTGGCTTTCGCGGTTCGACGACTAACGCCCAAGTGCGACTGGCGCCTAGACAGACGCCCGCTTCTTATCGACCCGGCGATTGATGAGAAAGTAGCCCAAAATCCAGCCGCCGAGCGCCGTAACGAACCACACAACGAGCGTCGCAAGAGCCCAACTCGTGAAGCCCTCGATCGAGAGGCCACCCGAAAACGCCGAGGCGACGAGCAATGCGATGAGCGTTGTCACGAGCCCGATTCCGCCCATGATGGCCGAAGCGAACCTGCGGGCGAGGTTGAACACCCACGGCCCCAGCACCCCCTGGGCGATCGCAAAGATCACGACGGCGGTGATGAACCCGCTGGGGGTGAGCTTCACGCCGTCAATAAGCCAGGCGGCGATGAGCAGACCCGCCGCCGCGGCGATGAGGCTGACCAGGATGTGCAGTAAGAACCGAATCACTGCGAGGCGTGGGAGAGGGCCCTGGCCTTGAGCGTCTCGTATTCGGTTGGGGTGATCGCGCCGCTGTCGAGCAGGGACTTCGCCGTCGCGATCTCATCGGAGGGGTTTGAGCCGGCCACGGTGCGGATGTAGTTGTCGGTGGCGGACTGCGCCTGGGCGACCTGCTCATATTGGCGCTCGGCCATGCCACGGCCTCGGGCAATGAGGTAGACGAGGGCGGTGAGGAACGGCACGACGAAGAGAAAGAGCAGCCAGACTGCCTTCCACCATCCGCTGAGTTCTCGGTCGCGAAACAGGTCGGCGATGATCGAGAACAAGGCCATGAGGTAGGCGACAAAAACGAAAATCCAGAGGAACCAGACGATCAGGTCCCAGAAGTTTTGCAAGAGGCTCACGAAGGCTCCATTCGGTTTTCTATCCAACCGTCGGCCGGCCAGACGCTAGCGATGCTCACTGTAGTCCCGAGCAATCGAAGTGGTAACCGCCCGATCTACAGGGTTCTCGCGCCAGTTTCGACTGACCCTGGCCGGTGCTCCAGCGACCTGCGGAGCTGTTTTCTGAGACGTGACAGAGACGCCTAAGCAGCGGTGTGGTCGAGGGGTAGCCTCGATGTATGAGCGCGCAACCAGATTCCGCCGCGACCAGACAAGATCACGGATTCTTTGGCCAGCCCAAAAGCCTCGCCAACCTATTCGGTGTCGAAATGTGGGAGAGGTTCTCCTTCTACGGCATGCAGGGCATCCTGCTCATCTATCTGTACTTCTCTGTCGCCGACGGCGGGCTTGGCATGTCGCAGCCGGTCGCTGCTGGCATCGTGGGTTCCTATGGTGGTGCCGTCTACCTGTCGACGATTCTGGGGGCGTGGCTCGCCGACCGCATGTTCGGCTCAGAGAAGGTGCTGTTCGTCAGCGCCATCGTTATCGTCTTCGGGCACGTCGCGCTCGCGCTGCTTCCCGGTTTTATCGGCGTCGGTGTCGGCCTCATCCTCGTGGCGGTCGGCAGCGGAGGGCTCAAGGCCAACGCCACCTCAATTGTCGGCACGCTCTATGCCGCGGATGACCCTCGACGCGATGCTGGGTTCTCGCTGTTCTATCTGGGCATCAATCTGGGAGCCTTCCTCGGGCCGCTGCTCACGGGCCTCATGCAATCGACGCTCGGATTCCACTGGGGCTTCGGGCTTGCCGCGGTCGGAATGACCATCGGTCTCATCCAGTACTCATTCGCACGCAAGCGACTGCCCGCATCCGCCAGCGAGGTGCGAGACCCCCTGGCCCCCGCAGCACGCCTGCGCTACATCATCATCGCCGCGGTCGCCGTGGTGCTCATCGTCGTGTTGATTCTCGTCGGAGTGATCACGGCAGAGAACCTCGCAACGGTCGTGATCGGTGTGACCATCGTTTCGGCAATCGCCTACTTCTTCGTGATCCTCTCAAACCGCCACATCACGGCGATCGAGCGCAAGCGTGTCTACGCGTTTATCCCGCTCTTTATCGCGAGCGCGGCGTTCTGGTCGCTCTACCAGCAGCAGTTCACGGTGGTCACGATCTATGCGGACGAGCGGCTTGACCGCGACATCCTCGGCTGGACGATGCCCATCACGTGGGTGCAGTCGATCAATCCGATCTTCATCATCATCCTCTCTGGCGTCTTCGCAGCCATTTGGACGAAATGGGGGGCGAAGCAGCCGCCTACCGTCATCAAGTTCGCCGCGGGTGCCGCCCTCGTCGGCGTTGCGTTCTTGCTGTTCCTCCCCTTCGCCGGAGGAGGGGCGAACTCGACCCCGCTCATCGCCCTCGTCGGTATCCTGCTGGTCTTCACGGTCGCCGAGCTATTGCTCTCACCCGTGGGCCTCTCGGTCTCGACCAAGCTCGCGCCCCAGCTCTTCACGACACAGATGGTCGCGCTGTTCTTCTTGTCTGTTGCCCTCGGCTCTGCCGTCTCCGGTGAATTGGCCAAGTGGTATGACGCCGTTCCAGAGACCACCTATTTCGGCACCCTGGGTGCCATCGCCATTGGTATCGGCGTGATCCTGGCCCTCTTCACGCGGCCCGTGCTGCGCCTGATGAGCGGGGTGCGTTAGCCCGTGGTTCACGAAGCGCGCCGCCACCTCGTGCTCATTCACGGCGGAGGGGTCGGTCCCTGGATGTGGCGCAAGCAGGTCGAACACTTTGCGGGCGACTTTGTCGTGCACACGCCGACGCTGCCGGGGCATGATCCTCGTGCGAGCCGGGACTTCACGACCAATCGGGATGCCGCGCAGTCAGTAGCGGATCAGGTGGACCTGAGCTCCCTGCAGGGCGACGTTGCCGTCGTGGGGTTCTCGATCGGCGGCCAAGTCGCTATCGAACTCGCACAGCTGTTCCCCGATCGGGTCGACCGGCTCGGCGTGGTGAGTTCCCTGGTGGCTCCGATGGCCGGGTCATCCGTTCTGGCGATCATGTCGTCATGGGCAACGCCGTTGGCGAGCAACGAGCGCTTCGCCCGAGCCCAGGCAAAGCAGCTCTACATTGGCGACGATGACTTCGACGACTACTTCGCTGTTTCACAGGCCCTCACCCATCTCACGATGATGGCGATGCTCACGGCAAACTTCTCGTTCAGGCCCGGCGACACTCTTTTCTCCTCGCCGCTGCCCACCCTGACCTTCGCCGGGTCGCGCGAGCAGAAGTCTCTTGTCCGCGGCATGCAGCACGTGGCCGAGCGGATGCCCGCGGGCAGCTTCGAACTCGTCGAGGGAGTGGGCCACGGCATCCCCCTGGCCCGTCCGGACGCCTTCAACGCGCGGCTGGGCGAGTGGCTGGGGGAGCGCCGCGGGGTTAACCGGGCCCCCATCCGTGGGTAGCCTTAATGGGTGACCAAGACAACACTCCCCATCCGCAAGATCCCCGTCGCTCAGAACCCGTTCTCCCGCTGGCTGCTGGGGCTCGCTATCGGCCTGATCGTGCTCGCGGGTTTCGTGGCTCTCATTGGCATCGGTGACGCTAGCGTTCGCGGCTACTACCCGTTTGGTAACGCTGCCTGGGCTGTCGGCCTCATCTCCACCGGCTCCCTGAGCATGCTGCTCTGGCTCACCGTCGAGGCGCTTCGGTGGCAAGCGCCGGCATCCATTCCCGAGGCTTCGGGGCAGGCTGGTTTGGCTCCACGAGAGATGCCTCGCGTCGGCTGACCCTGCGCTGGCTGACCCTGCGCTGGCTGCGTGATCTGGCAACGGTCGCTCGGATTCAGAGCGGGGAGACGCCGTCGATGGCGTGTGGTGGGCCCGGCGAGGCTCGAACTCGCGACCCGCGGATTAAAAGTCCGATGCTCTACCAACTGAGCTACAGGCCCGTACTCGTTAAATCTATCGCGGATGCGAGGCCTTCGCGTACAGCCCGTCGCGGGCCCCTCGCGCGCGGGCCGTTCAGACTCCCCAGGCCCGGCATCCGCCCGCCATACGACGCACCACAAAGCCCGCACAACGCAGCTGAGGGGTCCGAAATGAGCCTTCGCGGCTTGCGCCGAGACTCATTAGGGACCCCTCAGGGGTGGTGCGGTGGTGCGGTGGTGCGGTGATGCGGTGATGCGGTGATGCGGTGCACGGCTTAGGCCGCGGGCATCAGCACCGTGTCGATCAGGTAGACGGTGGCGTTCGCGGTCTTGACTCCGCCACACACAACGGCCGAGTCGTTGACCATGAGGTCGTCACCGCTGCCAGTGACCTCCACCGTGCCGCCCTGAACCGTGGTCTGCGTTCCCGTGATGTCGTCGGGAGAGATCTGGCCAGGAACGACGTGGTAAGTCAGGATGCTCGAGAGCAGCGCTGCATTCTCGGGCAGCTTGAGAGACTCCACGGTTGCGGCATCGAGCTTGGCGAAAGCGTCGTCAACGGGGGCGAATACGGTGAACTCGCTGCCGTTGAGAGTCTCGACCAGGTTGACGTCGGGGTTCAACTGACCGGAGACAGCCGCGGTCAGTGTGGTGAGCAGCGGGTTGTTCGATGCGGCGACCGCAACGGGGTCCATCGACATCCCCTCAATCGATCCCGCACCGTCTGGCACCGTTTCGGCGTACGCGGCACAGCCGGACCCGACGAGGTCGGCGGTGAGGCTGTCGTCGGTCGACGGCTCCGTCGTTTCCATGGTGTCGGAATCGGAGCTGCTCGTGTCTTCGGAGGTGCTGTCCATTGTGCAGGCAGTCAAGCCCAGCAGAGTGACGGCGGCCAGGGCGGCTGCTGCCATCGCGTTGCGCTTCATTACTCGCATGGTTGTTCTCCTTCATTGTTTTTCTTGCGAAAGCGGAGTGGTGAACGGGGTGCTGCCGGTGTCCCGGCCAGAGTCCATGTGTGCTGCGATGGCTCCGCGCCCTTATCCCTGCGTTCGGCGCCCGCCGATAACCGGTTTGGTTTCTGCTCAAAAAAAAGTGCGGCACCGATCGCTCATACGGCGCAGCCAGCGTCTGCCGTCAGGCTTACGCTTGATAGATGGCTGACGACTTTCACAAGCCCACCCTGTTCGCCGGGTCGCGCTTCGAGGACTACGTGGGGGCGGAGGATCCCGCCCACATCAGCCGTGTGGCCCACGAAACGGCGACCGCCCTGTTGGCGCGGGTTCGCAAAGACCCGCACCCCGAGGTGGTCGGTCGGCTCGTGGAGTTCACCGACACCAACGGCATCGATGCGATTGCCGAGCTGTGGGCACGCGCGAGCCCGCACAGCCTGCCGGGGGCTCTGTGGGCCCTCTACCTGCTGCGGGCGCTGACGGTGCAGGACGCGGACCAGTCGAGCTTTCTCTATCAGCGCGGCACCGAGATAGCTCCGACGATTGATCCGCTTGTTGCCGGCGCGCCCATCCCCACGGGCCCGGCAGAAATCACGGCACTCGCGGACCAGATCCTCCGAGGCGTTTTCGAGGGTGACTTTGCCATCGCTCTGGATAGGGCGGCGGCCTTCTGCCGCATCACCGCGGTGGGGGCAACCAGTCTGGCGGATGACATGGAGTCGACCGCCCCCGACCGCTCGACTGCGCTCACTACGAAGGCGCTTCGGCTCTCGCATATGGCGGCGGATCTTGTCGTGTGTGCCAGGCTGTGGCGAGCCGGATCGCTCGACTGAAGGCTGAGCCGCGGCCGTCTTGTGCAGGGCACTTGCAGATGCGTATGACGGGGTGCAGTAAACTTGTCCGGTCGGGCCGCAGTAACCCCGGGCTCCAAAACTAGCCGCTTCGAGCGGCCTCGCGCCGAGAGGCGTTTCTGCGGCCCGGCCTCACACCAATCCGATCGGCGACGCACTCCGAACTGTAGGTGTGACCGAAAGTGTGCCGAGAATGACGGCCAGCCCGCTGCATCCGCTCGCCGAACTTTGACATGCTGGGGCGCGTGGCAGCTGATATCCGCGTCGATGACGGCGTGACCGATGCGTCGCGGCTCCATGCCGTGCTGCTCAGCCGCGTTGCTTTGGGCGATCAGGGGGCGTTCGCCGAACTCTATGACGCGCTCTGCGCCCGAGTGCTTGGTCTCGTGCGAAGCGTGCTCGTCGATCATGCCCAGTCGGAGGAGGTGACGCAGGAGGTGTTTCTTGAGGTGTGGCAAACCGCTCCCCGGTTCGATGTATCTCGCGGCAGCGTCTCTGCGTGGATCATGACCATGGCCCACCGCCGCGCCATCGACAGGGTGCGGGCCTCACAGTCGGGGCGTGACCGGGATGCGCGCATCGGCATCCGAAACTTCGACGCCCCATACGACAATGTTGCTGAGACAGTAGAGACCACGATCGAGAATGAGAGGGTGCAGCGGGCCATGACCCAGTTGAGCGAGCTCCAGCGCCAGGCGCTCACGCTCGCCTACTATGGGGGCCTCACTCAGGCCGAAGTCGCCGCGGCTCTGGATGTTCCCCTCGGCACGGTTAAGACCCGACTGCGCGACGGCATGATTCGCCTTCGAGACGAGCTGGGGGTGGCGTCATGAGCGACCGACTCCGCGAACTCGCCGCGCTCAACGCCGTGGGTGCCCTCGACCCGCAGCAGCAGGCCGAGTTCGATTCCCTAATCTCCAGCTCTGCGGCAGCTCGCGCCGAGGCCGCAGCGTTCGACCGCACCTCTGAACTCCTTGCCGCCGCCGCCGAGCCCGTCGCACCCAGCGCCGCACTCCGCGCATCCCTGCTCTCTCAGGTCGCTGCGACCCCGCAGCTCTCACCCGGCGACTCAGCATCGGATGATGACTCGCGCGGGATGGGCATCCCCAGGCCCCGTGGGAACGAGCCCGAAGGGCGCGAGGCCGAAGGAAACGAGCCCAGCGCGCACGAGACCGACGGGCGCGAGACCGAAGCGCGCGAGCCCGACGCGCACGAGTCCCGCGCCACTGACCCGCCCGGGGGCCCCGCAGAATCGGCCTCCCGTCGCCGGTGGTTAACCAGGCCCGCCGTGATCCTCGGGTCAGCCGCCGCCGCACTCGCGCTCTTCTTCGGGGGAACCGCCGTGGGAATCGGCATCGCCAGCAACAGCTTCTCGGTCGAGCAGGCCACTGCCCTCGCGGACCTGCAGGCGGCTCCCGATGCCCAGCAGGCGCAGACGGTGCTTGACGACGGCACGAGCGCGACCCTGATCTGGTCGCTCGAGCAGCGTAGGTCGGCCATCATGATCGATGATCTTGACGCTCTGCCCGAGGGGGAGACCTACCAGCTCTGGTACATCGGCGAAGACGGCGTTGTCGCCGACGGTACCTTCGAGGCAGCCCCGGAGGGGACAACGTGGCGGGTGCTCGACGGCCTCATGTCGGAGGGCGACGCCGTCGGCGTGACAATCGAGCCAGAGGGTGGATCGCCCACGCCGTCGGGCGACCCCATCATCGTGCTCGGCAGCGCCTAGCGTTCTGCAGGACGCGGCGTTAGATCATCCGAATTTGCCGGAGACGTAGTCTTCTGTCGCCTGCACGGACGGGTTCGAGAAGATCTTGTTGGTGTCGTCGTATTCGATGAGCTTGCCCGGTTTGCCGGTGCCCGCGATGTTGAAGAAGGCCGTGCGGTCGGAGACACGGGATGCCTGCTGCATGTTGTGCGTCACGATCACGATTGTGTAGTCGGTCTTGAGCTCCTCAATGAGGTCCTCGATCGCGAGTGTTGAGATGGGGTCGAGCGCGGAGCACGGCTCGTCCATGAGCAGAACATCGGGAGCGACGGCGATCGCGCGGGCGATGCAGAGTCGCTGCTGCTGGCCACCCGAGATGCCCGATCCTGGCTTGTCGAGGCGATCCTTGACCTCGTTCCACAGGTTGGCGCCGCGCAGGGACTTCTCGACAAGGTCGTCAGCATCTGACTTGGCGATGCGACGGTTATTGAGCTTGACTCCCGCGAGCACGTTTTCGCGAATCGACATAGTGGGGAACGGGTTGGGGCGCTGAAACACCATTCCCACCTGGCGGCGAACGAGCACGGGGTCAACGTCGGGGCCGTAGAGGTTGCTGCCGTCGATGAGAACTTCGCCGTCGACGGATGCTCCGGGGATCACCTCGTGCATGCGATTGAGCGTGCGGAGGAAGGTGGATTTGCCGCAGCCGGAGGGGCCGATAAAGGCGGTGACGCTGCGGGGCTCGATGTTGAGGGTGATGCCCTCGACGGCCTTGAACTTGCCGTAGTAGACGTCTAGGTCGCGTACTTCTATGCGTTTTGACACGTTGTTTCCTTAGCTCCTAGCGGCCCGTCTTGGGCGCGAAGTACTTGGCGATGAGCCGCGCGATGAGGTTGAGCAGCATGACGATGAGAATGAGGGTGAGGGCTCCTGCCCAGGCCCGGTCGATGTAGTGCTGTGGCACGCTGCCCTGGCTCACATACTGGTTGTAAACCAGAACGGGGAGACTCTGCATTCGGCCTTCGAAGAGGTTGTAGTTGAGGTTGTTGGTGAACCCGGCCGCCACGAGCAGCGGCGCCGTTTCGCCGATGACGCGGGCGATGGCGAGGGTGACACCGGTCATGATTCCCGCGATGGATGTCGGCAGAACCACCTTCATCACGGTGAGCCACTTAGGCACGCCAAGGGCGTAGGAGGCTTCACGCAGCTCATTGGGAACGAGCTTGAGCATGTCCTCACACGAACGAACCACGATGGGGATCATGAGCACGGAGAGGGCGATGGCCCCCGCTATTCCGAGCTTGATGCCGGGCCCAAAGAAGATCGCAAAGACCGAGTAGGCGAAGAGGCCTGCGACGATCGAGGGGATTCCGGTCATCACGTCGACGAAGAACGTGATGGAACGGGCGAGCGGCCCGCGGCCGTATTCGACCAGGTAGATGGCCGCGAGCAATCCGATGGGCACCGAGATAATCGCCGCGGTGAGGGTCATCAGCAGGGTGCCGACGACGGCGTGAACGATTCCGCCGCCTTCGCCCACGATGTTGCGCATCGAGTAGGTGAAGAATTCGATATCGAAGCGGGCCGCACCCTTGGTGATCACGGTGAACAACAGCGAGATGAGCGGCAATAGGGCTACGACGAATGCGCTGCCGACGAGGGCGGTGACGAGGCGATCTTTGGCCTTGCGACTGCCTTCGATCAGCAGCGAGAGCACGTAGATCGTGATCATGTAGATGATCGCGCTCACGAGAACGACGCCAACGATGTTGACGTCGCCGCCGTCTGCTTGGCCGATGAGCCAGAAGCCAATCGCGACTACGACGATGACCCCGATGAGCACGTACCAGGGGGTGCGCTTGCCGAGCAAGCCCGTTGCGTAGGGGTTGGGCATGCTGGTGGTGGATGCCGTGGTCTGGCTCATCAGTTGGCTCCAGAGAATTCGCTGCGACGGTTGATGATCCAACGGGCGATCATGTTCACGACCAGCGTGATCGCAAAGAGGATGAGACCAGTGGCGATGAGCAGGTTAATGTTCAGGCCAAATGCTTCGGGGAACCGCAGAGCGATATTTGCGGCAATTGTGCCGGGGTTCGAAGGGGTGAGAAGCGCCCAGGTGATGCCTCCGGATGCGGAGAGCACCATGGCGACCGCCATCGTTTCGCCCAGGGCGCGGCCAAGGCCGAGCATGGACGCAGACACGATGCCGGGGCGTCCGAACGGCAGCACGGCGGTGCGGATCATCTCCCAGCGCGTTGCCCCAAGCGCCAGCGCGGCTTCTTCGTGCAGCACCGGCGTCTGCAGGAACACCTCGCGGCTGAGGGCCGTGATGATCGGCAGCACCATGACGGCGAGCACGATGGCGGCGGTGAGGATGGTGCGCCCTGTGCCCGATGCTGGCGGTGCGAAGAAGGGAATCCAGCCCAGGTTCTCGGTGAGCCATGTGTAGAGGGGCTGAACGGCCGGGGCGAGCACGTTGGCTCCCCAGAGACCGAAGACCACGGAGGGCACTGCGGCAAGGAGGTCGATGATGTAGCCGAGACCTGAGGCGAGCCTGCGGGGCGCGTAGTGCGAGATGAAGAGTGCGATGCCGATGGAGACGGGCACTGCCATGAGCAGCGCCAGGGCGGATGCCCAGAGGGTGCCAAAGACGAGGGGCCAGACATAGGCCCAAAAGTTCTGCCCGCCGAGAATATCGATCTCGTTGGGGTCTGCCGTTATCGCCGGTGTCGCCTCGATGAAGAGGAACGCGGCAACCGCGGCGAGGATCGCCAGGATAAGTGTGCCAGCGGTGAGGGCTGTGCTGGAGAAAATGCGATCCCCGAGGCGTTGCTTTGCCTGGATGCGCTGTGCCGTAGCCGGCCGTGTCATCGCTTCGTATTCCCCTGTGGTTGTGTGGTGGCTTGGTGCTGAAGAGAGGTTGCGAACGCGGTCACAACCCCAAGTCTGCCCGGTGCCTGGACCTCGCACAACACGAGGGGGCACCGGGCAGACTCTAGTTGAATTAGCTGATGGCGTTGACCGCGGCCTGTGCCTTCTCGAACAGGCTTGCCGAGATGGGCGCGATGCCTGCGGACTCGGCCGCAACCTTCTGACCTTCATCGCTGATCACGTAGGTGAAGTACGCCTTGGTGAGTTCACCGGCGGCAGCATCCTCGTACTCGGAGCAGGCGATCAGGTAGCTGACGAGAACGATCGGGTAGACACCCTCAGCGTCGCTCGTGCGGTCGAGTTCGATGGCGAGGTCGGTTGCTGCGCGACTCTCGACGAGTGGTGACGCGTCGACGATTGCCGCTGCGGCTTCGGCCGAGTAGTTCACGTAATCGGAGCCCGCCTTGACTGCGACAGTGCCGAGGTCTCCGGCGCGCGATGCGTCGGCGTACCCAATGGTGTTGGTTCCGCCGGTGACAGCGTCAACGACCCCCGAGGTGCCCTGTGCGGCTTCGCCTCCCGGGTAGGCCCAGTCGCCGCTGACTTCGGCGTCCCACACCTCGGGCGCTGCCGCCGAGAGGTACTCGGCAAAGTTCTCGGTGGTGCCCGACTCGTCGGAGCGGTGCACTGCGTTGATGGTGGCAGCGGGGAGCTTGGCGTCGGGGTTCTGGGAGACGATCGCGTTGTCGTTCCACTGGGTGACGTCGCCCTTGAAGATCGCCGCGATGGTAGCGGCGTCGAGGTTGAGGGCGTCGACACCCTCAACGTTGAAGATGATGGCGATGGGGGAGATGTAGGCGGGGATCTCGACAATGTCGCTGCCGGGAACGCAGCCGGCGAAGTTGTCCGCGGCAAGCTCTTCGTCCTTGAACGCGCGGTCAGAGCCGGTGAAGGAGTTGGCGCCAGCGATGAAGTTGTCGCGGCCGGTGCCCGATCCGGTGGGGTCGTACTCGACGGTCACGCCGGAGTTGGCGGTCTGGAACGCAGCGACCCAGGCTTCCTGCGCGGTGGCCTGCGACGATGCGCCGCCGCCGACGAGCGTGCCAGAAAGGCTGCTCTCGGAGGGCTCAGAAGAGGAGGCCTCGTTTGCTGCGCACGAAGACAGGACGACACTTCCGGCGATGGCAATTGCGGCAATGCCGCCCCAGCGCTTGGCGTTACGCGTGATGTTCACGGTTTTCCTTTCAGGAAAGTGATGTTCGTGGGGCCTGGTGCGGGCCCCTCGCGTCAGACGCTACGAACACCGGTTAACGAGAGTCCCCCCTGCGGGTAAACGGAAGGTGAACGACCTGCGAACGCGGGGCATCCTGAGCGCCCGATTTCGCCGTCATGGCGCGCCATTGGGCCGCCGGTGCGGGGACGGTTTGCACCTGAGACGGCGGGGCTGAGAGTTAGCTGCTGAGATTTGGCCGGTAGCGGGAGCGTTAGTCGATGAGCGCGGCTGCCGCCGCCGCGCGCTTGTGAAGTTCGGCAGAAATGGGGGCAGACCCCGCCGATTCTGCGGCCCGCTGCTGGCCAGCATCACTCACGATGTACTCGAAGTAGCCGCGCACGAGGGTTCCCTCGAGGTCGTTGATGTAGTCCTGGCAGCCGACCACGTAGCTGATGAGAACGATGGGGTAGACACCGGCCGCCGTCGTTGTGCGGTCGATTTCAATCGCTAGGTCGCCCTCGGTGCGACCGGGAGCAATGGGGGATGCATCGACGATCGCGGCGGCAGCCTCGGCGGAGTACGGCACGAACTCGTCTCCCACCTGCACCGAGACGAGGCCGAGGTCGGAGGCGCGTGAGGCATCGATGTAGGCGATCGTGCCGGTGCCGTTGCGCAGGCTGTCCACGACGCCGGATGTTCCCTGGGCCGCTTCTCCGCCGTCGAACGGCCATTCACCGCTGGGCTTGTGTGGCCAGGCTGCGGGGGCGGCTGCCGAAAGATACTCGGTGAAGTTCTCGGTGACCCCTGAATCGTCGGAGCGGTGGATCGCGGTGATTCGAGAGTTTGGCAGCGTCACGCCCGGGTTGAACTGGGCAATCGCCTTGTCGTTCCACTGGGTTATCTCGCCGGAGAAGATCTGGGCAATCGTGGTGGCGTCGAGGTTGAGGGTCTCGATTCCTTCGAGCTGAAACGCGATGGCGATCGGGGAAATATAGGCGGGGAGTTCGACGATGCCGGTGCCGGGGACGCAGCCGTCGAACGGCTCGGTGGCGATCTCTTCGACAGTAAAGGCTCGATCCGATCCGGCGAAGGCGCTTCCGCCTGCGCTGAACATTTCGCGCCCAGCTCCCGAACCCGCTGGGTCATATTCGATCGTTGCTCGGGAGTTGGTGGTCTGAAAGCCCACCGTCCAGGCCTCTTGGGCCGCCTGCTGCGCGCTGGATCCTCCCCCGACGATGATGCCGCTGTACGGCCCAGTGACGTCGGTGGCGCGCTCATTGACGGCGCAGGACGCAAGCATTGCGGTCGCTGCGATCATGGCGGCGATGGCACCGGCACGGCGGATGATGGTCACTGGATGGCCTCGAAAGTCACCATGACAGGCTAACCATTTTTCGAACCGCCGGTGTTCTGCACCGGTGAGAGCCCGGATTCGTTCAGCGCGACCCAAACGCGGTTGTTTCGCCCCGCGCGGCCGACTCCAAAGTCGCAATGTCGATCTTGGTCATCGGCATGAGGGCCTGAAACACCCGGTCTCGGGCGGCAGTGTCTGCGGTCGTCATCCATGCGTCCATGCGGGCGGGCACGATCTGCCATGAGACGCCGAAGCGATCAGCGAGCCAGCCGCACTGGCTGGGCCGTCCGCCCTCGGTGAGGGCATTCCACAGCCTGTCGATCTCGGCCTGGTCGGCGCACATCACCTGAAGCGAGAGCGCCTCTGAGAACGTGAACGGCTGCTCAACTGCACTATCCATTGCCACCATGGGTGTCGATTCGAGCACAAAACGGGCGTGGGCGACCTTTCCTTCTGGCCCGGCGTCGGAGCTGGTAAAGCGGCTGACGGTCTCGATCGAACTGTTATCGAAGAGGTGTGTGTAGTACTCCATGGCCTCTTCTGCACGCCCCTGCTGCTCCCCCGAGAAGAGCAGCGACGGAATCACCCGCGTCCCCGGTGCATCCGTCGCCATGATCTGCCACGACACCCCGTAGCGGTCCTGGACCCAGGCGTAGCGCTCGCTCCACGCGTAGGAATCGGGGCCCATGAGGGTGTGGGCTCCCGCCGAAAGGGCGGCGTACATGCGGTCGACCGCCGGGGCGCTGCCCATTTCGATAAAGAACGAGATGCTGGGGTTGATCCTGAATTCACCGTTTCCGCCGCCATTGAGGGCTGTTAGCCGCTGGCCACGCACCTCGAACTCCACCGTGAGCACACTGCCGGGCGGGCGACCGCTCGGATTGTCCGACGATTCGGGAAAGTACGAGGTCGCGAGAATGCGCCCGCCGATGGCACTCGTGTAGAAGGCCGCTGCTTGTTCTGCCTGGTCGGTGAGCCAGATGCACGGCACAATTTTGCTGGTCATGGTGATGAGAATAATTCGAGGTTGCCGACAAAGTGTCGGAATCGAGTGAACTCACAGCCATAACCGAACGGCGCGATCAGACTCCGGGGGAGTGGACTTCGATCGCTACGATCCCGGCTTCTGGTCGCTCCGCCGAGAGATGAATCACGGCAAACCCGCCGGTTTCGAGCATCGCCGCGCCCCTCACCGCACTGTCGACGGGGGTGTTGGTCTGGCGGGCGATCTCCGCGACGATCTCAGGCAACACGGGTCCGTGGCTGCACAGCACTGCGGTCTTTCGTTTGCGCAACCGCTTGGCGATCACCGCCTGCACATCGGCGGTGCCGTCCTCCCATGCGTCCTGGCTGATTCTGTCGGTCTCTTTGATCTTGAGGCCAGTGAGCTTGGCGAGGGGCTTGACAGTGGCGACGCACCGCACCGCAGTGCTGCTGATGAGCTTCTGAGGGCCGAACGCGGCGATTGCGGATGCCGCAGACGCCGCCTGCTTCTCTCCCTGGCGCAGCAGAGTGCGCTCGGCGTCTGACCCGTCGAAATCGTGGGAGGAGATGGCCTTGCCGTGGCGTAGCGCGATCACGGCGAATGTGCGCGCGGTGTCGTTGTCCACCCGAGCGGAGAACCGGTCGAGCACCTCGCGGTCGTGCGAATAGGTCAGAGCCTTGCGTGCCTTGGCAAGCGACAGCCACTCAAGCTTGGCCACCTCGTCGTTGGGGGTAAAGACGTGCGCCTCGTGGGTCTCGTCATCGACCTCAGCCGCCCAGTAGTGCACGATCTTGTCGCGGCCTCCTGGCAGCGTGTATTCGGTGGTTCCGAGCGGCGCACCGAGTGCGATGTCGAGCCCCGTTTCTTCTTCGATCTCGCGGGCCGCCGTCTGGGGCAGGCTCTCGCCGGGGTCGACCTTGCCCTTGGGCAGCGAAATGTCGCCGTGCCGGTCGCGATGAATGACGAGCACACGAATCTTGCCGTCGAGTACTCGCCAGCACACCGCGCCGGCGGCGAGAACGGGGGACGCCGGGCTGGATGTGCTCATCGGGCTGCCACCGGCCTGCGACGGGCGCTGATTATCTGCATCGTCACATTCTGCATGTCCGGCAGCGGTGTGCCATCGTCTGCGAGGTGGTGTCGTGTCCATTCCCCATCGGGCTCGAGCCACCACGACGATGTCGAATCCGCCATAGCAAGGTCGAAGATGTTATCGATTCTGCTTAGGTGTTCCGGGTCGGTCAGGCGCACGAGAGCCTCCACTCTGCGGTCGAGATTGCGGTGCATCATGTCTGCACTGCCGATATAGGTGAGCGGTTCGCCGCCGTTTTCGAATCGGAATATGCGCGAGTGCTCGAGGTAGCGCCCCAGGATGGAGCGAACCCGAATGTTGTCGCTGAGGCCGGGGACGCCGGGCTTGAGGCCGCAGATGCCGCGCACGACGAGGTCAACGCTTACCCCGGCTTGACTCGCACGATAGAGGGCGTCGATGACTTGTTCGTCCACGATCGAGTTGAGCTTGATGCGGATGCCGCTTGGCCGTCCAGCGAGGGCAGCGGCGGTCTCATTCTTGATGCGCTTGATTAGGCCCTTTCGCAAATGAAGGGGAGCCACGAGCAGGCGCTTGAACTTCTTTTCGATGGCATACCCCGAGAGTTCGTTGAACAGCCGAGTGAGGTCGTTGCCCACAACTGGGTCGGCCGTAAACAGGCCGAGATCCTCGTATACCCGGCTCGTCTTGGGGTTGTAATTGCCGGTGCCGACATGGCTGTAGTTGGTGAGGCTGCCGTCGCTCTCCTGCCGAACCACGAGTGCGAGCTTGCAGTGCGTCTTGAGCCCGACAAGGCCATAAACCACGTGCACCCCCGCTTTTTCGAGCTTGCGGGCCCACGTGATGTTGGCTTGCTCGTCGAAGCGCGCTTTGATCTCCACGAGGGCGAGCACGGCCTTGCCCGCCTGGGCCGCGTCGATCAGGGCCTCCACGATGGGGCTGTCGCCGGATGTTCGATACAGCGTCTGCTTGATGGCGAGAACCGAAGGGTCTGCCGCGGCCTGTTCGAGAAACGCTTGCACGCTCGTGCCGAACGATTCGTAGGGGTGATGCACCAGAACATCCCGCCGCTTGATCGAGGCGAAGATGTTGGATTCGCCGCCCGGTTCCGCCGGCAGGAGAGCCGTGCTCGTTGTGGGCAGATGCTTGCGGTATTTGAGCGATGGCCGGTCGATCTTGAACACCTCGAAGAGGCCGCCCAGGTCGAGCGGAGCAGGAAGCCGGTACACCTCCTGCTCGGTGACACCCAGCTCACGGATGAGCAGATTAAGGGTGCGATCATCCATGTCCTCGGTGATCTCGAGCCGGATGGGTGGGCCGAATCGGCGCCGCAGCAGCTCCCGTTCGAGGCTCTGGATGAGGTTCTCTGATTCGTCTTCGTCGATTTCGACATCTTCATTGCGGGTGACCCGAAACTCGTGATGGTCAAGAATCTCCATTCCCGGAAATAGTTCGCCGAGGTGGTTGGAGATGAGGTCTTCGAGGGGAATGAACCGCAGCAGCCCGCGCTCGTCGTCGGGCAGCTTGACGAAGCGGGGCAAAATGCTCGGCACCTTGATGCGAGCGAACTGCACTTTGCCGGTCTTGGGGTTGCGAACGCGCACCGACAGGTTGAGTGATAGCCCGGAGATGTAGGGGAACGGATGTGCGGGGTCGACCGCGAGCGGCATGAGCACAGGAAAGATCTGATGGGTAAAAACCTCGTCGATGCGGTCACGGTCGTCTTGGCCGAGGTCTGCCCACGTTTCTATGTGGATGCCAGCGTCGTCGAGAGCAGGCTTTACCAGCTCCCGAAACGCGAGCGCATGCCGATCCTGCAGCTCGTGCGCTCTGGCGCTGATGCTGCTGAGCACCTCGGCGGGCGACCTGCCGATGTTGGTGGGAACGGCGATGCCTGTTGCGATGCGCCGTTTGAGCCCGGCGACTCGCACCATAAAGAACTCGTCGAGGTTGCTGGCGAAGATCGCGAGAAAGTTAACGCGCTCAAGCAGCGGCAGTTGCGGGTCTTCTGCCAGTTCGAGCACGCGGGTATTGAAGGCGAGCCAGCTCAGCTCTCGGTCGAGGTAGCGGTTGCCCGGCAGCGTGCCGTCATCAACCCACGCAGACTCGTAGTCGTCATCATCGAGGCTTTCGGTGATGAGGCCAGTGTCGTCGATGGTGATATCGGCATCCATCGCTCAATACTTGCACCACACCGTGAACTGCGGGTTATCGAACTGTGACGCTAGCGGCGTGTTGCGTACTGCACATCGACCGTGTGGTCGGCGAAACCGTAGGAGCGGTAGAGACGAACGGCGGGGACGTTATCCGCGTCCACGTAAAGGCTTGCCGTGCGGATGCCGCTGGCGGCCAGGTGGGCGAGCCCTGCCGCGACGAGACGCCGGCCCAGCCCCGAACCCTGTTGACGAGGGTCGACTCCGACCACATAGAACTCTCCGATGTCGCCGTCGACCTTGAGCCAGCAGAACGCGATCACCTGGCCGTCTTCGTCACGCAGTAGCAAAAAGTCATCGGCGTTGAACCAGGGTTCGGCCATGCGGGCGTCGAGGTCCACCTGCGTGAGGGAACCCTGTTCGGGGTGGTGGGCGAACGCGCGAGCGTTGATGTCGAGCCATGCGGCGTCGTCGTGCCCCGGGCGAAAAGGCGTGAAGCCGTCGAGCGCCCCAGCGGCGTTCAGGTCACCCTGAACCGGGGCACGCAGTTGCAGGAGGGTGCGCACGGCGGTGAGCTCGTGCCGGGCGGCGAGGGAGCGCGCCGCGGGATGATCGCCGTGCGCCCAGATAAGAATCGACGGGGACTCCGTGAGCACGCGGCTGAGCATCTGCTCGCCTAGGCCGTTGCCTCGAGCGCCGGGGTCGACGACCAGCTCGGCCTCCCCGGGGTCGCCCCTGAGGAGAACGGCGGCGGCGGTTTCGTCGATAGAGAGAAGTTCGCGTCGGCCGTCACGCAGCTCCACGAGGCTTTGGTCTGAGAACGGCGGCTGCCCATCCGTCGCCGTTGCGCGGGAGATGAGCCTGTTCAGCCACTCGGGGGTATTAGCGCTCATCGCCGTCGTGCCCTGTGAAGCGGTAACCGACGTTGCGCACGGTGCCGATGAGCGATTCGAGGTCTCCGAGCTTGGCCCTCAGGCGTCGCACGTGCACGTCGACGGTGCGCGTGCCGCCGAAGTAGTCGTAGCCCCAGACTTCGCTCAACAGCTGTTCTCTAGTGAACACCCGCGAGGGGTGGGAGGCGAGAAAGCGCAGGAGCTCGAACTCCTTGTAGGTGAGGTCGAGTGGGCGCCCCTGAACCTTGGCCGAATAGCTGGCCTCGTCGATCACGACTCCGGATGCGCTGATCTTGGTGCTGGTCTGTTCTGTTGCCTTGCGGCCGACGGCAAGGCGGATGCGGGTGTCGACCTCGGCGGGTCCTGCATCAACGAGCACGACATCGTCGATGCCCCACTCCGGGTTTACCGCAGCAAGGCCGCCCTCAGTGACGATGAGAACGACGGGAACCTGAGTGCCCGTATTCGCCAGAATCTTGCAGAGCGCTTTGGCGCTGGCCAGATCTTTGCGGGCATCCACAAGCATGAGATCGCAGCTTGGTGGGTTCACGAGTTGCGATGGCGTGGCCGGCAGATGCTTGACGCGGTGGCTCAGCAACCCCAATGCGGGCAGGACTTCGCTGTCGACGGCCGGAGTCAAAATCAACAGCTGCGCCAAGGGTGCCTCCCAAAATTGTGTCGCAAGTCTATCTAGACGACGGCCTATCACTTTTCGCACTGGCAGGTTGGCGTGTGGTGAATGGGGCAGGATGAGTAAATGACCGTTTCTGAACCCGTCGCTCCTTCTCTTCGGAGCGCCACAATCACGATCGGCATCGTGTGGGTTGTTTCGGCGCTGGGGGCGGTTCTCGTCTCCCTCTTTGCCCAGTCAGATGCTCGCATGCAGTGGTATCCGATTGTGCTGGCCGTGTGCCTTATTTTGTCGTTCTGCCTACAGCTCTCCCTCGACAGCAAGGTGGGTTTTGTGAACCGTCTTTCTGTGAGCGTTGGCGGGGCCGTCGCCATTCTGGCGATAGCGACAGTGGTTGCCGTCGTCGTACCGTCTGCGTGAGGGTAGAATTCAGGCATGCTCGCACTGGAACTCTTCTTCGTCGGACTCCTCGTCCTCGCCGTTCTGGCCATCGGTGGGGTTGCCGCCGTCGTGCTCTATAACCTTTTTCGCGGTCAGCGCTAAACCGCTGCCCGCACTCTCACCGGCAGGGAGCTGCCTCACATGATCGAAATCGATTCTTCGCTTCCCTCCGAGTTGGTGCCGCTCTCGTGGCTCATCGGAGTCTGGGAGGGCACCGGGGTCATCTCCTATCCCGTCGACGGGCAAGCCCGCGAGTATGAGTTCGGTCAGCGCGTGAGCTTCAGCCACGACGGCACGCCGTTTCTCAACTACAGCTCTACGGCCTGGCTGCTCGAGCCATCCGGCGCCGATGCCGCCTCCGACGGCAGTACTGCGGCCAGCGCGGATGGCAGCGCGGATGCCGACGCGGCATCCGAGCCCGCAGAACCCCAGATCTTCGCCGCCGAGACCGGCTTCTGGCGCCTCTCTCGTCCGCGCACCGATGCGGACCCCGGCCCCGGCATGCTCCCGGGAGTCGGCCCCGCACCGTTCACCAACGTCAACGCCGTCGAGACGCTGCGCAACGCCGCAGGCGGATTCGACATCGAGGTGTCGATCCTTCATCCCAGCGGTGTGAGCGAGCTCTACCTCGGTCAGGTGGTCGGCCCCCGCATCGACCTCGTCACCGACGCCGTCGTTCGCAGCGCTAATGCCAAAGAACACACGGCATCGACGCGCCTCTACGGGCTCGTCGATGACCACCTGCTGTGGGCGTGGGACATCGTCGCCCTCGGCCAGCCGCTGACCTCGCACGCGTCGGCAAGGCTCGCCCGTGTCCAGTGAGAACCCGGTGAAAGACGCGGCGGTCTACGCGTCTCCGTGGCTGGCTCGCTCGGGTGCCGTGGAATCCGACGGCCCGGATGCCGGAGTCGCCGCCCACTACGGAGACCCCGTCCGAGAGCAACGGCAGCTTGCTGCAGGCTCGGCCGTTGTCGATCTCTCCCACCACGGGGTCATCGAGATCGAGGGAGCCGATCGGCTGTCGTGGCTCGACTCCATGAGCACGCAGTCCCTGGCCAGGCTCGCCCCCGCAGAGTCGGCCGAGGCCCTCATTCTCGACCCCAACGGGCGCATCGAGCACGACATGCGGGTGCTCGACGATGGCGTTTCTCTCTGGCTTCTCGTCGAGGGGTCCGAAGCCGCATCGCTTGCGGCCTGGCTCGACCGCATGCGCTTCATGATGCGGGTCGAGGTCCGTGACCGCACCAGTGACTTCGCAACACTCGGCAGCTTCGCCGACGCAGCAACCCTCGCCGGAATGGTGCCCATCGCCAGCCCGCACGGCGTTCCGCTCGTGTGGAGCGACCCATGGCCCGACGTGGTTGCTGGCGGGTGGCAATATGCGCAGGGCGAGCATCCCGGCGCGGAGTTCGCCTATCGCGAGGTTCTTGTCGAGCGGTCGGCGCTCGCCGAGTCTGACGCTCCTGCGGCCGGTGTGCTCGCACTCGAAGCGCTCCGCGTGGCCGCGTGGCGCCCTCGCTTCGCCCGCGAGGTCGACGAGCGCTCGATTCCGCATGAGCTCGATTGGATGCGCTCCGCGGTTCACCTGAACAAAGGCTGCTATCGAGGCCAAGAGACGGTGGCCAAGGTGCACAACCTCGGGCATCCGCCCCGCCGCCTCGTGATGCTTCACCTCGACGGTTCCGACTCGATCCTGCCGCAGCCCGGAGACGAGGTCGTGCTCGGCGACCGTGCCGTTGGAGCGGTGACTTCGGCTGTGCGGCACCACGAGCTGGGCTCCATCGCTCTTGCTGTGGTCAAACGCACTCTCGACTCGACGGCGACTCTCACGGTGCAGACTTCCGATGGGCCCGTTGCGGCGGCGCAAGAGGTGATTGTTCCGGCCAGTGCCGGGGCGACTGTGGCGGCGCCGAGGCTGCCGCGATTGGGTGCTACCACCCGGCCGAGCCGTCCCGGGGCGTGAGCGCAGCACGCCGCGATGCCTCGGCACGGCTAGAGAGAAAGCTCAATCGGCGGCTTGATGCCAGGGCTGCCCTCGATCGGGTCAGGGAGTCGCTTCCCGCAACGGTGCAGATCGTCGTTGCCGCCACCATCGCCTATTTCATCTCGCACGATCTGCTCGGGCACTCCTCTCCCGCAATTGCCGTCACCGTGACGATCTCCATCCTGGGCTTCTCCCGGGATGCGAGGCCGCGTCGCGTGCTCGATTCGGCCGTGGGAATAACCCTGGGCATTGTGCTCAGCGAGATCGCTCTGATCGTGATTGGCGTGGGCTGGTGGCAACTGGCCGTCGTGCTCGGCATAACGCTGCTGGTGTCTCGGCTGGTCTCGCCGAGCGTGCCGTTCGCGATTGCCGCAGCGGTTCAGTCCATGCTTGTGCTTCTCATGCCTCCGCCGGAGGGCGGGGTGTTCCTGCGCAGCATCGACGCCGTCGTTGCGGGGGCTGTTGCGCTCACCGTGACGGCATTGATTCCCCGCGACCCGAGGCGCATCGCCGATCGGGATGCCCGCCGCATGGTCTCGGCACTGTTGGAGTCGCTCGATTCTGTGGCCGCGGCGCTGCGAGAGGCCCACGAGCCGGCGGCGAGTCTCGCCCTCGAACGTCTGAGGCGCACGCAAAAACACCTCGACGCGTGGAACGAGTCTCTCGACTCGGCGCTCGCGATCGCCCGTATCTCTCCCTTTCTCAGACGGCATCTTGGTGCTCTGCGCCATCAAGCGCAGGTGCTCGGCGGTCTCGATCTGGCGGCACGCCACCTGCGTGTAATCACGCGTCGCATCAGTTTTCTTGTGCGGGACGGGCAACAGCGTCCTGTGCTCGCCGAGCTATTCGAGAGCATCCGCGCCGGCATCGACACGCTGGGGCAAAGCCTGCGCAAGCCCGAGTTGGCGACCGATGCGCGTGCCCAGTTCGCGGCGATCATGCCGCTGCTCGATCCGGCCGTCACCCTGCCGGGAGCGGCCTTCAACACATCGATTGTTGTGCACCTGCTGCGGCCCCTGCTCGTGGACCTGCTGGTGGCAACCGGCATGCCCGCTGCCGAAGCCCGCGCTCTTCTTCCGCCTGCGTAACGCGCCGACCGCAGGCTTCGACCACATCTCCGCTGCCAGCATCTCTCGTCGCTAAACTGGCCGCATGACCTACACGCTCATCCTCCTCCGCCATGGCCGCAGCGACTGGAACGAGAAGAATCTCTTCACCGGGTGGGTCGATGTCGACCTCACGGAGGAGGGTCGGGCCGAGGGCCGCCGGGCTGGCGAGCTCATCGCCGCCTCCGGGCTGCAGCCCGACGTGCTCTACACGTCGCGTCTCAAGCGAGCCATCCACACCGCCAACCTGGCTCTCGAGACGGCCGACCGCGACTGGATCGACGTCAAGCGTTCATGGCGCCTCAATGAGCGCCACTATGGTGCCCTGCAGGGTCTCGACAAGGCCGAGACGTTGGCCAAGTATGGCGAAGAGCAGTTCATGACCTGGCGCCGCAGCTTCGACACTCCGCCGCCCGTGCTCGCCGACGACAGCGAGTTCTCGCAGGTGGGTGACCCTCGCTACGCCGATCTCGGCAACGACGTGCCCCGCACCGAATGCCTCAAAGACGTGATCGAGCGGATGCTGCCCTACTGGGAATCCGACATCACCAAGGACCTCGCCGCCGGCCGCACCGTGCTGGTCACCGCCCACGGCAACTCGCTGCGGGCACTGGTCAAGCACCTCGACAACATTTCGGATGCCGACATCGCCGGCGTCAACATCCCCACCGGAATCCCGCTCGTCTACGAGCTGGGCGACGACTTTATGCCCGTGACTCCTGGGCAGTACCTTGACCCCGAGGCGGCCGCAGCAGGCGCCGCCGCAGTTGCGGCCCAGGGCAAGAAGTAGGCGAATCGCCAGCAACAACGACACAGGCCCCGCACCGAGAAATCGGATGCGGGGCCTGTGTCGTTTCGCCCGTGGGCGAGCAGACCTAGTCTTCTGTGGGGATCCAGTCGCCCGTGGCCAAGTACTGAACCTTCTTGGCGATCGAGACGGCGTGGTCGGCAAAGCGCTCGTGGTAGCGCGAGGCGAGCGTCGCGTCGACGGTGTCCTCTGCGCCGCCCTTCCACTTCTCGCCGAGAACCGTGTCGAAAACGCTGAGGTGCAAAGCGTCGACCTTGTCGTCGTCATTGCGGATTTCTTCGGCGAGGCGAACATCCTCGGTGCGCAGGAGCTCTGCAAGCTTGCGGGCCATATCCACGTCGAGTCGGCCCATATCGGCGAAGGTCGGCCGAAGCGACTTGGGCACGACCTTTTCGGGGAACCGGTACCGCGCGAGCTGGGCGATGTGCTCGCTCATGTCGCCCATGCGCTCGAGAGAGGCCGAGATGCGGAGGGCGCTCACGACAATGCGCAGGTCGCGGGCAACGGGCTGCTGCCGGGCGAGGATGTTGATGGCCAGCTCGTCGAGGCTCACGGTGAGCTCGTCGATCTTGGTGTCGTCGGCAATGACGCGCTCGGCCAGGGCAACATTCGACTCGTTGAAGGCACTCGTGGCGTTCTCGATCGACGTGGCAACCAGGGTTGCGATCTCGACGAGACGTTCTTGAACTTCCTGGAGTTCCTGCTGAAATACTTCGCGCATCGACTTGTTCCTCAATTCCTTCACAGCTCGGCTCACCCCGCTTGGGCGGCAGACCTCGGCCATCCTGACCCGCTGAGGTTAACGGCCGGTGATCTTTTGATGAACACCACGGCCTGTAGCGCCGAACCTGCAGCGTCCCTGATCGGACGGGCTCGAGATGTAACTAATCTAGTGGTTATGGAACCCAGCGTGCTGGTTGCCTTGGCGTTGGTCTTCGGCGTAGCCGTCGGAGTTGCGCTGGTCAGCCTCGTCCACCATGCCGCCCGACGAGGCGAGCGTGCGGCCATGGTCGTTCGCGGAGGCGTGCCAGATGGTGTCGAGCAAGTGCTCGATGCCCTCGAATCGGCCGGTGTCGTTCTCGACCCTTCCAACAATGTCGTCAAGGCATCGCCTGGCGCTTTGGCCTTCGGGCTCGTGTGGAATCAGTCGCTCGTCCACCCAGAACTCGTGGAGCTCGTCGATAAGGTTCGCCGCAGCGGGGAGCCGCTGTCAGAAGAAGTCCGGCTTGCGCGTGGCCCGTTCGGCGATGCCAACGTCTTCTTGTTCGTGCGCATCGCCCGCATCGGCTCCCGTTTTGTTCTGCTTCTCGCGGAGGATCGCACTGAGGCGTACCGCCTCGACGAGGTGCGCCGCGACTTCGTTGCCAACATCAGCCATGAGCTCAAGACCCCTATCGGCGCCGTAGGTCTCCTGGCGGATGCCCTGCAGGCTGCCTCTGATGACCCGGAGCAGGTGCGCCGCTTCGCCAAACGGCTCACGAAAGAGTCAGACCGGCTCGCCCGCATCACGAAAGAAATCATCGAACTGTCGAGGCTTCAGGCGGCGGATGCTCTGGCCAAGCCAGAGCTCGTGGAGATTGACGACGTGGTTGCCGCGGCGATCGACCACAACCGCGTTGCCGCCGACAAGCTCGGCATCTCCATCGTGAGCGGCGGAGACAGTGGCGCTCAGGTGTATGGCGACGAGCCCATCCTCGTTGCCGCCCTGCAGAACCTCATCACCAATGCGGTGCAGTATTCGCCCGAGCGCTCCCGCATCGGTGTGGGTGTGACCAACAGCGACGGCATCGTGGAGATCTCGGTTACGGACCAGGGTGCCGGCATCGCAGAAGAAGACCTGGAGAGGGTGTTTGAGCGTTTCTATCGGGTCGACCCCGCCCGCGCTCGTAACACGGGCGGCACTGGGCTCGGGCTCAGCATCGTCAAGCATGTCGTGCAGAACCACGGTGGCGACGTGCGGGTGTGGTCTCAGGTGGGGCGCGGTTCAACGTTCACCATCCGGCTACCAGAGGCCTCCTCTGCGACCCTCGCTTCGATGTCGGAGTCTGCTGCGGCAAACGGGGTGCCCGCGCTCGAAGCTCCCTCTCGTCCCGCCCTGGAGGCCGGTGCTTCAGGGCACGTTGACGGCGATGTAAAGGAACCCACGTGACCCGCCTTCTCCTCGTCGAAGACGAGCGTTCTCTCAGCGAGCCCCTCGAGTTTCTGCTCAAGCGAGAGGGCTACGAGGTCACGATCGCCGAAGACGGCCCCTCCGCCCTCGCGGCCTTTGATGCGGGCGGCATTGACCTCATTCTGCTCGACCTCATGATTCCCGGGATTTCGGGCACCGAGGTGTGCCGCCGCATTCGCATGACGTCGACCGTGCCGATCGTCATGCTCACGGCAAAAGACACCGAGCTCGACATCGTGGTTGGCCTTGAACTCGGTGCCGATGACTACGTGACTAAGCCATATTCAACGCGCGAATTGCTCGCGAGGATGCGCGCCGTGCTGCGCCGTCGGGTCGAAACTGTGGAGCAACCGTTCGACCCCGCGATCGTCGAAGTCGGGCCCGTGAAGATGGATGTTGACAGGCACGTCGTCGAGGTCGCGGGATCTCCCGTGCCCATGCCGCTCAAAGAGTTCGAGTTGCTCGAGGTTCTGATGCGCAACGCCGGTCGTGTGCTGACCAGAGGGCAGCTCATCGACCGAGTGTGGGGCGCCGATTACTTTGGCGACACCAAGACGCTCGACGTGCATATCAAGCGCATTCGTTCCAAGATCGAGAAGGTTCCGTCAGCGCCCGAACTGCTCGTAACGGTGCGGGGTCTCGGCTACCGATTTGAGGATGCCGCAGCGTAGGGGCGGCCCCTGCAAGGGGATTGGAGCATCCGAACGCAACAATGCCCGGCGGAGGAGAACCTCGGCCGGGCATTGTGGTGATTGTGGGTTACGGAACCAGGTCCGCGTACTCGGGCAGTGAGCTGTCGAGCACGGGCACGAGAACCTGCTTGCCCGTCTCGGAGCCGTACTGAACAAAGATTGGCATGAGGGAGCCTGGCTCGGAGTTGATGCCCTCAAGCAAGAACACCTCGTCGACGCCGAGCTTCTTGATCTGCCCGGCGGCAACGGTCACCTTGGAGTCGGACTTGCCCTCGGTGCTCTCGAACTGGAAGGTGACGGTCACGCGCTCGCTACCGTTGTTGGCGACGCTCGTGACGAGGTTGCCGTCGACGCCGTTGTCGCTCACGACGATGGCGTTGAGAACCTTGACGTCGCCGATCGTGGCGTTGGTGCCGTCGCTCGCGTCGTAGTCGTCGGTCGTGGCTTGAGGGGTAATGAAACCGCAGCCTGCCACGAGAAGAGTGATGGCCGCCGACAGTGCGACGGAAGCGACGATGCGAGCTCTCACGGGAACCCTCCAGGTGACGAGACGGGGTGACAGGGCCGCGAAATCATCGCTCGCGGCAAGACTCTGTGAGTTTATCCTACGCAGCGGAAGTGCCATCCCATGGAGGCAGGCCGGATTCAGGCCCCCTGTGATAAACTGGTGGTCACGGAATGGAGCTTAACCCATGCTATTCGAGGTCGGCGAAACCGTCGTTTACCCGCACCACGGTGCTGCAACCATCATTGAGGTCAAGAAAAGAATCATCAAGGGCGAGGAAAAACTCTACCTCAAGCTCAACGTGACTCAGGGCGATCTGACCATTGAGGTCCCCGCTGACAACGTCGACCTGGTCGGTGTTCGCGATGTCATCGGCCAAGAGGGCCTCGACAAGGTGTTCGAGGTTCTTCGTGCTCCTTTCACCGAGGAGCCCACTAACTGGTCACGCCGCTACAAGGCCAACCTTGAGAAGCTCGCCTCCGGCGATGTCATCAAGGTGTCTGAGGTCGTTCGCGACCTGTGGCGCCGCGACCAGGACCGCGGACTGTCCGCAGGTGAGAAGCGAATGCTCGCGAAGGCACGTCAGATTTTGGTGTCTGAGCTGGCGCTCGCAGAGAAGACCGACGAAGAGAAGGCCTCTGGCATGCTCGACGACGTTCTAGCCTCCTAAGGCTTCACGCACACAGGGCATCAGCCCCACGAGTTCGGCCCCGGATCGCTTAGCGGTCCGGGGCTTTTCGCGTCACCGGGGCGGCCTGATGCGGAGGTACGCTCGTAGACATGCTTGAACCTCGCACCGCCGTGATAGTCGTTGCCGCAGGAAGCGGAACCCGCCTGGGATTGGGAATGCCGAAGGCTTTGGTGCAGCTCGCCGGGCAGACCCTCTTGGAACGGGCGCTCGGCTCGGTATTTGCGATGAGCGAGCCCGCCCAGGTCGTTGTCGTCGCCCCCGCAGATAACGTGGAGCAGGCAGAAGCTCTGGCCAGGAGTGTCGCCGGAGTTGCGAGCGAGTACCTGAACGTCGTGGCGGGAGGGGCAACGCGGCAGGAATCTGTTCGGGCCGGGCTGGGAGTGCTCCTCGATTCTGTCGATGAGGTTCTGGTCCACGATGCCGCCCGCGCGTTGACTCCTGCGTCGCTATTCGACTCGGTCGTCGCCGCCGTGCGGGAGAGCGCGTCGGGTGTTCTGCCGGTTCTGCCCATCGCCGACACCATCAAAGAGGTCGACGATGCGCGGGCAGTGGTGGGCACTCTCGACCGATCACGACTCGCCGCAGCACAGACGCCCCAGGGATTCCCTCGCGCAGAGCTGGTTTCTGCCTACTTCGCCGCTGCGGAGGAACACACCGACGACGCGTCCCTGTTTGCCGCAGCAGGACATCCGGTCATCACGGTGGACGGTGACCAGCGTGCCTTCAAGGTCACGACCGTGTGGGATCTGCGCCGGGCAGAAAGCTACATCGACGACTCTGCGCAGCCCGCAGCAGCATCCGTTCCCGTATTGCGCACCGGCATCGGCGTGGATGTTCACGCGTTCGACGACGACAGCCCGCTCTGGCTCGGTGGCATCTATTGGCCAGGCCAGCCCGGACTCGCCGGGCACAGCGACGGTGACGCGCTGAGCCACGCTGTGTGCGATGCGCTGCTCTCGGCAGCGGGGCTCGGAGACATCGGCGGGCGCTTTGGCACCGCTGATGATCGTTTCGCGGGGGCTCACGGTGACGTCTTCATCGCCGAGACTGTGACGCTCGTGACCGGATCGGGCTTTGCTATCTCCAACGTTGCCGTGCAAATCATTGCCAACCGGCCCAAGCTTGCGAGCCGTCGGACCGAAATCGAGCAGCGGTTATCGCAGCTGATCGGGGCGCCCGTGAGCGTCTCGGCGACAACATCAGACGGCCTGGGGTTCGCGGGCAGGGGAGAAGGCGTCACCGCCATAGCGACCGCTCTCGTGCAGTCGGTCGGGTAGCCGCAGCCTGCCTCGAATAAGCTGGGGTGTATGACCGTGCGCCTCTACGACTCCCGTGCCCAGGAGTTGGTCGACTTTGTTCCCCTCGAACCGGGAAAAGTCGGGCTCTACGTCTGTGGCCCCACGGTGCAGTCGTCGCCGCATATCGGGCACCTGCGCTCGGCGCTCGTGTACGACCAGTGGCGCCGTTGGCTCACCTGGCGAGGCCTCGACGTGACCCTCGTGCGCAACGTCACCGACATTGACGACAAGATCCTCGCCAACGCGAGCGAGGCAGAGGAGTGGTGGGCGCTTGCCTACCGGTTCGAGCTCGAATTCACGGCAGGCTACAACGCGCTCGGCGTTCTGCCGCCCACATATGAGCCCCGCGCCACCGCGAGCATTGGGCAGATGCAAGAGATCATCCAGCGCCTCATCGACCGAGGCCACGCCTACGCGGCGAGCGATGATTCCGGCGACGTCTACTTCAGCACCACGTCATGGGCGACCTATGGCGAGCTGACTCGCCAGTCGCTCGATGACATGGCCCCGGCCGCGGATGCCGACCCGCGCGGCAAGCGCGACCCCCGCGACTTTGCCTTATGGAAGGGCCACAAGTCGGGCGAACCCGCCTCGGCGAGCTGGCCATCCCCGTGGGGTGACGGCCGGCCCGGCTGGCACATCGAGTGCTCGGCGATGTCGTCGCGCTACCTCGGCCCCACCTTCGACATTCACGGTGGCGGGCTCGACCTGCGGTTTCCCCACCACGAGAACGAGCTGGCTCAGTCCGCTGCGGCAGGAGACGGATTCGCGCGGTACTGGGTACACAACGGCCTGGTAAACGTGAACGGCCAGAAGATGTCCAAGTCGCTCGGCAACTCGATCTTTGCGAGCGAGTTGCTCTCGATGGCGAGCCCGCTGGTCGTTCGTTACTACCTCGGTTCTGCCCACTACCGGTCGACCATGGACTACCACGATGGCGTGCTCGTCGAGGCAGAGGCGGCGCTTGAACGCATTGAGGTGTTCCTCACTCGCGCGCATCGGCGCCTCGCATCCACTCGCTATGTCTCGGAGATTGTGCAGGACATCCCCGATGCTTTTGCCGAAGCAATGGACGACGATCTCTCTGTGCCGCAGGCCCTCGGCGTGCTGCACGAGACCGTGCGGGCGGGCAACGCGGCCTTCGATTCAGAAGATCTCGTCGCCGGCGCGCGAGCTGCGGGCGCTGTTATCGCGATGACCGATGTGCTCGGAATCAACCCACTGGCCGTAGAGTGGCAGACTGCGGCAAATGAGCCCGCACTCGCAGCGCTCTCGGCCCTCGTCGAGCGACTGCTCGCCGATCGCACAGCTGCCCGTGAGGGACGAGACTTTGCCGAGGCCGACCGCCTTCGCGACGAACTCGCCGCGGCGGGCATCCAGATCGAGGACACCCCGAGTGGTCCGCACTGGTCCCTCGCGGGCCAGCCATAAACACTGATGTAGGGAAAAACCCATGAAGAACAGCGGCAACAAGCCCCGGGCCGGAGCGGTCCGTAAGACGCGCAAGGGTCCCCAGGTCGGCTCAGGCGGACAGGGCCGTCAGGCCCTCGAAGGCAAGAAGCCCACCCCCAAGGCCGAGGATCGCCCGTACCACCCCGCTGGTAAGCGCAAGATTGCCCAAAACCGTCTCGCCGAAAAGCGTGGTGGCGGTCGCCCGGCATCGACGGATGCTCCGCGCCCCCGTCAGCAGTCGCGCCCCAAGCAGAACGACGATATCGAGGTCGTGACCGGCCGCAACTCGGTGCTCGAGGCACTGCGCGCCAAGATCCCGGCGACCGCCCTCTACATCGCGACGCGCATCGAGTACGACGACCGCGTCAAGGAGATCATGGGTCTAGCCACCAAGCGTGGCCTGCCGGTGCTTGAGGTGATGCGCCCCGAGCTCGACCGGCTCGGCGGCTTCGACTCGGTGCACCAGGGTGTTGCGCTGAAGGTGCCTCCGTACAACTACGAGCACCCCATCGAGCTGTTCGACAAGATCGTCGCCCGCGGTCAGACGCCGCTTCTGGTGGCGCTCGATGGCATCACCGACCCCCGCAACCTGGGTGCAATCATCCGTTCGGTCGCGGCGTTCGGCGGCCAGGGCGTCATTGTTCCGCAGCGTCGTTCCGTCGGCGTCACCGCCTCGGCGTGGAAGACCTCGGCCGGTGCCGCGGCCCGCACTCCCGTGGCAATGGCATCCAACCTGACCCAGACGCTCAAGGCGCTCAAGGAGCGCGGCGTCTTTGTGCTCGGTCTTGATGGCGGAGGCGACGTTGAGCTGCCAGGGCTCTCGTGGGCCAACGAGCCGCTCGTCATTGTCGTCGGCAGCGAAGGCAAGGGCCTTTCGCGCCTGGTTACCGAGACGTGTGACGCAGTTGTGTCGATTCCGATCAACGCCGCAACGGAGTCGCTCAATGCCGGCATCGCCGCATCCGTGACCCTGTATGAGATCTCAAAGCTGCGGGCGCAGGGCAAGAAGCGCAAGTAACACCACAGCAGATGTGGGGAGCCCGGCGATCATCACGATCGCCGGGCACTAGACGCGGTCGCGCCAGTCGATGTCCTGGTCGGGGATGATCTGAATTGGCACGGTGATGGCACCCGTGACGGGATCAAACATTGTGGCCTCGTCGCGGCGGTGCCGCAGCACAGTGTCGATGTAGGACGTCACGGCCTCGGCGAGCGGGATGTCGCGCCCGGCATCCTGAGACAAGTACCACCGGTGGTCCAGCAGCTGATGGAACACTTCCGCAGGCTCGAGCTTGCCCTTGAGCTCCCGCGGGATAGCGCGCACCACCGGCTCGAACACACTCGTGAGCCATTCGTGCGCGACCATCTCCTCATCGGCATCCGGCCTGGCATAGCTGGCGGCATACGAGTCGAGGTCGTTGAGAAGGCGGCGTGCCTGGTTCTCGCCTGTGTCGAGACCGGTTAGCCGCAACAGCCGTCGCTGGTGGTGACCAGCATCGACAACTTTGGGCTGGATGCCCACCCTCGTGCCCGTGTCGTCGGTCTTGATCGCGAGCTCTTCGATGTCGAAGCCGAGAGAGTTGAGCCGCTCGACGCGTTCCGCGATGCGCCATCGCTCCGACGAGTCGAAGGATTCTGCTCCCGTGAGCTCCGTCCACAGGCTGCGATAGGAAGCGACGATGCGGTTGCTCACTTCGAGGGGGTCGACATTTTCGTCGAGCCGCCCGCCCGCAGCCAGGTCGAATAGCTCGCCAGCGATGTTCACGCGGGCAATCTCGAGATCGTTCTCTCGCTGGCCGTCGGAGAGGCCGTTGTAGATCTTGCCGGTCTCGGCATCCACCAGATAGGCCGCGAAGGCGCCAGCGTCTCGACGGAACAGCGTGTTCGAGAGCGAGACGTCGCCCCAGAAGAAGCCGATGATGTGGAGCCGCACGAGGAGCACAGCCAAGGCATCGACGAGACGGGTTGCTGTCTCGGGGCGCAGGGTCTGCGAATAGAGGGCCCGATAGGGGAGCGAGAACTTGAGGTGCCGGGTTACGAGGGCAGCGTCGAGAGGGTTGCCGTCGTCGTCCGTGCGGTTGGTAATCACCGCGAGAGGGTCGACGCACGGGATGTCGAGGCGCTGCAAGGCGCGCAACATGTCGTATTCCTGCTGCGCCAGCTCGGGAGACGTCTCCTTGATGGCGATCACAAAACCGCTGAGGTGGGCAAACCGCACCAAGTGGCGCGAGATGCCCTTGGGCAGCGCAGCGATCACATCGTCGGGCCACACGTCGAGGGGGAGCGACCAGGGCAGGTCGAGCAGCGCGGAGTCAACCGTTGCGGAGGTGATGCTGAGGGATGCCATTATCGACGTCCATCCGATCTGAGACGAGTTCGAGCCTGTCAGACCCGGGTGAGACGGGGCAGACAGGCTCGAACGGGTTCGGCTTTCTAGACGGTGATGGGGGCGCTGAGGCGCTCGCCGGATTCCGTGTTGAAGACGTGGATGTGGTCGGGCGACGGCAGGATGAACACCCGGTCACCCGAGTTCGGGTGCGAGCGGCCATCGACGCGGGCGACGATGTCGACGCGGTTGCCATCGATTTCGGTGTGGCCATAGAGGTAGCCGTCGGCGCCGAGTTCCTCGACGATGTCGACCTCGACGGGCAGACCCTCACCCGTGTTCGACACGCGAACGTCTTCGGGGCGAACGCCGATCGTCACCTTGGATGCTGCGCCAGCCAGGGTGTCGCGGTCAACGGGTGCGACTGCCGTGCCGAACTTGAGACCGCCATCGACAACGTCGGCGTCGAAGAGGTTCATGGCGGGGGAGCCGATGAAGCCGGCGACGAACACATTCTTGGGCTCCGCATACAGCTCGCGCGGGGTGCCGACCTGCTGCAGAACGCCATCCTTGAGCACCGCGATGCGGTCACCCATCGTGAGCGCCTCGGTCTGGTCGTGGGTCACGTAGACGGTGGTGACGCCGAGACGGCGGGTCAGCGAGGCGATCTGCGTGCGGGTCTGCACGCGCAGCTTGGCGTCGAGGTTCGACAGCGGCTCGTCCATGAGAAAGACCTGGGGGCTGCGCACGATTGCGCGGCCCATCGCCACACGCTGACGCTGACCGCCCGAGAGTGCCTTCGGCTTGCGGGCCAGATACGGCTCAAGGTCGAGGAGCTTGGCCGCTTCGAGCACGCGCTTCGCCCGCTCTTCCTTGCCGATGCCAGCGATCTTGAGCGCGAAGCCCATGTTTTCTGCCACCGTCATGTGCGGGTAGAGCGCATAGTTCTGAAACACCATGGCGATGTCGCGGTCCTTGGGAGGAACATCGGTGACGTCGCGGTCGCCGATGAAAATGCGGCCGTCGTTGACCTCTTCGAGGCCGGCGAGCATGCGGAGAGTCGTGGACTTGCCACAGCCGGAGGGGCCGACGAGAACGAGGAATTCGCCATCAGCGACTTCGAGGTCGATCTGGTCGACGGCGGGCCGGGTGGAACCCGGGTAGAGACGGGTTGCCTTGTCAAACGTGACAGTAGCCATGACTGTATATCTCCTTCACCGGCAGGTACGTGCCGGACGATCCGTAGTGAATGGATGTTGTGTGCCGCCAGACCGAGGCCAGACAGACGCCCTCATTATGCCACCGCGAGGGCGTGGCGCCTAGGACGGGTATGTGCAGCGGCTCGGGGCGTGCCTGTTTTGGGGGGAGGGGAGGCATGGCGCGACGCATATGCTTATTCAGCGTCGGTTTGGCCAACTCCCAGACACGATGTCTAGCATCGAAGGTGCCTGACAGATCAAACGCCGCGGCTTACCGCGCCTGTGATCGGGGCGCGGCGTCGGCTAGGCGCATGGGGGGTCGCATTTGGGCGAGACATTTTGCTCGGTGTTTGATAGCGATGAATGAGGTTTCATGACAAACGATCGTTCGGGCGCACAGCCTACGAAGAACGAGAAGCGTGCCGCGGCGCGTGAGAAGGCACAGCAGGCGCGCCTCGAGCAGAAGAAGAAGGAGCGCCGCAACCGCTACCTTCTGCAGGGCGGAATCATTCTCGGCATCCTTGCTGCCATCGCCGTTGTGGTCATGGTCGTCGTCTCCTCCATTCCCAAGACCTATCCCGGGCCCGCGAACATGCTCAGCGACGGCATCCGCATCGGCGCCGGTTTTGTGGCCGAGCCCACTGCGGCGCTGCAGCCGGGGGAGAGCCCCGTCGCCTCTGAGCCGACCGAAGATTCGGATGTCGTGGACATTCGCATCTACCTTGACTACTTCTGCCCGGCGTGCGGTGCATTCGAAGAGGCCAACAACGATCAGATCGCCACGTGGGTCGATTCCGGCGCCGCAACGCTTGAAATCCATCCCGTCTCGATCCTCGACCGCGCTTCGCTGAACTCGCAGTATTCGACCCGGGCGGCTAACGCCGCCGCGTGTGTGGCCAACTACTCGCCCGATTCGTTCTTCGCCTACAACTCCCTGCTCTTTGAGAACCAGCCGGCAGAGGGCACGACCGGCCTCGATAACGACGAGCTCAAGGCCCTCGCAAAAGAGGCTGGAGTCGCACAGCTCGGATCCGTCGAAACCTGCATCGATGACGTTCGGTTCAAGAAGTGGGTAAACGCGGCGACAGCTCGCGCGTTCGAGGGGCCGCTGCCCAACGCCGATATCGAGCGGGTAGAAAAAACCCCGACCGTGATCGTCAACGGCACCGCGTACACCGGATCGATCAACGACCCGGCAGAATTTGCCAAGTTCGTGAGCACCCAGAGCGGCAACGCCTTCACCGACGAGCAGAAGTCGACCCCGTCGCCGAGCCCCAGCCCGAGCCCGGCCGCCTAGGAGACGCTAACTAGGCTGGCGCGTCACGTCATGCGCTCGCCGATATCACCGCCGGTTCGCCACGGGGGAGTGGCGCATCGATTCGGCCTACGAGAACACCCGTACCGTCCCAACCCACGGCGGCGAATCGATCACGCTGCGGGATGTTGTCGTGCGGGCTATGCGGATCTGAGGCAGTTCGCTGCGCGTCGGGCGGTGCGCTGGCGCGTGGGTAGGCAAAGCCAGCGGAGAATGTGGAGCCCCCTGTCGGATTCGAACCGACGACCCCCGCTTTACAAGAGCGGTGCTCTGGCCAACTGAGCTAAGGAGGCGCGTGCGCGCGAACGCACCGGGCTATCTTAGCCCGCGTTCGCGCACCCTGTGGGTGCCGCTCTATTCGGCGGCGGGCTTCTCTTCGAAGTTGAGGGAGAGCGAGTTCATGCAGTAGCGGTCGCCGGTGGGGGTTCCGAAACCGTCGGGGAACACATGGCCAAGGTGCGAGCCGCACGTGGCGCAGCGCACCTCGGTGCGAACCATTCCGAGGCTGTTGTCTTCAATGAGCTCGACGGCCTCGGGGCGCACCGACTCGTAGAAGCTGGGCCAGCCGCATCCTGAATCGAACTTGGTGCCGCTCTTGAAGAGTTCTGCGTTACAGGCGGCGCAGGTGTAGATGCCAGCGCGGCCTTCATCGAGCAGCTCGCCGGTCCAGGCACGCTCGGTGCCAGCCTGACGAAGCACCTGGTAGCGCTCTTCGCCGAGCTCATCGCGCCACTCCTGCTCGCTCTTTGTGACCTGGTAGTTGCCGGGCTGGTCGTTCATGGAGTGCCTTCCGAAAAGTGTGGACTTATCTAGCCTAAACGCGAGGGGAGCCCGTTTGTTCCCTCATTACGCCGCGCTAGTTAGGTTTACCTAAGCAAAATTTTGACGCGGGCGCCTCGGGGACACTACAGTCGGACTTAGCTAAGGCAACCCTTAGTAGCATCCTTCAGCCAGGAGTCTCTGCCCGTGAACCCCCTTTTAGCGCGCCCTAGAGCGGCGCGCTCGCTTCTTGCCCTGCTCACAGCGTTTCTCCTGGCCTTCAGCGGCCTCGTCATGGGCGCCGCCCCCGCGTCCGCTGCGCCATCGACCTCGTCGACCGCTCTCCACTGGGGATTCAAGCAGTCATGGCGCACGTACATGCAGTTCGGCGGAGGGTCAGTTACCCCGAGTGCCGGCGCCGCAGTCGTGAGCACGCCGTTCAGCGCCTATACCTGGGCCCCTGGCGCGACCACGTTTGATCCCGTCTCGAAGATCGGCAGCGCAGCGTTTTCGGGTGCGGTGCAGTTCGTCAACGCGGGCCACGGAATTGATGTCTCGGTTTCGGCCCCTCGAGTTGACCTGAATGGTGATGGCACGGGGAGTATCTTCTGGACGACTGGCGGAGTCGAGGTCCTCGGGGCTACCGTCTCCACCCTCTCGGTCGGCGCGCCGGTAGATTCTTCCGGCGTAAGCACGGTCAACGTCGCAGGCTCCGGGGTCGCGTTCACTGACGCCTCCGGTGTGCCGTTCCACTACACCTCAGCGGATGCGATGGACGATTTCGCCTTCCAGATCTCGTATCCGACCCCGGCGGTAGCGCCTCCGACTCCCCCCACTCCGAAGGTGACGGTGTCGAAGACAACGGGTCTGAATCCTGCCGGTGAGACGATCACGGTTTCGGGTACTGGATTCTCCCCGGCCGATTCGTCGTCTGTCGTGGGCACGCGCCCTCCCCTGGCTGGCCTGTGGTCCGGTGCGTATGTCGTCTTCGGTTCTTTCAAGGACGTGTGGAAGCCGAGTGAGTCCGCGCCGACGGCCGCCCGAGAGTCGTTGAGTCAGCGCTGGTTGCTGACCCAAGACGTGATTGACGCCGTGGATCCGCGCTTTAAGGCGGCCGTTCTTGCCGAGGCTGCTGTGCTCAATGCCGATGGTTCGTTCTCGTTCCAGATGACGGTGGCAGAGAGTTCCGCGGCGTTGTCCGATGGCAACTACGGCATCTACACCTACGCCGGGAGCGGCGCTACCTACGCCCCGTTCGAGACGTACACGCCACTGTCATTCGGTATTCCTACTCCGAAGGTGACAGTGTCGAAGACAACGGGTCTGAATCCTGCCGGTGAGACGATCACGGTTTCGGGTACTGGATTCTCCCCGGCCGATTCGTCGTCTGTCGTGGGCACGCGCCCTCCCCTGGCTGGCCTGTGGTCCGGTGCGTATGTCGTCTTCGGTTCTTTCAAGGACGTGTGGAAGCCGAGTGAGTCCGCGCCGACGGCCGCCCGAGAGTCGTTGAGTCAGCGCTGGTTGCTGACCCAAGACGTGATTGACGCCGTGGATCCGCGCTTTAAGGCGGCCGTTCTTGCCGAGGCTGCTGTGCTCAATGCCGATGGTTCGTTCTCGTTCCAGATGACGGTGGCAGAGAGTTCCGCGGCGTTGTCCGATGGCAACTACGGCATCTACACCTACGCCGGGAGCGGCGCTACCTACGCCCCGTTCGAGACGTACACGCCGCTCGCCTTCGGCGCTCCGACTCCTCCCGTTGTTACACCTCCCACCACGACCCCTCCTGTGGTGGACGTTCCCGTCGCAAGCGGCTCGCTCACCTGGGGCATTAAGGACTCGTTCCGCAGCTACATCACCAGCTCGATCGCCCACGGCACGATTAGCACGAGCGGGGCACGCGCATCCGGCGGCTCCTATGTGTTCGGCCAGGCGGCCGGCGGAAGCTACACCGAGGCGGCCGGAGTCGGCACCTCGAACTACAGCGGTGCCGTGCGCTTCACCGGTCACGCCGGAATCCTCGACGTGACGATTTCGAACCCCGTTGTTCGGGTTGACTCCGCAACGTCCGGAACCCTGTTCGTCACAGCCAATGGCTCGCAGCTCGCGATCGCAAGCCTGAACCTGGCCGCGGCAAACCGGAGCGTCAACAACGGCGCGGTCACCTACTCGGGCGTCCCCGCGGTGCTCACCTCGGCCGGAACCGGTGTCTTTGCCCTCACCGGCAGCCCGTTCTACCCGGTGGGCACGGCGCTTGACCCCGTTACCTTCACGATCGGTGCTCCCGCCACAGCATCCGTCGGTTCCGCGATGGTCGCGAGCTTCCAGCGCCCGGCAACAGCGACGCCTGCTCCCACGGCTCCCGTTACAACAGGTGCCGAGATCGTGGAGGGTGACGTTGCTCCCGGCAGCACGGTGACCATCCGCGCGACGGGCTTCCAGCCGAACGAGACCGGCATCCTGGTTGTGCTTTACTCGACCCCCACGGTGCTCGACCGCAACGCCACGGCGGATGCGAACGGTGTCGTCACGTGGACAGGCGTGCTGCCCAGCGACTTCACGGGTGAGCACACGTTGACGTTCCAGGGTTCGGTTGACCGCGGTGTGGTTGTCGACTTCGGGTCGGCAGCGGTTGCAGCTCTCGCCAGCTGTGTCGTCGAGAACGCCACGGTCACGTGGGGCTTCAAGGAGTCATTCCGTGCGTACATCAGCGGGTCGATTGCTCACGGCGAGTGGGTCGTCGGCGAGGGTCTCGAATACGAAACCCCCGACTTTCTCTGGAAGACAGGCTCCGGCACCTTCGACGCTGATGAGAAGACCGGCGACATCGCACTGCCGGGCACTCTGACCTTCACGGGTCACGGCGGTGTGCTCAACACGACGCTGTCGAACCTCCGCGTGAAGTTCGACGGGGACACAGCGTTCCTGGTGTTCGACATCTCCGGTGACACCCAGGCGGGCGAGACCATCGACGAGCGCAACGTCTCCTTCGTAGAGCTCGACCTCTCCGCTGCCACCGAGACCGACGACGACGGGGAGATCACGTTCGCCGATGTTCCTGCCAAGCTCACCGCCGACGGCGAGGCGACGTTCGGCACCTACTCGGCCGGCGAGGCCTTCGACCCCGTGACCATCACGATCGCCCAGAGCGACGGATGCGACGAGGTCGCCGCAACGGAAGAGGCTTCTGACGACGCGACGGTTGCCCCGATCTCGGCACAGCCCGACCTCACCTGGGTGGTGTGGTTGCTTGTCGCTCTCGTCGTGATCCTCGCCGCAGTCGTAGTGACCCTCCTCGTGCGGGCGCGTCGCAAGCAGAACTGACGCTAGTTCGCCACCCGAAGCCCGCCCGAGCGACCGCTGGGGCGGGCTTCGGCCTTTAACGCCGCGTCGCCTGCGATTATGAAGGGGTGAGAGATACCGCCGAGTGGTACCGAGAGTTTGCCCGCCAGGTGGCGTCGCAGTCCGAGGTATACGAGCAGTGGGCGACTGCCGTGGCCGACGACGACTCCATGCTCGCGATTATTGAAGCGCTGCCCGAGGCCAAACGTCAACCCCCGCTGGTCTTTGCCGTCGCCCGGCTCCTGGGTGCGGGAGAAGGCGATAGCGGCGACTTCAAACGGTTTCTCATTGCCCACGCTGCTGAGGTACAGGCCGAGTGCCGCGCGCGACCCATGCAGACCAACGAGCCGCAGCGCTGTGCCGCATTGCTCCCCGCGCTCACCAGAATGGGCGGGCCGCTCGCCCTCATTGAGCTGGGCGCATCCGCCGGGCTGTGCCTCTATGTCGACCGGTTTTCCTATGACTATGCGCTGGACGGCGACGCCGAGACCCGTGTACGTCTCGATCCCGCAAACGGGCCGTCGACCGTCACGCTCTCGGCCTCGGCGCCGAGCGCCCTCGTGCCCCACGCGCTGCCCGAGGTTGCCTGGCGCGGCGGTATTGATCTTCGTCCCCTGAACGCAGCTGACGAGGGGGATGCCGCGTGGCTCACCGCGATGGTGTGGCCGGGTCAGCGGCGGAGACTGGCCCGGGTGCGAGCGGCCATCGACATCGCCAGAGCAGACCCACCGCATCTGCTGGCGGGAGACGCCATCGACCGCCTAGCGGATGCCCTCGCGGCCGTTCCCCCGGGCACGACGCCCGTGGTCGTCACGGCTGGAGTGCTCGTCTATATTCCCTTCGCCGAGCGGATGCGGCTCGTCGACGCCATTCGGCAGTCGGGTGCCCGCTGGGTATCGCTCGAGGGTGCAGGCGTGCTGCCAGAGGTGCGCGAGCGCCTGCCGCAGGGCGACCATTCTGCTCGATTTGTCGTCGCGCTCGACGAGCATCCGATCGCGTTCTGCTCGCCTCACGGCGACGAGTTGGCCGCGCTCGGTTAGCCTGCGGGTGCGTACACGGCGCGAGCGAGCGCGTCGAGAACACTGGCGGTGCGCGGGCCGAAGCCGAGCACCTGGCCCGAGTTCATGTCAACGAATCGCTCGTTGATGCCGGCGGGGGTCTGGGCGATCGCCACCTTGGAGTCGAGTAGTCCCTGAACTCCTCCCGCGCTCTCGAGCCCGGATGTCATCACCAGAATGAGGTCGGGCCGTGCCGCGATTACGGCCTCATCGGTCATGGGCTGCATTCCCGTCCAGCCGATTTCGGTAGCGACGTCGATGCCGCCGAGGCCGTTGATGATGTCGTTGGCGCCGGATTCCTTGCCGAAGAGGTAGTAGATGCCAGACCCGCCGCGCAGGTAGAGAAAGAGCATCCGCAGCTTCTCGCCCTCTTCCTGGGGGGCGATGGCAGCGATCTCGGCAACCTTGGCGGTGATGTCGGCCTGCAGGCTTTCGGCGAGCATCGCGCCCGTTTCGGGGGCACCGAATGCCGCGGCCACCTGGGTTGCGAGCTGGCTCACGCCGGCAAAGCCGGGAGTGTCGTTGACGAAGACCACGGGGATGCCGGCGTCGCGCATCTGCAGAACTACGTCAACAGGGCCGACCGAGCCGTCGGTGACGACGAGCGTTGGTCGCAGGGCAATGATCGACTCGTTGTTGATGCTGTGGCCGCTTGAGGTGACCACCGGCAGGTCCTCGACCTCGGCGAAGGTGGACGAGACGTCCCGACCCACGAGGGTGTCAGCGAAGCCGAGTCCGACGATCGTGGCGGCGATAGACCCGGACATATCGAGCCCCAGCACGCGCTCCGTGCTCGTCACTGTCACGCTCGTGTCGCCGCTCAGGTCGTGAGAGGTCACGGTCGCTGGCAGCGTCTGCTGGGGGTCCTCGGTGATCGACTTGATTGAGGTCGAGCCGAGCATCGCGGTCGATGCACCCTTCCACTCGCGCGGGTTCTCCACAAAGTCGAGCTCTGAGAGTGGCACCTGCTGGGCCGATGCGTCGCTTGCCTCGGGGTGCGGTGCGGCGCCCACGCTGTTGCCGCTGCATCCAGCCAGAAGCGCGATGCTGGCGATGGATGCGAAGACAGCGAGGATCGGGCGGGTCGTGAGGCGCGTAGACAAACGGAAATCCTTGGGTGCTGGGCGGCGAGCGGCGACCGCCGCTGTTAGGTAATCCTAACCAAAGTCGCCTGGGGGCGCCATGGTCGCGCTCGGCAGCCTTTGCCATGAGGCGCGCCACGGCCGCGAGCATAAGCTTGACGCGATGACTGACTCACGCGAATCCGAGCATGCACCGGGCGAGACCGAACTCGGCAGCGACCTGCCCAGCGCTGATCTGCCCAGCGCTGATCTGCCCAGCGCTGACTCGCTCTCAGAGCAGCACGCCAGCATCCTGCAGTTTGAATCACGAGCATGGGGGCATGCGGGAGTCAAAGACGAGGCGATTCGCGTGGAGCTTGGGCTCACCTCCGCCCGCTACTATCAGTTGCTGAACGCCGCGATCGAATCTCCCGCAGCCGTCAAGCACGACCCGATGCTCGTGCGCAGACTTCGCAGGATTCGGGACGGGCGCGCGCGGGGGATCTCAGCGGGCGCCGAACCCGAGGATCTGTGACCGCGGCGGGAACCTCGGCCTGCGCCCCAGCGTCACGGCCGAACAAGACCTAAAGGAAGACGATGGCCACCCGCATCAAGGATCGTTTCGACGACATCCCCGACGACCTCACGCGCGTCGGCGCCCACCGTGCCCCTGCTCCTCGCTCTCGTCGCTGGATCGGCCTGGCCTGGGCCGCAGCAGCGACTGTCGTGCTCGTCGCCGGCGGTCTCTTCGGGCTCAGCCTGCTCAACCCCGACCTGGGCCTTACGATTCCCGGAGTCGGCACCTCAGCCGAGGCCGGTGCGCCTGGCGCTGGTGACGATGCCGCCGCCGTTGTCGAACCAGCGCTCGACCCCGAGGTTGCCATCACGGTGCTCAACGGCACCGGAACCGCGGGACTAGCCTCCTCTGTCGGTGACTCTCTCGAGGAGAAGGGCTGGGGCGGCGCCGCCCTCGGCATTGGCAGCCGGGCAAACGCCGCTGCCGACGACGTTGCCACGACGCAGATCTACTACAGCGACCCCGAGCACGAGGCCGCCGTTCTCCAGCTCGTGCACGATCTCGGCGTCGGCCAGCCGCGCCTCTCGAACGACTACCCGGCCTCGCCCATCACGATCCTGATCGGCGCGGACTACGTGGCTCCCGCCGCCTAAAACACCCCCTGATCGAGGGCGCGAACATTACGCCTCTGTTTAATCTGCGTCTACGGGGTGACGGATCGTCACATAACTCTCCACTTTTGCTCAGTTCGTCGCTACTATCTGGACTGGTCGCTCATCCGGCTCCCATGTGAGGCATGCTCCACAGCACATCTCTCCGAGAACCAGGTAGACCCGAACTACGTTCGGATCGGCGACTCGGCGCCGTACCGCGTGCGCCGCTGACGATACACAGCAGGGAGTTGCACAATGGCGAACGGATCCGTGAAGTGGTTCAACGCTGAAAAGGGCTACGGATTCATCACCGTCGAAGGCGGAGGACAGGACGTTTTCGTCCACTACTCGGCCATCGACATGAGCGGATACAAAGTTCTCGAAGAGGGCCAGCAGGTGGTCTTCGACGTCGGAACAGGATCGAAGGGTCCCCAGGCGGAATCAGTGCGCCTGGCCTAAACAACCGCCGGGATAACCGGCACCAATCGGGGGGCGCGCCCCTCAGCTGACGCCGCTCCCGCCGGGGGCGGCGTTAGTGTGTGGCCTGTGATTGCGACACTGCGGGTGGGGAGCAGGGCTGCCGCGGCGGGAATTCTCGTTGCGTTGACAGCCATGACAGCGGGATGCGCGGCGGAGGCGACTGTTGTCACCAAGTCGGCTGCGCCCGCCTACGAGAGCACGTACGAGCAGCCAGCTCCGACCCACATCGCCCCCCTGCGCGGCACAACGGTCGAGGCGGGTTCGCTCGATCACGCGGCCGTCATGGCCAAGATCGACAACCACTGGAGCGCCCGACCGCAGCTGGGGCTTTCGGCCACAGACATCGTGTTCGAGGAGCTGGTCGAGGGTGGCATCACGCGTTACGTGGCCGTCTGGCACTCGACCGTGCCCGAGCAGTTCGGTCCCGTGCGTTCGATTCGCCCCATGGACCCCGACATTGCCGCGCCCTTCGGCGGCATCATCTTCTATGCCGGAGGCCAGCCGCAGTTCGTCAGCATGATGCGCAATACCCCCGTATACAACGCCATCCATGGCCAACCGGATACTGCCGACTACATGTTTCGGGCCAGCGATCGCACAGCACCCCATAACGTGATCGCCGAGGCGAGCAAGTTTTTGGCAGCGCACTCCGATATCGCCGCTCCGACGTTGCAGTTCGCCTACGCTGCGGATGCCGCCTCGTCGACCGCAGCAAAAGAGGGCAGCCCGACCCAGTCACTCGACCTAGCCTTTTCCACCCAGTTCCGCCCATCGTGGACGTGGGATGCCGCCAGTAGCCGATTCCTGCGCTGGCAGGACGGCAAGCCCGATACCGATGCGAGCGACGGCCAGCAACTCGCGGCCACCAACGTTGTGACCTTGCGCGTGCCCGTCACGATGAGTGCCGTGCCGAAAACCGAACTCATCGGCAGCGGGGAGGCGTGGGTCTCCACGGGGGGCGGCACCGTTCATGCCACCTGGAGCAAGGCATCCGCGACGGCCCCCATCACGCTCATGGGCGACGACGGAATCACCGTTCGGCTAGGGGCGGGCAACACCTGGATCGAACTCGTTCCGCTGGCCGGCAGCTTCTCTGCGGTGCCTCCCGGCGCCTGAGCGAACGTTTCTAGCCCTAAGCCGTTGTGCGCAGCCACTCGTCAAATGTGACCGAGCCGCGCTGAGCATCCGGGCCCGGCAGCAGGGTGCCGTCGCGCATCGCCGTGCCCATTCCGCCCGGCAGGGGCACGGAGGCGATGGGAATGCGCCACCCCTTTGCCCTCGCATACGCGCGGGCGAGAGTAACGAGCCGCTCCTCGCGCGGCCCCGCCAGATCGCTAACGCGACCCTGAGCATCCTGTTCGGCCACATCGACGAGCCGCTCGGCCACTTCACGCGCGGCTACGGGTTGCGTGCGCATGATCGGGATCGTGCGCACCGGCCCAAGCTTGGCCCGATCGAGCATCTGCGCGGCGAACTCGTGAAACTGGGTGGCCCGCAGGATGCTCCACGGCACGGTGCTGCCAGCGACGATGTTCTCCTGCAGAACCTTGCCCGCGTAGTAACCCGATGGCGCCTTGTCCACGTTCACGATGGAGAGGACGACGTGGTTTCGGATGCCGGTCGCGTCACCTGCGGCGAGCAGATTGGTCGTTGCGGTGCGAAAGAAGTGCCGAGAAGTCTGAGCTGAGGTGGTGACCACGCTCGACACGTCGACGATGCTGTCGGCGCCGACAACCGCCCTGGCCACCGACACAGGGTCGAGCAGGTCGATGCCCGCCGAGCGGCTGATCTCGACGGGAGTATGGCCGCGTTCTCGGGCAACATCGCCAACGAAACGGCCTACGGCCCCGGTTGCTCCAGCGATTGCGATTCTCACGGGCGGCTTCCTCTCAGTAAGTCGGTGAATGCTGGGGGATGGTTCAGTTGTGGCTCTGCGGTGAAGTTCGTGCGTGGTGCCGTCCGCACCGTGAGCCTAACCCGGCAAGCGCACGCGCCCGGGCCTGCAAGCAAGGGCCTCTGAGCTTGCACTCGCTAGGGCAGAGTGCCAGAATCATTTAGCACTCCCTTTGGGAGAGTGCCAACAAGCTGATGCAATTTCCGACGTCCGGGAGGGACGAGAAACACACATGGCAAAGATCATTGCTTTCAATGAAGAGGCCCGTCGTGGCCTTGAGCGCGGCCTCAACACGCTTGCGGACGCCGTCAAGGTGACGCTTGGCCCGCGCGGCCGCAACGTCGTACTCGAGAAGAAGTGGGGAGCCCCCACGATCACGAACGACGGCGTCTCCATCGCCAAGGAGATCGAGCTCGACGACCCGTTCGAGAAGATCGGTGCTGAGCTCGTCAAGGAGGTCGCCAAGAAGACCGACGACGTCGCCGGAGACGGAACCACCACCGCTACTGTGCTCGCCCAGGCTCTGGTTCGCGAAGGCCTGCGCAACGTCGCAGCCGGCGCAGACCCGATCAGCCTCAAGCGCGGCATCGAGAAGGCCACCGCTTCGGTGATCGAGGCCCTCGTTGCTTCCGCCAAGGAGATCGAGACCAAGGAAGAGATCGCGGCTACCGCATCCATCTCTGCCGGTGACGCCGAGATCGGCGCACTGATCGCCGAGGCGATCGACAAGGTCGGCAAGGAAGGTGTTGTCACCGTTGAGGAGTCGAACACGTTCGGCACCGAGCTTGAGCTCACCGAGGGTATGCGCTTCGACAAGGGTTACCTGTCGGCATACTTCGTGACCGACCCCGAGCGCCAGGAGACGGTATTCGAGGACCCCTACATCCTCATCGTCAACGGCAAGATCTCGAACATCAAGGATCTGCTCCCCATCGTCGACAAGGTGATCCAGGCTGGCAAGCAGCTGCTCATCATTGCTGAGGATGTCGACGGCGAGGCTCTGGCCACGCTCGTTGTGAACAAGATCCGCGGCATCTTCAAGTCGGTTGCCGTCAAGGCTCCCGGCTTCGGCGACCGTCGCAAGGCTCAGCTGCAGGACATCGCCATCCTCACCGGTGGTCAGGTCATCAGCGAAGAGGTCGGCCTCAAGCTCGAGAATGCAACGCTTGACCTTCTTGGTCGCGCCCGCAAGGTCGTTATCACCAAGGACGAGACCACGATCGTCGAGGGTGCCGGCGATGCTTCGGCCATCGAGGGTCGCGTCAAGCAGATCCGCGCCGAGATCGAGAACACCGACAGCGACTACGACCGGGAGAAGCTCCAGGAGCGTCTCGCCAAGCTTGCTGGTGGCGTCGCCGTCATCAAGGCCGGAGCCGCAACCGAGGTTGAGCTCAAGGAGCGCAAGCACCGCATCGAGGACGCCGTTCGCAACGCGAAGGCAGCCGTCGAAGAGGGCATCGTCGCCGGTGGTGGCGTTGCGCTCATCCAGGCCGGCGAGGTCGCGTTTGCTAGCGCAGCGATGACCGACCTGGTTGGCGACGAGGCGACCGGTGCGAACATCGTTCGCGTCGCGATCGACGCTCCGCTCAAGCAGATCGCCGCCAACGCGGGCCTCGAGCCCGGTGTTGTCGCCGAGAAGGTGCGCAACCTTCCTGCTGGCCAGGGCCTCAACGCCGCGACTGGTGAGTACGTCGACATGCTCGCCGCTGGCATCAACGACCCGGTGAAGGTAACCCGCTCCGCGCTGCTCAACGCAGCGTCGATCGCCGGTCTCTTCCTCACCACCGAGGCCGTCGTCGCCGAGAAGCCCGAGAAGAACCCTGCACCCATGGGTGACCCGTCGGGTGGCATGGACTTCTAGTCCACGCCGGGCATTAGCTCGAACTAGTACGCCAGAAGGGCGGCTCCTGCGGGAGCCGCCCTTCTGCTGTTAAGGCGGGTCGTGTGTACGCGCGGGTGGTGGCGGCGGGAGCTGCTGCCGGCTCGCCGCACCCGAACGGGTTCGCCGCGCCCCGACGCTGCTGCCGGGCTAGCGCACGAAGAGGCTCGCGTTGGCCTGCTCTGCCTCGGCATACTGCTGCCCGGCGCGGCCGAGGGCGTGGGTGATGCCCGTGAGGCTCTGTTCCACCAGGTGCTGGGTGTTGCGCCAGTCGCTCACGACCGACTGAAAGGCCGTCGACGCCTGGCCCGTCCACGACGACTGCAGGGAGACAAGCTGCCCCAGCATCCCGCTCACCTCGCCCTGGATGCGCGCCGCAGATGCCCGCAGCGCGCTCTCGGCTGAGAGCACGGCATCGCTGTCGACCTGATACTGCGTCATGGGGTGTCCCTTCGTCGCGGCTGCCCCTGTGGCGGCCGGCACGGGCCACGGTAGGTGGGCCGAGCGACGGGGGATGCGCGGCTAGGACTTGGGTGTGCGCGGAGGCGAGACGTAGTCGTCGGGGAGGAGAGGCAGAGTGAGGCGGAACGTTGCCCCGCCGCCGGGGGTCTCGAGAACCGTGACGTTGCCCTTGTGGGCGTCGACGATCGCCGCGACGATAGCCAGGCCGAGCCCGCTTCCGCCCGTCTCCCGCGTGCGGGAGGTGTCGGCGCGCCAGAATCGCTGGAAGATCTTGTCGCGAATCTGCGGGGGCACGCCTTCGCCATGGTCGACGATGTCAAGTTGCGCGGTGCGGCGGACGGCATCCACTCGCACCACAAGGTCGATGGGGCTGCCATCCGGGGTGAACCGCAGCGCGTTTCCGATGAGGTTCGTGATCACCTGGCGCAGCTTGTTCTCTTCGCCCAACACCACGGCAGGCACGACGAGCGTTGAATACTCCGCCTCGGGCGCTGCCGGCTCGTCCGCCGGAGAACTGGCTCCCTGGCGCACCGAGCGTGACCGAAGCGACCGCAGGCGAGCCAGCTGCGCTCCGGCGAACGCGATGGGGCCGGTTGTCGCCGAACGATTCGCGGGCTCTGGCTCAGATTGGATGCTGTTGGAGGGCGCGAGCTCTGGCTCTTCGACTCGCACCGAGACTGTGCGGTCGGGGGCCTGCGCCATGGCGTCGAGGGCCGCATCGTGGGCCAGTGGGAGCAGGTCCACGGGGGCGAGCCGAAGGGGCTTCTTCTCGTCAGCACGAGCGAGTTCGAGGAGATCCTCCACCAGCTCTCCCATGCGGATCGCTTCTTTCTCGATGCGCTCCATCGCTTGGGCGACATCCTCTGGCTTCTCCAGGGCGCCCATGCGGTACAGCTCGGCATAGCCGCGCACGGAGACAAGGGGGGTGCGCAGTTCGTGGCTGGCGTCGCCGACAAAGCGGCGCATCTGATCGATGGTGCGGGCGCGGTCGGCGAAGGCCCGATCGATGCGCCCCAGCATGACGTTGAGTGAGCGGTTGAGCCTGCCGACTTCGGTGTTGGGGGTGGCCCCGGGGAGTCGTTGACTAAAGTCGCCTCCGGCGATTGCCGCTGCGGTGGCTTCGACCTCGCGCAGGGGCCGGAACGTGGAGGTCACGAGCAACCGGGTGAGGGCCGCGCTCAGCACGACGACGGAGAGGGCAAAGCCGAGAAAGATCGCCGTGTAGCGGGTGATCGTGGCATTCGTCTCGTCGAGACGTTGGCCGATCACCAGGGTTGCAACATTGCCCGTATCGACGTTCTCCACGGGGAAGGCGACAACGCGGGTTTGGCTTGTGTGGGTCGCGTTCTGCAGCGTGACGGCGCCCTCCAGCTGGATGACCGTCGGCAGTGTCAGCTCGCTGAGCACGGGTCGCAGGTGCGCCTCGTCTTTGTCGAGGTTGTCCTCGATGAGCTTGCCCGAGTAGTCCACAAGCGCCATGTAGAACGGCGACGGGCCGAGTGAACCGGATGAGATGGAGTCGGTGTCGAGATCGATTTGCCACGCAGTGATGTCGGCCGCCGCGGACTTGATGTTGTCGTCAACGCGGTCGAGAAGATAGGTGCGGAGCACCGACATGGTGCCGACCCCCGCAACGAGCAGACCTGCCGTCACGATGAATACGGTAACCCCGGTGATCTTGGTTCGAAGGGAGATCGAATCCCACCACTCAAGGGGCCTGGATGCAGTCATCATGCTTGTATCACCACGTCAGGTTACGTGCTCGGGCTGAGCGCAACATCCGCACCCCCTGGGCGCAGCGTCAGGATTTGTCGACCTTGAGCATGTAGCCGAATCCGCGCTTGGTTTGAATCATGGGTTCGTCGGAATACTGGTCCAATTTGCGCCGCAGGTAGGAGACGTAAGATTCCACGATTCCGGCATCTCCGTTGAAGTCGTATTCCCACACGTGGTCGAGAATCTGCGCCTTGCTCAGCACCCGGTTGGGGTTGAGCATCAGGTAGCGCAGCAGCTTGAACTCCGTGGGGCTCAACTCGACCTGGTCGTTGCCGACCGTGACCTCGTGGGTGTCCTGATCCATCGTCAGTTCGCCAGCGCGGATGATCGCGTCTTCTTCGTCTTGCATCGTGCGGCGCAGGATGGCTTTGATGCGGGCGACGATCTCGTCGAGGCTAAATGGCTTGGTTACATAGTCGTCGCCGCCCACAGTGAGGCCCGTGATCTTGTCCTCGGTGTCGTCCTTGGCCGTGAGAAACAGGATGGGGGAGGTGTAGCCGGAGGAGCGCAACCGTTTGGTCACGCCGAAACCGTTCATGTCGGGCAGCATGACGTCGAGGATGATCAGGTCTGGCTCTTCTTCGAGCACGGCTGAGATGGCCTGGGCGCCGTTGCCGACGGCCCGCACGGCAAAGCCTGCGAAGCGAAGGCTCGTGGTGAGCAGGTCGCGGATGTTGGGCTCGTCGTCGACGATCAGAATCTTAGGTCCGTCACTCATGACCCCAGTATCTGAAAGTTGTCTGGATGCGGACTGGGAGTATCAAAGTCTGCGTGAAGCCCCAGAATGCGGGCGTAGAGTCCGCACGCATGAGCGCGGAAACACTTCTGATCGTGGGCGGCGGGCTCGCAGCCGCTACTGCGGCGGAACAACTGCGAGCGAATGGCTTCGCCGGCACTATCCGCATCATCGCGGCCGAACGGCATCGCCCCTACATCCGCCCGCCGCTCTCGAAGGGGTATCTGCTGGGCACAGAGGGCAGGAATGCCGTAGATGCGCAGCCTGCCGAATGGTACGAGCAGAACGGGATCGAGCTCATTCTGGGAGCTATCGCGACCTCCGTCGACCCAGCCTGCCACCATGTCGGTCTCGCAGATGGGCGGGCTTTCGACTACGACCGGCTCCTGCTGGCCACGGGGGCGAGTCCGCGCCATCTTGAGCTGCCCGGAGCGCAGAGCGTGGGAGTTCACTACTTGCGCACTCTCGACCAGAGCGACGACCTGCGGGCGGCGTTGAGCGAGGGAGGCCGAACGGTTGCTGTGGTGGGCGCCGGGTGGATCGGGCTCGAACTCGCTGCCGCCGCCCAGGTCTATGGCAATGAGGTCACAGTGATAGGGCGGGGCGAGGAGCCGTTGCAGGCGGCCATCGGGGTCGAGCTTGGCCGCGTATTCAGGCGAATGCATGAGGAGCACGGGGTGCGGTTCCGGATGCAAGCGAGCCCTCAGTCGTTCATCGAGCGCGATGGGGCAGTCGCCGCAGTCGTGACCGAATCCGGTGAGGTGGCCGCCGACCTGGTGATCGTGGGCGCCGGGGTCGTGCCCGCAACGGCCTTGGCGGCATCCGCAGGGCTTATCGTGCTCGACGGCATTGTGGTCGACGAGTCACTGCGTTCATCGGACACCGACATCTTTGCCGCAGGGGATGTGGCCAATCCGTGGAATGCGGTTCTCGCCCGGCATGCCCGCTCAGAACACTGGGCCAATGCCATCGCGAGCGGCACGGTTGCCGCCAAGACGATGCTCGATATCCCCGCTGTTCTCGATGATGTGCCCTACTTCTATACCGATCAGTACGACCTCGGCATGGAGTTTTCGGGCTATTCGTCGCTCTTGCAAACGGCGAGAGTCGTCTATCGCGGCGACGTTGGCGCCCGCGAATTCATGGCGTTCTGGCTGGCCGGCGACCGCGTTGTGGCCGGGATGAACGTGAACGTGTGGGACGTGCACGAGCAGATCGTGGCGCTCGTGCGGTCGCTCGAGTCGGTCGACCGCGAGAAGCTTGCCGACCCTTCGGTGCCGCTCGCGAGCCTCGCGGGCTGACCGACCCCTCACCGCGCCCATCACGGGGTGCCACTATGGGGGAATGAGCTTTGCCCTTCCCCCGTTGACCACTCCCGTGCGCATGCTCGGCCCCCGAAGTTTCGACTTCTCGCGCCGCGTCGCTGTCATGGCAATCGTCAACCGCACTCCCGATTCGTTCTATGACGAGGGGCGCACGTTCGCCCTAGACGCTGCCGTGGCGGCATCGCTGACGGCGGTCGAGGACGGTGCCGACTGGGTGGACATCGGTGGCGTTCCGTTTGCCCCCGGCGACCCCCTGCCCGCACACGAGGAGGCCGACAGGGTCGTGCCCGTGATCGAGGCTGTGCGTGCGGCATCCGATGTCATCATCTCTGTCGACACGTTCCATGCGGAGGTTGCCCGCCGCAGCATCGAGGCCGGCGCCAATGTGATCAACGACACGACGGGCATGAGTGACCCCGACTTGGCGAGAGTCGTTGCCGAGAGCAACGCGAGCCTGGTGATCACGCACAGCCTGGCGCAGCCGCGCACCCCGTTCGCCCACCCTCGCTACACCGACGTGGTCAGCGAGGTGACCGGCTACCTTCGACGCAAGGTGCGGGCGGCCATGGATGCGGGCATCCCGGCGCACAGGCTCTTTATCGACCCCGGCCCCGACCTCAACAAGAACACCCTGCATACGCTTGAGATTGTGCGCAGATTCGACGAGATCGCTGCCATCGGGTTGCCGGCGCTCGCGGCCCTGTCAAACAAGGACTTTATCGGCGAGACCCTCGACCTGCCCAAGGCGCAGCGTCTTGAGGGGTCCATCGCGGCGGCTGTCGCGTGCGTTCTGCAGGGGGCCCGCATCGTGCGCGTCCACGAGGTGGCACCCACCGTCGCCGCCGTTCGCATGGCCGAGGCCGTGCTGGGGTTGCGCCAGCCCGCCTACCTCAAGCACAACATGGGCGAGTTCAATGAGTGAGTCAGGGTCGGGATCGATCAGGATGCTGCGGCCGTACGCATCGCTCGACGACGATGGCCTCGCCGCCGTCTATGCGGTGCACGACCGCGCAGTTCCGTGGCTGCGCGTCAACTTCATCACCAGCATCGACGGTGCGGCCACCCACGACGGCCTCTCCGGGGGACTCGGCACCTCGGCCGACCGCAGGGTGTTCGACGTGTTGCGCTGGCTCGCCGACGTGATCGTAGTCGGCGCGGGAACCGTGAGAACCGAAGGCTACGGCGCGATCAGCCTCGGGGACGACGCCGTCAGGTGGCGTCGTGAAGCGGGGCTCCCCGACCAGCCGGTTTTTGCGATCGTATCGAACACGCTCAGGCTCGACCCGGCATCCGACATCTTCACCAAGGCTCCGCGTCGACCGCTCATCCTCACCTCCGCTGCGGCCCCCGCGGACCTGCGCTCGGCGCTCGCCGAGGTTGCGGACGTGATCGACTGCGGCGAGAAGGCCGTTGACACGAGGATGCTGCGCACCCTGCTGGCGGAGCGTGGGCTCCCGCAGATGCACAGCGAGGGTGGCCCGCACCTTTTTGGCGCGATGATTGCCGACGGCAGCGTCGACGAGCTCTGCATCACCGTGAGCCCGCGCCTTGAGGGCGGCATGGCTCGACGCATCGTGGATGGGGGAGCTGTCGCCCCGCGGGGTATGCATTTGGCGCACACCCTTGCGGCGGATGACGGCACTCTGCTGCTGCGCTACGTGCGCGCGGACTCCTAAGCGGCGGCAGCCTCGAGGCTGTGGGCGTCGAGAATCTCGTAGCTGTAGCCCTGCTCGGCGAGAAAGCGCTGGCGGTTCTGGGCAAAATCCTGGTCCACGGTGTCGCGGGCGACGAGGGTGTAGAAGTTCGCGGGCAGCCCGCTCTCTTTGGGGCGCAGGAGTCGGCCGAGGCGCTGCGCCTCTTCTTGGCGTGACCCGAACGACCCGGAGACCTGGATGGCAACCGTCGCCTCGGGCAGGTCGACAGAGAAGTTGGCGACCTTGGAGACGACGAGCACGGTGAGCCTGCCGTCGCGGAACTCCTGAAAGAGTCGCTCGCGTTCGGCGACCGGAGTCGCGCCGGTCAGTTGGGGCGCGTCGAGGGCCTCGGCGAGTTCATCGATCTGGTCGAGGTATTGGCCAATCACCAGGATGCGTTCGCCCGCGTGGCGCTTGACGAGCTGTTTGACGACTCCGAGCTTGGCCGGGGCGGTCGCGGCGAGGCGGTAGCGTTCGTCGTCGGCCGATGCCGCGTACTGCAGGCGCTCTTCTTGCGGAAGGTCGATGCGAACTTCGTAGCAGGATGCCGGGGAGATGTAGCCCTGAGCTTCGATCTCCTTCCACGGAGCGTCGAAGCGTTTGGGCCCGATGAGGCTAAAGACGTCGCCCTCGCGGCCATCCTCACGCACGAGCGTTGCCGTGAGCCCGAGCCTGCGCCGAGCTTGGAGCTCGGCGGTGAGCTTGAACACGGGGGCGGGCAGCAGGTGGACCTCGTCGTAGACGACTAGGCCCCAGTCGAGAGCGTCGAGCAGCTCGAGGTGGGCGTATTGGCCCTTCCTCTTGGCGGTGAGGATTTGGTAGGTGGCGATCGTGACGGGCTTGACCTCTTTGACCTGGCCGGAGTACTCGCCGATCTCCTCCTCGGTGAGGCTCGTGCGCTTGAGGAGCTCCGCCCTCCACTGGCGTGCAGAGACGGTGTTGGTCACGAGGATGAGCGTGTTGGCTTTCACCGCGGCCATGGCGCCGGCGCCCACGAGCGTCTTGCCGGCGCCACAGGGGAGCACGACGACTCCGGAGCCATGCTCGGTGAAGTTGTGCACCGCCTGCTGCTGGTACGGGCGGAGCCCCCAGTCCGACTCGTTGAGGGAGATCTCGTGCGGGGTGCCGGGCGTGTAGCCCGCGAGGTCTTCTGCCGGCCAGCCGAGCTTGAGCAGCTCCTGCTTGATCTGGCCGCGCGCCCACTGCTGAATGACAAAAGTGTTGGGGCCGCGACGCTCGAACAGCAGCTCGGCCACCTTCTTGGCCCGGCCGATTTCGGCCAGCACCGCAGGATCCGTCGCCGTCAGGGTGAGGACGCCATCCTCATCCCGCTCGATGCAGAGTCGGCCATAGCGGGCAACGGTCTCGTCGATATCAACGGCCACGCTCTGCGGAATCGCAAACTTGCTGAACTTCTCGAGCGTGCCGAGCATGTCGGCGGCGGTATGACCGGCGGCGCGGGCGTTCCACAGACCGAGCCGGGTGATGCGGTAGGTGTGGATGTGCTCGGGGGCACGCTCCAGCTCGGCGAAGATCGACAGGTCGTGCCGGGCGTCCTCCGCTAGAGGGTGCGCAACCTCCAGCAGAACGGTGCGGTCACTTTGCACAATCAGGGGGCCGTCAGTCATAACAGGCCAGTCTACGCGCGTGTCGCGAATCTGCTGCCCGAGATTAGCTGCCGGGGGCGATGGAGTCGATGCTCGAGAGCGGAAGGGTTCGCTCGATGTCGCTGCGCCGGTCGCGGGCCCGCAGCCGACCGCCGGCAACGCTCGTGGGCATGAGGTCGAACTCCACAATCGCCCCGCCCGGCACTGTAACGCTCACCGTGAGTGGCGTCTTGGCGCGAATCGCCGTCTCTAGCTGACGCGCGATCCAGGCCTGACCGCCACCCTCTTCGTCGGCGGGCTGATCGTCGGCCGCCTCGATGAGGCGCTCCACCAGTTCTACCAACGGGTCCACGATGCCGGCGCGGCTCGCGCGTGCCACCCTGTGGCGGCGCAGAGGGATGATCGTTCCGTTGCCGTCCTCGGCGGCGACCGGATAGCGCGCATCGCTGAGCGACCAGAACACCACGTCGAGGTCGAACCGGCTCACAAGGCGGTGCTCGCCTGCGCGGCGAAGGCCGAGCGACGAGAGCGTTTGGTCCACGGCGATGGTGCGCAACAGGTTGGGGTCGTCGGAGCGCAGATAGCTGCGGGCGCCGTGGTCGACCATGTCGGGGTCTGAGCCCCCGTCGACCGCGCCCGCCCGAATGAGGCCGTAGCGGGTGGAGCCTTCGCTGATGAGGTAATCCAGCGGCTGTGGCAGGCCAGTGCTCGAGACGGCGGCCAGAAACTCCCGCAGACTGTCGGCTGTCTCGCCCGCGGTGAGGGCGCGATTGAGGCTCGCGGCAGAGATGCGGTAGGTCATGGCCAGGCCACGGTTCTCTACATCGGCGACCAGCCGCATCCGCTCATCGATGTGCGGCACGAGGGGGCCAGGCGCTACCACCGACAGGTCGTGCTGCAGGTAGACGTGCTCCACCTCGGTGGGCAGAAGGGGCTGTAGGGCCTGCTCCGCGGCATCCGATCGCCCGGCAAGCAGCAGGGTTCCCGGGCTGCTGGGCACCTGCCCGGCCGTGATGCCCAGGAGCTCGGCGTCGCGCGTATAGGTGGTGACGCGCTCGTCCATCCACTCGCCGCCAACGGGGTAGAGCCAGTCGATGTAGGAGCGCAGCCCTTCGCCCCACACGGAGTGCGAGCGTTCGCCGAGGAGGCGACGGATGTCCAACGGCAGCCGAGCGAACCAGGCGTCGGAGAGTCCGCGCCAGCGTGCGCTGGTAGCCCGCGCCAGCCACGCGCTGCCCTCTTCTGTGGTCATCCAGGTGCTTGATTCGCGGCACACGAGGTTGCCGCGCTCGGCCAGGGAGAGGTAGGCGGCCACCGTTTCGAGGTCAACGAGCATGGCGGAGGCGAGCCGTTTGGAGTCGGGCAGGGCGATGCCGCCCTTGGAGAGCTCCCGCGCGGGCTGGCGTTCGAGCTCGATCAATAGCTCGGTGACGGCGCCCGTCGCGGCGAATGCGCGCTCGGCGGCGAGGCGGTCGATAAAGCGCTGGTCGACATCCGTCACCGGCTCCAGGGCGCCACCGGCTTCGATGCCCGCAAGGTCGTCGAGGCTCGGCAGACCAAAGACCGGCCACGACCGCAGCTGGTCGCACACGCCGTCGTAACAGCGGAACGTATCGCCCACGGGATGCACGAGCAGCAGTTCAGCGGCAGCCGTGAGGTGGTCGTGAACCTGCTCTACCGAGAGTGGGTGTGCCGAGATCGGGGCGAGCTGCGCGGCAACTTCGGCGGCGGTGAGCGGCTTGCCGTCGCGAGCGAGCATGGCGATGCAGGTGAGGGATGAGCGGTCGAGCCGGCTGAGCGCCTGCTGGATCGCCCCGTGGTCGAGCAGGGCGTCGGCGAGATCGAAGTAGTCGCGGATGCCCGCAGAAGCTGCGGGGGAGAGCCCGAGATCGCGGTTGGCGAGTGCGCTGAGAAGGTCGTCTCTGGAGGTGCCACGCAAGCGCGTGGCCAGCGTCAGTGTGTTCCCCATGGTTGCTCGCGTTCCGTCTCCGGCGCCGTTGCCAGAAACCATCGAAGTGAGTGGTGCTCTAGCGTGCGCGATTCTCGCGTGATCGTCTTACCCCCGTGATGGCGAGCAGTGCAACCGTGAGGAGCAGCGCTACCGGAAGAGCGAAGTACGGGATCATAATGACCGCGCCCCAGAGGCCGTTAAAACTGTTCACAATTGCCCCCGTCGCATAGCCGATCATGGCAGCAGCGAAGCAGAGCAGCGCCACGATCACGAGCGTTGCGATCATGAACGCGAGGATTCTCTGGGCGCGATTTGCGGTCTCGGGTGTTGAATTGCTCACAGCACAAGGATACGGGCTCAACAACCCCGTTAGGCTTACACGTTACGGCGGTCATTGCGGCACCGTGCATTTGCGTTCCCCACAATGAGAGGTAGTGCCATGCCAACCGGCAAGGTTAAGTTCTACGACGAGGACAAGGGCTTCGGCTTCATCAGCTCCGATGACGGCCAGGAGGTATTCCTTCACGCTTCTGCGCTGCCCGCCGGAACATCCGTTCGTGCGGGCACCAAACTCGAGTTCGGCATCGCCGACGGCAAGCGGGGCGCCCAGGCGCTCTCGGTTCGCGTGCTCGAGGCTCCGCCGAGCCTGGCGAAGATGAGCCGCAAGCCGGCCGACGACATGGCGATCATCGTTGAGGATCTGGTCAAGCTGCTCGACGGCATTGGCACGAACCTCAAGCGTGGGCGCTACCCCGAGGCAAGCCACTCGCGCAAGATCGCAGCCATGCTGCGAAAGGTTGCGGACGAGCTGGATGCCTGAGGCCCCGAGCATGACTGACGATTCGAGCGAGCCCCAGGCCGATTCGGTGGCGCCCGCGCGCCGAATCGCAAGCCCTGCCGATTTTGAGATCGCTCGCGCGGCGCTGCTTGAGATCACGACCCAGGAGACGATCGGTGCCCCCACGGGTTCGATCGACGAGGGCCAGGGCACCGTCACGGTGTATTTCGAGTCAAACAAGCTGGGCTACCCGGGCTGGCGCTGGACCGTGAGCATCGCGCATGTTGAGGGCTCAGCCCCCACCGTGCTCGAGACCGAGCTCACGCCCGGCGACGACGCCCTGCTCTCGCCCGATTGGATTCCGTGGGCCGACCGCCTCGCCGACTATCAGGCTGCTCAGGCGGCCGAGAAGGCGGCAGCGGCCGAGCTTGGCGAAGAATCGAGCGATGTGGATGACGACATCGACGACTCGGATGACTACTACGACGACGACCCCGACGACGACGATGCGGCTCTCCTTCACGGCGGCGACCTCGACGGTGTCGACATCGACGAGGTGCAGATCGTTCTCGAAGAGGGCTCTGCGGATGACGATGATGACGATGACGACGACTCGGATGACGACGACTCGGATGACGACGACTCGGATGACGACGACGACGAAGACTCCGACGACGAAGACTCCGACGAAGACGACGACGACGATCGCTAACTTCCACGCTTAACAAGCAAAGGCGCGGCACCCTCGGGTGCCGCGCCTTTGTTGTAGCTGCTGCTTAGAGTGCGCCCACCACGAACTCGATCGACTTGATCAGCTGACGAACGTCGGCGGGGTCGATGGCCGTGAAGGTGGCAACGCGAAGCTGGTTGCGGCCGAGCTTGCGGTATGGCTCGGTGTCGACGATGCCGTTGGCGCGCAGCACCTTGGCGATCGCGGCGGCATCGATGTCGTCGTTAAAGTCGATGGTTGCGACGACCTGCGAGCGGTGCTCGGGGTTTGCAACGAACGGGGTTGCGTAGTCGACGCTGTCGGCCCACTCGTAGAGAGCCGAGCTGGATTCCTTGGTGCGAGCATCCGCCCAGGCAAGTCCGCCGTTGCCGTTGATCCAGCGCACCTGCTCGTCGAGCAGCAGCAGTGTGGAGAGCGCGGGGGTGTTGAGCGTCTGGTTCAGGCGCGAGTTGTCGACGGCCTGCTTGATGCTGAGGAAGTCGGGGATGTAGCGGTCGCTTGCGGCGATGCGCTCGACACGCTCGAGGGCAGCGGGGGAGAAGAGGGCGAACCATAGGCCGCCGTCCGAGGCGAAGTTCTTCTGCGGCGCGAAGTAGTAGACGTCGGCCTGGCTGGCGTCGAAGTCGACTCCGCCGGCGGCGCTCGTCGCGTCGATCACGGTGAGGGCGCCCTCGTCGCCCGCAACTCGGGTGACGGGAGCCATAACGCCCGTGGAGGTCTCGTTGTGGGTCCAGGCGTAGACGTCGATGCCCTCGCGAGCCACGGCGTCGGCGCGGGAGCCCGGCTCGGCCTTGATCACGTCGGGGGCTTCGAGCCACGGCGCGGATGCTGCCTTGGCGAACTTGCCACCGAACTCACCGAACGTGAGGTTCTGGCTGCGCTTCTCGATGAGGCCAAATGCGGCAGCATCCCAGAATGCGGTGGATCCGCCGTTGCCGAGCACAACTTCGTAGCCTTCGGGGATGCTGAACAGCTGGCCGAGGCCCTCCTGAACGCTCTTGACGAGGTTCTTGACGGGCGCCTGGCGATGAGATGTTCCGAGGATCTTCGCCCCCTCAGTGGTGAGGAACGAGAGCTGCTCTGGGCGGACCTTGGAGGGTCCACATCCGAAGCGTCCGTCGGCGGGCAGCAGGTTAGAAGGAATTATCAGCTCGGCCATGGCGCAATTCTATTGCCCTCGGCCGAACGCCTACGCCGTATGACGACAGCACTCATGTGGCTAGCGGGCTGGACGCCGCGCCGCAGGTTAGGCTAGCCTGACACGCTTGTGCACCGGGAGGGCGACATTGACTGATCTCATTGACACCACTGAGATGTACCTGCGCACCATCTATGAACTCGAAGAGGAGAACATCATTCCGCTGCGGGCGCGCATCAGTGAGCGTCTGGGTCACTCGGGCCCCACGGTCTCGCAGACCGTCGGCCGCATGGAGCGCGATGGCCTCGTCGTTGTCGAGAACGACCGTCACCTCAAGCTCACCGATTCCGGCCGCGAAAAGGCCGTCAGCGTTATGCGCAAGCACCGCCTCGCGGAGCGTCTGCTCTCCGACGTGATCGGGCTCGAATGGTCGCTCGTGCACGAGGAGGCCTGTCGCTGGGAGCACGTGATGAGCGAGCAGGTTGAACTGCGCATCATGGAGCTTCTCGGCCACCCCACCCACTCTCCCTATGGCAACCCCATCCCCGGGCTTGAGGCCCTCGGCGAAGTGCCGACGACGAGTTTTGCCTCGGGTGTCGTCAACATCGTCAACTACACGCTGGGCGCGGTCGGCCCGGTTGCGGGCACCGTTCGCCGCCTCGGCGAGCCTGTGCAGTATGAGGTGGAGCTGCTTGAGCAGCTGCGCACGGCCGGCGTCGTGCCGGGCGCCAAGGCCAAGTTCACGGCATCCGGATCGTATGTTCTGGTCGAGGTCGACGGCGAAGAGGGCGGCCTTGAGCTGCCCAACGAGGTCGCGCAGCACGTTTACGTGGGCATCAAGGCGCTCTAACTCCCGGTTAACACTCGGTGGCAGGGCGATGGCTTTGTGGCGCGCCCAGATGCTGCACAGACCCGACGGGGTTACCCTGGAATTCGTGCAATTCTGATGAACCATCGGGAGAAACGTTATGAGTGAGGGCAGGAGCATCCGAACCACGGACGCGCTGTGCCCTGAGCGGCTCGCCGGGCACGGCCCCGGCGGCGGCACCCTCATACGCCCGAGCGACCGGTGCGACGCAGACACCTGCGCCTGTTCACCCCGCGGCACCGCCTTGATGGCGGTGCCTTTTTTCGTTAACCCGCGGATGCGGAACAACGAGTCAGAGCTGTGCGAAGCGTCGCGCCCCTGCAAGCCGTGCAGGGCGAGAACGATTGGATACCCATGCGCACCCTCGTGTTGAACGCGGGCTATGAGCCCCTCGCCATCGTCAGCTTCAAGCGGGCCATCGTGCTCGTGCTGAATCAGAAGGCAACGGTCGTGGCCCACGACGCCGAACATCCGGTCTATGCCCAGACGGAATCGTTCGAGCGCCCCTCCGTCATTCTGCTCACGCGCTATGTGCGCATTCCCAACGGGCGCTCCGTGCCGGTGAGCCGCCGCGGGGTGCTGCGGCGCGATGGCCACAATTGCGGATACTGCGGCTCGCATGCCACAACGATCGACCACGTTCTGCCCCGGTCGAGGGGTGGCAAGGATTCGTGGGAGAACCTGGTGGCGTGCTGCCTGCGCTGCAACAACGTGAAGGGCGATAGGACCCCGAGGGAGATGGGATGGAGGCTGCGCGTGCGACCGCAGGCCCCGCACGGAACCTCGTGGATGGTGCAGGGTGTCGAGAGCCCCGTGCCGCAGTGGGAGGAATACCTGGCCGCCGCCGCAGCATAGCTGGCAGTTTGCCAAGGCTGGGCTGGTAGCCGGGCGCATGTGGCGCGCGCGAGCATTTATTCGCGGGAGAATAGTCCGTTCGCGTTGTGTGTGAACGGAAAGCTAGGTAACACCCGATGGAAAATGTCGCTCGGCCGTGGGCCGCGCTCTGGGCGCTCGTAATCGGGTTCTTCATGATCCTGGTCGACACCACGATTGTCTCGGTGGCGAACCCCTCGATCATGGCGGGGCTCGGCGCTGGCATCAACGAGGTCATCTGGGTGACGAGCGCCTACCTGCTCGCCTACGCGGTTCCGCTTCTCATCACGGGTCGCCTCGGCGACCGTTTCGGGCCCAAAAACCTCTACCTGACCGGCCTTGTGGTCTTCACCCTCGCCTCCGCCTGGTGCGGGCTTGCGGGCAGCATCGAGGCGCTCATCCTGGCCCGCGTCGTGCAGGGGCTCGGCGCTGCGCTCATGACGCCGCAGACGATGGCCGTGATCACCCGAGTGTTCCCGCCCGACCGCCGCGGCGCCGCCATGGGCATCTGGGGTGCCGTCGCCGGCATCGCCACCCTGGTGGGCCCCGTGCTCGGCGGGGTGCTCGTGGACAGCCTCGGCTGGGAGTGGATCTTCTTTATCAACGTGCCCGTCGGCGTGGTCGCGTTCATCATGGCGTTCAAGTTCGTGCCCTCGCTGTCGACGCATCCGCATCGTTTCGACATCCTCGGCGTTGTGCTGAGTGCGGTCGGGATGTTCCTGCTCGTCTTTGGTATTCAGGAGGGCGAGAGCCACAACTGGGGCACGATCGTGGGGCCAATCACGGTGCCGGGCATGATCGTCTCGGGGGTTGTGGTGTTGGTGCTGTTCGTGCTCTGGCAGGCCTTTAATAAGAGGGGCGAGCCGCTGCTGCCGCTGGCACTCTTTCGCGACCGCAACTTCTCCCTCGCCAACGGCGCAATCACCGCGATCGGCTTTGCCGTGACCAGCATGTCGCTGCCGCTCGTGTTCTTCTTTCAGATCGTGCGTGGCCTCACCCCCACCCAGTCGGCCCTCATGCTCGTGCCCATGGCGGTGATCGCGGCGGCGCTCGCGCCCCTCGCCGGCAAGCTCGTCGACAAGATCAACCCCCGCTACATTGCGGTGACCGGCCTGCTGCTGCTGGCCATTTCGCTGTTCTGGTACTCGGCGCTGCTTTCGCCCGATATCGATATCTACTGGCTGCTGCTGCCCAGCGCCCTGCTCGGCATCGCCAACGCTGGCATGTGGTCGCCGGTCTCCTCGACCGCAACCCGCAACCTGCCGCCCCACCAGGCGGGTGCCGGCTCCGGCGTCTACAACACCACCCGCCAGATCGGCTCGGTGCTCGGCAGCGCCTCGATCGCGGCCCTCATCCAGGCGCGCCTCGCGGCGGAGCTAGGGGCAGGAGCCTCCACAAGCGACTTCGCCCAGGGCGGCGGGCTGCCTGCTGCGTTGCACGAGGGGTTCAGCGCTGCGATGGCGCAGTCGCTGTTGCTGCCGGCGGCGGTTGCCGTGGTCGGGGCGGTTATCGTGGCGTTCTTTGCGAAGCCGAAGCCGCCGCAGTGGGGGCCTCGGGCCGAGGCTGCTGCCGCTTCTGCTTCTGCTTCTGCGGGCGCTGCTGCGGGAGCTCCGGATGCTGCGGCTGCCGGGTCGCCAGCCGCGTCGCCTTCTAGCCCGGGCGCCGGTTCGCCCTCGGCTTCGCCCGTGGTCGAGGGGTAACTGCTTTCGTCGTTCGCCCGGTCGGGCGTTGCTGCTTCAGTGCGCCGCGAGTTTCGGTAGACTCGAACGCCAGCCTCTGTAGCTCAATGGAAGAGCAACTCCGTCCTAAGGAGCAGGTTGGGGGTTCGAGTCCCTCCAGGGGCACCATTCATCCAGGTACTCAGATCCCCGTAATTCCGCGGATCTGACGCCCTACTCTGTCGCTACGCAACGGTGTTTTGCCCACACTTTGCCCGCACTCGCTTCGCGTGTCGCGTCCTCGCGGCGACGATTTCGAGGTCATCGTCGAACAGGTCGCCGTGGGTGTCGAGGGTCACTGCTGCCGAGGCGTGGACGAGCACCCGCTGCACGGCCTTCCCCCTCTTGTTGTGTCTGAAGGGACCTAGTTGGTTCGGGACTGACGCGGTGTTGAATTGACACTGGATCAGTTGGCGAGGACGCGGAACCCGCCATGATCCCTCGCGACCACGGTGATGCTGAGGCTTGTCATCAGCTCCAGAAGATCTGATTCTGGCTCACCAGGTAATACGATCACGGGGGTTGACTGGAGCCCAGCTTTTGCTCCGATGTGGGCGTAGTCGAGAACCTGGCCGATCGCTGTTCTCACATGTCCACGCGCCGTTGAACTTTTTGCTTCCACAATCCACTCGCGGGCTGGGACGTAGAAGTCTGGCTCGATGATGGTGTTTCCTGCGCGACCTCCGTCTGGATCGGTGACTTCGTCGTCAAAATCAACACTTTCTCGAATCGCTACGTGCAGCAGGCTCAAGCGGATGGCGCTGACGTCGCTCGGCGAGTTGGCGAGAGGGTTGGGTTTCCGGTTCCTGTCACATCGGTACTCGCGTTTCTGAACACGAAGTCGATCAAGGACGGGCGCGCTCCCGACAATCGGGACGTCGAAGTAGTCGATGCGCGAAACCTCGTGGCATGGCTGGTTACCCAGCCGGCGCAACTGAGCGATTCCGAGTTGGAGCTGATCAAGCTCGCGGCGGAGGAGCCCGAGACGTGGCACGTCGACGCCCGCGCTGCGGACACCCTGAGGGTGATGCAACGGTTCGAGCGGCTGATGGGCCAGGTGGGCCCGTCGCCCGCGCGCGCCAGGTCGCCGAAGTTCCTGTCAAAACCTCGAGGACTCCCCGCCGCGTGCCGGTGTCGCGCGTTGGAGCAACCAGAAAACCGCCGCGACTGACCGTCCTCGATCTCATCAGGATGTGGTTCGGCTTCGGGATGCCGATTGTCGCAATTCTGGTGTTTCGCGACATGGCCAACCAGCCCTGCGAATCGCCCGTCGCATGCAAGTTGCCAGCCTTCTACTTGGGAGTGCAGCCGATGCTGAAATTGGCAGTGGTCATACTTGCAGGGCTCGGCTTGCTCTGTACGCTGACGTGGCTATTCCGCAGACGCTGACTCGCAGCGCGCACAGGCCCACTAGCAAAAGTCAGCACACTCGCAGCCAACACCCATACTCTGACCACGATCGAAGGGGTGACATGCGCCAAACGCTCGCAGTCTGCGCCGCCGCGGCGCTGCTGCTGTCGCTCACCGCGTGCATGACCGGAGGTGAGATGCCTAACGAGAGCCCGAGCAGGACGCCGTTCGAGACGAGCAGCCCCGGCGCGATTGCCCCGTCGGGCACGCCGATCGATGTGCCGCAGCAGGCGTGGGATGCGATCGTCGCCGACCTCGCCCAAAGGGGAGTGAGCTCCGAACCGGAGCTCGTGTCGGCCGAGGCCGTCACCTGGAACAACGGGGCGCTCGGGTGCCCGAAACCCGGCATGAACTACACGCAGGCGCTTGTGGAGGGGATGCGCGTGGTCGTCACGGCGGGCGGGGAGACGTATGACTACCGCTTGGGCAGCGAGGGCTCGCCCGTTTTGTGTGAGGCATAGCGCAGCATCCGCTGTTCCCACAGAAAGGCAAGGGCGGCACCCCCTCCCGGGAATGCCGCCCTCGACAGCGCGCGAGCCGCTACTTGGTCTTGACCAGCACCGTCTCGCTCGTGCCCGACTTGTTATCGATCACCACCGCCATGAGGCCGAGCGGCTTCTGGGCGGCGAGGGCCGCACCGTTGACCGCGACCGGCACCGAGACGCTGCCGTTGCGGGGCACCTGCACGAACTGGCCGTTCTCGATGGCCGGTGCCCACGGGTCGTAGGCCGCGAAGCCCTCGATCTGGTCGGAGCCCGCCGTGTTGGTGATGGAGTAGCTCGCTACCGAGTATCCGAACGAACCGGCACCCGCGGTGAGCCCCAGGTCGCTGGCATACACCGGCAGCAGGATGGTGCTGCTGTCGGTGGGTGCCTGCGCGTAGAACCCGGCCGCGAAGAGGCCCGCCGCCGTGCTGACGAAGACCTCCGACCGGCCGTTGGGGTCGCCTGCCCGCACCAGACCGGAGTCGGCCGAGAAGACGACCGCCTCGGGGTTTCCGTCACCGTTTCGGTCGATGATCACGTCGAACTCGTTGCTCGCCGCGTTGGACCACCGCTTGTGGGTGTTCACCGCGAAGACGAGCAGCTGGTCGCCGCCGCCCGCATCGAACGACTGCACGCCGGCCGACGCGAGGTCGAATCCGGTGTCGCCGATCGTCTTGGGAACATCCTTGGCGTCGGAGAGGCCCCACGTGTAGACGTCGGCCCCGGCCGCAAGCGACCCGAGCGTGTTCGTGAGCTTGACCGACTTGGTGGCGTCGCCCACCTTGTCTTTGCCGGTGAACAGGGCCTTCGTGGACGACGCGACGCGAGCATCCGCCCGGGGGACCAGCAGGTAGGGCACCCGCAGCGTCGACGAATCGGAGGTGAGCACAACGTCGCCGGAGAACTCGTAGAACCCGAACGGATCGCCTGCCACGGAGGAGGAGCCCACGGCGCTTGCCGAGGCGGTGAGGGCCACAATCACGGTGGCCTTGCCCTTGGCCGGAACCTTGACCGAGGTGCGGCTGAGCGAGATCTTGGCCTTCTCCGACTGCGCGGAGGGGGCAGAACTCACCTTGTAGCTCACCGCAGTGTTGCCATGGTTCGTGAGGGTGATCGTCTTGAGCCCGGCGAACCCGACCCACGACTCCTGGAACCCAAAGCTCAGCGCCGACTCGCGCAGCCAGCCGCTGTCGGTGCGGAACGCATCGCCCGTCGCCGTGACCTGTGTAGCAACCGCCTGGGCCGTGTCGACCAGGCCGACACCACCGCGCGTCATCTGCTGCCCCACAACCTTCTCCGGGTCTGCGGATGACACGACGGCGGCCGCGATTTCGCCCGCCTTCCAGCCCGGGTGGGCCTGCACGGTGAGAGCGGCGACGCCCGCAACGTGGGGCGCGGCCATCGACGTGCCCGAGATGGTCGCCGGGCCGTTGCCGGTGCCGACTCCCGTCGAGACGATCGAGACTCCGGGAGCCGCAACATCCACACCGACCCCGCTATCGCCGCTGCGCGGACCGTTCGAGGAGAACGACGCGTAGCCGCTGAAGCCGGGGTTCTGCAGCTCGGCCGCCGCGATGGTGGCGGGAGCTCCCGTGACGAACGCCGCCCCGTCAGAGAGACGCACGCCAAGGAACGGGATGGTCACGGTGAACGCCTCGCCCGTGTCGGGGTTCGAGGTGATCTCGCCCTCGAACGGCGGGTAATCGTTCGTGTTGTTGACCATGAGCGCCGCGGCGGCTCCGGCCTGCTGGGCGAAGATCGGCTTGGCTGCGCGGGCACAGGTGCCGCGCTCCATCACCGCGAGCTGATTGCCGCCCGCAACGACTCCGTTGCTTGTGTAGGCGGCGGTCGAGCATCCGAGCGCCTCGTTCTCGGCCGTCGCAGGGTTATCCACCAGGCGAACCACCGTGAGCGCGGGGATCCCCGAGAGGTCTGCCCCGTTGGCGTTAATGGCGGGCACCACTACACCGTTGACGGTGACGGATGCTCCGGGAAAACTCTCGGTGCTGTCGACTGCGGCGACCGAGATCACGCCTTCGCCGGAACCAGGGGAGCCCGTGATGTAGGGGCTCGGGCCCGCGTTGCCCGCCGAGGCGACCACGACAACGCCGGCGCCAATGGCGTTGGCCGAGGCAACGGCCTCGGGGTCATCGGCGCGGCCGAAGCTCGAGCCCAGGGACATGTTGATCACGTCCATGTCGTTGGCCACGGCCCAGTCGATTGCGGCGACGGTGACATTGGTTGAGCCAGCGCAGCCGAACACACGAAGCGCGTAGAGGTCGACCTGGGGTGCGACTCCTGGCCCGATCTTCCACTCCTGCGATGCCGTTGACTCGTCGTACGGCCCGTTATAGGTGGCGCCGTCTGCCGTGACTCCGTTGCCGCCCGTGGTGCCGGCGACATGGCTGCCGTGACCGTTGCAGTCGAGCGGGTTCGGGTCGGGGGCGGGCACGCTGGTGTCGTCATCGGCGTTGTAATCGTCGCCGACAAAATCCCAACCGCCCTTGATGCGCGGAGCATCCGGACCAAAGAGTGCCGGGTCAGCGGGCTGCGTCTCGGCGGCGTTGGCCGCCTCATAGGCCTCCACCGTTCCGGGGCCGCCGAAGTTGGCGTGCGTGTAGTCGATGCCCGTGTCGATGATGGCCACCTTCACGTTTTCGCCCGTGTACCCCGTGCTCTGCCACACCTGCGGCACCCCGAGGAACGGCACCGAGACGGCATTGTTGACCGTGTAGGTGCGCGCGGAATGCAGCGCGATCACGCCGGGGATCGCCGCAACCGCGTCAACCGCAGCCGCCGGGATCGTGGCCTGCACGCCGTTGTAAGCCGACTGCATGGTGGCCTCCACGGCACCGCCCTGCGCGGCAACCTCATCCACGACGGGCTGCTGCGCCGCCTCAAGCGTCTTCTCGATCGATGATCGCTCCGCCTTGGTGAGGTCGCGGCCCTTCTCTGCCTGCACGACGGCTACCGGATCGCCCGCCAACTCCACCACGACGGTGACGTTGCCATTGCTGTCAGCGCTGAGCGGATTAACCGTGGCGCTCACCTGACCTCGGGATTCGGCCTTCTCGAATTTGGACGATGGATCGTCACTCGGGGCAGCTAATGCTGCGGATGCGGGGAAGGACAGTGCCACGACTGCGGCGACCGCCAATGCACGTCGATACAAGGGGACCTACTTTCGCCAAGAGGGGAATGGGACCGTGGGTAGACGAGATTGTTCAGGGGCAGTATGTGCCAATTCACACGGATTCAACAGTGGATTCTCAGGTCGGGTTTTGAGCGGGTGACGAACCCGCGCGGCAGGGGTAACGTGTGCGCGTGATCGACACCGCGGGAGCGCTGCGCATCGCGCCAGCGACAGACGTGCCAGAGGCCGACATGGTCGGAGTCTTTGGGGTGCGCGGTGACCCCGCCCATTGCTTCTGCCAGTACTTCAAGCTGCGGGGCCGTGAATGGAACACCAGCGACGGCGAGAAGCGGCGGATGCTCTGCGACGACCGCGAACAGGCGATCGCCGAGGCGCGCCACGGCCCAGGACTTGTCGCGTATCTCGGCGACGAGGCGGTCGGCTGGTGCGCCGTCGAGCCGCGGGTTGCCTACCCGCGGCTTCTCGCATCGAACCATCTGCGCTCGACGGAACATCCCCGCGACGATCCCTCCGTGTGGGCAGTGACATGCTTCGTGGTGAAGGTGGGGTTTCGGCGGCGCGGCATCGCCGGTGAACTGCTATCGGCAGCGGTCGACGCGGCCCGCGCTGGCGGGGCCCGCACCGTTGAGGGGTATGCGGTCGACACCTCCCGGGGCAGGCTGAGCGCGGCCGAGCTCTATCACGGCCCCCTCTCGCTGTTCGTGGCGGCCGGGTTTCGCGTCGTGGGCAGGCCGGGGGAGCCCGGGACTGTTCTCGTGGAGTTGGGGCTCTGAGGGCGAGTCATCTTTCGGGTGCAATCAGGTGACTGCCATGCTGGGCCCATGGTGAAGCCCAATGACCTCCTTGCTGTCCTCGTCGATGCAGACAACATCTCCCCGGCGAGAATCGGGGCGGTCCTGACAGAGGTTGCGCGATTCGGCACCGCATCCGTAAAACGGGTCTACGGCGACTGGACGATGCCGCAGCTCGGTAGCTGGAAGTCCAGCGCGAGCGAGCATGTGATTCAGCCGATACAGCAGTTCGCGAACACGGTCGGCAAAAACGCGACCGACAGCGCACTGATCATCGACGCTATGGATCTGCTCTACACGCGACGGTTTCAGGGGTTTTGCATCGTTTCGTCCGACAGCGACTTCACTCGGCTTGCCTCGCGCATACGAGAAGAAGGCGTCACGGTGTACGGATTCGGAGAGCGCAAGACGCCGGAGGCATTCCGAAACGCCTGTGACCAGTTCACCTACCTTGATGTGTTGGAGGCGCCAGCGGCGGAGACCGCTGTGTCGACGCTGGCCCGGGTGCCCTCCCTCAAGCTGCGCGGTGATACCAAGCTGGTGGCGGGGCTCCGCACCTGCGTTGCGACCGCATCGGGGGAAGACGGCTGGGCAAACCTCTCCGACGTAGGCAAGCTCATGCGCAAGCAGCAGGCCGACTTCGACCCGCGCAACTGGGGTTACAGCAAACTTTCCGAACTCATACGAGCGACGGAACTCTTTTTGGTCCAAGCCGGATCTGCCGGCGCGCTCCGAGTGCAAAGCAAGAACAAGATCGCGGCCTGAGCAGGCGGCCTAGGGCGCCGGCAACCCAGAGGCCGATGTACATGCCGTCGACGAACGCGAGGTTCACGGCCGGTAATCCATCGAAGGTGACGCCCGTTGCAACAGATCGCCGATTCCCTACCGGAGTCTGACGCTCCCTGATTCTCGCGGCGCATACTGGTACCCCTACCGAGGATTGGAGCACCAGTGACCGAGGCAAAGAGGACCGACGCGGGCTCGTCCGACGGGTTCACGGCAGACGAGCGTGCCGCCATGAAGGAGCGCGCCGCCGAATTGCGAGAAGAGAAGAAGCGCAGCAAAGCGGCGGATAAGAAGGAGCGAGACGCACAGGATGTCGTCAACGCCATTGCGGCGATGCCCGACACCGACCGTGCGCTCGCCGAACGCCTGCACGCCCTCATTGTCGCCGCGGCACCCTCACTCGACCCCAAGCTCTGGTACGGCATGCCCGCCTATGCGCTCAATGGCAAGATCGTGTGCTTCGTGCAGCCCGCAGAAAAGTTCAAGACCCGCTACACGACGCTCGGCTTTAACGAAGATGCCCAGCTCGATGACGGCACCATGTGGCCGACCGCCTATGCCATCACGGCGATGACCGCCGCGAACGAGAAGCGCATCAGTGACCTCGTTTCGCAGGCAGCGGCCGCACCTGCCCAAGCTCAGTAGCTTCGAGAAGCCTCTGACTTAATGATCTCCGCCAGGTCGCGCGGACGGCTCCACATGGGCCAGTGCCCCGTGGGGAGATCGATGACATCGACATTCTCGAGGGTGGCGACCTCGGTAAACATGGGGTGGCCAGCGCGGGCCAGCTCCAGCACCTGCGCGCTCGACATCGAACAGCACGCGAGCGTGGTGCGCACCCTGCGGCGGCGCTCGTTCGTCAGTTCGACGGCTTGGCGAAGCACTGGCCCCGGCTCGGGCACCGCCTTGGCGCGAAAGCGCTCCAGCACCTCGGGGCTCAGGCCCTCAAGGCTCGCCTGCTGCCCGAGCGCCTCGAAGGGTGGCAGGGCAAGCTCCTCAACCTCTGACGGGAGATCGGGGGCGAAGATGCTGCCCGACGCCACGGGCCCGGAGTCAACCCACACCACTCGGTGAACAAGCTCCGGATGCCGGTCGATGACCAGGCTGACGGGAGCGTTTGCGCCGCTGTGCGCGACGAGGGTTGCGGGGTTATCCTCGGAGGCCCCGGCCTGGCCGAGGGCGTCGAGGATGGCCGCAGCCTGATCTTCGAGAGTCTTCGTCGCACGATCAGGATCGTTGCCGTCGAGCCCGGGCAGGGTCAGTGCGATCGCGCGGGTGGTGTCGGTGTTCAGGTGCTCACGGACCTCATCCCACGCCCAAGCGCCCAGCCAGTGGCCGGGAACGAGAATGATGGCTGAGCTGCGTGCAGAAGGTGTCATACCTCTAGCTTCGTGGGTGCTGCGGGCAGGTGTATGTCACTATTTATGTCATGAATTTGCGGCGGGCTGAGCGGTGAAGCGGGCTGAGCGATGAAGCGGGTCGAGCGACTCCACGCGCTCTCCGAAATGCTGCGCCGGAACGGAGCTCGGGGATGCTCCGCCGAACGACTGGCCAGAGAGTTCGGCGTCTCCGTGCGCACCGTGAAGCGAGACCTCGCGGCGCTCGAGAACAGCGGCGCACCCGTATGGTCGCGCCCCGGCCCTGGCGGTGGCTACGGGTTGGCCGTAGGCGCATCCCTGCCCCCTGTCAGCCTGTCGTCGGCTCAGGCGGTGGCGCTCATGGCGGCCGTGTCTGCTGCATCCGATGCACCCTATGCCGATCTGGCGGCGGCCGGAGTTCAGAAGATCCTGGATGTTCTCGACCCGAGAACCCGCGCACAGGCCGACGAGTTGGCCGGCCGTGTGTGGGTCAATACCGCTCCCTCGTCGTCGCGCGCCATCCGGTCGGCGCTGGAGGAGGGAATGGCCGAGCAGCGAGTGATCCGCATTCGCTTCACCTCGGCGACGGGGGCGACCACGACACGCGACGTTGAACCCGTGCTGTTCGCGTCGACGAATGGCCAGTGGTACCTCGTGGGCTGGTGCCGACTGCGCACGGCAATGCGATGGTTCACCGTGTCGCGCATTGAGCGAGCCACCGTGACGGGGGCGGCGTGCAGCGGCCATGGCATCCACGAGGTGGGAGAGCCGCCCGCGAACGCCAGGCCCGTGCACGGTCGGGACGACTGAGAAGTTCGGATTTTGATTGTGCACAACTAGATTGCGTGCAATGCTTTGCGTATGCCGATCGTTGACCACATGGTCTGTTTCTCGCTCTACTCCGCAACGCGGGCAACGACGCGCGCCTATACCGAGCTGCTCGAACCGTGGGGGCTCACCTACACCCAGTACCTCGTTCTCGTCGTACTCTGGGCGGAGGGGCCGCAGCCAGTGCACGAGATGGGGTCGTTGCTCCAGCTCGACTCGGGCACCCTCTCGCCCCTGCTGAAGCGGATGCAATCAAAGGGTCTTCTTGAACGCCGACGCGACAGCGACGACAACCGGGTGGTCACGATCGTGCCCACCGAAAAGGCGATCGAACTTCGCGACGAACTGGACCACATCCCGCTCGCCATCGCACAGGCGACCGGCCTGCCCGATGTCGGCGCAGCCCAAGAACTGATCGAAACACTTCAGCGGCTCACGCTCGCAATGCGCGAGATCAACTCCAACGAAAGGCAACCGACGCCGTGAACATCCTCTACACCGCAGAAGCCCTCTCCACGGGAAAGGGGCGGGACGGCCATGTGACGACCCCCGACGGCATCCTCGACATGGACGTCGTGCCGCCGAAGGAGCTGGGCGGGTCTGGTGCTGGCACGAACCCTGAGCAGCTCTTTGCTGCGGGCTACGCCGCATGCTTCCACTCCGCCATTCACGCCGTTGCCCGAAGCAAGAAGATCACGGTCGAGAACTCCACCGTTGGTGGGCGAGTAAACCTGGGCTCGAACGGCGAAGGCGGGTTCCAGCTGGCCGTTGAGCTTGAAGTTGTTCTCCCCGAACTGCCCGCTGAGCTCGCACAGGAGCTCGTCGACGCAGCCCACCAGGTGTGCCCCTACTCCAACGCCACCCGCGGCAACATCGAGGTCACCGTGCGGGTATCTGATGACTAGGGTCGCCAAGCGAGGGCTGTTACAGCAGCTCGTGGAGCCGAAGCCCCCCACGTCGAAGCTGCGATCGGGCGTTCGAATCGCCCTGGGCGCCATGCTTGCGTTCGCGGGGACCACGCACCTCACGGTGGCCCGCGAGGAATTTCAGGCCCAGGTGCCGGAGTTCGTTCCGCTTGATACCGACGTGGTCGTTGTCGCATCCGGCATCGTCGAGATCACCCTCGGTGCCGCCCTCATCCTGCTCGCCAAGCGTCGGGTGCCCGTCGGGCTCGTCGTCGCGCTTTTCTTTATCGCGATCTTTCCCGGCAACATCGCCCAATGGGTTCACGCGCGGGATGGGTTCGGACTCGACACCGACTCCAAGCGTTTCATTCGCCTGTTCTTTCAGCCCGTTCTTGTGGCAGCCGCCCTGTGGTCGACGGCAGCATGGCGCGATCGCCCGCGGCTCGGCGCGCGGCGCTAGCGGAGCTCGTCGATTCGAAGCTCGTGTCGCAGGAGTTAGCTCAGGACAGCGCTCGATAGCGCAGGGCCACAACCCCGTTTCGAAACCTGCGCTCGTCGACGAGGTCGAGCTGCAGATGGGCGTGCGCGGGATAGAACGGCGTGCCGCCGCCCACGATCACGGGCGAAACCAGCTGCACCCATTCGTCGACGAGCCCGGCACGGGCGACCTCCGCTGCGATCGTGGGGCCGGCGATAGAAATGTCGGATGCGGCATCCGACTTCATTCTGCGAATCTCGTCGATATCGAGCGGGTATTCGAGACGCGTGTTCTCTGCCGTCGGAGTCGGCAGGGTCGCCGAGTACACGACCTTGTCGGTGGCTCGCCACAGCTCGGCGAACTCGCGGATGTAGTCGGGCGCCCCGTCTAGGATCTCTTCGCCGTCCCAGGCTTTCATGACCTCATACATGCGCCGACCGTAGAGAAAAGTGCCCACCGAGCGCACCACATTGTTGACGTAGCGGTGCACCTGCTCATCGGGCCTGCTCCAGTCAAATGAACCGGACTCATCGTTGACGTAACCATCGAGAGAGGTTATTCCGAAGCAGATCAGGGAGACCATGGCTCACAGCATAGGCAGCCTTGCCCGTGGGCGAAACGGGGGGCCCGGCTACGCTTGATGTTCGCCCCGCCCGACCACCCTGGGAGCACACCATGACCCGTGTCGCCGCCTTCGATTGCGGAACCAACTCGCTGCGGTTGCTGATCGCCGACGTCGAGAAGGGGGCGCTCGCCGACGTTGTGCGAACGCTCCAGGTCGTGCGCCTCGGCGAGGGCGTCGACCGCACTGGGCGCTTCGATGATGCAGCGCTCGCTCGCACCCTCGAGGTGACCCGCCACTATGCCCAAACCTGTCGCGAACACGGGGTTGAACGCATGCGCTTCGTTGCAACATCGGCGACGAGGGATGCCGCCAACCGTCAGGAATTCATCGGCAGTGTGCGCGGCATCCTGGGCATCGAGCCCGAGGTGATCTCCGGCACAGAAGAAGCGCAGCTGTCGTTTCTCGGCGCGGCGAGCGTGCTGCCCGCGTCGCCGGGGGAGCAGCGCCTCGTGGTCGATTTGGGCGGAGGCTCGACAGAGCTCGTTCTCGGCGACACGGCCCCGACCGCCGCGTACTCGATGGATGTCGGATGCGTTCGCCTGACGGAGCGATGGGTGCGCACCGACCCGCCGAGCGAGAACGAAGTCGCGGGGATTCGCGGCGACGTAGAGGCGGCCCTGGATGCGGCAGAGGGCCAGATCGACCTGCCGGCAGCGACCGACGTGATCGGCGTGGCCGGAACCGTCACGACCATCACCGCCCACGCCCTGCGGCTCACGGCCTATGAACCGGACGTGATCAATGGCTCCCGGTTGCCGCTCGATGCCGTGCTGGCGGCCTGCGGCGAACTGGCGGCGATGCCCAGGGAGGAGCGGGCGGCATTGCCCTTTATGCACCCGGGCCGGGTGGACGTGATCGCAGCGGGCGCGGTGATCTGGGCTGCGGTGCTTGAGCGAGTCGCGCAGGCGGGCGCGCTCACCACGGTCACCACGAGCGAGCACGACATTCTCGACGGCATCGCGCTGCAGCTGGGCCGCCGCCCGGCCTAACGCTGCGCCCGCTCGGAACGCGTGCTGTCTCCGTACATATAGGGGTAACACCCTCGAAACCCGAGCCTCCTACCATCACGATCATGGACCAGCGCGATGGCCTACCCGCCAAACTCATCGATCTAGCCCCGCATCGCGTCGCCGAGGTCAGCACGGCAGAGGGCGCGATGCTCCATGCCCTCAGCGGCAGATTCTCCCTCGATATCCGGCCGCGAACGATCGAGCTGGCGGACGGCACCCGCACCGAGGTTGAAGGAGCCGATGCGAGCGGCAGCATCATCGTGCAGCTCGTCGCCAATACCGGCGTCTTCAAATCGCCGCATCGCAACAAGGTGCACTCCGACATGTTCAAGCTGGTCTGGCTTCGCAGCTGCGTTCTTGTGGGTGCCCGCGCCGTGCTGTGCGTGAGCCCCACAGCATCCCAAGCCTTCTCCCGTGGGGGATGGTCGACGGCCGCCGCCTCCGCCCTGGGGATCGAGGTTCTCGTCTGTGCCGCCGATGGCACCCTGGCTGCGCTATTCGACGAAACAGAACAGCCGCCGAATTTACCTGAGCGAAACGCAACGCCGTCGGTTGCGGAAACAGCGCGTCCGTAGAGTCACTCCCAGATGGACCTCCGCGAGGCACATCAGAACCCGATTCGCCTCGCACGCTCTCCTCGTGAATTAGTCACCGAACCTGCCGTGGAGGCTCCATGTCTATCGTCGTACTCTCGGGCAACCCCAGAAGGGGTTCTCGCACCGCCGCCGTTGCACAGCAGGTGGCCGACGCGGTCGCCGCAATCGTGGACCTGCCGGTTACCACGGTTGAGCTTGCCGATGTCGCGCCCGTGCTGTTCACACCGGCAGACCTCGAACTGACCGCCCTGCGTGAGGCGGTTGCTCGCGCCACAGTGGTCGTGGTCGCAACCCCCTCGTACAAGGGCTCATACACGGGCCTGCTCAAAGCGTTCATTGACGGATACGGCCCCGATTCGCTCGCCGGGGTTACCGCGATCCCCGTCGTCATCGCGGGCACGCCTCGGCATACGACGCTCGTTGCCGAGATCCACCTTCGCCCCCTGCTCGACGAAATCGGCGCATCCACAAGCCTGGGCTGCCTGGCCTTCACCGAGGCGGAGGTCACGGATGCCGCGGCGCTCGCCGAGACCATCGTCGCCTGGGCCGAGGCCCGCACCCCGCTCATTCGGGCCCTTTCTGCAACACGCGTGACGACGACATCGGAGGTGTCAGCATGACCACGACGGTTTCAGCGCAGCCCGGAGTTCCCGCAGGATCCGACCCGCGCGATGTCGCCGCGCTGAGGCCCGCGCTCGGGACGATGGCGACCTCGGTAACCCTCATCACTACCCGGCACGAGGGTCGCGACTACGGGTTCACGGCTAACAGCTTCACCTCGGTGTCGTCGGAGCCGCCGCTCGTGGCGGTGTTTCTCGCCGATACGGCGGAGTGCTATCCGGCGTTCCAGGAGGCCGACCAGGTTGTCGTGAACGTGCTCGCCGAGGGCCAGGGCGATCTGGCCATGCACTTCGCTCGCAAGCACGACGACAAGTTCGCCTCTGTCGACCTCGACCCAGCGCATCCCGCAGTCCCCGTGGTCGAAGGGTCGATGGCCGCAATTCTCGGCACGGTCGAGAGCCGCCTCACCGCAGGCGATCACCTAATGCTGCTGATCGCCGTCGACCACGTGGAGCACCACGATCGTGAACCGCTCGTCTACCAGAACCGCGCCTTCAGAAAGTTGATCTGATGACTCAGTCGCCGCCGTCCGCCGCAATCAGCCTCACGAACGCCCGCCGCATCTACGGATCGGGCGAGACCGAAATGGTCGCTCTCAACGGTGTCGACCTCGATATCGCCCCGGGCCGATTTGTGAGTGTGATCGGCCCGAGCGGCTGCGGAAAATCGACGCTGCTGCGACTCATCGCCGGTCTTGAGCAGCCAGACGACGGTGCCGTCAGCGTCTATGGGGTGACACCGGAAGTGGCATGCTCGGCCAAAATGGTGGGCCTGGTTCCGCAGGCGCCCGCGCTTTTGCCCTGGCTCAACGTGCTGCAGAACGTGTCTCTGCCGCACAAGATCAACAAGGGCGCCGACAAGAAGCGGCCAGCGGCGGCCCAAGCGATCGAGACCGCGAGCGGCATGTCAGAGATCCCCGATATGAAGGAGCTGCTGAGGCTGGCCGGGCTCGGCGAGGCGATGCACAAGCTGCCGGCAGAGCTCTCCGGTGGAATGCAGCAGCGCACCGCCATCGTGCGAGCGTTTGGGCTTCGCCCCGACGTGATGCTGCTCGACGAGCCGTTCTCGGCGCTCGACGAATTCACCCGCGAAAGCCTGCAGGAGCAGCTGCTTGATCTGTGGGACGAGATGAAGTCCACGGTCGTTTTCGTAACGCACTCTGTGAGCGAGGCGGTTCGGCTCTCGGACACCGTGATCGTGATGGCACCCAATCCGGGCCGCATCGTCGACGTCATCGACATCGAGCTCGCCCGCCCCCGCAGCGCCTCAATGATCAAAACGGCCGCCTTTCACCAGTACGAAGACCTCATCCGCGAAAGCCTGCAGAACGCGTGGCGCTCGCCCGAAACCCAGAACGCCGCCTAGGAGGTACGGGATGACCACAGTTGATGCTCCTCGTGCAGTAACGACGCCGGGGGATGCCACGCCTCCCGTGCGAAAGGCGGCCTCGATGTCGATCTATAACCCGCGGCACGCCAACTCACGCCTTAAGTTCGTGCGGCCAAGCCGATGGCTGCCGGTCACCGTTATGGTCGCCGTTCTCGCGGTGCTGTGGCAGATCGGCACCGTGACGATGCCCTACCTGTTGCCACCGCTCTCCACCATCGGAGACACCATGTTCGGCAACCCCACGTTCTATCTCAAGAACGCGTGGATCACCCTTCAAGAAGCGCTGATCGGCCTGGTCATCGCCTTCGTCGCATCGTTTCTTCTCGCGATCGTGATGAGCGAGATTCCCATCGTGCGGCGGGCCGTGATGCCCCTCGCCGTGGTCATGAACGTGACACCGCTGGTGGCCATCGCCCCGGCACTCGTCGTGGCCTTTGGCTTTGGCCCAGAACCCAAGCTCATCGTCACCGCCCTGTGCTGCTTCTTTCCCATCCTCATCAACGTGTCGATCGGTTTGCGCACCGTGCCAGCCCCCGTGCTGCAGTTCTACACAACGATCAAAGCGTCCCGTGCAGAAATGCTCTGGCATGTGCGCATCCCGAGTTCGCTGCCGTACCTTTTCGCCGCCCTCAAGATCGTGTTCCCGCTCTCGATCATCGGCGCCGTGGTCGCCGAAATGGCGGCCCCCGGTGCGGCCGAAGGGCTCGGCACCGTGATCACGATGGCGAGCTCCAACAACAAGCTGCCCGTGATCTACGCCTCAATTTTCGTGCTCGCCATGATGGGCTCCGCACTGCTCGCCGTCGTCACGGCGGCAGAGAAAAAGGTTCTCCACTGGCACGAATCCCGCGTCGGAGCGCTGGAGTAGGCGCAGCATCCGAACCGCGCCTCGCCACAGCATCCGCTCGCCTACCTCGCCCTCACCCAGCACCCTCACCCAGCACCCTCACCCAGCACAGCTCTGCCCACCGCATCCCGCTCACCAAGGAGATTCAGATGAAGGCACGCACGACATCCATGGCTCGCACTACAGCCGCAAGCATCGGAGCACTCGCTCTTATCGCGGGGCTCGCGGCATGCTCCAGCAGCGACGCCGCAGAAACCGGCGCGGAGAAGGCCATCTCGGCAGAACGCTGCGAGGAGAACAAGGCTGCCGGCGAGATCGGATTTCTCACGGGCTACCAGTACCAGGCTTCCGCCTCGATTCTCGAAGTGCTGGCAGCCGAGAAGCTCGGCTACTTTGATGCGCTGTGCCTCGACGTGACGATTCAGCCCGGCACGGGGGACACCGGTCAGAGTGCTCAGCTCGTCGCCGCCGGCACCGTGAAGTTCACCGCCGTGAGCCAGCAGAACCTGATGCAGGCAGCCGACAGCGGAATCGAGCTGCTCGGCATCTCGTCGTACTCCAATGTGGGCCTCGAGATCTTGATGACCGACACCGATATCACCGACCTCACTGACCTCGACGGCAGCATCCTCGGTCACAAGGGGGACATGCCTCCCGCGGTTCAGGCCATGCTCGATAACGCGGGGGTCGACGTCGCTTCGCTGCAGCAGGTCGTGGTCGGCTATGACCCGAGCGTTCTGCCCCGCGGTCAGGTCGACTCTCTGACGGGGTTCATCTCCAATGAGCCCAACCTGCTTGAGGCAACGGGAGACGACGTCACGGTCTGGCGGCCGTATGACTTCGACGTGCCCTCCTCACTCGGAGCCCTTGCCGTGAACCCCGAGTTTGCGGCCGAGCACCCCACGGTGGTCGAAGACTTCTTGCGCGCAGCCCTGCACGCGTATGAATACTGCAGCGACAACGGCGAAGAATGCGTCGGCTACGCGGCCGACATCAGCGGCGAAGGCTACGACGCAGCGCACAACCTCAAGATCTGGCAGACCGAGATCGGCATCATCGCCGAGAGCAAGGCAGAGGGAATCAACCTGGGTGCGCTCGACCTGGCCAACATCGAAACACTCGTGGGCATGCTCACCGAGTACAAGCTGCTCGAGAACGAGCTCACCGTAGACGACGCCACCGCCATGTTCGACACGAGCTTCATCGAGAACATCTACGCCGACGGCACCCTCATCTGGCCGGCGCCCTAAGGCATCACGGCATCTCAGCACGACAGGCCGGTCCCCTCGATAGAGGGGGCCGGACCCCGGCGGATCTCCGCGGACACCCAGAACGGCACTACCTCCACGGATAGGAACTCATCATGACCGAATACGGAGTCTTTCTCCCCGTCGCAGCTGGCGGCTGGATGATCTCAGAGACCGCGCCATACCCGCCAGCAACCTACGAATACAACAAGCAGGTAGCCCAGCTTGCCGAGGGCATGGGGCTCGATTTCATCATGGCGATGGCCAAATGGCGCGGCTTCGGCGGAACCACCGACCACTGGGGGGAGTCGCTCGAATCCATGACCATGATGGCGGGGCTCGCCGAGGCGACCTCCACCATCAAAGTGTGGGCAACCGTGCACGCCAACCTGGTGAACCCCGCCTTCGCGGCCAAGGTTTTCTCGACCCTGCAGCAGATCGCTCAGGGACGCATCGGCATGAACATCGTCAACGGCTCTTATGCCGACGAGTTTGAGGCGATGGGAGCCTGGGACCCCAACATGACCCACGCCGAGCGCTACCGCATGACGAACGAATGGGTCGATGTGGTCACGCAGCTCTGGGAGAAAGACTCCGTCACGTTCGACGGTGAGTTCTTTACCCTCACCGACTGTGAATCCCGGCCCCGCCCCTCGATCAAGCCCGAGATCATTTCGGCCGGTCGCTCCGAGAGCGGCCGCGACTTTCAGGCGACCTGGTCGGATGGCGGATTCCTCGGCTCGGATTCCCTTGAACAGATGGCCGAGTTCTCTCGGGACGTGCATGCGCGGGCCGCGGCAAAGGGCCGCACCACCAAGACCTATTCGATGCTCACGATCGTTCTAGCCGAGACCGACGAGGCTGCGGAGGCCAAGGCAGCGCTCTACGGCGCCGGGCTCGACCGCGAGGCACTCTCCAACATGCGCCGCTCCTGGGGGTGGGATGCCGACCGGGCTCTGTCGTGGGCGGAGGACGCTAAGGGAGAAGAGGCATTCCAGACGCCGTATGTCGTGGGCTCGCCGGCGACCATCATCGACCGCATCCGCAATGTGGTCACCACAGCCGAGCTTGACGGTCTCATGCTGATCTTTCCCGACTATGTCAACGACATGCCCGTCTTCGGCGAGACCGTGCTTCCCTCCCTGCGCGCGGCAGACGACCAGGCAACGGCCGCGGCATGACGGCGCTGGCCGAGCGCCGGCTCGCAACACTCACCAGTGCCACCGAGAAGCCGGCTCTCATCGTGGTCGACGTTCAAAAGTCGTTCGGCTCGCCGGATTACCTGGCGGACTACGGCCTCACCCCCGAGGCGCTGGTCGCGCTCGATGCAGCGGTCGGCAGCATCGAATCGATCGTGGCGTCCGCTCGCTCGCTCGGGGTGGCGATCGTGTGGGTCGAGCTGGCCTCCGACCCCGGCAATCGGTGGCGCGCAAGTCAGTGGCTTCGTGAGGGAGATCTCGAGGCCCCGTATAGCCCGGGTGAGCCCTGCGTGATCGGCACCGAGGGAGCCGAGTGGTTCAGGGTCGCCCCTGCTGAGGGGGAGTTGAGGGTTCGCAAGAGGGGCTACAGCGGTTTTCTCGGCACGAACCTTGCCGAGCAGCTTCACGCTCGGGGCATCACCTGGGTCACGGTGGTTGGTCTGACCAGTGAGTGCTGCGTCGCTGCGACCGCAGAAGACGCCATGCAACTCGATTGGCCCGTGGTGATTCCTGCGGATGCGACCGCCGCCTACGACCTCCGCATCCACGAGAACGCAGTGGAGATGCTTGCGCTCAACGTTGCTGCGATCGCCACGGTCGACGAGGTCGTGCAGCTCTGGCGCGAGATCGAGGCAGCCCAGTGAGCGGCATGCACGTCGCCTACGATCTGTCGTTCACCCACACCGAGGGGCGCTGGGCTCGCGCCGGATCCTGGGTCGGGCGCACGTTTCCCGATGTGCGCATGTACCAGGAGATCGCGGTCTCGGCAGAGCGAGCCGGAATCGACATGCTCTTCTTTGGCGACGGCAGCGGCATTCCCGACACCTGGCGAGGCTCCATCGACCCCGCCGTCGAGTGGGGCATCCAATGGCCGAGGCAAGACATGAGCCCGTTCATCGCGGCCATGGCGGCCGTGACCAACCACATCGGGTTTGGGCTTACCTATTCGTCGACGTTCATGCATCCGTTCTACGTTGCCCGACTGCTCAACTCGCTCGACCATGTGACGGGCGGGCGCCTCGCCTTTAACGTTGTGGCCTCAACCCGGCTTTCGGATGCTGCCAACTATGGATTCGATGGTCTGCTCGATCACTCCAAGCGTTATGAGCGCATGGAGGAGTTCATCGATGTGTGCACGGCGCTGTGGGATTCGGTTGCGGCGGATGCGATCGTGATGGATCGGGAGACGGGCAGATTTGCCGACCCCGCCAAGGTGAAACCGATCAACCACCGTGGTGAGTTCTTCGACGTGAAGGGGCCGCTGAGTTCCGTGCCCAGCCCGCAGGGGCACCCCGTGCTGGTGCAGGCGGGCAACTCGCCCCGAGGCATTGCGACCAGCGCCCGCTTCGCCGACGTCGTCTTCGGCTTCGGCGGGTCCCTATCGGGTCAGCAGCGGCACCGAGAGGCGCTCGACGCTGCGCTCGTTGCGGAGGGGCGAGACCCCTCTGCGGTGGGAATCCTGTGGGCCACGCAGGTGATTGTTGGGGCAACGCAGGGGGAGGCGGATGCGCGGCGCGACTCCGTGCTGTCATTCTGGAGCGACGAAGCGGTGGGGGCATTCTTGTCGCACAACTCCGGCTTCGACTTCTCCACTGTGGGCCCGAGCGTGGTGCTTGGCGAGCTGCGCGACACCGTCGTAGCTTCGGGCGCGAGCCCCTCGGGCTTCGTCGGCGGCCTCGTCGACGAGTTCGGGGCAGATCATTCGCTCAGCCGAGCGGAGCTCTTTGAGCACGGCTGGCGGAGCGCCACTGGCCTGGATCACACCCTGTGCGGAACCGCCGAGTCGGTTGCCGACGCACTCGAGGAGAACTTCGCGGCGACCGGCAGTCGCGGCGGCTACATGTTCTCGTCGCCGCTGTCGATGCCGTCCGGATTCGACGACCTGTCGCAACTGCTGGTTCCCGAGCTGCGCAGGCGGGGATCCCTCGCGCCGCAGTATGCAGGGTCGACCCTGCGCGAGAACCTCGCCTCGTGAGAGCCAGGCTCCCTGGCGAACGTGAGCAGACCATTCTGGTCTGCGCGCTCATCGGGGCGGCGCAGATGACGTGGGGCAGCATCGTGCCGGTGCTGCCCCTCTTCATGGAACAGTTCGGGCTCGGCGTCGTGATGCTCGGACCCGTCATTGCCGCGTTCGCGGTCGGACGAGTCGTAGCGAACATTCCCGCCGGGCTCGCCCTGCGATGGTGGCGTCCCCGCTGGTACCTCCACTCCGTGCTGATCGCGTTAGCCCTGGTCACCGCCGTGACGGGTTTTGCCGCAGCTCCCGGGTTTCTCATCGCAGCCAGGGTTCTTGCGGGGGTGCTGGGCGGAGCCGCCGTCACCATCGGCTTCGCGGTTCTCGTTGCAGGAGCGCCCGCGGAACGCCGTGGCCGGGCGATGGCAACGGCCACGGTCGTGCAAATGGGTGCGGCCGCCGTCGGCTCCCTCGTGGGCGGGATCGCCGTGACGTATGTGGGTGTGCAGGGCGCTTTCATAGCATCCGCTGTTCCGCTGCTTCTCGTGATCGGCTGGGACGTGCTGCGGCCAGCAGCGTTTTATTGGGATGCGCACACCAGATCAGTGTCGGCGCTCGATGTTGAGCACCAGCGCGGGCCGGCGCCACGGGCGCGCCTCTCGGGCGGCTGGGGGCTGCTCGCGGCCCTGGCGGGGGTGTCGTTTGCCGCATTCTTCGCCCGATTTGCCGGAGAGCAGGGGCTTATTCCTGTGATGGCCTACGGGGAGGGCGGCATGACGCCGATAGGCCTCGGCATTGCGCTTGCCGCTGGCACCGTCGCGAGCCTGCTCGTGCTCGGCCCCGTCGGGAGATGGGTCGACCGGGGTGCTCGCACGAGTGTGGTGCTGGTCTCAGCCGTGGCAGCATCCGCCGTGCTGATTGCGCTGCCCATGCTGGGCGAGCCCTTCGGTTTCGCGGTCGCCGTCGTTCTCTACAGCGTGGCCACGAGTGTCACCAACATCGTGCCCGGCGTCGTGACGGGGGAGCAGTACACCTCGAGAGAGGTGGGCACCGTGGTGGGAATCACGCGCACAGCGGGGGATGCCGGGGCCGCGATCGGGCCGCTCGTCGTGTTTGCGCTCGCCGCCACCAGCGCCATCGCCGGCCTCGTCGTGATGGCCGCAGTGCTGCTCGTGGCATCGGCCATGTTGTGCGCGGTGATGATTCACAAATCTGCTCGCTGAAGCCCCTCGAATTGGCGGTCGGTCAGGCGCATACTGGCAGCCACAAAAGGAGGACGAAATGAGCACTCTCAACCCCTACCTGGGATTTCGCGACAGTGCCCGCGAGGCAATGATCTTCTATCAGTCGGTGTTCGGCGGCGAGCTCAAGTTCAACACCTTTGGCGAATTTCAGGCGAGCCAAGACCCGGCAGAGGCCGACAAGATCATGCACTCCCAGCTCGAGGCCCCGAACGGCTTTGTGCTGATGGCGTCGGACACCCCCGACTCTATGGAGGCTCCCACTGAGAGCAACATCATGCTGTCGGTGAGCGGCACGGATGAGCGGGAGATCCGCGGATACTTTGACAGGCTGCTGGAAGGTGGGCGGGTTATCCAGCCGCTGGAGGCAGCGCCCTGGGGCGATGTCTTCGGCATGCTGACCGACCGCTACGGCACCCGCTGGCTCATGAATATCGGCTAGTCGCTACGACCCAGAAACGGCACGAGGATGGCATTCACCTCATCGGCATGCGTCCACAACATGCCGTGCGGTGCGCCCTCGATCTCGTGATATTCGGCGCTGGGCATCGCCTTGGTGAACTCCCGACCCGTGGACTCAATCGGCAGAATCTGGTCGGCGGTGCCGTGCACGATGAGGGTCGGCACATCGATCTTGGGGATGTCTTGCCTAAAGTCGGTGACCCACGTCGGCGGGGCGGCGACCGACGCATGCGGTGACGTGCCGAATGCGATCTGCTTGCCAGCGTCGATGACTTCCTGACTCAGGCGCGATGTGCCGAGCAGGATTTCGGAGTTGTAGAAGTTGGCGAAGAACTGTGTGAAGAATGCGTAGCGATCGGCAATCGTGGCGGCAATGATCCCCTCAAACACCTCGCTGGGCACGCCTCGCGGGTTGTCGTCTGTCTTGAGGAGAAAGGGTTCTAGAGAGCCGAGAAAGACGGCCTTGGAGACTCGGCCCGTGCCGTGCCGGCCGATGTAGCGGGCGACCTCGCCCGTCCCCATCGAGAACCCTACAAGTGCAACGTCGGTGAGATCGAGCGCGTCGAGCACGGCGGCCAGGTCGTCGGCGAACGTGTCGTAGTCGTATCCAACGGTCGGCTTGCTCGACTGGCCGAATCCCCGACGGTCGTACGTGATGACCCGGTGGCCAGCCTCGAGGAGGGCTGCCGTCTGCTTCTCCCACGACGACCCATCAAGGGGGTATCCGTGGATCAGCACAACGGGCCGTCCCGCCCCATGGTCTTCGTAATAGAGCTCGATATTGGTGCTGTTCTCAGTTCCCACTGTGATGTAACCCATGGCTGATGCTCCTTGTCTATCGATGACGGTGCGGCTGCGCTCAACAGTAGGCGCGTGTTCGCGCGGAGTTCACTGAGACTTTGGTGGGCGATGCCGGTGGACGATACTGGAGCCATGACCGCCAGAGGACTCCTTGCCGTTGCCGCCGCCGCGGCCATTCTCGCCCTCACCGGCTGCGCGTCGAGTGCTCAGCAGCCGGGTGCGTCGACCCCACCATCCGCTTCACCGACGGCCAGCGAGGAGAGTTCGATGGAAAGCATTGCGGACGAGGTTTTCACGGGTCTGCCCGAGGGCGTCGACACCCCGGCGGATGCTGGCAGCGGTCGACCGGATGCCGTGTGGGTCGAGCCAGGGGCAACCTTTGCGATTATCACCTGGGGCAGCTCGACCTGCCCGCCCGTCGCCCGCACTCTCGAGCAGATCGGCGACTCAGAAATCGCCATCCAGTTCGATCGCAATGCGCGAACCATGTGCACGATGGACTTCGTGCCCACGAGCCACGTCTTCTCGGTCCCCGAGGGCGTCGTGGTGCCTCCGCTGCTCATCACGATGACGGCAGAAGAGCTAGACGGCCCCGTCGAATTCGAGCTTCCCTAGCGACACGCACGAGGTAACTGGGCATCCCGTGGGCGTCTCGTGGGAATGCCCGGCGAAACCTCTGCGCTGCCTTGCCTCGAGACGAACGGTGCTGAATCGTTGATGGCTCATCCGCGCGTTCTGAAAGGGATCCAATGCTCACGCTCACCGACTCCGCAACCACCGTCGTCAAGGCCATCATCGACCAGAACCCCGACGCCGAGACCGTAGGGGTCCGCATTAATTCGCAGGGTGCCGACGCCAACTTTGAGTTGGGCGTTGCCGTCGTGGCAGCACCAGAGGAGGCCGATCTTGTGGTCGAGCACGACGGGGCGCGGGTGTTTCTCGACGAGACCGCGACAACCCTGCTTGCCGACAAGGTGCTCGACGCTCAGGTCGGCCAGGACGGCTCAGTGAACTTCGCGATTGGTCAGCAGCCGGGCGTCTAGTCGCCCGTCGCCGCCCAGCGCTCAAGGTAGTCGCGCTCGGTCTGATCGAGGGGCCGGGACGCACCGCTGTCATCAACGACCACCATCACGGTCGACCCGTCGATCACGACCTGGCCCGACTGCCGCGCCACGAAGCCCATCGTGTACGACGACGTGCCAACGGCGCGGATGCTCACGTCCACCACAAACTCGGACCCGTATTCAACGGGCCGCCGATAGTTGGTGGTGGCGGAGGCCACGAAAGGGCTTCGACCGAAGCTGTCGATTCCGTCGATGATGACGGCGTTGCTGCGCCACGACACCCGCGCCTCTTCGAGGAGAGTCGCCACCCGCGCGTTGTTCACATGCCCGTTCACGTCGACATCCGACCAACGGAGCGGCACGACAACGACGTAGGTTCCTGGCATGCCTCGATCGTACCGATGCTCGGGTTTGGGTTGCCGGTTTTGCGATCGTCTTCGTCGCAGCCAACTCGTAGCCGCGCGCTCCTAACGGCCGCGTTTATCCGCTAGAGGCGAGCGGCCAGCCGGGTGCCCTGGTCGATCGCGCGCTTGGCGTCGAGTTCGCCCGCGACATCCGCTCCGCCGATCACGTGAAAAGCGACCCCGGATGCCGCAACGTCGTCCACGAGGTCCCGCACCGATTCCTGTCCAGCACACACGACGATGTTGTCGACCGCGAGCACCCTGGCGTCCTTTCGCTCTGGGCCGAAGCTGATGTGGAGGCCGGCGTCGTCGATGCGCTCATAGTTGACCCCGGAGATCTCGGTGACCCGCTTGTGCTTGAGCGATGCGCGGTGCACCCATCCCGTGGTCGTGCCGAGCCCCGCGCCGATGCGGCCGGGCTTGCGCTGCAGCAGCGTGACCTCACGGGGTGAGGGGCTGGGCTGCGGGCGGGTGAGCGCGCCGGGAGCGGCAGGGTCGTCGGTGACTCCCCATTCGCGCTTCCACTCATCCAGATCCAGGGTGGGTGAGGTGGCGTGGGTGAGGAACTCGCTCACGTCGACGCCGATGCCACCAGCGCCGATCACAGCGACCCGCTCGCCGATCTGCCGGCGACCCAGCACGGCATCCGGGTAGCTGATCACGCTGGGGTGGTCGATTCCTTCGATCGAGGGCACTCGGGGCACGACCCCTGTCGCCAGCACGACATCGTCGAACCCTGCGAGATCGGATGCGGATGCGCGCGTGTTGAGATGGACGTCGACGCCGAGCAGCTCGAGCTGCCGGGTAAAGTAGCGGATGGTCTCGGCGAACTCCTCTTTGCCGGGGATTCGCTGCGCAATGCCGAACTGGCCGCCGATCACAGAGTGCGACTCGAACAGAGTCACGGAGTGGCCGCGGCGGGCGGCGGACACCGCGGCGGAGAGGCCGGCCGGGCCGGCTCCGACGACGGCAACCCGCTTGGCTCGTTTGGTGGGCAGCAAGACGAGTTCGGTTTCGCGCCCCGCTCGCGGATTCACCAGACAGGTGACCTCTTTGCGCTGGAACGTGTGATCGAGGCAGGCCTGGTTGCACGCGATGCACGTGTTGATCAGGTCTGGAGTGCCGGCTTCTGCCTTGCGCACCCACTCGGGGTCAGCGAGCATCGGGCGGGCCATTGCGATGAGCTGGGTGGCCCCCCTGCTCAATACCTCCTCGGCGACCTCGGGCATGTTGATGCGATTCGCCGCGGCAACGGGGATGGAGACCTCGCGGGCGAGCCGCTCCGTGACGTCGGCGAAGGCAGCGCGCGGCACACTTGTCACGATCGTGGGGACGCGCGCCTCGTGCCAGCCGATATCCGTATTGATAATCGTGGCGCCGGCAGCTTCGACCTCCTGCGCAAGCGTGACAATCTGATCCCAGGTCTGGCCGTCTTCGACGAGATCCGCCATGGAGAGGCGGAACACGATGATGAAATCGGGGCCGACTGCGGCGCGAGTCTCGCGCACAATCTCCACGGCGAAGCGGCGACGCTTCTCGGGGGTGCCGCCCCAGGCATCCGTCCGCTTGTTGGTGCGCTCGGCCAGAAACTGGTTGATGAGGTAGCCCTCGCCGCCCATGATCTCCACGCCGTCATAGCCGCCGATGCGCGCAAGTTTCGCTGCTGTGGCGAAGTCCCGGATGGTGCGCCGCACCCCGCGGTCGCTGAGCGCGCGCGGGCGGAAGGGGTTGATGGGCGCCTTGATCGCCGAGGCGGAGACGCTGAACGGGTGGTAGCTGTAGCGTCCGGCGTGCAGCAGTTGAAGTGCGATCTTGCCGCCCTCCGCGTGCACGGCATCCGTCACGGCTCTCTGCCGCACGGCATGGCGTTGGGCGAACATCTGCGCGGCGAACGGCATGAGCCAGCCCTCGCGGTTGGGGGAGAAGCCGCCCGTGATGATGAGCCCGACACCTCCGCGGGCGCGCTCAGCATAGAACTCAGCGAGACGGGGGATGTCACGGGCGCGATCTTCGAGACCCGTGTGCATCGACCCCATAATCACGCGGTTGCGAAGGGTGGTGAAGCCGAGATCAAGGGGCGCGAGCAGGCGCGGAAAAGCGGTGGGCATGCGGCCAGTATGGTCGACCGCACGCCCTCCGCCGCATGTTATTCGCGGGCACCCACAGTCTCACGGGTCATTCGGCTGCATGGGTTGTGCGAACCCACGCAGCGCGCCACGGGTGAGGCTTTAGTTGTACCCGACATCAAAGGGCCAGCCGGTGTAGGCCTCGGCCAAATACGTCTGCCCCGCAACCGAGCTGGTCACCGTCTCAAGCTCGCCGTATCGGCGCTGGCGGTCGAACGGGTGTTCCTCCGGCGTCGCGTGCAGCATCGACGTCATCCAGTAGGAGAACTGCTGCCCGCGCCAGATGCGCTTGAGGGCTGTCTCGGAATATGTGTCGAGCTTCTCGGTGGTGCCGTTATCGAAGTAGGCGGTCAGCGCATCGGTGAGCACGAGCACGTCGGCGATTGCGAGGTTCATGCCCTTGGCGCCCGTTGGCGGCACGGTGTGGGCGGCATCGCCCGCGAGGAACATGCGGCCGTACTGCATCGTTTCGCAAACGTAGCTGCGGAACTGCAGCACGTCTTTTTGAAAGATGTTGCCCTCTTTGAGCTCGGTACCGGCAACGCGGCTCTGCAGTTCGTCCCAAATCTGGGCTTCGCTCCACTCGGCGGTGTCGGTTGTGGGGTCGCACTGAAAGTACATGCGCTGCACGGTGTCGCTGCGCTGGCTGATGAGGGCGAACCCGTTGTCGCCCGCGCTGTAGATGAGCTCTTCGCTGCTGGGCGGGGCCTCCGCGAGGATGCCGAACCAGGCGAACGGGTATGGACGAAAGAAATCGCGCCGTTCGGCCTCGGGGATGGTCCACTTGGCGATGCCCTGCGAGCCGTCGGTGCCAGCGATGAAGTCGGCCTGCACCTCCCACTGCTCACCCTCGGAGTCGGTGAAGGTCACACTGGGGTTGTTCGAGTGCTGCCCATGAATCGCGGAGTCGGTGACGCTGAACCGGATGTCGGCACCGGCGGCAAGGCGGGAGGCGATGAGGTCGATGAGCACCTCGTGCTGCGGGTAGAGATAGACGGAGCGCCCCACGAGGGAGGGAAAGTCGATGCGGTGGCCTTCGCCCTGAAAGCGCAGCTCGATGCCGTCGTGCTTGTGGCCGTCGCGCAGCACACGGTCGCTCACGCCGGTGTTGACGAGAACGTCGACGGAGCCCTGTTCCAGGATGCCAGCGCGGATGGTCTTTTCGATCTCTTCACGGCTGCGCTTGTCGATGACCACGGAGGAGATGCCCTGGCGGTCGAGCAGGTGGGAGAGCAGGAGGCCGGCTGGCCCCGCTCCCACAATGGCGACCTGGGTGCGGATGGTCGAGGTCATGAAGACTCCTTCGTCTGCGCTGCGAGGCTGATCGCTCGCAGCGCGTGCTGGTGGCGGCTCTGGTGCGGTAGCCGTGCAGCAATTCTGAACACCGCGGGCGGCCGCGCAAAGCGAGTTCCCATTGAATGGGAATCTATTTGGGGGTGACGGTGGCCCTATTGTGCGTTCTGCGACGCGCGCATCGCCCGAGTTATGCCCTGGGCTGCCGATTTCAGATACACAGTCGCGGCATCCGCATCGCGAGAATCTCGCGGGAGAACCACGGAGAGCGCCGCGATGATGCCCCCACCCGGGCCTCGAACGGGCACCGCGATGCCCAGCGACTCTGGGGCAATATAGCCGGGCGCAACCGCGTGGCCCACCCGGCGAATCTCGGCGATCTTGGCCCGTAGAGCATCCGGATCGGTGATGGTTTCGGGCGAAGTTCCCGTGAGCGACGATGACAGGATGCGGTGCTGCAGATCGTCGTCGGCGTGCGCCAGCAACACCAGGCCGGAGGACGACGCATGCAGGGGGAGGCGGCCGGCGATGCGCGTGATGTTGGCGCCGGAATCCCGCGCCGAGAGCCTCTCGATGAACAACGCCTCGTCATCTTCGAGCACGGCGAGCTGCGTATGCTGGCGCAGCTTGGCCTGCACGTCTTCCATGAACGGGATAGCGACCTGCCGCAACCGCAGCGCCTGAGACCCGCGCATCGCGAGCTCCCACAGACGCATGCCCACGTGCACATTGCCGCGATCGTCTCTCTCCAGCAGGCCGTACTCGCTCAGCTCTGACACGATGCGGTGCGTCGTGGACGACGGCAGGCCCGTGCGCCGCGCGATATCGGAGACGCTGCGGCTGGTGCGGTCAGTGTCGAACGTCTCGAGAATGCGCACGACCCTGCTGATGAGGGAGTCACCGCTCTCGGAGTTCGCCATTCCCCAAGGTTCTCACGAGAGGGTGAGGCCGCAGTGCTAACGGGGCGTGGAGACCGCGGCCGCCAAAATGGCAAGAGTGATGAACGACAGCACCACCGGTGCGCCATAAGCGAGCACATAAACCACGATTGGCGAAGCACTTCCGCGATGCGGCCGCACATGGTGGCGACGCACCGACAGATACACGAGGGTGTGAAGCAAGAGCCACCACGGGGAGGCTGAGCGGGCGTGTCCCATGGCGAGCAGTGAGGCCCGGTCGCGATAGGCCAGCCAGACGGTGCTGGAAATAGTGGCAAGTGAGATGGCGAAACTGACGGCGGACCACTGAAGCGTGAGCATGGAGAACTCGCTGAGTGACCTGGTCGACCCCGGGCCGAAGAAGTCTCCCGCCAGCCCCGTGGGGCCGAAGGGGAACATTGCGAAGAGAACGCCGACCTGCACAGCGGAGGCGATGAGGGGCAAAAATATGACCCACCACACCGCAGCGGTGTGGGCGCTCGACGGCTGAGGCGTCCAACCGCGGTACATGCCCTGGGCGGCGGATGGTGTGCGAGGCATGGCGCCGAAGGTGGAGGGTGCAGGAGTGGGCGACGCGAATGACGGTGCTGCGGTTGCGACGGGACTTAAGGCCGGGGTTGCCGCCGGGAGCGCTGCATGTCCCTGCGCAATGAAGCTGCGCGGAGGCTCGCCTATGGAGGGGAGCGTCGCCCGCCATTCGGCTTCGCTCAGTTGATCGGGCTGCGACCCCTGTTGCCCAAAATCTGGTGTGCTCACGCCCGGGCCCCCTCCGGTCTGTGACATCGACGGTTCACAGTACCGGGGAGCGACGCTTCGCCGTCACCCCCTGTGCGGGGGATACGCGAGAGAAATTCAGCGAACGTGGCGACCGGGCTTCGGTGGAGCGGGCTTGGCCGCGGCGGGCTTTTTTGCGGCTGCTGGTTTCTTCGCTGCGGGCTTCTTGGCGGCTGCGGGCTTTTTTACGGCAGCGGCCTTCTTGGGGTCCGCCTTCTCGGGCGGAGCTGTCCTGCTTGAATTCGCACCAGGCTTCTTCGAGGCTGCAGCCTCCGCTGCGCGCGCTGCTTGTCGCTCAGATTGCTCCGTCTTCGGCTCTTCTTCTGTCGGAGTCTCGGCCGAGGGCAGGCCGAATGGCAGCTTGTGAGCGAGCGCGGCAAGGCTGCGGCCGAGACGCGCGGCCGTGCGAATGCGCCGGGGGGCGGGGACGGTCACGGCGGTGCTGGTCTTCACCGCATCCGTGTCGATGCCCTTAGCTTTGGCGTGCGCGCGGTACTCGGCAAGGTCGTCGACCTCATAGACCACGACGGGGCGCTGGAAGGGCGCAGTGTGCTGGGTCCACGTTGTGCCATCCCACCAACGCCGGTGATCCGCCCCATCGGGATCGGGGTACCAGCCGGCGGGAAGGCGAATGTTGTGGAGGTGTTCCATGGCCCTGCAACTTCCCTTCGCCGCGATGCTTCCAGTCTGCCGCGCCGAGCGCCATCTTGGACTCGCGAAACGCACAGGATTCGAGTGAAATCTTGGCGACACTCTCACTCGCAGGAGTGCGGGACTATGCTGACGAAGCCCCGGCTGCAGGGGTAACAGGCTCGAACAAGGGAGCCATGATGAATGTCTACTCGCCGCTTCCATTTGATGGCAGCGAAAGCTCGCACGATTCCGACGCAACCACAGCGGTTCGCGACGGTCACCTCACCATTGTTAACACCACGCTCACCCCGTGGCAGGCACGGTGGGCAGACCTCGAATTCGTGCGTGGTGTGCTCGATCGCGCCGCGATCGACTTTTTTCTCGTGCGCTCAAGCGACCACAGTCCCGTTGTCGTGGTCGACTTCGCCGACCGTGACAGACTCGCCCGCGCTCTTGCGGATGCCTGCCGCACCGAGCCCTTCTACAGCCGCACCGAAAAACTCTCATCGGCAGCAAAGGCCGACCTCGCCGCCCGCGGCCGAGGAGTAGCCAGCGGCAGCGGGTCGCACCACACAGAATCGGTGGTTGCCGACTCCGCGCTGTTCTCCGCTGAGAACAATGAGGCCGACGCGCGCTCCGCCGATTTTGCGGACGCCCTGCATCTCGATGCCGATCTGCGCGATACCTACGATCAGTCGGGAGACCTCGGTCTCGCAGCGGCCGAGCTGCTCACTCCCGGTCGCCGCACCGTGCTGCTCGCCGAGGGGCGCCTGTCGCGCGATAGTTCCGCTCGGGCGTTCACGCTGTATCGCCCGCGGGAGGCCGCCAACGGAAGGCTGCGTTACGGGGCAGAGAACGGGGTTGCTCTCGAACTGTGGGAGCACGCCTCTGACCGGGTTGTTTCTGGGTCGGGATCCGACTCCGCCACGCTGGTCATCCGGGATGTCATCGCTCCCCGCGCCAACCTCCTGCTGCGGCACCGCACGCCCGAGGCAGAACTCGTGCGCAGCACTGTGTCTCTGCACGGTAGGCCGTGGCCAACGCTTCAGGGGATGTTCGAGCCAACAGTCGACGAGGTCACCTTCGACATCGACATGGTCTTCTCGTGGGTCGACGGGTCGTCGCTGGAGTTTCAGCGGGCTCGTGCCCGCAGGCTCGAAAGCTACGTTGTCGGCGAGGGCGACGACCACGAGGCGCGGTTCCGTCAGCTCGACGAGCTGCGTTACGCGCTGCGTTCCATCTATCTCTTCGCGCCGTGGGTTCGCAATATCTATATCGCGACCGACTCGCCCCGCCCGTCGTGGCTCGCAGAGCATCCGAGGGTCACCCTCATGCGCAGCGAGGCCTTCTTCGCCGACACCTCTGTGCTGCCGACCCATAACTCCCATGCCGTCGAAAGCCAGTTGCACAACATCGAGGGTCTTAGCGAGCACTTCTTGTATTCGAACGACGACATGTTCTTTGGGCGCCCCGTCTCGCCGGAGATGTTCTTCTCTTCCGGCGGCGTCAGTCGCTTCATCCAGTCGATGACTCGCATTGGGGTCGGAGATAGCAACCCCGGTCGCAGCGGGTTCGAGAATGCCGCGCGGGTCAATCGTGCCCTGCTTGAGGAGCGCTTCGGCGTGACGATCACGCGGCATCTTGAGCACGCTGCCACGCCGCTGCGCCGCTCTGTGATGCGCGAGCTCGAAGCGGAGTTCCCCGACGACTTCGCCCGAACCGCTGCGGCAAAGTTTCGGCAGGCCACCGATGTCTCTGTTACTAATTCGCTCTATCACTACTATGCGGAGGCGACAGGGCGGGCCGTTCCGACCACGGAGGCCAAGGTGCGGTACGTGGATACGACGGCTCGCGAGGGGGTTCGGCAGATGAAGCGGTTGCTCAAGCGCCGCAACTACGACTTCTTCTGCCTCAACGACGGCAGCTTTCCCGAGCTCGATGGCGAAGAGCGGGCGAGAGCCGTGCGATGGTTCCTCGAACGCTACTTTCCGATTCCCGCGCCCTGGGAGCTGCCAGACCCCGTCTGAGTGGCGTAGGCGAGGAACGCTCCCCTTAAGGGGGGATGCGCAGCATAGCGCGCGGCGAGTTGACTAGGCAGATCGGCTGTCGAACCCGGTGTTCATCCGACCGCCGCACTTGAATCTTTCACCGCCGAAAGATGCACTGGAGGTACTACCCGATGCCTGAACTCAGCTCGTTTGCCCGCGTCGCCCGCACCACGGCCGTGGTTGTCACCGCTCTCACCCTCGCCGTTGGGCTCAGTGCCTGCGGTGGTGGGGAGGAGCCGGTCGCCCCAACGTCGACCACGGAGAGCGGCGTCGGCAAGTCATTTGAAAGCACGGACGGGGTCGCGGTTGCGGTGACCCGGCGTATCTGCGGCATCAGTGCTGTGGGCAAGGATCAGCCCGAATACACGGCGGTCGGCCAGTACTGCACGGTAGGCGTCAATGTCGTGAACGACTCCGATGCTTCGGCCGATCTCTCCCAGCTCAAGGTCACCGGCCATTCGGGGGATACCGAGTACTTTCCCGACTATTGGGCGGGCACGGCAGCCGATGGTGGCATGCAGGTGCTCGAGCCGGGCGGCTCTGTCGAATCGACGCTGTTCTTTGACATTCCCAAGGGGGCCCTGCTCGATACCGTCACTCTCGTGAGCCCCTGGCCGGGCATCGAGGAGTTCGAGGTCGCCTTCTAGAGAGGGTGAGCGCGGCTAAAGTGGCCGCATGAAACGTCTTGTCTTCGCGGGAGTTGCGGTAGTTGGCCTGCTCATCGGGTTTGCGCCAGCATCGTCGCAGCCAGCGGTCGCCGATGTCGACGACTTCACCTTTTCGTCGTTTGACGCGCAGTACTACCTCGGCGTCGATGACGAAGGGCACTCGACCCTCAGAACGGTTGAAACCCTCGTCGCCGAGTTCCCCGAATACGATCAGAACCGTGGCATCCGTCGCCTCCTGGTCGAGAGTTATGACGGTCACCCCACAGATCTCGAGGTCGTCTCCGTCACCGATGAGGCTGGCGAGACCCGCGATTACGAGACCGAAAGCGACGACGATGCGCTCTCGGTGACCATCGCGGCAGACGACTATGTGCATGGCAGTCAGACCTACGTAATCGAATACACGCAGCGCAACGTGACGATCAACTTTGAGGATGTCGACGAGTTTTATTGGGACGTCAACGGCACCGACTGGGCCCAGCCCTTCGAGCGAGTGAGCGCAACCGTGCACGTCGACCCGGAGATCGAAGGCCGGCTCACGGGGGCTGTTACCGCGGTCTACGGCTCGCAGGGGCAAAACAACCCGGCCGAGATTGACGGCCTCACCTTCGTGGCAACTGACCTGCCGGCGCACTCGACGCTGACGTTCGCAATCGGTTTTGAGCCCGGCACCTTCACTCCCCGTGACAGCTCCTTTTTTGCGGCACCCTGGCCCAGTCTGAGCTTGGCAGGCCTGATCGGCGCGGCAATTGTCACGCTCTCGGCCTTCGTCGTGCGCAGGCGATATCTGGCCGACGCCCAGGGTCGCGGAATCATCGTGCCGGAGTATGCGCCGCCCAAGGGCGTGAGCCTGCCGCTCGCCGCCCTCATTGGAGGAGTGAGCTCCAAGGTCACTCCAGCCCAGATCATCGCCCTCGCCGTTGCCCATCACCTGCGCGTGGTGGAGACGGGCACCAAGATGGGCAAGCCCCGCTATCGGTTGGAGTTTCTCAGCGCCGAGGGTGCGAACGATCACGAGCGGGAGTTTCTGCATGCCCTGTTCGGCTCAACTCTGACGCCGGGGGAGCACCGCGATCTCGATAAGGCAGACCAGAAGGCGGCCGCCAAGATCGCCAAGCTGCAGACGCGGGTGGCGAAAGAGGCCACAGAGGATGGTTATCGCCGCAAGTACCCGACCGCTGCCGTTACGCCCATCATCATCGTTGCCCTGTTTGCGCTCGGCTTCGGTGTGCTCTTCGCGATTGTGTCTCTCGACCAGGCGTTCGGTGGTGTTGTGCCCCTGTTCCTGCTGCTCGGCACAGTAGCCCTCACGGTCATCACGATCGTATTGATCAGCCGCATCCCGCTCACCGAGAAGGGCGTAGCGGTGCGCGATCACATGAAGGGCCTCAAGGAGTACATCTCTCTCGCCGAGGCCGACCGTCTCAGGTACCTGCAGTCTCCCCAGGGGGCGCTGCGCGATCCCATCGCCGTCGACGATCCAGCCCAGGTGGTCAAGCTCAACGAGAAGCTGCTGCCCTACGCCATGCTCTTTGGCCTCGAGAAGCAGTGGGCCAAGGAGCTGGGCCGCTTCTATGAGGAGCACAATTCGCAGCCTGACTGGTATGTGGGCAGCGCTCCCTTCAACGCAGCCGTCTTCGCCTCGAGCATCGGGTCGGTCGCCACATCGACGGCCTCGTCGTACAGCAGCGCTTCGAGCGGGTCGTCGGGCGGCGCATCCGCCGGTGGCGGTGGCGGTGGTGGCGGTGGCGGTGGCGTGTAGCGCGCCGAACGTGGCATTCGCTCACCCGAGCGCAGATAGAATCTTGCGGTGTCTCCCAGCCCGCTAGTGCCGTCCCCCTATGAGGTGCTCGGCGTTGCTCCCGGCGCAAGCGACGACGAGCTGCGCAGGGCCTACCGCCGCATGCTGCGGGCGACCCATCCCGATACCGGCGGTGACTCACGCCGATTTCAGGCCGTGCAGATCGCCTGGGAGCAGGTGGGCACGCAGGAGGCTCGGCGAGCCTACGACCGCGGCCAGCCGAGGCGCGGAGACGAGCCGCATCCGACCTGGGCGCCTGCCCCCCGCCGCACCAACGACAGCAGGCCGTCTGCTCGGTCGTATGGCCACCCAGGAGGGCTGAGTCGCGAGCACTACCTCGAGCTCATGCGCGAGTGGGTGGGCCGCGGGGCATCGCTGCCAGACCCCTACGACCCTGCGCTGGTGCGCTCGGCGCCCCGCGACATCCGTCACCTTTTGGCCAACGCGGTCTCTGAGGAGGCAACGGCCACTCAGGTCTCTTACCTTGGCATTGCGTTTACGGCCTGGCACGACGTGGCAACCAATGTGGACGACAGCCCGTGGCGGGCCAAGCTCGACCATGTCGTGCTCGGCCCAAGTGGACTTTTTGCCGTGCAGTCGGAGGACTGGGGCGCAGAGGTGCGTGTTAAGCGCAACGAGATCGTGGGGGAGGCGATCGCCCCGGGGGATCGGCCCATGCACGCGCTGTCGTTGCGGGCAAAGTCTGTCGCGCGGGCCGCGAAGGTCAAATTCACGAGCCTCATCGTGGTGGTTCCCGACGATGCGATCGACGAAGACATTACGGAGGGGCGGATGCGCGGGGTGGCGTGTGCGGTCGTGCGCAGGTCTCGCCTGCCCGGGGTGTTGCGCAACGGCCTCGATGGTGCCCCCAGCATTGGCGGCCAGGAGCTTTTTGAGGTGCGCACCCGGCTGCAGCAGACGATTAGGTTCGCCTAGCGGGTGGAGTGCGGCGTGGCCAGAAGCCCGCTCCGGCTCACTTAGGAGATCGCGACCTCGCGGGCGATGGGGGAGTCGAGGAGCCGCTTGAGCAGGGTGTCGACTGCGGTGGCATCGTCGAATTCGAGTCCGCTGGTGAGTAGGTCGTTGACCGCGAGGGCTGCTGGTCGCAGCGAGTCGAGCAGGGCGCGACCATCCGCGGTGAGCACGACGGTCTTTCGTCGCTTGTCGTCGTCGTCGCGGGACGTGGTGATGGAGCCGTTGGTTTGCATGCGCCGCAGCAGCTCCGCCAGCGTTGATTTGTCGAGTTGGGCGAGTCTCATGAGTTCGCGTTGGGCGAGCTCGCCGTGTTCTCCCAAGAAAAGGAGCACGCCGTATTGCACGGAGCTCACATCGGATGACACATGTTTGGTCCAGAGCGCGGTGTGCAGTTGCAGCACTCGTCGCACGCTCAGGCTGAGGTACTGATCGGCTTCAGACATCGAGGCGCCCCCTTTGGCGACGGGGCCGTCAGGTGCGGCCCCCCACATGTTCCGTATGCGGATTGCATTCTTGTGAACTCTAACGTAATCTTTCGTTCGCATACGGACGAATACTCGCCCAGCACTCCCCCACCCTCCCTTCACCCACGCCGGAACAGCGACGTTCACCATCTGAGCTGCCGCATCCGGAAACCCGAGAAAAGGCAGCACTCTTTCTATGGACATCAAGGCGCGAATTGAATCCGCCCCCATGAGTCGGGCGCAGATCGGCATCGTCGCGATCTGCTTGGCGCTCAACTTCATCGACGGCTACGACGTGCTCGTCATGGCCTTCAGTGCCTCCGCAATCACGGAATCGTGGAGCCTCTCGGGGGCCCAGCTCGGGATCCTGATTAGCTCCGCGCTCGCCGGTATGGCCATCGGTGCCATTTTTGTGGCCCAGCTCGCCGACCGAATCGGCCGCCGCAAGATGGTGCTCATCGCCACAGCGGTCATCACGCTCGGAATGTTCGCCTCGGCGTTCGCACCCACCTACGAGGTTCTCCTCGCCTTCCGTGTGCTCACCGGAATCGCGGTCGGCAGCATGCAGTCCAACCTCAACGTGCTCGTGGCCGAATACTCCAACGCCAAGCGGCGGGCAACGGCCGTGAGCATCTACAGCACGGGCCAGCCCATCGGCGGCGTGATCGGCGGCATCATCGTCGCGGCGCTGCTCGTGCACTTCGAATGGCACGCCGGATTCATCTTCGGCGGCATCATCACCCTGATCATGCTGCCCATCGTCTATCTGTGGCTGCCGGAATCGATCGACTACCTCGACGCCAAGCGCCCCGAGGGCGCGCGCGAGAAGATCAACACGATCCTCGCTCGTCTCGGGCAGGCCACCGTCACTGAGCTGCCTGCTCGCGCTGCAGGAGCTCTCGCGCCCAAGACCGGTCTCGCTGAGGTGTTCCGCAACGGGCAGGCGACCAAGACCATCCTGCTCGCTATCGCGTACATGATGATCATGGGCAGCTTCTACTTTGCCAACTCGTGGACACCGAAGCTTCTCTCGCAGTCGGGGTACTCGTCGACCCAGGGCATCCAGGCCGGAGTGCTCTTTAGCATCGGCGCCATCATCGGCTCGCTCGTCTTCGCCTACATCGGGGCGCGCTTCAGCCTTAAGCGCACCCTCTCGGTGATGTTCGTGCTTGCGGCCGCAGCGTTCGTCTTTTTCGGGGCGTTCGCGCACGAGCTGACCCCCGCCATGATCGCGGCAGTGCTCGTGGGTATCTTCACCAACGCTGCCATCGCCGGAATGTTCTCCATCGGCCCCGTTATGTACGAGACGTCGGTTCGCGCAACGGCCGTCGGCTTCATCACCGGAATCGGGCGCTCGGCAACGATCGTTTCGCCCATCCTCGCTGGTGCCCTCGTCGACGCGGGCTGGGCTCCTGGCAGCATCTACTTCCTCTTCGTAGTGCCGCTGCTCGTTGGGGCGGTCGCGATCGCAATGGTGCGCCGCCCCGTGCTCGGCACGGGAACGACCGCAGTCGCCGCAGTTCCCAACCTGCGCGCCAGCGAGGAGCTCGCAGAGTCTCGCTAGCCCCGCACTGTGCCAGGTGGGCGGCCTTCCTTCGGGGAGGCCGCCCACACCTGTATGCGGGCCGTGAGTTCTCCCCACGGGCTCTGATTGCGCCCGATCATAGAAAGCCATGAAACCCCTAGCGTGCGGAGCGCCCGCTGTGACTGTCGGGGCAGCGTGTGCGGCCTATGCGGCCAATGCGGCACTCGGACTCGCCGTGGCCAGCAAGACCATCGACACCAGTGCCATCCGCTGGGTTCACCACGCCCTCTACATCGCCACCTGCACGCTCACAGGCGTCGCCATCGCGGCAGGTATCGGCGAATCCATCGCCGTGCGCCAAGCCGAGCGGATGCGGCGGCGGCGATGGCCGCGTCGACAGAAACAGCATGGCCTGTCGATCCGGCAGCGTCGCCGCACATCGGCCGCCGGGTGGATGCTCGTGCCAGCCTTGGCGCCTCTTGCGGCGATCCCCTCGGTAAGCGCACGCACCCGCACGCATCCGCTCATCGCGCTCATCGCTGCACCGTTTTATGCCGCCGCTGCAGTGGTCGCCATCGTCGCGTTAACCACCAGGTCAGGGAGATAGCCGTGGAATTTCTCGACGTCGTTCGCCGCCGCAAGACCACTAACGGGCCGTTTCTGCCAACGCCTGTGCAAGAGGAGCATCAGCGGCTCCTCATGGAGGTGGCTGGGCGGGCGCCCTCGCAGCTCAATAGCCAGCCGTGGCGTTTCGTTCTCATCGACGATCGATCGACGATCGAAACGATTGCCGACATCAGCGGATCGAGCATGACTGAGGCGATGTCCAACGGCACGTTCTTCGAACGCTACAAGCCGTACTTTCGATTCAGTGCCCGCGAGATGGAAGAAAAGCGCAGTGGAATGCTCTTTGACCGCCTGCCGGCCCCGCTGAGGCCGTTCACGGGTCAAGCGTTCACCCCGAGAGGGCAGAAGCTCATGAACGCCCTGCGGGTTCCGCAAACCCTGGGGGCTGAGAATCGCAAGCTCGTGGCGGGGTCGCCGCTTCTCATCGGCGTCATGCTCGATAGGGCCGAGTACCGGCCGGGCGAGCTTTCGTCGTTCTACTCCGTGTTCAGCATGGGGGCGGCAATGGAAAACATTTGGCTGACCACCGTCGAGCTGGGCATGGGCATCCAATTCATTTCGTTCCCGATGGAGGTGCCCGGTCGGTGGGCAGAGATCGAGCGTTTGCTCGCCGTGCCCGATGATCTCGAACTCATGGCGGTCTATCGCCTCGGCTACCTGCCCGACGATCAGCGGCGCCCCGCGATCGACTGGACAAGTCACGAAAGAAAGCTGCCGTCGCAGTATGTTTTTCGAGGCACATGCCAAACCCCCCAAACGGGGTGGGACGAAACACCAAGGGTTGAGTCATAGTCTTAACTCAATCCCTACGGCGAACAACGCCACAGAAGGTGAGCAGTGAAGGTAATCAGCTACAACCTGCGCAAAAACCGTGCCCTGAGCGAGATCAACGCGCTCGCAGAGGGTTTTGACGTCGATCTGTTGTGTTTGCAAGAGGCAGACACAAGCATCCTTCCCGCAGAAGCCGGCGGCTTGCATCTGGCCGACTCCACGCACCGCAATCGGCTCGGCCTCGCGGTTTACTACCGGCGCAACCGGTTCACGGCACTCGATACGCAGGCGTTCGAACTGAGAAAGTCGCTGCACGACCGCGTGCTCAAGCCCGCTCATGAGCGTCTGCTCGCCACCCGGCTCACCGATCTCAAGCACGGGCGCGACCTCATCGTGGCGTCGTTCCACGCCGCGCCATTGACGGCGCTCAACTCGCTGCGCCGCGAGCAGATCCGCACCGCCCACGAGCAGCTGCAGGAGATGGGCCCTGGCCTCCCCACCCTCATGGTGGGTGACTTCAACTACCCCGTGTTCAAGAACCACCTGAGCAAGCGCGTCGTGGCTAGCGGATACGACCTCACGCTCAGTGACACCCGCACCTACACGCGGTACAAATTTTTTCGGGGACACTTCGACCTCGCAACGTCGATGGGGCTCGACATCGACAGCGTCGAAACGCTGCCGCGCGGCACCTCCGATCACATGCCCATCCTGGTCACCGCGACCTATCGGGATGAGCAGCTGGCGAAGACGGCGTAGGGTCGAATAGGCGCCGCTAATGCGGTTCACAGATGCTGTGAGTCTCGTTGGCGGTACTGAGCGGGTCGCTCGGGCGCTTAACCTAGAAGATAGCGTCCGTTCACCCCGCGGACGCAGCGCGTACTCCGGCGCAGTAGGCACCCGGAGGCGCAGGCAACATGAAAGGCCCCCACCGCGTGAGCGAATGCCGACACGGACTCGACGAAATTCTTTGCGATATCTGCACCCCGCCCACACTGGCTGTGCCGGCTCGCTCGACCCGCACCGGTCGAGTTCCCGGCTCTAGCGTGCGGTCAGCTGACCTCATCGCTCAGTCAAAGCGCGTCGCTGCAGAAGCCAAAGCAGCCCGCACTGGCGCCACCGTGCGCTCCACCACCACCGGGCGCGTCAGCGGCACCCGCAGCCGTTCCGTTGCTCCCGCAGCAGTGGTTCGTTCGACCCTCAACCTCACCGAGCAGCGCGTGTTTCACATCACCCACGTCGACAACCTGCCCGGCATCATCGCGGCTGGCGCGTTGCTCGCCGACACTGCCGGGGCCAAGCCCGTCGTGGATATCTCGTCGGCAGACACCCGAGAGGTTCGTCGGGAGACCACCGTCGTCCACAGCGGAGAGGGCAACGACCCCGTCGTTGCCGACTACGTTCCGTTCTATGCCACACCAGACTCGCTGGCCTGGCTTGGTCTTCGTGTCGGCGCTGTTGACCCGCGTCTCTCCGCCGTCGCGCGCACCAGCTCTCCCACGGACTTCGTGGTGCTCGTGAGCACGGTCGGCACTCTTGACCGCGACAGCATCGTGGTCACGGATGCCGATGCCGGCGACTCAGGCGCAACCTTCTCTGAGAGCCCCGACGACGCCGAGCGCCGCCTCCGCCGCATGATCGAGCAGTCGATCGACGCGGCGAACTCAGAAGACCCCGTGCTCATTCACGACCTCACGGTGCGCTCTGCCGAGGTGCTCGTCCACGGCTCCGTGCCGTTCGAGTCGATCACGCTCATTGGCGTTGGCAACTCGCGAGCTCGCGACGCTGTGCGTGCAGCCCTTGACGGGGTCGCGCATGCACCCAAGGTCTCGGTCTATCCGCCCTGGTTCGCTAAGAACTAGAGGCTTGAAGAGATGCGGATGCGGCGGGCAGATTATCTGCCCGCCGCATCCGTCGTTAAGGCCTGTGGTTGCAGCCCCGGTTATTCCGTTGCGGGTCCCTGCTCGGCTAGCCCCATAACGTCGAGCATCCAGGCGAGCTCGAATGCCCTGCGCTGCCACGACTCGTATCTCCCACTGACACCCCCGTGTCCGGCGCCCATCTCGGTGCGCAGCAGCACGGGAGCACCCACCTCGCGCAGCCGGGCCGTCCACTTGGCAGGCTCAACGTAGAGAACTCTTGTGTCGTTGAAGCTCGTGACCGCGAGGATGCGCGGGTAGCGGGCATCCGTCGACACGTTTTCATAGGGCGAGTACGACTTCATGTAGGCATACACCTCCGCATTGCGGAGGGGATCGCCCCACTCGTCCCACTCGATCACCGTGAGGGGCAACGACGGGTCGAGGATGCTCGTGAGCGGGTCGACGAACGGCACGGCGGCGAGGATGCCAGCGAAGGCGTCTGGTGCCATGTTGGCCACGGCGCCCATGAGCAGGCCGCCGGCGCTTCCCCCCTCCGCGACCAGCCGATCAGCCGTGGTCACCCCGGTGTCGACCAGGTGGCGTGAACACGCCACGAAGTCGCTGAAGGTGTTGATCTTGGTGAGGGACTTGCCGTTCTCGTACCAGGCGCGGCCCAGTTCCCCGCCGCCGCGCACGTGCGCAACCGCGAACACCACGCCTCGGTCGAGCAGGCTAATGCGGGCGCTCGAGAAGCCGGGGTCGATGCTGTGCTCGTAGGAACCGTAGCCATAGAGCAGGGCGGGGGCTGGCGTCTGCACGTCGCGGCGGCTCACGATTGACAGGGGAACCCGCGTGCCGTCGGCGGCGGTCGCCCAGTCGCGGCGTTGAGTGTAGAGGCTCGGGTCGTAGCCCCCCAGAACGGGCTGCTGCTTGCGCAGGATGAGCGTTGCGGTCGCCACGTCGTAGTCAAAAACGCTCGAAGGGGTGACGAAGCTTGTGTAGCCGAGTCGCACGGTGGGCTGGTTCCACTCTGGGTTGCCTCGGGCGCCCGACGAAAAGAGATCCTCGTCGAACTCGATCTCCTGCCAGTCGAGAGCGCCGCCAGCGGCGTAGGCATCGAGGCGGGCTACCGAGAGGCGGGGCAGCGCCTCCCGGCGGTATTCGAGCACGAGGTGGGTGGCGAAGGCATCCACGCCTTCGAGGCGGATGCCGGGGCGGTGGGCCACGAGCGTGCGGCGAGGGCCCTGCGGGTCTGCGGCAGAAACATCCGCTAGCTCAAAGTCGAGGGCGCCGTCGTTGTGGAGCACCAGAAGCCTGTCTTCGCCGCCGATCACGGCGTGCTCGACGGAATACTCGACCCCCTCCCGCCGGGGCCATACGACCGAGAATTCCCCGGTGGGGTTGTCGGCGGAGAGCAGATGAACCTCGCTTGTGATCTTGGAGCCGAGAGCGATCTCCACGTACTTGCGGCTGCGCGTGAGCCCCGCGCCCACCCAATAGCGCTCGTCGGGCTCGGTGAACACTGCGACGTCGGCGGTCGACGGGGTGCCCACCTCGTGGCGCCACACGGTGTCGGGGCGCCACGCGTCGTCAACGGTTGTGTAAAACACGTAGCGGCCGGTTGCATCGAAGAAGGCGCCGGCGGCGGTGCCGGAGATCTCGTCGTCGAGCTGTGCCGAGTCTCCCGCAAGGCGTCGCAGCCGAAGCGTGTAACGCTCGTCACCCTCGGTATCGACGGCCCACAGCAGCAGGGTGCCGTCTCCCGAGACATCGAAGCTGCCGAGCGAGAAGAAATCGTGGCCCTCTGCCTCAATGTTGTCGTCAAGCAGAATCTGCTCGTTCAGCAGGGCGGAGCCGTCCTCGGGCAGGGCCGGAGGAGTCCAGTCGTCGGGGCCGAGCGCTGGTACCCGGCAGTGGATGCCGTATTGCTTGCCCTCCTCGGTGCGGCTGTAGTACCACCAGTCGCCCTCGCGAACGGGCACGCTCAGATCGGTCTCCTTGACCCGCCCCTTGATCTCCTCGAACAGGGTCTGTCGAAGGTCGGCGAGGTGCTCGGTTGCCGCATCCGTAAACGCGTTCTCGGCGTCCAGGTATGCGACGACCTCGGGGCTCTCCTTCTGCCGCAGCCACTCATACTGGTCGATCACGGTGTCGCCGTGATGGGTGCGCTCGGTGGGGTGTTTGGCCGCGGCGGGCGGAGTGTTGGTGCTCGAGTTCATGCTCCCACTATCCCACCGACGCCGGGGGAGGTTGCGAGAGGTACACAAGGAATACGGATGCTCGCCGCAGGGTTAGATAGAGGTGGCCAACGGCGTCCACCATCATTGTGAACCGTGTTGCAAGGAGCGCTCATGACCATTGCTACCCCCTCCCGTCGTGCCGAAACGAGCACACCGATCAGCGAGGTGATGGCCAACCGCTGGAGCCCCCGTTCGTTCGACCCCACCGTCGAGGTGTCGGAGTCGACCATCACTGCGGCACTGGAGGCAGCCCGCTGGGCACCCTCGGCGAGCAACACGCAGCCGTGGCGATTCATCGTCGCGCGCAGAGGCACCCCTGAGCACGCAATGATCGTGGAGAACCTCATGGGGTTCAACCAGGTGTGGGCCGAGACTGCTGCCGTTCTCATCGTCAACATTGCGGTCACCAAGACCGAGGACGGAACCTCGTTGCGCTGGGCCGAATACGACCTCGGTCAGGCGGTTTCTCACCTGTCACTGCAGGCGCACCGCGATGGGCTGCATGTGCACCAGATGGGCGGAATTCTCGCCGATGGCCTGAGCGCCGCTTTCGGGCTGAGCGACGAGCTGGAGCCGGTATCGGTCACCGCGCTGGGAGTGCTGGGCGCGCCCGAAAACCTGCCCGAGAAGCTCCGGCTTCGTGAGATCGCGCCGCGCGAGCGCAAGCCGCTCGACGAGTTGCTGATCGTCACCGCATAAGAAGGCACACTGCGGCGCCCGCGGAAGGGTAGCGGCAGTATCGCGGGGGTGTGCCCTAGCTGTTCGCTTCTGCGAGCAGGGGGCCGACCCCCGCGGTGACAGCCGCGACGATGCGGTCGCGCAGTGCATTGCCGCGCTGGGCAAATTCGCGCTGCCGCCGCACGTACTCCGCCTTGCCCTCCGGCGTTTCTATGGCCACGGGCTCGGCGCCCCAGGTGGTGGCGTCATAGGGCGAGGCGGCCATGTCGAGTTGGCGAATGTCCCGAGCCAGTTCATAGCAGTCGAGCAGCACGTCCCCCGGCACGAGCGGCCCCAGCTTGGTCGCCCACTTGTATACGTCCATGCCGGCGTGCAGGCATCCGGGCTGTTCGAGCTCCGGCTGGTTCTCTCTGCTGGGTGTGAGCGTGTTCAGCGGCGCAGCATCCGGCGTGAAGAATCGGAACGCGTCGAAGTGGCTGCAGCCGATGCGGTGCGATTCCACGACCTCGTCTGTTTGAGCCTGCGTCAGCCGCAGGGGCGTCGCATGACGATGCTCGCCCTGCCGGTACACCATTGCCCACTCATGCAGCCCGAAGCATCCGAACTGGCCCTGCCGGGCGCTCGTCGACGCCAGAAGCCCCGTGATGAACCGGATGCTTCTGCCGCGGGCCTCGACGAACGCCTCGGCATCCACCATGGTGTCGTTGGCGTCACGGCGATACCACCGCCAGTCGGCGCGCTCGTCCTCTGCGGAGTCCTCGAGTGCCACGCCAGCACCGGGATGCCAGCGGCGCAGATGCGAGGCCTTAAAGGGGTAGTAGGTGTGCACGAAGTCGTCGACCGGGTGTGATTCGCCGGTCAGTTGTCGCTCTCTCCAACCGCGCGTCAGTTCGTCGGCACGGGTCTGGTGCGCCTGCTCGCGCTCTCGCCAGTCGTGTCGCGGCAATCGCGCGGTTTCGGGCATGAGCTATCCCAGGCGCTGCTTGACGTCGGCGAGCGACGGGTTCGTTGCGGTTGACCCGTCGGGAAAGATCACGGTCGGCACGGTTTGGTTGCCTCCGTTGACGGCGGCGACGAGTTCGGCGGTCCCCTCGACCTGTTCGATGTTCACCTCGGTGTAGGGAATGCCTTCGCGGTCGAGCTGCCCCTTGAGGTTGCGGCAATAGCCGCACCAGGTGGTGCTGAACATGGTGATGCCCTCGGTGGGCACGAAGTCGCTTTTGGTCGGCATGGAACTCCTTTGGGTGCTCGAAGAACACAACGGTGCGCGGCGCCCGAGGATTCCCGGGGCCGAGTCGCTCTGGTGAATACGTTAGCTTCTGGGCCTGAGCCTGCCCGACGCGCTGTTGCCCGAGTGAGCCGCGCGCCGCATACTCGACCCATGCATAAGCGCGCCATCCTGCTGCGGGCGGTCAACGTCGGGGGCACCGCGAAGCTGCCGATGGCGGAGCTTCGCGACATCGCGGCCGAGTTGGGGGCGTCGCACATCGGCACTTACATTGCCTCCGGCAATCTCGTTGCCGTGGTTCCTGGCGAGCCCGGCCGCTTCGATCGCTTGCTTGAGCGTGAGATCGAACAACGCTACGGGTTCTTTCGCGAGGCGATCTCCCGGAGCCACTCGGATCTGAGGGAGGCGCTGGATGCCTATCCCTTCGAGGTCGTGGAGAAGCGGTTCTCGTACGTCGTTTTTCTCTCGGTCGAACCCACAGCGCAGGCAGTGGAGAGCGCGCGAGAGCTGCCCACGGGCGCCGATGTGTGGCAGGTGCGGGGCCGGGATCTCTATGTGCAGTACGCGAATGGCGCTGGCAAGGAACAGGTTTCGCTCGTGGCACTTCTACGGCGCCTCGGCGTAGCAGGCACGGGCCGCAACCTGGCCACGGTGAGCAAACTGCGTGACCTCACGCAGTAACCGCCGCCGACCCCCCTTCTGGTGTCGCGCATCCCGAGGCACATCTTGTTAGCCTTCGGACAAGCACCCGGATTGTGCACCACTCGGAGGAATCAATGGCTGATTCGATACTCAGCGGAACGCTGGCCGACAGGCCTGCCGCCTACGGCGTGATTCAAGAGTGCCTCACCCAACAATCGGCTGCGCCTCCTCGCGGAACGCTGGCGCGCATCGTCGGAAGCAACCCCCTGCACCCCGCTGCGGTCAGTTGGTATCAGGGCGCTACGGGGGAGCGGCTGGTGGGCCGCCTGCTTGCTGGGCTCGGGCCGGAGTGGAGCGTGCTGCACTCGGTTCCCGTGGGCTCCGGAATGAGCGATATCGGCCACGTCGTCATCGGCCCCGGGGGCGTTTTCACTCTCAACACCAAGCATCACAACGGTGCCAAGGTTTGGGTCTCACCCAAGCTCCTCATGGTCAACGGGCAGCGCGAGGACCACCTCGGCCATTCGCGGTATGAATCGCGGAGAGCATCCGCCCTCCTCAGCGCCGCGCTGGGGCGCAAGATCGAGGCGCGCGGTCTCGTGGTGCTGGTCGAGCCTATGTCGGTGGGTGGCCCGGGCTCTCCCGACGATGTGACCGTGCTGTGTGACCGTGATCTGGTCTCCTACTTCAACCGCAGGGTGCCGGTAATCGACGACTTCGACAGGCGCGAGATTCTGAGCGCCGCAGCCAATCCGCGCACATGGCACACGACGGCGGATGCCGTTGTCGACCCCGATGCTGTCGCCCGCTTCGAGGCACTCCGCGGCAGCGTGCTCTCCGCCGCCCGGCTGCGTTCGCTGGGGTCACTGGGCTTTGCTCTGGGGCTTGCCGCCGTTGTGCTGGCGGTGCTGACTCAGCTCGGCTGAGCGCGCCCGGCACTGGCGCATCCGGCACAGCGAGCGCAGGATGAGGGAATGACCGCGACGATTGCCGAACACCTGCGCCCACTGCTGACGAACGCCAACTTTGGGTCTCTCGCCACCGTGCGGCCCGACAACACAGCCCAGGTGAACCCGATGTGGTTTGAGCTGGTCGACAACACGATCTGCTTTACCCACACCACAAAGCGGGCAAAGTTTCGCAACCTGCAGAAGAACCCCTCGATGGCCCTCTGTGTGTGGGACCCGGCAAACCCGCTGGTGTACGTGGAGGTGAGGGGGCGCCTCATCGAGACGATTCCCGACCCGGAGGGCGACTTTTATGTTCGTCTGGGGCGTCGCTATGGAAACGCCGGGCAGCAGGCCCCGCCAGACCGGGCAGACCGGGTCGTGTTGGTCATGAGCATCGATCGAGTGATCGGCCGGTAGCCAGCTCACCCCGCCAGCGGGGTAGCGCCTCAGGGTCACCTGCCACAATGGCCTCACTATGCGAACTCTCCTAAACATCATCTGGCTCGTGCTGTCGGGGTTCTGGCTGTTTCTGGGCTACATGCTCGCGGCGCTCATCATGTGCATTCTGATCGTGACGATCCCGTGGGGGATCGCCGCGGCGCGCATCGGTATCTATGCGCTGTGGCCGTTCGGCAAGACCGTGGTCGACAAGCCGACCGCCGGTGTCGGGTCTGCGCTCGGCAACGTGGTGTGGGTCATCCTCGCCGGATGGTGGATCGCACTCGAGCACATCATCAGCGGCATCGCGCTGTGCGTCACGATCATCGGCATCCCGTTCGGCATTGCCAACTTCAAGATGGTGCCCGTCGCGCTTCTGCCCCTCGGCAAGGAGATCGTGGACATTCCCTAGCGGGTGCGCCCGGGAACGCGGCGCACGGCTGCCCCCGAACGAGCGCCAGAAACCGGGGCCAAGGCTGAGCCACTAGAATCGTGCGTATGAGTAGCACCCAGGAGCGGGGCCTGGGTGACAGGTCCACAAGCGCAACCCTCGACGATCTCGCTTTGGTGTTGGCTGCCATGCCCGACCCGGTTGTCGTGGTCGATGACACGGGCATGATCATCCTCGTCAACGATCGCGTTGGTGCCATGCTCGGCTACGAAGAGGGCGAGCTCGCGGGCAACCCCATCGAGACGCTCATCCCCACACCGCTGCGACGCGGCCACGTAAAGCTCCGCGACAATTACGACGGCACCGACCGTGCAGCAACAATGTCGTCGCGCAGCAACATCTTCGCTCAGCGCAAAGATGGCACCGCTGTGCCCGTAGAAATCAGCATCGGCGGGGTCAAGCTGGCATCGGGCTCTCGCATCACCGTGGCCACGGTTCGCGACATCACGGAGAAGCGCCGAGCCCACGAGCGCCTGGCCTACCTTGCGCTCCACGATCCGCTCACGGGGCTGGCCAACCGTGCTCACCTTATGGAGACCGCGCCCGGCGTTCTCTCGGCGATGCGCACGAACGCCCAGCATGTCGGTGTGCTCATGCTCGACCTCGACCATTTCAAACAGGTCAACGACTCGCTCGGGCATGCCGCGGGCGATCAGCTGCTCATCGAGATCGCCCAGCGCATCAAAACCATGGTGCGCGGAATCGACCTTGTCGTGCGCATGGGCGGCGACGAGTTTCTCGTGCTCATGCCCCGCACGTCTCCCGAGCACATCGAGGAGGTCGGGCGCCAGCTCGTGGCGGTGCTCTCCGACCCCATCGAACTCGACGAGGCCCCGCATCCCGTGACGGTCGGAGTCAGCGTCGGCGCTGTCGCGACAGACGACCCCGACTCCGATATCGACGCGTTGCTCGTCAGCGGTGACCTCGCCATGTATCGGGCCAAGGGCACCGGTCGAAACCGCGTGAGCGTGTTCGATGAACAACTGCGCACCGTGATGATGAGCCGGTTCGCCATCGAGGGCCGCCTGCGCCGAGCGCTGGACGACGACGGCGATGTAGCCGCTGGTCTCGCGGTGAATTACCAGCCCCTCGTTGACCTCGATACTGGTGTGATCATTGGGTTCGAGGCTCTCGTTCGCCTCGCCGACGGGGAGTCTCCGGTCGGCCCAGACCTCTTCATCCCCATCGCAGAAGAGGCGGGCATCGTGGACCGCATCGACCTCTTCGTGCTGGGGCAGGCACTCCGCCAAACTGCGTTGTGGGCGGAGGCCGGGCATCCGCTAGAAATAGTCTCGGTTAACCTCAGTGCGTCCACGATCATGAGCCCAGAGCTTCTCGTGGAACTCGACGGCGCTGCCCAGGCCCTCGGTTCGGCAGAACTCCACCTGGAGCTGACCGAGCGGATGATCATTCAGGGCACGCCCCCGGTCAAGGAGCGTTTGGGGCTGCTGCGCACCAACGCCCGCTTGGGTCTCGATGACTTTGGCACGGGCAACAGCGGCTATGCCTACCTCATGGACTTTCCGATCGACTTCATCAAGCTCGATCGCACGTTCGTGGGGGTTATGGAAGAGGATGCGGTCGCGCGCGCGATCGTGAGCTCGATGGTCGACTTCGCCGAAGGCCTGGGGCTCGGCATCATCGCAGAAGGTGTCGAGACCATCGGCCAGGTCGACCTCCTGCGCTCGGAAGGCTGCCGCATCGGCCAGGGCTTCTACTATGGCCGCCCCTTGAGTGCCAAGGAGTTCGGCGAGGTGCTCGCACGCCAGAGCACCGGGGTCGAGGCTAAAGCCGCCAAGCCAGCCAGCACCGCAGCGGCCGCCAAGGCTGCCAAGTAGCTCCTCGCACCTTTACATCGGGCGCTGCCGGGCGTTGACTGGGGAGCACGACGTACCCTTCGGCGAGGAGGCATTATGGCTGACGACCAGCTTCGTGATGGCGACATCGAAACGCTCGATAAGCGCGGCCAGTGGGTGAACCGAGTCATTGGACACGAAGAGATTTCCGAGAGCTTCTCAAGCCGCGAGGAGGCCATCGAGGAGGGGCAGAAGCTTGCCGCCCAGCTCGGGAGCCATCACATCGTGCGGCCCGCCGAACCGGAGGGTGTGATCACCGATCCGGTCGAGGAGGCCTGAGATGGCATCGCTGCGACCGTGCCTCTGGTTCGACAATCAGGCAGAAGAGGCCGCCGAGTTCTATACCCGGCTGTTCCCCAACTCGCGGATAACGCGGGTCGTGCGCTATCGCGCCGGCTCAGCCAAGGCCGAAGGCAGCGTGCTCGGGGTCGACTTCGAACTCGACGGTGCTCCGTTCCAGGCACTCAACGGCGGCCCCGCCTTTGCCTTCACCGAGGCGATCTCCTTCGTTGTCGAGCTCGACAGCCAGGCCGAGATCGACAGGGTGTGGGATGCGATGCTCGACAGCGGCGGAGTCGCCAGCCAGTGCGGGTGGATCAAAGACCGCTACGGCCTCTCGTGGCAGATCGTGCCCAGGTCCCTCGGGCAGATGCTCGCGAGCGACGACAGGGCCGCCGCTCAGCGAGCAACGGAGGCGATGCTCGGCATGGTGCGCCTCGATATGGCACTTCTCGCAATCGCGTTTGCCGGCGACCCCAAGCACCTGGAGTCGGGCACGGCCTAGCGCGGCAACGGCCACGCGTCGCCGGTGCGGCCCCCTATTTGCGGTGCTGCGCGATGTGCTCGACGTTGCTTTCGACGAGAGCGGCAGCTTCTTCGCTGCCCGCTGCCCCGCGGAGCCCTTCGCCCGTGGGATCTGCCGCCGAGGCATCCGCCACCTCGGTTCCCCCGATCGGACGATCCTGCCACCGGGTGAGAACCCAACCCTCGGCGAAGGAGCCTTCCATGACCACGATGCCCGTGTTGTCCAGGGCGTTCTCGGCCGCGAATTTGGGGCCGACATTGGTGGCGTTACGCGCCACCCACACGCGGATTGCGCCTCCGTGGCTTACGAGGGCCGCCGTGCGGGCATCCGTCTGCAGGATGCTTTCGATATCGCTGTCGAAGCGGCCGAAGAAGTCGTGGCCGTCTGGGCCGCCGGGCATGCGAGCGTCGAGATCCCCGATGCCCCAGGCGAAGGTGGTTTTGAGGTAGGTCACCACGGAGTCGCGGTCGCTACGGCCCTCGAGTTCGCCCGCCTCGATCTCGTGCAGGCCCGGCAAGACGGCTACGTCGAGCCCGCGCTCGGCGGCGAGCGGGTTTGCGGTGAGCTGGGTGCGCACCAGGGTTGAGGCGAAGAGGGCGTCGACGGGCGTATCCGCCAGGGACTCGGGGATGCGTGCGGCCTGTTCGTGGCCCAGCTCGGTGAGGCCTGGTCCGGGGCGTGCGGTGTCGAGAACTCCGTGCACATTGGAGGGAGTCTGGCCGTGGCGAATGAGCATGAGACGCATGGGCTCAGCCTACCCAGGGGGCGCGAGACGGCACCCATACCGCTGTCAGGTCTGGCTGGGATGGTGGTGGGCGAGGGCGCGCTAGAACCAGTGGTGCTTGCTGAGGGTTCCGTCGGCATCGAGCATGCGCCACACGGTCGGGGTGAGGTCGGGATGCTCCAGCGCGATCTGCCTCATCACCCGATACTCGCGGGTGGGGGAGGGGCGCTGGCCGTCGTTCGCATTGATCGCATCCGCTCGCAGCAGGTACACGACAAGCTCGTCGATGCTCGGCAGCTCCTCCATGAACTGCCACGGATCCTCGCCGCCGATCAGGCGCTCCTCGATGATCGTGTCGCGCTCTTGGTGAGCCTCTGCTCGCAGCAGCTCCAGGCTCACGCGACCCCGCGGCATCCGCTCTGGGCGTGCATGACCCGCGTGCTGATGCTCGGGTCTTTCGCTCATCCGTTAAGGGTACGCGCACTGGCTGGGGCCAATCGCTCCCTTGCACAGGATCGGCTCGCGCTCTCTCGGCTCGCGCTCTCGGCTCGCGCTCCCTCGGCTCGCGCTCCCGTGAGTGGTCACTTTCTGCACCAAAACCTGCGTTGTGGTGCAGAAAGTGACCACTCGCAGGCGAGCAGCGGCCGAACGGAGGAATAGATGTGGGGCGCCGAGCGCTGCATCCCCTGTGAAGCGCATCGGATTTCTCTCGTTTGGCCACTATCAGGATGTTCCGGGGTCCAAGGTGCTCACGGCATCCGATGCCCTCAAACAGACCATCGAGCTCGCGGTCGCGGCAGAAGAACTCGGCGTCGACGGCGCCTACGTGCGAGTGCACCATTTTGCCCCGCAGCTGGCATCACCGTTCCCGCTGCTCGCGGCGATGGGCGCGCGAACCAGCCGCATCGAGCTCGGCACCGGCGTGATCGACATGCGCTACGAGAACCCGCTTTACATGGCCGAGGATGCTGCCGCGGCGGACCTCATCAGCGACGGCCGGCTGCAGCTCGGCCTGAGCCGTGGGTCACCCGAGACGGCGCTGCAGGGCTACCGCTCGTTCGGCTACCGCGCGCCAGAGGGGCAGACGGATGCGGATGTTGCCCGCGAGAAGACCGCCATCTTTCGGGCCGCAATCGACCAGGCCGGTGTGGCCCACGCCGATCCCGCGATGACGGGCGGACAGACGGGACTGCTGGCGATCGAGCCGCAGTCGCCTGGCCTTTCGCGCCGCATCTGGTGGGGTTCCGGGTCGCGCGCGACCGCACGCTGGACGGCCGAGCAGGGCATGAACCTCATGAGCTCGACCCTGCTCGTTGAAGACACCGGGGTGCCGTTCGATGAGCTGCAGGCCGAGCAGATTCAGATCTTCCGCGACGCCTGGGTTGAGGCCGGTCACGACTTCGAGCCCAGGGTCTCGGTGAGCCGCAGCATCATCCCGCTCGTCACGGACGAGGACCGCCACTTCTTTGGGCTGCGCGCCCAGGCCGACAGCAAAGACCAGGTCGGCAGGCTCGAGGGAACGATGGCGCGCTTCGGCCGCTCGTTTATCGGCGAGCCCGACGTGATTGCCGAGCAGCTGGCGGCGGATGCTGCGGTGCAGGCGGCAGACACCGTGCTGGTCACGGTGCCCAACCAGTTGGGTGTCGACTTCAACGCGAGCCTGCTCGAGTCGATCGTGAAGTATGTGGCCCCCGCGCTCGGGTGGAAGCCGAACGTAGAGGGCCAGGTCGAGGGTCACGCGATCAATTGACAGGGTTGGGGATCATCGCAAAGCTATGGACCCATGACCGAGTTTTTGATACGCGCCCCACATCTCGACGAGGTGCAAGAACTCGCGGATCTGCATTTGCTGACCTGGAAAGAGACCTACGGGAGCGTGTTCCCTCCCTCAGCCTGGGGTGAAGAGGCGCGCGAGCAACGGCTTGCAATGTGGGGCGCCATCTGCTCACGGCCTCGCCCCGCTGATCGGTTTGCCGTCGCTGAGCGCGATGGTAAGCTCATCGGCTTCGCCGGCTCTGGGGCGAGCACGGACGATCCACCAGTACGCGAACGAGACCTCTTCTTCATCTACGTTCTTGCGACCGAACAAGGATCCGGGGTTGGCCAGGCGCTTCTAGACGCGGTCGTGAGCGATGGGCCAGCAAGCCTCTGGGTACTGGAAGCTAACCCTCGGGCACGAGCCTTCTATGAGCGCAATGGCTTTGTCTTGGAGGGTGCACGCCAAGCCACTGGGTTCGACACTGGCGGCGAAGAAGTGCGGATGGTTCGCTAGCGAGACAACTTCGTTTCTGTAGAAGTGGTTGTTGCCTGTCCGCCTCTACCTGTTCAGCGAGCGACGGGCGCAGTTCCGAGCTGGATGAGCTGCGGTGCGGGTGCGCAACAGGAGCCTGCGCGGTCGCCGTCCTCCGGGGCGTCGAACACTCCGGATCCACCGCACACGCCCGTGTCTGGGAGCGAAAGCTCAACCCGAGCTGCCGCCTCCCTGTCTCCAGCAAGTTCCGCGACAACGCTGCGGACCTGCTCGAAGCCGGTGAGGGCGAGGAAGGTTGGCGCTCGTCCGTAAGACTTGGCCCCCACGATGTAGAAGCCGTGCTCGGGGTGAGCAAGGTCCGCCGCTCCCGTTGCCCTGACTGAGCCGCAGGAGTGGAGGTTCGGGTCAACCTCGGCGGCGATGCTGGCCGGCGCCTGGAGCCTCACGTCGAGATCGAGACGTACCTCTGAAAGGAAGGACAGATCCGGGCGGAAACCGGTGAGCACGAACACTTTGTCGGCGGCGGGGAGCTGGCGCCCGTCCTCGGAGATGACGACAGTTCGCCCATCCTCGATGCTCACCCGCTCAGCGCGGAACCCGGTGTGAAGATCAACCACTCCGCTTTCGACGGCTTCTTTTGCTCGCTGGCCGAGCAGGCCACGTTCCGGCAGCTCATCAGCGGTGCCTCCCCCGAAGGTGTTGCCGACAGCGCCGCGCCGAAGAACCCAGGAGATCCTGGTGCCCGGCTCCCGCTGAGCGATTCGGACGAGCGTGTTCACCGCTGTGGAAGCCGAGTGGCCGCTCCCGATTACGACCACATGCTTGCCCGCGAACTCGGCTGCATCCTGCATGCTGGGAATTCGATAGTCCACCAGGCCCGCTTCGTGTGCCTTCTTCTCCCCGACTGCGGCAAGCCCATCCGCACCCGCCGGGCTTGGGTTTCGCCAGGTGCCGGAGGCGTCGATCACAGCCGATACCTCGATGCGCTCTTCCTCGTCGTCTGCTCGCTGTACATGAACCACGAACGGCTGATCGGCACGGCCGCCATCGACCGAGAGATCGCGACCCTTGCGCCCAATCCCGACCACGCGAGCGCCGTAGCGGACTCGGTCTCCGAGCTGATCCGCAAGAGGAGCGAGGTACTCATCGATCCACTGCGCTCCCGTCGGATAGCCCCTGGTCGGTGCAGTCCAGCCGGTCGGCTCCAGGAGTCTGCAGGCTGCCGCATCCGTCAACTCGGGCCAGGGTGAGAAGAGCCGCACATGGCTCCACTCGGCAACCGCGGACGCTGCGCTTGGCCCGGCCTCGAGCACAAGGGGATTCAGGCCCCGCTCCAGTAGGTGGGCGGCTGCGGCCAGACCTTGAGGGCCAGCGCCGATGACGGCTACGGGATGCATCCCAACCTCCATAGATTGATGATCTTCGATGTGACCAAGCCTGACCGATACATCGACAGATGTCAATATGTGGGGCATCATGGATCCATGACGTCACTTCCCGTTATTAGTGGGCCCACCGGTGCTGAGGCATCGTGTTGCAGCCCGGCGAGCGAGGGCGCGATCGATGACGGCACTGCGCAGGATCTCGCCAAGGTGTTCAAGGCGCTCGGCGATCCCTCGCGGGTCAAGCTGCTCTCCCTCATCGCCGGGAGCGCGGAAGGCGAGCTGTGTGCCTGCGATCTCACCGAGCCTGTCGGCCTCTCTCAGCCCACCGTCTCCCACCACCTGAAGCTTCTTGTTGAGGCGGGGCTCGTGAGTCGGGAACAGCGTGGACGCTGGGCGTACTACCGGTCCACCACGGGAGTCCTCGTCGAAGCCACAAGGAACCTCACGGCCTAATCGCAGTTGCGCCCGGCCGCCCCAGCAGTGCGGGTGGGGTGCTAGTCGCTACCCCACCCGCATCGCTCGGACTACTCGTCCGCGGTCAGTGCCCGACGCGCTGCGCGCATCCTGGCCATCGCCAGCACCAGGAGTCCCATCAGGAGCACGGCGCTGCCTCCAGCGAGAAGAGCCAGCAGGGCCTCTCCGCCGCCGGTCATGGCCAGCACACCGCCGCCCATGAACGGAATGTTCATTACGGTGTTGGTCAGCCTCGCCTGCGCTTCGGCTCCCGGCTCAATCGTTACCGTGACCGATGTCTGAGCAATGACGCTCACGGTGCTATTTGCCCCGGATGCGGTTTCTGTCACGGTGCATTCGGTGCCAGCGGGCAGGTCACTGAACGTCTGAGCGTAGTCACCGGCCGTCGCCCCTGCGGGAATGTCGAACGTGTCGCTCAGGCCGTTGTCGCACTCGATGGAAAGCGAAATCGCCGACTGCAGTCCGGCTCCCGGCCCGGTGATCGCCTTGACCACGGTCAGTGCGCCTGGGCGGAACGTCACGGTGTTGATCAGCTCCGCATCAACGGTCTCGGCCGGCTCGATCGTCACGGTGACGGGGTCGCCTACAACGACCTCGACGACAGTGTTGGCTCCGGATTCGAGCTCCGTGATGAGGCATTCCGCGCCAGCGGGGATGTCTTCATACAGCTGGGTGTAGTCACCGGCTGCCGACCCGGCGGGGATCACCAGGGTCTCGTCCAGCCCGCTGTCGCAGACGATGCTCACCGTGACCTGTGACTGCGAACCTGCTCCGGCACCGCTAATAACCTTGGTGAGGTTCAGCGCTCCCGGCCGGAACTCGACGGTGTTGGTCACCCGCGCTTCGACGGGCGCGCCCGGGAGGATGGTCACGGTGATCGGGGCATCCGTCGTCACCTCGACGATGGTGTTCGACCCGGTGGCCAGCTCGGCCACCGTGCACACATCACCGGCGGGCAAGCCAGCATAGGTCTGGGTGTAGTCACCGGCCGCAGAGCCCGCAGGGACAACGAACGTGTCCTCAAGGCCGCTCACGCAGCTGACGGTGACCGAGATCTCGTCCTGGGATCCCGCTCCGCCTCCCGCAATTGCCTTGACGAGGTTCAGCGATCCGGGTGCGAACTCGACGGTGTTGGTTACCGTCACAGCGGCACCTTCGTCCGCCATGACGACAGACTGCGGCGCATCCGTTGTGACAAGGACTTGGGCGGTCGCCCCCGTCGTCGGCTCGGTCACGGTGCACGTATTACCAGCGGGGATGCCGGCGAATGTTGAGATATCCGTCGTGGTGGCGTTCGCGGGGATATCGGCGGTGAAGGTGTAACCCTCACCACAATCGATCGCGAGCTGGATGGCCCCCTGCTGGCCAACGGCTCCGCCCGTGAATTCCTTGTTGACGGTGAGTTCACCGACGGCGAAGAACTCGATCGCAGCCGTCGCGACCGCCTCAAGCTCTGCCGTATCGGCGAGGATCAGCCGCTGAGCATCCGTTTGCGATGGAGTGTTGCCGTCATAGAGATAGACATTGCCGCGTTGAACCGTGACCGCGGCTCTCGCATTCAGCACAGTCTCCACCCCTGTCGCTCCTGGCCCGGTTATCCAGATCTGAGTGCCGGGGGCAACGTCGCTGGGATTGGCAAGCGGAGTCGTCGCGGCGGCATCCGTGTACATCGTGTACCCGGTCGGCACGCTTACGGTTGCGGTGGTGGCGCCGGTGGCCGTGACGGTAAAGGGGCCAGCTGCGGTTCCCTCAGCTGCTGTTGCGGTTGCGGGGGTTATTGCCACGTCGGGCGCGGGTGGTTCCACAACGGGTCCGTTGGCCTGGGCGGCCGCGATGATTGCAGCGGTCGCTGCGCGCACCTGGCCCTGGGGGCCTGGGCCGGGGGGGGCGAGAACAAACCCGTCCGTGAAGTACCAGATTGCCGCTTGAACCGCTGCGGCCTGTTGGCTCGGTGAGAGCCCTGCGGGAGCGGCCACGGTCGGGTAGTAGTTGTTCAGTATGTAGGTGACGTACCCGATGTTGGGCACATTCGATTCTTCCCACGTGCCCGATTCGTAGCCGATGCCCACCGATGTGGGAACGCGCAAGTTGATGCAGTACATCTCGGCGGTGAGATCAGGATCCGCTACCGAGGCGGTATCGATCACTCCTGCAAACGTCGTCTGCGAGATGTAGCCGGGCGGGGGTGCCGCTGGATAGGGCGCTTGAGGGTCTTGCACGATTACCGTCGGCGGTGCAGAACCGGTGATTGTCTGCCCCGCCCCGGTGCCAGTAATCACAATCTCCGTGTTGGCACCTCTCAATGCGCCGTTTGACGGGATCTCGTCGGGGAGCCGCGCCGCAGCGGGCGTCAGTGACATCAGGACAAGCGCGGCCGAGGCGAGTGCTGCCGACACGGCGAGCAGGCTCTTTCGTGCCCAGCGGGGGCGAAAACGGGCAACGGACACGGGGGTGGCGTTCATTGTCGACCTTCCAATTACGGCGAGTAGTGGCTGCTCGTTTCGACTCACACGAGGTGGGGCAGACCATACCCCCGTAACGTGTGACCGCACATGGGGGTTTCATTAAAGACATACTTGGGGCAGTGCGGGGGTTGTCGCCTACGATTGGGCGAGTGCTCCCTCCCGATACCGCCCGGCTTCGATTCCGGCCCATGACTCCTCGCGACCTCGAGTTGATGTACGGGCTTTTGGGGGATGCGGAGGTCATGCGGTTCTATGCGGCGCCGAAGTCGCGTGATGGGGCGGCGGAATGGATCGCCTGGAATCAGAAAAACTATGCGGAGCACGGGTTCGGCCTCTGGATCGTCGAGACCCTCGCGGGAGACTTCGTCGGCGACTGTGGGCTGACCTGGCAGAAGGTCAACGGCATCGCCACGCTCGAGGTTGGGTACCACGTTGCTACCGCGTTGCAGGGTCAGGGCCTCGCGACGGAGGCGGCGGCGGCCTGCCGTGATTTTGCTCGCGAGCACTGCGATGTGCGCGAGCTCGTCGCCATCATCCATCCCGAGAATCGCGCATCCGAGCGCGTGGCGGAGAAAATCGGGATGCACCGCGTCGCCGACGATCTCGGTGGAAGCATCCCGGTTCGCCGAGTGCTGAGCATGGCGCTGTAGCTACCGGGTCACCGCTCGGCTAACGTGCGCCCGGCCGGAGTTCAGCGCGCTGGCGCTGTCAGTCGGAAAGCAGGGCTCGGGAGATTGCGCCGAGCTGATCGAGTTGCTCGGGTGTGAGCTTGTCGATGACGGCGGCGCGCACATTGCGCACGTGGCCGGGCGCGGCCTCGACGACTTTGGCCCAGCCAGCATCCGTCAGTCTCGCATTGGTTGCCCGACGGTCTTCGGCGCATTTGGTGCGCTGCACGTAGCCGCGCTTCTCAAGCCTGCTCACGACGTGGGAGAGGCGGGGCAGGGTGGCGTTGACCAGTTCGGAGAGCGCGGTCATGCGCATCGTGCGGTCAGGAGCCTCTGAGAGCATCGCGAGCACGTAGTACTCGAAGTGACTAAGGCCAGCGTCGCTCTGTAGTTGGCTGTCGAGCACTCCGGGCAAAAGCTCGACAACCGCGACGAAGCTCTTCCATGCGGCGAGCTGGCGGTCATCGAGCCAGGGAGTGTCGTCCATGGCCCCATTCTATCGATAGTTGACGCTTCAACTAATGGGCGTCGCGGGGGACTTCTACGTAGCCAGCACCGAGGCGCGCTCGGGATGCTCGTCGAACCATTTGCCCACGTACCAACACATCGGCACAACAGTGCGGCCAGCGGCTTCGACGTCGTTCACGGCGAACTCCACGATTTCTGCCGCGTGGCCTTGGCCGCGCCAGACCGGATTCGTGTAGGTACGGGTGAAGGAGACCCTGTCCCCGTTGACGGCGTAGTCGACCACACTCACGAGGTCGTTCCCCACACGGAGCGTGTAGCGCTGAGCATCCGGCTCGTGCCTGAGCTTCTTCTCTGCCGACATGGTTAGTTCGCGCCCTCGTCGGAGGCGTTCGGCGCGGGGGGAAGGTTCGCCTCGATCAAGTCCACGATCGCGGGGTCGTCGGGCTTGGTCGTCGGGCGGAACCGGCGAACTTCGCCACTCGGGAGCACAAGAAACTTCTCGAAGTTCCACACCACGGGGCCAGCGAGCCCCGACGGATCCTTGGCGCGGTGAAGCTCCGCATAGAGCGGATGCTTATGGCGGCCGTTCACCTTGGTCTTTTCGAACATGGGGAATGTAACGCCCCAGGTGGTCGAGCAGTATTCCGAAATGTCTTCTGAGGTCTTGAGCTCCTGCGCGAACTGGTTGCTGGGGAACCCCAGGACCGTGAAGCCTCGCTCGCCGTACTTTTTCTGCAGTTCTTCGAGCTGCTCATACTGCGGTGCTAGGCCGCAGCGGGAGGCGACGTTGACAACGAGCACTGGCCCGTCGGCGTAGTCGCCGAACTTCGCGGATGTGCCATCGATTCGAGTGAGGGGGATGTCGGCGAGATCGGCAGCGGTTGTGGGCTCGGTCATCTCTCGAGCATAGGACCGGGAGGTTCCAGAGCGAGAGCGTCCGAGCAGGTTATGAGCAGCTTCACGGGGGCCATGCCCGGGTTCGGCGGCGGCATCGGAATGGCGCGAAAACCGGCGCTGGGGAGGGGGATAGCGTTGGCGGATGCCCTCCTACCGCATCACCATAACCATCGGCGCGCTCAGGCCAGGGGTGAAGCCCGAGCAGGTGCTTCCGGCCGCGACTGAGGCCGCCGCGGCCATCACCACCGTCGAAGCCTTCGACCTCGGCATCGTGGCCGGGGCTCCGCGCATCGTGATCCGTTTCACCGCCGATGACGAGAGCGTTGCCCGCAGGGTGGCCGTGCACGTGATCCAGGCGACGCATGCGGTGGCGGAGGCTCTGCACCCCAAACTGACCCGCCGAGACGGAGGGCGCTGGTACGTCGTTCGCTAGCGCGTTGAGCGCATGCTTCCGTTCAGCAGCGCGCGGCTACTCTTTGATCGAACCGCTTTCGCGGCCAACATCGTTAGGGAGCCAAATGAAGTGTCCTGTTGACTCAACCCTGTTGACAATGAGCGAGCGCAACGGCGTCGAAATCGACTACTGCCCCGTGTGCCGCGGCGTATGGCTCGACCGCGGAGAGCTCGACAAGATTCTCGACCGTGCCGCTGCCGAGACCGGCCCCGTCCGCCCCGCCGCGACGCAGCAGACCTATGTCGATCCTCGCTATGGAGACCAGCTCCGTGGCGACCAGCTGCGCGGTGATCAGCGCCAGGCGCAGCAGCCCTATGGGCAGGCGCCGTATTACAAAAAGCGCAAGGACAGCTGGCTGAGCGAGCTCTTCGACTAGGCAAGCCGCCGCAGAAAAGGCTGTGCATCCACGGGGGATGCGCAGCCTTTTTTGTGGCCGGTTAGTATGTCGACGGACTAACCGGAATTGCCCTAGCGCACGACGGCGAGGGCAAAGGGGAGCACCCCGGCCGCACCGCTCTGACGCAGAGCCCTGGATGCCACCGTTATGGTCCATCTGCTGTCGACCAGGTCATCGATCAACAGAATCGGGCTGTCCGGCTTGGTCGCCGCGAGGCCGGCGAGATCGTCGGCGAGCGCATCCGGCACTCCGATGCGGCCCCACACGCCTGCGAGCCGATAGGCGCTATTGCCGCCGGGCTCGCCCTCTGGCCCACCCTTGAGGTACTCCAAGGAACCCAGGTGCGGCAGTCGACCCGCCTGCGACAGCCCAGCGGCAACCGACTCGATGAGCTGCGGGTGCCGCCGGGAGGGCATCGTGACGATCGCGGCCGGGCGCTCCTCCCATCCCCAGCCCGCGAGCACCCGAACGCACGCCGCGATGAGCGCCGCCGAAGCGGGAGCATCGGGGGAGCCGGGGGCAAAGAGTTCGCGCAGCGTGCCGCCCCAGCCCAGGTCCGTGAGACGGGCCAGAGCCCTGCCCTCAAGCGGGCGCTCGGCGGCAGCGATGCGCCCCTTGACGGGCAGCCCGAGCCGATCCGCCCCCGTGGGCCACTGCGCCCGCGGCTCGATAGCAACGCCAACCCGGTCGAGGGACGACGCCGCCGACGCCGCTGCATCCGCGGCGATGGCAGTGGGATACCAGGCGCCAGCGCAGTTATCGCACCGCCCACACGGGGCCGCTGTTTCGTCGTCGAGGGTGCGCTGCAAGAACTCCATGCGGCATGAGGTCGTGGTCTCGTACTCGATCATGTGCTGCTGCTCGGCGACCCGTTCCGCAGCGATGCGGGAGTAACGCTCGGCGTCGTAGGTCCACGGCTCGCCGGTTGCGACCCAACCGCCCTGCACGCGACGTACGGCACCATCGACATCGAGCACCTTGAGCAGGAGCTCGAGCGGGGTGCGGCGGATGTCGACCAGGGCCTCGAGGGCAGGCGTCGAGGTGGGGCGTTCGCGCTCAAGGGCGGAGAGAATGCGTTCAGCGCGGGCCTGATCTGGCATGGATGCGGTGGCGAAGTACTGCCAGATATCGCGGTCTTCTGTGCCCGGCAGCAGGAGAACATCCGCGTTTTCGGTGGCGCGGCCAGCGCGCCCCACCTGTTGGTAGTAGGCAACGGGAGAGGAGGGCGCGCCAAGGTGCACGACAAACCCCAGGTCAGGTTTGTCGAAGCCCATCCCCAGGGCGCTCGTGGCGACCAAGGCCTTGACCTCGTTGCGCTTGAGCATCCCCTCCGACTCCTCGCGCTCGCCCGTGTCGGTCTGGCCGGTGTAGGCGCGCACGGCATGACCGGCATCCCGCAGCAAGCGTGCCGTGTCTTCTGCCGCCGACACCGTCAGCGTGTAGATGATGCCGGAGCCGGGCAGGTCGCCCAAGTGACTGAGCAGCCAGCCGAGGCGCGTCTTTGAGTCGGGCAGGCGCAGCACCCCGAGGCGCAGGGATGCCCTGGCAAGCGGGCCGCGAATCGTCACGACCTCGGCACCGCCGAGCTGTTCGGCGATATCGGCGACCACACGACTGTTGGCCGTCGCGGTCGTTGCCAGCACAGGCACTCCGGACGGCATCTGGGCGATCAAGTCGCGCAGGCGCCGATAGTCGGGTCTGAAGTCGTGGCCCCAGTCGCTGATGCAGTGGGCCTCGTCGACAACGAGCAGCCCCATGCGTGCCACGAGCGCCGGGAGTTGCTGCTCGCGAAAGGTCGGGTTGTTGAGCCTCTCGGGCGAGACGAGTAGAACATCGACCTCGTCACGCTCGAGCGCGGCAACCACGTCGCCCCACTCGTGAGCGTTGGTTGAGTTGATGGCCACGGCCCTAACTCCGGCGCGTTCAGCGGCCGAGATCTGGTCGCGCATGAGCGCGAGCAGGGGTGAGACGAGAACGGTGGGCCCGCCGCCGCGCTGCCTCAGCAGCAGGGTCGCGACAAAATAGACCGCCGACTTGCCCCATCCGGTGCGCTGCACGACGAGCGCGCGGCTATGCCCGTCGACAAGGCTGGAGATGGCCTCGTACTGGCCCTCATGAAAATCGGCTGTCGGCGACCCGACGAGGGTGCGCAGAATCTGGAGGGCTGAGGTTCGGGTCTCGTCGGTCATCCCCCCAGCCTGTCAGGTGCCACCGTCATGAGCGCTGCACGCGCGCCTCGCCCGGCCAGACGGGCCGAGTAACCGGTCCGCCGCTTTGGGGGACGAATCACGAGGTCAGGCTCCGAATTCTCGGGGGGATGTGCAGTCGCACTGGGGGACAAGCGGACGACGCGCGCGGCGGCGCAAGCAGGATTCTTCGGCGGACCTTGGAGCTAGCTATAGTTCCACTGTGATACCCGATCATGTCGGTTCCGCGCACCCGAACGCGGAACGGACGAGATGGTCCTGGCCGTTCATCGTGGCGCCGGTTGCCCTCGTTCTCATCTACTCGCTGGTGTTTGTGGCGATCCTTTCTGACCAGGCCATGCGCGAGCGCGCCGAGCTGGCCATGGAGCAGCAGGCGACGGTCGAGACCACAGTGCGCGGGCTCGAGACCCGGCTCGATAGCCTGGGTAGCGATGTGCTCGTTGCCGCGGCAGCCCCCGCAGTGGTCCAGCTCGCCGACGGCCGCACCGAAGAGTCGCTGCAGCAGGCAGCCGAACTGTTCGTCGCCTTTGTGTCGAAGAAGCACTCCATCCAGGAGCTTCGCTACATCGATGAGCAGGGGCGTGAGGTGCTCGTGGTGAAAAAAGCCGAGGGTGGGGGAATTGCCCCGGTGCCAGAGCATCAGCTCGCCGACTGGTCAGACCACTACTCATTCCAGGACACCCGCACCCTTGCGGTCGGCGATGTTTATGTCTCGCCTCTCGATCTCAGGGTCGAGGACTCGGAGATCGTGGTTCCTTGGCATCCAACGATGAGGCTTGCCACTCCCGTCTTCGACAGCGAGGGCGCTCGACAGGGTCTCGTCGTCATCTACGTCGACGGTGCCCAGTTCTTGGAGCGCTTTCGCGAATCCATGAGTGATAGCTCGCTCCCGATTATGCTCAACGCCGATGGCGGATGGCTCGTCGCCCCGGACGGCCTTGGTGAATTCGGCTTCGCCCTGGGTGACGAAAACGGCTTCGCGACGAGCAGCCCCGAAGCGTGGGCAGCCATCAGCGCAGCCGAAACCGGAGAGGTCAGCGGGCCCGACGGCATTTATGCGTATGGCACGGCGCACCCCTCGCACGTTGGCGTGCGGCTCGCCGGCGATGAGACCCACGGGTTCAACCACGCGCACGACGACCTGTGGAAGATCGTGGCGTGGATGCCGTCGGCGATGCTGCCGTCGGCCAGCATCGTGCGCGATACCGCCACGTTCGCCCTCTACGTTGCTGGCCTCGTCGTTCTGCTGGCGCTCGGCACCTACGCAGCCCAGATGACGGTCGTACGCCTGCGTGTGAGCCGCTCTGAGGCCGACACGAAGCTGAGGCTCGAAGCCATCCAAAACACCCTCGGCGAGGGTCTGTTCGTGATGGACACCCGGGGAACCATAACCGACGTCAACCCCGAATGCGCCCGGCTGCTCGGGTGGCGGCGTGAGGAAATGATCGGGCGCGACGCCCATGCCCTCTTTCACGCGCATCCCGATACCGAGTCGACTTCGGCGTTTTGTCCCATGCGGGCCGTCGCCACAACGGGAATGACCTTCAGGAGCAACGACGAGGTGTTCGTGCGCAAGGACGGATGCCTCATCCATGTGGGGGTGAGCGCGGCGCCGTTCACGGTGAACGGTGGGGTCACGGGCGCTGTCGTCACCTTTCGTGACATCACTGAGATCCGTCGGTACCAAGAAGAGATCCGGCAGCTCGCGTTTGTGGACGAGCTCACGGGGTTGCCCAACCGCCGGGTGCTCAATGACCGACTCGAGCAGGCCATTGCGATGGCCGATCGGCACGGCAACGGTCTCGCCGTGATGTTCGTGGATCTCGACCGGTTCAAGTCGGTCAACGACGTCCACGGGCACGAGGCGGGGGACGCGTTCTTGCGCGAGATCGCCGACCGCCTCAGTGCGAGCGTGCGGGCGAGTGACACCGTGGTCCGGCAGGGCGGCGACGAGTTCGTGGTGTTGCTGCCCGAGGTGAGCGACGCGTCAGAGGCGGAGGTTGTGGCCCGCGCGATCCTGGCGGCGTTCGAAACGCCTGTCACCGTTCTTGGCATCGAACTTGATGCGTCGGTGAGCCTCGGAATCGCCCTCTACCCGGAGCATGGAACCGACGCCGATGCCCTCATGGCCGAGGCGGACGCGGCGATGTACGGCTCCAAAGAGGCAGGACGCACACGCTTTTGCGTCAGCGGAAACGAGCCGGTACATCCCGAGCCTGCTCAGCGAGGTCCCGTCGCTGCCGTTCGCTAGCCCTGCGCGAACCGTGCCTTACGCGAACCGTGCCCCTCGCCGGCCGTGCGCTGCGCGACGCAAGAATCGGGGTTCTTGGGCAGGTGAGAAGAACGTGCGGCACCGAGATCAGTAACGCCTTTCGCGTGCTGCGCCCGGTGATTAGCGTTGCCGTCATGACCGAAACCGACAGCAGCCTTGCCGACACGACCGCCGATTTCGCTACGGCTGACCTCTATGACGTGCACGAAGATGCCCTGCAGTCGGTGAGCCTTCAGCTTCTCAACCTGGGGGGCAAGCCGCGCTTCACCGGCAGCATCCGCACCGTTCGCTGTTACCGCGACAACGGCATCGTCAAGGCGCTGCTCAACTCGCCGGGCGACGGCAGCGTGCTTGTCGTCGACGGCGGCGGCTCCCTCGACTCTGCCCTGATGGGCGATCTCATCGCGGCGGCGGCGGTGCACAACGGATGGTCGGGAGTCGTGATCAACGGTGCGATCCGCGATCGTGTGGCCATCGGCACGCTGGAGCTGGGCGTCAAAGCGCTCGGGAGTAACCCCCGCAAGAGCGCGAAAGCGGGGGAGGGCCAGGTGGACGGTGTTGTGGAATTCGGCGGCGTGATCTTTGTGCCCGGCCGCACGCTGTGGAGCGACGAAGACGGCATCCTCGTCGAGCGGTGATGCGGGCGTTATCGCGTTAGCGTCACGATGAGACGCGAGTCGGCGAGAGCCGCGGTGCGGTGCACGGCCGCCTCCTCATAGGACGGGTCGGTGACCATGGCCACAAACTTCTCGATCGACGGGTAGCGCACGAGCAATACCTGATGCCACTGCTCGTCGACGGGGCCGATGAGCGTGCCGCAGGATTCTGCCATGACGACAACCTCGGCGCCGATGTCGGCGAGGTGCTTGCGAGCGTGACGGCCATAGGTCGCATAGGCCTCTGCGCCGCTGATGGTTACCGGCTGGTTCGCGTACTGCGCCGGATACTCGGCCGTCTCGCGAAAGCGCAGCAGGTTGAGCATGTCGAACGGGGTTGCGGGCGGCATGGTGCCGAGCACCGATCTGAGCTGATCCGGGTTGATATCGATGTAGGCCATAGAGTCTCCTGCTCGTCGCTGAGGTGGGGGCTTCGGGACTGCGACCACGCTAGGGGAGACTGGGTCGAGCACGCGGCACTTGTCGCGATTCGCGCAGCACAACGCCGTGGCGGCCTCGGCTTTTGTACAGTCCGACTGCGACGCGATCTGCAACTTGTTGACAAGTTCTAGGATGATCATGGGCGCCCGCGTGCGCCCCATCCGTTCCAGCGAAACGAGAGACGGCCACACCGTGACCACGACACCGACCGCCCCCGCCCAAGCGCACGTCACCCCGGGGGCGAAGCGCGTCGACGAAGAGACGATTCGCTCGATACCCAAGGCCGAAGTTCACGTGCACCTTGAGGGAACCTTCGAGCTGATCGACCTGATCGAGCTGGCCCGCGAATCCGGGGTGCCCCTTCCCGGGCCGGCGGCAACGCTGTTCGACCTCGGCACCCACTTTGCGCCAGACACAACCGACACGATTGACGCGGGCTCGGGGGTCGGCACGGGCGGGCTTTCGGCCTTCCTCCGCTTTCTCGACTGGCAGTGCGGTCTCATCCGCACACCGCAGCAGGCCTCGGCCCTGGCCTATCGGTTCGCCGCCCGGCAGAGTGCTTCGGGCATCCGCTACACCGACGTAATCGTCAACCCCACCCACTGGTCAGCCTGGCGCGGACGAGTCGGCGATCTGCTCTCTGCGCTCGCCGAAGGCTTCGACGAGGCCGAGCGTGACGGGCTGTGCGTGATCAACATCGCCTATTCCCTGCTGCGCACACAGAGCCAAGACGAGGCCACGACCATCGCCCGCTGGCTCGTCGAAACCCGACCCTCCCGCGTAATCGCGCTCTCGGTCGACGGAGACGAGCGCGTGGCGGGTCGCACCGCAGAGAAGTTCGCACCCGCCTTTGACATCGCCCGAGACGGCGGCCTGCGGCGCACAATCCACGCGGGTGAATCGAGCGGTGCGGAGGGTGTGTGGGATGCGATCCGGCACCTCCACGCCGAGCGCATCGACCACGGTGTGCGGGCCATCGACGACGACGAGCTCGTAGCTCACCTGGCCGAGACGGGCATCCCGCTCGACGTCTGCCTGCGGTCGAACCTCACGCTTGGGGTCTACCCCGACCTTGCGTCGCATCCGCTCGCAGAACTCATGCGTCGCGGCGTCACGGTGACCGTGAACACCGACGATCCTGCGCCCATCGGCACACGGCTCGAGAACGAGTGGAGCCTCGCAGCCGATGCTTATGGCTGGGGGCTGCCCCAGCTCATCGCGCTCGCCCATGCGTCGGTTACCGCCAGCTTCGCCCCGGATGCACTCGCAGCAGAACTGCACGAAGCAATTGACGCGCGGGCGCTCGCCCTTGGCGTGTAACGCGCGGGCATTCTGCCGTGCGCGGGCCGGCCGGCCGCTAACGTTGTGCGCATGACCGACGACGCTCCCGACGAACTCGAGCGCCTGCGCCGCGGCGTGCTGCGCATTGCCCGGGAGGCCGATGCCGCAGCCGAGGCGCTGCCGGGCGAGAACGAGCTGGCCAGAAGGCTCGGCGTGAACCGGCCCCAGGTGCGCAGGGCCCTCGCACTTCTGGAGCAACAGGGCATTGTGCGGCGCCAGCAGGGGGCGGCCACGACCGTTGACCCCGTGGCGCTGCGGATGGGCGTGCGCCTTGAGGAGCAGACGGAACACAGCGAACTGCTCGCTCGGTTGGGTTACACCCCGAGCGTCGAGCTACTGGACTCGGCGATCGTCGACCTGCCCACGTCGCTCCGGCGCAACCTGAGCCCCCGCGTTCCCGGCCGCGCGCTGCGTGCCGTCAAGCGCTGGCGGGCGGACGGTGTGGCCGCGATGGTCGCGGAGAACCACCTGGCGCTTCGGGACGGATTCGACGGCGACCTCGACCCCGCAGCATCCGTCTTCGAGGCGGCCGCCGAGGTGTGGGGTGAGGAGCTGCTCTGGGAGATCGCGACCCCGGGCCTGCAAACGCTGGACGGGGATGCTGCGGCCAGGCTTGAGCTCGAGCCAGGGTCGCCCTGCCTCACGCTTGAGATCATCGGTGTCGTGCGCAGCGGGCTTCGCGTGCTGCACGCGTTCGAGTGGCACCATCCGTCGATCGTGCGGTACTCGCTCGTGCGCACGATCCCCGCGCCCTGGCGCTGACGCGGCCGCTGACGCGGCCGCTGGCGCTGGCCGCTGCCCGCTGGCCGCTGGCGCTGGCCGCTGGCGCTGCCGCTGCCGCTGCCGCTGACGCTGCCAGCTGACGCTGCCAGCTGACGCTGCCAGCTGACGCTGCCAGCTGACGCTGCCAGCTGCCGCTGCCAGCTGCCCCGCGCCCGAGACATCCCGCCGAGACATCCCGCCGAGGGGTCCCATATGCGTGCTCACAACCCGCGCGAAGGCACATTTCGGACCCTTCGGCGGAGGGGGTGGAGCCCGTCTGCCGAAGGGTCCGAAATGCGCGCTCGCCCCGCCCGCGAAGGCTCTTTTGGGACCCCTCGGGGCTGGGGCTGGAGCGCTTCGGCAGAGGGAGAGGGAGAGGGAGAGGGAGAGGGAGAGGGAGAGGGAGAGGGAGAGGGAGTGGAGCGCTTCGGCGGAGGGGGTGGAGACCGTCTGCGTCGAGGGGTCCGAAATGGGTGCTCGGCCCGGCCGCGAAGGCTCATTTGGGACCCCTCGGTGGCTGCCGCTGGGACCCCTCGGCGATGGGGGTGGAGCCCCCGCACGGATGCCCGAGGCCGAAGCCCCGGGCATCCGATCTGCGAAGGAGGCTACTCGCCGAAGGCGGCGCGGCGGATCGCCTTAGCCGGGTGCTCGTCCGGCAGCTGCGGGCCGTTGCCGAAGACCTTTTCGCGCAGGGTTCCCGGCGCGTACTTGTCCTGCATGATGCCGCGCTTCTTGAGCACGGGAGCGACGTGGTCAACGAAGTCCTCGAAGGTGCCCGGCGACGTCACGTACTGCACGTTGAGGCCGTCGACTCCGGCATCCTGCCAATCCTGGATGGAGTCGGCGATCTGCTCGGGCGTTCCGACGATGCGCAGGTTGCCGTACCAGCGAACGAGCTCACCGATCGTGTAGTCGGAGCGCGGCGACATCGCAATGAGGTCCTTGACGATGCCGGCCTGCCCCTCGGGGCGCTTGGCGATCTCGAAGATCGGTTCCTTGGGGTCGTACTGGCTGAAGTCGTGGCCCAAGAAGACGCTCTGCTTGGCGAGGTTCGCCTCGATCGACTGGAACTCGGTGATCTCCTCGTGAAGGCGCTTGGCTTCTTCCTCGGTGCTGCCGACGACGAAGCCGAGGATGGCGAGCAGCTTCACGTTGTCACGGCTGCGGCCAGCCGCCTCTGCTGCCTTACGCACATCGTTGACGATCGGCGCGGCATCCGCTGGTGTGAGCGAGTTGATGAACAGCGCTTCGGCGTTGCGACCAGCATAGGCACGGCCCCGCGGCGAGACACCGGCCTGCACGAGGAACGGTGTGCGCTGCGGGCTCGGCTCGCTCAGGTGCGGGCCGACGACGTCGTAGAACGGGCCCACGTGGTTGATCTCGTGGATCTTGGCCGGGTCGCTGTACTGCTGCGTGGCCTTGTTGCGCAGAACCGCGTCGTCCTCCCAGCTGGCCTCCCACAGCTTGTAAACAACGTCGATGAAGTCCTCGGCGCGCGCATAGCGGTCCTCGTGTTCCGGCAGTCCGCCGAGGCCGAGGTTGCGGCCCGCGCCCGGCAGGAACGTCGTGACGATGTTCCACGCAATGCGGCCACGGGTGAGGTGGTCGAGCGTCGACATCTTGCGCGCGAACGTGTACGGAGGCTCCTGCAGGATGTTCTGCGTGAGCACAAAACCGAGCTCCTTTGTGGCATATGCCAATGCGGGAATGAGCTCGCCGGGGTCATTGATGGGGAACTGCATCCCGCTCTTGACGGCCATTGCGCGCGAGTTGGAGAACGCCTCGTAAGGCGCGAGCACGTCCGCAAAGAAGAGGGTGTCAAAGTGACCACGCTCGAGCAACTGTGCGATGTCGACCCAGTAGTTGATGTCGTTGTATTCGAGCTGGCGGGAGCCCGGCCACGCCCACATTCCCTGGTCGTGGTGTGACGCGGAGAAGATGTTGAAGGCGTTAAAGATCATGCGGTTGCGGTCGGCCATGATCATGCTCCTTCTGTGACGTTGAGCACGTGCTTGCCGATTTCGCCCGCGAGCACCTCGGTGGAGTAGGCCATGAGCTGCCCCGCCTGGGCGTTGCGCAGGTGGCGCTGGATGGGCGACGACTTGAGGAATCCGGATGCTCCGCCGATGCGAACGGCCAGCTGGGCGACCTCGACCGCGATCTTGTTGGCGAGGTATTTGGAGCGGCTGAGGTTGATGAGCGCGTTGTAGTCGCCCTGATCCGCCTGCCACAGCGTCTGAAAGACGTAGGCGCGAACGGCCTCGAGGCGGGACTGCACGTCGGCGACCTCGAACTGCACCCACTGCTGGTGAGAGAGCGGCTTGCCCATGATCATGCGGTTGGTGGTGTGGTCGACGATCGACGCGAGCGCGGCATCCGCAACTCCCAACGAGATGAGCGGCAGACCGGCGGGCACGGCAGCGAAGTCGCCGGGGCCGAGCGCACGACCGCGATCCTCATGGCGCAGGAGGGTCTTGTTGAACGAGAGCAGCTGGCTGCGGGTGGCGCGCAGACCGAGCGTGTCCCAGATCGGGATGATGGTGACCGACTCGTCGGGCTTGACGGCGAAGAACGCGGGGGCGTCGTCGACGAGCACGTTGACCATGAGGTAGTCGGCCATCTCGCTGCCCGAAACGAAGCGCTTGGCGCCGTCGAGCTGGTAGCCGCCCTCGACCTCGTCTGCCGCCTGCTGCGGGTTGAGAAAGCGGTTGCCGCTGGTCGGCTCACTCAGCGCGTTGGCGAAGTGGCGGCCGGCCAGGAATTCGTCGGCGTAGAAGGAACCCTTGGTCTCGGCGGTGAGCTGTGAGAGGCCGACACCGGCACCGGAGTGCATCGTCCAGATCGTGGCGACCGAGGGGTCGGCCTCGGCAAGCGTGCGCACGATTTCGCCGTAGGCGACATAGCTCAGGCCCTCGCCGCCAACGTTCGCGGGCAGAACGGCCTTGTTGAGGCCGGCCTCGTGCAGTGCGGCGAGCGCCTCGCGGGGCAGCTCGGCCTTGTCGTCACGTTCGGCGGCCTGCGCGGCAATATCCGTCGCTAGCTCGCGCACGGTGGCGATGTGGGCGGCCTCGCGGTCGGCGATGGGGAAGGGGGTGGGAGAGACGGGCATGGTGCGGTTCCTTTTGTGAGCGTGGATCTGGTCTGACGTGGAGTGGTGGGGAGGAAGGGCTTTCGGATGCTGCGGCTAGGCGATCGCGACCTGGCGGCGGCTCTTGGCCCAGCGTTGTCGTGCGGTGACGCACAGCACGAACAGCGTGGCGAGGTAGGGGAGCGCCTGGTAGAGCTCCACAGGCATGCCGAGATTCTGGGTCTGGGCCAGCAGCGAGAGCGAGTTGAACACGGCGAAGAGCAGCGCTCCGGCCAGCAGCCCCCACGGCTTGAGCCGCGCGATGATCACCACGGCGAGGGCGATGAAACCGCTGCCGCCCGTCATTCCCGGTGTGAACGTGCCGATGCTCGACAGCGGGATGGATGCCCCGGCGAGCCCCGCGAAACCGCCGGCGATGATCGCCGCGATGGTGCGGTAGCGGCGCGGCGAGATTCCGCGCGTTATGGCGACTCCTTCGTCGTCGCCGACCGCGCTGAGGCGCAGGCCGAACCGTGTGTGCTTGAGCACCCACCAGGAGGCAGCGACCAGCGCGATGGAGAGGTAGAAGAGGATTCCGGCGTCGGCGAGGCCCCGCCCGATGAGGGGGATATCGGCGAGGAACGGGAGCGAGACGACCGGCTGGGTCGGCGCGCTTTGGTTGTTGCTGCCGGCGGGCGCGAGGATTTGGTAGAGGGCGATGCTGAGCCCTGCGCCCAGCAGCCCGATCGCGATTCCGACGATGATGATGTCGGCTTTGCCCCACGCGGTCGCGAGGCCGAGCACGAGGCCGAGCACGGCCCCGGCGATGATTCCCGTGAGCAGCCCCAGCCAGAAGCCGCCCGTGAGCGACCCGATCACGCCGAACACGGCGCCGACAAGCATCATGCCCTCGATGCCCACGTTGAAGCCGCCCGTGCGTTCGAGAAAGATTTCGCCGAGTCCGGCGAGCACAACGGGCGCGCACAGGGTGAGCGCTCCGGCGATCACGACGGCCCAGAAATCAAGCGGTGCCATGCGTGACCTCCTCGCTGATTCTCGACGGTGCGGGGGCGGCCTTGTGCTTGACGAGCGGCGCGGCGATCACGAGAGCGGCAGCGAGAAGCAGCACTCCCTGAGCGACGGTGCCGATCGAGGCGGGGGTCGTCCCCGTGGCGATCTGCACGCCCGTCGCCCCTGTCGTGAGGGAGGCGTACACGATTCCTGCAATCACGATACCAACGGGGTGCCCCCGGCCGAGTACGGCCACGGCGATACCGGCAAACCCCACACCGGCACTCACGCCCGGCTGCAATCGTTCGTCGACGCCGGCCAGCTGCATCCATCCGGCAAGTCCAGCAGCGGCTCCCGAAACCAGCATTGTCGAAAGCACGGCCTTGGCCGGGGTGAGCCCGAGTCGTGCCGCTAACACGGGCCTCTGCCCGTATACGCCGATGAGAAAGGCGCCTCGCCCCCGGCTCCACCACAGGGCGAGGGCAACAATGATCACGACGAGGATGATCCCGGCGTGCAGGCGGCCGGGCAGCGGCAGCTGCGGCAGCAGAAATGACTCGGGCAGCGGGGCGCTCTGCGGGGTTGCGGAGCCGGCAGGGTTACGGAGGGATGTTCGCAGCAGGTAGGTCAGCAGCAGCGCGGCGAGATAGTTGGCGAGAAGCGTGAAGAGAATCTCGTTGACTCCCCAGCGCACACGGGCAAGCCCCGGGAGGAATGCCCAGGCTGCGCCTCCGAGGGAACCGCTGATAGCGCCGAGCAGCAGCCCGACGCCGAGCGGCACCGCGTCTCCGATCGAGAGCGCAACGACCGTGGCGACGATCGCGCCCACGATCATCTGTCCTTCGGCCCCCACCGTGATGACCCCGGCCTTGAGGGCCGCGGCAACCCCGATGGCTACGAGCACGAGCGGCGTGGCATAGGCGATGGTCTGCACAACGTTGTAGCCGGTGCCGAATGCGCCCTTGAACCAGCCGCCCAGAGCGACGCCCAGGTCGCCGCCCGAGGCCGCGACGAGCGCGGCAACGACCGCAATCGCGGTGATGGCATAGATCGCCACGATCAGTCGCGACGGCTTGCCCTCTGGCCGCAGGGCGGAGCGCAGCGCCCCGACCACGCGACTCTCTTGTGTCATGCCGATGCCTCCTGAGTGAGACCCGCCATGGCCCGGCCGACGCGGTGGGAGTCGAAGTCGGCTGTCTCGAATTCGTCGACGATGCGTCCGTGTGAGACCACCAGGATGCGGTCGGCCAGTTCGCGCACCTCGTCGACGTCGGCAGAGAGCAGCAGCACGGCGGTGCCGTTCGCGGCGGCGGTTGCGACCTCGCGGCGGATCGCCCCGGCCGCGTTCAGGTCGAGGCCCTGTGTTGGGCCGTGCAGGATCGCCACGGCCGGGGTTCCGTCGAGTTCGCGCCCGACGAGAAGCTTCTGCTGGTTGCCGCCGGAGAGCGATCCGGCCAGCGCGTGGGGGTTTCGCGGGCGCACATCGTGTCGCTCCTGCAGCCCCCGGGTGAAGTCGGTGATGGCTCGCCACTGCAGCACACCGCGGCGGCTGAACTCTGGGTCTCGAAGGCGCCGAACGATCGCGGAGGTCGTCACGGGGGCATCGGGTACAACAAAGTCGCCGCGCACTTCGGGAACGTAGGCGACCCCTGCGCTGGCAGCAGCATCCGCCCGTCCCGTCACGTCGACGCCATCGACGGTCACGGTGCCGCGGAGGGGTCGGATGATTGCTGCCGCGGCATCCGCCAGCACGTTCTGTCCGTTGCCAGCGACGCCGAGTACGCCGACGATCTCGCCGGAACGCACCGTGAGGTCGACGTCGATGATCGCGGCGGAGCCCGCGCCGCGCGCGGTGAGGCCCGAGATGACGAGCCGGTCGCGACCGCCGCAAAAGGCGGGCCGCTGTTCGACGGCGGGCAGTTCGCCAACCATCGCCTGAACGAGTTCGGCGTCGGTGAAATCGGCGACGGAGCCGGTCAGCGTGACGACGCCGTGCGAGAGCACCGTCACGTCGTCGGCCACCTGGCGCACCTCGTCGATGCGGTGCGTAATGAGCACAACCCCGACGCTGCCGTCCGCGAGGGAGCGAACGTGCTCGAACAGTCCGCCCGATTCGTAGGGCCCGATGGCCGACGTCGGCTCATCGAGCAACAGGATGCTCGCGCCCTGGGCGAGGGCGATCGTCAGCTCACCCAGTTGGCGTTCGGCGAGGCCGAGTTCGCTCACGGGGCGGTCGATCGTGATCGCGAGGCCGGCATTCTCGGCGGTGCTGCGCAACAGACGAGATGCGTCCCGCCGGCGGGCGAGCGCGCGGGGCTGGGTGAGGATGAAGTTCTCGGCGAGGGTCATCTCGCCGATCAGGCTGAGCTGCTGGGGAACGAGGCCGATGCCCTGCCGAATGGCCGCCGCTCTGCCGCCCAGCACGACCGCGTCGCCGCCGACCGTCACCACTCCGGAACTCGGCTGTTCGAGGCCCGAGAGAATCTTGATCGCGGTCGACTTGCCGGCACCGTTCTCGCCGACGAGCGCATGGATGCGCCCCGGCTCGACCGTGAAGGTGACGTCACGCAGCGCCTGGGCGCCTCCGAAATTCTTGGAGACGCCCAGGAGCGAGAGTGGTGCGCGCATGGCGTGGTGCCGGTGTATTCGTTAGCCGACGGAGGGGATGGTGACCTCGCCGCTGGCAAGCTGCGCGGCGAGTTCGGAGACGAGCGTCTCGATGTCGGAGGGCAGCTCGGGGGCGGCCTTCACCAGGTTGAAGTCGCCGAGCACCAGGCCCTCGTTGGCGATCGTCGAGGTGTAGGTGTAGTTGCCGAACTCGCCGGCAACGATTCGCTCGACAGCCTCGGCCAGGGTGGGGGTCCAGTCGATCTTGACGACGCCGATGTTCACGGATGACGCGTCGGAGCTTGTGGCGTTCGAAGCGCCGAACGTAGCGACCCCGCCTGTCTTCGCGGCAGCGATGACACCGGAGGTGAATCCCTCTGCGCCCGTGATGATGAGCTTGGCGCCCAGATCGATCTGAGCCTTCGTGGCCTGGTTGGCAAGCTGCGGGTCTTCCCAGCTGCCCGTGAAGATGGGGGCGAGCTCTTGCGCTGAGGGGTTAGCATCGGCGAGGCCGATCGACAGGTACTCGTACGACAGCTCGTTGAACGGCGCGAGCTCTCCGTCGACGACGGCAACGGGCGAGAGGCCAGACTTGCCGGCGACCCAGCCGCTCAGGTAGCCGACCTCCTGCGTGGCATAGGTCCAGGTCTCGACGTTGTCGGTTGCCTTGTCGAGGATGTCGACGGCTCCCGTGGCGATGAAGTTGGTCTCGGGCAGCTCTTCTGCGACCTTGAACACCGAGTCGGAGAAGCCGAGGCCCCATCCGATTACGAGGTCATAGCCCTCTGCGCCGAACTGGCGAAAGATGGGCTCTGCATCGCTCGGGTTGTGCACCGACTCGCGGATCTGCACCTCGATGTCGCCGCTCTCGGCAAGCGCGTTGACGGCGTCGGCGGCGTACTGGTTGAAGCCACCATCGTTGGCGAGTCCGCCGAGCACGACGGCAACCTTGACGGTGTCGTCGCCCGTCGCGGACGAGTCATCCGCTGTGGTGGTGGAGCACGCAGCGAGCGAGATGAGCAGGGGTGCTGCGAGCAGAGCTAGGGGAGCGCGGAGCTTCATGGGGTTGGGCCTCTCGGATGCTGTGAACGCTGGCATCTGCTCGGCGGAGTCCTGCTTCGCCCACACATGTCAACAAGTTGGTTCACACTATGGGCAGCCGTGAGCGCGCCTCAAACGAGCCCGTCACACTCTGAAATAAACCTCAGCCGTGTTGAACGGATGCCGGCAAGCGACGCTCCAGAAGCAGGGTTGCGGCGACCCCCACAAGGTTCACGGCGGCGAGCACCACGAACGGCAACGCGTGGTCAGCGGCAAAGAGCGTCGCGAACAGAATCGGCGCGATGATCTCCGCGATGACCCACGAATACTGGAATGTCGCCAGGTAACGACCCCGCGCCGACGGGGGAGCGATCGCGGCGGCAATCGCCATCGATGACGGGGCATGCATCAGCTCCGCCACCGTGAACAGCAGGGTCGCGGCGACGAGAACGACCCAGACGATGGGGCCACTCAGCATCCCTTCCTGGGGAGCAATGGCGGCGAAGCCGATGCACCACAGCGTCCATGCGCATCCGGCAGCCACGAGAACGCGGGTTCGTCGCAGGGGGGCGACAACTCGCACGATCACCCCGCCGAGCACGAGCACCAGCACGGCGTTGCCCACCAGCAGGGTGGAGGTGACCCAGGCCGGGCCGCCCAGAGCGTCGCGCGCGAAGGTGGGCAGCGCGATCGCCAGCGTGAGTGTCGACAGCGCGAAGATCACGTTGAGGCCGGTGAGGGCAACGAAGTTTGCGTCGCGCAGCAGGGTGCGGTAGCCAAAACGCTCCTCGCCCTGCTTATGCCGGGAGCTGGTCACGCGCACGGCAACGGCAATCGCCACCCCGGCGGCGGCAAAGCACGCGGCGGCAGCCATCGCGACACCGCGGAAGGCAGCATCCGAGCCGTCGGCGATCACCAGTCCGGTGATCAGCCCGCCAACACCGATGCCCACCGTGCGGGCGATGTTCGCCCAGGCGAACCAGCCGTCGGTGCGGGTCGCCGCCACGATTCCGTCGACGTAATCCGAGATGAGCGTGAAGATCGACGACCAATACAGCCGCGACCCCACGGAGCCCAGCATCGAGGCGACGAAGATGCCGATCGGCTCGTTCACCCACACGAGCGCCACATACGACGCCGCCAGAATCAGCTGCGACAGAATCACCACCCGCCGCGCGGAGAACCGGTCGACGAGCATCCCCGTCAGCGCCGGGATCGGCAGCGACACGGCGCTCGCCGCACCCAGCAGCACCCCGAGCGTCGCGAGCGGCACATCGGTCAGCGTCAAAAAGTACACGAGGGCGAGCGGAAGAAACAGACCATTGCCGACGGATGCTACGGCGACAGCGCCGATCAGAACGAGCCCGCCGCGGCTCGGCGTCGAGGGTGCCGGGGCCGTCGGTACGGCCGTCGGCGCGGGTGCCGTAGCTGGCGCGGGATCTGTGCTCACGGGGTCACAGCATAACCACGTCGCGGCAGCACAATGGATTCATGACGGACCACGCGATCATCGCCGAGCTTGCCGCGCTGCTCGATGCCGCTCAACTCGCCGCAGGCGATGCCGCGCTCGCCTTTGACCGTGACCACTCCGACGGCACAGGCCAGGGAGTGCCGATCGCCGCAGTGTTCCCCACAAGCACAGAGCAGGTCGCCGCAGTCGTTCGGTTGGCAGCGAAACACGGTGTGCCGATCGTGCCTCAGGGCACCCGCTCCGGCCTGGCCGGCGGCGCAAACGCGGTCGACGGATGCCTGCTGCTGAGCCTCGAGGGCATGACCAGCATCCTGTCCATCGATGTGGCCGATCAGGTCGTGACGACCCAGGCCGGGGTCATCACCTTCGAGCTCGCGCGGGCCGTCGCCGAGCGGGGGCTCTTCTACCCGCCAGACCCCGGGTCCTGGGCTATCTCGACCATCGGTGGCAACATCGCCACCAATGCCGGCGGCATGCGCTGCGTCAAATACGGCGTCACGGGCGACTTCGTGCGCGAACTCACGGTCGTCCTCGCGAGCGGCGAGATAATCCGCACGGGGCATCGCACTGTCAAGGGAGTCGCGGGGCTCGACCTGACCTCCCTGATCGTCGGTTCGGAAGGCACCCTCGGCATCGTCACCGAGGCGACCCTCGCGCTGCTGCCGACGCCGGGGGAGCCGTGTGGTGTGCTCGCCGCATTCCCGTCACCGAGCCAGGCGCTCGCCGCCGCCGACGCGATCATGGCGTCAGGTCGCCGCCCCAGCATCCTCGAATATTTGGATGCCGGAACCATCGCCGCGATCTCCTCCTTTTCGCCGTCGTCCCGGCTTCCGGCCGGTGCCGGGGCCGCGCTGATCATCCAGTCCGACGAGGCCGGCCGGGCCGCCGACGACGCGGAGGAATACGCGGCGATTGCCGTCGCGTGCGGGGCAACGACCGTGGATATTGCCCAGGATGCTGCCGCCGTCGACGCCATCATGGAGGCGCGCAGAATGCTGCACGGCGCCATGCGTGCCGTCGCGGGGGCGAGCCTCAACGAAGACGTTTCTGTGCCGAGATCCCGCCTCGCGGAGTTGCTCAAGGGCATCGCAGTGATCGGTCAGAATGCCGGCGTTGACATCTTTTCGGCCGGTCATATCGGCGACGGCAACCTGCATCCGATCATCTGCTTTGACCCCGCGGATGCGGCGGCGGTAGCGACCGCAAACGACACCTATCAGCATGTGATCGCTCTGGCGATCTCCCTCGGCGGCACCGCCTCCGGTGAGCACGGGATCGGCTCGCTCAAGCGGGCCCACCTCGATGCTGAGCTGGGCCCCACGGTGCGCCAACTGCAGCGCAGCGTGAAGCACGCGTTCGACCCCGCCGGGCTGCTCAACCCGGGTAAGAAGCTGTAATAGGCACAGCGCTTTAGCTGGGCGGTGTCGTCCCGCGCAGCTTTTCGCTGATGATCTGCATCACCGAGGTGTCGGCCAGCGTTGTCGTATCGCCGACCTCACGCCCTTCCGCAACATCCCGCAGCAGGCGCCGCATGATCTTGCCCGACCGGGTCTTCGGCAGCTCGCTGACCACGAAGATCTGCCGCGGCCGCGCAATGGCTCCGATTTGCTCCGAGACATGGCTGCGCAGGATGCCGTTGGCCTCTTCGGGTGTCTGGGCATCCTCCTGATCGGCGCGCAGGATCACGAAGGCCACAACGGCTTGACCCGTCGTGTCGTCGTGCGCCCCGACGACGGCGGCCTCGGCAACAATCGGATGCGACACCAACGACGACTCGATTTCGGCGGTCGAGAGGCGGTGGCCAGACACGTTCATCACGTCGTCCACTCGGCCGAGCAGCCAGATGTCGCCGTCCTCGTCGAGCCGCGCGCCATCGCCCGCAAAGTACATGCGGCGGTTCGTCGCGCCCGGCTGGTCGAACTTGTCCCAGTAGGTCTCGATGAACCGCTCGGGGTCGCCCCAGATGCCGCGCAGCATGGAGGGCCACGGCTTGGTCACCACCAGAAGGCCGCCGCTGCCATTGCCAACGGGCGCGCCGCCATCCGTCAGCACGTCGACGGTGATGCCGGGCATGGCCACCTGCGCAGAGCCCGGCTTGGCCGTCGTGATGCCGGGCAGAGCCGACACCATGATGGCGCCGGTTTCGGTCTGCCACCACGTGTCGACGATGGGGGCGGTTCCCGCGCCGATCACGTCGCGGTACCAGATCCAGGCCTCGGGGTTGATGGGCTCGCCCACCGAGCCGAGCAGGCGGATGCTGCTCAGGTCGAAGCCATCGGGCACCGAACGACCGGTCTTCATGAACGACCGGATGGCGGTGGGCGCCGTGTAGAAGATGCTCACCTTGTACTTCTCGATGACCTCCCACCACCGGCCAGGGTGGGGTGCGTCGGGGGTTCCCTCATACAGAACCTGGGTCGCGCCGTTGGCGAGCGGGCCATAAACCACATAGCTGTGGCCGGTGATCCAGCCGACATCCGCCGTGCACCAAAAGACATCCGTCTCGGCTTTGAGGTCGAAGACGTTTTTGTGGGTGAACGCGGTCTGCGTCAGGTAGCCGCCGCTCGTGTGCAGAATGCCCTTGGGCTTGCCCGTCGTGCCCGACGTGTAGAGGATGAAGAGCGGATGCTCGGCATCGAACGCCTCGGCAGTGTGCTCGGTCTCCGCTGTGGCCATCTCCTCGTGCCACCAGCGGTCGCGGCCCTCGGTCCACTCGATGGCGTTCTCGCCTCGACGCACCACGAGCACGTTCTGCACTGAGTGGTCGCCCTCCTTGGCCAGCGCGTCGTCCACGGTGGGCTTGAGCGGCGAGACCTTGCCCTTGCGCCAGCCGCCATCGGCGGTGATCACGAGGCGAGCGTTCGCGTCGTCAACGCGGGAGCGGATGCTGTCGGCGCTGAATCCGCCGAAAATCACGGAGTGCACTGCGCCGATGCGGGCGACCGCGAGCATCGAGATCACGGCCTCAGGAATCATCGGCAGGTAGATGGCGACGCGGTCACCTGAGCGGATGCCGAGCGAGGTCAGCACATTGGCGGCCTTCTTGACCTCGGCCGTCAGGTCGGCGTAGGTGAGGGTGCGGGAGTCCCCGGGTTCGCCCTCCCAGTGAAACGCGACGCGGTCGCCGTTGCCAGCATCCACATGGCGGTCGAGGCAGTTGTAGGCAACGTTGAGGCGGCCGTCGGAGAACCATTTGGCGAAGGGGGCGTTGTCCCAGTCGAGCGTGCGGGTGAACGGTTTCTCCCACTGCAGCAGCTCGCGGGACTGGTTTGCCCAGAACTCTTCGGGGTCGGATGCCGCCCTGCCGTAGATCTCGGCGGTGGCCACGGCGTTGGCCGAAAACTCGCTGCTGGGAGCGAACCGGCGGGTCTCGTGCTGCAGGCTGTCGATGTTGGTGCTCATGGTGCTTCGGCGCTCCTTTGCGTTCGAACGAGAGTGCGACCGCCCCTTTCGGGGCGAAGCTGGGAACTCGATGGAATAGAGACTAACGCCTAGCTAAATTGACTGTTGTGGATGCATCGGATTGGGGTACACTAGGCAAACCGGATGTCAATTCGGCTTAGCGGCGCAACTGTGATTCCCCCCAATCACGCGCTGCTGTGGCGGCGCCAGTTCCCCCCAACGGGCGCCGCCCCTCTTCTTTTAACGGCACTGCTTCATGAGGGTTACTCTCTAACGTTCAGCTAGAGAATGAGGGATCTTCGGGCGGCGGCATTCGATGCCGGGTTGAATCTTCTGCGGGCCCGTCGCTGTCGCGAGGTCGCGGAGCCTAGTGGCGATGCCCTCTAGCGGAGGTCTGTGCGGCGCACTCGATCGGGGTGCATTCGTCTGAAAATGGGGTACATGCCTACCCCTCGTTTGAGGGGCATTCGGCGCGCGTCCCGTTGACTGCCCACCAACGGCGGGGATCGGCCGCCGCACGGACAGCGCTCCGCATTCTCGCGGTTTGGTGAAACGGGGGACGTCGTAGGGTCTGTGCCGGCGTGTGACAGGCACTCCCTCCCACGCCTCCAGGGCGGCCACCCTCCCCATCTTTGCGCCGGCGACACCGAGCGGCTGGCGGCAGTTTCTAGTGTCGCCCCCATGAATCAGCATCAGCACACCGCAGCACCCCTTCGCGATTTCGCGCCGCCCTCGGGCTCTCGTGGCGGTTTTGTGCCCGTGAGGCCGTCGCGCACGCGGGTCGAGGGCGCGGTGCCGGCTGCTACTTCGCCAATCCGCTCTACGCTGGCTCCTCCCGCGCAGGATCGTAGGGCGCGAGGCAGGGTGCCGGTGCCCGAGTTGGGCCCGTTAGCCCCTTTTGTCGCCGAAGCCGGAGTGACCGATCTCTTTGTCAACGGAGTCGACGGGGTGTGGGTCGATCGAGGGCAGGGGGTCGAGCGCCGCTCCCGGCTGGCGTTGTCGGAGGATGAGCTCAGAGAGCTCGCCGTCTCGCTCGTGTCGGAGGGGGGCCGCCACATCGACGAGTCCTCGCCGTGTGTCGATGTGCGCCTTCACGACGGCATCAGGGTCCACGCCGTTCTACCGCCCGTGTCGTCAACGGGCACGCTGATCTCAATTCGAATCCCGCCGGTCGAGCAACTCAGCACCGCAGACCTTGCTGCGGCAGGGTTTTTCGATCAAGTTGGGCTTGCCCGCATTCACGACTTGGTGAAGGGCCGCGCCAATCTGCTCATCACGGGCGCTGGCGGCAGCGGCAAAACAACGCTTCTCGCGGCTCTGCTCGCCCTTGCCCCGCAAACGGAGCGCATCGTCACGATCGAGGATGTCGCCGAACTCCGCATCGCGCATCCGCATGTGGTTTCACTCGAAGCCCGTCAGCCCAACCTTGAGGGTGCTGGCGGCGTCGGGCTCGAACGACTGGTGCGGGAGGCGCTGCGGATGCGCCCGGACCGGTTGGTCGTGGGGGAGTGCCGGGGCGCCGAACTGCGCGAGCTCCTTGCGGCACTCAACACCGGTCATGATGGCGGCGCTGGCACCCTGCACGCCAATTCCCTCGCCGACGTGCCGGCGCGGCTTGAGGCGTTAGGTGCTCTCGCCGGGATGAACGCCGAGTCGGTGGCGCGGCAGGCGGTCAGCGCAATCGGAGCCGTCATTCACGTGACCAGAAAGGCGGGCGTGCGCTCGATCGACAGCATCGGCCGCTTCTCGCTTGATCACAATGATCGGCTCACCATTGTCGAAGAATCAGTCACGAGCGCCGGGTCGGGCATGGTCGACAAGGGGTTCGACAGGCCGGGCATCGTCGACGGTCGTCGACAGAACAGACAGGTCCGCATCTCCGACGGGTCGGGCAATGAGCGCGCCGAGTGAGCCCGCCGAGGCCCTCGCCTCTGTCGTGCAGCGGCTGGGGGTGCTGCTGGCGGCAGGGGTTGCCCCGGCATCGGCTTGGCGATACCTGGCCGAGGCCAAGAGTGCCTCTCCGCAGGTCGTCGGCATCGCGGCTCGCATCGCTGCAGGAGCGTCGGTTCCCGATGCTGTGTTGGAGTCGATCTCGCAGGACGAGGGCGCTCAAGGCGCTCATGGCGCGGCGGGAGTGCGCCATTGGCGCCGCGGTCGTACCGCAGCTCGGAGCGCGGATCAGCGGCAGAACAGCCTCAGGGGGCTCGCCGCGGCATGGTCGGTGGCAACGGATGCGGGGGCGCCCCTTGCCGCAGTGCTGGAATCGTTCGCCTCGTCTCTGAGAGACCTCACTCAGACCAGGCGAGCGCGGGAAGTGGCGCTCGCCGCGCCCCTTGCCACGGCGCGACTCGTTGTGGCCCTCCCTCTCGTTGGTTTGCTGTTCGGATTCACCCTGGGGTTCGACACAGTCGGCACACTTTTCGCCACGCCTCTCGGTCTCGCCTGCCTCGCTGGCGGTGTGGGACTCATGCTCGCCGCACGGGGATGGAATCGCAGACTTGTAGCCCGTGCGGAGCCGACCGACGTCACACCAGGGCTCGCGCTGGATCTGCTTGCCATCGCCGTTTCGGGCGGCGCCTCGCTGCAACGATCGCAGCAATCGGTCGACAAGGCCGTCGCTGCGTGCGGGCTCAGCGGGCAGGCCGATGCCGCCGCGGAGATCCTCTCGCTCTCTCATCGAGCCGGCGTTCCCGCAGCAGCGCTCCTCCGGGCAGAAGCCGATGAATGTCGCAGGGAGGCACGCGCGGCGGGGGAGCGGGCGGCGGCTCGCCTGTCGGTCTCGCTCATGGTGCCGCTGGGACTGTGCGTTCTCCCCGCATTCATGCTGCTGGGCGTCGCCCCTCTCATGATCTCCGTGGTCTCGCAGACCTTCGGAGGAGTCGCATGACCCACGATGCCCGAGGCGCCCAGCCGCTCAGGGCCCAGCCGCTCAGCGCCTGGCCCATGTCCACAACAGCACTGTCCACCATACGAAAGGTCGCCATGAATAAATTGCATCTGTCACCACGGCTCGCGCGTCTGCTCCGGCAGGAGAGAGGAGCGGCCACGGCAGAATACGGAATCGTCATCATGGCCGCCGTCGGATTTGCTGGTCTACTGGTCGTGATCCTTCGCAGCGAAGAAGTGCGCGGCATTCTCACCGACCTCGTGCGGAACGCGCTTGCGTTCGGTGGTTAGCGCGCGGTCGGAGCGCGGCAGCGTAACCGCAGAATTCGTTGTGGCGCTGCCGGCCGCGCTTGTCGTGATCATCACGGCACTCGCCGGTGTGCAGCTCGGGTCTGTCGTGCTCCGGCTCCACGATGCGTCCGCCATCGTGGCACGCTCCGTGGCCCGCGGCGACAGCATCGAGGGCGCGCAGGCCAGGGCATCGCGCCTGGTCCCCGGAGCGCTCTTTTCCGTGGCACGGGTCGGCGACCTCGTCTGCGCCTCCGCCGAGGCCCGGGGCAGGGGCGTGCTGGCATCCGTGCCGATCAGCGCCCGCTCCTGCGCCCTCAGTGGGCCTGCCCCATGACGCACGCGACCCCGTCGCGGGGCGCCGCGATGCGGGATGGCGAGCGGGGCGCCGGGTCAGTTCTGGTTGTCGCCATCCTCTCTGTCGCGGTGCTGTCGCTGGCGCTGGTCATCCCCTTATATAAGGGACTCGTGCTCAACCGGGTTGCGGCTGGGGCGGCGGATGCTTCTGCGCTCGCCGCAGCAGACGTGGCGGTCGGCATTGTGCCCGGCGATCCGTGCTCGGTTGCCCAAACCGTCGCCGCTGCCAACGGTGCCGAGCTGGCCCGATGCGAGGTCGACGGGCTTGTCGCCACGGTCCTCATAACGGTCGCCCGCGACGGCTTTGTGGTGGTTTCCGGGGCAACTGCGGGGCCAGCTCCCAGACCTCAATTAGCAGGCACCAAGGGTTGAGTGTGTATGGTTTCGGATGTTGGCCCGCTTATTAACGGGCAGCAGACCGTCGCGCAGCATCCTGCCCGGTGAGCACTATCTACGAGGAGTCCGGTGTCCGGAACAAAGAAACTCGTCATCGTCGAGTCACCGGCGAAGGCCAAGACGATCGCCCAGTATTTGGGCGACGGCTACGAGGTGCAGGCCTCAGTCGGGCACATCCGGGATCTCATCGAGCCCAAGAACCTTCCCGCTGAACTCAAAAAGGGTGCGCTGGGCAAGTTCTCCATCGACGTCGAGAACGGGTTCCTGCCGTACTACGTGGTTTCTGACCAGAAGAAGAAGACGGTCGCCGACCTTAAGCGCGCGCTTAAGGATGCCGACGAGCTCTACCTCGCAACTGATGAGGACCGCGAGGGGGAGGCCATCGCCTGGCATCTGCTCGAGGTTCTTAAGCCCAAGGTGCCGGTCAAGCGCATGGTGTTCCACGAGATCACCAAGGAGGCGATCGAGCGCGCAAAGGACAACCCCCGCGACCTCGACACCGCCCTCGTCGACGCCCAGGAGACCCGCCGCATCCTCGACCGCCTTTATGGTTACGAGATTTCTCCCGTCCTGTGGCGCAAGGTTGGCCCCGGCCTCTCTGCCGGCCGTGTGCAGTCTGCAGCGACCCGGCTCGTCGTCGACCGTGAGCGCGAGCGTCTCGCCTTTGTGGCCGCAAGCTACTGGGATCTCACCGCCGAGCTCTCGCCCACAACCGAGAAGTACCCGTTCGAATCTCGCCTCGTGCGGGTCGACGGAGAGCGCATCGCAACGGGTCGCGACTTCGACGACAAGGGAAACCTCAAGGCGGGGGTTCGCGCCCTCGACGAGAAGACCGCCACACTGCTTGCCGACGCTCTGCGCGCATCCGAAGCATCCGTTGTGGTCTCGTCTGTGGAGTCGAAGCCCTACACGCGTCGCCCCGCAGCTCCCTTCAGCACGTCGACCCTGCAGCAGGAGGCCGCGCGCAAGCTGCGGTTCTCGGCCCGCCAGACCATGAGTGTTGCCCAGGGGCTCTACGAAAACGGTTACATCACGTACATGCGTACGGATTCGCTCAACCTGTCGGAGCAGGCCATCTCGGCCGCCCGCAAGCAGGCAGCGGATCTCTATGGAGCCGACACGGTGCCCGCCAAGGCGCGCATGTATGCGAGCAAGAGTAAGAACGCCCAGGAGGCGCACGAGGCAATCCGCCCCGCCGGGGACACGTTCCGCACGCCCAGCCAGCTCGAAGGCGTGCTGCGCGGCAACGACTGGAAGCTCTACGACCTCATCTGGAAGCGCACGATCGCCTCGCAGATGGCGGATGCCAAGGGTGTAACCGCTTCCGTCGGCATCACCGCGACCGTTGCTGACGGCACAGTTGCCGATTTCTCGGCCACGGGCACGGTCATCACCTTCCGCGGCTTCCTGCAGGCTTACGAAGAGGGCCGCGACGAAGAGCGCAACGATTCCGCAGAGGCCAAGGAAGCGAAGCTTCCGCCCCTCGAGAAGGGTCAGTCGCTCAGCGTTGTCGAGGTCGAGCCCAAGGGGCACGAGACCAGCCCGCCCCCTCGTTTCACTGAGGCCAGCCTCGTCAAGACTCTCGAAGAGTTGGGTATTGGTCGCCCGTCGACCTACGCAGCAATCATCTCCACGATCGTCGACCGCGGCTACGTCACCCCGCGCGGCCAGGCCCTCGTGCCCAGCTGGATCGCGTTCTCGGTGGTCCGTCTGCTGGAGGAATACTTCGGCGACCTCGTTCAATACGACTTCACCGCGGAGATGGAGAACGACCTCGACCGCATCGCCGGCGGCGAAGCCAACCGGGTCGACTGGCTCAAGGGCTTCTACTTTGGCAACGACGACCACCGTGGCCTGCGCACCGTTGTCGACAACCTCGGCGAGATCGACGCACGCGAGATCAACTCGATCGCGATCACCGACGACATCACCCTGCGCATCGGCAAGTACGGCCCCTACCTCGAGGTTCCGGGAGACGACCCGGAGACCCCCCGCCGGGTCAACCTGCCCCAGGATCTCGCGCCAGACGAGCTCACGCCCGCCAAGGCGCAGGAGCTCATCGACGCCCCTGTTGCGGTAGACCGCGTCGTCGGCATCAACCCCGAGAACGGCAAGAGCATCCTGGCCAAGGACGGCCGCTTCGGCCCGTATGTGACCGAGGTCGACCCCGAGCCAGAAGAGGAGATCGTCGCCGATCCCGCGACGGGCGAGGTTGCGGATGCTGCCAAGAAGCCCGCCAAGAAGCCGGCGAAGAAGGCTGCCGCGCCCAAGCCGCGCACAGCATCCCTCTTCAAGTCGATGGACCTTGCCACGATCGACCTGGAGACCGCGCTCGCACTGCTCGACCTGCCGCGCGTTGTTGGCGTCGACCCCGAGTCTGGTGAGGAGATCACGGCTCAGAACGGTCGTTACGGCCCCTACCTGAAGAAGGGTGCCGACACTCGCACGCTGCCGACCGAAGACCAGATCTTCGAGATCGATTTGCCCGGAGCTCTCGAGCTGTATTCGCAGCCCAAGTACGGTGCCCGCAAGGCATCGAGCGCACTCAAGGAGTTTGATGCTGATCCCGAGAGCGGCAAGCCGATCAAGATCAAGGACGGCCGCTTCGGCGCGTACGTGACCGATGGTGTGACGAACGCCACGATTCCGCGCGGCGAGACCGTCGAAGAGGTCGACTTCGAGCGGGCCGTTCAGCTGCTGGCCGACAAGCGCGCCAAGGGACCGGCTAAGAAGCCTGCCGCCAAGAAGGCCGCAGCCAAGAAGCCTGCCGCCAAAAAGACGGCCGCGAAGAAGCCCGCTGCCAAGAAGCCTGTCACCAAGAAGGCCGCAGCCAGCGGCGCGACCACGACGGTGAAGAAGGCAGCAACTCGCAAGGCCGCGCCGAAGACGGGGCTTCCGAGCGCGTCAGCGGAGGCGTCGGACGCGTCGTGAGCGGGCTTTTCATAACCTTTGAGGGCGGCGACGGCACGGGCAAGACAACCCAGGCCGAGCTGCTGTCGGCGTGGCTGGAGGAGCAGGGGCGCACGGTTGTGCGCTCCCGAGAGCCGGGCGGCACGGAGCTCGGACTTGAGCTTCGTGAGATCGTTCTGCACAGCAGGGGCCACATCGCCCCGCGCGCCGAGGCGCTCATTTATGCGGCGGATCGTGCGCACAACATCGCCACCAAGGTCCGCCCTGCGGTGGAGCGCGGCGACATCGTCATTCAGGATCGCTACATCGATAGCTCGGTTGCCTACCAGGGCGCCGGTCGGGTGCTCGACGGCGACGAGGTGCGTGATATCTCGCTGTGGGCCACGGAAGGGTTTCAGCCGAACCTGACCATTCTCCTCGACCTCGATGAGGCAGCGGGGCGGGCCCGTCTGGATGCTTCCCGCACCCGATTCGATCGGCTCGAGGCAGAGAAGGCGGAGTTTCACGCGCGCGTTCGTGGCTCCTATCTGGCGTTGGCGGCGGCCGAACCCGAGCGCTTTCTCTTGGTGGATGCCGCATTGCCGGTCGACGATATTGCCGCGAGCATCCGTCAGAGGGTTGGCGCGCTGCTCTCCTAGGCTGCCCGCAGCCCGGCCAAGCCAGCTCCGGCCAAGCCAGCTCCGGCCAAGCCAGCTCCGGCCAAGCTAGCCCAGTCATCCCAGCCCCAGGCAGCTCAGGGGCAACTCGTCGGTGGCGACCCCTAGGCTTGAGCCCGTGAGTGTATGGGACGACCTGACGGGCCAATCGGAGGCCATTGCGGTGTTCCGCGCCGCCGCCGATTCGGCGATAAGGGCCTCGGGCGGCGACGCGAGCGACAACTCGATGACCCACTCGTGGCTCATTACCGGGCCTCCCGGCAGCGGCCGGTCCAACCTCGCTTTTGCCTTCGCGACGGCGCTTCTCAGTTCGTCTCCCGATGGCGACGAGACCACGCGTCGACAGGTAGAAGCCCGCACGCATCCCGACCTGGCCGTGCTCACGACCGAGCGGGTGATCATCACGATCGACGAGGTCCGCACCCTTCTCGCCAGTTCGCAGTTCTCGCCCTCGGTTTCGCGCTTTCGCGTCATGGTCATCGAAGATGCCGACCGCATGACGGAGCGCACCTCCAACCTTTTGCTCAAGGCCCTCGAAGAACCGCCGCCCCGCACCGTGTGGATTCTGTGCGCTCCGAGCGAGGCCGACCTCATCCCCACCATCCGGTCACGCGTGCGATCGGTGCGCCTGAGGGTGCCCTCTGTTCAGGATGTCGCGAGGCTCATCGAGCAACGAGACAGGGTTTCGCCCGAGCTGGCTTTGCAGGCCGCGCAAGAATCGCAGAGCCATATCGGCATGGCGCACAGGCTCGCCACCAACGACGACGCGCGACGTCGACGCGAGTTGACGCTGCGCACTGTGCTCGGCATCCGCTCGGTCGGTCAGGCGGTGCTTTCGGCGGCGACCCTCTTGGAGGTTGCGGGGGAGGACGCCAAGGCAATCACCGAGGAGAAGGATTCTGAGGAGCGTGCCAGCGCGCTGCGGTCCCTGGGCATCGAACCGGGAGGCACGATTCCGCCAGCCCTGCGGTCGCAGCTCAAGACGCTTGAAGAGGATCAGAAGCGCCGGGCAACCCGCAGCCTTCGCGATGGCATCGACCGCATCATGGTCGACCTCCAGTCGCTGTATCGGGACATCCTGTTGGCTCAGTTGGGGGCGCAGATCGACCCCGTTAACGTCAGCGTTCTCAGCGAGGTGAAGGCCGCCGCCGCGACATCGCGCCCGGAGCAGACCCTCGCTGTGCTCGACGCCATCGCCACGGCACGCCGCCGCATCGAAGGCAACGTCTCTCCGGCTCTCGCACTCGAGGCCATGCTGGTGGCCGTGACCCGAAAGGACTCAGTGTGAGTCGTCTTCGCCGCTCGGCGGTCGCCCTCGTTGCGATCATTCCCCTCTTGCTCTCTGGCTGTTTTCTCATGGGGGGAGAGTCGCGCACCACGTCGACGCCAACGGGAGAAAAGGTCGACGCCGACCTTCAGCCGTTCTATGACCAGGTTGTGGAGTGGGAGTCATGCGGGGACGACTTTCAGTGCGCCACCGCCACAGCTCCGCTTGACTGGGACGACCCGGAGCGCGAATCGATAGAGCTCGCGCTCATCCGGCTCACCACGCGTGGCACCCCCATGGGGTCTCTGCTCGTGAACCCGGGCGGCCCCGGCGGCTCGGGCGTGGACTTCGTGCGGGAGAGCTGGGACTACGCCACAACTGCTCAGCTGCGCGATAACTACGACCTCGTGGGCTTCGACCCTCGCGGCGTCGGCGCATCATCCGCCGTCTCCTGCTACGACGACCCCGACACCTATACCGACTACCTCTACGACATCACTCCGGGCACTCCCGGCTCCGCCGAATGGCTGGATGCGATGGATGCCACAATGGCCGAGTTCGGTGCCGACTGCTTCGAGTTCACGGGCGAACTGCTCGGGTTCGTCGACACCGTGAGTGCCGCGCGCGATCTTGACCTGCTGCGCGCGATTCTCGGCGACGACAAACTCAACTACCTCGGCTCGTCGTATGGAACGTTCCTCGGCGCGACCTATGCCGATCTGTATCCGCAGAACACCGGCCGACTCGTGCTTGATGGCGCGATCGACCCTGCGAGCACCGACTTCGAGGTCACGGCGATGCAGGCTCAGGGTTTTGAGAGCGCGATGCGGGCCTATCTTGCCGATTGCCTCACGGGGGCAGATTGCCCCTTCACCGGCACGGTGGAATCGGGCATGAAGGAGATGGGTGCCATCTTCGCTCGCCTGGAGGCGAGCCCGCTGCGGGCAGAAGACGGGCGTCTTCTTGGGTCACAGACGATGTTCACTGCCGTGATTCTGCCGCTCTATAGCGCCGACACGTGGCAGTACCTCACGTCGCTTATTACGGATGTCAAACGGGGCAGCGCCGAGATCGCCTTCTCCCTCGCCGACCTCTACAACGGCCGGGAGCCCGACGGCACGTTCGCCGACAACTCGTCCGAGGCCTTCACCGCTATCAACTGCCTCGACTACCCATCAACGAGCACGCGGGAGACCCTCCCTGCCGAGGCGGCGGAACTCGCCGCTCTCGCCCCGGTGTTCGGGCCACAGATGTCGTGGGGTGGCACGTCGTGCGACGCGTGGCCCTTCGAGGCGACGCGCGTCCGTGGCCCCATTGCTGCCGACGGCTCTGCACCGATTCTCGTCGTGGGCACGACGAACGACCCTGCCACGCCCTATGCCTGGTCGGTCGCCCTGGCCGATCAACTGCAGAACGGGCACCTCGTCTCGTATGACGGGGAGGGACACACCGCCTATAACAAGTCCAACCAGTGCATCGACGACACGGTTGACGCGTTCTTCATCGACGGGACTGTGCCGGCCACTGACCCGCTGTGTTGATGCTGGCGCTGGGCTGACTCGCTAATCGTTGCGCATCCGCGGCGTTTGCTGCATTTTTGCAGAGGTGCAACAATGGCGGTGTGACCATGGAAGAACTCGGACTGCGCGAGCGCAAGCGCATCGCCACCCGGCACGCCATCCAGAGGGCCGCCGTTGAGCTGGTCGTGGAGCACGGGCTTGCCGTAACGGTCGAGGAGATAGCCCAGCGCGCCGATGTTTCACCGCGCACCTTCTTCAACTACTTCCCCACAAAAGAGGATGCGCTGCTGGGCGGGCCGCCCGCCGCGCCCTCCGGCGAAGAGCGGGAGCGCTTTGTGCACGCGGGCCCAGACTCCGATCTTCTCTGCGACTTCGCCGTCATGTTCGCCGCCGCCTCGCAGCATGCGACCCTCGACCCGGAGGTGCAGCGGCTGCGTCGCCTGCTCGTGCGCAGCCACCCGGAGCTTGCGGCTCGGCGCATGGTCGCCACGCGTGATCTGGAGAGCGCGGTGCTGGAGATCGTGGTCGAGCGGTTCGCCATCGACTCCCCGGAACTCACGCCCGCGCAGCAGCGCCTCCGCGCCGGACTTGCCGCGTTCGCTGCCTTCGGAATCCTCAAGCACAGCTGGATCGTGTGGGCCGAATCCGCGGGTGCAGAAACACTGGCCTCGTGCATTGCCTCAGAATTCGACGCAGCACGCGACCTGTTCGCGTACAAGAGTGCCTCCGGAATCGGGTAAGCTTTCTAGCTGTGCGTTCGAGCTAGCTCGAACCACGCCGCCTTAGCTCAGTCGGTAGAGCATCTCACTCGTAATGAGAAGGTCGTCAGTTCGATTCTGACAGGCGGCTCCACAAAAATCCCCGCCGTTACTGGGATCGGGGCTTGCCTCCACTCTTCGCCTTCGTCGCGGAAGTCGGGTTTGCCCACATTTTGCCCACACTTGTATTCCTGGCACGGTTATCCAGGGCGTCTGCAACAGCGTCCCGATCGTCGTCAAACAGGTCGCTGTAGACGTCCAAAGTCATCGCTGCGGAGGCGTGACCGAGCATCCGCTGGATCGACAACACGGACGCACCGGAGGAAATCGCCAACGAGGCCGCGGTGTGACGAAGCGAATGCGGCGTGATCGCCGGCAGCTTCGGATGCTGCTCGCGGAGCGCCGCCACGGCGCGGTCGAAGATATTGCGGCGGAAGTTACCCGAGCGCAGGACATGGCCGTTGGGCGAGGTGAACACGACGTCGTCCGGGTGCTTTCCCTCACAGAGTTCCCTGAGCGGAGTTTCCAAGAACGCCGGGAATGGGACGGATCGACGTTCGTGGTTCTTCGGGGTCCCCCAGATGATGGCGCCCTGGGGCTCCGTGACGGCCTCTGCGACGTCGATGCGTCTTCGGTCGAAGTCCAGCCGCTTCACCTTGAGTGCGGCCATCTCGCCCCAGCGCAGGCCTGTGTAGGCCAGGAAATAGATAATGGTCTCGTAGGGCGAGCAAAGGGTCGCCAGCTCGTCGACTTGGTCAGGGGTGAGGTATCCGCGAGGCACTGGCTTGATGCGGGGGAGTCGGATGCCATCGCAAGGGTTCCTGGGGATTCGGCGGTCGCGAACGGCGTACTTCATCAGGCCGGAGAATACGACGTGCATCTTGCGCACGCTCGACGGGGCAAGAGTGTCGCCGAGGCCGGTCACCCAGATCTGCACGTCACCGTGGGTGACCTCAGCCAAGGGCGTGGAACCCCAGTGGGGGAGTACGTGTTTCTGCAGGATCCACTCGTAAGCGCTGAACGTGGTCTGCTTCAAGTTCGAGTGTGCTGCGAGCCAGGTTTCGGACCACTCGGCCACGGACGTTCGGGAGAGGGTTGGGTCGACCCATTCTCCGCGGGTCTTTGAAGCCTCCACTTCGGCCAGGTAGCGCTCGGCGTCCCGCTTTGTTTTGAACCCGCGCTTGTCCGTTTGGCGACGGTCCAGGGTGCGATAACGCACCCTGTAGCGCCGCCCGCCGGATGTTTCATATGGAGCGATTGTGCCCAAGGCTCCTCCCTTCGTGTCACCTCCAGGAAGTATCGCCTCGTTCGCCGACAGGGAGCGTTGCCAGCTAGGCCGTGTGATCGGTCACCAAAATCTGGGAGCTCAGGTCTGATCGGACAGTGAAGTCGACCTGGGGATGACGCACCTGCTCTCGCTAACGTTCGCTGGGCTTTCGTGAGCTACGCTCATTCGATATCTATGCGCGAGAGCGATAAGAGCGTCGAGGGTCGAGCGTCAGAATAGAGAACTTTCGTGCACACGTCAGGACTGAGTCGGAGCTCTCTGCTTTCGGTTGCTTCATTGGAGAAAGTGACGCCGGGAAGTCACCGCTGCTGCGCATTCACTTCGCTCCGCTCGGTAGTCGGCGGCGTCGAAGCCGGGTGGCCTGCCATCGCAGGGACCGCGCCGTCGTCGATGCCCGGTCTGATCGGCAGGCTCGGCTTAACTCCAAGACCGCCGGTGTTGGCGAAGCCGTGCGGCCTCCGAGGTCGCGGATGGCGGGCGTCCACGAGGTCAAGGACAACGTTGCGTAGCATCGGCCAACACCTGCTATCGTTCGCCCATGAAGGCAGGAATAGCTCGCTTTGACAAGGTGGTCAGCGAACCGAAATCTACGTCGAAGGTCTCGCGTCGAGGCGCGGGATTGATTGGCGCGGTAATCCTGGCCACGCTGGCATTAGTGGTTCCTGCTGGTGTTGTTCAAGCCGCATCGTGGAACGGCTATGGCAATCAATTTAACTACCGAATGGCAGGCGGCGATACTGTTACCTACTGGTATCACTCATCAGCCTTCTCCAACTCATACAACGTTGCCTTCGACCACTCACTCGTCAGTTGGTCTCAGCCCCGGCTGAACGGTGCCACGCCGGAGAGTGGAGCAGCGCGTTTCACTCCGTACAACAACTTTTGGCACGTGTACACGAGCAACATATCCGCAGCAACAGTGGAGTATTACGCCCTACCGACGTCAGGCGTGTATGCGGGTGTGAATGGGTACGCGGCCTTCTATGTGAACAGTCGCCCGTACGAAGTCGCAGTGGATCCTGACGTGAGCGCCTATGGCTGGGGGCAAGCTGTTTTGAATACGACCGTGATGAACAGCCGACCTCTTCTGACCGGGGTGGGCTCGAAGCGCACTGTCGCTTCGCACGAGTTGGGACATGTTCTCGGGCTGGCGCACAACCAGGTCGCTGGCACTGTGATGGCCCAACAGACCGACAGGACCGTGATCGGCCCGACTTGTCAGGACAACAACTTGCTTCGACAGAGGTGGTAATGATGAAAAGACAAGGTCTGGTCGCCGTCGCCATGCTCCTAAGTCTTGGCGCAGTCGCAGGTTGTGCTCAGAGTGAGGGAGCAAAACCAGTAGGAACCGGCCCGGTGGCATCTAGTTTTGAGCAGTCCGCGCCTGGTCACCTCATAATTGACACGGGTGTGGACTCCGCATCCCGTAGGGAGTTTCACGCGGACTGGCCGGTCAACGTCAACGATCCACAGGTGCTGCGGGAGTTCTCGTCGGGGGTCATCGCTGGGAAGGTGATCGGGGTCGAACGATCGTACGTGGATGCCAATGCTGTCATCGTCACTGCCTATTCGATCCAGCTGGAAAAGGTCTACAAGGGGCAGAACATCCCAGCAACCATCTCGCTAACCCTTCCCGGGGGATCTGTACGGCTGGGTGAATACATATCATCGCTCGACAAGCTGGGTTTGTACGAGATGAAGCTCGGGCAGAAGGATCCGGAGTTGCTCCGGAACGCTGGCCTTGATCCAGACCAGGAGAAGGACCCGCGTACGCTGGACCCTGACACCCTGGTCACGGAGAACTGGGGCATGAATCCAACGAGTAAGTCGTTGCTCGCAGAACTGCAGCCGGACTCCTGGGTGTTCTACATCGGGGCGGTTGAAGGTGATGTCTACTATGGCGCAGCATTCGATCACGCGTTGAGCTACCTGAAAGATGGCATGGTCTACGGCCTCCACCCGGAAGCAGAGCGGTCGCCCATTCCCGAGAGCGAGCTCTTGCGAGGCTAGGAGCTCAGGGAGCCGTCGACACGGACGCGGAATCGGTCGGTTCGACGGATCTCGAGTGGGCGAGCGCTGCGTGGGGTAGCGAGATGCGGGGGACGTAGGGGTGGACGTGTTGGCTGGGACAAGCGTGCTCGGTCAGCCGGCGAACGCCGCTGCGACTTCCTTAGTGGCTGCGAGGCGATACTGTCCACTCGCAACGATGCCAGCAGACCAGGGCATACCTGTTGCCGTGGCGAGGACTTCGCCATTGAGCACTTGAGCTGCGGCCGCGAGCGTGAGGGTGCGCCGTAACTCCAGCAGACAGCCACCCGTGGCCCGCGGCAATGGGGGCGTGAGGAACGAACTGGTGCCACGACGCTATATTCCTACGCTGGTAGCTTGCGAATGCCGCTTCGCTTGACATAGTCCTCGAACTCATTCCCGTTATTGAAGCTGTCTACCAACCTTGCGACTCGGAATGGCCAGTCCATCACTACCCACTCGTCATCTTTTCGCTGCGGCAGCGGAAGTGTTGCGCGTCCTCCGTCGACCGACGCGAGGTGGATCCGATCGACTAGAGCGCCACGGTAGAAGACATCGCAGTACTCGCCGCGGATTTTCGGGTCGGGGAACGCAGACCAGGGCTCTGTCCAGTTCTCTCGTGAGCCGAAGGGGTCGCTGGTCATGCCGTACTCGATGGATACGTCCAGATCGTCGACAAGGACAGCGCGGGCGGAGTGGTACCCGGAGACCGTCACAACATCATCAATCGTGCCCAAGCTGTAGCTCTAAATTGGGCCGTCGCGAATGAGATTCCAGTGGTCGTCCCACGAGTCGGAGATAGTGCGGCGAATTTCGTAGAGTTTCATGACGCGAATCTAGGTGCAGCCGCCGACATTTGTGGGAAGGCACTGCCACGGTTCGCGTCCCCGTCACGTCCCCGCAGAACCAAAATGGGAACAATCTGCGCCGAACCAGGGCAGCAAATCAACTCATGCAACCAGTGGAATGGCCCTTCGTGGCTATCCGCACGCACTCGTAATGAGAAGGTCGTCAGTTCGATTCTGACAGGCGGCTCCACAAAAACCCCCGCCGTTATTGGGATCGGGGCTTGTCTCCACTTCTCGCCTTCGTCGCGGAGACAAGGTTTGCCCAACTTGTATTCCTGGCGCGTATCCAGCGGTGTCTGCAACAGCGTCCGGATCGCCCTCAAAGAGGTCGCTGTAGACATCCAAAGTCATCGCTGCGGAGGCGTGGCCGAGCATCCGCTAGATCGAGAAACTGAATCGTAAGCGCTGCGATTTAGCGGGTCACCAAGTTGTCGCTAAAAGAGTCGCAGCCGACGCCGAGCCCGCTGACGATATCGCGGACGGTGAGGGAATAGTCCCCTTCCGGCGTACCGAAATACTCGAGAGCCATGTCAATCGGCAGCTGCGAGTACGTCGCCGTACCGCCGCTCACTGTGCCATCCGCCCCGACCGTCAGCGACAACGGCACCCCACCGAACCCGCTGCCATATTGCATCCCCATCTGCTTGGAAGCTGCGACGCCGGTGCACAGGTTCCTTGCCACATGGCGCACGTTAGCGAGGAGCTGCTCGTCCGGAGCGGTAATGGCTGCGCCGGCAATCGGCTCGACGACAGGGGGCGCCGCCGTTGGTGACGCCACCGGTGCGAGCAGCGGATCCGGAGGGAAAGCCGCAGGGCTTTCGTTTGCAGGGCTTGGCAGCTGAGGCAGCGAAGGGACCGACTCAGGCCAGTAGAAGGCCGCAGCGCTCCACAAACACAGGACCGTGCCGATTGCGCCCAAGGTCCCGCCAAGGACTGGAAGCACACCGGTGGAGTATCCGTGGGAGGAGCGAATCCGGCTGGCAGTGATCGCGAAACCCACGGCGGTGATACCCGCAGTGGTGATCACCCAACCCCGGTAACCGGGGTCGGCGTCGCTGAGGGCGAGAGGGAACCAGCAGGCGGCCAAGCCGAAGAGGATCGAGAGTAGAGCGAGAAGTCTCGGCTGGCCGCGTCGGGGCGCCGCGGGGGTTGCCGTCACATACCGTGTAGTGGGCGGCCTTGGGGGCTCGTCCCAGTGCCCTGCCGGACTCCAGTCGCGCGGCCCCTGCGCCATCGATTCCCCCACCGTCTGCTGAGCCCCCTGTCTAACTTGTTGCTCGTTTGCTCGTATACACCCCAGTTCGGGCGACGAAAGGACATCGGGTCCGGCGATGAACTCACCCGGCTCTTCACGCTCGCTCAAGCGGAAATCGCCAGGCCGGACGCGGTGTGGCGAACGTCGTCGTCAACGCACTGGAAATCACTCGTAATGAGAAGGTCGTCAGTTCGATTCTGACAGGCGGCTCCACAAATATCCGGCTGAATCGCCCCGGCATGTCCGGAGACAGAGTTCTTTGGAAGGATCTGTCTCATGGCACGACCCAGCAAATATCCGCGCGAGCTTCGTGAGCGCGCTGTCCGTATGGTCGCCGAGGTGCGCCCTGACTATCCGAGCGAGTACGCCGCGCTGAGCGCGGTCGCGAAGATGCTCGGCGTCGGCTCACCGGAGACAATCCGTCTCTGGTGCCGCCGCGCCGAGGTTGACACCGGGCAGCGTCCCGGGCTGACGACCGAGGCGCAGGCGGAGATCAAGAAGCTCAAGCGCGAAAACGCTGAGTTGCGTCGGGCGAACGAGATTTTGAAGGCGGCGTCAGCTTTCTTCGCGGCCGAACTCGACCGGCCACATCAGCGATAGTCGCCTTCATCGAGGCGCACAAGGACCGCACCGATGGCGGTTTGCGGTGGGGTGTCGAGTCGATCTGTTCCGTGCTCACTGAGCACGGGGCACGGATCGCCCCATCGACCTATTACGACGCCCGAGGGCGCGGTCCCTCGGCGCGCGTGCTGGCGGATGAACGGTGGAAGCAGATCATCTTGACCACCTGGCAGGCGCAGCGCCGGCTCCTGGGCGCCCGCAAGCTCTGGCTACGGCTCCGCCGCGAGGGGCACGACATCGCCCGCTGCACGGTGGAGCGACTCATGCGCGAACTTGGGATCGCGGGCGTGGTGCGCGGCAAGCGCCGTCGCCTGGTCGATATCGATCCGCGGGAGACCCGACCGGCTGACCTCGTCGACAGGCACTTCGCAAGGCTTCGAGTGAACCAGCTCTGGGTGGCCGATTTCACCTACGTGTGGACGTGGTCCGGCTGGGTCTACGTCGCGTTCGTGTTCGACGCGCACTCCCGCCGGATCCTCGGCTGGCGGGCGGCGACCAGCATGACGACGCCGCTCGTGCTCGACTGCCTAGAGATGGCGCTGTTCACCCGCCGCCGTGAGGGCGCCGACGACTTCACTGCACTGACCCATCACACCGATGCCGGCAGCGTCTACACCTCGATTGCGTTCACCGACCGGCTCGTCGAGGAGGGCATCGACCCCTCGGTCGGCTCCGTTGGCGATGCCTACGACAACGCCCTGGCCGAGTCGCAGATCGGGCTCTACAAGACCGAGCTCATTCATCACGAAGGCCCATGGCGAGACGTTGACCAGGTCGAGGCCGCAACCGCTGGGTGGGTCCACTGGTTCAACACGGAGCGCATCCACGGCTCGATCCACGACCTCACACCCGTCGAACTCGAGCACCTCGACTACGCTCTGACGGAACCTCTCGAACGAGCGGGCTGACACCAGTAATACGCTCTCCGGACATGCCGGGGCGATTCAGGCCGCTGGATCAGTGAGCTTGCTCCTGTCCTTTTGGCCATTCCGTGCGCTTTTTGCCCATCCACATCATCCGATATGCTGGTTTCACATCATCCGATATGCTGGTTTGGGTTGCTGCAGGACGCGGTGTTTCTCTCTGTTCCCAGCGCCCAGCATCCACTGCGGATTTGCTGCTGCGCTCGCGAGCCTTTCGGCCTGGGCGCGAGATTCGATAGGTAAACATTGCGTCCAAGCGCGGACTCGATAACGCGCGGAAAGCGCCTGGACAAAGGAAACCGTCACATGCTCGGCACCCGCAAGACAACCGTATTCGTGCTCGCCCTCGCTGTCGTCCTCGGGCTCGGCAGTGGCGCAGCGGGAGCGGCCGTAGTGACCGCCACGTCTGCGGAGGCCGGCGCCCCCGGCGTAGACGGAGAGCGGGGCGACACCGGCGAGCGAGGAGCCACCGGCGCCAGCGGGCAAGACGGTCGCGATGGCGTTGACGGCAAAGACGGCTCCGCCGGCGCTAAGGGCGATGCTGGCGAGAAAGGTGCGGACGGAGCCGCGGGTGCAACCGGCGCAACCGGATCTGTCGGCGCAACCGGCCCAGCGGGCGCGACCGGCCCCGCTGGCGCAACCGGCGCTATCGGCCCCGCCGGCCCCGCCGGCCCCGCTGGCGCAACGGGCGCGACTGGCCCTGCTGGTCCTGCCGGTCCTGCGGGGGCCAACGGATCGGTGCCCTGGGCAGATGCAGTCAGCGGTGTCCAGAGCGTGGCCGGGAGTGGCCTGGTGGCGTTCCCCGGTTTCAGCCGCAACGCCACGTACTTCCAAAGTACTTCCGATGGAATCATCGTCAACCAGACCGGCTACTACGAGATCAGCTATTCGGTGCGCCCCGTCTCGGGCAGGGTCTCGACCGCGTCCCTCGCCGCGAGCGACTTTCGGTCCTTCGTTGTCCATATCGGTACGCAGCCTCTGGACCGAAGTCGCGTCTATCTCCCCACGGTCAATGTTGATATGCCGTCCGGCCCCACCCTGAAGGTTTTCGTCGACGGTGGAACGGTCGAGCACTCCGGGGTGGTCCAACTCTATGCAGGATCGCTTATCACGCTCCACTCGGAGGGCACCGCGCCAGCGACGGGCATTACGGCCACTCTCACGCTCAAGCGGCTGTAGTCACCGGTCGGGCGCGCCTGCCCACTCAGCGAAGCCGAAGGATCCGGTCGATGTTCTGGTGAGCCTATGGACGACCCTTCCCATCAGAGATCCTGGCCCCTGAACCGACCACCCGTTAAGGCTGGACAGAAACGCCTCGGCCCCACGATCGCAACGCCCTCACGTGAGGCGGTGCGGTGTGGCGCGGGCGTCGAGCCGGCGGACGGACTCCCGGATCGCGCCGTGCAGCATGATCTCGAGGTCGCCGACGACGCGGTAGGGGTGTTCGACCATCCCGTCCGCGACCCAGCGCAGCACTACGGCGAGCACCGCCGAGGTGTAGAAGTCGACGACCAGGATGCGATCCTGCGCCTGTACCGGCCCGCCGCCGTCCTGCTCCATGACGGACTCTGTGATTGGCCGCATCTGGTCGAAGAGGAATCGCTCAAGCCCCGACCGGCCGAGCCCGCCGAGCACCCCGAGGGTCGATGAACGGTTGTCGCGCATGTACCGCATGAGCTGCACGAGCCCGTCGGCCCACCCGAGCTCCGACGCGTATGCCCGCACGCGGGCGGCGACCTCGGTCTCGAACACCCACTCCGCGAGGCGGCGCACGTCGGGAAAGTGGTAGTAGAAGGCCTGTCGTGTGAGACCGCAGTCGTTGGTGAGCTGGGTGACCGTCACGCGATCCAACGGCACGGCCCTAAGGCGCGACTTGAGGGCCTCCGCGAGGGCGTCGCGCGCATCCCCGCGTCGCCGCCGTTCGAGGGTCCCGGCCATGCCTCACCGTACCTCCGGGCGCCCCGGGGCGCACCGATCTTGACGCATTTGTCACGATGTCTAGTGACCTACTAGACAGATAGTTCTACCGTTGTGTACAGGGACGGCACGCGTCCAGCGGGCCGCTGAGGAGAGGTCCGAAAAACAATGTTCTTGTACGAATCAATTCCCTGGTATTCATGGGCGATGTCCGGCATCGTCCTGGTTGGGCTCATCGCCCTCAATGAGGTGACACGGCGTTGGAAGTGGGCGGGCATCGCCTTCTTCGTCGCGCTGCCACTGCTGCTCACGATCTTCGTGTGGCCGACCACCGCCGGTGAAGGATCGTCGACCGGCACGTGGTTCCACTGGGTGAAGGTCTACTCCGCGCTGGCCGGATGTCTGGGCTTCATGCTCATCCGCTACGTCCCCCGTCTCGCGGCGAAGAAGTGGGTGCTCATCTTCCCTGCGCTCATCCTCGCGATCAACATCGGTGAGGCTGTCATCCGTGACTTCGAGGTCGCGAACCTGCAGGGCATGCACGACGGCGTCTTCATGGTCGGCGGACCGTGGAACTACATGAACGCCATCGCTGGCATCCTCAACCTCGTCACCATCTGCGGCTGGGCGGGCATCTTCATCTCCCGCGACAAGACGAAGGACATGATCTGGCCCGACATGATGTGGTTCTGGATCATCGCGTACGACCTGTGGAACTTCGCCTACGTCTACAACTGCGTCGGTGACCACTCGTTCTACGCCGGTGCCGCACTGCTCATCTCCTGCACCATCCCCGCCTTCTTCATCAAGAAGGGCGCGTGGCTGCAGCACCGTGCGCACACCCTGGCGCTCTGGATGATGTTCACGATGGCGGTTCCCGCGTTCGTGAGCACCTCGCCGTTCGCCGTGGAGTCCTCGCACAACCCGGCCGCCCTATTCGTCGTGTCGGCCCTGTCGCTCGCGGTCAACATCGCCGTCGCGGCCTACCAGGTGTACACGATCGTCAAGCGGCGCCGGAACCCGCTCCGCGACGAGCTCTACACCGACCTGCCCCAGTACAAGGAGGTGCGCGACGCGAACCTCCCCGTCGGGTCCCTGGCTGCTCAGCCAGCTCCCCGGTAGAAGGAGCGAATGGTCACGGTCTGACCCTTGAGCCCGGATCTCCGGGCGAGCAGCGGACACAAGCGCCGTGGTCGAGCATGATGGCTCGGCCACGGCGCTTCGTCGCTGGCAGTGCGCTCAGAAGACTGGGAGGGCCGGAATCTCGGTTGTACTCTGGCCCCACGCAACCATGGACGTCACGGGACAGAAGGAGTGACGAGAGATGTCTGAATCGAAGAAGAATGAGCCCGTCAACGACGAAGAAGGCACAACAAAGCCTGATGGCGTGGGCAAGGATGGCACGATTCCGGCCGATCCGAAGGGCGTAGCGGCCGGCTATACCGGTGAAGAATCCACCTTCGAGCCGGAGGAAGACACCGAGTAATCCCGGGGCGCGGCACGGGCCGGTATAGGGAGGGCATGCATCGGTGGCCCCCATGCTGGGGTATCGTCTCGGCATGGCGACTGCTACGACTCAGACCCGCAAGCGCGAAGCCTTCGGCTCGCGGAATGTGTTCATCCTCTCGGCTATCGGCTCTGCCGTTGGTCTCGGAAACATCTGGCGTTTTCCCTACGTCGCCTATGAGGGTGGGGGCGGGGCCTTCCTCATCCCGTATCTGTGCGCCCTGCTCACCGCGGGCATCCCGCTGCTCTTTCTCGACTACGCGATCGGCCACCGGTTCCGTGGCTCCGCTCCGCTCGCCTTTCGCAGGATGCATCGTGCCGCCGAGCCGCTCGGCTGGTGGCAGGTGCTCATCTGCGTCGTCATCGCGGTGTACTACGCCGTCATCATCGCCTGGGCGTCAATGTACACGTGGTTCTCGGCGCAGCTGGCCTGGGGTGCAGGCAACGAAGAGGACTACTTCTTTACCGACTTTCTGCAGATGGGGGATGTTGCCGAAGGAGGCCTGTCAACCACGTTCGTGCCGCAGGTGGGCATCCCGCTGATACTCGTCTGGCTGGCCGTGATCGTGATCATGGCGCTCGGCGTGAAGCGCGGAATCGGCGTCGCCAACATGGTGCTCATGCCGCTGCTCACGGTGATGTTCGCGATTCTCGTCGTGCAGTCCCTGTTCCTGCCGGGTGCGATGGAGGGGCTCAACGCCTTCTTCACCCCCAACTGGCAGGCACTCGCCGACCCGGGCGTCTGGGCATCCGCGTATGGGCACATCTTCTTCTCGCTCTCGGTCGCGTTCGGCATCATGGTGACCTACGCCTCCTACCTCAAGCGCAAGACCGACCTCACCGGCTCCGGCCTGGTGGTCGCGTTCGCCAACTCCGGGTTCGAGATTCTCGCGGGCATCGGAGTCTTCGCCGCCCTCGGGTTCATGGCGCAGGCCCAGGGGACGGATGTCGCGGGGGTCGCAACATCCGGCATCGGTCTTGCCTTTATCGCCTTCCCCACGATCGTCTCTCAGGCGGCCGGCGGCACGATCATCGGTGTGCTGTTCTTTGGCGCGCTCGTTTTCGCCGGTGTCACCTCGCTCATTTCGATCCTCGAGGTGATCGTGGCCGCGCTGCAGGACAAGCTCGGCTGGGCGCGGGTTCGCACAACCCTGACCGTGTCCATCCCGCTCGCCATCGTCTCCACGGCCCTGTTCTCCACGACGACCGCACTTGCGGTGCTCGACACAACGGATGCCTTCGTCAACGCCTTTGGCATCATGGCCGTAGCGCTCGTGGCCGTCATCGTGGTGGCCTGGTTGCTGCACAGGCTGCCGGTGCTGGCGGCCCACCTCAACTCGCGCTCGAGCTTTCGCGTCGGCATGCTCTGGAAGGTTCTCGTCGCGGCGCTTGCGCCCATCGTGCTGGGCTACCTGTTTGTGAGCGAGCTCATCGCCAAGATTTCGGAGCCGTATGGCGGGTACCCCACCTGGTTCCTGGCCGTTTTCGGGTGGGGCATGGTGGTCGCTCTGGTTGTGCTCGCGCAGCTGCTGTCGCTGCTGCCCTGGAGCGGCCGCTCCCGAGCCAAGGACGATCCAGAGTATGACGAGTTCCTCGCCGAGGAGCGTTACGATCCCGACCCCGAAACAGACACTGTGCGTGTGCCTGCCGAACGCATCGAAGGAGGGCGCGCATGACCCCGACGGCGATTGTCATGATGATTATCTCCATGGTTACCGTGTGGGGAGGGCTGGTCGCGGCCCTCGTGAATCTCGCTCGTCACCCCGAGGTTGCCGAGACCGAGCCGCCCGTGCCGATCGAGCTTTAGGGCTCGCGGTCAGCGCTTGCAGCGCAGCCCTTTTCGGGCAGCGATTGGCGCAGCCGTTTTCGGGCGGCGCTTAGCGCGAAAAGAGCCGGCTGAAGAAGCCGCCGGTCGATGGTTCTGACTCGTGGCCGGCACAGCGGTCGGCGCGGGGGACTCCGCGCATGACCTCGTCGACGTGCTGACCGCAGCCCGCCCAGGTTGTTTTTCCGCAGGTCTTGCAGGTGATCTGTCGGCACATAAGAGGGTGTTCCTTTCGGGGGTGGGAGGTGCGGCGCAAGGGTTCGCCGCTTGCACGACTATACCCCAGGGGGTATCCTCGAACCATGAAGACGATCATCATCGGAGGCGTCGCTGGCGGAATGTCCGCCGCGACCCGACTGCGCAGGCTCGACGAAAAGCGCCACATCGTGGTGCTCGAACGAGGCCCGTATGTGTCGTTCGCCAACTGCGGCCTTCCCTACTACGTGGGGGGAATCGTGGCCGAGCGGTCGTCGCTGCTCTTGCAGACGCCGGAGTCTCTCGCCGCCCGCTTCGCCCTGGATGTGCGCGTGCAGCACGATGTCGTCGCCATCGACGCGGAAGCCAAGACCGTGAGCGTTATCAACCGGGCGACCGGCGAGAGGCTCGTCGAGCAGTATGACGACCTCGTTATCGCGACCGGCGCTAGTGCCCGCGCCACGGCATCCGATATCCCCACTCACACGCTGCTCACCGTCGACGATGTCGACCGGGTGACCGAGGTCCTCGATGCCGCTGGGCCCGAGGCGCACGCAGTCGTTGTGGGGGCGGGCTTCATCGGTCTTGAGGCCGTAGAGAACCTGGTTGCCCGCGGTGTCGCGGTCACCCTCGTGCAGCGCGGCTGTCAGGTGATGTCGCCCCTCGACCCCGAGATGGCCGAGCCGGTGCATCGCGCCCTGATCGAAGCAGGAGTGGATGTTCGCACGGGCACCACCGTGACCTCGGCCTCCGACGGCGCGGTGCTGCTGAGTGATGGCTCGAGCGTGCCCGCCGACCTGATCATCGAGGCCAGCGGCGTTCGGCCGCAGTCGGACCTCGCCCGCGCGGCGGGCCTGCTCATCGGAGCGACCGGCGGCATCGCCGTCGATGCTCAGCAACGCACGAGCGATCCCGCCATCTGGGCGGTCGGCGACGGCGTGGAGAAAATCGATCACGTCGATTCCGAACCGACGCTGGTCACCATGGCGGGACTCGCCAACCGGCACGGCCGTGCGGCTGCCGATGCGATCGCCGGCGCCTCGACCCTCGATGCGGCACCGGCTCTCGGCACCTCGATCATCGGCGTTCTCGGCCTCGTCGTCGCCACCGTGGGCTGGAGCGAAAAGCGGCTCGTGGCCTCCGGCCGCCCCCATCGCATTGTGCACACTCACCCCGCCTCGCACGCCGGTTTCTACCCCGGCGCGCAGCAGATGGCGATGAAGCTTCTCGTGGATCCGCAGACGGACGCCATTCTGGGCGCCCAGATCGTGGGCCGCGACGGTGTGGACAAGCGAATCGACGTCATCTCCGTCGCGATGACGGCGGGCATCACCGCCTCCGGGCTGTCGCGGCTAGAGCTGGCCTATGCGCCGCAGTTCGCGTCGGCCAAAGACCCCGTCAACCTGCTCGGCTACGTCGCAGAAAACCTGGCGACCGGGGCAACGCGCACGATTCAATGGCACGAACTGGATGCCGCCCTCGCCGCGGGCGCGGTGTTGGTCGACGTGCGAACGGCGGGGGAGCATGCCTCCGCCAGCATTCCCGGTGCCATTAACCTGCCGCTCGATGAGCTCCGTGACCGCCACGGCGAGCTGCCGGATGCTCCCCTCGTGGTTCACTGTCAGGTGGGCCAACGCGGGCACACCGCTGCCCGACTGCTGGGGCAACTGGGCTACAGCGTCAGCAACCTCGATGGCGGCCTGAAGACGTGGGCCGAGGGGACCGCAGCGCAGGTGCGCCACTCCGCCGGGGCATCCGCCACCTCTCTTCGGCCGTGACCGCCACGACCACATCCTTCCCGAGAAAAGAGACTCCATGACCAAGATTGCCGACGATTCCGCGATTGCCGACGATTCCGCGGCCGCGGAGGGCGCTATCGGCGCTGGTGCCGATTATGAGCGGGCTGGCTCCGGCCAGATCCACGATGCCCAGGCAGTGCGCAAGGTTGCCAACCGGCTCAAGCGTGCACAGGGGCAACTCGCCGCGGTCATCGCGGCCGTCGAGAACGGGGGCGACTGCCGGGATGTCATCACCCAGCTCGCCGCAGTGTCGAGCGCTATCGATAGGGCTGGCTTCGCCATCATCTCCTCGGCGATGCGGCAGTGCGTTACGGATGATGATCAGGAGTCGGATGCGCCGGTCGCCGGGCAGCGACCCCGGCTCACGGTGGCCGAGCTGGAGAAGGCATTCTTGTCTCTCGCCTAGGCACACCTCGGGCCGTATCGTGGCGGCATGACTAAGCTTCGGGTTCATAATCTGATGGTCTCGCTGGATGGTTTCTCCACAGGCGAGGGGCTCTCTGTTGATGCCCCCTTTGGTCACGCGGGCGATCGGCTGGCGAGATGGTTTTTTCCCACACACACCTTCGTGAGCATGTCCGGCCACGAGAATGAAGCCGTCGGCGGCGGAACCCGCGGCATTGACGACTCCTTTGCCGCCGCGACGAACCGGGGCATCGGCGCGGAGATCATGGGCAGGGGAAAGTTCGGCCCGCAGGTCGGCCCGTGGCGGGATGAATCCTGGCGTGGCTGGTGGGGCGAAGAGCCGCCGTTTCATTCACCCGTTGTTGTGCTGACCCACCACGCGCGGCCCGACCTTGTGGTGGGGGAGACGACGTTCATGTTTCGCGACCTGGCGCCGCGCGAAGCGCTCGACCTGGCAACGACCCTCGCGGGCGGGCTCGACGTTCGCCTCGGCGGAGGGCCGACGGTCGTACGCGAGTTTCTCGAGGCCGACCTCGTGGACTACATGCACATTGTTGTCGTGCCGATCATCCTGGGCCGCGGCGTTCGCCTCTGGGATGGCCTCGAGAACCTCGACCAGCGGTTTGCCATCGAGGCGACATCCTCACCCTCGGGAGTCGTGCACTACGTCTTCGACCGCATCGGTCGCTGAGCGCCGGGGTCAGCGCGCCGGGTCAGCGCCGCCGGGTCAGCGCGGCCGGCTCAGCGCGGTCGCCGCGGAGCCGCGCTTCGCAGGGAGGTTGCGATCGCATCCGCCGCATCGGTGTTCTGGCCAAACCAGCGAAACCAGATGGCATCGACCTGCGCGCCCGTGATGGTGCCGCTCGCCTGAAGTATGGCTGCAAGGTCTCGCGCCTCGGGCTCATACTCATCCCACGGGGTGCCATCGCCCATCCCGGGAGTGAGCCCCATGGGGTCGAACCGATTGAGTATGTGGATGACCTTATTGGTCAGAGCTCTTATCGGTTCCTGCATAACGATGACTCTGCCAGCAGCGGCGGCAACTTACAACGGGGTGACAGCGTAGTCGGCCGAATGGGGGACAAATCAGGGTCGGCCTCGGTCGCCCCGCAGCAGCGGTTAGGCGAATTGTCCCCCGAAATCTCCCCCATTTCGGGGCACTAACCCGCGTTTTGTACCCCAGATCGGTTGTACCCGTACCCCGACACACCTAGTGTTGAGCCAATGCCAAGGACGGCATATGGGGTACGGCTGCAGGATGCAAAGGGGTCCACAATGAAGCGCTTCGCAACGCTGATCGCTGCCTCTAGTGCCGTGCTCACCCTCGTCCTCCCCTTCGTCGGAGGCAGCGGCCCCTCCTTTTGGCAGGCGGCCCCTCACGTCTCAAGCCTCGCCACAGCGGCCGCAGAGGCGACGCCCTCGAATGATTTCGTCGCGACTGACACCACCATCGAGGCACTCGAGGCTGACCTCGACACCGCGGCGGCCGCGCGCCGAGCGGCCATCGAGCTGGTCGGAGGCAACTGCCCGTCCCCGGCCTCGGGCGCAACGGCATCCGTGGAAACCCGCACCGCCGGCGACGGAGTCATCACGGGAACGACAAGCGACGATCTGGCGGACTTCGCAGCCGAATACAACGAGATCCGCATCGCCAACTGCCTACTCCCGCTGCCTGCCGCCAACTTTCGCCACGACGAGTGCATGCTCGACCGCCTGGTGTGGATGGCAGAAGACCCGAGCGACGACCCGCTGAGCGCATGGGGCCACATCGGCTCAGAGCGCAGCGACGGTGTGCCGAGCATCGGATGCGATGGCAATCTGGCCGGGGGAACCGGCGATAGCGGAGCATCCGTCGCCACCAAGTGGTGGGAGTCACCCAAACACCAGCTCTCCCTGTACCAGCCCGACTACGCCGGAGCGGTCGCGGGAATGTGCGTCTTCTTCGCCGCCACCCACGGAGGCGTTGGCGCCACCATCGACGAGCCGCAGAGCTTCATGCGTGCTGCCGCCCGCTGGGGTAGCTGCTAACCGACTCCACCGGTAGCCTGGACGCCACGACGCCCCGACGGGGCGGGAACGGGAGTCGGCAATGTCGCTGCGCTGGGGAATATTGGGGCCGGGCGGCATCGCTCGCTTACAGACGAAGGACCTGATCGCGAACGGGTTCGACGTTGTGGCCGTCGGCTCTCGTCGGCTCGAATCTGCAGAAGAATTCGCCCAGGAGTTCGGCATCCCTCGCGCCCACGGCAGCTATGCGGAGCTGGTCGCCGACCCCGAGGTCGACGTCGTCTACGTCGCGACCCCGCACACCTTCCATGTGAGCGCGGCGCTCCTCGCGCTCGAAGCGGGCAAACATGTGCTCGTGGAGAAACCCTTCACCGTTACAGCGGAGCAGGCCCGGCAGGTCGTCGACCTCGCCGCGGAACGCGGGCTCGTTGTGCTCGAGGCGATGTGGACACGATTCTTGCCGCACATGGTGCGCCTTCGCGAGATCATCGCGGCCGGCACGATCGGCGAGGTTGTGACTCTTATTGCCGACCATGACCAGTTGCTGCCGTCGGACCCGATGCACCGTATGCGCGACCTAGCGCTCGGGGGCGGCGCGTTGCTCGACCTGGGCGTCTATCCCGTGTCGTTTGCCCATGACCTGTTCGGTGTGCCGACGGGAGTGCTCGCCAGCGCAACCTTTACGCCAACCGGAGTCGACCGGCAGACCGCGATCATCCTCGAGTTCGGCGAGCGCAGGGCGGTGCTTCACACCGCGCTCGATACGCAGGGTCCCAACCGGGCATCCGTCATCGGCACGAACGGCCGCATCGAGATCGACGCCGTCTGGTATTCGCCCACATCGTTTACGGTCTACGACTCTGCGGATGCTGTGGTCGAGCGATTCGAACGGGGTCAGGCAGACGATTCTGCCGCGGGCAGCAGGGGTATGCAGTTTCAGGCCTGGGAGCTCGAGCGGCTGGTGGCTTCCGGCTCGGTCGCGGGCGACCTCATGCCGCCGGAGGGTTCTGTGCAGGTGATGCAGATTCTCGACGCCATTCGGCAGCGGATCGGCTTGGAGTACCCGGCAGCGGCGGGTCTGGCCTCCACGCTCTGAAATAACTTTCGCGGCGCGGGGTGCCCTCCATTACGATGAGCGGATGATCGAGCCGGGTCAGCCCCCAACCCGTCGTCAGGCCCGAGAAGCCCTGTCGCAGCATGCCCGCGGGCGTGCCGCCTCAGAGTCGCGCCCGGCACAGGGATCTGCTGGCACGCGCGCGGGTGCGGGTGCGGGTGCGGCGAAGGTGGCGCGTGCGGCGTCAGCGGTTGCGCGGTCGTCGGCGCGCGGAGTCTCCGCGGCGGCCACATCGGTTGTCGCTGCAGTGAGGTCGTGGGCGAGAAGCCCCAGGCAGCTGCTCATGGCTGGGGCGGCCATTGTGGTTGTCGTTCTCGCCACCGCGGTCGTCATGGCAGGGGTGGGCTCGGGGCGGGCCTCGATGGCTGCCCTCGCTGCGGTCGAGCCAGAGGCTGCCGCCAGGTTTGCCCCCGAACTCGCGGCAGGGCCCGTTCGCCTGCGCACCTGCACGGTGGATACGTCGGAGCCAGCGCTGGCGGAGCTCGCAGCATCCGTGGTCTCCGTCTCGACGGGTGAACAACTTTTGGCTCGGGGAGATGGCGCCCCCATCTCTACTCTTGAGCTTTCCAAAGTGGCAACCGCCATCGTTGCGCTGCAAGTGCTGGGGCCAGACACGCGCATCCCGACCAGGGTCTATGAGGGCAGCATCGCGGGAAGCGTGGTGCTGGTGGGAGGCGGGGACGCCACGCTTTCTGCTCTGCCATCGGGGGTCGAGAGTGTCTACGCGGGGGCCCCGCGAATGAACGACCTCGCCGCCCAAACGACCGCAGCGCTCGCGAAGCTATATCCGCCAGCCCCCGTGCAGGAGGACGACGAAGACGACGATGGCCGCCGGGGTCCAGGGGGCAGGCCAGGGCCTAGGCCGTCTCCACCCCCTGCTCCCGCCGCGCCGGAGCAGCCCGCATTCTCGATAACGCAGGTGATGGTCGACTCGACCCTGTGGAGCGGCGAACCCTGGGATGCGGGATGGGCGTCGGCCGAACGCACGGTCGGCACGCAGGCCAACATCACACCGCTCATGGTCGACGGTGACCGGCAGGACCCCGCGGTCGTGACGAGCCCGCGCGGCGAGGACCCGGTTGCGTCGGCAGCGGCGGCGTTCATCTCCGCCCTGGGGCTCGGCAGCGGCACCGCGATTTCCACGGGGGCCGTTCTGCCGGATAGCCCCCTGCTGGCAGAAGTGTGGTCGCAGCCCGTGAGCGTGCTCGTCACCCAAATGCTGCAGCTCGGCGACAACACCCTCGCCGACATGCTTGCCCGCCTGGCTTCAACATCAGTGGGAAGCGACGGAACGGCGGCTTCGCTCGAACAGGTTTATCGCTCTGTGCTCGGCTCCCTCGAGGTTGACACCGCCGCCCTCGTCATGAGCGACGGCTCGGGCCTCGACCTTGCCACAGTGGCCCCTCCCGAGGTTCTCGCTCGGTTGCTCGCGGCGACCGTGAGCAACCCGGCCCTCGTGAGCATCACCGCGGCCCTTCCGGTCGCGGGTGTCTCTGGCACTATGGCGCCCCGATTCGCCGGTGAACTGGCACATCTGCACTCCACCTTCTCCGGGGTTGGGACCTCTACCGCGACCGCGGCGACGCTGGGCGGCATCCTCACGGCATCCGATGGGACGGTGCTCACCCTGTCTCTGCAGGCGACGGGAGCGGTGTCACCAGAGACAAATCTCGCGTTCGAGCACCTGGTGGAGAAGATCTACGAGTGTGGAGACAACCTTTCGGGAGCCGTGCGCGCCGCCGAATAGCGGTCGCCCCGAATTGCGGTAGTCGCTGCGAACCGCGCGAGCCTAGAATTGCCGCGTGACTCGCGCTCTTCTCATCATCGACGTTCAAAACGACTTCACCGAAGGCGGCGCCCTGGGCGTTGACGGCGGTGCCGCAGTGGCCGCCGGCATCACGCGGTATCTCGCGGAGCATCCGCAGCGCTACGACGCCATCATCGCCTCGCGCGATTGGCACGATGCCGAGGGTGACAACGGCGGGCACTTTGCAACGGATGCTGCCCCAGACTTTGTCTCGACCTGGCCGGTTCACTGCGTGGCTGGCACGACGGGTGCGGAGTACCACCCCGACCTGGTTACGGCTTCCGTGACCGCCCATGTCTTCAAAGGACAGGGCGCTCCGGCGTATTCGCTGTTCGAGGGCGCAACGGAGGAGGGCGAGACGGCCGCGCAGCTTCTCGCCGAGGCGGGGGTCACGGCCGTGGATGTCGTGGGCATCGCCACCGACTACTGCGTGCTCGCCTCCGCCCGCGATGCGTTGGAGGCCGGGCTCGCGGTGAGCGTGCTGACCGATCTGGTCGCCGGAGTCGCCGCAGAGTCGAGCGAGAAAGCTCTCACCGATCTGGCCGAAGCCGGGGCGACGATTCGGCATTCCTAGACCGGAGCGGCGTGCCTCTATAGTTCGAAGAGTGCGCCATCCGCTCTCGCGGCCTTTGCCCGGGCGGTTCACGCGCACCGAGTGAGACGCTGTCAGAGAGGACTATGTCGTGGATAAAACGTGCGCATCCGCCGAGGAGGCGGTCTCCCAGATTCCCGAGGGGGCGAGCCTTGCCGTGGGAGGGTTTGGCCTGAGCGGCGTTCCCATGGCGTTGATTCGAGCCCTGCGCAACCAGGGAACCGGCGGCCTCGAGGTCGTCTCGAACAACTGCGGCGTTGACGGGTGGGGGCTGGGCGAGCTGCTCAGCGCCGGCCGCATCCGCAGGGTGATCGCGTCGTACATCGGCGAGAACAAGGAATTCGCCCGGCAGTACCTGGGCGGGGAGATCGAGGTTGAGCTCACCCCGCAGGGCACGCTCGCCGAGCGGCTGCGCGCGGGAGGGGCGGGCATCCCGGCCTTCTACACGGCGACGGGAGTGGGCACGATGGTGTCGGAGGGCGGTCTGCCCTGGCGCTACGACGCCGAGGGCACCGTGGTCGCGCAGTCTCCGGCCAAGGAGACGCGTGTTCTCGATTCTCTCGGGTCCGAGCGCGAATACGTGCTGGAGACGGGCATCCGCACCGACTTTGCCCTCGTGCGTGCCGCCAAGGGTGACCGCCACGGCAATCTTGTTTTCGAGCGAGCGACCCGCAACTTCAACCCCCTCGCCGCGATGGCGGGGCGCTACACGATCGCCGAGGTCGACGAGCTCGTGGAGCCGGGCGAGATCGACCCCGACGACGTTCATCTTTCGGGAATCTTCGTTGACGCCGTTGTGGCGCTCACTCCGGAGGAGGCGGCAGATCTGCCGATCGAAAAGGTCACGGTTCGTGACCGCGAGGAGGGCAACTGAGATGGCGCTGACACGAGACCAGATGGCCTACCGGGCGGCCCAGGAGCTGGCCGACGGCTCCTATGTGAACCTCGGCATTGGCCTGCCGACTCTCATCCCCAACCACATCCCCGCCGACAAGACCATCGTTCTGCACTCCGAGAACGGCATCCTCGGAGTCGGCCCCTACCCGTGGCGCGGCGAGGAGGACCCCAAGCTCATCAACGCGGGCAAAGAAACCGTAACGGTGTTGCCCGGTGCCTCGTACTTTGATTCGGCCCAGAGCTTCGCGATGATCCGCGGTGGCCGCATCCAGGCCGCTGTGCTCGGTGCGATGCAGGTCTCCGTCAAGGGCGACATTGCCAACTGGGCTGTGCCGGGCAAGATGGTCAAGGGCATGGGCGGCGCGATGGATCTCGTCAACGGCGCCGACCGCGTAATCGTGCTCATGGAGCATGTGGCAAAGGATGGCACGGCAAAGATCGTGCAGGAGTGCACACTGCCGCTAACCGGCCGCGGTGCGATCGATCGCATTATCACCGATCTTGCGGTGATCGATGTGACCGACGACGGCCTCGTTCTGCGCGAACTCGCGCCGGGGGCGAGTGTCGACGAGGTCATTGCGGCGACGGATGCTCCGCTTACGGTTCCGACCGCGCCCGAGACGATGCAGGTGGCCGATCCCCATCTCGATTATTAGGTGCTGGTTCGCCGCTCGACATCCCCGCGGTCTGATCACATACCGCTCGGTCGGTTTATGCTGGAACCTCCTGAAGCGCCGGAGGACTCAATGACGAAGCTCGACGAATCAACCCTTCTTGCCGCTGTGCCCGACCGCCTGTTCATCGGCGGTCAGTGGAGAACAGCATCCGATGGGGCAACCCTTGACGTAGCCGATCCCGCTACTGGGCGCCTTATCAAGACGATCGCCAGTGCATCGGCACACGATGCGATGGCCGCCATGGATGCTGCCGCCGCAGCTCAGGCCGAATGGGCGGCGACCGCACCCCGGGTCAGGGGCGAACTGCTCCGCCGGGCTTTTGACCTCCTCATCGAGCGGCGCGACGACTTCGCCCTGCTCATGACTCTCGAGATGGGCAAGCCTCTCGCCGAGGCACAGGGCGAGGTCACCTACGCCGCCGAGTTCCTTCGATGGTTCAGCGAAGAGGCTGTGCGGATTACTGGCCGATACGGAACGAACCCCGAGGGGACGGGGCGGATGGTCGTCACCCAGCGTCCCGTCGGCCCCTGTTTTCTCATCACACCCTGGAATTTTCCGCTCGCGATGGCGACCCGCAAGATCGCGCCTGCGCTCGCGGCCGGTTGCACCGTGATTGTCAAGCCCGCACAGCTCACACCGCTCACAACCCTCATGTTCGTCAAGCTCCTCGAAGAGGTGGGTCTCCCCAAGGGAGTTGTGAATGTTCTGACGACGTCGTCATCAAGCACAGTCTCCGAGCCGATCATCGCCGACCCGCGTCTTCGCAAGTTGTCCTTCACGGGGTCGACTCCCGTCGGCGTTTCTCTGCTCAAATTGGCCGCAAACGGTGTGCTCCGTACTTCCATGGAGCTGGGCGGCAACGCCCCGTTCGTCGTCTTCGACGATGCCGATCTCGACAAGGCCGTCGAGGGGGCGATCGCGGCAAAGTTTCGCAATATCGGCCAGGCATGCACTGCGGCCAACCGCTTTATCGTGCACGAGTCCGTAGCGGAGGAGTTCGCCACGCGCGTGACCGAGCGGGTGCGGGCGTTCCGTATGGGACGAGGCACCGAGGATGGCGTCACGATCGGCCCGCTCATCGACGAGAAAGCCGTCGCCAAGGCGAAGTCTCTTGTTGAGGATGCCGTGAGGCGAGGAGCATCGGTGGTGACCGGAGGCAACGCCATCGCGGGTGAGGGAACCTTCTTCGAGCCAACGGTTGTCACTGGCGTCGTGCCGGGAAGCGATATCTTGCGCGAGGAGATATTCGGGCCCGTGCTCGCCATCTCCACGTTCTCCGACGAGGCCGAGGCGGTGCGAATGGCCAACGACACTGAGTACGGGCTCGTTGGTTACGTATTCACCCAGGACCTTGCCCGCGGTCAACGCCTGATCGACTCGCTCGAGACGGGGATGATGGGGCTCAATGTCGGCGTGCTCTCCAACGCGGCAGCGCCATTCGGGGGAGTGAAACAGTCCGGGCTAGGACGCGAAGGCGGGCTTGAGGGCATTCACGAGTATTTGGCACCCAAATACACGATGACGCCTGACCCGTTCGCTTAGAGACAGGCTGGCTCTCAATCCTCCGACGGGATTCGATGCATCAGAGCCGAGCGAACAGCGCGACAGACTAGCTCGCCCCGCTGGTTGACGCCATCGTGCCGAAATTCGACGATCCCCGCCATTGGCCTCGATCGTGAGGCCCGGGCGGCCGTGACCTCGGTGACGACAGAAAGGGTGTCGCCCGCGAATACTGGCTGGGGGAACTCGACCGAGCCGAAACCCAAGTTCGCGATCGTCGTGCCGAGAGTGAGCTCGGGCACCGAGAGGCCGATGACAGTGCTCAGTGTTAAGAGGGAGTTCACGAGGGGCCTGCCGAATTCGGTGCGCGAGGCGAAGTCAGCATCGAGGTGAAGCGGCTGCGGATTCATCGTCATGGTTGTGAACAGCACGTTGTCTGACTCCGTGAGGGTGCGGGTGATCGCGTGGTGCGTGATCGTGCCGACAGGGAGTTCCTCGAACCACGAGCCGAGTCGGCGCAGCGTCACAGTAGGTTCCCTTCGAACGCGGAGTCAGAGCAGACTACTTCCTTACGCCGCCGGAGGGTAGAGCATCCGACCGCGCCTACGCCGAATGCAACCCCTAACAATGCCGCTCGGCCGCTCGTATTCTGTGGGCACTGTTCATGGAAGGCGCGCCATCGGTGTGCGCTGCGCGGTGAGTAACGGGATGTGACGTGGCACGGTTTTCTGCGCTCGATGACACGCAGGTTGCCGTATATCTCACGCTGGTCGCGCTCGCCGCAATCGTGACCATTCTCGGGCTAGCGCCCGTCGTTCTGCACTGAATGCTTTTTCGGCGTGGGGCCAAAGCTCGGCTGGTGCGGTTCGGCAACGTTTCTTTAGAGAGGAGGGCACTGTGCCCGGACAGCGGAACGCAAACCTAAAAGACCCCAAGCTCTACGAAACGCTTCGCGACGAGGGGGCGTCGAAGGAGAAGGCAGCCCGGATATCCAATGCAGCGGCCAAGCGTGGCCGCTCGGCGGTTGGCCGAAAGGGTGGCAAGTCGGGCGACTACGACGATCAGACGGTCGATCAGCTGAGAAACCGGGCGAAGGAGCTGGGACTCTCCGGATACTCGGGTAAGCGCAAAGCCGAGCTGATCAGTATGCTGCGCAACCACTAGAGGCCGTTTCATCGGCACGTCGCCTGAGACAATGGGCGCATGCCCGTGATCGCTATCGATTCGCTGCGAGACCCGCGGCTCTCCGACTTTGCCCACCGCACCGATGTGGCGCTCAAGAAGGCGGGCCACAACGGTGACCCGAGCGGTGACCTCGGGCTCTACATCGCCGAGTCCGCCCTCGTGCTCGATCGAGCGCTCCGAGCCGGGCACACCGTTCGCTCGGTTCTGGCGCTCGGCGGAAGTGTCGACGAGGCCGTCGCCCTCGTCGGCGACCACGTTCCGGTGTTTTCTGGCCCGGGCGAGCTACTTGCAGAGCTCACGGGCTATACCCTCCACCGCGGACTCATCGCGGCGATGGAGCGTCCGCCGCTTCCATCAGTCACCGATCTGATCGCGGATGCTCGGCGCATCGTCATCATCGAAAACGTCGTAGACCCCACCAATGTTGGGGCGATCTTCCGCTCCGTAGCGGGTATCGGCGCCGATGCTGTGCTCGTCACCGAGCGCTGCTCCGACCCGCTCTATCGCCGGGCCATTCGTGTGAGCATGGGAACTGTGCTCCAGGTTCCGTGGACGCGGCTGCCCGGCGCTGGCCTCGACCCCGGCGGTGCGAGCCTGGGCGAGGCGCCCGGCTGGCAGCGCGCGCGCTCCCTGCTCACGGCATCCGGATTCCACATCGCCGCGCTTGCCCTCACCCCAGAGGCGGTGAGTCTGCGCGAGTTCGCCGCGGCCGCGCCAGAGCGGGTCGCGCTCGTCCTGGGCACCGAGGGGGAGGGGCTTACCGCTGGCGCGATCGCTGCCGCCGACACGACAGTGCAGATCCCCATGAAACACGGCATCGACAGTCTCAACGTCGCTGCCGCCGCGGCCGTGGCAATGTACGCCCTCGCCATCGACTGAGCCACAGCACAGCACAGCCCCGCGATGCCCGCGATGCGCGCGACCGTCGGGCTCTAAACCTTGGCCGGCCGACCGCGCCGCGGTGGGTCCAGATCGAACGGCACGTGCAGGGGCTCGCCAGATTCCCGGGCCGCCCTCACCCGTGCCTCCACCTGATCGAGCCAGCGCAACTCTGCCTCGAGGTCGAACGTGGTGGCGTCGGCGACGAGCTGGGGCCCGATCCCGCCGCTGGTGGGTATGGTCTCCGCATCGAGTTGCGACCGTCGCGCACGAGCAGAAGCCCGCTGAGTCTCAAGAATCGGTTCGATAGCGATGCCCGGCACGCTGCACGCGATCGCCACCTTGGTGGCGAGGTCGCTGCGGCCACCACCGCTGCCGGTTTCGGGGGTGGCCAGCCAGCGGCTCACCGCTGCACTGCCTTCGGCGGTGGCCTCATAGAACACGTGACCATCGTCATCCGTGTGCGCGCTTCGCGTCGCGTACCCGTCGCGTTCCAGCAACTCGAGCGCCTTATAGACCTGCCCCACGTTCAGCGGGGTGCCCGATCCGGTTCGCCGATCAAACTCGGCGCGCAATAGATAGCCGTAGCTGGGTTGCGCCGCGAGCATGGCCAGGATGCTCATCCGTACCGACACCTGGCCCCCGTATCTAATGCATACCCTCTATATAAATACCGACCATAGCGAAACGCGGAGGGGCGGCAAGAACGTTCTAGACGAGAAGCTGGTGCTTCGCGAGCTCGCGGTAGAGCGGGGTCGACACGACGAGCTCGGAGTGGGTTCCTTCTCCGACGACGGTGCCGTTCTCGAGCACGACGATGCGGTCGCTGTCGACGACCGTCGAGAGCCTGTGGGCGATCACGATGAGGGTGCGGCCCGTGGCGACGGCGTCGATCGCCTCGCGCAGCAGCTGTTCGTTGAGTCCGTCGAGCGACGACGTCGACTCGTCGAGCAGCAGGATGGGCGGCGCGGCCAGCAGTGCCCGGGCGATGGCGAGACGCTGGCGCTCTCCACCCGAGAGCATCACGCCGTCCTCGCCGACCTGGGCGTCGAGCCCCGCAGGGTCGCGGTCGAGCACAGCGGTGAGGTTCACGGCGGCCAGTACATCAACGCATCGTTCGTCCGAGGCATCGGGAGCGCCGAGCGTCAGGTTGTCGCGGATGCTTCCCGCCAGAACGGGCGCGTCCTGTTCCACATATCCGATCTGTGCGCGCAGGGCTTCGCGGTCGAGCGCGCGAACATCCTGGCCGCCGAGTCGCACGACGCCCGCCGTGGGGTCGTAGAAGCGCTCGATGAGGGAGAGAATCGTCGACTTGCCGGCGCCGGATGGGCCAACGAGGGCGATGCGCTGCCCGCGCGGCACCGAGAACGAGACTCCGCGAAGCACGGTGCGGTCTCGGGGGCTGTCCACGGCAGATTCGCCGAGCTCTGCGGCGAGAAGCTTTTCTGCCTCTGTCTTGTGGGCCGATTCCGGGTAGCGAAATTCCACGTTCTCGAACGTAACGGCGTCGTTTGATTCCACGGGCGCGACGGCCGCGATTGCGGCATCCTCTTCTGCCTCGCTTGGCAGAGCGATGATTTCTTGGATGCGCCCGAGGGCTCCGAGGGCCTGGTTCACCGAGGTCACGGCACCGAAGGCCAGACCGAGCGGGCTGATCAGCATGAAGAGAAAAATGATGAAGGTCACGAGTGAGGCCACCGTGATGTCGCCAGCGGCGACGCGGAAGCCGCCCACGCCGAGCACGGTGAGCAGCGAGACTTGCAGGGCAATGCCCGCGACGGGAACCACGAGCGCAGAGACCTTGGCGACGTCGATTCCGCGGCGGTAGGCGCCCTCGGCCTCCTTTTCGATTGCCGCGTATTCGCGGTCGGTGGCGTTGGCGGCTCGCACCGTACGAATGGCGCCGAGCACGCGCTCGACGGCGGCGGCCAGGTCGCCGACTTTCTGCTGCTGGGCCTGGCTGGCCCGGCGGATGCGGCCAGAGAGTGCTCCAACGATCACGGCAGAAAGCACGATCACGAGCATCGTGAGTCCGAGCAGCACGGGGTCGATGATGAGCATCGCGATGATCGCGCCGACAAAGATGAGCACTCCGCCGATCGCGTCGACGAGCCCCTGGGTCATGACGGCATACAACAGTGTCGTGTCCGAGCCGACGCGGGAGACGAGGTCGCCCGTGCGGCGGGTGTCGTATTCGCGGATGGGCAGACGGAGCATCCGGGAGATCAGGTGGCGTCGGGCGGAGAATACGACCCCGGTTCCCGTGCGCTGAAGCAGATAGTGCTGGTAGCCGCTGATGATCGCCGATACCACCACGAGCACGACGAGCACGGTGACGAACGTGGTGAGGGGGTTGCCTTCGCCAACGGCAACGATGAGCTGGTTCACGAGCAGCGGCTGCGCGAGCGAGGCGGCGGCCCCCAGGATGCTGAGCACAATCACGACGCTGAGCACCTTCTTGTGCTCCAACAAATAGGGCAGAAGTTCGCTGAACCGGGCGCGAGGCCCGTCGTCCTGCTTCTTGCGGGTGCGCGTGTTCGCTGTACTCATGACTTCTTTCGATGGAGCGGAGGGCGAATGGCCACCAGTAGCTTACGTGGCGAACCACGGACATTTGCTGCTGAGATCCTCCAGTGTCCACCCCGCCATCGCTGGCCTTCTCCGCAACCCGGGCCTGTCGTTCTGCTGCCAGAATATGCAGGTGCCCCATCCTTCTGAGTCGCTTGGTTTGCGGAGCCGTGGGGTCATCGCCTCCATCGCCGCGTCCGTGCTCTTTGGCGTCGTCTATTTCATCCCGGCGGCGTTGGGCGATCTGGGCACGTTCGAGGCGGTGTCGTGGCGCATCATCCTCACGGTGCCGTTCATGGTGGTCCTGCTCATCGCCATCAAGTCGTGGCGATCCGTCGTCGCAACGGTGAGGCTCATTGCAGCACGCCCGCTCGTCGTTCTTCCGCTCGTGCTCGTGTCGTCCGCGCTTCTGGGGCTGCAGCTATGGCTCTTCGCGTGGGGTCCGAGCACGGGGCATGGGTTGGATGTCGCCATCGGCTACCTTCTGATGCCCCTGGTCATGGTTGTGGTTGGCGTGATCGTTCATGGGGAGCGGCTGGGGGCACTTCGCACGGTCGCGGTGGGCGCAGCGCTGGTCGGCGTTGCTGCGGCATTCTTCGCGGCGGACGGGCTTTCGTGGGCGACCGCTGCCGTGGCCATCGGCTATCCGATCTATTTTGTTATTCGGCGCGCTCTGGGCATTGATACGCCGGGCGCCATGCTCGTCGAGCTTGTCATCCTGTTAGTTCCGAGCGTGTGGTTCGCCGTTGGACCGGGGTCGGTCGTCGCGCAGGGCGGGGAGCTTCCGATCGCAATGCTCGTGATGTTCGGGGCGGTGAGCGCCGTCGCCCTCACTCTCTATATCGTCGCGAGCCGTCTGCTGAGCTTCAGCCTTTTCGGGCTCCTCAGCTATGTCGAGCCGATCGTTCTGGTCGCGGTGTCGATCGTCCTGCTGGGCGAGTCGATCGATCCGTCCGAATACCTCACCTATGCCGGTATTGGCCTTGCCCTTGTTCTCCTGGGAGTTGAAGGGTGGCGCAGCGTGCGCTCGGTTCCGGATGCTGGCGAGCCTCCCGCGGTCACCTCCTAACCGACGCGGTTAGGGAATAGTGGGCTGCTGTGCGCCGAGGGTTCGATATGCGCTGCGGTAGAACAGCAGCGGTTCGAGGGTGTCGCCGCTGAAGTCGGTGTGCAGCGCCGCGACCTTGCCCACCACGATCAGGTGGTCGCCGCCGGGGTATTCGGCCTCGAGGGTGCATTCGATGTGAGCGAGTGCTCCGTCGAGCAGTGGAATCGCGAGCTCCCCTTCGTGCCACGGAGCGTCAGCGAACTTGTCGCCCCCGCTTCGGGCGAAGGTTCTGCTGAGCGGTGCCTGTTCTGCCGAGAGCACGTTCACCGCAAACACCCCCTGTGGCTCGATCTTGGGCCACGAGGTTGAACTTCGGGCTGGCGACACCAGCACAAGAGGCGGGTCAATCGAGAGTGAGCTAAATGACTGCGCCGTCATTCCCGCTGGTGTGCCGTCGGCGTCGCGGCCGGTCACGACGACCACGCCTGTCGCAAAGTGCGACATCACGGTGCGAAACACCTGGGGGTCGATCGCGGGCAGTTTCATCGGCTTCCTCTACACGGAGCGTTCGCGTCTCTAGCGAAGGTCTCGGCCGAGCGCCGAGTGGCGCTCATCGTAATCCCGTCTTCGCTCGTCGTGATTCATCCGTCGCCCAGCCAGCCGCAACGCCGTCGCGGCGCTGTTTGGTGCCGCGGAGCGTTCCGGGCGTGCTGACGCTCTACCCTGGTGTCATGGCAGATCGCACCCCTTGGTCCCTCTCCGGCGCCCTGCGCGGGATGTTCGCAAAGAAGACGATCGACGAGGGCACGTGGGAGGACCTCGAAGATGCGCTCATCTCTGCCGACTTTGGCCCCGACATCACCGACTCGGTGATCGAGGAGCTGCGAGCCCAGGTCAAGAAGTACTCGACGACAGACCCCGCAGACCTAAAGCGGATGCTTCGGGAGAATCTCGAGGAGCGTCTCGCCCGCCTCGATCCCACCCTTACTCTCACGGCCCGTCCCGCCGTCGTGCTCGTGGTGGGAGTCAACGGTGTCGGCAAGACCACCACGATCGGCAAGTTCGCCAGATTCCTCGGGCGGCACGGCCGCACGGTCGTGGTCGGCGCTGCGGATACCTTCCGCGCTGCGGCAGTCGAGCAACTTGCTACCTGGGCGGAGAGGGGCGGCGCTCAGATCGTTCGTCCGCAGCAGCAGGGTCAAGATCCCGCGTCTGTCGCGTTCCAGACGGTGGAGAAGGCCATCGCCGAGGGAATCGAGATCGCCATCATCGACACGGCGGGCCGGCTTCAGACCAAGAGCGGGCTAATGGATGAGCTGTCCAAGATTCGCCGTGTCATTGAGAAGCAGACTGAGATCGCCGAGGTGCTCCTGGTGCTGGATGCCACGACGGGCCAGAACGGGCTCGCTCAGGCGGAGGCGTTCATCGAGCACGCAGGGGTAACGGGCCTCGTGCTCACCAAACTCGATGGCTCGGCAAAGGGTGGTTTTGTGCTCGCCGTCCAGGAGCGAACGGGCATCCCCATCAAGCTCGTGGGGCAGGGTGAGGGCATCGGCGATCTCACCGGGTTCACCCCGCATGTTTTCGTCCAGAACCTGGTGGGCTAGTCCCGCTGCAGGTTCGGCGGCCATCGCCGCAGTGTCATCCGATGCGGTGACCACAGAGAAGGCCCGTTTTTCCCGTGTTTGTTGGGGAGGCGGGTCTTTTGTGGTTGGTGGGGTGGGGGTGTTTTGTCGAGGTTGTGTCGCGACACGCCCGGGATGTGGGGGTGATTTGCCGGGTGTTCCAGATCCCCGTAAAGTTCTTTCTTGTCACCCCAAAGGTGCGGGAAGCGGAAGAGCTTCTCGGCCTCACGTGGGACCAAATCCTGGCTCTAAACAGCCGCTCCCCGAGTTCTTCTTCGTGAAGATGTCCGATTTGCAAAGTCGGGCCGTGGGGACGTAGGATATAAAACCTGCTTCGAACCGAGTTTTCGGTTGATCTGGTCTTGAGACTGGGCGCTTTTTGAGTGTCTGGGTGTTTGGGACTGGTGGATGAAGTGGGACGAGAAGTGCCCCGGCAGTAACACCGTGAGGTGGAGCACCGGGAGCGTCCGATCCTTGAGAACTCAACAGCGTGCACAATGTCAAATGCCAAAAACCTCGTGCAATTGAACCGTTTCTAGCGGGGATGTTGCAGGAGATTCCTTTGGAAAAACATTAAACAAAACAAGCAAGTCAGTAATGATTTGTTCTTGTCAGTTTCAAACTTGTGTTCGGTCCGCCTATTTCCGGTGGTCGTTCACACTAGATGTGCCGGCGGGTTTACCTGCTGTGCAATCAAACATTTACGGAGAGTTTGATCCTGGCTCAGGATGAACGCTGGCGGCGTGCTTAACACATGCAAGTCGAACGATGAACACCGGAGCTTGCTCTGGTGGGATTAGTGGCGAACGGGTGAGTAACACGTGAGTAACCTGCCCCAGACTCTGGGATAAGCGCTGGAAACGGCGTCTAATACCGGATACGAACCTCCACCGCATGGTGAGGGGTTGGAAAGAATTTCGGTCTGGGATGGACTCGCGGCCTATCAGCTAGTTGGTGAGGTAATGGCTCACCAAGGCGACGACGGGTAGCCGGCCTGAGAGGGTGACCGGCCACACTGGGACTGAGACACGGCCCAGACTCCTACGGGAGGCAGCAGTGGGGAATATTGCACAATGGGCGAAAGCCTGATGCAGCAACGCCGCGTGAGGGACGACGGCCTTCGGGTTGTAAACCTCTTTTAGTAGGGAAGAAGCGAAAGTGACGGTACCTGCAGAAAAAGCACCGGCTAACTACGTGCCAGCAGCCGCGGTAATACGTAGGGTGCAAGCGTTATCCGGAATTATTGGGCGTAAAGAGCTCGTAGGCGGTTTGTCGCGTCTGCTGTGAAATCTGGAGGCTCAACCTCCAGCCTGCAGTGGGTACGGGCAGACTAGAGTGCGGTAGGGGAGATTGGAATTCCTGGTGTAGCGGTGGAATGCGCAGATATCAGGAGGAACACCGATGGCGAAGGCAGATCTCTGGGCCGTAACTGACGCTGAGGAGCGAAAGCATGGGGAGCGAACAGGATTAGATACCCTGGTAGTCCATGCCGTAAACGTTGGGAACTAGATGTAGGGACCATTCCACGGTTTCTGTGTCGCAGCTAACGCATTAAGTTCCCCGCCTGGGGAGTACGGCCGCAAGGCTAAAACTCAAAGGAATTGACGGGGGCCCGCACAAGCGGCGGAGCATGCGGATTAATTCGATGCAACGCGAAGAACCTTACCAAGGCTTGACATATACGAGAACGGGCCAGAAATGGTCAACTCTTTGGACACTCGTAAACAGGTGGTGCATGGTTGTCGTCAGCTCGTGTCGTGAGATGTTGGGTTAAGTCCCGCAACGAGCGCAACCCTCGTTCTTTGTTGCCAGCACGTAATGGTGGGAACTCAAAGGAGACTGCCGGGGTCAACTCGGAGGAAGGTGGGGATGACGTCAAATCATCATGCCCCTTATGTCTTGGGCTTCACGCATGCTACAATGGCCGGTACAAAGGGCTGCAATACCGTAAGGTGGAGCGAATCCCAAAAAGCCGGTCTCAGTTCGGATTGAGGTCTGCAACTCGACCTCATGAAGTCGGAGTCGCTAGTAATCGCAGATCAGCAACGCTGCGGTGAATACGTTCCCGGGCCTTGTACACACCGCCCGTCAAGTCATGAAAGTCGGTAACACCCGAAGCCAGTGGCCCAACCGCAAGGAGGGAGCTGTCGAAGGTGGGATTGGTAATTAGGACTAAGTCGTAACAAGGTAGCCGTACCGGAAGGTGCGGCTGGATCACCTCCTTTCTAAGGAGCACTCGAGGATGCCTCTGTATACAGGGCTAGAACACCTCGTAGCCATTTCGGAGACATATGTTCTCCGGTGGCGCTCATGGGTGGAACATTGACATTGTGGCCAGGATGATGATCCTGAATCTTTAGTACGCCGAACTTGTTCGGAAGGAAAAGGGTTTGGGGGAGGGTTCTGGTCTTTGCACGCTGTTGGGTCCTGAGGGACCGGGCCGGCGCCTTTGGGTGTCGACCGAACTCCTCTGGACCTCTGTCGGAGACACCGTTGTTTGGTGTTGATGAGGGGGTACCGCCCGTATTTTGAGAACTACACAGTGGACGCGAGCATCTTAGACACTCGCGCAAATTCAGCCGACAGGGCTTGCCCTGGATGGTTGTTGGAGCGCGTGATGTCTTCAATTTAGATCGAGTAAGACGCCGGCTTTCGAGTCGGTGTTGACGCTGATCTTTGTGTGATTTTGTCAATCAAGTTTCTAAGTGCAAACGGTGAATGCCTTGGCTTCTGGAGCCGAAGAAGGACGTATAAATCTGCGATAAGCCTCGGGGAGCTGATAATAGAGCTTTGATCCGAGGATTTCCGAATGGGGAAACCCCGCCAGGCGCAGCAATGCGACCTGGTGACTCCCGCCTGAATATATAGGGCGGGTAGAGGGAACGTGGGGAAGTGAAACATCTCAGTACCCACAGGAAGAGAAAACAACAGTGATTCCGTGAGTAGTGGCGAGCGAAATCGGAAGAGGCCAAACCGATCATGTGTGATAGCCGGCAGGCGTTGCATGGTCGGGGTTGCGGGACGTTTCAGCAGTTACTGCCGTACTGCAAGCGTTACAGAGGAATATAGACGAATGGTCTTGAAAGGCCAGTCATAGAGGGTGCCAACCCCGTAGTCGAAATGTTCTAATGGCGCGAGATGTATCCCAAGTATCACGGGGCCCGAGAAATCCCGTGTGAATCTGTCAGGACCACCTGATAAGCCTAAATACTCCCAGAAGACCGATAGCGGACAAGTACCGTGAGGGAAAGGTGAAAAGTACCCCGGGAGGGGAGTGAAATAGTACCTGAAACCGTTTGCATACAAACCGTTGGAGCCTCCATAGCAGGGGTGACAGCGTGCCTTTTGAAGAATGAGCCTGCGAGTTAGCGATATGTGGCGAGGTTAACCCGAGTGGGGAAGCCGTAGCGAAAGCGAGTCTGAATAGGGCAATTCAGTCGCATGTCCTAGACCCGAAGCGAAGTGATCTATCCATGGCCAGGTTGAAGCGCGTGTAAGAGCGCGTGGAGGACCGAACCCACTTCAGTTGAAAATGGAGGGGATGAGCTGTGGATAGGGGTGAAAGGCCAATCAAACTTCGTGATAGCTGGTTCTCTCCGAAATGCATTTAGGTGCAGCGTTGCGTGTTTCTTGCCGGAGGTAGAGCTACTGGATGGCCGATGGGCCCTAAAAGGTTACTGACGTCAGCCAAACTCCGAATGCCGGTAAGTGAGAGCGCAGCAGTGAGACGGTGGGGGATAAGCTTCATCGTCGAGAGGGAAACAACCCAGACTACCAACTAAGGTCCCCAAGCGTGTGCTAAGTGGAAAAGGATGTGGAGTTGCAGAGACAACCAGGAGGTTGGCTTAGAAGCAGCCACCCTTGAAAGAGTGCGTAATAGCTCACTGGTCAAGTGATTCCGCGCCGACAATGTAACGGGGCTCAAGCACACCACCGAAGTTGTAGATTTCGTATTTTAGGTAAGCCTTCGTGGTTCAGCCGTACGGAGTGGTAGGAGAGCGTCGTGTGGGCAGTGAAGCGGCGGTGTAAACCAGCCGTGGAGCCTACACGAGTGAGAATGCAGGCATGAGTAGCGAAAGACGGGTGAGAAACCCGTCCTCCGAAAGAACAAGGGTTCCAGGGCCAGGTTAATCCGCCCTGGGTAAGTCGGGACCTAAGGCGAGGCCGACAGGCGTAGTCGATGGACAACGGGTTGATATTCCCGTACTGACGAAAAACCGCCCAAACTAATCCAGTAGTGCTAAGAGTCCTAACCCGGACTGACCAATCCCTTCGGGGTGCGGCGGACCGGTCTAACGCTCGACCCCGTTCTGGTGCGGTTAGCGTATTAACAGGTGTGACGCAGGAAGGTAGCTGAGCCGGGCGATGGTTGTCCCGGTCTAAGGATGTAGGCCGAGAGATAGGCAAATCCGTCTCTCATTAAGGTTGAGACCCGATGGGTAGCCCGAATGGGCGAAATCAGTGATCCTATGCTGCCAAGAAAAGCATCGACGCGAGGTTTTAGTCACCCGTACCCCAAACCGACTCAGGTGTTCAGGTAGAGAATACTAAGGAGATCGAGAGAATCGTGGTTAAGGAACTCGGCAAAATGCCCCCGTAACTTCGGGAGAAGGGGGGCCTGAGGCGTATTAGGACTAGCTCCGAAAGCGTTTGAAGGCCGCAGAGACCAGTGGGAAGCGACTGTTTACTAAAAACACAGGTCCGTGCCAAGTCGCAAGACGATGTATACGGACTGACGCCTGCCCGGTGCTGGAAGGTTAAGAGGAACGGTTAGCCGCAAGGCGAAGCTGAGAATTTAAGCCCCAGTAAACGGCGGTGGTAACTATAACCATCCTAAGGTAGCGAAATTCCTTGTCGGGTAAGTTCCGACCTGCACGAATGGCGTAACGACTTCCCAGCTGTCTCAACCGCGAACTCGGCGAAATTGCACTACGAGTAAAGATGCTCGTTACGCGCAGAAGGACGGAAAGACCCCGTGACCTTTACTACAGCTTGGTATTGGTGTTCGGTGTGGCTTGTGTAGGATAGGTGGGAGACTGTGAAGCTGGCACGCTAGTGTCGGTGGAGTCATTGTTGAAATACCACTCTGGTCATATTGGATATCTAACGACGAACCGTAATCCGGTTCTCGGACAGTGCCTGGTGGGTAGTTTAACTGGGGCGGTTGCCTCCTAAAAAGTAACGGAGGCGCCCAAAGGTTCCCTCAACCTGGTTGGCAATCAGGTGTCGAGTGTAAGTGCACAAGGGAGCTTGACTGTGAGACTGACAAGTCGAGCAGGGACGAAAGTCGGGACTAGTGATCCGGCAGTGGCTTGTGGAAGCGCTGTCGCTCAACGGATAAAAGGTACCTCGGGGATAACAGGCTGATCTTGCCCAAGAGTCCATATCGACGGCATGGTTTGGCACCTCGATGTCGGCTCGTCGCATCCTGGGGCTGGAGTAGGTCCCAAGGGTTGGGCTGTTCGCCCATTAAAGCGGTACGCGAGCTGGGTTTAGAACGTCGTGAGACAGTTCGGTCCCTATCCTCTGCGCGCGCAGGAAATTTGAGAAGATCTATCCCTAGTACGAGAGGACCGGGATGGACGAACCTCTGGTGTGTCAGTTGTTCCGCCAGGAGCACCGCTGATTAGCTACGTTCGGAATGGATAACCGCTGAAAGCATCTAAGCGGGAAGCCAGCTTCAAGATGAGATTTCCATCCCTTTTAGGGGAGAGGCTCCCAGCTAGACTACTGGGTTGATAGGCAGGATGTGGAAGTGCGGACTAACGACGCATGGAGCTGACCTGTACTAATAAGCCGATAACTTGATAACACTTTCAAAGATGTCTACGCGTCCACTTTGTGGTTCCCGATTTACGGTCGGGGATCAACCCACACACCCCAAGTCCTTCACGGACAACGGATGTGTGGCTATGAACTGATACATAAATCAATAGTGTTTCGGCGGCCATAGCGCGAGGGAAACGCCCGGTTACATTCCGAACCCGGAAGCTAAGACTCGTTGCGCCGATGGTACTGCAGGGGGGACCCTGTGGGAGAGTAGGACACCGCCGGACTTCTTTGTAAGAAAGCCACCCCAGTTATCTGGGGTGGCTTTTTTGCATTTAAGAGGTTGTTCTGTAGGGCTGGCTCTGGCGATGCATTGATGGTGGCGCATCGCTGATGGCCGCGCCTCACATGTCCAGTGCTCGGTAGCATGGCCAGACTATGAACTACCTTTCACCCGAGACCCGGGCCGCCATCGAACGGCTGATTGCGGCAGGCGACTCTGCGTCTACGCCAGATGCCCTCGAGCGGTTGGCAAGCATCCGGAGCGCCCGTGCTGCTCTCCAGGCTGACCCTGCAACGCTGGCGGCCGTGCGCGATGCCGTGAGTGCCGGCCGTAGCTGGGACGAGATTTCTGCGGCCGCAGGGCTCAAGCCGGCCGCGGCTAAGTGGCGCTGGCAGGGATCCGACGAGGAGATCGCCGAGAGGCTAGAGGCCGGACGCAAGCGTTCTGCGCGGCCCAGTAGCGTGCCGACTGACCTGCCTGGGCTCTCCGTTGCCGACGCAGCTAAAGCGCTCGGCGTAACGCCACAAGCGGTGTACCTCAGGGTGTCGCGTGGCGGACTGCGTGCCGAAGTGGTGACGCTGGCAGACGGGCGCAGCTATAAACGCGTCTTTCTCGACGACGCGCAGCAGTAGGCAGCGAGGGATCGATGCACTGGCGCCGAGCCACGATGTGGCCAGAGTCGGCGCCGTTCAGTCGTCCTCAGCTGAAGCCAGCCGAGACGAGCTTTGCCTCTACTTGATGAAGACCGTGTAGACCCAGGCGGCAAAGAGTGCCGCAGAAGCAATAACGAGGGCCCAGGACCAGAAGGTGACAGCGCCGCGCGTGCCGTTACGTGGAGTCATGGTTCTATTCTAGGCCGCCCCAGCATCTCTCTTTTGCGCGGACCCAGCGACGCGAGCGAGGGAGCGACTAACGCTCGATGTCGACGTCTTTGGTCTCTTTGCCCAGGAGGAGGGCGACGAGGGTGATGGTGGCCATAACCGAGAGGTAGATGCCGACGAGCGCTGGGCTCCCATCCGCCGTGGTCCACAGCCAGACGGCGATGAACGGAGCAACAGCAGCGCCGAGGATGGAGCTCACGTTGTAGGAGATGCCGGAGCCCGTGTAGCGCACGTTGGTGGGGAACAGCTCGGGCAGCAGGGCGCCCATCGGGCCGAAGGTCATGCCCATAAGAGTGAAGCCCACGATGAGCCACGCCATGACGCCCACGAACCCGGAACCGAGCATCGGGACCCAGACAAGGCCGAACGCGATGATGGCGACGGTGACCCAGATGAGCAGCTTGCGACGCCCATAGCGATCTGCCCAGGGACCCGAGACGAGAGTGAAGATGCCGAAGAATACGACGCCGACGATCATCATCAGCACGAAGTCGTTGTAGCTGTAGCCGAGGCCGGGCAGGACTCCGGGGTCGGTGGGGTCGACGGGGGCGCGACCGTAGCTCAGGGAGAACGTGGTCATCAGGTAGAAGAGCACGTAGGTCGCGAGCATGAAGAAAGTGCCGAGGATGAGCTCGCGCCAGTTGGATCGAAGTACGGTGCTGAGCGGCAGCTTGACGAGCTTTCCCTTGGCCGCCGAGGAGGAGAACGCCTCGCTCTCGACCAGTCGCAGCCGCACCCAGAGCCCGACGATCACCATGACGGCGGAGAAGAGGAACGGGATGCGCCATCCCCACTCCAGGAATGCGTCTGACGGTCGGCTGGGATCGGTGGAGGGCAAGAGCGCAGCGATGATGAGGAAGAGGCCGTTGGCGATGATGAAGCCAATGGGCGCCCCGAGCTGCGGAAAGGTGCCGTACCGGCCGCGCTTGCCGGCGGGAGCGTTCTCGGTTGCGACGAGGGCGGCCCCGCTCCACTCGCCCCCGAGTGCGAAGCCCTGGGCGAGGCGCAGAATCACGAGGAGCAGCGGCGCGAACCAGCCGATTACCGCGTAGGTCGGCAACACCCCGATGAGGAATGTTGCGATGCCCATCGTGAGCAGGGCGGCAACGAGGGTGGTTTTGCGACCAACGCGATCTCCCAGGTGCCCGAAGAAGACCGCCCCGAGGGGGCGAGCGACCATGGCCGCCCCGAAGACGGCGAACGACGAGAGGAGAGCGGTTGTGGCATCGCCCGTGGGAAAGAACAGGTGCGGAAAGACCAGCACAGCCGCCGTCGCATAGACGTAGAAGTCATAGAACTCGATCGTCGTGCCGATCAGGCTCGCGAGAATCACCCGCGAGCGAGGGTTGGCCGGTATTGAGGGGACTGCCGAGGCGGGGGTGGTCATCGTTGCTCCGAATCCTGTGCGTATACGTCAGTTTAGGGGCGTATACGGACGACCCTGCGCGGCCTTCGAATTACTGCGTCACAGAGCGAGCCGCTTGGTTGTGCTGCGCAGCTGGAATGCCGCGATGAGAAGCGCAACGCCGAAGATGATGCCGTAGATGCCCACGACCCACACGAGGCTCGTCACGGTGGCCCCCGGAGAGAGCACGAGAGCGATTCCGAGGATGATCGCAAAGACCACGCTGATGGCCGAAGAAACGAATCCCCAGGTCTTGGTCGAGGAGCTCTCGGACCCGACGCCGGAAGCAAACCCGACAACACCGTTGACGAGGGCGTAGATCGCGATGATCCACAGAATGAAGAGCCCGCCGATAGTGCCAAAGATCTGCGGTGAGAACAGTGCGAAAAGACCGGCGAGCAGCGAGATGATTCCCTGCACGAGGAGCCACCCCCAGTACGCAAGGCTCCTTCTCAAACGGATGGCCTGCGCTATTGCGACGATGCCATCGATCGTGGCGTAGATGCCGAAGACGATGGTGATGCCGACGAGGGCGATGACGGGTGCGATGATCGCGATGAGCCCGAAGATTATTGCGAAGATGCCGCGCAGCAGAACGAACCACCAGATTCCTCGCGCGATGGACGATAGTTCTGAGCTTGAGTCATAGACCATGGCTTCAGGCTAGGCCGGGTCTGCGCGAATTCCCAGCGGTTCGCCGTCAACCGAATCTGTCGCGCTAGCGACGGAGGGCGCGCAGAGTGACGGCGGTCGCGATAGCCGCCTCTGCCGCCTCTGCGCCCTTGTCTTCTCTCGACCCCTCGAGGCCGGCGCGGTCGAGGCCCTGCTGCTCATCGTCGAGCGTGAGCAGACCGAAGCCGACCGGCTTGCCCGTGTCGAGCGCCACCCGGGTGAGCCCGTCGGTGGCAGCGGCCGACACGTATTCGAAGTGGGGCGTGCCGCCCCTGATGATTACGCCAAGGGCGACCACAGCATCCGCCCCCGACTCGAGAGCGGCTTTGGCGACGACGGGCAACTCAAAGCTCCCCGGCACGCGCACGATGGCCACCTCTGCCCCTGCCGCGTCGAGAACCCGACGCGCACCGGCAAGCAGGCCCTCGGTGATCACTTCGTGCCATCGGCCGGCCACGATCGTAATCGACAGCCCTCGGCCGTCGACGGAAAGTGTGGGAGAACCTTCTCCGCTCATAGCGCCTGCTCCTTTCGGCTCTGTCGAGCCATTTCGTCTACGTCGATCGGGGCGAGCGCCGTGATGGTCTGTGGCAGGGTGTGCCCCATGCGGTCGCGCTTAGTGCGCAGATATTGCTCGTTGAGGGCGTCGACGCCCACCAGGATCGGCACCTGCTCCGTGACGACGATGCCCCGGTCGGTGAGTTGCTTGACCTTGTCGGGGTTATTGGTGATGACGCGAACCGAGCGGATGCCCAGCTCCTCGAGAATCGCAACGGCAGCCCCGTAGTCACGGCCGTCGGCAGGCAGCCCGAGCGCGACGTTGGCATCGACGGTGTCGAGACCGTTCTCTTGCAGGCGGTAAGCCCTCAGCTTGTTGACGAGGCCGATGCCCCGGCCCTCGTGGCCGCGCATGTAGATCACGACGCCGCCCTCGCGCTGGATCGCTTCAAGAGCGGCGTCGAGCTGGGGCCCGCACTCGCACTTGAGGGACCCGAGAACCTCACCCGTAAGGCACTCGGAATGAACGCGCACGAGCGCGTTGTCGCGGGGCTCGCCCGAGATGATCGCCAGATGCTCGGCACCGCTCATGCGGTCGCGGTAGGCCCGCACCGTGAGCATTCCGTGCACGGTCGGCAGCGGAGTCTCGACCTCGAAAATGACTCGCGATGACGGTGCCGTGCGCACGGCATCCGGGGCAGCGGCATCGTCGGCGAGATCGTTGATGTAGTCGATGAGGTCGGCGATGGTCACGACCACGATGCCATGCTCTTCGCCCAGCTCGATCAGGCCGGGCAGGCGCATCATTTCGCCAGAGTCCTCGACGATCTCGGCGATGGCTCCAACGGGTTCGAGCCCGGCGAGACGCATGAGGTCAACTGTCGCCTCCGTGTGGCCAGCCCGTTCGCGAACGCCTCCGTCAACGGCGCGCAGCGGCAGAACGTGGCCGGGGCGGATGACGCTGGCGGGCGTCGACTCCGGGTCCGCGAGCACGCGAAGCGTTGTGGAGCGATCGGATGCGCTGATGCCAGTAGTCACGCCGAAGGCCGCATCGACGGAGACGGTGTACGCGGTGCCGCGGGGGTCTTCGTTGTTGACGACCATGGGAGGCAGATCGAGGCGATCGGCGTAGTCGCGGCTCATGGGTGCGCACACATATCCCGACGTGTAACGGACCATCCAGCCGATCCACTCTGGGGTGGCGAGGGAAGCGGAGATAACAACATCGCCTTCGTTCTCGCGGCCCTCGTCGTCGACGACGATCACGGGACGGCCAAGGCGGAGCTCGGCGATAGCGGTAGGAATGTCGGCGAGGCTCATGACTCGCTCCTCTCGTAGGGTGCCGAAGCACGGACGGCGTCCGCGTCGTCGGCGGGAATCCCGAAGCGCAGCAGTCGCTGCACATGACGGGCAAGAATGTCGGTCTCGATGTTCACGCGGTCGCCCACCGAGAGCGCTCCGAGCGTCGTGGCAACAAGCGTCTCGGGAATAAGGGAGACCTCGAACCAGTCATCCCCCACCGCGCTGACGGTGAGGGATACGCCCGAAACGGCGATCGAGCCCTTGTCGGTGACGAGGGGTGCGACGCCGGGAGCGAGGCTGAATCGGAGCACGCGCCATGACTCGCCGGGGACGATGGAAAGCAGCTCACTCGTGCCGTCGATGTGACCCTGCACTATGTGCCCACCGAGCCGGCCGTGCACCGGCGCGGCCCGCTCAAGGTTCACGACCGATCCCACGCCGAGGCCGCCGAGAGTGCTCATCGCGATCGTCTGGGCCATCACATCGGCCGTAAACCAGTCGTCGCCCTGGTCGACGACCGTGAGGCATACGCCGCTCACCGCGATCGAATCGCCGTGGCCGGCATCCGAGACGCTCAGCGGGGCACGCACGGTGATGCGGGCAGCATCGGCCGTCTCGTCCCAGGCGAGAATCTCGCCGAGTTCTTCGATGATTCCCGTGAACATCAGTGTGATCCTTCTGTGGCAGGTGAGAGGGGGTCGAGTGGCATAGCGGGGCGCGCGAGAATGAGCAGATCGTCACCGAGCTGCTCAATTCCGATGGTTCGGAGCCGGCGCGCATCCTGGATCGTTTCGACGCCAATCGCATCGACTGCCGCCCTGCCGGCCCCCAGAAGAACAGGGCCGAGAAACACGGCGTAGTCGTCGGCGAGCCCGGCGGCGATAAAGGCGCTCGCCAGGGTCGGGCCGCCCTCAACGAAGAGGCGCCGAATGCCGCGGGAGAACAGATCGGCGAGAACCGCATCCAGGTCCCGACTCGAGGTGATGATGGCGGGTTGCGGATGCTGAAATACCCGCGCAGACGCCGGGACCATCGACTGCCCGATAACGACGGGAACCGGCTGGTGCTCCATGAGTTCGCCGCCGTCGCCGCGGGCCGTGAGGGAGGGGTCGTCGGCCAACACTGTGCCTGTGCCGACGGCGATGGCGTCCGACGCCGCGCGCATTTCGTGCACCCGTTGGCGGGCGGCCGTGCCCGTGATCCATTGGCTCGTGCCATCTGCTGCGGCGACCCGGCCGTCGAGGCTTGATGCCCACTTGACGGTCACCCAGGGGCGCCCGCGGCGGACAGCGGTCAGCCACGGAAGGATGAGTTCGTCGGCCTCTGCGCTCAGAACGCCCCCGACAACCGTGATTCCCGCGTCCCTCAGGCGACGGGCGCCGCCGCCGGAGGGGACTCCAGGATCGGTCGAGGCGAAGAACACGCGGCCAACGCCCGCAGTGATGAGGGCATCGGTGCACGGCCCGGTCTTGCCGGTGTGGTTGCACGGCTCCAGGGTGACAACAGCGGTGGCGCCACGCGCTTCTCCCCGAGCAAGCTTCGAAAGCGCATCGACCTCGGCATGGGGGCTGCCTGATCCGCGATGCCAGCCCTCGGCGATGCGAGACCCATCCGGCCCCAGAATCACGCATCCGACTTGGGGATTGACGCCCCAGGTGGGCCCGCGGCGCGCAAGAGACAGGGCATGGCGCATGGCGTCGACAACCGCGGGGTCGATCTCGCGGGAAGCCTGTGCAGTCATCCGGTCCTCGTGTCTCTGTTAACACGTCTCCGGGGTTGGTACCACCTGTCGGCGGACGTGGTCTGCGGTCAGCAGAACACGTGTGCTTCCTCTCATCCGGACTGAGAGCCGTGGTCGCCCACGTCTCATTACCGTCGGTGCCGGAATTTCACCGGCTCAACCGCATCCCTGCTTTCGCAGATCCGCGGGTCGCGGACTATCACCGCCGGTTCGGATTCTCACCGACCCCGGAGCACGTACTGCTGTGGAGTCTACCAACGCTGCCCGACAAGGAGTATTCCCCCCGGACCACGGACGACACACTGCACCGCAGGTGTCAGGCTCCGTCGAAGCGAGATGCGCCCACGATGGAGTCGAAGAACTCGAGAATCACGTCGCGCAGGTCGACCAAGGGGGTCATGAAGTTGACCAGAACCACCTGCTTACTGCCGGGCACCGTGTACCAGTAGTCGACCATGAGTTTGCGCATGGGCACGTCGGGTGTCGCCTCGTGCACAGGGTCCTGACGCTCGTGATGCACCCGCAGGATGTGCGAGCCTTCGATCTCGAGCCGGGCTGCCGTCTCGATGCCAGCGACCGCCAGAGTGGTGAGGCCCTTCTGCAATTGGTCGGCGACGGTTGCCGGCGCGGTGCCGATCGACGGACTCATCGTTAGGTTGCTGGGGGAGTAGACCGTCAGGGTGACCGGCATAGCCGTGCCCGGTGCGATCTCCCGCGCAAGGAACATGCTCACGGCGCTCGCCTCGCGCGCCATACCGACGCCCTCATGCAGCGATCGTCGCAGCAACGCGCGGGCCTGGGCCTCCGCATCGGCGGACCCGAGCAGGTTCTGAACGTAGCGGCGGATGCTCGCGGCCGCGGCATCTTCTGACCGCAGGTCGAGCTGCGACCAGCGCCCGATCAGGCGAAAGCGCATTGTGGGCGGTGTTGAAGAGGCGCGCCGTGCTGGTTGCGCTCCTGTTCGCATCAGCTGTTCCATGTCCGTCATTCGGGGAACGCTTCGCGCAGATCGGCCGCCGGGATGGTCACCTCGCCGGCGGAGCTGTTGGTATTGAGCGCGGGGATAGCAAGTTCCTTGCCCACCTCGGTGAGGCGGAAGATCTTGCCAGCATCGTCGCGCGCGACGAACTGGACCACCCCGATGTCGTCGGGAATGAACGACGCCATCGCTGACAACAGTGCCGCCAACTCCTCAGCGCTCATCGCGCTTGTTCGGAGCTGAATGGAGACGTTCAGGCCTACTCCGAGGCCAGAACGCACCCGAGTGACGCTCGCCTCGGCGATATTGTCGCCGCTGGAGGCCGCGGCCTCCTCCGCGGCTGGAACACTGTTATTCGGGGCTGAGCTCGAAGGAGTCATATCGTCGTCTTCCGGTCGTTGCGTACCAAGGGTGCAGCCCGAGACCGCCAGGCAGAGCAGGGCGCAGAGTGTTGCGAGCGCCAGCGCGCCCCTCGCCCGGCTCGCTCCGCGAAAGCGCAGCGTGGGCGCTGCTGGAGAGTCGCGCCGTGCTGGCGCATTCGTGAGAGTCATTTGGCGTAGAGCTTCGCTAGCGTGTCGGGATTCATCACGACGGTTCCCTCGCTCTTGATACTGAGCTCAGGGAGGCCTAGTTGTTGTGCCGCATCGTTGAGTGGAATGAGCTCGACGCCTTCGTCGCGCGCCGTGATGCGCACGACCCCCATCCCCTCAGGGATCCGTGGGGCGACAGTGGTGAGCACGGCCTCCAGCTCTGCCGCAGTCACAGCCTCGGTGGACACATGGAACGTCACATAAAGATTGGTGCCTAACCCCGACCGCACCTGCTCGGCGCGTGCCGAAATGATCGTGTCGTTGATTGCTTCAATCGCTGCGGCAATCTCCTGTTCGTGCGTCTCTTCCGCGGACGGGTTCATAGTGCGGTCGTTCCCTTCGAATATGAATGCACAGCCGGAGACAACGAGCGCTCCCAGCGTGAGCGCGACAACGAGCGAGGCGCGGCGGATGATCACTGTTCGCATCATTCTTTCCACTCATAGCGATGGTGTTCGCTCACCTCGCCCATGAACGAACCGAAGTGGTCGTTCGAAAGGGTTCCGTCCGCGACGAGCCGATCGATCGATTCTCGGTAGAGGTCGTTGTTGTGGGCTCCTGCACCGGACACGGCGGCTCCGCTGTCGTCATAGGCAGCTGTGCTGATGGTGATCCAATGTTGAGAGTTCGGTCGGGGCGCCGTCAGGTCGAGTTGATGGACAGGCTCTGGGTGCTGGATAGAGAGCACCTCCGTCTTCGACGGGATGCTCATTGCATCAATCGGTGACCCGTAGGCGAGCACAGCCGTGAAGTTGTACTCACTCGAACGATTCGCGGCGAGATGCCCGGCCATGATGCCTCCCTGGCTGAAACCGACAAGCATGACTTCGTCGGTGCTCGAAATGCCAGCCTCGTCCATGGCCGCAAGCACTGCCCGCTCATATTGCGTGCGTAACTCGGGGGTCAGCATAAGGGCGATGTTCGAATCCACGTCGTTACTCGCCCCGGGGTCACCGAACGACGTAGAACCCGCGTCGTCGTCCATGGCGCCCTGCAATGCCTGCCAGTCCTGCGTGCTCGGCAGGGTTACCACCCAGCGGGTCACGCCGTCCGGGCCGACGACCTGCTTGATGTCAACGACAGTCTTCTCCGAGCCGCCCATCTGGTCTGCATAGCCTTCTGCGAGAGCGAACTGGCCGAGCTCCGTGATCGACGTCAGTCGGGCTGCATCCGCTGCGGCCTCGCGCTGTTTCGCCGTCCCATCCGCAACGTAGTCCCGCACGGTAGGTGTCGGCGCCATCACGTCCGAAAGGATGCGCCAGAGGATCAGTCCGCCCGCGAGCGGCACCAGCATGCTGATCAGGAGTGCCGCCACTCGGATGCGCTCCGCTTCGAGGCCGGGGATGAGCAGCGTGGCGATGAGCGCGACGATGGTCGCCAAGACCAAGCCGGTGGCAGCGCTAATGATGTAAACCGCGATGGCGATGATCAGGATCACGGCGAGCACGACGGCCACCGCGATGAGCACCGCAAGAAGCACATCGACGGTCTTCTTGAGCACCTCCATGATCCACTCGCCTGCGGAGGCGAGAAAGTCACCTATCCCTGCAGCGAATGCGCCGAGGTGGTCCCAGGCGGAGTCGTCGGTGTCTTCGAGGGCGTGGCGGATGCGCACGATAGCCCGCTCGGCGGCGGCCTCGTGGTCGTCCACCGCCCGGCAGTGTGCCGCCCAGGCGTCGTCGTATTCCGACTGAGCGCGAGCGCGCTCCCACGTTGCATCGGCCGTCCGGTCGCCGAGCCGCTCTGCTCTCTCTGGATCGTCGTCGTCTGCCTCCGCACGCACCCGCTGCGCCCGCAGGCTCTCCTCGAGTTCCTCCGCAGTGTCGATGCGACGGCGCTCGTCGGCCATGCGCTCGTCGGCCTCGTCGGCTGCATTATGCGCGGCCTGGAGCTCGACCGCATAGATGGCAAGCGCATCCGCGGTGTCGGCATAGCGGGCATGGGCGCGCTCCACGGTTCTGGCCGCGTCGTCTCCGCGATCGCTGACCGCATCGATGGCCTCGGCCGTGCCTGTGACGGAGAGTCGCTGGAGGATGTGGGCGGCATCCGAGATGGCCGAGGCTGCTCTCATAAGGTCGTCCGTGCGCACGGCAAGGGCGCCGGGGTTGCCCGCAAGGCTCACTTCTCGCCCCCTGCGGCGTTCGCCATCTGCTGGTCGAGGTCGGTGAACGCATCGACTATTGCCTGCAGGGAGTCCGAGATGGCGGTCAGCTCATCCACCAGCCGCCCGCGGTTGATGTCCCAACCATCGGCAAAATCCTGCACTTGTGAGGCGAGCCCCGAATGCCCTACGAGCCCAGCGATGTCGCTTCCGAGCGATCCTGCCTGCCTCAGGGTGCTTACCGCAGAGTCGATCTCCGACCGGGAGTGCTCGATCGCACCGTAGTCGATCTGGATGTCCGCCACAGATTCCTCCCCCGACAAGCCATCGCCATCGTGCGTCGGCGGCGAGAGCTGCTCTTCTCCGGCCACACTATCGGCCGGGAACCCCCACGTCACTGGGCAGGACTACCCATGACCGAGCGGCTTCAGCGGCGGGGGAGCAGGCCCATACGGTCGTAGACGCGTGCGAGCGTCGCGTTAGCGATTTCTGCGGCCTTGTCGGCGTTGCCGGCCAGGATGCGGTCGAGCTCCGCAGGGTCGGCGAGCAGCTCGAGCACCCGTGCGCGGATGGGCGCGAAGGTCTCCGTAACAACCTCGGCGAGATCCTTCTTGAAGTCGCCGTAGCCGCGCCCCGCGTACTGGTCTTCGAGCGCTGCGATGTCGGTGCCACTCAGGGCGGAGTAGATCGTGAGGAGGTTGGAGATGCCAGGCTTTTCTGCACTGTCGTAGCGCACCGAGCCTTCGCTATCGGTCGTCGCAGACTTGATCTTCTTCGCGGTGGCGGTCGGCTCGTCGAGCAGCCAAACCACACCCTTCTCGCTCGAGGCAGACTTGCTCATCTTGGCGGCGGGGTCCTGCAGGTCGTAGATCTTGGCGGATGCCTTCTGGATCTGTGCCTCGGGCACCACGAACGTCTCACCGAAGCGTGAGTTGAATCGCTCCGCCAGATTGCGCGTCAATTCGATGTGCTGGCGCTGGTCCTCTCCCGTGGGGACGACCTCGGCGTCGTAGAGAAGGATGTCGGCGGCCATGAGCACCGGGTAGGCGAAGAGCCCCACCGTGGTCGCATCCGCCCCGTGCCGCGCCGATTTGTCTTTGAACTGCGTCATGCGGCTGGCTTCGCCGAAGCCCGTGATGGTGTTGAGGGCCCAGGCGAGTTCCGCGTGCGCCGAGACATGGGATTGCACGAAAAGAGTCGACTGCTCAGGGTCGATACCCGCGGCGATGTACTGCGCTGCCGTGCGGCGGGTAGCCTCCCGCAACTGTGCGGGATCCTGCGCGACCGTGATGGCATGCAGGTCGACGACGCAGAAGATTGCATCGTGCGTTCGTTGCATCTCACGCCACTGCAGGAGCGCCCCGATGTAGTTGCCGATCTGGAGAGAGTCGGCGGAGGGCTGCATTCCGGAGAAGAGACGGGGCTTTGCGGTCATCCGCCTATTCTCCCAGCATCCAGGGCATAGTCGACGACGACCGGAGCGTGGTCAGACCAACGGGTGTCGTAGGAGGGGTATCGGTCGACCCGGTAGTCCACGACCTTCGCTGCCAGCTCGGGGGATGCGAGGTGATAGTCGATGCGCCATCCGCTGTCGTTGTCGAACGCTTTGCCCATGTTGGACCACCAGGTGTAGGGGCCGGGGACCTCTCCGACGAAGCGGCGGCCGACGTCTACCCACCCCAGCCCGGTGCCCTTCGTGCCGTCCTGGCATTCGACGGTCTCGCCGGCAGGCCCGACGAAGCGATCGAAGTACGCACGCTCGACTGGCAGGAACCCGGCTCGCTTGACGTTGCCCTTCCAGTTCTTGATGTCGAGAGTGGTGTGGCCAACGTTGAGGTCGCCGACGACGAGGGAGTAGCGCGAGTGCTTCTCGAGCTCCGGCAGTCGGGCGCTCATCGCGTCGAGAAACTTGTATTTCTCCACCTGCTTGGGCGTATCGACCTCGCCGGAGTGCACATAGGTACTCACCACGGTGACAACGTCGTCGCCGACCGCGAAGTCTGCCTCGAGCCAGCGCCCTGCGCTATCGAACTCCACGTCGCCCAGTTCCACCCTGTGGATGCTGGCCTTGTTGCGACTGGCGAGGGCAACACCCGCGCGCCCCTTGGCAGTCGCCGCGTCGTGCAGAACATCCCACCCGTCGCCGAGGAGCCCGACAAGATCATCGGTAGAGGCGCGCACTTCTTGCAGGGCAAGGATGTCGACGCCCGCTGAGTCGAGCCAGTCGCCCATTCCTTTGCGGTACGCGGCGCGGACTCCGTTGACATTGACGGTGGCGATTCGAAGCGGCGAAGACATGCCGAGAAGCTTATCGACGACCACCGTCATGGTGCTGGTCGGGCGTCGCGGCGCGACCGGCATCCTCGTGTGTGGATGGGGATGCGTGGCGGCCGAACAGTCGCCGAGCCCAGCCCCAGCGACGACGGCGCTTGAGCTCCGTAACCCTCCGTTCTGCTTCCCCTCGCTTCTCTGCCGCGCGGGAGACCTCGGCAAGGCGAGCCTCCTCTCTCTCGCGGGCGATTCGAGGGTCGGCGATGAGACCGCTGTCGGCCATGCCCACCGCGATCCACGATGCGCCCAAGAGAATCACCTGGCACATGAGGTTGAACCAGATGAGCAGGCCGATTATCACGGCGAACGATGCCAGAAGGGGGTTATTTGTCGCACCGCCGAGCAGAGCGGATCCCAGAATCTTGAGCACCCCGAACGCAGCGCCGCCGATCATGGCACCCACCCACAGTCGCTTAGCAGGGATGCTCAGGCCCGAAAGAAGACGATAAAGGGCCGCCAGTGAGACCGTGTCGAGGGCAAACATGAGGATGAGGCCTAGCGCCCGACCCTCAATGAGGGAGGCGAGGGTCTCTGGCACGTTCCACGCGTCGAGGAGCGACCCGACTGCCTGTGTGCTAAACACCAGGAGAGCCGCCGACACCAGAATCGCCGCGCCGAAGGCGAGCCCAAGCCCGGCATCCTTGAGCTTGAGCAACACCGGATTGAGCTTCTCACCGGGGAGATCGAAGAGCAGACGAACCGCGTCGCGGCATGCGGCGAGCCAGCCGAGGGCGGTAAAAACGAGGCCGCCGAGGGCGATTGCGCCAGTCCACCCCAGAACGGAGGCCGACTCCAGGTCGTCGGGGTTGATTGCGCCGTTTCCATCACCTGTATCGATGAGGCCGGGAATGGCCGAATCGAGCAGCGCATAGAACGCGCTCTGGACATCTGGATGCGCGCTGATAACGAGCCCGGCAACCGCGAACGCTACCCATAGTGCGGCGAAGACGGCGAAAATCGCGTTGAACGCGAGGCCAGCAGCGAGGATCGGCCCCCGATTCTCGACATAGTGCATAAACACTCGTACTGGCCGGAGAGCCGTGACCCACGCTATGACCTTGTTGACGCGCTCGGGAATGCTCACCACTCAGCCCACACTACGGGAGGCGCTCGTGCAGGAGGGTGTCGTCACGCCTCAGTCGACGTCGAGTTCGGAAGCAATGAGCGCCGCCATGTCATCGGCAACCGCGTCGGCGTTGTCGCCGACCACAGTGAGGGTGACCTCGTCGCCGTGGTTGACTCCCATAGCGAGCAGAAACAGCACACTGGCGGCGTTGGCCTTTTTGCCGCCGGCCTCAATCGTGACCGCGTGGCCGCTCTCCGCTGCCGCCTTGGCGATGGTCGCTGCGGGGCGAGCGTGAAGGCCGACAGCCGAGCCGAATGAGACAGTGCGCTGGGCTTCTGACATGGGGGAGTCCTTTCTGGAACGGTCAAGCTACTGCTGGCGACCCTAGTGCGCCAGCGAGGGTTACGTCAGGCCCGGCGGCCTCGACCTCCCGCACGAGTTCGGCGTTGACTCCGGGGTCGGTGATGATCGTGTCGATCGCCGCGAGAGGGGCCACTCGGCCAAATTCTTCGCGCCCAAACTTGGTGTGATCGGCCAGCACGATGCTGCGTCTTGCCGCTTTGATGATGGCGGATTTAACCGCCGCCTCTGCAATGTTGTGGGTCGTGAGCCCGCGCTCCGGAGTGATGCCGTTGATGCTGATGAAGGCGACGTCGACGCTCACCATGCTCAGCATCTGGTGGGTCCATGTGCCAACGGATGCTCGGGATGTCGCCCGCACGAGCCCACCGAGCATATGCAGCTCAATATTGTCGTTGTCGGCGAGGGCTAGGGCGACCGGGAGGGAGTGGGTTACGACGGTCAGCCGTCGGTCTGCGGGAATGAGTTCTGCCAGCTTGATGGTGGTCGTTCCGGCGTCGATGATGATGGATCCGCCGTCGGGTAGTTCTTCGAGCGCTGCCGTCGCGATGGCCAGCTTCTCGGCGGTGAGGATTTCGTTGCGAACGGTGACGGCGGGGCCAACGAGTCCGCGCTCGACGGGGATCGCGCCACCATGGGCGCGCCGCACGAGCCCGCGGCGTTCGAGACCCGTCAGGTCGCGCCGGATGGTCTCGGGGGTGACGTTGAGGAGCTCGGCGAGTTCCCGCACTTCGACACGACCGTGCTCGCGGGCTTGCTCAAGGATTGCCTGGTGGCGTTCGGGTGCGTACATGGTGACCTCGTCGTCCGCAGTCAAAGCATCACAAACAAATGTCTGCTTTAGTAGTTTTATCTTTGAATTTGTTTGTTTGTCAACCGAGATGGGGGTACTCTCGGGGCAGGTTTTATTGCCGCCACACGATGAGGGAGTCCGTGATGCGAGAACTGCGAGGCATAGGAGTCGGTCGGGGAATCGCGTCGGGACCGGTGCTGAGGATGCCCGACCCGCTGCCAGAGCCCCCCGCGACGCCCCGCACCGCTGACGCGGACACCGAGAACGCCGCGGTGACAGAAGCCCTCGCAGCCGTCGCTGCCGAGCTTGCGGCGAAAGGCGCTGCCGCAGGAGGCGACGCCCAGGGCGTGCTCGAGGCCCAAGCCATGATGGCGCAGGACCCTGGCCTCGTTGAGGACGTGGCGTCGCGCATCAAGAACGGCAGCACCGGGGAGCGTGCCGTGTTCGACGCCTTCGCTGCGTTCCAGCAGCTGCTCACCTCAATGGGCGGTTACATGGCTGAGCGGGCCGCTGATCTCGGCGATGTCTCGCAGCGCATCATTGCTCGGCTCCGCGGGGTGCCCGCGCCGGGGGTTCCAACATCCGATAGTCCCTTCGTATTGGTCGCCCACGACCTAGCGCCCGCAGACACGGCCATGCTCGACCTCGACAAGGTGCTCGCCCTGATCACGCGCGACGGCGGTCCCACCTCGCACACCGCCATCCTGGCCCGCTCCAAATCGATCACGGCGATCGTCGGGGTATCAGGGGCGGACGAGCTCTCCGACGGCACCATCGTCATTGTCGATGCCGGAGCGGGGCTCGTGACGGTCGAGCCGACCTCGGCGGAGATTGCCTCCGCAGAGACCCGGACCGCTGAGCTCAAGGCCATTGTCAATGCGCCGATCACCGACGGCGCCCTCGCCGACGGCACTCGGGTTCCCCTCCTGGCCAACCTTGGAAGCCCCAAAGATGCCGCAGCAGCGGTCGAGCTGGGCGCAGAAGGTGTTGGGCTCTTTCGTACTGAATTTCTCTTTCTCGACTCGACAACCGCTCCGACCATCGAGCAGCAGCAGGCCGACTACACGGCGGTGTTGCAGGCCTTCCCTGGCAAAAAGGTTGTCGTTCGTTGCCTCGATGCCGGTGCCGATAAGCCCCTGAGCTTTCTCAATGACGCAGAAGAGGAGAATCCGGCCCTGGGGCTTCGCGGCCTCCGGGCACTGCGCGCCAACGAACAGATCCTGCGGGACCAGCTCACCGCCCTCGCCCGCGCGCAGGAGGACAGCAACGCCGAGCTCTGGGTCATGGCGCCCATGGTCTCCGACGTCGAAGAAACCGAATACTTCGTTGCGATCGCCCGTGAGCTTGGCGTCAAGGTCGCAGGAGTTATGGCCGAAATCCCTGCGCTAGCGCTCATGGCAGACCAGGTCGCCGCCGCGAGCGACTTTGTGAGCATCGGCACGAATGACCTCACCCAGTACACGATGGCGGCCGACCGGATGCTCGGCAGCGTGGCCGCCTATCAGGACGCGTGGCATCCTGCCGTGCTCAGGCTCGTCAAGATGCTCGGCGACGCTGGCCGCGCCAACAACACGCCTGTTGGGGTCTGTGGTGAGGCCGCCGCCGACCCTCTGCTCGCCGTCGTTCTCGTTGGGCTGGGGGCCACCTCGCTCTCGATGACCCCGGCCGCGCTCGCCGATGTTCGGGCCGAGCTTTTGCTCCACACCCGCGAAGAAGCTGCGGCGCTCGCCGAGGCAGCGCTCGGCTCGCGCACCGCAATGGATGCCCGCGACGCTGCGAGGGCAGTCGTGTCCGCTCGATCTCACTAACCGAACCACGCACCGGAAAAACACCACACAAAATGAGTCACCGCACTACACCAACCCCGTCCAGCACCTCTCGAGAACAGGAAACCAACATGACAACGGAGTCACCCACCCGCCGTGGGGGCGGAGCGCGCGTAGGAATTCAGCGCTTTGGCACCTTCCTCAGCGGAATGATCATGCCCAACATTCCGGCGCTCATCGCCTGGGGCATCATCACCGCGTTCTTTATCCCGGACGGATGGACCCCCAACGAGGGCCTTGCAACACTCGTCGGCCCCACGATTCACTACCTTCTGCCGCTTCTTATCGCCAACACCGCCGGCCGGATGGTCTACGACACCCGAGGCGGTGTCGTAGCGACCGTGGCAACGATGGGCACGATTGCGGGTTCCGACTACCTCATCGCTCTGTTCAACGAGTCGCAGCCAGCGGGCGAGGCGCCCCTCGGACAGGTGCACATGTTCATCGGTGCGATGATCATGGGCCCGCTCGCGGCGTGGGGTATGAAGCGCCTCGACGCTCTTTGGGCTGGCAAGGTCAAGGCGGGCTTCGAAATGCTCGTGGATATGTTCTCGGCCGGTATCTTCTCGTTCGCCATGGCCGTCGTTGGCTTCTACATCCTTGCCCCGATCGTCAACTGGATTATGGATGTCATCGGCACCGCGGTCGGGTGGCTCGTCATCACGGGCCTACTGCCGCTGACCAGCATTCTGATTGAGCCCGCCAAGGTCTTCTTTCTCAACAACGCCATAAACCACGGTGTTCTCACGCCGCTCGGTGTTGCTGAGGCGGCGGAGACCGGCAAGTCGATCCTGTTCCTACTCGAGGCGAACCCCGGTCCTGGCCTCGGCGTGCTTCTCGCCTTCACGTTCTTCGGCACAGGGATGGCCCGCGCGAGCGCGCCAGGAGCGGCAATTATTCAGTTCTTCGGTGGAATCCACGAGATCTACTTCCCCTACGTGCTGATGAAGCCGCTTCTGCTCCTCGCGGTGATCGCCGGAGGTATGACGGGCGTCGCCACGAACGCTCTGTTCGACAGTGGCCTTCGCGCGCCTGCAGCTCCCGGCAGCATCATCGCGGTGCTCGCCCAGACGGCAAGCGACAGCTACCTCGGCGTCATACTCTCCGTGGTGCTCTCCGCGACTGTCACGTTCCTGATCGGCAGCATCATCCTGCGGGCAAGCCGCAAGAACGACCTGCGCAAGGGAGGCGCCGATCTCGCGGCTGCTGTTGCCCAGACCGAAGCAAACAAGGGCAAGTCGTCCGCAGTGCTCGGTGGACTGGTCACACCGGATTCCGACGCGCGCTCCGACTCGGCAGCCGCCGGGGCCGAGGGCACGACTTCCACGGACACGCGCATCGATAACGTCGTGTTCGCCTGCGACGCCGGAATGGGATCGAGCGCAATGGGAGCATCCGTATTGCGGAACAAGGTTAAGAAGGCTGGAATTGAGGGAGTGACGGTCGTGAACAAGTCGATCGCCAACCTCGACGGCACGGAGGACCTGGTGATCACCCATCAAGACCTCACGGCTCGAGCGACGGATAAGACGCCGAACGCGCGCCACATCTCCGTTGACAATTTCATGAACAGCCCCAAGTACGACGAAGTGGTCGAATTGCTCAAGTCGCAGAACGACCGATAAGCGAACAGGACAGGGAGTTCCCCATGGAGTCACAGGTACTGCAGCTCAGCCAGATTCGCATCGGTGGCGAAGCCACCACCAAGACGGAGGCCATGCGCGAGGCGCACAGCATCCTCATGGAGGCAGGGGCGGTCACATCGGCCTACCTGCCCGCGATGCTGGAGCGTGAGGAGTCAGTGTCGACCTATATGGGGAACTTCCTGGCCATTCCGCACGGAACCAACGAGAGCAAAGAGTCGATTCTGCGCTCGGCGCTCTCGTTTGTGCGCTACGACCAGCCGATCGATTGGGACGGAAACCCGGTGCGTTTTGTTGTCGGCATCGCCGGCATCGAAAACCAGCACCTCGACATACTTTCCAAGATCGCCATCGTGTTCTCGGACGAGGACGAGGTACAGGCCCTGCTTGACGCTGCAAGCCCGGAGGAGATTCTCGACATTCTGTCTGAGGTGAATTCCTGATGAAGGCCGTGCACTGCGGCGCCGGCAACATCGGTCGCGGCTTTGTGGGCCTGCTGCTGCACGAGGCGGGATATGACGTCGTGTTCTCGGATGTCAACGCCGAGCTCATTGGGCAGCTCACCGCAGCCGACTCCTACACTGTGCACGAGGTGGGGGAGGGTGCCAGAGATCACGAGGTGACGGGATTCAGAGCCATTGACAGCTCCGCAAGCCCGCAGAGTCTCGTCGACGAGATCACGAGCGCCGATCTCGTGACGACTGCGGTCGGACCCACAGTGCTCAGGTTTATCGCGCCCGCCATCGCCCAGGGGTTGCTCGCGCGTAGCGACGATGTCGCCCCGTTGGGCGTTATGGCGTGCGAGAACGCCATCAATGCCACGGACATCCTGCGTGCAGAGGTCGAGCGCGTCCTGTCGGAGATAGCCCCAGGAGATGCGCTCGCGGCGCTCGGTCGCGCGGTGTTTGCCAATACCGCTGTGGATCGCATTGTGCCGGGCCAGGCATCCGGAGCAGGCCTCGATGTCACCGTCGAGAGCTACTACGAGTGGGCGATCGACCGAACGCCCTTTGGTGGAGCAGAGCCGAGCATTCCGGGAGCGACTTTTGTCGATGACCTCGCTCCCTACATTGAACGCAAGCTCTTCACGGTCAATACGGGGCATGCCACGATCGCCTATTACGGGTTTGTCGCCGGAGCCTCGGCAATATCGGATGCCCTCGCGCGCCCCGAGGTCGAGGCCGCCGTCCGATCCGTTCTTATGGAGACCAAGCAGCTTCTCGTGGAGAAGCACGGGCTCGACAGCGCGGCCCAGCAGGCCTATATCGAGAAGATCCTGGTGCGCTTCGCCAACCCCCATCTGCCGGACACGGTCGATCGAGTAGGGCGGCAACCGTTGCGCAAACTGAGCCGGCACGAGCGGTTCATCGGCCCGGCCGCAGAGCTTGCGGAACGCGGTTACACCCCCGCCGCGCTCATCGATGCGGTGGCGACTGCCCTTCGATTCGACGTGCCAGAAGACGAGCAGAGCGTTGAGCTTCAACAGAAACTCGATGCCCTCAGCGCCGCCCAGTTCACCAGCGAGGTGTGCGGAATCGAGCGGTCACATCCGCTATTCGCTCCGCTGGCGGCGGCCATAGAAGCCCAGCAGACCGAGCGCTAGCGACAACCAAAAAAGCGCCGACCCCAACGGGATCGGCGCTTTTTTATGCTGTAGTTACGGCTTGCCGCGCATGATGGCCTGCTTGACCTCGGCGATTGCCTGGGTCACCTGGATGCCGCGGGGGCATGCCTCGGTGCAGTTGAAGGTGGTGCGGCAGCGCCACACGCCCTCTTTGTCGTTGAGGATGTCGAGACGCGTCTCGGATCCCTCATCGCGCGAGTCGAAGATGAAGCGGTGGGCGTTCACGATGGCTGCGGGGCCAAAGTACTGCCCGTCGGTCCAGAACACGGGGCACGACGAGGTGCACGCTGCGCAGAGGATGCACTTGGTGGTGTCGTCGAAGCGGGCGCGCTCAGCAACGGACTGCTGGCGCTCCTTGCCCTTCTCTGGTGCCTTGCCGGCGATGAGGAAGGGCTGAATGTCCTTGAAGGAGTCGAAGAACGGCTCCATGTCGACAATGAGGTCCTTCTCCAGCGGCAGACCCTTGATGGCCTCGATGTAGATGGGCTTCGAAATATCGAGGTCCTTGATGAGCGTCTTGCAGGCCAGACGGTTGCGGCCGTTGATGCGCATGGCGTCGGAGCCGCAGATGCCATGGGCGCATGAGCGACGGAACGTGAGCGAGCCGTCCTGCTCCCACTTGATCTTGTGCAGTGCGTCGAGGATGCGGTCCGTGGGGTACATCTCGACGTCGAAGTCCTCCCAGCGGGCCTCAGTGTCGACATCGGGGTCGAAGCGCCGGATGATGAGGGTCACCGTGAATGAGGGGATCGGGGCCTCCGCGACGGGCACGACCTCAGCTGTTGCCGTGGACATCAGTACTTCCTCTCCATGGGCTGGTAGTTGGTGATGACGACGGGCTTCCAGTCGAGCTTGATGTGGTCAGCCGCATCAGCAGAGTGGGGGTCACCGGTGAGGTAGGCCATCGTGTGCTTCATGTAGGTTTCGTCGTCGCGGTTGGGGTAGTCGTCGCGCATATGACCGCCACGGCTCTCCTTGCGGTTTCGAGCGGAGAACACGACAACCTCGGCTAGATCGAGCAAGAAGCCTAGTTCGATTGCCTCAAGAAGGTCTGTGTTAAACCGCTTGCCCTTGTCTTGCACGGCGATGTTCCGGTAACGCTGGCGAAGGCCGTGGATGGTCTGCGTGACCTTGCCCAGCGACTCATCGGTGCGGAACACCTGTGCGTTGCGGTCCATCTCCTCCTGCAGCTCCTTGCGGATTGCAGCGATGCTTTCGGTTCCCGTGGAGGACTGCAGCATTTCGATGAGGCCGCGGATCTCCGCCGTGGGGTCCTCGGGCAGCGGGGCGAATTCCGCCGTCTTCACGTACTCGGCAGCATTGTTGCCGGCGCGCTTGCCGAAAACGTTGATGTCGAGCAGTGAGTTGGTACCCAGACGGTTCGAGCCGTGAACCGAGACACACGCGCACTCGCCGGCGGCGTAGAGGCCGGGAACGACGGTGGTGTTGTCCGAGAGAACCTCTGCGTTGTTGTTGGTGGGGATGCCACCCATCGCATAGTGAGCGGTCGGCATAACCGGCACGGGCTCGACGACGGGGTCAACACCGAGGTAGGTGCGGGCGAACTCCGTGATGTCGGGCAGCTTGGTCTCGAGAACCTCTGCACCCAGGTGCGTGCAGTCCAGGTAGACGTAGTCCTTGTGGGGGCCCGCGCCGCGTCCCTCTGCCACCTCCTGAACCATGCACCGGGCCACGATGTCACGGGGAGCGAGGTCCTTGATGGTGGGGGCGTACCGCTCCATGAAGCGCTCACCGCTGGCGTTGCGCAGGATCGCGCCTTCGCCGCGGGCACCCTCGGTGAGGAGGATGCCGAGGCCAGCGAGTCCGGTCGGGTGGAACTGGAAGAACTCCATGTCCTCGAGCGGCAGGCCCTTGCGCCAAATGATGCCAACGCCGTCACCCGTGAGGGTGTGGGCGTTCGACGTGGTCTTGTAGACCTTGCCGAACCCACCGGTCGCAAAGATCACGGCCTTGCCCTGGAAAACGTGGAGCTGGCCGGTGGCAAGCTCGTAGGCGACAACACCAGCGGGCTTCTTGACGCCGTCAACCTCGCTCATGATGAGGTCGAGCACGTAGAACTCGTTGAAGAAGTTGATGCCGTGCTTGACGCAGTTCTGATACAGCGTCTGCAGAATCATGTGACCGGTGCGGTCGGCGGCGTAGCAGGCACGGCGAACCGGAGCCTTGCCGTGATCGCGCGTGTGGCCACCGAAACGACGCTGGTCGATCTTGCCTTCAGGCGTGCGGTTGAACGGAAGACCCATGTTCTCGAGGTCGATGACCGCGTCGATGGCTTCTTTCGCCAGGATCTCGGCAGCATCCTGGTCAACCAGGTAGTCGCCGCCCTTGACGGTGTCGAACGTGTGCCATTCCCAGTTGTCTTCTTCTACGTTTGCGAGCGCTGCGGCCATGCCGCCCTGCGCCGCGCCCGTGTGGGAACGCGTGGGGTAAAGCTTGGAGATAACGGCGGTGCTGGCGTTGGGGCCAGCCTCGATGGCGGCGCGCATTCCTGCGCCGCCAGCGCCGACGATGATCACGTCGTGCTGGTGGTAGGTGACGCCGTCGATAACCTTCGACTCTCCTACAGCAGGTACAGCATCCGCGAAGAGGGAGCCGCCGATGTTACGTTCGTTCACTTTATGTCCTTACAAAACTCGGGCAGAAGATCGTCATAGCCGACAGGGCACGGGTCGAACGTGAAGATAACGAGCGAACCCAGAACCAAGAGCACGACAGTTGCGCCGAGCAGTGACCACATGAAGATGCGGCGAAGTGTGGGGTTGTGTGCGTAATCAGCAATGAGCGTGCGCATGCCGTTGGCGCCGTGGATGAGGGCGAGCCACAAAAGCAGCGTGTCCCAGACAACCCAGAATGGGTCTGCCCACTTGCCGCCGACGAAGGCGAAGTCGATGGCGTGAACACCATCGCCGACCATGAGGTTGACGAAGAGGTGCCCGAAGATGAGAACGACCAACACGACGCCACTGGCGCGCATGTAGATCCAGCCCCACTTCTCGAGGTTGATGCCGCTGCGCTTGGGAAGGCTGCGAGGAGTTTCGATATTTACCGTCATCGTCTTAACCCCCGAAGACATTCATCAGGTGGCGCGGCGTGAAGCCGAGCATGAGCACAACCCAGAGCGCGATAACGATCCAGAACAAGAGCTTGTGGTGGCGGGTTCCGACCGACCAGAAGTCAATGAGGATGATGCGCAGGCCGTTGAGGGCATGGAAGCCGATTGCGCCGACGAGGCCGACCTCACCAATACCCATGATGGGCGTCTGGTAGGTGCCGATAACGGCGTTGTATGCCTCGGGGCTCAGACGCAGCAGCGCCGTATCCAAAATGTGCACAAGGAGGAAGAAGAAGATGCTGACACCGGTGATTCGGTGCAACACCCACGACCACATTCCTGCACTGCCGCGGTAGAGCGTTCCACCTGGTTTGTTCTTGCCTTGTGGCTTATGGTCCACTGGCTGGGCTTCGGCCAGGGCTCCCGCCGAATTCTCTGGCACGAGCAACCCTCCTTGCGATGTGATTGGGGCCCCGCCTCGGGGCATGGGAATGCGTTGCGTGAACAGCGCTCGTCAATTGTATTCCTGTTGAGAGGGCACCTGCTGCCAAGGCTTGCCTAAGTCGCGCGGCTATGGTTTACCGCATGAGTGATTCTTCTGCCCTTGAGCGTTTCTATAGCGTGATCCCTGCCGGAGGCATCGGGTCGCGGCTGTGGCCGCTGTCGAGAGCCGACGCTCCTAAGTTCTTGCACGACCTCACGGGAGCAGGCAAAACACTGCTCCGCGGCACATGGGATCGCCTCGAACCCCTCAACGGCGACCAGCGCATCATGGTGGTAACCGGTCGAGCGCACCGGGCCGCGGTCGAGGCTCAGCTGCCCGCTCTCGCTGACCACAACGTCGTGCTGGAGAGCGAGCCGAAGGATTCGACCGCCGCGATTGGACTCGCCGCCGCAATCCTCGAACATCGCGAGCCCGGCGTGATCATCGGTTCTTTCGCCGCAGACCATGTGATCACCGATGCCCGCGGCTTTCGGCGCGCCGTTGTCGAAGCCATCGCCGCTGCGGATGCTGGCTACATTGCGACGATCGGCATCAGCCCGACCGATCCGGCCATCGGCTTCGGCTACATTCACTGCGGCGGGCGACTCGACATCGCGGGTGCTCCGAGCGCGTTCGCGGTCGATACCTTCGTTGAGAAGCCAAATCTTGATGTTGCTCGCGGCTATCTGGCCGCGGGGGATTACCTCTGGAACGGCGGCATGTTCATTTCTCGCGCCGACGTGCTGCTCAAGCAGCTCGGAGAGGCGGAACCAGAGCTGCTCGAAGGGTTGCTGGAGCTCGCTGCTGATTGGGATACCACTCGCCGTGGGGCGACGGTCGACCGTGTATGGCCCCGGTTGCGCAAGATTGCGATTGACTACACGGTGGCAGAGCCTGCGGCCAAAGCGGGGCGTCTCGCTGTGATCCCGGGGGACTTCGACTGGGACGACGTGGGTGACTTCGCGGCGATTGGCAAGCTGCACTCCGGTGGGCGTGTCAACAACCTTGCGATTCTCGGGGACAACCCGCGCATTCTCTCCGACGCGTCGACCGGCGTCGTCATCAGCCACTCCAAGCGGCTCATTTCGCTCATTGGAGTCGAGGACATCGTCGTAGTCGATACGCCGGATGCCCTCCTTGTCACGACGACCGCCAACGCGCAGCGGGTCAAGTCTGTCGTCGACGCCCTCAAGCTCGCCGGAAGTGGCGACGTGCTCTAAGGCCCCGTCGTGCTCTAGATTTTGCCTATGGTTCTTTCTTCGCGCATCCGCAGCACCGCCGCTGTCATCGCGGCCTCTGGCCTTCTCGCACTCGTCGGCTGTGCGCCGGCGCCGGATCAAGGCGGTGACTCCGCCGGCTCCGACTACTGCGCTCGCATGGTCACCAACTCAGGAGGGCTCGAGGATCGCTCCTTCAACCAGTCAAGCTGGGAGGGCCTTGAGATGGCGGCGGAGGAGTTTGACATTGACGTCGACGCGATCGTGTCGACCAACGAGACGGACCTCGCCCCCAACGTTGAGCAGGCGGTCGGCACCGGCTGCGAGCTGATTCTCACGGTGGGCTGGGAGCTCGCGGAGGCCACGTCGGCGCAGGCCGAGGCAAACCCCGACCTGCGCTTTGCGATTGTGGACGAGCTGGTTGAGGGCGACAACATCAAGCCGATTGTCTTCGACACCGCGCAGGCCGCCTACCTTGCGGGTTACCTCGCCGCTGGCGTGACCAAGACCGGCATCGTCGGCACCTTCGGTGGCGGCAACCAGCCCCCCGTGACCCTCTTCATGGACGGATTCGTCGACGGCGTTGCTCAGTACAACGAGACCCACGGCACCTCGGTGCGTGTTCTGGGCTGGGACAAGGCCAGCCAGGACGGCCTTTTCACCGGCGACTTCGAGAACGTAACGCTGGGAAAGACCACAACCGAGGGCCTCCTCGACCAGAACGCCGATGTCATCCTCCCCGTGGCCGGGCAGGTCGGCGAAGGAGCCGCCGCAGCAATCGCAGAACGCGGCGGCATGCTGATCTGGGTCGACAATGACGGCTACGAGACGCTGCCTGCTGAATATCAGGGCATCGTGTTGACGAGCATCCTCAAGAACACCCAGGATGCCGTGGTCGAGATCGTGCGCGCAGACCTCGACGGCGACTTCACGGCTGAGCCGTTCATCGGCACGCTCGACAACGGCGGAGTCGGGCTTGCGCCATTCCACGACCTCGAGGCTGCTGTGCCAGCGGCGCTCGTCGCCGAGCTTGAGGCGCTCAAGGCTCGGATCGTGGCGGGCGACATCGTCGTGACGTCTCCGTCAACGCCGAAATAGGGGAGCTGCGCCCCTCGATCGGGGGTGCTTTACGGTCTGAACATTTCGTAGATATATCGCGAGCATCCCAGCTTGATAACTGTTCAATTTCGGAACCCAAAGTGTTGTCAAGCACGTCGTAGTTTTCGGTAACGTTGTGCCCACAGTCCGGCGTCACTTGCACCGGCTTCTTTTGGAGGACATTTTGGCAATCATTTCTCGCAAGGCCGCCTTCGGCGGTCTCGCATTGATCGGCTCCAGCGCGCTCATCCTTTCTGGCTGCGCGTCTGCCCCTGAAGAGGGCGACGGCGGCAACGCCGCAGCAGCCGACTTCCTGCCCTGCATCGTTTCTGACGCCGGCGGATTCGACGACAAGTCGTTCAACCAGCTCAGCTTCGAGGGCCTCGTCAAGGCCGCGGAGGAGCTCGGCGTCGAGTACAAGGACGTTCAGTCCGACGCCGAGACCGACTACGAGCCCAACATCACGAGCCTCGTAGACCAGGGCTGCGACGCCATCGTCACTGTCGGCTTCGCGCTGTCGGCCGCGACGGTCGAGGCGGCCAAGGCCAACCCCGACGTCGACTTCATCATCATTGACGATGCAGCAGACTCCGACTTCGATGGCAAGGCTGACGCCGACAACATCAAGCCGATCCTCTACGACACGGCTCAGGCCGCGTTCCTGGGTGGCTACGCCGCAGCAGCGATGTCGCAGACCGGCAAGGTCGGAACCTTCGGTGGAATGAACTTCCCGACCGTCTCCATCTTCATGGACGGCTTCAAGCAGGGCGTTGACTACTACAACGAGGCCAACGGCAAGGCCGTTGAGGTTCTCGGCTGGGACGGCACCGACGGAACCTTCACCGGCGGCTTCTCCGCTGGCACCGAGGCGCTCAACGCGGCTCAGGGTCTCATCGACCAGAACGTCGACGTGCTCCTGCCCGTCGGTGGCCCGATCTACCAGAGCGCAGCAGCGGCAATCCGCGACGCGAACCGTGACATCGCCCTCGTTGGTGTTGACGCCGACGTGTTCCAGACCGACCCCACCGTCGCTGACCTGCTCCTGACCTCGATCCTCAAGGCCATGGACGTCAGCACCTACGAGGCCGTGCTTGCCGCAGGTAAGGGCGACTTCGACCCGACCCCCTACGTTGGCACGCTCGAGAACGAGGGCGTTGGACTCGCCTCGTTCCACGACTGGGAGAGCAAGGTTCCCACCACGCTGCAGGCTGAGCTCGACGCTCTGAAGGCAGACATCGTCAGCGGCAAGGTGAAGGTTAACTCCTACCTCGCCAACTAGGCACACCTCCGCACAACAGTGAGGGAGGCCGGCTCTTGCCGGCCTCCCTTCTGCGTGTAGCTGCTGCTCACTTCGGTGAGAGCCGCGCAAATGAGCAGGCGCCCAGCCTGCGAATCGCTTTACCCGATCCCTAGAATCAGGAACCATGAAGCTCGAACTTCGCGGCATCACGAAGAGATTCGGTGCCCTCGTCGCCAACGACCACATCGACCTCGTGATCGAACCCGGTGAAATCCATGCCCTTCTCGGTGAGAACGGAGCGGGCAAGTCGACGCTCATGAACGTTCTTTACGGCCTCTACCAGGCCGACGAGGGTGAGATCCTGCTCGACGATGTAGTCCAGCACTTCTCGGGCCCTGGAGACGCCATGGCCGCCGGCATCGGCATGGTGCATCAACACTTCATGCTCATCCCTGTCTTCACCGTGGCCGAGAACCTCATGCTCGGCAATGAGCAGACCAAGGCGGGCGGCGTGCTCGACCTCGACAGTGCGCGCGCCAGGGTGCGCGAGCTTTCGGCGCGATTCGGCTTCGACATCGACCCCGATGCGCTGATCGAAGATCTCCCCGTCGGCGCGCAGCAGCGGGTCGAGATCATCAAGGCGCTCTCGCACGACGCCAAGGTTCTCGTATTCGACGAGCCGACGGCGGTGCTGACTCCGCAAGAAACCGACGAACTGATCACGATCATGAGGCAGCTCAAAGCGGCCGGGACCTCCATCGTCTTCATCACCCACAAGCTCCGCGAGGTGCGCGCCATCGCCGACCGCATCACGGTCATCCGCCTGGGCAAGGTCGTCGGCACCGCCTCGCCGACCGCCTCCAACGTGGAGCTGGCCTCGCTCATGGTGGGCCGCGCGGTCGAACTCACGGTCGACAAGGGCACATCGCACCCCGGCGGGCCCTCGCTCGTCGTTGACGACCTTTCTGTCGTTGATGTGCGCGGCAATCTGGTGGTTTCCCATGCCTCGTTCGACGTTCGCGCAGGCGAGATCCTTGTCATTGCTGGCGTGCAGGGCAACGGCCAGACAGAACTAACCGAGGCGCTCCTCGGCCTGCAGCACCGTGTCACGGGCAGCATCACCCTCGACGGTCAGGAGCTCACCGGCCGCAGCGTGCGCCGCATCCTTGATGCCGGGGTGGGCTTTGTTCCCGAGGACCGAACAGAACACGGCCTGGTCGCGGAGTTCAGCGTCGCCGAGAACCTCATGCTCGACCGCAGCACAGGAGAACCGTTCGTGAAGAACGGAAATCTGCAGCTGGGCTACCTCGCGGAGTTTGCGCGCGAGAAGGTTAAGGAATTCGACATCCGTACGCAGGGAATCGAGACCCATGCGGGTCGTCTCTCGGGTGGTAACCAGCAGAAGGTCGTTCTGGCGCGCGAACTGAGCCGGGACCTTCGGCTCTTCGTAGCAGCCCAGCCCACCCGCGGCCTCGATGTCGGGTCAATCGAGGTCGTGCACAAGCGCATCATCGAGACGCGCAACTCCGGGATTCCCGTGATCGTGATTTCGACCGAGCTCGACGAGGTTGTTGCTCTCGCCGACCGCATTCTCGTGATGTATCGCGGCGGAATTATTGGCATCGTGCCGGGAGACACCCCGCGCGATGTTTTGGGATTGATGATGGCCGGCGAAGCGCCGACCGGAACGGGGGCCGCCGCGTGAGCGACCAGAAACCTGCTGCAACGCCGCAGGAAGAGACCACCGAGCGCGCTGTGCCGGCACCGCCAGCGGAATCGCAGGAGGAGTCGAGGTGGCGCAAGGCTGGCCGCGACATCGCGGGTGGCTCCGCCATGATCTCGGTGCTTTCGGTGCTGATCGCCCTCGTGGTTGGCGCAATCATGATTGCGGCAACAGACGAGCGCGTTCAGGAGACGGCTGGCTACTTCTTCGCCCGGCCCGGTGACATGCTCAGCGCTATCTGGCAGTCGGTTTCCGGCGCCTACGGCGCGCTGTTCCAGGGGTCGATCTACAACTTCCGCCGAGAGGGATTCGCTGCTGGCATCAAGCCGCTCACCGAAACGCTCACGTTCGCCACCCCGCTGATCGCGGCGGGGCTCGGGGTCGGCCTTGCCTTCCGCGTCGGACTGTTCAACATCGGTGCTCGTGGCCAGATGCTCATGGCCGCAGCCGCCGCCGGATGGGTGGGCTTTGGCGTAGACCTGCCCCCCGTCATCCACGTGATCGTGGCGGTCATGGCCGGCATCATCGCGGGCGCCCTCTGGGGCGGCATCGTCGGGCTACTCAGGGCCCGAACCGGTGCACACGAGGTGATCGTCACGATCATGCTCAACTTCATCGCGCTCTACTTCGTGGCCTTCTTGCTGCGCACGCCCGGGGCGCTGCAGGCGCCGGGGTCTAACAACCCCAAGACTCCGCCCATGAAGGATTCGGCGATCCTGCCCGATCTCTTCGCCGGCTACAACCTGCACGCAGGGTTCATTGTGGTCATCGCGGCCACGGTATTTGTATGGTGGCTGCTCAACCGGTCGAGCATGGGATTCAAGTTCCGTGCGGTCGGCGAGAACCCGAATGCTGCGCGAGTCGCTGGCATCAACGTGAACAGCGTTTACATCTCGGCGATGCTCATTGCCGGCGGTCTGGCGGGCCTGGCAGGGGTGAACCAGGTCCTGGGCACTGTGACCTCTGGCTTCAGCCAGGGAATCGACGCGGGCATCGGATTCGATGCGATCACGGTCGCTCTCCTCGGGCGTTCGACCCCGTGGGGCATCTTTGCGGCCGGTCTTCTCTTCGGCGCGTTCAAAGCCGGAGGCTTCTCGATGCAGGCGGCAGAGGGTGTGCCGATCGACATCGTGGTCGTCGTTCAGTCGCTCATCGTGCTCTTCATCGCCGCGCCCCCGCTCGTGCGGGCGATCTTCCGCCTACCCGACCCGGGAACCGGCCCTCGCCGTCCCCGCCCCATCGTCACCCAGGAGGTGGAGGCCAAGTGAGCATCGTCACCACGACAGAGCCGACAACCGAAGGCGGGACGTCAACCGCCGTCATCACGAGCTGGAAGGTCCCGGTCATCCTGGGGGTCTTCACCGTAATCGCTGGTGTGCTGTTCCTCGCCCTCAGCCGTGGGCCAGAGTCCAGCACGTTCCGACTGTCGACACCGAGCGACGCGATCCAGCTCCCCGAGATCGTGCTCCCCACGATGGCGACCTGCATTGTGATCACCCTGCTTCTGGCCGCTCTCACCGGCTTCGCGGCCTGGACTGTCGCGCAGAAGCGCCGAGTGCCCCTGTGGGTGTCCGTCGTATTCGCCGTGCTGTTCTTGATCGGGTTTCTCACCTGGGCGGGCGCGGGAGCATCCCTGCCCATCTATGGCCTTTTGATTGGCACAGTGAGCCTGAGTGTTCCGCTGATCTTCGGTGCCCTTGGCGGCGTGATCTCTGAGCGCGTCGGCGTGGTGAACATCGCCATCGAAGGACAGCTGTTGGCGGGAGCATTCGCCTCGGCCGTTATTGCGTCCATCACGGGCAACCCCTATGCGGGTCTGCTGGGTGCCGCCGTGGCCGGCGTGCTCGTATCGTTCGTTCTTGCTGCCTTCGCGATCAAGTACCTCGTGGACCAGGTCATCGTCGGTGTTGTGCTCAACGTGCTTGTAACGGGCCTTACGAGCTTTCTGTTCTCGCAGGTGCTCTCGCAGGATCCGTCAGCGCTCAACAACCCGCCGCGGTTTGAGCGCATCGCCATCCCGTTCCTGAGCGAAATCCCCATCATTGGGCCCATGCTGTTCCGCCAGACGATGATCGTGTACTTCATGTACGTCGCCGTCTTCCTCGTCTGGTTCTGCCTCTTCCACACCAAGTGGGGGCTGCGCCTCCGCGCGGTCGGCGAGCACCCGAAGGCCGCAGACACCGTGGGCATCAAGGTCAACAAGCTCCGCTTCTGGAACGTGTCGCTCGCGGGCGCCATCGTCGGGTTCGGCGGCGCCTACTTCACCCTCGGATCCGTTGGGGCGTTCAACAAGGAGATGACGGCGGGGCTCGGCTTTATCGCCCTCGCCGCCGTGATCTTCGGCCGGTGGGATCCCATCAAGGCGACCCTTGCCGCCCTGCTTTTCGGGTTCGCATCCAACCTGCAGAGCGTGCTCGGCATCATCGGCTCTCCCGTGCCCAGCGAGTTCATGCTCATGCTCCCGTACATCATTACGATCTTCGCGGTCGCCGGTCTCGTGGGGATCTCCCGAGCGCCAGCGGCCTCGGGAAAGCCGTACATCAAATGACCTCGGTGACACCGGAATCCATCGACTGGGAGGCTCTGCGCCTCGCGGCGACGGAGGCGATGCACAAGGCTTATGTGCCCTACTCCAAGTTCCCCGTCGGAGCCGCGGCGTTTGCCGATGACGGCCGCATCGTCAGCGGATGCAACGTGGAGAACGCGTCGTATGGGCTCACCCTTTGCGCTGAATGCGCGCTCGTATCCGGGCTACACATGTCCGGCGGCGGCAAGCTCGTCGCCTTCACGTGTGTCGACGGCAATGGCGGCATTCTCATGCCGTGCGGGCGGTGCCGGCAGCTATTGTTCGAGCACTCGACCGAGGGCATGCTGCTGCAGACGGTTTCGGGCGTCAAGACGATTGACGAGGTCATCCCGGATGCCTTCGGCCCCCGACAGCTTGACGAGTACGCCGGCCAGTAACGCCCTGCCGGGAGCCCCGGCATCCGAAAGCTAGGAGCACCACATGGCCATCGAGCCCTTCGACACCGTTGACCTCATTCGCACCAAGCGCGACAAGGGGACGCTCAGCACGGAGCAGATTGACTGGCTGATCGACGCCTACACGCGTGGCTATGTGGGCGATGAGCAGATGGCCGCTATGACCATGGCGATCTTTCTGAACGGCATGGAGCGCGAGGAGATCCGCGATCTCACCCTCGCGATGATCGCCAGCGGCGAGCGGATGAACTTCGATTCGCTCTCGAAGGTCACGACCGATAAGCATTCCACCGGGGGAGTCGGCGACAAGATCACGCTGCCGTTGGCACCGCTCGTCGCCTCATTCGGAGTGGCGGTCCCTCAGCTCTCCGGTCGCGGGCTTGGCCACACCGGTGGCACTCTCGACAAGCTCGAGGCCATCCCAGGCTGGCGCGCAGACCTGAGCAATGACGAATTCTTTGCGCAGCTCGAAGAGGTAGGTTCGGTGATCTGTGCTGCCGGTGCTGGCCTCGCTCCCGCCGACAAGAAGCTCTATGCCTTGCGCGACATCACGTCGACCGTCGAGGCGATCCCCCTCATCGCGTCGTCCATCATGTCGAAGAAGATCGCCGAGGGCACGGCATCGCTTGTGCTCGACGTGAAGTTCGGCTCGGGGGCCTTCTTGAAGGATCCCGCGCGCAGCCGCGAGCTTGCTCAGACGATGGTGGCCCTCGGCAAGGATGCCGGGGTGGCGACCGTCGCGCTGCTCACCAACATGAACGTGCCGCTCGGCCTGGCCATCGGCAACGCTAACGAGGTTCGGGAGTCTGTGGAGGTGCTCGCGGGCGGCGGCCCGGCCGACGTTGTCGAGCTCACGATCGCGCTCGCGCGCGAAATGCTCGCTTTGGCAGGTCAGCCCGATGCGGATGTCGAGGCGGCGCTCAAGGACGGGCGCGCAATGGACACCTGGAATGCCATGATCCGCGCCCAGGGTGGCGACCCGGATGCCGCGCTGCCCGTCGCCAAGGAAACCCACGTTGTCACCGCTCCGCGCTCCGGGGTTCTCGTTCAGCAGGAGGCGCTGCCGTTTGGCGTCGCCGCCTGGCGGCTCGGGGCGGGCCGCGCACGAAAGCAGGATCCCGTGCAGCACGCTGCGGGCATCGACCTGCATGCCAAGCCCGGCGACACGGTCGTCGAGGGACAGCCGCTCTTCACGCTCTCCGCGGATGAGCCCGAGCGCTTTGCCAGGGCGCTTGAAGCGCTCGAGGGCTCCTGGCGCATTGGCGACGAGGGCGACGCCATCGACGATGGCGGCCCATTGATCGCGGATCGAATCGCCTGAGCTACCGAGCACAGGAGGCTCGTTCGACTCAGTTGGCCGCAACGGGGATGGTGCGACCGCGTGTGCGACCGTACGCCATCTCGGAGCTGCCTCTGAGCGGGTAGATTTGTCACATGACTACTGCGCCTGACGACCTGCTCCTCCCCAACGGTCGGGGCAACATCACCCGGCTCCCCAAGGTGTCGCTCCACGATCACCTCGACGGTGGCCTCCGCCCGCAGACGATCGTCGAACTCGCCGACACGATCGGTCTCGACCTGCCGGCATCCGACGCGACGTCGCTCGGAGCATGGTTCGCCGACAGCGCGGACTCCGGCTCGCTCGTCGACTACCTCAAGACTTTCGACGTGACGACTGCCGTCATGCAGACCACGGAAGGACTTGAGCGTGTCGCCCGCGAGTTCGTTGCCGACCTCGCCGCCGACGGTGTGATCTATGGCGAAATTCGCTGGGCTCCCGAACAGCACCTCACCCGCGGTCTGAGCCTCGACGAGGTAGTCGAGGCCGTGCAGCAGGGGCTGGATGCCGGGGTGCAGGATGCACAGAACGGCGGCCACGACATCCGTGTTGGCCAGCTCGTTACGGCCATGCGCCACGCCGACCGCGGCCTCGAGATCGCAGAGCTGGCCGTGCGTCACCGCAACAATGGTGTGGTCGGCTTCGACTTCGCTGGCGCGGAGGCGGGGTTCCCGCCGAGCAAGGCGCGCGCCGCGTTCGACTATCTCGCCGCCCACTACTTTCCGGCAACAGTGCACGCCGGCGAGGCCGACGGCCTGGCCAGCATCCAGAGCGCCCTCGTTGACGGCCGGGCCCTCCGGCTCGGTCACGGCGTTCGTCTCGCCGAGGACATCACGATCGACAGCACCGATGACGAGGCGACCTATGTCACGCTCGGTGTGCTCTCGCAGTGGGTCAAGGACCGCGAGATCGCTCTCGAACTGAGCCCATCGAGCAACCTGCAGACCGGCGCGATCGCCGCATGGGGCGACGACCTCATCGACCACCCGTTTGACCTGCTGTACCAGCTCGGCTTCCGCGTCACGGTGAACACCGACAACCGCCTGATGAGCCGCACCACTCTGAGCCGCGAACTCGCGCTGCTCAGCGAGGCATTCGGATATGACCTCGATGACCTCGAGCGTTTTCAGCTCAACGCCGCTGCCGCAGCCTTCCTCCCCGTCGAGGAGCGCCAGGAGCTAGCCGAGGCGATCTCGGCGGGCTTCGAGGAAGCCTAATGGCCCTGCCCGCCCTGTCGGCCGACGGTGTTGTGCTCCGCGCAGACGCCGCAGACTGGCGCGCCGCCGTTCGGCTTTCAGGTGCGGCACTCGTGGCCGCCGGGTCGACCCGCCCCGGCTATTCCGACGAGATGATCCGCATGATCGAGGAGCACGGCCCCTACGTGGTCATCGCCCCTGGGCTCGCGCTGGCCCACGCGCGACCAGGCCCGGAGGTACTCGCAGACGGTCTCTCTGTCGTGACGCTCGCGACTCCTGTGGTCTTTGGGCATCCGCACAACGATCCGGTCTCCGTCGTGCTTGGTCTGGCAATCCGCCACTCCGATTCTCATCTGGCATCGGTTGCGGCCATCGCGAACCTGTTCAACGACTCATCGGTAATCGGCGCTCTTATGGGGGCGACCTCGGCCGAGCAGGTGCTCGACATCATGCGGTTTCCTGAGTGACCGGCGCTTCGTCGCTGTCCACGCCGACGCGACAGCGGGTGGCGTGCATCCATGTGCATCACGGCAACATCGCCTACCTCGATGAGGTCCTCGCAGCTCTCGACGCCGACGGTGTCCACTATGTCGATCCAGGGCTGCTGGCGCGGCTGACGCGGGACGATTCGTTTTCGGATGCCGATGGGCGATCCCGCACCGTCGAACAGTTGGCATGGATGGCGGCCGCTGGTGCGGATGCCCTCGTGGTCACCTGCACGGCCTACGCCGCTCTCGTGCCGGCAGAGCCTAACCTCGCGATGCCGGTGCTTGTGGTTGACGAGCCCCTGTTCGAGAGCATCTGCGCCTCGGCGCGGCCTCGCAGGCTGTTCTTCACGAACCCGTCAACCGTGGAGCCAACGATCACACGACTGCGCGACTATGCGGCCGCGAGGGGGGTCGACTGCGATTTCACCGTCGAGCTGATTCCGGAGGCCTTCGAGCTCTTCGTTGCCGGGCGAGCTGCCGACCACGACGCCCTTCTGGCGTCGAGCTTGGAGAGCCTGACTCGCGCCGATGCCGGAGGGTCGGCGTTTGCGATGCAGCTGTCGATGACAACGGCCGCGCGCCGAGTCGCCGGGATGGCAAACCCGCTCGACAGCCTTGCGCGGGCGCTCGCCCAGACCCTGGGCCGTTAGAGCCCCTACGCGACGAGAACCCGAACTGCCTGCTCCAGCTCGTCGACGATGGTCTGAGCCGCAGCGCGACGCAGACGAGCGGGGCCCTCGGCAACGGCCGCGTCGATATAGACCTTGAGTTTGGGCTCGGTGCCGCTGGGGCGCACGATAACCCGAGATCCACCCTGCAGACTGATGCGCAGGATGTCGCTGGGGGCAAAGTCGTCGAGCCCGTTAACGAAGTCGTCGATCGAGGTGACCGCGAGCGACCCCAGCACCGTCGGAGGGGTCTGTCGCAGCCTGGCCATTGTGGAGCCAATCACGCTCGTATCCGTTACGCGGACCGACACCTGCGACGACGCGAATGCGCCGAACTCGGCGTCGAACCTAGCCTGATGCTCGGCGAGGTTGCTGCCCGCCGATTCAAGCTCAGAAACGAGGGCGAGAAAGTCGAGGGCGGCGGAGATGCCGTCCTTGTCGCGAACCTTGTCGGGGTCGACGAGGTAACCCAGGGCCTCCTCGTAGCCATAGGCCAGGTCGTCGACGCGAGAGACCCATTTGAAGCCCGTGAGGGTGTCGGAATAGGGCAGGTCATAGCGGGCCGCGATGAATCGAAGGGCAGGACTGCTCACAACGGATGCTGCGAGAGCACCGATGCGCCCCGTGCGAGAGAGCTTCTCGGCTGCACGCCAGCCCAGCAGGGTGCCGACCTCATTGCCCGAGAGTCTGCGCCACCCGCTCGCCTCGGCAGAGTCGGGCACGGCAACGGCGAGGCGGTCAGCATCCGGGTCGTTGGCGATGATGAGCTGGGCGCCAGCCTCGGTAGCGGTGGCGTAGGCGAGATCCATGGCCCCCGGCTCCTCGGGATTGGGGAACGCCACGGTGGGAAAAGCGGGATCAGGCTGCACCTGGGTGGCAACGAGAACCGGCTCGGCAAAGCCAGCGGCGAGAAAAACGCGCCGGGCGACTTCGAGACCAACACCGTGCATTGCCGTGTAGACGTAGCTGAGGGGCGCGGCCGTCGCCGGAGCGAGCTCCACGGTGCGGCGGATGTATTCCTCGACAACCGCGTCGTCGGCGGTGGCGTACTCCGCGGAGCGCGGCAGGGAGTCGAGGGTGCGCTCAGTGGCGACCTTTGAGATGTGCGCCTCAATTTCGGCGTCGGCCGGTGAGACGATCTGTGACCCGTGCGATGCCCCGCCCAAGTAGACCTTGTAGCCGTTGTCGTTCGGCGGGTTGTGGGATGCCGTGACCATGACCCCGGCGCTCACGTCGAAGTGGCGAACGGCGAAAGCGAGCACGGGAGTGGGCAGCATTCGGGGCAGCAGGATGGCCCGCACCCCGGCCCCCGCCATGATTTCGGCGGTGTCCTGGGCGAAGATGCTCGAATTCTTGCGCCCGTCGTAGCCGATCACGATGGAGGGGGAGTCGAAGTGCTCGACGAGGTAGGCGGCGAGTCCCGCGGCTGCCTGGGTTACGAGAACCCGGTTCATGCGGTTGGGCCCCGCGGCAAGTTCACCGCGCAGCCCCGCCGTGCCAAACACGAGGCGAGAGTCAAAGCGGGAACGCAGCTCGGCGATCGCCGACTCTGATCCTGCCGAAGCCGCATCAACAAGTGTGGTCAGCTCGGCGCGAGTCTCGGCGTCGGGGTCTTGGTCGCGCCAGGCGATTGCGGCATCGAGGAGCGCCTCGGGTGCGCCGCCGTTCACAGCGCCTCCACGATTGAGGCGAGGAGGCGGCTAATCACGGGCTCGGCGTCGCGCCCGGCCTCGATGACCTCTGCGTGGCTCAGGGGGGTCTTCTGGATGCCCGCGGCGAGGTTCGTGATGAGCGACATGCCCAGAACCTCCATGCCTGCCTGGCGGGCGGCGATCGCCTCGAGCGCCGTCGACATCCCCACAATGTCGCCACCGATGATCTTGGCCATCTGAACCTCGGCGGGCGTCTCATAGTGCGGCCCGCGGAACTGCGTGTAGACGCCTTCGTCGAGGCTCGGGTCGATGCCCTTAGCGATGGCCCTGAGGCGGGACGAATACAGATCGGTCAGGTCGACAAACGTAGCGCCCTCGAGAGGAGAGTCAGCCGTGAGGTTGATGTGGTCGCTAATGAGCACGGGCGTGCCGGGCTTCCACGTCTCTTTGATTCCCCCGGCGCCATTGGTGAGGATCATGATCGAGGCACCCGTGGCCGCTGCCGTGCGCACGCTGTGCACGACTCTGCGCACTCCGTGGGATTCGTAGTAGTGGGTGCGAGCGCCGATCACGAGGGCGCGCTTGCCGCTCGGCAGCAGCACGGAGCGGATGGAGCCCACGTGGCCTTCAAGGGCAGGCTTGCTGAACCCGGTGATCTCGGTCGCGGGGATGGTCGCGGTCGTTTCGCCGATGAGGTCAGCGGCCTTGGCCCATCCAGACCCCAGCGTCAGGGCGATGTCGTGGCGTTCGACGCCTGTCTTGTCGGCGATCTCCGACGCCGCCCGGGCCGCGATCTCGAAGGGGTCGGCCGTGGGGTCTGAGAGAGGGTGCTGTTCAACCATCCGTCCACCTTATTGTGCGCTCCGCGCGCAGAGAACAGTCGTGCTCAGGAGTGCAGAGCCTCGCGGCGCGTCGCCCCTGCTGGATTGTCGCTTCTGGGCGAAGCGGGGGAGAATGGGATGCATGGCCTACCAGTTTGAACGCACCCACCGAATCGCAATCATCGGAGGGGGGCCTGGCGGCTTCGAGGCGGCTCTCGCCGGGGCCCAAATGGGGGCAGAGGTCACTCTTGTCGAACGCGTGGGGGTGGGCGGCTCCGCCGTTCTCACTGACGTCGTGCCGAGCAAGACGCTCATCGCTACGGCAGAGGCCGCCCGCGCGATCAGCGACGCAGGGGATCTCGGCGTGCAGTTCTTTTCGCGCGACGACTCCGGGCGTCCCGTTCGCCCCGAGGTCGCGGTGAACCTGCGGGCCGTCAACCAGCGGCTACTTCGCCTCGCGCGGCAGCAGTCCGAAGACATGAAGTCGCAGCTTGTTCGTGCCGGGGTCACCATCGTTCAGGGCGACGGCCGGCTGGATGGGCCGAACAATGTTGTCGTTTCGACCGGCAAGGACAAGGCTCGCAAAGACTTCGACACGATCGAGGCCGACACCGTCGTCGTTTCGGTAGGCGCACGCCCCCGCGTGCTCAGCTCGGCCATGCCCGACGGGGAGCGCATCCTCACCTGGACCCAGCTCTACAACCTCGACACGATCCCCGAACATCTGATCGTGGTCGGCTCCGGCGTCACCGGTGCCGAGTTCGCCTCCGCCTATAACGCACTCGGTGCAGAGGTCACGCTGATCTCTAGCCGTGACCAGGTGCTCCCCGGCGAAGATGCGGATGCCGCCAGGGTGATTGAAGACGTCTTTACGCGGGCAGGCATGACGGTGATGAACAAGAGCCGCGCCGAGAGCATCGTGCGCACCGACACCGGTGTCGTGGCGACCCTGACCGACGGGCGCACCGTCGAGGGTAGCCACTGCCTCATGGCGGTCGGCTCGATCCCCAACACAGCGGGAATCGGGCTTGAGGATGCTGGCGTTCAGCTCACCGACTCCGGTCACATCCGCGTCAACCGAGTAGCGCGCACCTCGATGCCGTCGATCTATGCGGCCGGTGACTGCTCTGACTTCTTCCCTCTCGCATCCGTTGCCTCCATGCAGGGCCGCACGGCCGTCTACCATGCCATGGGCGACGCCGTAAACCCGACCGAGCTTCGCAATGTGACCTCCAACATCTTCACGCAGCCGGAGATCGCATCGGTGGGCTGGACGCAGCGTCAGATCGAGGACGGGCTCGCCCAGGGTGTGATCTACAAGCTGCCGCTCGTGCAGAACCCTCGCGCCAAGATGATGGGAATCAAGCACGGTTTCGTCAAGCTCTTCGCCCGCACAGGATCGGGAACCATCATCGGTGGCGTCGTGGTGGCGCCCAGGGCATCCGACCTCATCCTGCCGATCTCCATTGCGATCGAGCAGCGGCTCACCGTCGACCAGGTGGCGAACGCGTTCGCCGTCTACCCCTCGCTCTCGAGCAGCGTCACTGACGCGGCCAGGGCGCTGCACATCGTCAACTAGCGTCGCTCGGGCGCTCTCTTGCCCTGTCGAGGGGCGCCACATGCGTCTTCGCGAGCCAGCGGAAGGCGCATTTCGTGCCCCTCAGCGGGGATTTGGGTGCGCAAGCAGGCTCGGGCGCGCAAGCGGTGGCGGCTGCGGGGGCGCCCCTCAGCAGGGGTTAGACGATGCTGAGCAGCACGTGGCCGGACGAGACCGTAGAGCCTACGGCCGTGTTGATGCCGGAGATCGTGCCGTCCTTGTGTGCGGAGAGCGGCTGTTCCATCTTCATGGCCTCAAGCACCAGCACGAGGTCGCCCTTGACGACCTTGTCGCCCTCGTTGACGGCGAACTTGATGATGGTGGCCTGCATGGGCGCGGTGATCGTGTCTCCGGTCGACGTCGAGACGCCGCCACCCCCGCCGCGGCGACGGGGCGCAGCGGAGAGCGTTGCCGCGCCGGCTGTCGGAACGATTCGCCCAGGGAGGCTCACCGAGACGCGCTTGCCGTCGACCTCAACGGTCACGCTGCGGCGCTCCGGCGCGGGGCCCGAGTCTTCGAGCTCGCCGCTCCACGGCTCGAGGTTGCCCGCGAACTCAGTCTCGATCCAGCGGGTGTAGATGCTGAAGGGGCTGGAGGTGAAGGCGGGGTCTCGCACGATGGCGCGGTGGAATGGCAGCACGGTCGGCAAGCCAGCTACCTCAAACTCGTCGAGGGCGCGGCGCGAGCGCTCAAGCGCGTCCTCGCGGCTGCTGCCCGTGACGATGAGCTTGGCGATCATGGAGTCGAAGGCGCCGCTGATGACGTCTCCCGTGGTGACGCCGCTGTCGACGCGCACTCCGGGGCCGCCGGGAACGCGGAACACGTGGATGGGGCCGGGGGACGGCAAGAAGCCACGCCCGGGGTCTTCTCCGTTGATGCGGAACTCGAAGGAGTGGCCGTGCGGCACGGGGTCCTCGTAATCGAGCACGCCGCCCTCGGCGAGTCGGAACTGTTCGCGCACGAGGTCGATGCCCGTGACCTCTTCTGAAACAGGATGCTCAACCTGAAGTCGGGTGTTGACCTCGAGGAACGAAATTGTGCCGTCCTGGCCGACGAGAAACTCGCAGGTGCCGGCGCCGACGTAGCCGACCTCTCGCAGAATCGCCTTGGACGAGCTGTAGAGCAGCTCGTTTTGGGCATCGGTGAGGAACGGTGCCGGGGCTTCTTCTACGAGCTTCTGGTGGCGACGCTGGAGGGAGCAATCGCGGGTGCTGATCACGACCACGTTGCCGTGAGCATCCGCCAGGCACTGGGTCTCCACATGGCGGGGCTTATCGAGGTACTTTTCGACGAAGCACTCGCCGCGGCCGAAGGCAGCGATGGCCTCGCGGGTGGCTGACTCAAACATCTCGGGGACTTCTTCGCGGGTGCGAGCGACTTTGAGGCCGCGGCCGCCGCCGCCGAATGCTGCCTTGATGGCGACGGGGAGCCCATGCTCATCCACAAAGTCGAGAACCTCGTCTGCGCCGCTGACGGGGTTGAGGGTTCCTGGTGCCAGCGGAGCGCCGACCTTCTCCGCGATGTGGCGGGCGGAGACCTTGTCTCCGAGCTTCTCGATGGCCTCGGGGGATGGACCGATCCAGATCAGGCCTGCGCCGATGACCTGACGCGCGAAGTCTGCATTCTCGGCCAAGAATCCGTAGCCAGGGTGCACGGCGTCGGCGCCGGAGCGGCGGGCGATCGAGAGGATCTTGTCGATGACGAGGTAGGTGTCTGCGCTCGTGCTGCCGTCGAGCGAGTAGGCCTCGTCGGCAAGGCGCACGTGGCGGGCGTCGCGATCTTGGTCGGCGTAGACGGCAACGGAGGAGATGCCAGCGTCCTTAGCGGCCCGGATGATGCGCACGGCAATCTCGCCACGGTTAGCGATAAGGACCTTCGAGATACGGGGCATAGTTGTTCAGCTTATTCGCCCTTGGGACCGGTTCTTTGGATAAGGGTCACAAAAATCTCGTGTCGCTTCAATGGGATATCTACAGCAGGACGTGATTTCCCCGGGTATTAGCGGTTCCAGAGCCGGTGCCACTCCACGCCGAATCCTGTACCGAGAAGGGCTCGCAGGGTGGGCACCGAGAGACCAATGACGGTGCTCGGTTGGCCAGAGATGCGGGAGATAAATGCCTGACCCCTGCTGTCGATCGTGAAGGCACCGGCCACGGCGAGCGGTTCACCCGTCGCGATATAGGCCTCGATCTCGGCGTCGCTGATGTCGGCGGCGAACTCGACCGTGGCATCCTCGACCTGCCCGATACCACCGGACGCCGTGCCACCGCGGTGGTCGATGAGCCAATGCCCAGAGTGAAGTACCCCGGTTCTGCCGATCATGCGTGCCCACCGTTCGCGCGCGATGTCGGCGGTGTGAGGCTTGCCATAGATCACCCCGTCGAGTTCGAACGCGCTGTCGCCGCCAAGAATGAAGCCGTCTATTGGCTCGCCATCGACGAGCGACCCGACAACGGCCTCGGCCTTGGCTCTCGCGAGCTCGGCGACCATTTCGGCGGCGGAGAGCGGGGCGCCACGCTCTTCTTCGCGCCTGGCGACGAGTGCTTCTTCGTCCACGCCGGGGTTGATGAGACCCGCCGGTTCGATGCCGGCAGAGCGCAGAGTCGCCAGTCGGGCGGGGGATGTTGAGGCCAGGTAGAGACGCACGGGCTCGGCGTCGGGCGTTTCGTTCAGCGCGGGGCTCCTATGCTCGTGGGATGGGTGAAATGCAGGGCACACGGCTCGAAGTCGACGTTACCAACATCGCGCACGGGGGAATCTCCGTCGCACGGCACGATGGCAGGGTGATCTTCGTCAGCGACGCGATCCCCGGCGAGCGCGTGCTCGTTGAGATCACGGAGGACCGTAAAAAGTCGTTCTGGCGAGCCGAGACCGTCGAGGTCATCGAGGCGTCGCCGCACCGCCAGCCCCATGTGTGGGCAGAGGCCTCGGTGGACCGCGCTCCCGAAGATCGTGCGGGCGGCGCCGAATTCGGCCACATTGAGATCGGGCATCAGCGCGAGCTCAAGCGTCGGGTGCTCGTCGACTCCATCAAGCGCATGGCCGCGCTGGATACCGATGTCGAGGTTCAGCCGATCGCAGGACCCGCAGACGGCACCGGATGGCGCACACGCCTGCGCCTTCACGTCGCAGAAGACGGCACCCTCGGCCCGTATTCATCCCGATCCCACCGCGTGATCCCTGTGACAAGCGTGCCGCTCGCGGCTCCCGAGGTGGCGCGCATTACGCCGCTGACCGAGAGGTTCACGGGCTCGACCCATGTGGATGTTGTTGCCCCATCCGGCAGCAACTCCTTCGTGATCGCGGGCGACGCGAATGCCAAGGGTCGCCCCAAGGCACAGACCATCGTCGAGGTTGTGGGGGAGAGGGAGTTTCGCCTCGACGTTCGAGGTTTCTGGCAGGTGCACCAGGCAGCGGCGCAGACGCTGACCACGGCGGTGCAGGATGCTATCGACGAGACGCGCTTCGACCCGCGCGCCGCCAATCAGGACCTCTATGGAGGGGTCGGATTGTTGGCCGCGGCCGTAGGCGACAGGTTCGGCCCGACGACCCGCATCACGACGGTCGAGAGCGACTCGCTCGCGACAGACCACGCGGCAGAGAATCTGCAGGAATGGCTCGGAGCTCAGGCCATTACGGCCAGGGTCGACCGCTACCTGCAGCAGCTCAAACGAACGGGTGTGTCGCTCGACGGCTCGACGGTCGTGCTTGACCCGCCCCGCGCCGGTGCCGGTCGAGAGGTCATCGACTCGCTCGCTGACCTAGGCGCGAGCCAGCTGGTCTACGTTGCATGTGATCCCGTGGCTCTCGCCAGGGACCTGGGCTTTCTTTCGGCCCACGGATACCGCCTTGAGCGACTCAAAGCATTCGACCTTTTCCCCAACACCCACCATGTTGAGGCTGTCGCAACTCTTGTTAGAGACTGAAACTTTCGTAGTCTGAGGCCCCAGCCGGTCTAGCATGGGGGGTGAGTTATCGTGCCCCCGATTGACTCTCGCCCCGATTTTGAGAGATGTGAGGTACCGATCCATGAACGGATCCTCTGCCCACCCTGTGCGGGTTTCTGTGGTCGATGACCACGAGTCGGTTCGGCTGGGGCTGCGCTCAGCGTGCCTCGAGGCGGGCTTTGACTTCATCGTGGCTGCGGCCTCCGTTGGCGAGTTCGAACGCGAACTTGGCGGCCGGGAGAACGACGTCGTAGTTCTTGACCTGTCGCTCGGCGATGGTTCGACCGTGACCGAGAACGTTAAGCGGGTTCAGGCGACCGGCTCCGCGGTGCTCGTGCACAGCATCGCCGACCGTGTCGTGCTGGTGAGGGAAGCGCTCGCCGCAGGCGCTGCCGGGGTCATCCCTAAATCGTCTGCGACGCAGATCGTGATGACGGCGGTCGAGACGGTCGCGCGCGGAGACGTGCTCAATAACCTTGAGTGGGCGACGGCTATCGATGCCGACAGCGACTTTGCCAAGGCCCAGCTGGGGCGTCGTGAGCGCGAGATTCTGCACCTTTACGCCTCGGGGCTTCCGCTCAAACTCGCAGCGGAGAAGCTGGGGATCGGCTATTCAACGGCCCGCGAATATTTGGACCGCATCCGCTTGAAGTATGTGGAGGTCGGCCGGCCGGCTCCCACCAAGGTCGATCTGCTCAGGCGTGCCGTCGAAGACGGGATTCTGCCCAGCATGGACGTCGAATCCATCAATGGCGCGTAGCGCACCGGTCACACCACCCCCGGTGTCGACCAGGTCGGTGCGGCGCCCGATCAGCCGTGCGAGCCTTGAGATTGTCATCGCCCGCGCCGTGGCTGTCTTCGGGCTCCTCTTCGGTGCCCAATCGCTGCCGACTGCTCTGGCCCAGCGCGATCTGATCGACACGGCGTGGTGGTTCAGCACGGTGGTAACCGTCTACGGGCTCTTGGTGATCAGCCTCGTCGCGTCGCTGATCAAACGCGGTGCCGAGATCATCAACGCGATCTTCGCCTTCGTCTTTCTCATCATCCTCGTGAGTTGGCCGCTTTCGGTCGGGCTCTCTCCGTGGGAGGGCGCCGGTCGGCCGTGGGTTTGGCTGATGATGACGGTGTCTACCGCCGCCGCCGCGGTGGCGTTCCCGGTTGTGGCAGCCTCCCTCTATTTGATCGTTGCGCCCGTGATCTATGGGTTCGTGCGGCTGACGCCGTATGGCGGCTCAGGCTCCCTCACCATCACGGCGCTCGACGTGGTCTATTCGATTCTCTTGGGTGGGGCAGTTCTCGTGATCATCACGATGCTGCGCTCGGCGGCGGGACGGGTCGACGACGCGCAGTCGATGGCGCTCGCTCGCTATCTCGACGCCGTTCGGGAACACGCCACTGAGGTGGAGCGGGTCCGGGTTGATTCCCTTGTGCACGACACCGTGCTCACGACGTTCCTTTCCGCTGCCCGGGCGGAGACCGAGGAGCAGCGACACCGGGCCACACACCTCGCCCGCAACGCCATAGTCCACCTCAAGCAAGCGGTGGCCGCCCCCTCGGGCGACGAAACCCTCGTGCCGGTTCGCGAAGTCGTTAGGCGAATCTGCGGTGTGCGAGACATGATGCGAGCCTCATTCGACATGTCGGCCGAGGAGGCTGGTGACGGGACGCTACCCACGATGGCTGCCGAGTCGCTGTATGCGGCCACGTTGCAGGCCATGGTGAACAGCTTTCACCATGCGGGCGACGAAAGCGTCTCCCGCTGGGTTACCGTGCGCCGGGCACAGGATGGGGTTGTCGTTCAGGTGGGCGACGCCGGGCGCGGGTTCGTCGTCGGGGACATCCCGGCAGAGCGTCTGGGCGTTCGCGTGTCGATCATCGAGCGGATGCAGGGGGTCGGGGGAGTCGCGCGCGTCGACTCCACGCCCGGTGCCGGCACGGTGGTCACGATCGCGTGGCCTGCGCGCGCGGAGGTGCCGCAGTGAACCTCTCCGTGCCTCGCTACGTCGTTATTGCCCTGGGCGCCGTATTTTCGGGCTACCTGCTCATTCTCGCCGCGTCGTCGATCGACGATGGCACGGGTCCCGCTCGAGTTGCGATCGCCGGTTTGCTGTTTGCCGCGGCCACCATTGCGAGCCTTGCGGTGGAGTCAAAACGTGCGCAGTTCTGGATCGGGCTGTGCAATGTGGCTCTCGCGCTGATTCTGCCGATGTTAGTAACCTCCCAGCTGCCGGCGGACTTCGTGCCTGGCAGCAGCTACGCCACCTGGTACGTGGCGGCCGTGGGCGCGCTCATGGTCTTCACCTCCGCGCGCGGGTTCCTCCTGCTCTCGTGGGTAGGCATCGGCATCCTCGTCGTGCAGTCTCTCTTGTGGGGCGGCTTCGGCGAGCTGGCCCCTCTGGGGGTTTTTGGGAGCGTGCTGTGGGTGGGGGTATCGCACATGCTGCGCAGCTCTCTAGCCAAGGCCGATCGCGACGCGCAGGTCTATATTGCTGCCGAGCGGGAGGCCGCTCAGTGGCAGGCCGCGCAGGATGCTCACCTGCAGGAGCGACGGTTTCGCCTGGAGCAGACGGGGCGAATGGCCTTGCCGATGCTGCGCCACATCGTCGAATCGGACGGCGCTTTGACCGAGGGGGAGAGGCGCGAGTGTCTGCTTCTCGAGGCGAGCATCCGCGATGAGATTCGGGGTCGAAGCCTGCTGGACGACGCGGTGCGCGAACAGGTGATGATGGCCAGGCGCAGAGGCGCGACCGTCAACCTTCTCGACGAGGGCGGCATCGATGATCTGCCCGCAGGCGATGCTGCGATCGTGCACTCCCGCATCGCTCACGCCCTGCAGGGGTGCGCGGCCGACACGATCATCGTGAGAACCGTTGCGGCGGGATCTGAAGTCGCTGTCACCGTAGTGGGGCTCATGGCGAGCGGGGTCAACCTGCTGGGTCATTCCTCTGACGAGAGTGACGAGCCGGAGATCGTGCTGTGGCTCGAGATTCCCCGAGCGGAGGGCAACGACGGGGCAACGGATTCGCCGGGTCGGCTCTCTGTCTCGATCGGCGGCGAAGTGGGAGAGGGGCCGGAAGCTTAGCTTCCGGCCCCTCTAGACCCCGAGTCGGAACGATAACCCGAATATCGCCCTGACTCGCCCCCAATTCACTAGCCCGCTTACCCTAGTCGGCTAATGAATCGTGGTGTGACTCTTGGAGTGACACCTAGCACTATCTATGTTGCATTGCGGTAACCATACAGGAAAGTCATCATTTCGGGGGACGACTGGGGGACAATTTCGTAAAATTCCCCGTAGATGGCCCAACTGGTCCGCCAAATCCCCCCGAGTGAGGGACATGACCTGGGGTACATTTCGCTCGGGATGAACCTAGCGGAGTGGTCGGGACGCGGCCCAGGCCCCCGGGCCAGCCCGAAGCGGCGTTCTCAGAGAACGGGCGCTACGCATCCATGCGGAGGTGGCAACGGGGGCGGGGTCGTCGGCCTCCCGGAGCTCATCGACGACGGAACTCACGACCGCAACAACGGCCGCGGCTTCTGTTGCCGTCGGCGACCCACCCGTGACCGCAATGTCGATCGGCTCAGGTACCACGGAGAGGTCGGGAACCTCACCGAACGGGGTGCCCGTCACAGGGGGATGTTCCCATGCTTCTTGGGAGGCATGCTTGCCCGCTTGGTCTTGAGGGTGCGCAGCGCCTTGGTCACGATCACGCGGGTCGCGGCCGGCTCAATGACGCCATCGAGCTCGCCGCGCTCGGCGGCGAGGAACGGGCTTGCAACGTTGTAGGTGTATTCGTTGGCGAGCCGGGTGCGCACGGCCGCGACATCCTCACCGTTGGCCTCGGCCGTCTTGAGTTCGCTGCGGTAGAGGATGTTCACGGCACCCTGCCCGCCCATAACGGCAATCTCGGCGGTGGGCCATGCGTAGTTGAGGTCGGCCCCCAGCTGCTTCGACCCCATCACGATGTACGCGCCGCCGTAGGCCTTGCGCGTGATCACAGTGACGAGCGGCACAGTGGCTTCAGCGTAGGCGTAGAGCAGCTTGGCGCCACGACGGATGACGCCGGTCCATTCCTGGTCGGTGCCCGGGAGGTAACCGGGAACATCCACGAGGGTCAGAATCGGGATGTTGAAGGCATCGCAGAAGCGAACGAAACGGCTAGCCTTCTCGCCCGCTTCAATGTTGAGGGTGCCCGCCATGGCGCTCGGCTGGTTGGCAATGATGCCGACCGAGCGACCCTCGACACGGCCGAAGCCGATGATGATGTTGGGGGCAAAGAGCGGCTGCACCTCGAGAAAGTCCCCGCCATCGACAATGTGCTCGATGATCGTGGTCATGTCGTAGGGCTGGTTGGGGCTGTCGGGAATCACGACGTTGAGCTTGCGGTCTTCGTCGGTGATCTCGAGCTCGACATCCGACGCGTAGGCGGGCGAATCGGAGAGATTGTTGTCGGGAAGGAACGAGAGCAGGGCCCGTGCGTAGTCAAGGGCATCGTCTTCGTCGCTTGCGAGGTAGTGCGAGACGCCAGAGACCTTGTTGTGGGTGAGAGCGCCGCCGAGCTCCTCCATGCCCACGTCTTCGCCCGTGACGGTCTTGATCACGTCGGGGCCTGTGACAAACATCTGGCTCGTCTTGTCGACCATGATCACAAAGTCGGTGAGCGCGGGGGAGTACACGGCGCCACCAGCGGCCGGGCCCATGACGATGGAGATCTGCGGGATGACGCCCGACGCCATGGTGTTGCGGCGGAAGATTTCGCCGTATTTGCCGAGGGCGACAACGCCCTCTTGGATGCGAGCCCCGCCGGAATCGAGCATGCCGATGATGGGGATACCGAGGCGAAGAGCAAGATCCATGACCTTGATGATCTTCTCGCCAGCGACCTCGCCGAGCGACCCGCCGAAGATTGTGAAGTCCTGCGCATAAACGGCGACCTGGCGACCGTGAATCGTTCCGGTTCCCGTAACGACAGCGTCGCCGTAGGGCCGAGACTTGTCCATGCCGAACGCGTGGGTGCGGTGCCGAACATACTCGTCGAGTTCGACGAACGATCCGGGGTCGAGAAGCTGCTCGATGCGCTCCCTGGCCGTCTTCTTGCCCTTGGCATGCTGCTTGGCGACGGCGGTTTCGCCGCTCGCGGTCACCGCTTCGTGATAGCGGTTCTTAAGGTCGGCAAGCTTGCCCGCGGTCGTGTACATGTTCGGGGCATCGGCGGCGTCGGTGTTCGCATCGACATGGGCGGCGTTTTCGGCAGTCACGCGCCTCACTTTACCGGCGCACCACCCCCGCCAGAGTGAGGTCTCCTACAAAAGACCGCGGCTAAACGCTGTGTCAGTCGCAAAAAGGTAGTTGCGCGCTGCCAGCGTCACGCGCTCGGTGGGGGTCCATCCCGATGCTGACCACGTGTACATGCGGTACTGGGGCCAGCGGCTGCGCACGTCGTCTGCGAAGTCGTTAGCGCCCCTGCCGTAGCGCCCGATGTGGCGATCCTCGATTTCGAGCAACAGGCTGGGGAGGTAGGCGGTGATCGTGGCCTCGGCGCCGTCGAGCACGCTCGGCTCGAACCCCTCCACATCGACCTTGAGAAATGACACGCTCGGGATGCTGTGCTGCTCGCACCAGGCATCCACCGTCTCCATTCGCACCTTCCATGTGCGCTGGCGGGGCGCTTGCGGGGTAAGGGCGCGTTCGGTTCCGGTTGCCACATGGGTGTGCCCATAAATGGGGACCCCAAACTTAACGGGCAACAGCATCGAATGCTCGCCCTGCTCCATTCCGATGGCGGCATGGGCTACGCGAACGTGACGGGCACCGATCAGCGAGCGCAACGCTCCGACCATGCGGAACTGCCGCTTCTGGGGCTCGAACGAGTTAACGGAACCGCCAGGCCCGACGAGCGCGGCGAGGGGAACCGTATACATTCCATAGGCGGCGCCGACATCGAAGACGGTGTCGCCGGGGCGCACAACGGCGCTAAGCCCGAGAATCTCTGGCTCCGCCATTCTCAGCCGCGCGGCGAGACGCATGACGCCGTGGGCGGTTCGGGTGCGGAAGGAAACCTCGGGGGAGTTCACGCGCTCATCGTATCCGTCGGCTAGCAGCACGGCGCACCCGTCACCGAGGCGCCCAGCATTACTCTGGGCGCATGGCACTGTCTTCTTCTCTGTCGCTCAGCGCCCCGCTTGTGTCGCGGCTTGATGTGCTCGAGCAGTGCACATCGACCAACACCGAACTGGTTGAGCGGGCTGCGCAGGGCTGGCCCCACTTCTCGGCCGTGGTCACTGACGACCAGACCGGCGGCAGGGGCAGGCTCGGGCGCACCTGGGTAGCCCCGCCCGGCCGCACCCTGGCGATCTCCGTTCTTCTTCGCCCGGCCTTCTCTGCCGAGAGCTTTGGCTGGCTCCCGCTGATCGCGGGTCTGGCCATGGCCCGGGCGGTGCGGGGGGCGCTCGCCGACGACGATTCCCCAGCGGCAGCATCCGTCGGCGTCAAATGGCCGAACGACGTGCTGATCGCTGGCAACAAGGTCTCCGGCCTGCTTGCAGAGCTTGTTGCTGGGCCAGCAGTGGTGCTGGGGGCAGGCGTCAACCTTGCCTTTGCGGCGGATGAGTTGCCCACGCCCACCGCAACATCCCTCACGGTGGAGGGAGCGCGCGGTGACGGGCTGCCCGACAGGGTGTTGTCGGTGTACCTCTCCGAGTTGCGTGCCGCCTATGACCAGCTGGTGCGCCACAACGGTGACGCGGTCGCCGCAGGACTGGCCGACGCCGTGGCCGCAGAGTGTGTGACGCTCGGCCGCGACGTGCGGCTGACCTTGCCGAGCGGCGAGGAGCCTGTGGCGAGGGCGCTGGAGATTGACGAGTATGGGCGCCTGATTGTGCGACGAGCCGATGACGGAACCCGGATGACGATTGCCGCGGGCGATGTCACGCATGTGAGGGACGAATAACCGATGGCGACTGACACCGACGGCGCCGCCATAAACGGTGAACGCGTTGTCGCGCGGCTGAGGCCCCACGCGCGCGCTCTCTTTTGGCCGAGCCTGCTGCTCATTGTCGGCGGCGGCACGCTTGCCTACTTCTCGAATGTGTTCCCCGAGGAGTGGCAGAATGTGGCGCTCGTGGGCGTCGGTGGCCTTCTGCTGGCGCTGCTCTGGTTGATCCCGCTCTTTCGGTGGCTCTCAACCCGATACACGGTGACCACGCGGCGCCTTGTAATGCGGCGGGGGCTCTTCACGCGCATCCGTCAAGAGATCCTGCACAGCCGGGGCTATGACGTCACACTCTCGCGTGGTGCGCTTCAGAGCATGTTCCGCAGCGGTGACGTGATTATCAACGCTGGCCTGGAGCAGCCGCTCGTCCTGCGTGATGTGCCGAGCGCCGATCTGGTGCACGACGCACTCCACGATTTGATGGAGCGCAATATGAACCCGCGGGGGCACGCGGCGAGTGCCGCTGGCGATGAAACAACGGCATACGACATTCGGTGACACACCCCTCGTAAGCTGGGTGCACCCGAAAGTTTGTGAATGACCCTGCTGCGGCAAGGAAGGCGTCCCCGTGAAGATCTCCGTCGTCGGCTGTGGTTATCTGGGAGCCGTGCACGCCGCGTGCATGGTTGAGCTGGGGCACGAGGTTGTGGGCATCGATGTCGATGAGCGCAAGATCGAGCTGCTGGCCGCCGGCACCCCTCCGTTCTTTGAGCCTGGACTGCCAGAGCTGCTCGCGAGCGCCATGGCCTCCGGCCGTTTGCGGTTCAGCTCTGACATCGCGGATGCTCGGGGTGCCACCGTGCACTTCATCGCGGTGGGCACTCCCCAGCGTGAAGGAAGCAATGCGGCAGACCTGCGCTATGTCGACGCCGCCGTCGATGCCCTGATTCCCCACCTCGCGGCCGGGGACCTGGTCGTGGGCAAATCCACGGTTCCTGTGGGAACGGCAGCACGGCTCGCGGAGCGAATCACCACGGGTGCGCCCGGGGCATCTCTCGCGTGGAACCCCGAGTTTCTGCGCGAGGGCTTTGCCGTCGCCGACACCATCTCGCCCGACCGTCTTGTCTATGGAATCGACGCGTCAGACACGACAGCCGAGGGCATCCTTGACTCGGTCTATTCACGGGCGCTCGCGGCAGACACTCCCAAAGTTGTGACGGACTTTGCCACGGCCGAGCTCGTCAAGGTCTCGGCAAATGCGTTTCTGGCGACCAAGATCTCGTTCATCAACGCCATGGCTGAGGTCGCGGAGGCAACAGGGGCCGATGTGACGGCGCTCGCCGATGCGATCGGGCACGATGCCCGCATCGGTCGCCGCTTTCTCAACGCGGGCCTCGGCTTTGGTGGCGGATGCCTGCCCAAGGACATCCGGGCATTCATGGCGCGCGCAGAAGAACTGGGCGTCGATCAGGCGCTCTCGTTCTTGCAGGAGGTCGACGCGATCAACATGCGCCGACGGGAACGGATGGTCGATCTCGCACGTGAGGTTGTAGGCGGAGACGTCAGCGGTCGCCGCATCGCCGTTCTGGGCCTCGCGTTCAAGCCGAACTCGGATGACGTGCGCGATTCGCCCGCGCTCGATGTCGCCGTGCGTCTGACAGAGCTCGGCGCCGACGTTGTTGCCACCGACCCTCAGGCGGTGGAGACGGCGCGACTGCGCAAACCGCAGCTTGCTGTCGCGGGGACGGCCATGGAGGCGGCTCGTGATGCCGATGCCGTGCTGTTGCTCACGGAATGGCAGGAGTATCGCGAGATTGATCCAGAGGAGCTCGGCTCACTCGTGAGGACGAGAGCGATCGTCGATGGGCGCAACTGCCTTGATCCCGCGCAGTGGCGCGCTGCCGGGTGGACGTATCGGGCCCTTGGGCGCCCGTAGCGACGGCTCCGGGTTGGCCGCGGCATCCGCTGCCGTGTCGACGCTCGGCTCGGCAAATACCCACGACCGGTAGAGCAAGAAGCGAAACACCATGCCAAGCCCGAGCCCCACGACGTTCGTGGAGATGTTGTCGGCAAGTGCGCTCGTGAACCCCAGCACGTAGTGCGAAAGCCAGAGGCAGGTCAGCGGAATCACCATCGCCGCGACGCTCACCGCCGCGAACCGCAGTCCCTCGCCGACGGGATTAGCCCGCTGTGCTCGACGAAAGGTCCAGTGACGATTGCCGAGCCAGTTAGCGATGATCGCGAGAGAGGTGGAGATGAGCTTGGCGATCACGGGGCCCTCGTGCAGGTTCTCCGGGGAGAGAACCGTCAGGCGAAGGATGTTGAACACGCCAACATCGATGACAAGCCCGACAACCCCGACTGCCCCGAATCGCATGAGCTGACCGGCAAGCCTCTTTGCCGAGGCGGATCGAGACTCTGAACGCACGTGAGGACCTCGTCGATAGGCGAAGATGGGAGTGGCGGTGTGCAGTCTAGCCGCCAATACTCGCACGACTGCCGAGGCGGCGGCCGAGCATCCGCCCAGAAGTTTCGGAGATTCGCATGACCCTCACCGTTGGTGTTATCGGGGGCGGGCAGCTTGCCCGCATGATGATCCCCGCCGCGACCCATCTGGGAATCGACCTGCGCGTTTTTGCAGAGAACGATGGCAGCCCATCGGCGATTGCCGCGACTCAGGTCGGCGACTACATCGATGCCGACCAGGTGCTGCGCTTCGCCCGCGAGGCGGCGGTCGATGTGATCACTTTTGACCACGAGCATGTTCCTCAGGCGGTGCTTTCGGCGCTGGTCGAGGCCGGAGTCGCAGTGCGGCCGGGCCCGAATGCGCTGCTGTATGCGCAAGACAAGCTCCTCATGCGCGCCCGGCTCAGCGAACTCGGGCTGCCGGTGCCGGAGTGGGCCGCCGTGTCGACTGAGGCCGAGCTTGACGCCTTCATCGAAACCCATGGCGGCGTTGCCATCGTGAAAACCCCGCGAGGCGGCTATGACGGCAAGGGGGTGCGCGTGGTTCGCCGCGGGCGCGAGGCTAACGATTGGTTCGAGGCGCCGGGAATCGGCGCGCTTCTCGCGGAGGAACTCGTCGAGTTTAGGCGTGAGCTCGCACAGTCGGTGGCGCGTCGGCCCTCCGGCGACATTGTGGCGTGGCCCGTCGTTGAGAGCGTGCAGCAGAACGGGGTGTGTGCGGAGGTCATCGCGCCTGCCCCCAACTCGGCAGGGCGCATCGCCGATGTTGCCGAGCAGATCGCCGTGACCGTTGCCGAAGGGCTCGACGTGACCGGTGTGCTCGCCGTGGAGCTCTTTGAGACGACGGATGATCGGCTGCTCATCAACGAGCTTGCGATGCGACCGCACAACACAGGGCACTGGAGCATTGAGGGCTCGACGACGAGTCAGTTCGAGCAGCACCTGCGTGCCGTGCTCGACCTTCCGCTCGGAGCCACCGGCACCAGGGATGCATGGACGGTCATGGTGAACGTGCTCGGGGGGCCAGTGGGGGGCGGCCTCGACTCGCGCTATGCCAAGGCTATGGCCGAGCATCCCACCGTAAAGTTCCACAGCTATGGCAAGGATTCCCGCCCAGGGCGCAAGGTCGGTCACGTCTCGGTCGGGGGCAGCGATCTAGACGATGCGATGTACCAGGCGCGGGCGGCGGCGGAGATCCTGACCGAGTAACGCCACGGCCGACTAACGACCGGTGGCCTTCACTGGCCACGGGGTGAGTTTACGAATTGGAAACATTCCTGCAACTAATTCGGATCCACACCTACATAGATTGGATCCATTCCCGCTAGAGTGTCGGTGTAACAAGAGCTTCATCACCGACAACGACGTCAAGAATGGACCGATTTTATGATCAGTGCCACCGCAGGCTCGCGGCGCAGGAAGCGTGCACTCTCAGCGCTCGCTGGTGTAGCCGCAGTAACCGTTGCTCTCGTAGGTTGCTCCTCTGCGACCGGAGGGGATTCGTCAGGCTCTGAGGGCGGCGAGGTGGTGTGGGCCGACTACGGCGGGCCGACCAACGAGAGCCGCCAGATCGCCTACTTCGACGGATTCGAAGAGGAGACCGGCATCAAGGTCATCTCGGCTTCGCTCTCCGACGCCATCATGGCGAAGATGCTCGAGGGCGGCGAGGGCGACTACGACCTGATCCAGGTGTCGTCAGACTCACTCATCAAGTACAAGGACAACATCGTTGCTCTGCCCGACAGTGCAACCAAATCCGACACTCTTCCCGAAGGGATCCGCGACTACGCGATCGGCGGCTTTCTGATCGGGATCGCGCAGGGATGGATCACTGACACCTACCCCGACGGAGGCCCGCAGGACTGGGCAGACTTCTTCGACACCAAGAAGTTCCCCGGAAAGCGTGCCTGGCCGGGCAGCCCCGGCAGCTACGACGCATCGTTCGAGCTAGCGCTTCTCGCCGACGGTGTTGCGCAGGAAGACCTCTACCCGCTCGACCTTGACCGCGCGACCGCCAAGCTCGACTCCATCCGCGGGGACCTCGTGTTCTACGAGTCCTACCCAGAGGTGCAGACGCTTCTCTCGACCGGCAGCGCATCGATCGCCGTGAGCGTTACTGGTCAGTTCACCGCCCTCATCAACCAGGGTCTCGACGTAACGGTGCAGTGGAACGAGGCGTTCCTCAGCCCCAACTTCTTCGTCGTTCCTGCGAAGGCGAAGAACCCCGAGAACGCGTTCGAGATCGCTGAGTGGCTAACGGATGGCGAACGCCAGGCCGCGTTCACCGAGCGCACCTTCTACGGTCCCGCCAACGAAGTCACATTCGACTTTCTTGAGAACAGCACGGCGAAGCGCCTCCCCGGCGGCCCCGGCAACGACGGCTCGATCTACTTCGACGAGCAGTTCCGCGCCGACAATCTCGACGAACTCGTCGGGCGATACACCGACTGGCTCGCGGGCTAGGTAAGACCCCGGCCCGGGGCGTCCGCGCCCCGGGCCACTCGCCGTCGTCACCCGACGGTTCTCGCAGTATCTAGCGTCCGTTTCGCACCGGTGAGAGGTTCCGAGGCGAGCGGCACGTTTCGCACAGCTCCACACAAACGCAAGGAGATCCAGGTGAAACCCACCAGGACACAGACGGAGAAGCGTTGGCTACTCTGGCCACCGATCGTATTCTTCGCCATCGCCCTCGGCGCACCGATCGCCATGCTCATCATCCAGGCCTTCGAATCGGGCGGATCGGCGTTCGGCGAAATGTTCGCCATGAACGCCTTCACGGCGGCTCTGCTGCGCACCCTCGTCATGGCCGTCATCGTCACGCTTCTCACAATGCTCGTCGGTGCCCTCTACGGGCTCGGAATCTGGGCAGCTCCATCGTGGCTCTCCATGGTTCTCGTCGCGTTTCTCATGCTCTCGCTCTGGACCTCGATCGTTGTTCGCACGGTCGGCTGGATGCTCATCGAGATTCCCCGCGGGGCCCTCTTCTGGCTTCTTAATACGCTTGGGCTCACCGATGAGCCGATCGAGCTCTACCAAACGGCAATCGCGATGTACCCCGCAATGGTCGCGGTCATGCTTCCCTTCGTGGTGTTGCCGGTCATGACCGCGATGAGCGGAATCGACAAGGAACAACTCAACGCAGCCGTCATTTTCGGCGCCGGCCCCACCCTCGTTCTGCGCAGCGTCATCCTCCCGGCGCTTAAGCCCTCTCTCATCAGCGGCGGGGTGCTCGTGTTTGTGATGTCGCTCGGCTTCTATGTGACACCGCTGCTTCTCGGTGGGCCATCGAACCTCACGGTTTCTGGGGTAATCAACCTTCAAATCAACACGACCAACCGACCGGATCTCGGTGCCGCGATGAGCCTTTTGCTCGTCGGTGCGACCGTCGTCATCTACCTGATCGCGGACAAGCTGTTCAAGGTCAGCGAGAAGTGGGGCTGAACCAGTGCGCACCATGACCGGGGCCCTCGGCCTCTACCGTGTTCCGATCTTCGCTGTCTCGGTTCTCGCCGGGCTCATGCTCTTCGTGCCATTTCTCGTGCTCGTCGCGACGTCGTGGACCTCGGGCAGCCTCCTGCTCTTTCCGCCACAGGGATTCTCCCTGCGCTGGTACGAGCAGGTGCTCCAGGACCCCAAGTGGATGGACCCGTTCTTTCTCTCCCTCGGGGTATCGGGAGTCGCCACCGTCATCGCCGTGATCTTTGGAACCCTGGGGGCGCTCGCGGTCACCCGGCTCAGCCAGCGTTCCGCCCGCATTGTTCGCACGCTGTTCATCGTGCCGATCGCCCTGCCCCCGGTTGCCTACGCGATCGGCCTCTACGGCATGAACCTTGAGCTGGGATTTTTGCGCGGGACCCTTGTCACACTGATTCTTGGTGAAGCGCTCATTGCCCTGCCCTACGTGTTCGTGCTCGTCTCGGCCGCAACCGGCAAGCTCGACCCCAATCTGCGCAACGCCGCAGTGACAATGGGTGCCCCGTGGACGCTCGTGCTGCGCCGCGTCGAGCTGCCGCTGCTGCTTCCCAACATTCTCGCGGGAGCCATCTTCGCCTTCAGCATCGTCTTCGACGAGGTCGTGCTGTCGGTGTTCCTGCTGCCGCCGGGGGTCGTGACCCTGCCGATGAAGATGCTGAGCGCCTCGACTGAGGCATTCTCACCGGCGCTCACGGCGACCTCCACCATGGTGTCGCTCCTCGCCCTCATCGTTCTCGCCCTGTTCGCCTGGTTCAGCCAGGCGAGCGCCCGCCGCACGCGAAAGGCTGCATCGAAATGACAATCCCCGTAACCATCGACAAGGTTGATGTCACCCTCGGCCCGAACCACGTGCTCAAGCAGGTGTGCCTCGATGTGAAGGCTGGCGAGTTCGTCACGCTTCTCGGCGCATCAGGCAGCGGCAAATCGACGCTCCTCAACGTGATCGCCGGGCTCCAAAAGGTGGACACGGGCCACGTGCTCTTCAACGGCGAGAACGTGGAGAAGCGAGCTCCCCAGGATCGCAACGTCGGCGTGGTCTTTCAGTCCTACGCTCTCTTTCCCCACATGACGATCGGCGACAACGTCTCGTTCCCGCTTCTGGCTGCCAAGCGGCCAGTGAAGGAGCGCAAGGCCGTCGCGGCAGAGATGCTTGAGCTTGTGCAGCTCGGTGGAATGGCCGACCGCATGCCGGCCTCCCTCTCGGGCGGCCAGCGTCAGCGCGTTGCCCTGGCCCGCGCCATCGCGTCGAACCCCGGCGTTCTACTACTCGACGAGCCCATGGCGGCCCTCGACAAGCAGCTGCGCGAGCACATGCAGGTCGAGATCAAGCGCATCCAGGAGCGCGTCGGCATCACCACGATCGCCGTAACGCACGACCAGACCGAGGCCTTTACGATGTCCGACCGGGTCGCGATCATGCATCAGGGCTGCTTCGTGCAGATCGATGCTCCCCAGGAGCTCTATCGCAAGCCCGTCAACGAATACGTGGCCAAGTTCTTGGGCGAGGCCAACCTATTCGGCACGGCAGACGGTGTTCTGCTCGGCCAGCCCGGCACGCAGGGATCCCAGGGCACGGCCGTGATTCGGCCGGAAGATCTGCAGCCGCTGCACGACGGCGAGACGGCCCGCGTCAGCATCGAGGCCACCGTGTCTCTTGTCAGCTTTCAAGGCGAGCGCTACCGCGTAGAAGCCCGCGCGGCGGACGGCACGACAGTGATCTCCACAATGCCGAGCAACAGCGACATGTCGCGTCTCGCTGTCGGTTCCCTCATGGAGTTTGGTTGCCGCCAGCCCGAGCGCATGCACGTGATCGTGCCCCAGGACTCCTCGGCCGTCGTCGAGGAGCCCGTAGCAGCATGATCGAGACGGCTCTCGGACCGGTGGAGCGGGATGCCCTCGGCGTCGTGTCGATGCATGAGCATCTGCGAGCCGATGCGTCGGCGCTGCACCGCCCGGGAGTGGAAGAACTCGATGCGGATGCTCCCGTCTGCATCGAACTCGCTGGCGCACTGCGCTGGGGCCAGCTCGCGCTGCGAGACAACCTGAGAATCGACGACGACGATGCTGTCGCGCAGGAGTTAGCTGCGGCACACGCTCGCGGCCTCCGCACCGTTGTCGACGCGACGTCTCTCGGGCTGAACCCCGGGTATGAGCACCTTGCCGCCATCTCCCGCGCGAGTGGCGTCACCGTCGTTGCCTGCTACGGCGCCTACCTCGGCTCTGGCATCCCCTCCTGGTATCGCGACCTCGACACCGCGGGCCGCGAGCAGGTGTTCCTCACAGCCCTCACCGATTCCATCCCCGGCGTGGAGTTTCGGGCAGGGATGCTCGGCATCATGGGCACGACGGCCGACTTTGGCGCCGACGAACGCAGCAGCCTCACCGCCGCAGCATCGGCAGCGGCCCGCGCCGGAGCATCCGTGAGCATCCGGCTGGACCCCGACGCGCGCAACGGCTTGGAGATCATCGACCATTGCGCATCCGCAGGGCTGGCCCCCGAACGCATCGTGCTCACCAATATCGATGAGTATCTCGATGACGCCTATCTGAACGATCTTGCCGATGCGGGACCCGTACTCGAGATGTGCTTCGGCGGCGAGGGTGGGCATCTTGGCCGCGTTCGCAACAGCGCCGACTTCGACCGATTCGACGCCCTGCTTCGCTTGCTCGCCCGCGACGACAGCGCGCGCCTCGTGCTCGGATGCTCCACCTGGACCAAGGCCCAATGGAGCCGCTTCGGCGGCCCAGGGTATGGGCATCTTGTTACCAGAGTCGTGCCGGCCCTGCGCAGCAGCGGAGTGGACGACTCGACGCTCGACCGGATGCTCATCCACGAGCCCGCTCGAATCCTCGACCGCACTGCGGCCGCCTGACCTGCACGACGCTGCCAGACCTGCACGACGCTGCCAGACCTGCACGACGCTGCCAGACCAAGAGAAAGAGAATCACCGTGAGAGACAACCTCCAGCCCCTTGCCGAAGTTGAGCCGTTTTATGTGGACGGGGAGTGGGTTTCTGCCGAGGGTGCGGAGCTCATTGACGTGTTCGACCCCGCAACCGAGCAGCTTCTGACCCGCGTGCCGCAGGCGAGCGAAGCGGAAGTTGACCGTGCCGTCGCCGCAGCGAAGGCCGCACTCGATGACCGCCGCTGGAGCGGCATGAGCCCGCACGACCGCTCCCGAATCCTCAACCGCGTCGCCGACATCATCGAGGAGAGGGTAGAAGAGCTCGCGATTCTCGAGACGCGCGACAACGGCAAGCCCATCGAGCGCTCGCGCGCCGACACGCTTTCTTCCGCACGCACATTTCGTTATTACGCTGGCGCACCGTCGCGCCTCGGCGGCAGCGTGGTTCCCATCGACGGTGGTGAGCACCACGTGTACACGACGTACGAGCCCGTCGGTGTCGCGGCGATCATCCTTCCCTGGAACTTTCCGATCATGACGGGGTCGTTCAAGCTCGCCCCGGCGCTGGCGGCCGGTTGCCCCGTGGTTATCAAGCCCGCAGAGCAGACCCCCCTCACGATGCTTCGGATCGCCGCCATCTGTGCGGAGGCGGGCGTGCCGACGGGCGTCGTCAACGTCGTGACGGGCGACGGCCGCGTTGGCGCGCAGCTGACGACGCACCCCGATATTGCCAAGGTGTCGTTCACGGGGTCGACCGACGTTGGCCGCAAGGTCATGACCGCGGCGACCGGCGACTTCAAGCGCCTCACGCTTGAGCTCGGCGGCAAGAGCCCCAACATCGTCTTCGACGACGCCGACCTGGATGCTGTCGTACTCACGGCGATGCGGGCATCGTTCGGGCACTCCGGCCAGATGTGCACGGCGGGCAGCCGACTTCTTGTGCAGCGCAGCATCCTCGAAGAAATGACCAAGCGACTTGCCGACGCCGTTCGCCAGGTGCGCATGGGCGATGGTCTCGCGGGAGGAATTACCGTGGGGCCGCTGGTCTCCGAGGAGCAGCGCCAGCAGGTTCTGGGCTACATCGAGAAGGGTGTCGCAGAGGGTGCCGAACTCGTTGTCGGGGGCGGGGTGCCCGAGGGGGACGGGTTCTACGTGGAGCCCACACTGTTCAGTGGTGTGCGCAACGACATGACGATCGCCCGCGAGGAGATCTTCGGACCCGTCGTTGGCATCATCCCGTTCGACGACGAAGACGAGGCCATCGCCATCGCGAACGACACAAACTACGGCCTCGCCGCAGGTGTGTGGACCAACAACCTGTCGCGGGCACACCGCATGGGACAGCGCCTTCGTGCGGGCACGGTGTGGGTCAACACCTACAACATCTTCGACCCGGCCCTCTCGTTTGGCGGGCTGCGCGACTCGGGCATCGGCCGCGACCTCGGTGAGGATGCGCTCAAGGGGTTCTGTGAGCCCAAGTCCGTGGTGATCGCGCTCTAGCTCACGCGGGTTTCAGAACGGGTCGGCCTTGGGGCCGGCCCGTTCTGGCGTTAACGCCTTAACGCCTTAACGCCTTAACGCCTTAACGCCGCAACGCCGCAACGCCTTAGCGCAGGGCTGCGGACGTCGACGTGCGACCGCGCAGCAGCAGGATGCTCAGCAGCACAACGCCCGCTAGCGCCGTGAATGTCCACCCCTCGCCGATCACGAGGATGAGGTACCCCCCGATGAGCGATCCGAGGGCGTGCCCAAAGCTCGTGAGGGCGGAGAAGATTCCGAGCCCCGTCGACCGCCGTCGCGGGTCGAGGTTCTCCGTCGCGAGGATCGTGAGCGCGGGGTAGAGGGGCGAGTAGCCGACGCCGACGAGCACCGCGCCGAGGGCGGCGAGGGCGAATGAGTTGGAGAGGCCGAGCGTCACCATGCCCGCGGCGACCATGGCGAGGGCCCAGCGGGCGACGACGACCGGCCCGAGCTTGTCGGTGAGACCGCCGAAGGCGAGCCTCGTGATGATCACGCTCGCGGCGAAGACTATGAAGACGTTGGCGGCACCGAAAATTCCGCCGGATGCGACACCCTGCTTGGCGAGGTGCTGGATGAGAAAGGCCACCATGAATGCCTCGCAGGCCCACGCTGCGATCGTGACGGTTCCCGGGAGCGCTACCTCGCGGAGCACGGCGATCCAGCCGGCGAGTCCGCGGATGGGCGCGGCATCGATCTGCACCTCACCCGTGTCGGTGCTTTCTCGGTCGGCGTTGACGACGGGGTGGTGGCCGTTCGGACGTGGCGCCCGCGTGACGAACGTTATCGCGAGGGCGATGGTCTGGAGCAGCGCGGAGACGATCCAGACAGCCTGCTGGCCGAGCTCGCGGTATAGCGCGTCGCCGATAGTGGGGCCAAGCGCGAGGCCTACCCAGACGCTGAGACCGAAGAAGCCGAGGGCCTTGCCTCGCTCGTGGTGGGGCACCTCGGCGACGATCCAGGAGGTGAGGGCCATCGCGACCGCCGCGTTGCCGCCACCGACAATGACGCGGCTCGCGCCGAGCGTCGGCACCGTGAGCGCGATCGCGACGAGCACGAGGCCGACGACCGCGATGGTCGTCGACGCCACGAGAACCGGGCGTACCCCAAAGCGATCGATTGCGGCGCCCGCAATGAGCATGGCCGCGATTGAGGCGAAGGCCGACAGTGAGACCAGGAACCCGGCGAGGGCGTCGTTGCCCTCCAGGTCGTTGCCGATGACCTGAGCGATAACGGGGTTGTTCGACGTGTTGACGATGTTGCCGACCGTCGCGGCGATGACGACGAGCCAGAATGCCGCTCCGCGGGTACCGGTCTCGGCGACGCCCTTCATCGGTGAGCCAGCGCGGGTAAGTCACCTGGTGTGCTGATGAAGCGGGGTGGGATCACGGAGAACCAATCGTCCAATATTCCATTATTGTATCCACAAATACCCATACTGCATCCACTTGCGCGCCTGCATCCGGATGCCGCCTGCATCGACGAGAGGAATTACGGATGAGCGCACTGACGTACGACGCACGCACGGCCGAAGAGAGGGTGGCGGCTCTGGGGCTCGAGATTCCCGACTACGTGAACCCGCCTTACGGCGGCCGCTACGGCGCGATGAAGGCCTTTCATCACACGGGCAAGCTCCTCATGCTCAGCGGAATGACGCCAGAGGGGCGCGACGGCGTCATGCTCAACCCCGGCCGCATCGGTGATGATGTCTCGAGCGACGAGGGGTATGCCGCTGGCCGCAAGACGGCCATCAGTGTTCTGGGCCTCATCCGTCTGGCGCTCGGCTCACTCGATGAGGTCGAGAGCATGGCCCGCACAGTCTGTTACGGCGTCACGACGCCCGATTACCTCGACGTAAATATCGCCGGCAACGGGGCGAACGACCTCTTTCTCGAAGTGTTCGGCCCCGTCGCCGGCCGTGTCGCGAGCGCGAGCATCGGCGTTATGAGCCTGTCCCGCGGCAACAGCTTCGAGATTGTCGCAACGGTGGAGACCAAGCGCGACGCATCGGAGTACGTGAATCGCGCCTGACCGGCGGTGTGTGCCGCGCTCCGCTAGGGGCGGGGCGCGCACTCCAGGCTGAGCCACAGTTCAAAGCAGTGATTGCTGGAGAGCGCCGCGGCTCCGACGGAGGCTCTGCCCATGGCTCCGACCTCGCGGCCGAAGACGTCGTTGAAGAGGTCGCTCACTCCGTTGGAGACCTCGTGTGGTCTGTCGAAGCCGGGCGGGCAGGTCACAAAGCAGAGGCCTCGCGACATCGCCACAACATCGTCGAGGGAGCCGAGCGCGTATCTGATCATGCCGAGGGCGTTGAGGCCCGTGACTCTGGCGGCCTCGTAGCCCTGCTCAACCGTGATGTCGACCCCGACGACGCCGGGGTTAATGAGCGTGCCATCGCGGTGTTCCGGGGTGAGGCCGCTGAGTTCGAGCAGGTTGCCGATGCGGTGGAACGGGCGGAGGTTTCCGTAGCGCTGCCCGTAGGGCGGGTTGGCGTAGTCCGGGATTTCGAGACCCAACTCCTGGGCCCTCTGCTCGGGTGTGCTCATGATTTTTGCCCCTATCTGCCGTGTCTTCGTGGCGCTTGTGAGTGTGAGGTGACTCTAATGCATCCAGTTCATGTAATATGGGATCCAATCTTAACGAAGCCCTGATCACAGGCGCCGAATCACGGGGAAAGAGAAACGCATGGCATTCGGAGAGTTATTAGCCGACAGCGGCGACCGATCAGCCGCGGATGCGGTGATCGACGTGGCCGCCGAGCGCGCGCGCACTCTGGGAACACGCACTCGCCACTACTTCAACTCGGCGGGTGCTGGTCTTGCGAGCTCCGGTGTCATGAGCGGCATGATCGACCATCTCCGCAAAGAGGAGCAGGGTGGGGCCTATGAGGCTGCCGCCCTCGTGGCCGACGACCTCAACGCCATCTACGTGCACGCTGCGCAGCTTCTCGGCTGCGACACCGACGAGATCTCGCTGCACGATGCGGCGACAACCGGCCTTCGGGTTGTGTTCGACGCTCTCCGACTCGGTGCGGGAGACACCGTGATCGCGCCGCGCTCAAGCTACGTGAGCCAGGCCCTGCGACTCCTCACCCTCGAGAAGGTTGACGGGGTCACCCTGCGCATTATCGAGAACGCTCCCGACGGCACCGTCGACCTCGCCGAACTCGAGGCCGCACTCATTGCCGCCCCCGGTGCTGTCATTAGCGCGGTCCATGTGCCGACATCATCCGGACTCGTTGAGCCCGTTGCTGAGATCGGCGTGCTCGCACAGCGGCATGGTGCCGTTTATGTGCTCGATGCGACGCAGTCGGTCGGTCAGATCGATATCGACGTGCGCGCAATCGGCTGCGATGTGCTGGTTGCCACGGGTCGCAAGTTTCTTCGCGGCCCGCGCGGAACCGCGTTCAACTACGTTCGTCGCGGCTTTCTCGAAACACTCAAGCCGTGGGCTCCCGACGTGCGTGGCAGTGAATGGAGCGGCGAGACGGAATGGGTCACCCCCGTCGCCGCGCGGTCGCTCGAAACCTGGGAGGCCGCTATTGCGGGACGCATCGGTCTCGGGCTGGCGATTCGCGAGGCGCTCGAACGAGGGATGCCAGCAACCGAGTCATTTATCGCCGAAGGTGCTGCCCGCCTGCGTGCGGCGTTCGCCGAGATCGACGGCGTGACGGTCGTGGACCCGCCCGCCGCCACGGCAGGCATCGTGACCTTCACGGTCGACGGGATGCACGCGCGCGACGTCAGCAAGGAGCTCCGTGCACGGAGAATCGATACGATTGCGATACCTGCATCGCACGCCCAGTGGGATCTGGGCGCGCGAGGGATCGACGCCGTTGTTCGAGCATCCGTGCATGTGTACAACGACCAGTCGGACTTCGACGCGTTTATCGCCGCCGTAACCGATATCGCGGAGACCCAGAGAGGTGCAGCAGCATGAGCCAGCTCAGCAGCGAGACCGATGTCGTCGTTCTCGGCCTCGGCATTCACGGGGCCGCAACGGCCTACGAGCTAGCGCTTCGCGGGGTGAAGGTCGTTGGCATCGAGCAGTTTGAGGCGCTGCACGACCGTGGCTCCTCGCACGGGGCAACCCGCATGATCCGTCGCGCCTACCCCAACCCGGTCTGGAACCCGCTCGTCGGTGAGGCATTCGACGGATGGGCGCGCTGGGAGGCCGCGGCAGGCACCACCTTCTACACCCCGACCACGGGTCTCTACGCGCACAGGGGAGAGGCCACCATGCAGGGCGGTCGCAGTCGAGCGGTCGAAGCCGGCCACGTCACCGCGCTCATGCCCTCCGTGTCGTTCCCCGAGGGGCATAACGCGGTGTACGACCCCGACGCCGGTGTTCTCGCTGCCGCCAGCGCCCTCGAGTTCGCGCACTCGGCGGCCCGTCGCCATGGGGCCGAACTCTCATTCGGTGAACGCGTCATCTCGTGGGAATCCGACGAGAACGGCGTCACCGTGACCACGGATGCTCGCAGCATCCGGGCATCAAAGCTCGTCGTCGCCGGTGGGGCCTGGGCGTCGAGCCTGCTGCCCCGCTACAGCGAGCGCTTCGAGGTGTGGCGCATCGTCACACTCGCGGCCCGGACCGGCCAGACGTGTGCGCAGCCCCCGATGCTGGGAACCTTCTCCGTCGATATGGACGGCGGTCTCGTCTTCGGGTTGCCCGAGATCGGCGACGCCGGCGCCAAGATCGGCATCGACGCCGGCCCCGTGTGGGACCCGAACACCCCTGTCGGTGACGCGACGCCGGCCGAAGTCGATCGCCTCACGCAGCTGTTCCGCGCCTTCGTGCCCGACATCGATCTTGAGGGCGCCGAGGCCGTCGCGTGCCTCTACACGATGACCCCCGATCTCCGCTTTGTGATCGGCGAGATCCCCGGCCAGGCCAATGTCATCGCGGCGGCCGCGTGCTCGGGTCACGGCTTCAAATTCGGCCCCGCCATCGGCGCCGCCGCTGCCGACCTTGCGCAGGGCATCGCCCGGCCCGACCTCGACTTTGTTTCGCCCATGAGATGGGAAGCAGCATGACTTCTGGTGTGACCAACCCTCGATCCGTAGCGATCGCTGCCCCGCATCCCGCAGCCCTCGACAGCGCCAAAGCGGCCGTCGACGCGGGGGGCAACGCGATCGACGCAGCGCTCGCCGCGGCCGCAGCGCTCACGGTCGTTTATCCGCACCAGTGCAGTCTCGGTGGTGATCTGATCGCTCTGGTTCGCCGGTCAGACGGTCAGGTCACCGCCGTCCTCTCGGCGGGCGCAGCCCCCGCCGCAGTCGACGTCGAGCGTCTTTCGAAGCTCGACCGGATGCCGGGCCAGGGCCCAGACACGGTTACCGTGCCGGGCGTCGTCGCCGGCTGGGAGGCTGTTGCCTCGCTCGGCGCGACCCTTGCTCTGGCTCCCGCCTTCGAACGCGCAGCGGCGCTTGCAGAGAGCGGCTACACGGTGTCGCCGGGGCTCAACCGGGCCATCCAGGGGCGGCGGGATGTTCTGCTCGCCGACAAAGGAATGGTCGAGGTTTTCGGCGATGGTGCTGGAGGGCTCAAGGGCGAGGGCGACCACGTCGTGCAGCCAGCCCTCGCGCGCACCCTCACGGAACTCGCCGGCAACCCGGGCGCAATGTACCGCGGCCGCATCGCCGAATCGATCGCCGGAACGCTGACCTCTCTGGGTGGCGCTATGAGTGCCGACGACTTCGCGGCCCACAGGGTCGAGATCACCGACCCCGTTCGGGCGGAGATCGGGGGAGCCTCGTGGTGGGTCGCACCCCCGCCCACGCAGGGCGTTGTGCTTCTCGGAATTCTGCCGGATGCCCTCGACTCTGCCGACACCTGCAACCCCGAACTCGTCGCCGCTGTTAACGACGCGCTTCGGGCTCGCACCGCCAACCTCGGCGACCCGCGCGGCGGGGACATCAACGTCGACGCCATGCTCGACCCGCGCGGTCGCGCCGCTGAGGGTTCGCTTCCCCGCCCCGGTCGTGCGCTGGGCGACACGGTCGCCATCGTCGCGGCCGACACCGACGGAACCGTTGTGACCCTCATCCAGAGCGTTTACCAGTGGTTTGGCTCCGGCATTCTCGACCCCGGCACCGGCGTCGTTCTGCACAACCGTGGCTCAGCGTTCAGCACCGACCCGTCGCATCCCGCCCATATCGGCCCAGGCCTGCGCCCGCCGCACACACTCCTGCCCGTCATCGCGCAGAAGGACGATCTCGTCATCGGGCTCGGATGCCAGGGCGGCAGCGCCCAGGCATGGATTCTCTCCCAGGTGGCGCGCGAGCTCATCGACCCCTCAAGCGACCCCGCCGAGGCGCTCGGCCGGGGCCGCTGGGTCATCGGCGCCCGCGACCTCGGATTCGACGAGGCAACCCTGATCGCTGAGCCCGGCACAGAGGCCGCCGCCGACGCGGCAGCAGCTCTCGGACTCGGTACCGCTCGTCGCGACGCCCAGTTCGACGAAGCCGGCCATGTGCAGGTCGCCAGAATCCGCCTTTCAGACTCGACCCTCGACGCCGCGAGCGATCCCCGCGCCGACGGTCGCGCCACCGTACTCAGCCCACGACAGTAAGGAAACGCATGACCACCTCACCACGCCATGTACTCGACCCCCTCCTGCCGGAGGAGATCGACAGCTTTATCGCGGAGATTCGCAAGAGTGATCGCATTGGAGAGAACCCGCGTTTCTGGGGCATCCAGGTCGATGAGGACAAGGCTGCCGCCACCGTCGCGGGTGGCGCACGCCCCGTTCGCGTCGTCGTGATGAATAACGCTGCTCGCGCGGCGTGGGAGGTTCGCGGCTGGACGGGAACCGCCGAGACTGCTGCGTTCATCGAAGGTTGGACCGACGTCGACCACCGTCGCCCCGGTGTCTCCTCCGACGAAGCCCGCATGATTTCGCAGGCCGCGCGCAAGTCGCCGCTGCTGCTGGAGGCGCTGGCCAAGCGTGGCATCACCGACGCCTCGCTCGTCTGGGTCGACCCCGAGTCGATCACGGGCTTCGAACCAGAAGACATCGCCGACCGCCGCCTCTCGTGGGGAACGGTCTGGTTCCGCGAGTCGAACGAAGACAACGGCTACGGTCGCCCCGTCGCCGGTGTCGTGCCGATCCTCGACCTCGACACCCTTGAGGTCATCCGGGTCGAAGACCACGGCGTGATCCCCATGGCGTCGGAGACCAGCCGCTACGAGTCGGGCACGTGGGGTGCCGACCGTGAGGTATCGGTTCTCGACATCATCCAGCCGAACGGGCCCGGATTCGATGTTGAAGGGCACACTGTCACCTGGCAGAACTGGTCGTTCACGGTCGGGTTCACGCACCGCGAGGGACTCGTTCTTCACGACCTCAACTACAACGATCATGGAGCCGTGCGCCCCGTGCTCAAGCGCGCATCCGTCAATGAGATGTACGTGCCGTACCTCGACAGTGACCCCACCGCGTACCGCAAGAACTTCTTCGACTGGGGCGAGTATGGCGCTGGCCCCCTCACCGCGTCGCTTGAGCTCGGCTGCGACTGCCTGGGTGAGATCCGCTACTTCGACGTGACCTACCTCGACGGTTACGGCGAGGCGCAGGTCATCAAGAACGGCATCTGCCTGCACGAGGAGGACGACAGCATCCTCTGGAAGCACGTCAACACGCGCATCAACACCTCAGAGGTTCGCCGCTCGCGCAAGCTCGTGATCTCGGCCTTCGCTACGGTCGCCAACTACGACTACGGCTTCTACTGGACTCTTCGCCAGGACGGCTCAATCGAGCTTGAGGTCAAGCTCACAGGCCTCATGTCGGTCTCGGGCATCGCCGACGACGAGAAGCCCCGCTTCGGTCGGATGGTCGCGCCCAACGTGCAGGCCCCCACCCACCAGCACTACTTCGCTGCCCGCCTCGACACTGCGGTTGATGGCATCCGCAACCGCGTCGTCGAGGTTCACGCCGAGATGGAGCCGGATGAGGCGCTCAACCCGTACGGAAACGCCGTCGTCGCGGTTGAAACGCCGCTGACCTCTGAGCAGCTCGGTGCGCGAATCGCGGACCCGCAGCGCGCCCTGCACTGGCGAATCGAGAACGACGAGGCCACGAACCGCAACGGCGAGAACACGGCATACCGGCTGACGGTGCCGAACTTCGCCCAGCTTTACGCCCGCCCCGGAGCGGTCGTCGAGCGCAAGGCGCCGTTCGTGTCGAAGCAGCTCTGGGTGAGCCAGTACGACGCAGAGCAGCGATTCATCGCAGGCGAGTACCCCAACCAGGGCGAGCTCGGCGACGACGGTGTTCACGTCTGGCAGCAGGCCGACCGCTCCCTCGACGGAGAGCGTCTCGTGCTGTGGCCCGTCGTGGGCGTTCACCACTTTCCGCGGCCAGAGCAGTGGCCGATCATGCCCGTCGACCACATCGGCTTCAAGCTCGAGCCCGACGGATTCTTCGACCGCAACCCATCGCTCGACGTTCCGCCGTCGGCAGCCGCGTCGCATGGTGCAGCGTCGCACGGTGCAGCATCGCATGGCGACGCAGCGCCCAGTTGCCACTAGCGGGCAGCTGACCTAAAAAAGGATCCCGCATGGCCTCGAGGCCATGCGGGATCTTTGGTGTCGGTGGGGTCGTTGGCGCGCGGTCGTCAGCCCGTGTACACGGTCGACGACCGGCGTTCGTACCAGTGGGCGAGGTGTTCTCCGGCGCTCAACACATGGTCGCGAACGAGGGATGCGGCAAGGTCTTCGTCGCCGGCCCGGAATGCCTCGATGATGTGCTGGTGCTCCTCGAAGTTCTCGTCACGGTGGCGAGGATTGTCTTTGAGTACCAACGCGGAGACGTTGCGGGGGAACGCGTCGTTGAGGTCGGTGAGCAGCCGCTCAAGCCGGGAGTTAGCCGCGGCCTTGTAGATGAGGGTGTGGAACTGGTCGTTCGCGCTGCCCTTCGATGCTGCGGTCTTCTCTGCTGCCGCGGGGGTGTCGGATGCTGCCGCCGCGGCATTGCGCTTTGACTGCTCGTACATCGCCGAGTTCACGGCCTCAAGCTCGTCGACCATTTCGGCCGTCATGCGTTTGACGCTGCGCCGGGCGGCGAGGGCTTCGAGCTCCGCGCGCACCTCATAGGCTTCGCGCACCTCCCACGGCACGGGAACTCGAACGATCGCCCCGCGGTTGGGCACGACCTCGATGAGGCCGCCCGTCTGGAGCTGGCGCAGGGCCTCGCGCACGGGGGTGCGGCTGATGCCAAACTCATTGGCGAGTTCGGCCTGACGCAGGGGGGCGCCAATCGGGATCTCACCCGACATGATCTTCGCCCGGATGCGGGCGGCCAGATCGTCGACAAGGGCGTTGCCGGATTCGGTCGTGGGGCTCATTGTGGGAGCGTTCCTATCTCTCTCTGGAGTGCGCTGTTGGCGCCCAGAGAATGCGTTTGTGGCCATCCAATCGTATCCACTTGGGCCATGGATTGGATGCGACTCTATAGCGCAGCGAACGTCGCCCTGCGCCGCAACGCGGGCAGCAGCGATAAATGCTCGCGTTGCTGCCCGCGGTGCTGACTGAGCTATTACGGCTTGTAGACGACGAAAACCTTGCGCAGGCGCTCGGTCACCCTCCAGGTGCCACACCAGCCGATGGGAAAGTAGGCGGAGTCTCCGGCCCGGATCTCCTGCGGTTCTCCGCCATCTTCGTGAACGGTCATGGCGCCTTCGACCACGTGGATGATTTCGCCTCTGGTCAGGAACTCCCAGCGCGAGAGCCCCGTCTCGGACTCCCAGATGCCGGAGACGACTCTGCGGTCTTCTGTCGCGAAGTCGACGCGGCTGCGCACGATCACTTCGCCCTCGAGTGGTTCGGCGTTCGGTGGCGCGAGGGGCTTCTCGTCGAGATCGGAGGCGGGGACGCTGGTGGGGCGATTGATGAGAGTCATGTAACGTATCCTAAACGGTAGAGATTGGATCCACTACCTCGGGAGGGAAACATGTCCGACGACAATGCGACCACAAGAAACGTGCTCGTGCGCAGCATGCGCCACGAGACCGACGGCGTAATCTCTCTCGAACTCGAGGCCCTAGAGGGCCCCCTGCCTCCATGGCAGCCCGGCGCTCATGTCGACATTGTTGTCGGTGACGGAACGACCAGGCAGTACTCCCTGTGCGGCCCGGCGGATGCTCGCACCTATCGCATCGGCGTTCTGCGCGAGCCCGACGGGCGAGGCGGATCCGCGCACGTTCATACAAGCGTGCGCCCGGGGGACAGGGTCGAGCTCAAGGGCCCCCGCAACCACTTCGCACTAGAAAGCGCCCCCGTCTACCGCCTCGTTGCTGGCGGCATTGGTGTGACGCCCATCCTCGCGATGGCAGCGCACCTCGAGGCGCAGGGCAGCGATTGGAAGCTTTTTTACGCTGGTCGAAGCCGCTCGACGATGGCCTTCATCGCCGAACTCGAGGCTTATGGCGACAAGGTCGTGTTCTCCGCTGACGACGAAGGCGCCCGTCTCGATCTGGGGGCCATTGTTGCGGATGCTCCCGCCGACGCTCTCTGGTACGCGTGCGGTCCATCCGGGCTCCTGGCGGCGCTCGACGAGACCCTCGTGGCGGCTGGCCGCGGCGACAATCTGCGCACCGAGCTCTTCGCGGTCCCCGTGAGCGACGAGCCTGCCGCGGCCACCGACGGGTTCTCGGTGGAGCTGCGGGCGTCGGGGATGACTCTCCAGGTTCCCTCCGACAGGTCGATCCTTGAGGTCGTGACCGAGGCGGGCATCGACGTCATGCATGACTGCGAAGAGGGAATCTGCGGCAGTTGCGAGACCAAGGTTCTCGACGGCGAGATAGATCACCGCGACTACGTGCTCACCAACCAGGAGAAGGCTAAGGGTGACTGCATGATGGTGTGCGTCTCGCGGGCCAACTGCCCCGTTCTTGTTCTCGACCTCTAGCGGCATGGGCTCGTGAGGCATGGGTCATGACATGAGAAGCGCGCTCGTCGCTGAGGTCGTGGTGTGATGCTCGCCGCGTGCTGGCTCATGATCGCGCTTGCGGCAGCATCGCTCGCGCTGTCGCTTGTGCGCGGCGCGCACGGGACATCGCTCATGGTGGTGGGGGACGTTGTCATGCTCGCGGCGATGGTCGACATCTGTCTGATCTCGTCTCACCTCGTCTCGCCCGTCGTGTGGGGCGGCGCGCTCCTCGTGCTGGCCGTCGCCGCTGCGGCTGCGTCGCGAATCCGACGGGGCCGCGCGGCCGACGCCTCTGCGCTGCACGACGGTGGACATCCGCTCGCCATGATCATCGGCGCTGGCTTTCTCATTCTCCTGGGCGCGGGTGGTCACCAGATGGCGTCCGCGGCTTCGGATGCTCACGCGCACGCTGCCGGCGGCGGGATGCTCGTCGGAGCGCTCGCGCTGGGTGCGGTCGCGCACGCGATCGTTGTCGTGGCGGGAGCTCGTTCGCTCGGCCGGGTGGAGGTCGCTCGTCGGCTCTCGGGCTCTGGCTCGCTTCTAGCGATGGCGGCAATGGCCGTCGCGGCGGGGTCCTAATCTCTGCGCCGTGGCTGCGCTTTGGACATCCTTGTGCCATAATTGGATCCAATCTTAAGTAAATCGGATGTAACGGAGGCCGCAGTGCTCAAGCGCGAGGACAACGAGAAGCTCACCCAAACCGGACCGGGCACGCCCCTGGGCAATCTCATGCGGTCGTACTGGCAGCCTGTGGCGCTGGTCTCGGAGATGCCGAAGGAGCGGCCGGTCAAGCCGGTTCGCATCATGAGTGAAGACCTGGTGCTCTTCAAGCGCATCAACGGCTGGGGTCTCATCAGCCGCTACTGCGCACACCGCGGCGTCGACCTCTCCTACGGACGACTCGAAGACGGCGGCCTGCGCTGCCTCTATCACGGCTGGCTCTACAACGATTCTGGCCGCTGCATCGAACAGCCCGCGGAGCCGCCGCACAGCCAGTTCCTGGACAAGGTGCGCATCTCCAACTACCCCTGCGTCGAGAAGAACGGCCTGATCTTCGCCTACATGGGCGCGGGCGACCCGCCGCCCTTCCCCGACTATGACTGCTTCACGGCACCCGACGAGTACACCTTTGCCTTCAAGGGGCTGTGGGACTGCAACTGGCTCCAGGGGCTCGAGGGCGGCATCGACCCGAGCCACGTCTCGTTCCTGCACCGCTTTGTGGGAGAAGACCCCCGCGATGTTTATGGCCAGCAGTTCAGCGAAGAGGTCGAGGGCACGGGGACCAAGCTCTCAAAGCTCGTGGGTGACCACTACCGCCCCGACATCGAGGTGGAGAGTGCAGAGCACGGCCTGCGCGTCTTTGCGATCCGCCAGCTGACGGAGGAACTCAAGCACGTTCGTGTCACGAACCTCATGTTCCCCAATGCGTTCGTCGTGCCGTTCGGCAACGGCAAGGTCTTCACCCAATGGCATGTCCCGATCGACGACGAGACCCACTACTGGTACATGATCTGGTACGACTTTGCCGAGAAGACCGACAAGGAGACCCTGCTGCAGCAGCGTCTCGAGGGTGTCTCGCTGCCTGACTATCGCCCGCTGCGCAACCGCGACAACAACTGGGGCTTCGACGCCCAGGAGCAGAACGAGCTCACCTACACGGGCATGGGACTCGACATCAACGTGCACGACCAGTGGGCCGTCGAGAGCATGGGCGCGATCCAGGACCGCACGGTCGAGCGCCTCGGCATCTCCGACCGCGCGGTGACGGCGAACCGCCGCCTGCTGCTCAAATCAATCGAGTCGTTCGAGGCGGGCAACGGCCTGCCGTCGCACCCCATCAGCGAAGAAGAGGCCGCGACGTTTGTCGGCCCCTACGCGGTTGACACGATCGCCCCGACCGAGGGATGGCAAGAGGTGTGGCTCCAGAAGGAGGCCGAGCGTCGCGCCCAGTCGCCGTGGGCTGGTGCAGCAACCCAGGAAGCAGAGATCGATGCGTAACGTCGACGAGCGCCTCGTCGCAGAAGGCGGCGGTGGCGCGACAGCGAAGCCGATGCTCGCGAAGGACCGTGGCGGCTTCATCGAGCAGCACGATCTCTGGACCGAGGCTCAGTATGCCGCCGCGGGCCAGATGCGCAGGGTCATGGACGAGGTCGGCATCGACATGGTGCAGTTTCTCTTCGTTGACCAGCACGGCATCCTGCGCGGCAAGACCCTCACCCGAACGGCGGTCCCCGCCGCGCTCAAGTCGGGGGTGCGCGCGCCGTCGACCCTGCTGCTCAAGGACACATCGGGCAAGAGCGTTTTTCCCGTGTTCTCGACCGAGGCCCTCGGCGGGCTCTCGCGCTTTAGCGGCGCCGGCGACGTTGTGCTCGTTCCCGACCCCACGACGTTCCGCGTGCTGCCGTGGTCAGACAACACGGGTCTCATCCTCTGCGACCTGCGGTTCCCCGACGGCTCCGTAGTTCCCTACTGCACGCGCAGCCTGCTCAAGCGGCAGCTCACCGCGCTCGCCGAGCAGCGTGACCTCGGCCTCACGGTCGGTCCCGAGCTCGAATTCCACGTGTTCAAGGCCGACGGCGGGTTTTCTCCCGATCGTGTCGGTGCCCCTGGTGCGCCCGGCGAGGCCCCGCGCACGTCGGCAACGACGGCGGGCTCGCAGTTGCTGCACGCCGAGAGCATGGACACGCTCGACGACCTCGTCGGCGAGCTCTATCGTGGGCTGACCCTGCTCGACCTGCCGCTGCGCACGATCGAACTCGAGTTCGGACCGAGCCAGCTCGAGATCACCCTTGAGGCCGGTGACGCCGCCAAGGTTGCCGATGATGTCATCCTCGCGCGGATGGCGGTTCGGCAGATCGCCCGACGCATGGGCTACCACGCCACGTTTATGTCCCGCCCTCTCGGCGCAGACACGGCGTCGACGGGCTGGCACCTGCATCAGTCGATGCGCAACCTCGTCACGGGACAGAACGTCTTCATGTCGCCGGATGCCGACGGCATCCTCTCCGACACCGGGCGCTATTACCTGGGCGGGCTTCTTGCGCACGCCGAGGCCGCGGCTGCGTTCACGACGCCAACCGTCAATGGCTACAAGCGATACCAAGCCTTCTCGCTCGCGCCCGACCGCATCCTGTGGGGCATCGATAACAAGGGCGCCATGGTGCGTGCGGTGGGCGGAGCTGGCGATGATGCGACGCGGCTCGAGAACCGCTCTGGCGAGCCAGCGGCAAACCCCTACCTCTACATCCTGTCGCAGCTCGTCAGCGGCATGGACGGCCTCGACCGGGCTCTCGAGCCAGGCGAGCCGACGGAGAACCCGTATGCCGATGACGTGACCAAGCTGCCCAAGTCGCTCGGGGCGGCCGTTGAGGCTCTCGCGGCGGATGACGTGTTTAGGGCAGCACTGGGTGACGACGTGATCACGTGGTTCACGACGATCAAACAGGCCGAGTACGACCGCTATCTCGCACAGGTCAGTGACTGGGAACAGCGCGAGTACTTCTCCCTGATCTAACGGCTCACATCGTGCTGAGTCTGCCTCGAACACGAAAGGTCCTGCCGTGAGCACAGCACTGCCCGCTCAAGTAGACGTCATCGTCGTCGGGGGTGGCACGAGCGGAAACGTTGTAGCCGCTCGGCTCGCCGAGGCAGGCCGGAACGTTCTCGTGCTCGAGGCCGGGCCCGATTTTGGGCCGTTTGGTGACCCGCGCTGGCCCGCCGACATCCTCGACGCGACCAGGCTGGGGCATTCCAACGACTGGGGTTACGACTCGGGCGACACCCTCGATGTGCGGGTGTCGTTCGAGCGGGCGCGCGCGATCGGCGGGTGCTCGGACTTCAACGGAACGACGCAGACGTGGGGTCACCGCAGAGACTACGACTCATGGGCAGAAGCAGGTCTCGAAGGGTGGGCGACGGATGATTTGCTCCCGTTCTTCGAGGCGGGCACGAAGGCCATGCGCGTCAAGGACTACCGCGTAGACGAATTGACGTCGTGGCAGCGGGTGTGGTTCGACGCGGCTCCCGCCGTGGGGATTCCCCAGCGCCACAACCTCAACGATCTCGACGAGGGGCCAGCCGTGGCTCCCGAATCCAACAACATCGTGGACGGCATCCGCTTCAACACGGCGTTCGCCTATCTCGACCCGGTGCGATCGTTGCCGAACATCAGCATCGTGGGCGAGGCACACGTCGCCCGCGTGCTCGTTGACCGGGGAGTCGCGACGGGAGTCGAGGTGCTCTGGCGCGGAGAGAGCCACATCGTGCGGGCGCAGCGCGTTGTTGTCGCCGGCGGCGCTTTCAACTCGCCCCAGGTGCTTCAGCGCTCAGGCATCGGCAACCCGGACTTTGTGCGGTCGCTCGACATCCCTGTTGTCCAGCCGCTTCGCGGCGTCGGCGAAAACCTGCACGACCAGCCGTTCTCCCTCATGAGCTGGGCGGGCAGCGACCGCATGACCAGCGAGATGGATGCCCTGCGTGCCGAGGGCTGGGCGCCCGACGAGCAGGCGATGGGCAAGGCGGCGTCGAGCTTCGACCCCGACGTCTTCGACCTGCACTTCTTGCCCTACAGCCCGACGCACCGCGGCGACGTCAAGCGGTGGAGCTGCGGCGTGAGCGCACTCCAGCCCGTGTCGCGCGGCTATGTGCGCATCACGAGCCGAGACCCCGAGGCTAAGCCCGTCATCGACCATCGCTTCTTGAGCGATCCGGAACGTCGGGATGCTCGTGTGCTGGCGGAGGGTATGGAGATTCTGCGGGAGATGGCATCGCAGCCGGGCATCCGCGAGCTGGTGGGGGAGGAGATCCACCCCGGCATCAGCGCGGTCCCCACGTTTGACGAGCTCGTTCACTTCGTTGAGCGGAACCCCGACAACTATTGGCACCCGGTCGGCACCTGCCCCATGGGATCGGCCGACGACGAGAAGTCCGTAGTGGATGCGCGGGGCTCCGTTCATGGCATCGAAGGACTCACGGTCGCCGACTGCTCGATCATGCCCATGATTCCCCGCGCGACCACGGCCATGCCTGCCGTAGTCGTTGGCGAGCGCATCGCCTCGTTCCTCGTCCAGAACTAACCGCAAGGATCCCTATGCCAATCCACACCGCCCTTGGCCCCATCGAGCCGCACGAACTTGGCGCGACCTCGATGCACGAGCACGTGCTGAGCGACCTCTCCCTCTGGAGCAAGCCGCGGGTGGAGGAGCCTCCGGCCGGCGTGCCCATGGGGCCTGGCTTGCGCAGCTACCTCGCCTGGAACGCTCTCTCCCTGCCCGAGAACCTCATCCTCGATGACATCGATGTTGCCGTCGAAGAGCTGTCGACCGTCGCCGCGGCCGGAGGCTCTGCGATCGTCGAGCTGACCCTGGACGGCATGGGCGCCCGCGTCTCAGAGCTGCCCGAGATCTCGCGTCGCTCCGGCGTCCATGTCATCATCGGCGCCGGGTTCTATGTCGAGGAGACCTACCCCGAGCGGGTAGCGGGGCTCAGCGTCGACGAGCTCACCGAAGTACTTCTGACTCAGCTGCGCGACGGACGCGACGGCGTCATCCCAGCGATCCTCGGCGAGATCGGAACAAGCTGGCCCATCACCGACGCCGAATGGCGGATGGTGCGCGCGGCCGGCCGTGCGGGTGCCGAAACAGGAACGACCGTCTACATGCATCAGTCGTTCCGCGGGCCGGGCGGCATTGATGTTCTGAACGTCCTCCTCGAAGAGGGGATGCCCGCCGACCGCATCATCATCGGTCACCTCGACGAGTACTTCGACAAGGGCTACCACCGCGAGATCGCCCAGTCGGGAGCGATCCTCGGCTACGACACCTTCGGAACCGACTTCCACTACGGCTCGACGGCGCTGCGGTGCCCGACCGACGCCGAGCGTCTTGACATGGTGGAGTGGCTCGCGGGGGAGGGTCACGCGAAGCAGCTCATCATCGCCGCCGACGTGTGGTCGCAGGGCAACCTGCGCCGCAACGGCGGCAACGGCTACGACCACCTCTTTCGCCGCATCGGCCCCGCCATCACGCGCATCGCGGGCGACAACGGCGAGCTCATCTCCACGATCATGATCGACAATCCGCGTCGCCTTTTGAACCGCCCCTAGCGCCGCATCTCCCGAAAGGAACCACCATGAGTGCACCAAGCAGCGCCCCCATCAGTGTCACGGGCAACGCCGTTCTTGTTGTTGTCGACATCCAGGGAGGGTCTGGGGACCCTGCGCAGCCAGAGTCGGGCATCCCGCTCATGGGTGGCAAGGAGGGTCGTGCGCCCAAGGTCAAGAACCTCATCGCGCGCTGCCGCCAGGCCGGCGTGCCGGTGGTGTTCATCCAGGAGGTGCACAAGCCGAGCCTCGTCGACATTGGTCGCGAGCTCGACGGTGCCGAAGGCCCCCACTGCGTCGAGGGAGAGGATGGCACGGCGCTCGCCGACTGGATCGACCCACAGCCCAACGAGTTTGTGATTCGCAAGCGCCGATACTCGGCGTTCTTCGGCACAGAACTCGAGATCGTGCTCAAGGCGTATAAGGCCGAGACCCTATTTCTTGTCGGCGGGCTCACGGATGTGTGCATTCATTACACGGCGGTCGACGCACACCAGCACGACTACTTCGTTCGTGTGCTCACGGACTGCGTCGGCGGGTCGAGCGAGCGTGCGCATCAGGCATCACTCGAGGCGATCGAGTACCTGCAGCGCGATGCGCTCGTCACGAGCGATGGTGTGCTCGAGTGGCTCAACACCGTCGGGTAGTAGCAACTGCGGAGTGTGGATGCTCGGCCCAGCCGGTGACGATCCACACAGCAGAAACCCCCTCGGCGCTGCAGCGTCGAGGGGGTTTCTGCGCGGGGCGGGTGGCTAGTAGGCCAGCGGCAGCAGAACGGTCGGAGCCGGTGCGGCCTCGCGCCCCTCGAAGGGAACGGGCTGGCAGACCATCATGTAGTCGCCGGGCTCGACATCCGCGAGGTTCGCGTTTTCGAGGATGACGATTCCTGCGCCACAGAGGATGACGTGGGTCGGCCACTTCTCGGTGTTGGCCGGTGCCTCGATGGTCATGTAGTCGTTGGCGGCGAACAGCACGCCGTTGTCGGCGAGCCACTGAGCAGCCTCGGGGCCGAGGCCCACCCAGGTCGGCGATTTCTCAGCGCGCGTGAGCGCATCCGTGGAGTTGCGGGTCTTGAAGAGAACGCGCTTGGCGTCACCGATGCCAGCCTGCTGCAGGTCGGCGGGGGTGATCTCTTCTTCGACGTGGCGCAGGTCGAGCACGCGGGCGGGGCCGACGACGTTGTCGAGAGCGATCTCGTCGACGGTCGTTCCGCCTTCGACGAAGTGAGAGGGCGCATCAACGTGCGTGCCGGTGTGGGCGCCGATGAGCCAGCGCGAGACGTCGGACGGGTAGCCGTTTTTGATCTCCTCGACCATCTCGAAGGTGGGGCGGCGACCCCAGTGAAGCATTTCCGGGGTCACTTTGATGTTGATGTCGAGCGCGCTCATGGTGATCTCCTTGCAGTGGTCGCCAGATAGTTCTATCTGGGTCGGGGGCGGTGGCGTTAGTTCGTGGTGGTGAGTGGTCGATGTTCTCTTCGGTTATTCCCCGAACATTGCCCGGCGGGGGTTGTCGACGAAGATCATTTGAAGGGTTTCGTTAGAGATACCGGCGCGCGTCGCGGCCTCGGTGAACTCCTCGAAGAGGAAGGTGAGGCCGGGCCCGCCGTGGGAGGCCTGGTGCGACCGTTGACTCACATCCTGCGAGAGCAGGATCTTCTCGCCGTAACCGGCGTCGATCACGGTGCCGAGGTAGTCGATGCGACGCTCAAGCTCGTTGTTGCTGACCTGCCCGCCGGACTTGACGGCCATCATGCAGTCGTACTCGATGTAGACGCCGCGGCGCAGCAGGTCGAGGGAGTACTCGATGTTCTTGACGGTGTCGGTGTGGCCGATCACGATGCGCTCGGGCTCGACGCCCTCCTGCACGAGGATGTCGATCTGCGCTTCGCCCGTGGGGAACGACGGCGCGTGGGTGCTGACCATGACGCCTGTCTCGGCGGCTGCCCGTCCTGCGGCGCGAAAGGAGCGTTCCTCCTGGGCGGTGATGTGGGGCAGATCGCTCGCGATCTCGCCGAGGAATCCGGCGCGCACACCGGTTCCGGGAATCTCGTCGACGAGGTCAGCAATCAGGTAGTCCGCGATCTGGTTGACCGAGTTGCGATCCCACCATTCCGTGTCGAAGTAGTGCTGAAAGTAGTGGCCGGTGCCCAGGATTACGGTGACGCCCGTCTCCTCGGCGATCGCCTTCGTGGCGGCGACGTTGGCGATCGAGCGCGATCCGGTCGTCGGGTTCTGGATGAGGTTGGCCGGGTTGCGATCGAAATAGACGGGGGCGGCGTGGTTGCTGAGCTCGCCGTTGGTCATATCCCAGAGGGTCTTGCCCCCTGCGGCGACGAAGAGGTTGATGTCGGCGACGCGCTCGTCCCAGACGGTCATGAGGCCGTCGCGCGGCTCACTCGGGGTCATGTTGATGAAGACGTGCTCGTGGGGGAGCGTGAGCCCCATCTCGCTGCCGACGATGGGTCCCGTTACCGACTCAACTGTGCGCATGGACAAACTGTATCCGATTCTTCAAGAAATGGATCCATTTGTGTCAACGGTTCTTTCGCTTCGCCCTAAGGTCAGAGACAATCAGGCGAATCGCCAGAGCGGCAAGCAAGATTCCGAACAGGATGTTCCCCACCCCTGCGGGGATGAGGAACGCCAGAGCGCCCCCGGCAAACGTGAAGGCCGCGCCGACCAGTCCCACCGTCAGTCCCTCGCGAAGCAGAACGTTCTTGCGGCGCAGGTTCGAAATCGTTGAGGTGATGCCGCCGGGGATAATGGCGACCAGCGACGTGCCCCGGGCATCAAGCTCGCCCACCCCGAATCCGAGGATGAGGGCGGGCACGATGAACACCCCGCCACCCACGCCGAGGAGCCCGGCGAGAACGCCGAATGCGACGCCGATGAGCGGGAGAAGGATGATGTGCCAGGCGTCCATGTCGAGGGCGCCATCGATGCTCTCTGGCATGGCGAGCAGCATCCGCACGGCCACAGCGAGCATGAATGCGATAAAGATCCAGCGGAGCGTTCGCTGGGGCAGCTTGGCTAGAAGCAGGCTGCCGATCTGCCCGCCGATCACAATGCCCACCGCAAGGAGCCCGGCCACGCGCCAGTCGATGGCGCCATTGGCGACATAAAAGGCCGCCGCGGCAATGGAGATCGGCACGACCGCAAGCAGGGACGTGCCGGTCGCCCGCCGCTGCTCGATCCCGAGGAGGAGCACGAGGGCGGGAACAATGATGATGCCCCCACCGACTCCGAAGAGCCCGGAGAGAATTCCGGCGATCGCTCCAATGGCGACGAGGGTTGCGGTGTAGCGCAGGGGGCGGGGTTCGGTCGGTGCCATGGGATTCCTTCTCACGGGCGAGAGTCCTTCTCGCGTATGGTGTATCCAATTATCTAAAGTTGTATCCACTCTAGGGGATCGTGTGAGTACAGTCGCATCCTGCGGTGCCTTCGACGAGACCTGGGCAGAGCGCTTTGCTCTGCTCGGCGCCCCACGAAAGCTCGTCCCGCTGGTGCTCGGTTACGAACCCATCGCGGAGTCCCTGTCGATTGCGGGCGGCCGACGCGATCGGTTTCTGCTTGAGCCGGTTACGGGGGCGGCAATCGTTTATGACGACGCATGGTTTCTCATCGATACGGGCTTCGACGTCGACGTCATTCGGGATCCGGAGCGTCGACGGCAACGCTTCAACTACGACAGCTACACCGCGGTCGTGCCGCCGGGAGACCCTCTCGCCGACCAAGTAGCGGCGGCGGGCCTCTCGTGGGGGGCGCTCGCCGCATGCGCCGTCTCACACCTGCACGGCGATCATTCCGGCGGGCTCCGCCTCGTCGCCCCTCACGCCCCCATGCTCGTGCAGGCCGATGAATGGAGCTTCGCCGTCGACGTCGCCGGGGTGCGCGATGTGTACTTTCGTGAGGACTACCTCCGCCCAGACCTCCACGTGCTTCTCCTTGACGGGGACACCGTGATTGCGCCGGGGCTTACCGCCCTCGATACCCGCGGCCACACCCCAGGTCATCAGTCATTCAGGGTCGATCTCGCCGACAAATCGATCGTGCTCGCGTGCGACGCCGCAGACCTCAGGGAGTGCATCGAACAGGTCCGCCCCTGTGGGTTCACGGCACGGCCGGGCGATGCGGATGCTGCGCTCGCCGCCATCCAACGGCTGGCCGCGCTCGATCAAGAAGATGGTGTTGAGGTGTGGCCGGGCCATGATCCCGACTGGCACGCGTGGCAGCGGGCGTGAGCCGCGCCGCATCGCGCCTCGCAAGTTTCCCGCAGTAGGCGGCGCTAATATCGACACCATGCCCGAAACTCTCGTGTCCATCATCATGGGATCCGACTCTGACTGGAATGTCATGGCCGACGCCGCAGCGCTCCTCACTGAGTTCGGCGTAGCCCACGAGGTTGAGGTCGTTTCGGCGCACCGCACACCAGACAAGATGATCGCGTTCGGCCGCGAAGCTGCGAGCCGCGGCATCCGCGTCATCATCGCTGGCGCTGGCGGCGCCGCCCACCTTCCCGGCATGGTTGCCTCGGTGACGACTCTGCCCGTGATCGGTGTTCCCGTGCCACTGGCGCGGCTCGACGGCATGGATTCGCTGCTCTCCATCGTGCAGATGCCAGCCGGAATCCCCGTTGCGACCGTCTCGATCGGCGGCGCCACGAACGCTGGTCTGCTTGCCGTGCGCATTCTCGCCTCATCAGATCCCGTGCTGTCGGAGGCTGTCGCGCAGTACTCCCGAGAGCTCGAGTCGACCGTTGAGGGCAAGAACGCTGCGTTGAAGGCGCGAATCGGCGCGTGATAGCCCGACGATACGAAGGACGGAACCGGTGAGCGACAGCACACTTCCGGTGCGGTATCCCAACATCCGTTCTCGTCGGATCATGACCACGAGGGCGTGGTGGCTCGTGCTGCTCAACGTGCTCATCCCCGGCTCGGTGCAGGTGCTCGCCGGCAACCGCCGCTTCGGGCGTTTCGGCCTGGGCGCGACCATCGTCTTCTGGGCTCTCGCTCTCGTGGCCATCGTCGTCTTCTTTATCAACAGCAATATCCTCATTGCTCTCGGCACCAATGTGATCGCTCTCACGATCATTCAAATCGTGCTCATCGCCTATGCAGTGCTGTGGCTTGCCCTCAGCTTCGACACTCTGCGGCTGGTGCGGATCGTTCGGGCCGCCCCCGGAGCCCGCCCGCTCATCGCCGCCCTCGCGGTGATTGCGCTCCTCGCAACGGCGGGTAGTGCGGCCTACGCGGCCAACCTCGCCGGGGTCGCTCGCAACACCATTTCCGAGGTTTTCACGAGCGGGGACTACGCCGAGCCCGTCGACGGCCGCTACAACATCATGCTTCTCGGCGGCGATGCCGGGCCAGACCGTGAGGGGCTGCGCCCCGACAGCATCTCCGTCGTCAGCGTTGACGCTGAGACGGGGTCGACGACGATCATCGGCCTTCCCCGCAACTTCGAGCAGGCCACGTTCTCCGAGGGATCGCCCATGTTTGGCCCGTTCCCCAACGGCTATGACTGCGGGGATGAGTGCCTGCTCGGCTACCTCTACACCGAGGGCGAGCAGCGCCCAGAGCTCTATCCGGATGCCGAGGCACAGGGCAGCAACGCCGGAACCGAGGCCATGCGCGATGCGGTTGAGGGCATCACCGGCCTCACCATCCAGTACTACGTGCTCATTGATATGCAGGGCTTCTCGCAGCTCATCGACGCGCTCGGAGGCATCGACATCGATGTGCCTGAGCGGCTTGCCTACGGTCCTGTGACGAGTAGAACCCCGTATGGCTACTTCGAGGCTGGCCCTCAGCACCTCAACGGGGAGATGGCGCTGTGGTACGCGCGCTCGCGGTTCGACGGCAACGACCTTCAGCGCATGGAGCGGCAGCGCCAGGTGCAGGAGGCCATCATTCAGCAGATGGATCCCGCCAACGTCGTCACCAAGTTCCAGGCCATCACCGAGGCGGGGGCGGATGTCGTCAAGACCGACATCCCGAAGGTCATGCTCTCGCGGTTCGTCGAGATTGCCGCCAAGTCCCAGTCGCTGCCGATCAACGCCCTCGAACTGGTTCCGCCGCAGGTCGACACCCTCAACCCCGACTACCCGGCGATTCACACGCTCGTGCAGGAGTCCCTGCTGAGCCCGTCGCCGAGCGAGTAGCCGTGTCGTTGTGCCGTGATTGTCGTTGTGCCGCGGTTATAGGTCGGCGTGGAGCTGCCAGACCTGCTGCGCGGATGCTTCCCAGCTGAAGGCGCGCGCCCGGTCGAGGCCGAGAAAGCGCATGCGCTGCAGCGCCTCGTCGTCGTTGACGACCGATGAGATCGCCTGAGCCAGTCGTTCTGAGTAGCTCTCGGGGTCGGCCGTCGCGACCGTGAAGCCTGCACCGCCCGCGACCTCGACGAGTGCCGTGGCATCGGAATGCACGACAGGGGTGCCCAGGCTGAATGCCTCCACGATCGGCAGCCCAAAACCCTCGGCGATGCTCGGCAAGACGAACACCGTTGCCCGCTCGATAACGACGGCGAGGTCGGCGTCGGCAACGAACCCGAGGGTGCGCACGCGATCGGGGGAGAGGCCCGCCTCTGCGGTGACCGCGGCGACGTCGATGCCGCCCCAGCCTTCTGGCCCCGCAATGAGCAACGGCAGGTCAACGGAATCGGGGTGGGCCAGCGATCGGATCAGCTCTGCGAGTCGCTTGCGCGGCTCGAGGGTGCCCACGGCCAGGATGTAGCGCTCCGGCAGCCCCAGACGCTCTGCCCGGGCATCGGCATCGATGGGGCGTCTGAGTTTTGCGCTGACAGCGCCGCCGATCACGCGGATGCGGTCGCCAAAGTCCATAATCTCGGTGAGTTCGCGGGCCACGGCATGGGTTGGCACCACAACGGCGTCGGCGTGGCGGTGAGCCCGCTTTGCCATTGTCTTGTGGAATGCAACGCCGTTGCGCGTAAGGGTCTCGGGGTGAGTCCACGGCACGACATCGTGAATGGTGGCGACCGTCTGGTTGCCGGCGTCACGGTTGCGGTCGTGAGGAAACAGCGGGGCGAGGGCGCTCGTGGCGTGAGTCATGCCGAACATGGGCCGGCGATCGCCGTCGGCGTCGCGCCCGGGAACGGGGATGCCGAGCCGCCATGCGGCCGCGAGCTCCCGCCGCGGCAGGTCAAGGGAGATGAGCGATGACAGACCGGGAAGAAGGGTCGTGATGCGGTTGCGGTCTTCTTCCGCGACGCGAGAGACGACCCCCGCCACGGTGCACCCCTCGGGCGCCGTCTCAACCAGATGACGCGTGAGTTCTTCTGTGTAACGGCCGATGCCGCCGGGAACCGGGGCGGCAAGCTGATCGACGATTACGCGGAGCTCAATGGTCATGACTTCGCTATCGACGTTGTCGCGATGGCCTCGGCGAGGCTCTCCTTCCACGGCCGCATCGGCGAGAAGCCTGCGCGTCCCCACGCGTCGTGGCCCAGCACAGAATAGGCGGGGCGCGGCGCGGGTCGCACAAAGGTTGCGCTGTCGGTAGGCAGAACGTTGTCGGGGTTGAGCCCGCTCAAGCGAAAGATCTCCCGCGTGAAGTCAAACCAGCTTGCCTCGCCGCTGTTGGTGCCGTGATAGATGCCGGCGGGAGCATCCGCCTCCACCAGTTCGACGATGCGGCGAGCAAGATCCACGGTCCAGGTGGGCTGGCCGACCTGGTCGGTCACCACGCTCACCGTGTCGCGTTCGCGACCAAGGCGCAGCATCGTTTTGACAAAGTTGGAGCCGTGCTCGCCATAGATCCAGGCGGTGCGCACAATGTGGGTGCGGCCGGGGTTGTTCTCCAGGGCCAGACGCTCGCCCTCTGCCTTGGTGCGGCCGTAGGCCGAGACCGGGTTTACGGGTTCCGTCTCGGCGTACGGCGTCGTCGCCGTGCCGTCGAAAACATAGTCGGTCGATACCTGCACGAGCATGGCGCCGTTCTCGGCAGCCGCCGTCGCGAGGTTACCAGCGCCGGTCGCGTTGATCGCGTATGCGGTGTCTTCATCGCTCTCGGCGTCGTCGACCTTGGTATAGGCGGCGGCGTTGATGATCACGTCATGACCCGCGGATGCTGCACGCACGGCATCGAGGTCGGTGATGTCCAGCGCGTCACGGCCGAGTGCCGTCACGGTGTGGGAGGTCTCGGCGAGCACGGCCTGCAGGTCTCGGCCCAGCATCCCGTTCGCTCCGGCGATAAGGATGGTCAGCTGCGGATCGGGCGCCGGGTCAAAGCTCATTGGTTCAGTGTACCGAGACAGAATGTGCGCCCCCTATCGGAGGCGCACAGTCCGGTGAGACGGAGGGTGGTGGGCAGGCTCTACTGACCTTGAGCTTTGTACCGGGCTTCGGTTGCATCCTTCTGCGGGGCCCACCATGACTCGTTGTCGCGGTACCACTCGATGGTCGCGGCAAGGCCAGCTTCGAAGTCGGAGAACGACGGAGCCCAGCCGAGTTCGGTGCGCAGTCGAGTTGAGTCGATCGCGTAGCGAAGGTCGTGGCCAGGGCGGTCGTTCACATGGTCATACGCGTCGGCGGGCTGGCCGAGCAGGGTGAGGATCAGCTCGATGACCTCTGTGTTGTTCTTCTCGCCGTCGGCGCCGATGAGGTAGGTCTCGCCGATGACGCCCTTCTCCAGAATCGTGAGCACAGCGGAGGAATGGTCGTTCGCGTGGATCCAGTCGCGCACGTTCTCGCCCGTGCCATACAGCTTGGGGCGCTCACCGCGCAGCACATTGGTGATCTGGCGCGGGATGAACTTCTCGACGTGCTGGTAGGGCCCGTAGTTGTTGGAGCAGTTCGAGATCGTGGCCTTCACGCCGAACGAGCGCACCCATGCGCGCACCAGAAGGTCGCTGCCCGCCTTCGTCGACGAGTAGGGGCTCGACGGGTTGTAGGGAGTCTTTTCGGTGAACCGCTCCGGGTCGTCCAGCTCGAGGTCGCCATAGACCTCGTCGGTCGAGATGTGGTGGAAGCGGATGTCGTGCTTACGCGCCGCCTCAAGAAGCGTGTAGGTGCCGATGATGTTCGTGTCGAGGAACGGCCGCGGGTCATCAAGCGAGTTGTCGTTGTGGCTCTCCGCCGCGTAGTGCACGACCGCGTCGTGACGTGCAAACAGCTCATCGACGAGGGGAGCGTCGCAGATGTCGCCCTTGACGAACTCAAACCGGTCGGCGGGCAGGCCATCGAGAGAGGCGAGGTTGCCGGCATATGTGAGCTTGTCCAGCACGGTCACAGAGTGCTCGGTCTCGGCGAGAACGTAGTGCACAAAGTTCGATCCGATAAACCCGGCTCCGCCGGTGACGAGAATTCTCATGGGGCCTGCTTTCGCGTCGCTGATACTCCTGGCAAAGCCTACCGCTACCCCGCACCGGCGCTCGCGGGTCGTTCGGCAGCTGCTGTTGACCGGTCGGCGTTGACGGTGTCGCGGTGCGGCGACTTTCCGACGAAGTTCGACGATGACAAGGTCGAGGTTGGCTAGTATCGGTCTCGGTGAACACGGGATCAAGGGGTCGATAACATGCTGCGTGCGTCGAAGGATAGGGTTCGGGGTCGCGGACCTCGTCGGAAGACTAGATCGACGTGGGTGGCGACCATGGTTGTCGGCATTCTGCTCTTGAGCGTTGGGCTCGTCGCCGTGCAGCCCGCGCAGGAGGCGGCCGCACTTAGTGGTTCGGACTTCAGAGCTGGATACATCATCGATGACTCGAAGTTCTATGACGCGAACGCCATGACTCAGGCCGAGATCCAAGCGTTTCTCAATGCCAGAATCGGTGTCTGCAAGAATGACCGTTGCCTAAACAACGGGGGATTCCCGACAGTTTCAAAACCTCGGTCGGTTTCGGATTCGACGGGTAACTTGCGCTGTGGCGCCTACCAAGGGAACGGCTCCCTGGAGCTTGCGGCAGCCATCATTTACAAGGTTCAGCAAGCGTGCGGAATCAGCGCAAAGGTCATCCTGGTCACGCTCCAGAAGGAACAAGGGCTGGTCACTAAAAACGAGCCTTCAATCGCGGCGCTGAATCGTGCCATGGGGTTCAACTGTCCGGATACGGCCCCGTGCGACCCCGCGTTCTTCGGGTTCTTCAACCAGGTATATGAGGGCGCTAAGCAACTCAACACGTACAGGGCAGCGCGCTTCGCTACTCAGCCTGGGGTTAGAAACATTGCGTTCTATCCCGCGAGCGCGCAGGGTCCATCACTCTGTGGTTACAACAGCCCGACCGGCGGCGCAACGAATGTCAACATCCAGAACTACGCCACTGCGGCTCTGTACAGCTATACGCCGTATCAGCCGAATGCAGCTGCCCTCGCAAATCTCTTTGGAACGGGAGATTCCTGCTCGTCGTATGGAAACCGGAACTTCTGGGTCTACTACTCCACGTGGTTTGGAAGCCCCATCGGTGACCCGACCGGCGCACTTCAATCCGTCACCGTTTCCGCCAACGCCGTAACGGTCACTGGCTGGGCAATCGATGCTGACGCTCCGAACTCCGCGGTAAATGTGCGGGTTCGTGGGGCCGGTTGGAGTGTGCTGATTCCGGCAAACCAGCCGAATACGTCGGCTGGTGCAGGGACAAACCACGGCTTTGGCGGCACCTTTGCATCGTCGATTGGCCAACAGGAGATCTGTGTCGACGCGCAGAATATCGGCATGGGTTCCGATGTTCTGATCGGCTGCCTGTCGGTAACCGTGCCTAGTGCCGCGACCCCCAGTCGAATCGACGCAACAGATAGGTACAACACCGCTCTTCGAGTGTCGATCAATAACTTCTCGCCGGGCGTAGACGCTGTTTATATTGCGGCAGGCGAGAACTTCCCCGATGCCCTGAGCGCGGTACCCGCTGCCGCATCGCAGAGCGCTCCACTGCTTCTTGTCGCTTCATCTAGTGCGGCGCCGAGCATTTTGGCAGAGATCCGACGGCTGGCGCCGAAAAAGATTGTCATTGTCGGTGGCACCGCTGTCATCACTGATTCGGTGGAGGCGGAGCTTGCGGCAATTGCGCCCGTTGAGCGCATGTCTGGAGGGGACCGCTATCACACGTCGCTCGCAGTCGGGGAATCAGTGGGAATTCTTAAATCGGGCAGAGCATATGTGGCAACGGGAGCGAACTTTCCGGACGCCATCTCAGCGGCTGCCGCTGCCGGATTCCAGGATGCCCCGCTGATCTTGGTCGACGGAACGGCTACTTCGGTGCACCCTGATGTTGCGAATGCTCTCGCGCGGTGGGGTGTCGTCGACGTCACAATAGTCGGCGGTCCTCAAGCCGTGTCAGACGCCATGGTTGCGTCGATCGATGCGCTCCCCGGCGTTAGTGTCAGGCCACGGCTCGCGGGAGTAGATCGCTACTCCACCTCAGTCGCAGTGAACAGGGCTGCGTTTCCCACGTACTCGGGCGCGTTCATCGCCACTGGATTGAGTTTTGCCGACGGGCTAACCGGCGGTGCGGTGGCAGGGCGAGATGGAAGCCCGCTATTCCTCGCTCCGACTACGTGCGTACCTTCTGCAGTGATTGACTCTCTTCGAACTGCTGGGGCAAGCAAGGTGCAGCTACTCGGCGGCGTACAGGCTCTCGGAGCGGGAGTGATGACCCTCGCGCCATGCTGAGGCGCATGTCGTTACACTGCAAAGGAGCCTTTGCTAGGCTTCAAGGAACGTCGGGGAGGGCACATAAGTGAGTTCGGCATCACCGCGCCGCGTTCTCTACACGGCACTTATGGGCCAGTACGAAAAGCTCAACGAGCAGCCGCTTGCGCACAGCTCCACTGTCGATTTCGTCTGCTTCACCGATGATCCAGAGCTCACCAGCGAGACCTGGAAGATCCGCCTGGTGGAGCCTCGATTTCCGATGGATAGCATCCGAAGTGCCCGATACTTCAAGACTCGCGGATACACCCTCTTCGCTGATTACGACGAGTCGTTGTGGATCGACAACAGCGTGCGGTTACGCGTCACCCCTGAGGTCATCCTCGATTCATGGCTTGTCGATGCTGACATCGCGATCCCGCGCCATAGCTTTAGAAAGACGGTCATCGGTGAGTTCGACACCGTTGCGACTGACGGTTATGACGACCCAGCACGCGTCTATGAACAGCTGATCCATTACTCTTCGATCCGTCCGAACACGCTGCAAGAACTGCCGTATTGGACGGCTCTCGTAGCCCGCAGGCATACGGCAGAGGTCGATGCTGCAATGTCACTCTGGCACGACCACATTTTGCGATATTCGCGTCGCGACCAACTCTCCATCAACTTCGTGGCTGGAAGCACTGCCCTGCCTGTCAAGGCGATCGAGATCGACAACCTGGGCTCGGAGTGGCACGAGTGGCCGGTGCGCGCGGAGCGCAAATGGAGCCTGACCCAGGATCGACTTGCGAATGCTCTCCGTGTGCCGAGCGTCGAAGTCGGCCGGCTCGAGAACGACCTCAATCTCTTGAAGCAACAAATCGCCGAAGCCGAGAAATCCCAGCTTCAGGAGGTCGAGAAGTGGCAAGAGGATGTCGCCGTCGCTCGCGAGGAGCTTCATCAGATCTATAGATCGACGCTCTCCTGGCGACTTACGCAGCCGTTGCGTGCTGTGTCGACGTGGATCGGTCGAGCACGCAGGCGCGGTTAGCGCTGAACGCGCCTGACCGGAATGCGGTCGCGGTCTTTGAGCCAGGTGTAGAAGAGTTCCTTCTGATCAAATATGGCGTGTCCTTGATCTAGCTCGCTCAGCACAAACTCCACCGGCGTTTTCACCATTCGCAGGGGCCAGCCGTTTCGCGCGCCGTAGTGACTCATCCAGATGTCTTCCATAAAAAGGAAGCGTTGGGGGATAGCGGTAAAGAAGCGGTTATCGTCGACGATCGCTGCATCGACGATGCTGCCGCCGGTGCCCACGTGGTCGGCCCGTTCGCCGGTTTCGGTGATCTGCTGACGATTCCAGTATGCGCCGTCGTTCTTCCATGCCCACAGTCCCGAAATTGACTCGGGACTGTATGCCGTGAGCAGGTCTGATACGAATTCCGGTCCGGGGATCTGATCATCGTCAAGCATGACGAACGGCCCGCTGTAGCCGCGTCGTACCAGTTCCCGTGCGGCAACAAAACGCGCAATCCCGCCAATGTTCGTGGGTGATGTAAAAATCTCAACACTGTCGAGCGATCCAACAGCAGCAAACTGCCGGATCGTGGTCGTGTAAAGCTGTTCGTTTTCAGGCTTGTTGTTCCACAGCACGAGCCTTAGGGGTCTGCTTGTGTGCTGTTCGTCGACTATTCGCAGGATGTCACCGATGCGCCCGGGGCGGTTCCATAGGCAGATGACGATCGGGAGGCTGTCAGAGGATGGAGTGCCGAGAAGCTGCGAAAACTCTATTCTCGATGCCAGTAAAGCAGCGTATCCACGGGCGAGCTTGAGTCGTGCCGGGGTGGCGGCAACTCGACGCACCAGCGCAATGGCGCTAGCGCCAGCGGATCCGAACCGGCGACTTTCGGTCACGAGTCTCTGATGAATCGGCATGCTCGACTTTCGTGTGAATAGTTTGGATGGATGCCCTCAGGCATCGTCTACCATCATGCCCGAGTACGTGGCATGTGGCCGTCTTGCTAGACTCGCGGTGTGCAAATCCGCGAGCTTTCTATTCCGGACTCTTACGAAATCACTCCGAAGCAGTTGGGGGATGATCGTGGTGTCTTTCTTGAGTGGTACCGTTTCGACAAGTTGAGCGAGGCTGTCGGACACCCGCTCGACCTCCGCCAAGCGAACACTTCTGTCTCCAAAAAGGGCGTAGTACGCGGCATTCACTTTGCTGATGTTCCGCGGGGACAGGCGAAGTACGTCACGGTAACGCATGGAGCGGTGCTCGACTACGTGATCGACATACGGGTGGGTTCCCCAACTTTTGGGCAGTGGGATTCCGTGCTGCTCGACACCGTTGATCGCCGGGCCATTTACATTGCCGAGGGCCTCGGCCACGCCTTCGTATCGCTCACCGACGATGCGACCGTCAGCTACCTCGTAAGCGATGTTTACAACGCTCCCGCGGAGCACGGTATCAATCCGCTCGACGAGGCTGTTGGGCTCGTTTTTCCTGCCGAAGTCGGGGACTTACTGCTGTCTCCCAAAGACACAGAAGCTCCGGGGCTGCATGAAGCAGCCGCGATGGGCATGCTGCCGGAGTGGAGCAACGTGCGCAAATTCTACGATTCGTTGAATGGGATGGTGGGCTAGCCATGCGCGGAATCATTCTTGCTGGTGGTTCTGGGTCGCGACTGTGGCCCATTACTCGTGGCATTTCGAAGCAGCTCATGCCCATCTACGACAAGCCAATGATCTATTACCCCCTGTCGACGCTCATGATGGCGGGCATCAACGAGATTCTTGTTATCACGACAGCGGAGTATAACTCGCAGTTTAGGGCTCTTCTTGGTGACGGCAGCGACCTCGGAATCCGCATCGAGTACGCGGTGCAGCCGTCACCTGACGGGCTTGCTCAGGCGTTTATCATCGGAGAAGAGTTCATCGGAGACGAGAGTGTCGCACTCGTCCTAGGTGACAATATTTTTCATGGTGCCGGTCTCGGCTCGTCGCTTCGTCAGCACGGAGAGATCGAGGGTGGCCTCATCTTTGCCCACCAGGTCGCCGACCCAACGGCGTACGGCGTAGTCGAATTTGATGACAACATGGCGGCGGTGTCGATCGAGGAGAAGCCGAAGAACCCTCGGAGCAATTTCGCAGTGCCTGGATTGTACTTCTACGACAATTCTGTGATTGAGATCGCTAAATCGATTGAGCCGAGCGCTCGGGGTGAGCTGGAGATCTCCACTGTGAACGAGCGTTATCTGGCCAGCGGAAAGCTGCGGGTGCAGGTGCTCGACAGGGGCACGGCCTGGCTTGACACGGGAACGTTTGAGTCGATGATGCAGGCATCCGAGTATGTGAAGGTAATCGAGGATCGCCAGGGCTTCAAGATCGGATGCATCGAGGAGATCGCTTGGCGTGCCGGGTGGATCACGGATGAGCAACTCGCCGAGCTTGCCAGCCCTCTCGAAAAGAGTGGATACGGTGCTTATCTAAAGCGCTTGTTGGCAGCAAAGGCCACCAATTAAGTACGCTTCGCAGAACCTCGTCGCTACCCCTGAATGGGGTGTGTTGCTGCTCCTCTGATATTGCTTCAGTTATCGGATGCGTATATTGGGCCGTGCCCTTCTCCTTCTGTTCTTGAGTGGGTTAATGCTGGCGGCGGGCGCAGGGGTCACCAGCGCGTCGCCCGGCGTTCCTGGTGATGGGCTCGGTAACGGAACGACCCGCATCTCTGGTGCTGATCGATACGCGACGGCGATTGCGATTTCTCAGAACTACGCACCGGGAGTCCCCGTCGTTTATGTGGCGACGGGAAGCAACTATCCAGACGCCTTAAGCGCAGCGCCCGCCGCAGCTTCACAAGGCGGCCCTCTGCTCCTAACTCTGCCGGACGCATTGCCGAGTTCTGTGCGCATGGAGCTTCAGCGGTTGAGCCCGCAACAGATCGTTGTCGTGGGCGGCCCATCTGCGGTTGGCGATGCAGTCTACGGCCAGCTCGAAGGGCTTTCCTCCTCTGTGCGGCGCGACTCGGGGGTAGACCGCTACTCGACTTCGAGGATCGTCACCGAACGGGCGTTTGGTGTGTCTGGATCGTCGAGGGTCTTTATCGCCACCGGCGAAAACTTCCCCGACGCCCTGAGCGCATCAGCAGCGGCTGGTGCGAGTTCTTCAGGGGTGATTCTTGTCCAGGGTGCGGCTGGCTCAGTAGATCTAGCTACTCGAGGCCTGCTGGTGACCCTTCGCGCCACGGCGGTGTCGATTGCCGGTGGATCTGCAGTCGTGAGTGACGGAATCGAGAATTCACTTCGCCAGTTGCCTGCTGTTACCGACGTTGCGCGATTGTCGGGCGTGGATCGTTACTCCACGTCGCTGGCGATCAACCGCGCATCATTCCCATCGGCGTCCCGCGCCTTCCTCGCAGTCGGCACGGGCTTTGCCGATGCGCTCGCGGGAGCTGCGCTTGCAGGTGCTGGCGGTGCGCCTCTCTACATCATCCCGGGGCACTGCGTTCCCGATTCCGTTCTCGCGGAGTTCAGCCGTATGGGCGTCGGCAGCGTCGTCCTGCTTGGGGGAGATCAGGCGCTCGCCCCTGCGATCGGGGAAAGGTTGCCGTGTTCGCAGTACATTCCGCCTGCTCCACCTGCTCCTATTCTGCCCCCCTTATCCGGGAACCCGGGCGACTCGAAGAATTGCTCTGACTTCCGAACCTGGGCCGAGGCGCAGGCGTGGTTCGATCGCTATTTCCCGCTGTATGGAGACGTGGCGAAACTTGATAGCGATGGAGACGGAATCGCGTGCGAAACGCTGAAATGACGTCGACTCACGTTATTAGCTACGGTCGCGAAGCCGCCGACCTTCGATAGAGGCTCGTGCTGAAAGACCCAAGCGAAGCGCTACTCGCACCGGCCAGAGCAAGGGGCCCGCATACTTTCGCGACAGAAACTGGCTCGCGCTCTTGTGATGCTCGTGCAGCATCCGCTCGGATGTCTCTGCGGTTGAATGGGCTCCGGAATGGACCACTCGCGCGTTAGGGCGATAGATGTTGCGAAAACCGGCTTTGCCGAGTCGGGCGCCAAGATCTACATCTTCGAAATACATGAAGTAGCTCTCGTCGAAACCTCCGAGCATGCTCAGGGCATCGCGCCGCACTAGAACGCATGCGCCTGATAGCCATCCCGCGTCGCGGGCGCTCTCGTCCCAGTCATTACGGTAAGCCCTGCTCCAGCGGTTGCGGGGCCACAAGTTCGCAAACAACGCGTGGCCGACGCCCATTCGAAGTGAGGGCACACGTCGAGCCGAGGGGTATAGCTCACCTTCGGCCGTGAGAATGGCCGGCCCGACCGATCCAACCGACGAGTCTTCGTTCGTCGCCTCGACCAGTGCGTCAATAGATCCGGGGCCGAGTACGACATCGGGGTTAGTAATAAGAACCCAGCGAATCGTCGGTTCGAGTAGGCGCACTGCGCGATTTATGGCGCCACCGTAGCCGGGGTTGTCTTCAAGTGGAACATAGTCGGCGCCGTATGCGGCGGCGATGCCAGCGACGTTCTCATCGTCAGTCGGCTTGTTATCCGCGATGACCAACTGGTGCGGATGAGTCGTCGCAATCTGCACGGAGTCCAGGAAGGAAGGGAGAACCCCGCCCGATCCGAAGCTCACGGTGACGATGCCGAGCTCGAGAGGCTCGTGCGCAGGTGAATTGTCCATTGATGCTCTTATCCTACCGCTCCCAGGGTTGCCAGAATCTGTGGAGCGGTTCTGCGCTAGATTGGTCTCCGGCCAATTCCCGGCCAGACATTCAGTGAGGCTCAATGCGCTATTTGAAGGACTTTCTCTCTGCCCGAGAGCTCCTTGCAAACCTCACTCTTCGTGAAGTCAAAGGCAAGTACAAGCGAACCGTCTTCGGTCAGCTCTGGTCGCTGGTCAACCCGCTCGCGGTGATGCTCGTCTACACGCTTGTGTTCGGCATCCTCTTTCAGTTGCCGCCGCAGGTGGGGGACCCAAGCGGTATCGAGTATTACGCGCTCTGGCTGCTATGCGGCCTTCTACCGTGGCTGTTTTTCGCTGGTGTTCTCAACGCAGGAACCTCAGTCCTGGTCGGCAACGCAGGGCTGATTCAGAAGGTGTACTTCCCTCGCGCGGTACTACCCCTTTCGGTCGTTGGTGCGGTTGGCTTCAACTGGCTTTTCGAGATGGCAGTCCTGGCGATCGTCTTGAGCATCGCAGGAGCATTTGTGCTGCCGTGGTTGCCGCTGGTTATCGTCACAATGCTGTTGCTCGCACTGTTCGCATCGGGAATTGCTCTCATGCTCTCGATTGCGAATGTGTACTTCCGAGACACCGAACACCTGCTGTCTATTGCTCTCCAGATGTGGATGTACCTCACCCCGATCATCTATCCCGTCTCACTCGTCGCGGTGCAGTCAGACAAGGTGGGCGGTCTACTCGGCACCCCGGTAACGCTTCTCGACATTTACCAGCTGAACCCGATGGCAAGTTTTGTAGAGGTTTTTCGCAATTTGCTCTACGACAACAGGTTTCCCGACACCAGCAGCATGGTTACGTGCCTCATTTGGGCGGTCGGAATGTTCGCAATTGGGTTGACGATCTTCGCCCGCAAGGAGAAGGGCCTGGCTGAGGCGCTATGAGTGGCGATACTGCAGTTCGAGTTCACGAAGTCAGCAAGAAGTTTCGCCTATATCACGAGCGTAACCAGACTCTGAAGGCCGCCATCATGCGCGGGCGGACCTCCGTCCACGAGGACTTCTGGGCGCTCAACGATGTTTCGTTCGATGTGCCTCGCGGTTCGACTTTCGGCCTAATCGGCAGCAACGGGTCCGGTAAATCTACCCTGCTCAAGTGCCTCGCAAAGATATATACGCCAGACAAGGGCAGCATCACACACAACGGCAAGATGGCAGCTTTGCTCGAAGTCGGGTCAGGTTTCCACCACGAGCTATCTGGTCGCGAGAACATTTATCTCAATGGCTCCATTCTGGGGATGTCCAAAAAAGAGATAGACAGCAAGTACGACGAAATCGTCGAGTTCTCAGGAGTTGAACGATTCATCGATCAGCCGGTGAAGAATTACTCCTCTGGAATGTACGTGCGGTTGGGGTTCTCAGTAGCCATTCACGTTGAGCCGGACATCCTGGTCGTTGATGAGGTTCTCGCTGTCGGCGACGCCGAGTTCCAGGAGAAGTGCTTTAGGAAATTCCGCGATCTAAAAACGAACGGCAAGACCGTGATCCTGGTCAGCCACGCAATGTCCACAGTGCTGGAAATGTGTGACAGCGCTGCTTGGCTGAACAAGGGAAGTCTGATGATGGCCGGGCCCGTCGACGAAACCGTCGCGGCCTATAGGCAGTCACTCAATCTCGGGGAATAGCGCCTCGGCTAGAGGTAGAAGCCCGCGAGGGAGAACGTGCTAATCGTGATGCCGTAGGCGAGTATTAGCCAAACGCTAATCCTGTTGTTAGCGATCATCCCGATAGCTAACAGCATCATGGGAGCCATGCCCAACGTGTAGCGGGGAATCACTGGAGCTACCTCACCGAGCAAAAGCTGGAACGCGATCATCAGCGCGGGGGCGAACAGAGTGGCCGAGACGGCGATCGCAATGCTCCACGCGCGGTTCCTGTCATCGTGATGGTCTCTAAAGAACCAGCCGACTACTCCAGCCACAAGGAGCGCAGCGTAAGGTGCCTGCATTATGGCGCTCCACCCCATACCTATGCTGACACCGTCGCGGGGAAGCAAGAAGGTAAAGAGCGAGGCGATGGTGGCACGGGGGGAAAGGTCTGTCGAGATTCCTTGATCAGGGCCCTCGCCGACGCTCGAAGCCTTCCATATCAACAGCCAGATGATTTCGGCCGCAATTGCCGTGGCGGCCGTAATTGCCGCCACAACGGCCATTCGAACCGGCGACGGTGGTGCCGACCGGTAGCCTGCCCGGTGGCGAAAGAAAGCGTGCGCGAGGAGTGCCAGGACCACGATCCCGACAGCGAAAATGTTGGTGATTTTGAACCACACGGCCACGGCCGCCGCGATGGCGAGCCAGGGTGCGTACCGCCCCGTCTTCGCGAATTTCACTGCCAGCAGGCCGAGGGTTGCGCCGGCGAGAAGACTCGGGGCATCTGTGCTGATGAAATTGGAGGCATAAAAGGTCGTAGAGAGCCCGGTGTAGCTGAGGCCAAGACCGAGAATGAGAATTGGGCGCAGACGAAACTCGCGGAGGAACATCGTGAGCACAATGAGGCCGCCGGCCAGCCACAGAGCGCTCACAGCCCGACTGGCAATAAGGAGATCCACCCCGGTGACGAACTGAATCACTGACGCGGCAGCCCAGGTGGTCGCGAAATACGCAGGAGTGTACGGGTCGGCTGACGTCTTACCTTCTTGAGGATAAAGCTCGGGCTCGTCGTATGTCCCGTCAAGTCCGGTGCACGGCTCGCCGCGAGGGCCGTATCCGTCGCCGAAACACGCCATGAGGCTCAGGGCATCTTCGCCAATATTCTCGCCTTGATGGACGTAAAGCTGGCTCGGCACCTTGCTGATGTAGTCGTAGTACACCCACTCGTCGAACGGGGAGAAAGCCCGCGAGCCTTGTGCCGTATTGCTGAAGCACATCGCCAATGCAACGATCACCAACACGATGGCGACCCACGAAGTACGGAGCCAGGCCTTGAAACCGCCGCCGGACGCACTGTTGGCTGGCTCATCACTCACGGTTGTACGCAGGGTGTCAGTCTGAACACGGTGGGACTCTTTCATCGTGGTGCTGACCGATGCCTTTCCGGCGATAGTTGAGTGACAAAACGCACCAAAGCTTATCCCGTGCTCGGTGGACTTATACCGGCCGTTCCCAGAAAGCCGGGTGTTAAGATCGAATTCTGCTCGGTGATACTCGCCTGTGCCTTCCCCTGTCATTTAAGGACGATTCTTAATGCCCCAGCGCAGACGTGTCCTCGTAGTCACCGCCGATTCGCTGGCCACTCGCATGGCCGGTCCAGCGATTCGTGCGTTTGAAATTGCAAAGCAACTCTCCAAAGTCTCGGATGTGCGACTCGTCTCCACGACGCACGCAACGTTGGCACATCCGGATTTCGACGTCATCGAAGCAACGGCAGAGACTCTGGTCTCAGATGTCGAATGGTCGGATGTCATCGTCTTTCAGGGACACTTGCTCGCCTCGTTCCCCTGGATCAAGAAGACCGACAAAATCATCGTCGCGGACATCTACGACCCCATGCACCTGGAGCAGCTCGAACAAGGAAAAGACCTGACCCCTGTTCAGAGGTTGGCTGGCTCGGTCGACGTCATTCGGGTGCTCAATGAACAGATACAGCGGGCGGATTACATGCTCTGCGCGTCGGAAAAGCAACGAGACTTTTGGCTCGGCCAGCTTGCCTCAGTAGGCAGGGTAAATCCGGTGAGCTACGACCACGATCCGAGCCTGCGCAAACTGCTCGACGTCGCTCCTTTCGGCCTGGACGGCGCAGCGCCCGTGCAACGAAGGCATGCAATCAAAGGAACGGTGCCTGGCATTGGCATCGAAGACAAGGTCATTCTGTGGGGAGGCGGGATCTACAACTGGTTCGACCCACTCACTCTGGTGAAGGCAGTTGCTGCACTCGCTGTGCGGCGCCCGAACGTTCGTCTCTTTTTTCTCGGAGGGCAGCACCCCAACCCGAACGTGCCACAGATGCGGATGGCCTTTGAAGCCCGGGAACTTGCAGAGCGGCTCGGGCTGCTTGGCACTGTCGTTTTCTTCAACGAGGGTTGGGTGCCGTATGAGGAGCGAGCAGACTTTTTGCTTGACGCAGACCTTGGGGTTAGCACTCACCTCGATCATCTGGAGACGGCATTTAGCTTTCGCACTCGCATACTCGATTACCTCTGGGCGTCGCTCCCAATAGTCAGCACTGAGGGCGATACGTTTGCCGAGCTCATAGTCGAGAATCAGCTCGGAAAAGTAGTTCCTGCTGAGGATGTCGCCGCTCTCGAGCTTGCGCTTGAACAGGTGCTTTTCGATAGTGAGGCGCATGCGGCGACAACCGCGCGGGTCGCCGCCTTTGCCGAGGCTATGAGATGGCCGACGGTGCTTCAGCCGCTGGTGAACTTCTGCCTTACTGGTGAACGCGCACCCGATTTAGTGCAGCAGGTGGAACTCGCCGGCAGCAGCAGGGTGCGGGAGCTTGAAACGCGAGTCGCCGGCCTGGAAACAAGCTTCTCATGGCGTGTCACCAAACCAGTCCGCGTACTCAGCGATCTCGCGCGAAAGCTGCGTTTCTGATCTGGTCTCGCCCGTCACGTCGATCGAGTTCGAGGCGACGGGCCTCGACCGTCGGTTGGTAAACTCCGGCTGGCTAGATCCCTCATTCGAAAGGCTCACATGCACAAGCTGCGACCGGGAGTCGTCTCCGTCGTCCTCGTTAACTTTCGCGGAACCGACGACACCATCGAGGCTATTGGGCACCTCGGCCAGATTAACTGGCCGCAGGAGAAGCTTGAGATCGTGGTCGTCGAAAACGGGTCTGGTGATGACAGCGCAGAGCGCATTCGGGCTGCAGCGCCGCACGTGAAGTTGGTCATCTCCAAGACAAACGATGGGTTCGCGGGCGGATGCAACAGGGGGGTAGCTGCATCCAGTGGCGAGTTCGTTGCGCTATTGAATAACGATGCCAGGCCAGACAAGCAATGGATTCGAGCGGCAGTCGACAAGTTCGGTCAGGACGATGCGATTGGTGCTGTAGCCAGCCGGGTGCTCGATTGGGAGGGCAATCTCGTCGACTACATCGGCTCGGCGATGACGTGGTACGGAATGGGCTACAAGCCGTTCACGGCAGAGCCGATCCCGAAGACGCCCGACGTTCCGCAGGACGTGCTCTTTGGCACGGGGTCAGCGATGTTTGTGCGGCGCAGCGTTTACGACGCGCTCGGCGGGTTCGACGAGCGCTACTTTATGTTCTTCGAAGACGTCGATTTTGGTTGGCGACTCAACCTGCGCGGTTGGCGTTTTGCCTATGAGCCGGAGTCTCTGGCGTTCCATAAGCACCATGCTTCGATGGCGGAGTTCGGCTCCTACAAGGAGACGTACCTGCTTGAGCGCAATGCCCTCTACACCCTCTATAAGAACCTCGATGAGAGAGCGCTACATGAAGCGCTCCCCGCGGCCATCGCCCTCTCCATCCGGCGCGGCATCAGTCGTAGCGAGCTGGACTCTACCGATTTCGACCTGCGCAAGCCTGGGGGCGACGGCGAGCCGACCATCGAGGTACCCAAGCAGGCAGTGTCGGCTATGTTCGCGATCGATCAGTTCACAGAGCACCTCCCCGGCTTGCGGAAGTCGCGCGACGAGATTCAGACGACCCGGACCATCAGCGACAGCATGCTCTGGCGACTCTTCGGCGAAGTGGACGCACCCGTCTATCAGGCGGAAAGCTACCTAGACGGCTACACAAACCTCGTGACGGCGTTCGACGTCCTTGAGCCTGCCCAACGCACGCGCGTTGTCATTGTCACGGGTGACCCGATCGGCAAGAAGCTTGCGGGCCCCGCCATTCGGGCCTGGAATATGGCCGAGTTGCTCTCACGCGCCAACGACGTGACTCTTGTCACGCTGACCGGCGCAGAAGAGATCCAAGCCCCCTTTGCAATTGTGCATGTGCGCCCCGGCGATGACGCAAGCTTCAGCACTCTTGAAGCATGGGCAGATGTCATCGTTTTTCAGGGTCACGCCATGGCCGTTTTTGAGTCTCTCCGCAATAGCGACAAGATCCTCGTCGTGGACATATATGACCCGATGCATCTTGAGCAACTCGAGCAGGGTCGGGAGTTACCCGCTGCACAGTGGTCCGAGCAGGTTAAGGATGCGACTGAGGTGCTCAATGAGCAGCTTGAACGCGGTGACTTCTTCTTGTGCGCATCCGACCGTCAGAAGATGTTCTGGCTCGGCCAGCTTGCGGCTCTCGGCCGGATCAACCCTGCCACCTACGATGGTGACCCCGATCTCGACGGACTCATCAGTATTGCTCCGTTCGGGCTTCCTTCAACGCCGCCCCGCCACGAGCACGACGTGCTTAAGGGTGTGCTCCCTGGCATCGGCACCGACGACAAACTCCTGCTATGGAGCGGCGGGCTGTACAACTGGTTCGACCCGAAGACGCTTATTCGAGCCGTCGCCCAGCTGTCTCACCGCCACGACAATGTAAGGCTTTTCTTTCAAGGCACGAAGCATCCGCACCCCGGTGTGCCGGAAATGACCATCGTCGCAGAGTCGCGAGCGCTTGCTGCAGAAATTGGCGTGCTCGACACGTCGGTGTTCTTCAACGAGTCGTGGGTCGACTACAGCGAACGCCAGAACTACCTGACAGAGGCGGACGCCGGGGTTAGCACCCATTTCTCGCATATCGAGACCACGTTCTCTTTCCGCACCCGCATCCTCGACTATCTCTGGGCGGAGTTGCCCATGGTAGTGACAGAGGGCGATCACTTTGCTGAGCTCGTCGCCTCAGAGAATCTCGGGATTGTCGTCGAGGCGGGCAATGAGGGGCAGCTCGCTGACGCACTCGAGAAGGTCCTATTCGATGAGGCCTTCATCGCCGAGGCGAAGGCCAACATTCACAGGGTGCGCGAGCGTTACTACTGGCAGGCTGCGTTAGCACCTCTCGTCGACTTCGTCGCCGATGCTCACCATGCCGGCGACCGTAGCGTGCTGAGCGCACGGCGTGCTGCCGGGGCCGCGCGTAATCGCAAGCGTCGTAGGCGTACAGGTCTTGCCCACGACGTTGAGCGCGCTTTCTTCTATATGCGCACGGCCGGTCCCGCCGCTGTCATTGGCAAAGTCAAGAAGAGACTGAAGAGGCGCTGACCTCGTCGCGCATTTCGCGCCAAGACCCACGAATAAGCAGCGCGACAGACACCGTAACGGCGATTCCACATAGCGCCAGAAGCATCAAAGCTCCGCCCGGCGGCTGCCATTCTGGTGACCTGAAAAAATCGAGCCATGAGTAGTCTTCGCCTACGACGTAGCGGCGCAGTGTCGCGGCGAACGCAAGAACATGGCCGAGCCCCATCGCTGCCGCGACGATGAAGACTGTCCTGCGCGCGGCAGGCAACAGTGTTCGCGCCGAATCGAGAGATGGTGAGGGGACACTCGTAGCGGCGAAGGCCGCACACGCCATCACAAGGCAGACGAAGAGCGGGAAGTTGTAGCGCCCTTGCCAAATGAACCCACCACTTGTTATGTACAGTCCCTGGATGATGGGAGGCAAGAGAAGGAACGCCGCGCCGAGGCCCACGGATACCCAAGCCTCGCGGCCTCGCAATAGTGCCGCTGCAAGAAGGAGTAGGCCGCCGACGAGGGTTGCCCAAATGAACTGCACTATCAGAGGAGCTGGCGTGTCCATCCAACCGAATAGTCCGATGAGGTGTGCCGCGAACTCGAACGTCTGCTGGATGGTGAAGACAAAACCGTAGGCAGCGGGCGCACCTGTGCTGGGATATTCAGGCGCAGTCGTGGTGTCGATTCCTGCCGTCAATGAGCTTGTCCCGAAAAGCCACACGAGGGCGAAGCCTGCGGCAATGCCGACTCCGACTATCGCGCTGATCACAGCTCTTTTTTTCAGTAACGCGCGAAGCTGGGTCCACGACAGCAGGAATAGCGGAGCGATTATCGCGACGGCAACCCAGAGCGGAGAGAGCCCGCGAGCGTTTACCGCTGCGAGAGCTGAGACGACGAGAATGGCGGATCTGGCAGAAAGCAACGAAACCGCCGGTTCACGCGCGATGCTGAGCATCGCGACAAAAACGGCGAGGGTCGCGGTCGTTTCGATGCCGTTGGGGTTAATCGTCCCCGCGAGGAAAAGAGCCATAGGGGTCGCTGTGACCGCTAACGCGAGGGTTGGAAGGGTCGGGCGTCGCCATGTTCTCACCATCACAAAAGCGAGAGCAAGAAAAACCGTGGTGAACAGTGCGCTCATGAGTCGCATGGCGTAAATGCCAGCTTCCGTCTCGAAGAGCAGCGACGGCCACCCTACTACTAGGTAGTAGAGGGGATTGTAAAGGCCGGCCGTGGTCGTCGACTCGACGATAGACCCCGGATCGATCGGAGATGCAGTCGCGCAGGCAGCAGAGGTCTTGTCGTTGAAGGCAAAGCACGACTGCGCGTGCGTCCAGGCTATGTACTGGGGCACGTGCACCGCGTGGCCAAAGCCAGAAGGGGTGCCGATGAACTCGCCGCGGACAACCGACGCTGCCTTCACCAGGTGGGCGGGTTCGTCAGGTGCTGCACTAATCGGCGTTGCGAAAGTCCAGAGAGCACTGAGTACAAAGAGAGCTGCCCAGGCCGTGAAGAATACCTTCCACATGTGTCTCTGGTTCTCGTCACGTCTCGCGGGAGGATCGGTCGTCGAGGCAGCGCTGATATTGACGAGATGAGGCATGAACCGTCCTGTTCACAATGGACTGGAGCCTGCCAGGCGCGGGCAACCCCCGCCCATTGTAATAGTCTGGAGGTGCCGTCGGTCTGACGGCCGTCCCACACGGCATGCATGCCATCACCTGGATGCGAGCAGGAGAAACCCTTTCACTATGACCTCAGCATCTGCCGCCGAGGTACCGCCACCAAATCCATTGGCGCGCGCACCACGTAAGCCCTACCGCAGCATCTCTGAGGGCCTTGCCGGGCACCGAAATTCACTTGGTGTTTTACGTCTCGTGCTCGCGGGCCTCGTCATCATCTCCCATGCCTTCCCTCTGGGGGGATGGGGAGAAGACCCAATGCTCGGCTGGACGAAGTATCAGGAATCCATCGGCGGCCTAGCAGTTGTCGGCTTCTTCGCTATAAGCGGTTATCTGATCGCCAAGAGTGGCGCCGGCGTCGACATCCTGCAGTTCCTCTGGCGAAGGGTGCTCCGCATCTTTCCCGCGTTCTGGCTCGTGCTAATCGTTGGCGCTGTGATCGTCGGCCCGATCGTCTGGCTGCTCGACGGTAATCGTCCCGGGGGGTATCTGGTCAACTGGGGTGCCGGGGGCCCCGTCGGATACATCGTGCTAAATGCCGACCTCACCATGAGGCAGTGGGGCATTCATGACATCTTTATTGACACTCCCTGGGGCCAGCACACAGGCTCGAGCGCGCTCAACGGGTCTCTGTGGACACTGGCCTATGAGTGGAGCTGCTACCTCATCATTGCGGTGCTCGTCGTGCTCGGTGTACTCAAGCGGGCGCGCTGGGTTGTGTTGCTCGTTACTCTTTTCTACTTCGGTGTCGCCGTCTCCACTTATGTCGTGCCCGGCCTTGCGGCTTCTGTAATCCCTCAGTTCGGCGACCGGTTCCGCATCACCCTGCCCTTGATCTTTCTCATCGGCGCTTGCTTCGCGATGTACTCGCGCAGTATTCCGCTCAACGACATCCTCGGAGTGTTCAGCGGGATCGTCGTCGTCGCCAGTCTTGCGTTCGGCGGATGGATCTTTGTCGGGTTCCCGGCCTTTGCTTATCTCCTGCTGTGGGCGGCAGCAAGACTGCCGGAGTGGATGCAGTGGATTGGCGCGAAAAACGATTACTCCTACGGCGTATACGTCTACGGATTTCTGGTGCAACAGTTCACCTCGTATCTCGGCTGGCATCACTGGGGTTACATTCCCTGGGTTCTGGCGACAGTCGTTGTCACGGGCGCTTGTGCCTGGTTGAGTTGGCATCTGGTTGAGAAACGCGCCATGCAGCTCAAGGATTTTGGCCCCGGTCGCGGCCTGCGGTACTGGTTTGGATGGGCCCGCCAGCGGTTCAGCCGAAACTCTGAGAAAATCAAGGCTGCGCCGCAAGATTAACCGGCCAGAGCCGTTCCTTTAGCGTCACCCCACGAGGAGAAGAACACGTGAAGACACAGCAGCATGCCACGGACCTTGGCACAGTCCTTGTCACAGGCGGCGCCGGATTCATTGGCTGCGCTTTGTCGCAGTTGCTTGCAGAGAAGGCCCAGCGCTGGGTCGTGCTCGACAGCTTGCACCCGCAGGTGCACCCGACAACCGAGCGCCCAGACGAGCTGCATGCTGCGGCAGAGCTAGTCGTCGGTGACGTAACGGATGCCGCGGCCTGGGACGCGCTGCTCGCAGGGGTTAAGCCCGACATCGTTGTGCACCTTGCGGCCGAAACCGGGACCGCGCAATCTCTGCACGAAGCCACCCGTCACGCTGACGTTAACGTTGTCGGCACGACGACGATGCTTGACGCCTTTGGCCGCGCTGGCCACACGCCCGCCCATTTTGTGCTGAGCAGCAGCCGCGCTGTCTACGGAGAAGGCGAATGGCGCCGCGCCGACGGAAGTACTTTTCTCCCCGGGCAGCGTTCGCACGCACAGCTCGAGCGAGGTGAATGGGACTTTAAGGACGCAACACCTTTGCCGAGCGCGGCCTCCCGCACGTGGCCCGCGCCCACCAGTGTCTACGGGGCGACCAAGCTGGCGCAGGAGCACATCCTCTCTGCATGGACGGGGTCACACGACAGCAACCTCACTGTCTTGCGCTTTCAAAACGTTTATGGGCCGGGCCAGTCGCTCATCAACCCGTACACCGGCATTGTCTCGCTGTTTTCGCAGATGGCAATGCGGGGAGAGAGCATCCCGGTCTACGAAGACGGGCGGATCACGAGAGACTTCGTCTACATCGACGATGTCGCAAGGTCACTCGCCGCAGTCATCGAGTATCCGCCTGTCGCCGACGGCGTGCCGTGCTTCGACATTGGCTCGGGCGTTGGCACGACGATCCTGGAGTTGGCGCAGGCGATTGCACGATTCCATGGGGCGTTGGAGCCCAAGATCAACGGCGCCTATCGTGACGGAGACGTGCGCCATGCAGAAGTCGAAATCGATGATTCTCTCGCCGGAATCGATTGGAAGCCGGAATGGAATGTCGACCGCGGCATCGCAGCGCTGCAGGAGTGGATAGCGGCGCGGGTCTAGGGGGCCTCATATGGAGCCCATCCTGAGCGGCGAGCCAGACGGAGCGCTGCCCGTCGCCGTACCGACGAAAAACGTGGCGCCCGGCGGCGCCGCGCTCATCATGGGTTCGACGGTTATTGCTGGTGTTGCTGGCTACCTGGTCACCTGGCTCGTCAATCTCAATATCGGCCCGGCAGCCTACGCTTTATTCGCGATCTTTTGGGCGGCTATTTACCTCGTCATCGGGGCGCTCTCGGGTGTGCAGCAGGAGATTACGCGTGCGACACATCCGATTGCCCCCGGCAGCCGAGAAAAGGCCAGCCGCGCTCGTAACTTCGCTCTCGTTGGTGCGCTGGTGGTCGTCGTCGTCGTCGTTGTATCTGCTCCACTCTGGGTGAGTTATGTGTTTGCCGACGCCGGGTGGGCGCTAGTCCCGCCGCTCGCGGTGGGCGCTGCCTCCTATGTACTTGTAGCTACCTTATCCGGCTCGCTGTATGGCTTGACCCAGTGGCGCTCGCTCGCTTTGCTCATGAGCTTCGATGCCCTGCTTCGGCTCGCGCTGCTCGGTTGCGCCTTGCTCGTCACTCACGACATCGTCGTTCTCGCCTGGATGGTTGCTCTGCCGTTTCCGCTCACAATCGCGCTGCTGTGGCCGGTCGTGCGGGCTGGCTTCGTCGGCCGAAGTGACATCGATGTTGGGTATCGGTCACTTAGCTGGAATGTGGCACGCACGGTGCTGGCCTCGACCGCGACAGCCATGCTGGTGAGTGGCCTGCCTCTGCTGCTGGGAGTCGCCGCGACCGGTGTCGACCAGGCATTTCTTGGGGAACTTCTCTTCACGATCACGCTCTCGAGGGCACCCCTGATCGTCACGGTGATGGCGCTGCAGAGCTATTTTCTGCTTCAATTCCGCAACAACCCCACGACGTGGGCGCGCACGTTCCTCAGAACCCAGGGCGTCATTGCCGTGGGAACAGTGGTGATCGCCGCGCTCGCCTGGTGGCTCGGGCCTTCGGCGTTCGCGCTCGTCACCGGACGGGCCAGCTCTATTGAGGGCTCATTCATCGCCGTACTCGTCGTCTCGTCTGGACTCGTAGGCTCGCTGTGTCTGAGTGCACCGGCCGTACTTGCCAAGGGGCAACATTTTGTCTATTCCTTCGGCTGGGTAGTGGCCGCGGTCGTCACGATCGCCGTACTGGCACTGCCGATTGCCTTCATGGATCGTGTCGTCCTGGCTCTTCTCGCGGGCCCTGTAGCTGGCCTCATCGTCCACCTTGGCTGGCTCGTGGCCTCGCGTAGCAAAGGTGCAGTCAGCGATGTCAAGGCGGACGTGTGACCGTAACCCACCGGAGCCACCTCGTGCGAGTCGCTGTGGTGGGTATTTTCATGGCGGCTACGGGAGCAGCCGCCATTGCTGCAGTCGCAGGCGCGTCAGTCGGCATGCTATTGCTCATCGCACCTGTGCCATGGGCGTTTGCGATAGGAGCGCGTAAGGGGGTTGGGCTCGCCGTAGCGCTGCCGCTGCTGCTCAGCTTCTGGGCGCTTGGCGGTGTGCTCGCAGTTACCGCAGCGACGAACCTGCCCATGCTCCCCACCGTCATCACGCTCTGGACCGTCATCGGGCTGGGTGGAGCCGCGGCATGTGCGAGTCGTGTCGATTCGGTTCGGCTGCCGTCGCGAGCTGCGCTCGCGGCGTGGTTGCCTGCATTGCTCGGAGCAGCAGTGTGGCTGTCAACGATTTCCGTCGCAGGCGTGCTGAAGGGCTCGTCTAGAATTTCCTGGGTAATGAGCGGTGACTCCGCCAATAACCTGCTGTTCGCTCGAGAAGTTGTCTATCGCGGGGGAATCGTTTTCGGTCCCCTCGAGAATCCAGTGCCGCTGACATCTGCACTCCTGGGAGCATCAATCGCAGCAGGCCGCGACAGAGTTGCACCGCAGCAGTTGCTCGCCCATGACCTCGAATCGTTCGCCGCCCTGTGGGCGTTGCTAATAGCTTTGCTCTGCGTTCTCTCCGGCGCTGTCGCGGCATCGATTGTGCGGGCTGTAACCCTGCGCCCGGTCACGATCGGCATTGTTGCGGCCGGCGCCTCGTGTCTCCCTCTCACCTGGTTTGTCTCGGGCTATCCGATCGAATTCGGCTTCTTTAATACGGCGATTTCGCTCGTTATTGTGCTCGCTGCGTTCCTCGCTTTCCTCAGCTATCGCACGAGCCCAGCTCTAGTGCTCGCCGCACAGGCATTCACCGCCACCCTGCTGCTCGCTGTATGGAGTCCGCTGGTGCTGCTGCCAGCGTCGCTCGGCTTCGTGACGATCGTGTTTATGTGGCGCGAGTTGCTCGCGACCCGTCGATCAAGTTTGTGGCTACTAGTCATCGCGATCGCGCAGCTGATCGTCTTCGGGTTAGCGGTGGTCCTGCCTAGTGTGGTGAGCCTTGGCGATTTCCTCAAGGCTCAAGGAGCCGTGCACGGGTTTCGCACGGTGATGTTGCCGCTGCTTGCGCTGGCTGCAGTGGGCCTCGCTCTGTTTGCCTTGAAGGGTCACCGTAGCTCTGCGCTTGCGGGGACGATAGCAATCATCTCCGGTTCAGGCGCGATTCTTGGAGTGTTGCTCTTTATCTCACGCAACGAGCCCGTTCCCTGGACCTACTATCCGCTGAAGTTCGCGTGGCTAGCATCCGTAATTCTCATTGTGATCATTGCGGGTCTGCTGCCCGCCCTGGCTCTCCGCTTCTTACGGGGACACTCGATGCAGCAGATCGGCGTCGCTGCTGTCATGATCGCGACACTTGTCGGTCTCGTCGTCATGCCGAAGCTCGCGTTTAGCCTTGACACTCGAGGGCCGCTCGCGAGAATCATCGACGGCGACTTCCTGGGCGACGGCGACTCTGTCGCCCGACAAATCGTGAGTCTCTCCGACCCGGATCAGTCGCACCTACTGTGGCAGACGGGGCAGCATTACGAGACGGCCGTGAATTTCTGGCTGATGATGATGTGGGCCGACTCCATGAAGGAGAACTTCGAGTTGCGCGCTGCAGCTTACGGGCTTGAAGGCACCGACGATGTTGGTGTTCTGTGCCGCAACATCGAGTTAATGGGGGGCAGAACAGTTGTTCACAGCAGAAGAGCTGATTTGCAGCAACTGCTCCACGACGAGTGCTCCACCGCTAACGCACAGGTAGTCCAAGCCCGGTTCTCGGATTGAACGGCGTCTATTCGGCGGTTTCTTTCTCCTTCATCTCAAGCTCTATGAGAGCGACTCTTTCCGCGAGGATGCGCGTCTTGCTTTCAAGCTTCGTTAGCTCAGAACTGTGTTGCAAACAGACGAGAAAGAGAATCGCGATGCTCACGAAGAAAACAAGGTTGGTCGGCACCTCAATGCCAACGGCCGAGGCGGCCCAGACCAAGGTTGAAGGAAACACTCCCGCGATTAGCGCCAGTAGACCGGCGACAAACCACCAGATGGCATGACGCTCGCGAAGCCGTCTTCGACGCAGCAGCTCCACGACGACGATCAGAATGAGCAACGCCGATGCTATGCCGAAGATGTAACTGGCCGCGGTCATGCGTTGCTCCCCGTGCGGTAGATCGACTTTGGTCGAATGAAGGCGAATACAAGTGCCATGCTCGCTCTGCCGAGGTAGGCAGCCGCTTTGAACGGGTTATGCGAAGGAACTCCGCCGGCACGCGGGCGCATCGCAACGGGGATTTGGCGAATGACGAGACCAGACCGCGAGGCGATCACGAGAGCTTCGATCGTATCGCCGAGATATTCTGCGGGATAGTGCTCGGCAAACAGTGCGACAGCGCGCGGCCCAGATGCTCGAAAACCAGAGGTGGTGTCGGTGAGGCGAGTACGCGAGGTTCGGCTCAGTATTGTTGCGAATACTTTCATCGCCCACTGGCGAGGTCCGCGGACCCGGTAATCGCCCTCGCCGGCAAAGCGGGCGCCCATCACGAGATCCGCGGAGTCGAGTGCCTCAAGGAGAGCAGGGACCCCGGCCGGATCATGCTGGCCGTCAGAGTCGACCTGCACAACATTGTCGAAGCCGTTTTCGAGGGCATAGCGAAAGCCAACCCTCATTGCGCCACCGACACCCAAGTTGAATGGAAGGGTGGCAACGAGGGCCCCGGCTTCGCGGGCGACCGCAGAAGTAGCGTCTCTTGACCCGTCGTCGACTACGAGCACGACGGTTCCCGGCAACGTCTTCTTTACCTCGCGCACAACGTTTCCGACGGCTTCCTCTTCGTTAAATGCAGGCATGACGATGAGTGTGCGGCCGGTGAGAGAAGAAGACACGCTCATGATTCTACCGAGGTGAGGCTTCTCACTTAGTCAGTGACAGCATGCCCAGCCACATCAGTAGGGGAGACCAAGAACGTGCCGGGTGAGAGTGCGCTTGCCGATCTTGTTATTTTTCGCGATGGCACCAGGGAGTTCTGTGAGTGCGTTGAGGCGTGACGTGACGTGGTTACGGGCTACTCGCGCTGCGCGGTTCCACCCAAGTTGGCGGCATGCAGCCGCCGCTTCGTAGAAAAGAGTGCGCTCTTGGCGAAACTTCGACCCATCCGGACCTGTAAGCGCCGAGACACTGCTCGAGTGGCGGCGATAGTTGAACACAATCTGGTCGTCGAGCACGAGGGTGCCACCCGCTTTCGCGATATCGAACAACATCGCCAGGTCTTGCACGACGTCGAGATCTGTGCGGAAGCCGGTAAGACGGCTCCTTCGCCAGACAAGCGAGGGAAAGTAGGTCCAGTTGCCGCGCAAGAGACTGACAGCAAGGTCTTGAGCCGAGAGCGTGCGGACCCCTGTGCCGCTAGGCCTGTACAGGGCCTTCACTCTGTCTGCGAGTGGTCTCGAGGGAGCACCGTTCTCATCTATTACGCTCACGCCAGGCTGAATAATGTCCGCATCCGGATGCTCTGTGAACAGGGACTGCACGCGGCCGACGTAGCTCGGGAGCATCACATCGTCGCAGCCCATGATGACGACGAATTCACTCCGGGCGAGCCTGACCCCCTTGTTGTAATTGCGACTCGGTCGCAGGTTCTGTTCATTGCGGATGTAAGTCACGCGGGGATCATCGATCGCCATTGCCCATTCGCCCGGGGCGAGATCAGGATAGACATCATCAACAATTGTGAGTCGCCAGTTCGGGTCGTTCTGCGCGAGCACGCTAGACACCGCCTCGCGAAAGTGATCGAAGCTGCCCCAAAACGGCATGATGATGTCTAGCGGCTGCGTGGAGCCAGATCGGTCGTTGTCCTGTGCGGTCACGGTCAACCAGCCTATCGCTGAGCAGAGCCGAGTCGGCTGAGTGGCTCAGGTAGACTCTCGCCATGAGTAATCTCAGCCCCAAGCGAGCCATAATCACGGGGATAACGGGCCAAGATGGCAGCTATCTGGCCGAGCTCCTTCTCTCAAAAGGCTATGAGGTTCACGGCTTCATTCGCCGCTCCTCAAGTTTTAACACGGGCCGTATCGATCACGTTTATCAAGAACCGCACGCCCCCAACCACAACCTGATCTTGCATTTTGCCGACCTTACTGACGCGTCGCGTCTTGTAACCCTGCTCAATGAGATTCAGCCGGACGAGGTCTACAACCTTGCGGCGCAATCGCACGTGCGCGTGAGCTTCGATGAGCCGGAGTACACCGGCGATGTGACGGGGCTGGGTACTATCCGTCTACTCGAGGCCATTCGCGCAGCTGGAGTGTCGCCGCGGTTCTACCAGGCTTCGAGCTCGGAGATGTTCGGGGCGACCCCTCCGCCGCAGAACGAGGAAACGCCGTTCTACCCAAGATCGCCGTATGGCGTCGCCAAGGTGTACTCCTATTGGATTACCCGTAATTATCGCGAGGCATATGGTCTTTTCGCGGTAAACGGAATCCTCTTCAACCATGAGTCGCCGCGCCGCGGTGGAACATTCGTCACCCGCAAAATCACTCGTGCTGTCGCTCGCATTGCCGCAGGGCAACAGTCAGAGCTCTACATGGGCAACCTCGACGCAGTGCGTGACTGGGGCTATGCCCCGGAGTATGTCGAGGCGATGTGGCGCATGCTTCAGCATGATGAACCTACCGATTATGTGGTTGCGACGGGAACGGCGTACTCAGTGCGCGACTTCCTTCAGTTTTCTTTTGAGCACGTCGGTCTCGACTGGGAGAAATTCGTCAAGTTCGATGAGCGATATCTCCGCCCCACCGAGGTTGACTCCCTCATTGGCGATGCTTCGAAGGCCAAGGACAAACTCGGGTGGACCCCGAAGATTCTGACGCCCCGGCTTGCCCAGATCATGGTCGATGCAGATGTTGCCGCACTTGGTGTAGAGGGTTCGCGCTTTATCGACTCCGTAGTGACGGCATAACGTGCGCGTTCTTGTCACGGGGGCTGCGGGCATGCTGGGGTCCAGCATCGTTGAGCAATGGGCCCGGCAGCGCCCGGACGACGAGGTGGTTCGATTCACCCGCAGTACCGTCGACTTGCTCAACGCTAATGCCACACGGGCGGCAATCAATGCCGCGAGACCGGATGCAATCATTCACGCAGCGGCTCGCGTTGCCGGTATCACCGAGAAGCTAGCAAAGCCGGCAACTTTCTTGCGCGAGAATCTCCAGATAGATGGAAGCGTGATCTCCGCCGCCATCGACCTCGAAGTGCCTGAGCTGCTCTACATTTCGAGCGGCGCGATTTACCCGGCTGGCATGCGCCAGCCGCTAGTAGAAGAAGACATTCTGGCAGGGGAACTCGAACCAGCAAACGAGGGTTACGCCCTCGCCAAGATAACGGGCGCCAAGCTCTGTGAGTACGCCAGCACGCAGTATGGGTTTGCCTACCGTGCCGCTGTCCCCAGTAACCTCTATGGCCCGGGGGACGACTTTAGCCCGGGTCGCGCCCACCTGGTCGCATCAACTATCGCTAAGGCCCACGCTGCTGTGGCTGCTGGGGATGACACTATTTCAGTGTGGGGCGATGGAACCGCTCGTCGCGAATTCACCTATGCACCGGATCTCGCTTCGTGGCTCGTGGGACAGATTGGCTCGCTCGCGGAATGGCCGTCTCTTCTCAACCTCGGAGTCGGTGTCGACCACAGCATCCGTGACTACTATGACGCTGCGGCCCGTGTAGTCGGATTCGACGGGGAGTTCGACTATGACGTCACCAAACCCGCGGGCGTGATGCAACGACTTCTCGACTCGAGCCGTGCTCGCAAACTCGGTTGGAACCCCTCTACTACCCTCGACGAGGGATATGCGGCATGCTACGCCGCCTACCTCGCCACGCCCGCCTCGAACGAAAGACATGCACGATGAACTCACCGGTCGAATCAGCCTTCCCTCTCGCGACATCATCGTGGGACGACGCTGAATACGGGGCAATTCAAAAGGTTGTAACTAGCGGACGATTCACGATGGGCCCGCTGGTCAAGCAGTTCGAGGCAGGGTTTGCCGCCCAGTTCGGCGCAGAATACGGCGTGATGGTCAATTCGGGGAGCAGCGCGAATCTACTTGCCGTCGCCGCCGCCGTTATCGATCCTCGCTTCGACCTGAATCCCGGCGACGAAGTTCTCGTCCCCGCAGTTTCGTGGGCGACGACCTATTACCCGCTGAGTCAGTACGGCTTGAAGCTGCGCTTCGTTGACATCGACATCGACACCCTCAATATGGATCTCGATCTTGCCGAGGCGGCAATCGGACCGAAGACCAAAGCGATCTTCGCCGTCAACCTTTTGGGGAACCCGAACGATTTCGCCCGTCTCGCAGCTCTTGCAAAGAAGCACAGTCTCGTGCTGCTTGAAGACAACTGCGAGTCCCTCGGAGCCCGTGACAACGACACCTGGGCCGGGACTGCGGGCCTCATGGGTACATTCAGCGCCTTTTTCTCGCACCACATCTCGACGATGGAAGGGGGCGTAATCCTCACCGACGACGAGCAGCTCTACCAGGAGTTGATCTCGTTGCGCGCCCACGGGTGGACGCGTGAGCTACCGCAGAAGAACTTCGTGCACGATAAGTCAGGCGACAAGTTCGATGATCTGTTTCGGTTTGTCCTCCCGGGTTATAACGTGCGCCCGCTCGAAATGTCTGGCGCTATCGGCATCGAGCAGCTCTCCAAGATTCCGTCGCTGGTCGAGGGGCGTCGCAAGAACGCCAAGTACTTCCAGCAAAAGTTCGCTGGCCTCGAGACGGTCCGGTTGCAGCGTGAAACTGGAGAAAGCAGCTGGTTTGGATTCTCGCTCGTGCTCGAGGAAAGCCTGGCAGGCCGTCGCGGAGAAGTGGCTAAGGCGTTAGAAGCCGCAGGGGTTGAAGCGCGGCCCATCGTTGCCGGCAACTTCGCCCGGAATCCCGTCATGAGCTATCTCGACGCCACAGTTCCTGACGAGCTGCCCGCGGCGGACAAGATCCACGTCGACGGTCTGTTCGTCGGCAACCACCACTATCCCGTCGAGTCAGGGATCGATCACGTCTTCGACGTTCTCTCCTCACTGAGCTAGTAGGCTGCCGAGAGACTTGCGGAATGAGTCCAGAGTCTCTTCGGCGACCTTTTCCCACGAGAACTGTGCCGACCTCTCGTAGCCAAGCGTGGTCAGTTCACTCTGTCGTGCGGGATTGGCCGAGAGTTCGCGAACCGCGCGGGCGAGATCGGTGGGGTCGCCTGCGATGAAGTAATCGGCGGCATTTGCGCCAACCTCGCGGAACACCTCAGTATCAGCGAGGATGACGGGGAGCCCGATGGCCATCGCTTCCAAGGTTGGCAGCGAAAATCCGGTTGCCAGGGTGGAATCAATCAAGGCCGTCGCCGTCGAGAAAAGGTGCGCCAGTTCTTCACTCGGCACCCACGATCTAAGCTCGACCGAACCCTCAAGCCCAAGGTCGCGCACCAGCGGAATCAACGGATCGTCGCCATGGCTGCCGGTAATGACGAGGTGCGGGCGGTCTCGGGGTGCGAGTTCCGACCAAGCGCGGACTACCGTCTCGAAGTTCTTGTAGGGGCTCCGCTGACCGATCGCAAGAAAGAGGTCAGGCTGTCGCGCGTTCTCCGACACGACGCTATCGCCAGTGCGGCCTGCAAGAGGAATCACGTCGATACGGTCGTTGGGGAACTTCAAGTACTTGCGAATCATGGACGCGGAGTACTCGCTAATTGTTATCAGCCGCGCGGCTCCTGCGGCGCCGCGTTTTTCCATCCATTTGACGGGTTCAGTGAACAACTTGGTCTGCATTAGCTCGGGGTGAGAGAAATACAGCAGATCATGAATCGAGATAACGACAGGAATGTTCGATCGCAGAGGACCAAACATCGCAGGGCCGTGAATGAGGTCAGCGCCCGCCTTCTTTGCCGCCGTCGATACGCTAAAGAGCTCACCGCGGGCCCAACTCAGCCGGTTCTCACCGCTAATTCCGGAGTTGATAACGGGGCCGGGGAACCACGAGGTGTCTTTTTTCGCCAGTTCAGAGCTCACATACCCGACAAACTCGAACTCGGTGTCGAGTTCGCCGATGTGCCGGTAGAGCTCGCGGGCGTATATCTCGATGCCGCCCTTGGTTCCCGTGGACTGAAGGAGATTGACGAAGACGAGAGGCATGCAGCAATGCTAGCCGCGGCGGCTTTATGCGCTCGCCGCTAGGCTCGCTGTGTGACGACAATCTCGGTTGCGCTGTGCACTTACAACGGTGCTCGCTACATAGAAGAACAGCTTCGAAGCATTGTGAGCCAGTCGGTGGCGCCATCGGAAATCATCATTTCTGACGACGGATCAACTGATTCCACGCTTGACGTGATTCGTGGTTTTCTGCAGGAGTACGACACCGGGTCAACGGCAATAACAATTCTCGGCGGTGCCGCCAACGTGGGAGTTACCGCCAACTTCCAGCGTGCGATTGAGGCAAGTAGCGGAGACCTGGTTGTGCTGTGTGATCAGGATGATGTGTGGCACGTAAACCGGATTGAGAAGGCCATCTCGTCATTCGATAGTAGGCCTGCCCTCTTGCTGCAACACAGCGACGCAAGGCTGATCGACGACGAAGGTGAACCTCTCGGCCTGAGCCTCCTCGACGCACTCTCGGCGTCACGTGAAGAACGCGCGGCGATAAACGGCCCGCGGCCTTTAGGCGCCTTTATTCGCCGAAACCTGGCCACGGGAGCAACTGTGGCATTTCGGAGGTCGCTTCTTGAGTGGGCGCTGCCGTTTCCCTCCAACTGGGTGCACGACGAATGGCTGGCCGTGATCGCTGCAGCTCTGGGTGAAGTGGAGCTGCTGGACGCCGAGCTGGTTGATTACCGTCAGCATGGCAACAACCAGATCGGCGTGCGAAAGCCGACGCTGCGGTACCGACTTGGTCGGATGCTGGAGCCACGCGGAACCCGCTACGTGACGCTCGCGTCGCGCTCAGCAACTTTGGCCGACCGCCTAGAAACGTTGCCGGTCGACGATTATGCCCTTGAATTAGCTCGGAATCGAGCGCGCTTCGACGCCATGCGCGCTACCCTCTCGCCCCATCGGGTGTGTCGACTGCGAACTGTGTTGCGGGAGTATCGGGCGGGATCGTATGCGGCGCTTGCAAGTCAAGGGAACCTCGACGTCGCACGAGACCTCCTGCAGCCTGCGTGAGCTTTTGTCGTCTCGCCGGGCGATAGAGTTAGGCGACTCGAACCGCCCTCAGCACAAGGACAGCAATATGAAGCGCGCGCTCATCACAGGAATAACCGGTCAGGATGGCCTCTACCTGGGGGAGCTGCTGATCTCTAAGGGTTACGAGGTCTACGGACTGGTGCGGGGGCAGAATAATCCCAAGCTCGATGTGGTTCGCCGGGTACTGCCTGAGGCAAAGCTCATATTCGGTGACCTCACTGACCCGTCGAGCCTGACTAGGACGCTCAACGAGGCCCGACCGGACGAGGTTTACAACCTGGGTGCCATTTCGTTCGTCGCCTACTCGTGGGAGAACGCGGGGATAACCAGCGATGTGACAGGCAAGGGAGCGTTCAACCTGCTCGAGGCCACGCGGCTGTACGCGGGCGACAACCCCGCATCAGTTCGTTTTTATCAGGCCTCGAGCTCCGAGATGTTCGGGAAGGTGCAGGAGGTGCCGCAGCGCGAGTCAACCTTGTTGTGGCCGCGCTCGCCGTACGGCGTTGCAAAGGTATTCGCTCACTACATGACCATCAACTACCGCGAGTCATATGGCATGCATGCGTCGTCTGGAGTGCTCTTCAACCATGAGTCCCCGCGCAGAGGGCCCGAGTTTGTGACCCGTAAGATCACGCGTGCCGTCGCCCGTATATCGCTTGGGTTGCAGGAGACGGTTGCGCTGGGCAACCTCGATGCCAGCCGCGATTGGGGGTTCGCCGGCGACTACGTCGAAGCGATGTGGCTAATGCTCCAGCAGGATGTGGCCGACGACTATGTCATTGCTACCGGCGAGACGCACACTATCCGCGAGCTACTTGATGTCGCTTTTGCGCACGTCGGTATAACCGACTGGCAAAAGTATGTGACCCAGGACGAGCGATTCATGCGCCCCGCAGAAGTCGACCTCCTCATTGGTGATCCGGAGAAAGCGCGTTCGGCTCTGGGATGGACTCCGCGGGTGGACTTCAAGCAACTCGTAGAGATGATGGTCGACGCCGACCTCGATGAGCAGCGCTCGCTAGCGCGTTAAGTCGCTTGGTGCGTTGCTATCTAACTTAAGGGTTCTTGCTCAAGCGGCCGCTCGAACGCCTTGCGCCAGCTGAGTTTCTGCGACGCCTTAACGCAGCAGACCACAAAGGTGAGCCATCCGAACTCGATGAGGATGCTGCTTTCTGCCAATGATGCAACTAACAGTGCGGCGAGCACCACTGCGGGCCATGTGTAGACCACGCTGCGCTGTCGAGCAGCAAGCATCCAGGACCGCACGAACGCAAGCCCGAGCACCCCAACGAAAGCCACCAAGCCAACAATGCCGAGTTGAAACCAGACGTCGAGGTAGGCGTTCACGGCAGAAGTCGATGGTCGTGCGATGCTCGTTGGAAAAAGTGTGAACGGCGCCAGATGGGGATTCCACTGGCCAATCCAGCCCCATCCCTCGACAGGGTGAAGCTGAATCAGATCGGAGATCCTCTGCCATAGGTTGAGTCGATACTCGAGCTCACCCGTGCCGTTAAGCGCGCCAACGATGGGGCCGCGAAAGCTCCACGCGATTGCGGCGGCGGCGGCGGCCCCAGCCAAGATGGCGACCTGCCAGAACCTCCGCCGCACCGGTGCCAGCCGCCGCACACCATAAAGGATCGCGGTTGCAGAAACCGCGACAAGAGCTGTGCCCCACGCGATAGGCGATCCGGTGAGCGCGAGCGTGAGCGCAGCGCCCGCGATCGACGCGATAGCGGTGCCTCTGGTAACCGACTGTGTGCGCCATTCGACGACGAAACTGATGCCGCCGATCACAGCGAGAAGTCCGAGCTCGTTGCGGTTGCCGACAAGCCCGGATATTGGCCCCAACTCGCTGATATTGCCCGCAATAGACAGGAATGGGATGGGGGTGTCGATCAGGATGCCCGAGAACACTTCGATCACAAGCGACGCTGCGATGGTGAATCGTAAGACGTCGCCGTAGGCCCTAACGATTTGAATCGTGTCACGCACCAGCGCGACATAGAGCCCGAGAAAGGTGAAGCCAAGCATTGAGGCGAGCCCGCCCAGTGTCGCCCACTGATACTGACTCCAGAAGATTGAGATGCAGGCCCAGGCTAAGAAAACCATCAGAGAAATGGGCACGAGACCCGTGAACTCAATGGTGTTTCGGTGGGCCAGGAATGACAAGGCGCAGAACACGATGAGCGTTGCAAAGCAAGCGATCAGTCCTGGCAGTCCAATCGTGCGGTTGAGTGCGAAGGCGAAAACGCCGGTGGAAATCGCCGTGATAGTCAGCGCAGAACTGAGCCGAGCGGAGCCAAAAAAAGCGGTCAGGCCGCCATATAGCCTCGCGTGTGAGTTCATCGCAACCAAACTACCGTCACACCGGCGTTCACCGCGCCTCGCGCGCTAACCGCGCTTCGCGAAGCGCGTGGCCCCCGCCAACGAAGCAACGCTATCGGCCGAGACTGGCAGCGCCCGTGTGCTGACCGCGATGTAGGCCAGCAGCAGCCATCCGTATTCAACGAGGATGCGGCTCTCTGCAACCGACTGCACGAGCAGAGCGGTCAGCAGCAGCAGGGGCAGCATCGAGAGTGCCCGCGTATAGCGGTGGGGTGCTCCGACTCCGTCGAGCGCGATGAACCATGCGCGGGTGAAGGTCGAGACGATGAGCGCCGCGAACACAATGACGCCGATGATGCCGAGCTGGAGAGAGACGTCGAGCCACGCGTTGTGGGCGTGGAGTTGTTGTGTGCCGTTGCGGACGATTCGGATGGTGCTGTCGAACGGTTCGACCCACGGCACCCAGTAGCTGACCCAGCCCCAGCCGCCGACGGGTCGCTGGGCGGCGACATCGGCTACGGCCTGCCAAATGTCGAGCCGCCCCGTGAGATCACTGCTCTTGCCGAGCAGCGCGAGAATCGTGTCGCGAAAGGCGAGTCCCGCCGCGACAATGCCAGCCAGAACCGCGGCAGCGGCGACGTAGGCGATGGTGCGAGGGGCTCCGGGGGGGATGCGGTGCATCACAAGAACGAGTCCGGCCATGATCGCCACCGCGACGAGGGTGACAGCGATCGTGGCCGATGCGGTTAGCAGCAGAACCACGAAGGAGACACCCACGCCGATGAGGGCGTTGATGATGTGCCGCCGGCGAGTGAGAGCATCGGCGTCCTGCGGGATGACGGGGTCGGGTTCATCGGTTCGAACGACGCAGAGGATCGTGAAGACGATGACGCCCAGCATCGCAATGAATCCGAGCGTGCTCGAGTTGCCGACGATGCCCTGGATGGGCCCGCCCTCAAAGAGTAGCGCGCGCGACCACTGGTACATGACGGGGACCTCGCCGAGCTCCCAGTCGGTCCAGAACGCAAACACGGGCTGGCGCACAAAGGCCGCGACAACGAGCTCGAACAGCAGCGAAAGGCCGAGAATATAGGCGATCGCCCGGGAGAGAGCACGTAGCAGACCGCGCCAGTCGAGCAGGAGCGCCATGGCGACGGCGACCGCGGTTGACGCCCACTGCGCTAGAGAGCCGAGGGCCGTCCAACTGGGGTAGGCCGACCACGCGATGGATGCCGTCGCCAGCACGAGGAACGCCAATAGCGGGTAGGGCAGGGTGTGCGGGCGAAGGTCGTGCCTGCGCGAAATCACCAGAGCTACCGAGAGCCCCACGATGAAAGCGGCGAGGATGCCCCAGCCCAGCCAGCTGATCGTGTTGCGCCAGGCATCGCCCGCGAGCGCGGTAAAGAACACGAGGGTCGCGAAGGCTGACAAAAACGCACGACTGCGGAGCATAGCCACGAGTTTAGGGCCGAGCGGGGCGGTGCGCAGAGCAGTCGGCGCTATCAACCGCGTGCCTAGACGAACGCGGCGGTGCCCGTGATGGCTCGCCCCACAATCAGGGTGTTCATCTCCCTCGTTCCCTCATAGGAGTAGAGCGCCTCAGCATCCATAAAGAAGCGGATGACGTCGTATTCGGTGACGATGCCGTTGCCGCCGAAGATCTCGCGGCACCACGCGACCGTCTCGCGCATCCGGCTAGTGGCAAACGCCTTGGCCAGGGCGGAGTGCTCGTCCTTCTGCGTGCCGTCATCTTGCATGTCCGAAACGCGCATGCAGAGGGCGAGGGAGGCGGTGATGTTGCCGAGACTCTTCGCGAGCAGATCTTGCACGAGTTGGTGGCTGCCGATGGTCTTGCCGAACTGCACGCGCTCGCCGGCGTAGGCGACGGCGGCTTCGTAGGCTCCGATCGAGGTGCCGACGGCGCCCCACGCCACATCGGCGCGAGTAGCGCGCAGCACACGGGCCGTGTCACGGAAGGAGTTGGCGTTCTCAAGCTTGAGCGAGTGGGGGATGCGCACATCCTCGAGCACGATGTCGGCGTTCTGCACGATGCGCAGGCTCTGCTTGTTCTCAATCTTGGTGGCGCTGTATCCCGGCGTGGACGTCGGCACGATGAAGCCCTTGACCTGGTTGTCGTCGACATCCTTGGCCCAGATGATCGTGACATCGCTGAATGTTGCGTTGCCGATCCAGCGCTTCTCGCCGTTGATAACCCAGGTGCCGCCGTCGCGTCGCGCCGTCGTGCGAAGGCCCTGGGCGCTGTCGCTTCCGCTGAGGGGCTCCGTGAGGCCGAACGCTCCGACGACATTGCCAGCCGCCATCTTCGGCAGCCACTCCGCCCGCTGCTCCGCGCTTCCGCAGGCGGCAATCGCTCCCATCGCAAGACCGTTGTGCACGCCGAGGTAGGTGGCGACACTCGCGTCGACGCGAGCAAGCTCGACGGCGACCCAGCCGCGGAAGGCCGCAGAGTTCTCGAACGGACGCGTCTCTTCCCATGCCAATCCGGCCGCTCCGATGTCGGCGATGCCCTTGATGAGCTGACGGGGGAACTCGGCACGGTTCCAGTGGTCGTTCACGATGGGCTTGATGTCGGTGTCGAGCCAGGTGCGTAGGCGGGCGAGAAAGTCGCGTTCCTGCTCGGTGAGCGTGGTTTCAAACCCGTAGAAATCTGAGGCGAGAGGGGTGAAGGACATGGCAAACTCCTGGTGGTGGCGACACCGGCGGCATTCGGGGGGTGAGCCGCAGGCGCTCTCGAGCCTAAGAGGGTCGCCGCGGTGCCTCAAAGCGCTTGGTACTTTGGTCTAAGCGGTTGTCGGCGGCCTCGGAAAAAGCTTGTAGTCAGCCGCCAACCTATTCGAGCCACGAGAAGAGACATGAGGGTCCCGTTGCTGCTGCCCATTACCAATGAACCTCGGCCGTACGCCTGGGGGTCTCGCAGCGCGATCGCTCAGCTGCGGGGGGTGGCGCCCTCGGCTGAGCCCCAGGCCGAGCTGTGGCTCGGCACGCACCCGGGGTCGCCCGCCCGGCTTGTCGATGCTCCTGTCGAGGGGGTCGCAACGCTTGCCGATTGGGTTGAGCGAGAGCAGCCCTCGGGCAGCACCGGCCTGCCGTATCTGCTCAAGCTTCTGGCGGCGGATGCTCCGCTGTCGCTCCAGGCGCACCCCACAACCGAACAGGCGTCCGAGGGCTTCGAGCGCGAGAACGCCGCGGGGATCCCTCTCGACGCGCCGGAGCGCAATTATCGAGACCCCTTTGCTAAGCCTGAGGTGATTCTGGCGCTCAGCGACACCTTCGATGCGCTCTGCGGATTCCGCGATGCAGCGGACGCGGAGGCGGCCATTGCGGCTCTCGCAGGATCAGATCCCGTCATTGCGCAGTTCGCAGCCCGCGTCGGCCGGGAGCGGACGGCATCAATCGTGGAGTGGCTGATCACTCGAGGCCCCGGGGTCGACGACCTCGTCGAGCGAGTGACCCGCGCGGCCGAATCAGCTGACGGCATCGACGCCGATACCGTGCGCCTTCTCGCCGCTCACCACCCGGGGGATCCCGGCATCGTCACGGCGCTGCTGCTCAACCGTGTCACGCTCTCGCGCGGCGAGGCGCTCTTTTTGCCCGCGGGCAACATCCACGCCTATTTGCGCGGGTTCGGGGTCGAACTCATGACCGCATCCGACAATGTGTTGCGCGGCGGTCTTACTCTCAAACACGTCGACCCGCGGGAGCTGCTGTCAGTTCTGCGTTTCGACGCCGTTGAGGTCCCGCGCATCCAGCCGCGCGAGGCGACGCACGGTGTGCGGGTCTTTAGGCCAGAGGGCGTTGGCTTCGAGCTGAGCCAGGTGAGCCCCGCGTCGGAGACTGCGATCGTGCCTCAGTCGATCGTTCTCTGCACTGCGGGGCGCGCGACGGTGGTCTCCGATGATCAGTTGGTGGTGCTGGCGCCGGGTGAGGCGCTCTATGTCACGGCGGACGACTCAGGCGCGCGGGTCGAGACGGATGCTGCGGGCGAGGCTTTCATAGCGTCTCCGGCCTAGAACGCCAGCTTCTGCTGCGCACGGATGAGACACGCCCGACCCCAGTTCGGGAGCATGCGGTGAGCCAGAGGGTAGACACGCCGGGCGACACGCCGCTGTTTACGGGGTGAAGCCTCGATTGCCACCTGAACGTTTACGATTTGCGACTTGACTCTGGGGAACTACACGGGTGTAATTATCAAAGCGCGTTAGTAATTCGCGTAATGCACAAGGGCCGAGGGGAGAGTGACATGGCACCTGATTTGCAGCGACGAGGAGTCCCGGACGACTGGTTCGCAGACCCCGTCTCTCTCGGAGTTCCCGGTGTCCGGCGCCCCGTCAGCGATGACGACAATGCGCTCTCCTGGCAGGCCGACTCCCTCTGTGCTCAGACCGACCCCGAGGCATTCTTCCCCGAAAAGGGCGGATCAACGCGCGACGCCAAGAAGATCTGCGGCTCCTGCGAGGTTCGCAACGAGTGCCTCGAATACGCGCTTCAGAACGATGAGCGATTCGGCATCTGGGGCGGCCTCTCGGAGCGAGAGCGCCGCAAGCTGCGCAAGCGCGCCGTCTAGCAAAGGCTCCTGCGCCACGATCCTCGTCTCGCGCATCGGCATCCGACGGCTGCCGCGTGTCTACAACCGTGAGCGACAGCCCAGCGCATAGTGTCGATTCATATGCGCCAGAGAGTGACCGTCGTGCTCATCGCCCGCAATGGGGGCGAGTATCTCGAGCGAACGCTGTCGGCGCTCGCCTCTCAGACGCGCTCGGTCGATGCGCTTATCGCGGTGGACGCGGGGTCTCAGGATGCATCGGCGCAGATGCTGGCCGCAGCCGCCCCTACTGCAATCGTCACTGTGCCCCCTCGGGTTGCGCCCACCTTTGGCGGTGCAGCTCGCCACGTCATCGCAGGGCTTGACGCCGGAGACCCTGAATCCGAGTGGCTCTGGCTTCTCGCCCACGACAACGCACCAGAGCCCCATGCCCTGGCATCGCTGCTCGCTGCGGTCGAGGTAGCGCCGTCGGTTGCCGTCGCTGGCCCCAAGCTCATGAGCTTCGACCGACCCGACGTCATCGCGGAGTTCGGCCGCTCGATGACACGCCTCGGAGCATCCGTCGCCATGGTCGAGGGTGAACTCGACCAGGCCCAGCACGACGTCACGGAAGACGTGCTCGGCGTCGCGGCACACGGCATGCTCATCCGCCGCTCTGTGTGGGATGACCTGGGCGGGTTTGACCCGGGCCTGCCGACCATTGACGCAGGCCTCGACCTGAGTGTGCGCGCTCGTCTCGCGGGGCACCGCGTCATCGGCGTTCCCAATGCCCGCGTGCTTTCGGCCGGTGGCCCAGAACTCTTTGACCGACCAACAGCGAGCCCGTCGCGGCACGCCCGCATCGCTCGAGCCGCTCAGCTTCATCGGCGGCTCGTCTACGCGCCTGCCCTTGCCGTTCCGATTCACTGGGTTTCGCTCGTTCCCCTGGCGATCCTTCGAAGCCTGCTCCACTTGCTGGGAAAGCATCCGTCGTTTATTCCGGGAGAGTTCGCTGCTGCGTTCGCAGCGGCATTCGACGGAACAGTGTTCGGTGCGCGACGCAGGATCGCTCGTTCGCGAAAGCTCGGCTGGGGCGCGATCGCGCCGTTGCGAACCTCGACTGCCACGATGCGCGAGAGGCGGGCACAGCAACGCGAGGCGGAGGCCAGCGGCGGTTCTTTCGCTGAGCCGAAGATCGGGTACCTCGGCGGCGGGGGACTCTGGCTTGCGGCGTTCGCGGCAATCGTTGGCATTGTAGTTTTCGGTCCGCTCTTAGGGTCCAATAGCGTCGTGGGCGGAGGCCTTCTGCCGCTCAGCGCGACGTTCGCTGAGCTGTGGAGCACCGTCGGCTACGGGTGGCGCGAGATTGGCACGGGGTTCGTCGGGCCCGCCGACCCCTTCGCCGCGGTGCTCGCCGTTCTCGGTTCGCTCACGTTCTGGAACCCATCCCTCGCCGTCGTGGTGCTGTTCTTCGCCGCCCTTCCCCTGGCCACAGCCGGTGCCTGGTTCGCAGCCCGCGCGATCACGCGAACCCCGTGGATTCCTCTCGTCGCCGGCATTCTGTGGGCAGCATCCCCACCTCTGATCTCCGCCCTCATGTCGGGCAGGCTCGGTGCGGTAATCGCCCATCTCGCTTTGCCATGGCTCGTGCTGCTACTGCTCAAGGCACCTAAGAGCGTGGCGTCGGCTGCGGGGGCGAGTCTTCTCTTTGCCGTCGTCTGCGCATCCGCGCCCTCTCTCGCCCCTGCGCTGATCATCGGCTGGGTTGCCTGGATGATCGCCCGCCCCCGCGGGGTCGCCAGGCTCATTGCTATTCCTCTTCTTGCGGTGGCGATGTTCGCCCCGCTCGTGCTCGAGCAGATTCGCAGGGCGATCCCGCTTGCGCTCTTTGCCGACCCGGGAGCCCCCGTGGGGTCTGTTGGGGCGACAGGCTGGGATCTGGCCCTCATGAGCGCGACGCACGGGCTCAACGGCTGGGTGCCGGTGGCCGAGGCCCTCGGTCTTCCGGCGGGGTCTGCCTATTTCGTGGTCGCGATTCTGCTTGCTCCGCTCGGTCTTCTTGCCCTGCTGAGCCTCGCGGTACCGGGCTCGGGTCGTGTGATTCCGGCCCTTGCCCTTGCGTTTCTGGGCTTTGCCACAGCGGTTGCATCAGCACATCTGCTCGTAACGGCGTTCGGGTCTGTCGCGGTTCCTGTGTGGCCCGGCGCCGGGCTGAGTCTGTTCTGGATGGGTCTGGTCGGGGCGGCGATTGTCTCGCTGGAGGCGATCGGTGCTGCGGATCGGGAGGGCCGGGTGGCCGCCTTCGCCGCCGTGGTCGCGCCCATTACGGCGGTTGCGCTCTGCGTGCCCCTGATGGCCGGGCTACTCGCGGGCGAATCGCCGGTTGCCGCGTCGTCTGGTCGACTGGTTCCCGCCGTGGTTGATGCCGAGGCTCGCACAATGCCCGACGTGGGCACTCTCGTGCTCACCCCGACGGGCGACGGCGCGCTCGTTGCCGACCTTCAGCGGGGCAGTGGGGCAACGCTCGACGACCAATCAACCCTCGCGGCAACCGATCCAGCGATCGACGCGCGCGAGGAGGCTCTCGCCAGGTTGGCGGGCAACCTTGCCTCGCGCGGTAGCTACGACCCGGCCGATGACCTGTCAACTCTGTCGGTGCAGTTCGTGGTGCTCGCCGACTTCGAGCCCCTCGAGGCCGGTGACACGACCCGGGCAGAACGCAGCGCCGAGGCCGTGCGAACTCGCACGGTCGACTCGCTCGATGCCAATGCCCGGGTGATCCCGGTCGGCAGCACGAGCTTTGGCCTGCTGTGGAGAATCACGGATGCTCCCGTCGCAGAATCGATTGAGGGGCCGTCGAACGTTGGCACCCTTGAGGGGCGCGTCGTTCTCGCAGTGCAAGCGGCGATTCTGCTCCTCACCGTGCTGCTGGCGGTTCCGACGCATCGTCGCCGTCGCCACGTCCGCGAGACGATGAGCGACTCCAGAGCGACCACCTTCGACGAGGAGACCGATGACTGACCCTCGTGACGACCAGTTTCGCCCGGACGACCAGTTTCGCCCGCAGCGCGACGGCGATGATGAGATAGACCTGACTCATCCTTCTTCGCCGAGCATGCCCACGCCGGCCATTGACCCGTTCGCTGCGGGCAACGTCATCGACGAGGAGGCCGCTCCGGCCCCGCGACAGCCGCGCGGGGTCAAAGGCACTTTGCTCGTTTCTGCTCGTCTTCTGACGGCCGTGGCTGGGGCTGCCGTCGCGGCCGCCGTCATCGCTGCTGCCGCGCTTGTTCCGATTCCATCGGTCGTGTCAGAACCGCCGTCCGTTCGGGTTACTCCTGTCGCCGACGCGCAGTCTCGGGTGTGCCCCGGGCCGCTGCTGAGGCTGGGGGATGAGACGGGTGCTCAGGCGACGACGGCATCCGCTCTGGGAGAGCCGACGATTACGAGCGCGTCAAGCGGCGGCCGCATCTCCTCGGCGCCGGCGACCGCGCTCGACGGCGCGGATTCTGGTGCGCGCATCCTCTCTCTGCCTGCCGATTCCGACGGTGACCAGCCGCTTTTTGCGGGTAGCCAGTTCCAGTCGGTCGCTCGTGGCGACTTCGTAGGTTCAGCGGCCGCAGAGTGCGGCGAGGCCAAAGACGATGCATGGCTCGTCGGCGGGGCGACCACAACGGGCAGAACCACGCTCTTGGTGATCGTCAACCCTGGCGATGTCAGCGCGACCGTCGATGTTTCGGTGTTCTCCGAGACCGGATCCGTCACGGCCCCCGGTGCCACCGGAATCGCGATTCCTGCGGGAGGGGAGCGAGTGTTCTCGGTCGCTGGGCTTGCCCCCGGGCTCCAGAGCCCCGTTCTGCGAGTGCAGAGCACGGGAGCCCGAGTGGTTGCGACCCTGCAGCAGATGACCGTGCGCACATTGACGCCCGGCGGCGTGGATATTGTCACCCCTGCGGCGGCCCCGTCGACCGAGGTGATCATCCCGGCTCTGCCGATGCTCGATCACGATGCCCTTGAGGCAGCTGTTCTTGGCGAAGAGTTTCTCGACCTCAACACCGTTCTGCGGTTCTTCGTGCCGGGGGCCGAGCTTGCCCACGCGACCATCACAATGACGCGGGTGACATCAGACGGGCGCAATGGTGAGCCCGTGGATATCGACGTCACGCTCGATGCCGGAGTCGTCACAGAGCTCCTCATTGGCGAGTTTGAGGAGGGGACCTATTCCGCCCGCATCACGGCGGATGTTCCCCTCGTCGCCGGTGCCCGGGTTTCGACCGTGGGCAGCACGGGTGCAACCGACTTCGTGTGGCTTCCCGCGGTATCCGCTGTCGCGGACGAGACCCTTCTCGCTGTGGCCGAAGGCGACAACCCCGTGGTCTACCTCGTGAACCCCGCGGAATCTGCGGCGGAATTCGCGATGGAGGATGCGGATAGCGGCACGCGCACATCGGTGACGATTCCTGCCGGTGGCGCCCGCAGCATCCCGGTCGACGGCGGCACGACCTGGCAGCTCACGGGCTTCGAGCAGTTGCACGTCTCAGTCGGTTACAGCGGCGATGGCACGATCAGCGGTCAAACGGTGAACCCCCGCGCGGCTGGGTCGTCCCCCATCACGGTTTATCCGTAGCAGGCCGGATGCTGCTGCTCGTTCGGCAGTAGTCGCTGCTAGAAGTGGCGAAACCGGTCGGGGGCAAGCTCCCATGGGTCTTTGCCGATCAGCTCGGCAACGGCCCGAAAAACACAGCTTTCGATGACCATGCGGCGGTGCAACTCGTCGTCGCGGTGCAGGCGCGCTAGCCGCTCGATCGGCAGACGGTACAGCACGATGCGGCGCTCCGACGCATACACCGACCACCGTTCGACTTCGCCGGTGCTGCTGACGGAGGCGGGAACCGCGGCAACTTCGAACCGCACGGTGGCTAGTTCTTCGGGCCAGAGGTCGCGCAGATAGCTGGCGGCGGCGGAGACGGTCAGATCGAACAGGTCGATCCGCGTGCGCAGCGGGGGAAGAAACGGGCCGGTAACGGCGGCGCGGATGCCGCGGCCGTGTCGGTCTCGCCAGCCGCCGCGCGACGATGCGCGTGTGCTGCGGGTTCGAGCCATACGCCCAGTCTAGGCTGGTGCCAAATGGATGGACGGCCCTGCAGCAAAGTGGCGTGCGTGAGCACCGCTATAGCGACGCTTACCTACGACTACCGCGACTCGATGGCGGTGCTCGGTCCGCTCAGCCAGAAGGCCGAGCCGCACAGCTACGACCTGTGCGAGAAGCACGCAGCGCGACTTTCTGCACCGCAGGGCTGGCAGGTCATCCGTCATGTAGCTTTGGGTGCATGAGCTCCGACGCTTCAGCGATTGACCTGAGTCCGTTTATCAAGGCGTATGACGTCAGAGGGCTCGTCGGCAGCCAGCTGACGGATGCCGTTGTCGAGGCGCTCGGTGCTGCCTTCGCCGACGAGGTCGAGGCTGTTGGCCGCGACATTGTCGTTGGTCACGACATGCGAGATTCGTCGCCGGGCTTTGCCGCGGCGTTCTCGCAGGGCGCCATGGCGCGAGGCGCGAACGTGGTTCTCATCGGCCTGTGTTCAACGGACGAGAGCTACTTCGCCTCGGGCAGCCTGGATGCTCCTGCGGCGATGTTCACTGCGAGCCACAACCCCGCCACCTATAACGGCATCAAGTTCAGCCGGGCCGGTGCTCAGGGAATCAGCTTCGACACGGGGCTTAAGAGCATCCGCGATCGCGCCACTGCCTATCTCAGGGATGGCATCGACTCGCTCCCGCAGCAGGGCACGCTCCGCGAGATCGATGTGCTGGCCGACTACGCCGCCTACCTTCGCTCGCTCGTCGACCTCTCGGCGATTCGCCCCTTGCGCGTCGTGGTCGATGCCGGCAATGGCATGGGCGGGCTCACGGTTCCCGCAGTTCTCGGCGAGGCCGCTGGCCTCCCCGGCCTGCCGCTCGACATCGTTCCGCTCTTCTTCGAACTCGATGGCACCTTTCCGAACCACGAGGCGAATCCTCTCGAGCCGGCCAACCTTGTCGATTTGCAGAAGGCCGTCGTGGAGCACGGGGCAGATCTGGGCCTTGCCTTCGATGGTGACGCCGACCGGTGTTTCGTCATCGACGAGCGCGGCAACCCCGTCACCCCTTCCGCTGTTGCCGCCGTCGTGGCGCTGAGGGAGATCAAGCGCGTGCGCGCCGCCGATCCTGACGCCGACATTGTCGTGATCCATAACCTCATCACCTCCCGCATCGTCGAAGAAACCATCGAGGCTGCGGGGGCGACTCCCGTTCGCACGCGTGTCGGCCATTCCTTGATCAAGGATGAGATGGCGGCCACAGGGGCCATTTTTGGGGGAGAGCACTCCGCCCACTACTACTTTCGTGACTTCTGGGGTGCCGACAACGGAATGCTCGCGGCGATGCATCTGCTCGCGGAATTCGGCAGCCAGGCTGAGCCGCTCTCGGAGTTCGCCCGCCGGTTCAACCCCTACTTTCAGAGCGGCGAGATCAATTCGACCGTCACGGATGTTGCCGCGGCCTATGCGCGCATCGTCGACGACTTCGCGAGTGAGGCCGAGTTCGACGAGCTCGACGGCCTCACGGTGAGCGGCGGCACAGAAGCCGGTTTCTGGTGGTTCAACGTGCGCCCCTCGAATACCGAGCCGCTGCTGCGCCTTAACGTCGAGGCCGAGACCGAGCCGGAGATGCAGGCCGTGCGCGATCGGGTTCTGGCCCTCATTCGTCGGTGATCGTGAGGTCAGCTTCCGTCTGCGAGAATTGACGGATGCCTACCTCGCCGTTTGAATTCAAGGTCGCCGATCTCTCCCTCGCTGAGGCGGGACGACACCAGCTCCGCCTCGCAGAGAACGAGATGCCCGGTCTCATGTCGTTGCGCGCTGAATTCGGTGAATCGAAGCCCCTCACGGGTGCCCGGATCGCGGGAAGCCTGCATATGACCGTGCAGACCGCCGTGCTGATCGAGACACTAACGGCCCTCGGTGCCGAGGTGCGCTGGGCGAGCTGCAACATCTTCTCGACGCAGGACGAAGCGGCCGCCGCAATCGTCGTCGGCTCGGGAACCCCGGAGGCTCCCGCAGGCGTGCCCGTGTTCGCCTGGAAGGGTGAGTCGCTTGAGGAGTATTGGGAGTGCGCCGACCGCATCTTCGATTGGTCTGCCGAGGCTGAGGCGGCCGGTGCCGATTGGATCGGCCCCAACATGATTCTCGATGACGGTGGCGACGCCACCCTCCTCGTGCACAAGGGCCGTGAGTTCGAGCTTGCCGGCGCCGTGCCAGAGGACGCCGAGGGCGACAGCCACGAATGGCGCATTATTCTCGCAACGCTTCGGGAATCCCTCGCCACGTCGTCCGACCGCTGGACCAGGGTCGCGGCCGAGATCATGGGCGTCACCGAGGAGACCACGACGGGCGTGCACCGCCTCTACGAGCTCGCCCGCGATGGCGAGCTCCAGTTCGCGGCCATCAACGTGAACGACTCCGTCACCAAGTCCAAGTTCGACAACAAGTACGGCATCCGCCACTCGTTGCCCGATGGCCTCAACCGCGCCACGGATACCCTCATCGGCGGCAAGGTCGCCTTCGTCTGCGGTTACGGCGATGTCGGCAAGGGCGCGGCCGAGGCGCTGCGGGGACAGGGCGCCCGCGTGATCGTGAGCGAGATCGACCCCATCAACGCACTGCAGGCCGCGATGGATGGCTACCAGGTGACGACGCTCGCGTCAGTTGTCGGCGAGGTTGACATCCTTATTTCTGGCACGGGCAACAAGGATGTCATCACGGTTGATGACCTTCTTGGCCTCAAGCACCTGGCGATCGTTGCCAACGTCGGCCACTTCGACAATGAGATCGATATGGCTGGCCTTGAGACCCTCGAGGGCGCCGAGCGCATCGAGATCAAGCCGCAGGTGCACGAATGGCGCCTGCCGACCGGCCGCAGCATCCTCGTGCTCAGCGAGGGTCGTCTCATGAACCTCGGCAACGCCACGGGTCACCCGTCGTTCGTGATGAGCAACTCGTTCGCTAACCAGGTGCTCGCCCAGATCGAGCTCTATGCCCACGGCGAGAACTACGAGCGCCAGGTCTATGTGCTCCCCAAGCTCCTCGACGAGAAGGTGGCGCGCCTGCACCTGGATGCTCTCGGGGTCAAGCTCACGGTTCTCACGCCTGAGCAGGCCGCCTACATCGGCGTTCCTGTCGAGGGGCCATACAAGGTCGATCACTACCGCTACTAGCCCAAACCGTGCCTCGCGAGGCTGCTAGCGGTCGGGAAACTGATGCGGCAGCCCCGTGAGCACGGGCTCCAGCCTGGCGAGGCGGTCTCGCTCTGCGCGGAGCTTGCGGTACTCGCGATCACGCCGCACCGCCGAGATGGCTGCCAAGAAAAGCTCCGGATCGCAGTCGGGCACGGGGGAGACGAACGCTGCCGCCTCGCGGGCTAGATCCTGAGAGATGCGGTGGCGGGAATCGGGCGAATGGCCGGGGGCCTGACGCAAGAACTGGGTAACCCTGCGCGCAAGGCGGGGTGGGAGCTGCGCGACATCGGCAATCCGTGCCCATTCGGTGAGGGGCAGGGGCACTCCGTAGACGGGAGGATCCGCCTTGGCTACGCGCTCGTGCTGGCTATAGGTGCCGGCGATCAGATCCCCGAGGCGCTTCGATCGTGGATGCACCAGGGCAGTGATCGTGGCGATCCCGCCGAAGGTCATGAAGATTTCGACGACGCCGAGCAGCGAGCGGATGAAGGCGTGCCGAAACCCGATCGAGCCACCGTCGTCGCGCACGATGCGCGCGCCGATGGCGAGCTTGCCGAGCGAGCGACCCTGCGTGATCGTCTCGACAACCGTGGGCAGGACGACGATGAAGAGAACGAGCAGAACGACAGAGATTGACGTGATTGTCGCCTCGTCAACAACACTCGCCAGCAGGGGCGATGAGGCGACCAGCATCGCAGCGATAAACAGCACGATGTAGCAGCCCCAGTCGATCAACGCCCCGGCCGCCCGCAGCACAAAGTCGGCCGGGCGCAGGTCGAGGGCGACCGCCTCTCCCGTGATGAGCTCGTCATCCTGCAGAGACTGCACGGGCGCGCCAGCAACGGCCGAAACGGATGCTGCGTGCTGCTCGCTCTGCATGCCAGTATCTAAGCAGATGGATATCGACGCCTACGCCGCAGCTCACCGCGATGAGTGGAACGACCTCGCGCGACTTGGCGCGCAACGGCGCTTCAGCGGGGCCGAGGCCGACGAGCTCATCGAGCGTTATCAGGCCGGGGCCACCGATCTTTCCGCTCTCCGCACCGCGACGGGGTCGTCGGTTCAGGCCGACCGGTTGTCGGTGTGGCTCGCGAGGGCGCGTCTTCGCTTCACCGGCGCCAGCGCCAACGTTCTCACACGACTGCCCGTTTTCTTTGGCGCGCAGCTGCCCGCTGCGCTGTATCGCATCCGGTGGCTGACCCTCGCGGTCACGCTCGCAACCGCGGTCACCGCCACGCTCTTTGCCTGGTGGGCGCTCGCAAACCCGGCGGTGATGGCCAGCTTTGGAACAGAGGAGTTCCGGAGGCAGTTCGCCGAGGAGGATTTTGTCAACTACTACTCGGAACATTCGCCATCGTCATTCACCGGTTTGGTGTGGACGAACAACGCCTGGATAGCAGTGCAGTGCATCGCATTCGGGATCGTCGGCGTTTACGTTCCGTACCTCATCCTGGCCAACGCGCAGAATCTTGGGCTCTCGGCGGCCATGATGGCCGACAACGACCGCCTCGACGTGTTTTTTCTTTACATTTCCCCCCACGGTCAGCTCGAGTTGTATGCGATCTTCGTTGCGGCGGCCGCGGGACTGGCAATCTTCTGGTCGTGGGTTGCACCCGGTGCCAGAAGGCGGGCAACCGCGCTCGCCGAAGAAGGTAGAGCGCTGATCACGGTTGCCGTGGGCGTAACCCTGGCGCTTCTGCTCTCGGGGGTGATTGAGGGCTTTATCACCCGGCTTGAGTGGTTCTGGCCGATCAAGATCGGCATCGGAACGCTCGCGCTTGGGGTGTTCTTGGCCTATCAGTGGGGCTGGGGCAAGAGGGCATTCCAGGCGGGGGAGACGGGTGACCTCGATGAGTTTGAAGGGGGAGCCCGACAGCTCGTCGCAGGCTAAGAAATGGAGCGCAGCGCGGCTGGCTCCGGTTTATGAGAGCTCTCTCATCTGCACGGAATCATGCTCTCATTCGCGGCCGCCACTGTGTCTGTGTGCCCCTTTCAAACAAGTCGCTCACCGTCGTCGCTAGCGCGACGCTGAGCGCGTGCCTGCTCGCGGGAGGAATCGCAACCATCGCCTCGACCCTTCCGGCAGAAGAGGGAACGACGGTGCTGCCGGTCGATGGCGTGACGGGCACCCCGAGAGACAGCATCGCCGATGACACCACGGGGCCGAAGATTGACGGCGGTGCCACAGATTCGCCCGCGTCGGCGCTGGATTCTCCGGCCGAGCAGCCAGATACGCAGTCGGCCGAGGGCCAGTCAACCGAAGAAGCCGAAGAAGCCGAAGCGGTGAAGACGCCTGCGGCTACAGAGACGGCCCCGGTCACTGTTGAGGTTCCCCCCGCGGCGCCGGTTGCCGCGTCTCCGCTGCCGGAGCAACGGCCCGACCGTGCCCAGGTCATCGCGGCTATGCATGATTACGCGGTGCGGCTCTCTAGCGTGAACTGCCCGGAATGGATGCGCGTAGCTGCGGCCGGCCTAGGCAAGACCGGCACCGGCAAGATCGCCACGGACAGGTTCGGCGCCGACAAGAACGGCACCGATAAGGGGCTCGCACCCGACGGCGGCGTCGCCAGCACACCAGGCAAAGTGACATCCGAGGGGCCCGTGCTGGGGACTAAGCCGTCGGCAAGCGTGCCGCCTCCGACACCGCCGGTCGCCACCCAGGAGCCGGCGGCTCCTCATCCGAGTGAGCAGTCACAGCACTCCGAGGGGTGGAAAAATTCCGACCGAGGCTGGCACAAGCAGGCCACACCGCAGCAGCCAGCACCGCAGAAGTCAACGCAGAAGCAGTCCACACAGAAGCAGTCCACACAGCACGGCTCGGACCGCGGACACCGCGGCTCAGAACGAGGCGGTTGGGGTGGCCAACAGCGTGGTGGTGGCCGAGGGTAGGCCCGCCATCATGACGTGATGGTCGCGGGGTGATCGTCACGCATAAGGAGCCGGGTGCTTCGGGGTGCCCGGCTCCTTTGTGTCTCCGGCCAGTGTGTCTCAGGCCAGTGTGCCTCCGGCCAGCCCGTTCGGCGCTAGCCGTTGTGGTGACTCGTGAGCCGGTAGCCCATGCCCCGCACCGTCTCCACACGATGCCGCCCGATCTTGCGCCGCAAATAGCGCACATAGACATCGACGACGTTGGACCCCGGGTCGAAGTTGAACCCCCATACCCGGCTGAGCAGTTGCTCTCGGCTGAGGACCTGCTCTGGATGCAAGAGAAACTCCTCAAGAAGCGCAAACTCCCGCGCTGACAGGTCAACCTCCGCGCCGGCCGACCGCACCCGTCGCGTTTTGAGGTCGAGCTCGAGGTCGAGAAACGAGATGGTGTCGGTGTGGGGCGTCTCGGCGACGGAATCGTGCAGGCGCACCCGCACGCGGGCGAGCAGCTCGTCGAACCTAAACGGCTTTGAGACGTAGTCGTTCGCTCCGCCCTCGAAGCCGGCCACGGCATCCTGTGCGGAATCGCGAGCGGTGAGGATAATCACGGCGATGCCATTGCCCTCGTCGCGAAGCTGCTGCAGCACGGAGAAGCCGTCGAGCCGGGGCAGGCCGATGTCGAGGATGAGCAGGTCGAAGGTGCCGGTGCGGGCCGCCTCGAGGGCAGAGAGGCCATCGCGTTCGATCGACACACCGAAACCTGCCGCCCGCAGCCCTTTTTCTACGAATGACGAAATGCGGTCTTCGTCTTCTGCCACCAGGATTTGGGTCATTACTTGGTCCTTCCTCGTGGTGCTCGGGTGCTCCGGGGCAGGCGGATGGTGACTCGGGTGCCGACGACTCCGCTCTTAGCAAAGGCCTCGCCGCCGTGCGCCTGCGAAATGGCGGCAACGATGGAGAGGCCGAGCCCTGAGCCCTCGATGCCCCGCCCCTCGTCAGCACGGGTGAATCGATCGAAGATGCGTTCAATCTGTTCCTGCGGAATGCCCGGCCCATGGTCACTCACCCAGAGGTCGATCACAGCCCGGCCGTTGGCGTCGGAGGCCGAGGCGCTGCCGATCTGGATGGAGGAACCGGGTGGCGCATACTTTGCGGCGTTCTCGGCCAGTTGGAGCCAGGCCTGCGTAACCCGCTGGCCATCGATCGCCGCATGAGCCTCAGCCCGCTCGATGAGGGTCCATTCGTGGTTGGCTGAAAGCATCCTGGCCTTGGCGAAGACGCTCGTGGTGAGTTCATCGATTGCCGTCGATTTGAGGTGGACAAATCCGGGTGTGTGACTTTTGGCGAGTAGGGCGATGTCACTGACGAGCGTGTTGAGACGGTCGAGCTCGTCAATGGCGATCTCTCGCGTTTGTGTTAGCTCGTCGGGATGCTCGGGGTCGAGAAGCTCAAGGTGGCCGCGCACGATCGTTATGGGGGTCTTGAGCTCATGGCCGACATCGTCGAGCAGGCGTCGTTGGCTGAGGAACCCATGCTCTAAGCGCTCGAGCATGCCATTGACGGTGTGCGTGAGGTCTGTCACATCATCGTTACCGACGACGGGGATGCGCTTCGAGAGGTCTGTGCCCGTGATGCGGTCGGCGGTATCGCGCAGGGTGCGGATGGGGGCCAGAAGGCGCCCGGCGACGATCCACCCCACCACGCCGAGCACGAGGAGGCTGATCAACGCGATGAGCGCATATGACCGAAAGGCATCGGTCATTGTGGCCAGTTCCGACTCGAGGTTGTAGGCGCTCACGTAGATACCTGTCGCGGCGTCGCCTTCCACTGCAATGGGGATGGCAACGTAGCGCAGAACCCCCGAGTCTGACGCGGTGGTACCGATCACGATCTTCTCGTCGTCGGCCTCCCGTACGACCTGCTCGATGAACTCGTCGTCCTGATCGATGCGGAACGCGACGTTCGAGGAGGGGATGTAGGCCGGAACATCGTTGATGATGCCCACAGTGCTCTCGTTCGTATCGGGCAGAACCCGCTGCATTGCCAGGGTGAGAAGCTCGTCCACCGTCGCCGGGAACTCGTCGCCGGATTCGCCCCCGTCGGCGATGAACTGGAGGCCCTCGACCGTGAGGGTGAGCCGCTCATCAATCGTGTGGAGCACTCGCTCGCGTTGCACCAGGTAGGCGGTCGCGCCAGCCATGGTCATGCCGAGTGTCGCGACAAGCAGGATCGACGCCAGGATCCGTGCGCGCACGGACTTGACAGCATCGGCGATTCGCGGGGGCGTCACGTGCCTATTATGGGGGCCACCGCCCCGATTGTGGAGCTTTAGAGTCGCCCTGCTGCCTTGAGCGCGATATAGCGGTCGGCGAGGGCGGGGGGAAGCTCGGATGGCCGTGCCGTGACGACATCGCCGCCGAGCTGGCGGATAGCCATGGACACCCGCGCGCTGTCGAGAAGTGCCCGCTCCGCAGCCGCCGCCCGATAGACCTCGGCGGTCGTCGTTCTCGTGACCGAGGCATCCATCACATCGGGGTCGGAGACGGAGCTCACCACGACCGTGTGCCGTCGGGTGAGCTGCGGCAGCATGGCCAAGAGGGCCCTGGATGCTCCCGCCGACTCAATCGATGTCATCAACACGACGAGCGAATGCCTGGTCGTGACGGAGTCGACGATCGCGGGCACCGCTGTCCAGTCCATCTCGATCAGCTCCGGTTCAACCGGTGCCATCACCGTGACCATTCGCGAAAGCAGGTCGCCACTGGCCGACCCCAGCACCCGGCCGCGCACCCGGCGGTCAAACAGGATGGTGTCGACCCTGTCGCCCGCGCGCGAAGCGAGGGCCGCAAGCAAAAGGGATGCTTCGAACGCCGTGTCCAGGCGCGGCTCGTTGTCAACGCGGGCGGCCGAGGTGCGAGCGGTGTCGATGATGATGATGATGCGCCGGTCGCGCTCCGGGCGCCAGGTGCGCACGACAACGTCCTGGCGGCGTGCCGTGGCTCGCCAATCGATCGAGCGCACATCGTCACCACGCACGTACTCGCGCAGCGAGTCAAATTCGGTGCCCTGGCCTCTGATCATCACGCTGGTGCGCCCGTCGAGCTCGCGCAGCCGGGCCAGCCGGGAGGGCAAATGCCGGCGGGAATTGAACGGTGGGAGCACCCGGATGCTGCCGGGGGCATCAAGAGTCGCCTGTCGCCCCACCAAGTGCAGAGGGCCGAACGATCGAATACTCACGTGCGCCGTGCGGCGCTCGCCGCGGCGAAACGGTGTGAGCGTTGTGCTCACGGCCCGGCGTTCGCCAGCAGGGAGATCGAGTCGATTGCGCGATGGGCTTGCTGCGGCCGATGGCTGCCAACCGTCGCGAACGATGCCCCGCACCCGACGATTGCCGGTATTGGTCAGCACGAGAGTTGCGGTCACGGGTTCGCCCAGGCGCACCCGGTCGGGTAGCTCTCTCGCGATCTCGATGCGGCGGGGCGATCCGGCGAGCAGCAGGTCGGCCGTGCCGAGAAGAGCGACAAAGCCCACCCAGATGACGAGTACCCACGGGTCTGCGAGCACGACCACGGGCACGATGCCGAGCGCAACGAGTGCAACGAAAAGACCCGAGACCGCCACTAGATCGGCACCTGCACCTGCTGGAGCACAGAGCGAAGGATCGAGTCGGAGGTCACGCCCTCAAGCTCGGCCTCGGGGCGAAGCTGCACCCTGTGGCGCCACACGGGCAGCACCATTGCCTGCACGTGGTCGGGGGTTATGGCATCGAACCCGCTGAGCCATGCCCACGCTTGTGCTGCACCGAGCAGGGCGGTCGTGCCGCGGGGGCTGACCCCGAGCTTGACGGAGGGGCTCTGCCGGGTCGCGCGGGCAAGGTCCACGATGTAGGCGATCACGTCTGCGCTCGCCCCCGTCGCGGCGACCTCACGCTGCGCGGCAGCGAGACTCTGAGCGTTGAGAACGGCGGTAACGCCTGCGGCGTCGAGGTCGCGCGGGTTAAAGCCAGCAGCGCTGCGGGTCAAGACCTCGATCTCGTCGTCGCGCTGGGGAACCTCGAGAACCAGCTTGAGCAAGAAGCGGTCGAGCTGGGCCTCCGGCAGCGTGTAGGTGCCCTCGTATTCGATGGGGTTCATGGTCGCAGCGACAACAAACGGTGCGGGGAGCGGCCGAGAAAGCCCGTCGACGCTGACCTGACGCTCTTCCATCGCTTCAAGCAGGGCCGACTGGGTCTTGGGAGGGGTGCGGTTAATTTCGTCGGCGAGGAGGATGTTGGTGAACACGGGTCCCTCGCGAAAATCGAACTCGCCGGACTTTGCATCGTAGACAAGAGACCCCGTCACATCTCCCGGCATGAGGTCGGGAGTGAACTGGATGCGGCGGGTGTCGAGGGCAAGCGTGCGGCTGAGGGTGCGAACCAGCAGGGTCTTGGCGACCCCGGGGACTCCTTCGAGCAGCACGTGCCCGCCGGCGAGCAGGGCAATGATCAGGCCCGTTACGGCGCCATCCTGGCCGACCACAGCCTTGCCCACTTCGCTGCGCACGCGCGCGAATTCGGAGCGCAGAGCGGAGGTCGCAGCGGTCTGAGATGCGATGGTGTCGCTGAGATGCTCTGTCATGGGGTCATTCTCCCTTGGTTCAGGTCAGTGAGTCAGGTCGGTCAGGTCAGTCGAGGCAGAGGCAGAGGCAGAGGCAGAGGCAGAGGCAGGGGCAGGGGCAGGTCGGTCAGGTCAGGTTGGTGTGGTTGCTGTCGCGACGGCGCGCTCAAGCTCGAGCAGACGATCGGAGAGCTCCATGAGGTCGCGGTCATGTGCCGGTATTGCGTCAACCAAGACGGCCCGCACATCCGTCTGGCGCCATCCGGTAATGGCCGCGACCGTGTCCGCGACCTCATAGAAATCGGCGGTCCGGGGTAGCTTGCACTGGCCAGCGAGCCTCTGCACGGTTCCGATACGCAGAGAATCGAGCGCTCTCAGCCGAGCGGAGGATGTGCTGTAAAGCCTGGCCCTGCCTTCCATGGTCTCGGAGGCACGCACCGTCACGGGGAGGTTCTCTACAACGAGGGGGCCAAGCCGGCGCCCACGCCAGACCCCGGCCGCGACCGCCACGAGAGCCAGGAGGATAACCACAGGGGTGGTCCACTGGGGGCTCAGCGCAGGGTCTTCGTCCGAGGCGATGTCAGCGAAGCCCGGTATGTACCAGACGAGAGTGGGATTCTCGCCGAGCAGGCCGAACACCAACGCGGCATTGCCCACGCTTGCGATAGTGCCGTTGGTGAATGCTTCCGTTGCTCCGACAACGCTCACGGTGGTTTCGCCGTGATCGAACTGCACGACTGAGACGATGTCGTCGCCGCTGTCCAGGCACGAGACTACGGAGTCGTCACTGCCGAGATAGCGGTACCCCCGCCCGTCGCCCGTAACCTCGTCAGCCCGAACAACGGGGCCGAGGTCGCAGTCGGCGCTCAGCACACCAGAAACGCTCCCGGCCGCGGCAATCTCGGCATTCACCGCTTCCACAGCGGCGGTGGAGGGGTCGAGCAGCACCAGGTCGCGGGCGAGGGGCACGACATCGAGAAGCCGCGCGGCATTGTCGTCATCGAGAATGAGCAGGGGGTCGTGGACGAGGATCGTGCTGTCACGATCGGCGGATGCGGCACGCATCTGCTCGAACGAGGTCGCCACGATCACGTCGACCCCGTGGTCGCGCAACACCTCGACGGCGGCCATCGTTCCCTCAGGTCCGGGGGATTCGGGGTGCAGGGGTTCGCCGAGCGGGCGCCCGGCACCGGTGGCGATCATCGTGACGAGAACGAACACGAGGGCTGCCGAGACGAGCACAACCCAGAACACCCAGCGCCGAAGTGTTCGCCGCAATAGGGGAGTGGCGTAGCTCACGAGCGGCCCCCTGACTCAGCACCGGCGGTCATGCGATCATGCCCGGGCAACAGAGGCTTCTGCTTCTGGATCTCCTGGTCGAGTCGAAGGAGCGCGTCATACTGCTCCCGCGTTCCTTCGTGGTCGAGGTATCGCACAGAGTCAAAGATTTCGGCCGCCTTGGCCAGGTCGGTCGTGCTCGCCGGGAATGCCGAAGAGGCCCTGGCGGAGAACGCCTGGGCCGTGGTGCCCGGGGCTATTGTCACGACAGCGCGATGAGCAAGGTCGCGGGCAATCGCCCTGAAAAGGTCGAGAACCGCATCCGACCAGCGCCCTTGAGCGGCGGCTGACTGGGCGGCTGAGCGCATCTGCGCCGCCGTTCTCGCGTCGTCGTCGCCAAAAATTGTTGCGGAGATGCGGGTGCGGCGGGCAAGGGCGGGGCGGCCGAAGACGATGAAGGCGGTCACAATCACTGCGGCGACGGCAAGCGTGAGCAGCAGGAGGCCGATGCCCTGCTGGCCGTCTGTCGCGGTGATCTCCAGCGAGGTGAGCCAATCCCAAAAGTCGGCCGCCAGCTGGTCGAACCAGCTCGGCTTCGATTCCTGGTATTCACGGCGCGAGAGCTCACCAAGCACCCACTCGCGAGCTTCTTCGCGATCAGGCGTGAGGGGAGTCTCTTCGCTCTTCACGAGATGGGCCGGCGCCACGCTGTCAGGCCAGCGGGGTGCCAGGCTGACGCGCCGCCGGCGAGGTGTAGGGATTGCCGGAGGGGGCGACACCCGAGTCACGTTCCTCGACAAAGCGCGCGAGCTCGAGGTCGAGCCCCTCTTTGCGCATCCGCAGATCGAGATAAATGAGAGCGCTGGTCGACGACTGGATAATCATGCTGATCGCCGTGAGAACAACGATCAGGATGAGCATGACCACATAGACGACGGCAAACGCGATGATCGCGCTGGGGTTGTCTGATGCTGTTGGGTCGAGCAGAGAGGCGATCATGGGGGCGAAGAACGAAAACGGGGCGCTGACGAGGTTGGTGGCCAGGGCGAGAATGCTCGAGACCAGAATCTGGATGCCGAAGGTACGCCAGAACCGACCGGAAATGAGGGTCCACGATCGCGCGATCGCCGCCCGCAGCGGGAGCCGCTCAATCATGATCGCGCTGGGCACGAGCGACAGTTTTGTGCCGAGCCAGATGGCCAGGGCTGCCCCTCCGGCTATCGCGAAGAGCCCGAGCAGCACGCTCAGAACGATTCCCACAACTCCGAGGGTGGTGATGAACAAGACGATGATGGCGGTGAGCGCCGCGATGACGAGCAACAGGGCCGCCATCAGCAGGAGCGACCAGCCGATGAGGGCGCCGAAGCGCCCCTTAGCGGTCGCCCACAGCTGGCGAAGCGTGAGCTTTTCGCCCAGCACCGCGCGGGAGATCTCGATCACGACGATCCCCTGCAGGAGGGCGGCCGCAATCACGCTGAAGAAGATCGGCACAAGGTAGATCAGAACGGCGGCGAAGACCGTGCCGGCCGTGACGACGTCGGAGTCCTCGGCGGCGGTGTTCTCCAGACGCGGGAGCGCGGCCCAGAGAAAGAGGGCGATGATTCCGGCGCTCAGAATCCAGGTGGCGATCTGCGAGCCGAGCGCAATGGCCAAGGTCGGGCGCGGGTTGCGCCGGAAGGCGTTGAAGGTCGCCGCGAGCAGCGCGCCGAGCGTGAGGGGGCGAAGCGGGATGAGCCCGACCTGCGTGGGCTTGGTCCACTGCGGCGCTGGCCCGGGCTGAGGTGCCGGCGCCTGCTGGGACGGCATCCCGGCGTCCACGGGCGGCTGCCACGCGGGAACATCCGATGCTCCTGTTGGGGGCGGTGCGTCGCTCACGATTCTCCTCGTCGGTCGTGACTGGGTGTGGGCTCGCGTTCGGCGCCACTTGTGCTGCCGCACGCGTGTCGCGCGCCGCTCTACACCTCGTACGGCATTCATGCTGGCATACTCGGCTAATCTTGTGCTAAAGCCTCACCATCTCGCTCAGCGACATGGACTATTTGTGAAGACGGGGACGATGAACGCACGCATCTTGGTCGTTGACGACGACCTGGCACTTGCCGAGATGATCGGCATCGTGCTGTCCTCCGAAGGTTTCGAGGCCTCATTCTGCGGGGATGGCGCGCTGGCGCTCCAGGCCTTTCATGACTCGCGACCCGACCTCGTGCTTCTCGACCTCATGCTCCCGGGCAAAGACGGCATTGAGGTATGCGCAGAGATCCGCGCCGAATCCGGTGTTCCCATCATCATGCTCACCGCCAAATCGGATACGACGGATGTTGTGCGCGGCCTAGAAAGCGGAGCAGACGATTACGTCGTCAAGCCGTTTAATCCCAAGGAACTCGTGGCGCGCATCCGCACGAGGCTCCGGCCCACTCCCGAGACGAGCACCGATTTCTTGCGTATCGGGGACCTCACGATCGACGTTGCGGGCCACGAGGTCAAGCGCGGCTCTGCGGGGATCAACCTCACACCGCTTGAGTTTGAGCTGCTCCTGGCGCTTGCGCTCAAGCCCAATCAGGTCTTCACGCGAGAGATGCTCCTGGAGCAGGTGTGGGGCTATCACTACCGCGCAGACACGCGGCTCGTGAACGTGCACGTGCAGCGTCTGCGGGCCAAGGTTGAGCTCGACCCAGACAACCCCTCGATCGTCAGCACCGTGCGCGGCGTGGGCTACCGTGCCGGCACCACTCGCTGAGTCGCCGCTCACCGTGCTCGCCATGAGGTGGCGGGCCTTTCGCGCTGCCGTTATCCGCACCTGGCGCACGTCGCTGCAGTTTCGAACCGTCGCCATCACTGTTGTGCTTTCGGGCCTGGCCGTCACGATCATCGGGGGCTATATGTCCGTGGTCATCGGCGGCAATCTCTTCAGCTCGCGGCGAGACCAGGTAGAGGCGGAGCATGCCAGGGCCACCCTGCTCGCCCAGGACTACTTTGCCAATGCCGTCGCGGCCGATGATGCCAGCCAGCTCGACTTCGACACCCTCAGTGGCGATGTCCAGACCCGCATCCTCTCGTCGACAACGAGCCCGGGTGGCACGGGGTTTGCCATGCTCAGGGTGCCCGGCCAGACCACGCAGTTCGTGATGCAGCCAACGCAAAGCCGCGGTTTCTCGTCGTCAGTGCTGAGCGATGGCCTGCGCGAACTGGTTGTCAAAGACTCGGGGCGCGTCTATCTGCAATCGGTCACGCTGCCCTCCGGTGCGCCGGGAATCGTCTCCGGTTCCCTCGTCTCGGTTCCCTCAGCGGGCAACTACGAGTTCTATCTCGTCTTTGATTTGTCGGATGCCCAGCAGACGTTGGACTTCGTGCAGCAGACGCTGGCGATCGGCCTGATCTCGCTTGTGCTTCTCATTGGCGGCGTCACCTGGGTGGTGGTCCGTCTCGTTGTCGCGCCGATTAGGGTCGCCGCAGAGACGAGCGAGCGGTTGGCAGCAGGGCAGCTGGAACAGCGCATCCCCGAGCGCGGCGAAGATGTCATTGCCACCCTTGCCCGGTCGTTCAACGGGATGGCCGACAGCCTGCAACAGAAGATCACCCGCCTTGCGGAGGTGTCTCGAATGCAACAGCGATTCGTCTCGGATGTTTCGCATGAGCTGCGAACGCCGCTCACGACGATTCGACTCGCCGGAGACGTGATCTACGACCAGCGCGAGGACTTCACCCCAACGACGGCGCGCACGGCCGAGCTTCTCCACACGCAGATCCAACGGTTCGAGATTCTGTTGGCCGACCTGCTGGAGATCAGCCGATTTGATGCCGGCGCGGTTGAGCTTGAGCTTGAACCAGTGAGCCTCGTTCGCCTCGTCGACGATGCGCTTGAGTCGATGCGGCCACTCGCCGATGAGCGAGGGTCATCGCTCGAACTGGTCGCGAAGGGTGGCTACTACGAGGTCGAGGTCGACCCCCGTCGCATCCGTCGCATCCTTCGCAATCTCCTGGGTAATGCCATCGAGCACGGTGAGGGCAAGCCGATCGTCGTCACGATCGACAGCAATGCCACGGCAATCGGCTTTACCGTCCGCGATCACGGAATCGGCATGACGGCAGATCAGCTCGACCATGTATTCGAGCGGTTTTGGAGAGCGGATGCATCGCGGCAGCGCACGATCGGTGGCACAGGTCTTGGCCTCGCCATTGCCCTCGAAGATGCGGGACTGCATGGCGGGGTCATCGAGGTGTGGTCGGAGCCCGGATCGGGCACGGTGTTCAGAGTGACGTTGCCCCGCACCCCCGGCGCCGCTCCCGGCGAATCACCGCTGTCGCTGACTCCCGAAGACAGGGATAACGACGCGGATGCGGCCACGGCTGTTGAGGAGGTTCAGGATGCTGGATAAGCGCTCGGCCTCACTCTCGACCCTGCGCAGGGTGATCGCTTCTGCAGTAGTCCTACTGGTGGCCGCGCCGGTGCTGTCGGCTTGCGTTGGCATCCCGCGCGCCGGAGCTGTGTTCGTGGGCGACGAGGTGAGCCAGAAAGATCCAGGAGGCATTGAGTACATCGTTGATGGTCCCGGCGAAGACGATAGCGTCGAGGAGATCCTGAGAGGCTTCATCAACGCGTTCAAGAGCTCAGGTGACTACGACGTCGCTCGCCAGTTCTTGAGTTCGGAATTCGTCAACGACTGGGATCCGCGCGAGAGCGTGCTTCTGCACACCGGTGCCTCCCGGTTCGTGCCGGTAACGGCCACGGCGATGGACTTCGTGCTCACGCCGAGTGCATCCGTCGATGCTGCCGGGGCCTACCGATCGTTCACCGCGGCACCGGCAACGCTGCACTACGAGTTCGTACAAGAAGACGGCCAATGGCGCATCAGCTCGGCTCCGAATGGAATTGTGCTCACGCTGGGCTCATTCCAGAACGCCTTCAGCCGCCAGGTTCTCTATTTTCTCGACACCGGCGGCAACTACTTGGTTCCCGATCTGCGGTGGTTCCCCGTGGGCACTGCGGCAACCCGGGTGGTCTCGGCCGTCTTGGCCGGCCCCCCGCCGTGGTTGCAGGGTGCGGCAACGACCTCATTCCCCGAGGGGACGCAACTCAGCTCGCCCAAACGGGTGGCCGTCGACGGCCAATCTGCGCTGATCGACCTCACCCCGGAGGCTTTGGCAGCATCCGAGGCTCAGCGTCAGCTCATGCGCCTGCAATTGGAGGCGAGCCTGGGCCGGGTGTCGAGCATTTCATCCGTCGTTATGTCGGTCAATGGCAGCGAGCTACCGGTGGGAGAGCCCGTCAGGGGGCTGCCGCAGGCGCGGCTTCAGGTCGATAGCAGGCCGCTCATGCTCCACGACGGCGTGTTCGGCTACTTCGCGAACGGCACCGTCACCGAGATCGAGGGGCTGAGCGACCGGGTTGTTGCCCTTGCGCCCCGGGCCGCAACACTGGGCTCGAGCGAATCCGTCGCTGCGGTGCTCGGCGTCGATGGGGTTTCTGTGGTCAGACGGCAGGGTTCGCCGACGCTCGTCGACTCACGCACCGACCTCGTTGCACCATCGCTCGACGGCTATGGGTACGTGTGGTCTGCCCAGCGCGGTTCGACGAACTCGCTTCAGGTCCTCGGCTTCGGGGGTGAGCAGTTTGCCTTTACTTCTAATCTTCCGGTGGATGGGGAGGTCGTAGGCATCGAGGTTTCGCGCGATGGCTCGCGGCTGGCGATCCTGCTCAAATCCAATGGCGGTCCACGTCTTATCGTTTCGGCCATCATTCGTGACACGGCAAACGGCCAAGCACCCCTCTCGCTCGGTGTGCCCATCCTCGACGCGGTGGAGGAGAGCGGCACCGCGGTAGGCCTCGCCTGGGTTGACGAGACCACCGTCGCCACGCTCGTCGACTCCGGAGCGCGCTCCGCCGTGCAGGCCTACCAGGTGGGCGGGTTCAGATCGCCGCTGGGCTCGGCGGATGCTGCCGTGGGCATCGTAGGAGCCAACGGCGAGAGCGGCCTTCGCATTATCGGTGCGGACGGCATCGTGTCGGTGCGTCGGCCGAGCGGATGGCAAAGCACTCAGGCGGAAGCTTCGTTCATCGCAACGCAACGGTAGGCGAGCTTCCTCCCCACCGCTGCCTCGAGTCGGCAGCCCCGACTCTGACTCACGCGACAGCGGGAGTGGGTCTTCGGCTGCCACCATCGGCGGATGCTTGCTCGCATTTTTGAGGCCGTGCACGACGCGGTTGCGTTAGTCCTGCCTGTCGCCTGCACCGGATGCGGGGCTCCCGATCGTTCCGTCTGCGGTCAGTGCCGCTCTCGGTTGGTGCCGGAGCCTCGGTCGCGCGTCCTTGAGGACGGCACGACCATCGTGTCGGCACTCCGCTATGAGGGTGTCGTGCGCCAGTGCATCATCGGTCTCAAAGAGAACGGACGGACGGATGCCGCGCGCTACCTCGCGCCCGCGCTCGCCGCGGCTGCGGAGGCGGCTCTGCTGGCCAACCCGCAGGGCGACTCGCTGGTCCTCGTGTGTGCCGTGCCATCCCGAAGGGCGTCGTTTGGCGCCAGAGGGTATTCGCCAGTCTCCCTTCTCTGCCGACTCGGCCTCGGCATTCGCCCGCGCGCCGTTCTCGCGCAACGAGATGGCCGCGTGAGTCAAAAGTCGCTGGGGCGCGAAGGGCGCACATACAACGCTGGCGGTGCCTTTGCCGCCGTCGCCGACGTCGCCGGAAGGCGGGTGATGATCGTGGACGACGTTGTGACGACGGGGGCGACAATCCTCGATGCTGCGCGGGCGATTAGAGAGGCCGGAGGGTACGTGATCGCTGCCGCCGTAGTGGCGGACACGCCGCTCATGCGGGAGGTTGGCTAATAGTTTTCACCATATTCGGAGGGTGTCCCGAAAGTTCTCGTGACATCTCCAGCAGCCAGCACTACGGTGAACAAAAGAGGCGCGCAAGCTCGCCTGGTTCGCGAATTGCGCGTCGAAAGAGAACCAGGAGGACGGCATGGAAATTTCCATCTACGGACGCAATGTGGATATCACGGATCGCTTTCGTGACTACGCGACCGAGAAGGCGGAGAAGGTTTCACACCTCGCGCCCAAGGCCATCGCTTTTGAGATCAAGGTCAGTCGGCACAACGAGAAGAATTCGTCATCCGGAGAAGATCGGGTCGAACTCATGCTCATCGGGCCAGGGCCTCTCGTGCGGGCCGAGGCGGAAGGGACCGACAAGTACGTCGCCTTCGATATTGCCCTCGACAAGATCCTCGAGCGAATACGACGGGCCAAAGACCGCAAGAAGGTGCATCGCGGTCAGCACCGCCCCGTTTCGCTTCACGAGGCGTCCACCGGTGGATTCAGTGTTGTTGACATAACCCCGGCTAGTCCGGAACGGATCGAACAGGTCACAACGGGCTCGATCCCCGTGCAGCCTGCCCCCGAGCCCGGCGATGACGACTGGAGCCCTGTCGTCATCCGCAAGAAGCTGTTCCCCTCGATGACCATGACGGTCGAAGATGCGCTCTACAACATGGAGCTGGTCGGGCACGACTTCTACCTCTTTATCGATGCGGAGAATGACCGCCCCAGCGTTGTCTATCGCCGAAAGGGATGGGACTACGGCGTCATCGGTCTCGATGATGCCGCCGCGCGAGAGGCGGCAGGAAAGCGTAGCGCCCGTCGCTAGACGACCGCGATAACACCGGAGGAGGGGCGCATCGGCGCTCCTCCTCCGCTGTGTTCACCCTCCGTGCTCGTGACCTCGCCAACGCGTGTTCGCGAACTCTCATCGGGGCGACAGCTAGGATTGCTACGCTTGACGGTGCTGTGCCCGAGCACGCTCGCGACTGCATCGGTGCACCGCGAAGGTCGGCGGGGGCCGGCATGACCCGACCAAACTTTGAGGAGCTTTCGGTGGCCAATGTTCTAGAGCGTGTCCTTCGCGTCGGTGAAGGACGCACGATGCGCAGGCTGCAGCGCTATGCCTCCGCAATCAACAACCTCGAAGATGACTTCACGGAACTGAGCGACGACGAGCTGCGCAACGAGACCGTTGAGCTGCGGGAGCGCTACTCCAACGGCGAGTCGCTCGACGACCTGCTGCCGGAGGCATTCGCCGCGGTCCGCGAGGCGGCCAAGCGCACCGTCGGCATGCGCCACTTCGATGTTCAGCTGATGGGTGGGGCAGCGCTTCACCTCGGCAACATCGCTGAGATGAAGACCGGTGAAGGAAAGACCCTTGTGGCAACCCTCGCGGCCTACCTCAACGCGATCCCCTCGCGCGGTGTTCACGTGATCACGGTCAACGACTATCTGGCGAGCTACCAGTCGGAACTCATGGGCCGCATCTTCCGCGCTCTGGGAATGACTACCGGCTGCATCGTGAGCGGGCAGAGCCCAGCCGAGCGGCGCGAACAGTATGAAGCAGACATCACCTACGGCACGAACAATGAGTTCGGGTTCGACTACCTTCGCGACAACATGGCGTGGCAGGCATCAGACATGGTGCAGCGCGGGCATCAGTTCGCCATTGTTGACGAGGTCGACTCGATCCTCATCGACGAGGCCCGCACCCCGCTCATCATCTCCGGGCCCTCGTCCGGAGAGGCCAACCGCTGGTTCACCGAGTTCGCGGGCCTGGCCAAGCGCCTCGTGCCCGGCGTCGACTACGAGGTGGACGAGAAGAAGCGCACGGTTGGTGTGCTTGAGCCCGGCATTGAGAAGGTCGAAGACTACCTCGGCATCGACAACCTCTACGAGTCGGCGAATACCCCTCTGATCTCCTTCCTCAACAACTCGATCAAGGCAGCAGCCCTGTTCAAGAAGGACAAGGACTACGTCGTCATGAACGGTGAGGTTCTCATCGTCGACGAGCACACCGGCCGCATCCTGATGGGGCGCCGCTACAACGAGGGCATCCACCAGGCAATCGAGGCCAAAGAGGGCGTCGCGGTGAAGGCAGAGAACCAGACCCTCGCCACGGTCACCCTGCAGAACTACTTCCGCCTCTACAAGAAGCTCTCTGGCATGACCGGTACTGCCGAGACCGAGGCTGCCGAGTTCATGAGCACCTACAAGCTCGGTGTCGTCGCGATTCCGACCAACCGGCCCATGCAGCGCATCGATCAGTCGGACCTTGTTTACAAGAACGAGCAGATCAAGTTCGAACAGGTAGCAGAAGACATCGTCGGCCGCCACGCAAAGGGCCAGCCGGTTCTCGTGGGAACGACCAGCGTCGAAAAGAGCGAGTACCTCTCCAAGCTGCTGGCCAAGCGTGGGGTCAAGCACGAGGTGCTCAATGCCAAGAACCATGCGCGAGAGGCAGCGATCGTTGCCCAGGCGGGCCGTCTCGGCTCCGTCACCGTCGCGACGAACATGGCAGGTCGAGGCACCGACATCATGCTTGGTGGTAACGCGGAGTTCCTGGCCGTGGCCGAGATGAACCAGCGCGGACTGAGCCCGGTCGATACGCCAGAAGAATACGAATCGGCATGGGACGACGTGTTCGCCCGCGTTCAGGCCGAGGTTAAGCACGAGGCGGAGAAGGTCATTGAGGTCGGCGGCCTCTATGTGCTCGGCACGGAGCGCCACGAGTCCCGACGCATCGACAACCAGCTGCGCGGTCGCTCCGGTCGACAGGGTGATCCCGGCGAAAGCCGGTTCTACCTCTCGCTCACCGACGACCTCATGCGGCTGTTTAACTCTGCCGCCGCCGAGTCGCTCATGGGTCGTGGCAATGTGCCCGACGACATCGCGATCGAATCAAAGATCGTGAGCCGCGCCATCCGCAGCGCCCAGGCCCAGGTCGAGGGCCGCAACGCCGAGATCCGCAAGAACGTGCTCAAGTACGACGACGTTCTCAACCGCCAGCGCGAGGCCATTTACGCCGACCGTCGCCGCATTCTTGAGGGCGACGACCTGCACGAGCGCGCACAGCACTTTCTTGAGGATGTTGTCGGCGAGGTCATCGACGCGCACACGTCGGAGGGCCACGCTGATGACTGGGACTTCGACGCCATGTGGGCTGAGCTCCGCACGCTTTACCCCGTGTCGATCACGCCCGACGAGGTAATCGCCGAGGCGGGAGCCCGGGGCAAGGTCACGCACGATCTGCTCCGCAATGAAATTCTCTCGGATGCCAAGCTTGCCTACGAGAAGCGCGAAGCGACCCTGGGGTCTGCCGCGATGCGTGAGCTTGAGCGCCGCGTGGTGCTCTCGGTCATCGACCGCCGCTGGCGCGACCACCTTTATGAGATGGATTATCTGAAGGACGGCATCGGCCTTCGTGCGATGGCCCAGCGCGACCCGCTCGTTGAGTACCAGCGCGAGGGTTACGCCCTGTTCCAGACCATGATGGGGCAGATTCGCGAAGAGGCTGTCGGGTTCCTCTTCAACCTTGAGGTTGAGGTGACTCCTGCTGGGGCCACCGCGTCTGCTCCCGTTGTCGCAGCCAAGGGCCTTTCGGCCGATTCCACGCCGGCGCAAAACCTCAGCTATTCGGCTCCGAGTGCCGACAACGGCGGCGAGGTGGAGGTGCGCAACCAGCGCGGCCAGATCGACCAGGCCTCGACGGCTCGTGCCCAGCGTGCGCAGCAGGCCGTTGCCGCGGCGGCGCAGCAGGGGCAGCCTGCTGCCGCTGCGGCTCAGCCCGCCCAGCGTGGCGCATTCGGGCAGCAGCAGACTGCAGCGCCAGCTCCCGTGAACCGGGCTCAGCGCAGGGCGCAGGGCAAGAAGAAGTAGAGCGCGGGCCAGAGCCACGCGACAGAAGGCCGGTCCCCTGGGGCCGGCCTTCTTTTTTCTTGCGCTTTCTGCTGGCGAAACTAGCGGTTCGTGCCTAAAGAACGTTGATGGCTGTGGCTCTCCAGCGGGAGTCGAGCCCCTCGAGCCTGATCGCCACTGCCCGGCTTCGTGCCCGACCGTGCACGATGACGACGGCTTCGACCACCCCGTCACGCGGTTCATCAACCACGACGCTGCCGATGGAAAAAGTGGGGCGGCTCACCTGGGCGCCCCGCGCCCTGCGGGCGCGATCAGAGAGCACGACGCGCTTAACGAGGTTGCGATAGACATCGTCGGTGACCCACCGGGCGATCTGCTGCAGATCGCGAGCGCCAGCCAAGATTTCGACAACGCAGCGCGTGAGGTTCTCGAGCAGGGGCTGCGGGTCGGGCAGCGAAGCCGTCGTCGTCGGCTGGTGGCCAAAGAATGACTCGGGTTCGAACGGCTGGCGGATGATCTTGCTGGGCAATCGCTCGGGAAGCGCAGCGGCGGAGGCTCGGGGCATGGGATCTCCTGGGCGGGGGAGGAGCGCGAACGGGGTCTACCCCTCTTCGGGGGTCAGGGCGACTCAATCATGCATTTGAGGAATAGTCCACGCCCCCGATTCGGGGCTGTGGAAAACTCGCGAGCATCCCGCTCGGATGTCCTACGTTCTGCACATGCGCTGGGACAACCTGTTCGACGACCTCGAGAGCCAACTCGAGGCCGAGCTGGAGGCCGATGATGTCGGGCTTCGGGTCGAAGAGGAGAGGCTGCGTCTCGCTCGCCTGGGTTTGCGCGACCGCCTCGTTGCCATCGCGACAGACACGCTCGGCAGCGACGTCCCGGTGCGGTTGCTTCTGGGAGATCGCCGCAGCCTCGACGTGCACTTCATCACGCTGGGTCGCGACTGGGCATCCGTCAACCGCATCGGCGGTCCGTCAAGCTACTGCCTGGTTCCGTTCGCAGCCATCTCGGGCATCGTTCTCATGCGCGCCCAGGTGCAGAGCAGCCTCGCGAGCCCCGCGGCTCCCGACACCCTGGCCTCCCGGCTCGGGTTTGGATACATGCTGCGAGACCTTTGCCGAAGGCGCACGGCAGTAGAGATCGTGCAGTCACGGGGCGAGGCCATCCACGGAACCATCGACAGGGTAGGGCGGGATCACCTCGACCTGGCCGTGCACGAGGCGGGAATCGCGCGTCGCGAGCGGGATGTGGCTCACATCCGCATCGTCCCGTTTGACGTTATTGAAACGGTGCGGGCCGCCGTCTAGGGCTAGCGGGGCCCGAAAGACAGCTCGATGACGTCGGCGAACTCGGCCTGGTTCCACAGGCCGTGACGACGGTTCTCTTCGTATTTGGCCTCGATGTACGACTCGAGCACGCTGCGTTCGACCCGCCAGTGCCCGGCTGCGCCCACTTTGATGGCGGGCAGTTCTGCCGAGCGCACGAGAGCGTACGCCTGGGCGGCGGAGAGGTTGAGCACCTCGGCCACGTCGGCGACGGTGAGGAATCTGCCGAGGGAGCTCGCAGCCTCGTGGTCGTCCGTGCCAGTCATACGTCGATTATGCGCCTGCTTGCCGTGAGTGGGCGTCGCTGTGGATAACTTGCGGCGCAACGAGCGCGGTGCCCCCACGATGGTCACCGTCGGCCACACAGAAGGAGAATCATGAGCACACTCGCAGCACACGACCGAGGTCGGGCGCCGCGCTCCCGCTGGTTCGACGTGCGCCTCGCCGTCGGCGTTGTGCTGATCGGTGCGTCGATCGCGGGCGTCATGCTCATTGTGGGGTCGTCCGACAACTCCGTGACGGTCTATTCATCGGATCGCACCCTTTCTGCAGGCGACATAGTCTCGCTCGGCGATCTGGTGGAGACGAGGGTGCGGCTGGGGGAGTCGGCGGGTCACTACCTCCGACCAGGAGACATTGACGACGGCGTGGTCGTGGCGCGCACAGTGGGCAAAGGGGAGTTAGTGCCGTTATCGGCCGTCGGCTCGCTTGAGGGCTCATCCTCGGCCGCGATCGTCGTCTCTGTCGCGGGAGTGCTGCCACGCTCAGTGCGAGAGGGCTCGGTGGTTGACCTCTGGGCGGCCGAGGGAGACCGGGACGGTGAATCTGTATCTCCGACCGTTGTTGCCTCCGGTGTCACGGTCGTGCGTGTGAGCGAGGCCGATGGGATGATCGCGGGGTCTCAGACTCAGAGTGTGGAGGTGCTGGTCTCACGCGATCGCATCGCGCGCATCCTCGAATCGAAGGCGGCGGGCGCGTCGCTCGCGCTGATCCCCACGACCCAGCCGATAAAGGGTTGACGATGGCCCGCATCGCTTTCGCAGTGCCCATCGCCTATGAAGACTCGCTCGTGGCCGAGGCGCAGGCCAACGGCCATGACGTGGTCGCGCGGTGTGGCAGTGCCGGGGAACTGGCGTCGTTGCTGGGCGCCACACGGCCTGATGTTGCCGTCACCTCTGCCGCCGAGCGCTATCTCACCCCGCAGCTGTTGGCGGAGGCCGACCGAGAGGGAGTGCGGCTCGTGGCCATCGTCGACACCGATAGTGACCGACGTAACGCCCTCACAGTGGGGCTCCATGAGGTTGTTGACAGGGCGGAGTGGTCACAGATCGAAGGGATGCTGCTGGCAACGCCTGCGCCTGCCCCTGGGGTTGCCGCGCCCCGCGCCGGCAGAGGAATCGTCATCGCGGTGTGGGGCCCCGCTGGCTCGCCCGGGCGCACAAGCCTCGCCATCACGATCGCTGCGGAACTCGCGTCGGCGGGCACAACAGTGGCGCTCGCCGACGTCGACACCTATAGCGGATCCATCGCGCCGACCCTCGGGCTGCTCGATGAGGCGCCCGGCTTTGCCGCAGCGTGCCGCCTTGCGGGGGCGGATGCCCTCACCAATGCCGAGCTCGAACGCATCGGCCAGCGTTACTCATCCCCTCAGGGGAGCTTTTGGGTTCTCACGGGGATCGGGCGCCCCAGCCGGTGGCCCGAGCTATCGGCCGATCGCGTGCGAACGGCGCTCGAGCAGTGCCGAGAGTGGGTGGACTACACGGTCGTTGACACGGGCTTCAACCTCGAGAACGACGAAGAGATCAGCAGCGACGTTTTCGCGCCTCGGCGCAATGCCGCCACCCTGCAGGCGCTCAGAAGCGCCGACCACATCGTTGCAGTGGGCTCGGCAGACCCCGTTGGGCTATCACGGTTCCTGCGGGCGCACGTCGACCTGATCGACACGATCGTGACCGACAGAATCACGGTCGTTATGAACCGCCTGCGGGCGAGCGTGATCGGGGCGGCCCCGTCGGTGCAGGTTGCTCAGTCACTCGAGAGATTCGGCGGGGTGACCGATGCAGTGTTTGTGCCGAACGACCCTGCGGCGTTCGACGCCGCTCTGCTCAGAGGCGCCACCCTGCTTGACAGCTCTGCTCGTTCGCCCGCCAGGGCTGCCATCGGCGCACTCGTGAGGGAGCGACTTCTCGCTCCCGGCGGTGATCAGCGACAGGGTGGGCGCAGGCGTCGGCCACGCCAGCGCCGCGACGCTGCGCTCACTCCGCGAGGGGGATGACCTCGACCTGCGCGCCGCGAGCCACCACGAGCACGTGCTGGGCAGAAACGGCAGCTATCGCGGCGGCCACCATCGTGGCATCCGTCGGCTCTGTCGGTTCGGCAGTGCGGAGGAGGGTGACGGATGCCCCGGTCGCCCGTGCGAGTTCGGCACGCAGTTCACCTCGAGGGTCGGACGCGACAAGGGAGATGCGGGCGACGCCTGAGCTCGCCTCGGGACCGGCGGCCACCGTTGCGGCGCGATCGGAACGCCACAGCGCAAAGTGATAGGCAGCAACGAGGAGGGTCGCGGTGAGCAGGCCGAGAGGCGCCCGGATGTTGTCGATGAGGCTCCCCGTCGAAAACGACGAGAGCAGGAAGGTGAAGACCTCATAGGCGATGACCAGCAGGGTTATCACGGCGATGAGAGTGCTGACACCGAAGACGACCACGAGATAGATCCGGCGTCCCCCGGCGCTGGTGGCGGCATCCGGAACCGGTGAATCGTGATCGGTTGCGCCGATGCCACGGGGGCGCCAGAACGCCCACCAGGCGACCCCGCCTACGACAAGCGCGGAAAGCCCGCCAAAGAGGAGCCGGGGCGGGCCAGAGGAGACAAGCGGCTCCGTAAACGACGAGAGAAGAGCGTTGACGACAACGCCGAGTCCCGACGCCGCAAAGACGAGGGAGACCCCCGACGAAACGATGCGCACCGCCTCACGCACGCCATCCGAAGCCCCGCGAACGACGGTGCGGTAGTAAGCCCACAGTGCGGCACCGGCGGCCAGGTTTGCGATGGCTCTGGCAAGTTCGTCCAGAACATCGGAGTTCGTGGCGAGCGTAGCTAGCCCCACATAGAGCGCGGTGGTGAGGCCGCCGAGGGCTATAGCGACGGAGGCAAAGCCCGCGACGACGACGAGGGCGAACCGGGCGAAGCCCCTGGTCGACAAGCGCACGCCGTCGGCAAACCAGTGGAGCCACCAGAGCACGCCGCCGCCAGCGCACCACACGGCAGACGACGACAGTTGCGAAACCCACACGGTTTCGCCGACGATCGTGACCGGCGGCCCGACGATTGCAGCGTCGATCAGGGCGGTGAGGCCTTCGATTCCACTCGAGACGGCGATCGCGAGCCCGAACAGGGCGGCAATGACGGTCGTGACATCGGGCAGCAAGAACGGTGAGGTGGATGCTGAGCGCAGCAGCCAACGATGCCAGTACCAGACGCAAAGCCAGACAACGCCGGTCGAAAGCTGTGCCAAGTGGCCGTCACCTCGAACCGCAGAGGCGGCAACGCCCAAGAGCGCGAACGCGGCAACCATGAGCGATGCCGTATGCATGCCGATGAGATAGACGGGCCACAGCACAGACGAGCGGTCATTGAAGCTGGTGAGCCAGCGGCGAACGAGCCAAAAGACGAGTGCCCCGAACGGGCCAGCGATCAAGGTGAATGCCAGCGGCTGCGCCAGGGTGGTGTTCGAGCGTGCGATCTCCCTGTCGCCGAAAACCTGAGCGGGGATAAGTTCGTCGATGAGCCCGCTCACGCCGACAGCGGCGAGGCTGACGAAGAGTGCGAGAAGCGAGTAGGCGATCACGCGGCGAAGCGTGTGCACGCCGCCCGGTGCCGGCGCGAATTCCGCGGTCACGGTGGTCTGCTTCCCTTGCATCGACATCACTGAATCCCGCAGACGTCGAACTGCCACGGTGCCGTGTCTATGATCCAGTTGCCGCCCCGCTTGGTGAGGTGAAAGACCTCGTCCGATGCGACGCTGGATGGCCCGAACGGGTTGGTCGAATACGTCGTCGTGATGGTCACACGCACGGCCGCGGACGAGGGGAACTCGTCGGTCGACACGAGGGTGACGCTGACATCCTGGTTAGGTTCCGCGTAATAGTCGCCGGCGCATGCTGCGTCGACGACAAAGGTGCGGGCCTTCTCATAGTCGCCGGAGACGTACGCCTGCGTGTAGGCCTGTACAACGCCTTCTGGCGTGTCCGCTTCGAACTCGGCTGGTTCGCCTCGCGTAAAAACCGCGACAAATGCGAGCATGACGAGCAGACCGACGATGCCGAGAATCACAACAAGCGTGCGATCGGGCCGATCACGAGAGGGAGACATGCCGTCATCATGGCGTATCGCTAGTGCAGTGTCACGGGCGGCGCGCCTGTGCCGGAGCACATACGAGAGGGCTGGAGGGCATCCGGAGGCTACCCTAGAGAGGTGTCGACGCTCTCCGATCTAGTCAGTGCCCAAGGCCGCTTCAGCGAAGCGGACATCGAGTGGCTCCACCTGCTGATCGGGGATTGGCAGCTGCTCGCAGACCTCGCCTTCGCCGACATCGTGCTGTGGGTGCCCTCCGCCGATGACAGCTTCGTCGCGGTATCGCACGCCCGCCCCTCAAGCTCGGCAACGCTCTTCTACCGCGACTTCGTTGGTCAGCCGATCAAGCCGGAGTGGAAGAAGCAGGTCACGGATGCTTTTGACAGCGGCCAGATCGTGGACTCCTCTGCGCCCGACTGGTACGAGGAGACCCCGACCCGGGTGCGTGCGGTCCCGGTGTTCCGCCGGCTGACGACGACCGGATCCGAGGTCACGGAGCATCCGATTGCCGTGATCACCAAGCACACCAACTTGAGCGAGGCGCGCACCCCCAGCCGCCAGGAGCTCACCTTCAACGAGTGCGCAAACGAGCTGTTTCGCATGATCGCCGTCGGCGACTTTCCCGACCTGTCTGCGCCGTCTGGCCCGCGTCGTGGCGCGCCCCGGGCATCCGACGGCCTGGTGCGACTCGACGTCGACGGCATCGTCACGTTTGCGAGCCCCAACGGCCTTTCGGCGTTCAACCGCATGGGATTCTCGGGCGAACTCGAGGGAGAATCCCTCGCCGAGGTGACCACGCAGTTGCTCTCGGGCAAGCTCATCGTCGACGAGTCACTGCCGCTGGTCGTCACCGGACGGGCGCCGTGGCGCACCGACATTGAGGCGCGCGGCGTGACCGTGACGCTGCGGGCGATCCCCATTCGCGAACGGGGCGAGCGCGTCGGCGCGATCGTTTTGTGCCGCGATGTGACCGAGCTGCGGCATCAGGAACGCGAGCTCATCACCAAGGATGCGACCATCCGCGAGATTCACCACCGTGTGAAGAACAACCTGCAGACGGTGGCGTCGTTGCTGCGCATCCAGGCCCGCCGGTCGCACAGCGAAGAGGCCCGAGAGTCGCTGAGCCAGGCCATGCGCCGCGTCGAGGCAATCGCCGTCGTGCACGATACCCTCAGCGAGGGCCTCGCACAGAGCGTCAACTTCGATGTGGTGTTCGAGCGCGTGCTCCGGCTGATCGCCGAGGTCGCGTCCACCCATGGCACGAAGGCCCACACGCGGTTCACGGGCAGCTTTGGCGCCCTGCCGAGCGCCTATGCGACACCGCTCGCGCTGGCGTTGACCGAGCTCGTCACGAACGCCGTCGAACACGGGCTCGCGGACAGGGAGGGAACCGTGGACATCGTCGTCGAGCGAACCGACGACCAGCTCAAGGTCGAGGTGCGCGACAACGGTGGCGGGCTGCCAGAGGGGCGCGTCGGGGCAGGGCTGGGCACCCAAATCGTGCGCACCCTGATTCAGGGCGAGCTGAGCGGAACGATCGACTGGCACACCGTGACCGGCAGCGGCACCGAGGTGACCATCGAGATCCCGCTGACCTGGATCGACCGGGACTAAGGCAGCAGCCGACCGCACGGTCGCTTAAGGCGCTTCAGCCTTTCGCTTTCGGCGCTGCAGCAGATGCAAAAATGCCCGGCAGTTCTCCGCAAGGAGAACCGCCGGGCATTTGCTGGTTCTAGGAGCGCTACAGCGCTGAGCGTTCCTCTATGAGGCCCGCCGAGCGCGCGCGGCGCGGCGCTTGAGGGCGCGGCGCTCGTCTTCGCTGAGGCCACCCCACACGCCGGAATCCTGGTTGGTGTCAAGTGCATACTGAAGGCACATCTCGGTCACACTGCAGCGGCCGCAGACAGACTTGGCCTTCTCGATCTGGTCCACTGCGGGGCCAGTGTTCCCCACGGGGAAGAACAGCTCCGGGTCAGCCGTGAGACATGCGGCGTTATCGCGCCAATCCATTTGGTATAGCTCCTTAGGTGGGCGCGCGAGAACAGAGCTCGCGCAGGGGGTGCAGAAAACCTGAATAGGTAAGTGAAGGGTTTTTCTGGAGGGATCTGCTCACGGCTCTGTGAGGGCTAAATCAACCTCCAATAGACTCTCATATCAGTTGTAGCAAATCAACGGTTTTTGAATTGGATCTAGCTGTGAATAATGTGAACCACCCAAACGGGGTACAGAATCGGCCCGCTTTTGGGCTCCCCAAGCAGCTCATCCTGCTCGTCGTCGCTTTGTGGATCGAGTTCGCGCTGCTCGCCGGCGTATCGCTCTTCTTGATGTACGAACTCGTCGCAGAAGTGCCGACGTCATATGCGTCGGCCGTCGCCATTCTGGTGCTCGCTGTCATAGCAGCCGTGTGGCTCGCTGTTCTTGCCATCAATGCGATGCGAGCGCGCCCGTGGGTGCGCTCGGGAACCGTGGTGTGGCAGGTTCTGCAGATTGCCGTGGCCGTCGGCTTCTTTCAGGGGGAGTTCGCCCGGCCTGACCTAGCCTGGGCGCTTCTCGCGCCCGCCGTGATCGCCATCGTGCTCGTGTTTAGCCGCCCGGTGATTCGGGCGATGGCCAGGCTCGAAGACGACGACGAAGAGCAGTAGCATTCGGGTGTGACCCTAGGCTGCGTCCGGCAGCCCCAGCATCTTGCGCAGGCGAGCAACATGGCCCGTTGCTTTGACGTTGTACAGCGCGTGCTCGATGCGCCCTTCTTCGTCGATGATGAACGTCGACCGCTTGGTTCCCATGATCTTCTTGCCGTAGTTATTCTTCTCGCCCCACGCGCCATACGCCTGGTGCGCCGTGAGCTCGGGGTCGCTCAGCAGCGGGAAGGTCAGCGACTCGGTCTCGCTGAATTTGGCCAACTTGGCCGGAGCATCCTTCGATATGCCGATCACCGCATATCCGGCGGATGCTAGCGAGCCCAGGCTGTCGCGAAAGTCGCAGGCCTGAAGGGTGCAGCCGGGGGTGCTGGCCGCCGGGTAGAAGTAGACGATCACCTTGCGGCCGCGGTAGTCGGCGAGAGAAACCTGCTTGCCTGCATGATCTTCGAGAGTGAAATCGGGGGCCGCATCGCCGACGGCGAGGGTGGTTTCAGGCATGGTGCTCCAAGAACTCTGGGGTGGGATGGGGTGGGGCGGGATGCGTTCAAAGCACCCTCAGACTCATGGTAATGTTGTTCATCGGTTCGGGAAGACACTTCCAGAACGGCCAGCACCTCTAGCTCAATTGGCAGAGCAACTGACTCTTAATCAGTGGGTTCCCGGTTCAAGTCCGGGGGGGTGCACCACACCAGAAAGGCCCCGTCTTCGGACGGGGTCTTTTCTAGTTAGACGGGGTCTTTTCTAGTTAGACGGGGGCCTTTTCTAGTTAATCGCCCGATAGCGCCTCGGTGAGGTGCGCGACCCCGAACTCCCACGCTTGGTCGACATTGCCGCCGAGTCGGAACGCTCCCGTAAGTTCCATCGTCACAAATCCATGGGCCCAGGCCGTGATCGTGCGGGCTGCGGGCAGGGCTTGGTCGCGCCCTGCGAGCCGGGTTGCGATTGCTAAGACGGGCGCGCTGGCATCGGCAAGGACCTGCGGGTCTGGTGCGGACGCTTCGCCGTGCGGGGCGAACGTCAATTGGTAGGCGGCGGGGTGGGCGAGTGCGAATGCCCGGAAGGCCTGCAGCATGTCGTGGAACTCGACCCGGGCATCCGCATCGGCGCTTGGTTTTGCCGCGGTGAGGGCGACGCCGAGTTCTTTGGCCGTCTGCTCGACAACGAGGCGGATGAGGCTGTCGCGGGATGCGACGCGTTTGTAGAGGGACGGCGCGCGCACGCCGACGCGATCGGCGACGGCCTGCATGGTGAGGCCCGGCAGGCCGTCGGCCTCGAGGATGTCGCGGGCCTGCGCCACGATCTGCGGGAGGGAAGTGCGGTCGGGTGTGGGCATCGGGTTCCTTTCGCTCGCAACCCCAGCATAGCTATTGACTCTAGCTATGATAGCTATGTACCCTAGCTATCAGGCAAGGGCGAAGGAGACTGAGATGAAGATCAACCAAACGGTGCACCGCATCGGCAACGAGATAGTCGCCGCGTACCTCGTGGTGACTCCGCAGGGTGTGACACTGATCGACGCCGGCCTGAGCGGGCACTGGCGAGACTTGATCGCAGAGTTGAGAAGCCTCGGCCTCACCCTGGAAGATGTGCGCGGACTCGTGGTCACGCACGGCGACACCGACCACATCGGGTTTGCCGAGCGGCTGCGTCGGGAAACGGGGGTGCCGGTCTACGTCCATTCAGCGGATGCTGCGCGCGCCCGCGGCGAGGCAAAGCCCGAGGCGGCCTGGGGTGGCATGAAGGTGGGCGCTGTTGCCCGCTTTGTCGCCTACGCAGCCCGCAAAGGAGGGCTTCGCACACGCTACCTGACGAAGGTTGTTGAGATTTCCGGCGGTCAGGTGTTGGACCTGCCGGGGTCGCCGAGGGTGATCGGGCTGCCCGGCCACTCGCCCAGAAGCATCGCCATCCATGTCCCCGAGGCGGATGCGCTGTTCGTGGGTGATGCGCTCACGACCCGACACGTGCTCACGGGGGAGCGGGGCCCGCAGCCCGCGCCGTTCACAGACGAGCCCGAGCGGGCGATTGAGTCGCTGCACGGGCTCACAGGGGTGGAGGCGACCTGGGTTCTGCCGGGTCACGGCACACCCTGGAGCGGCGGAGTTGCCTCGGTGGTACAGGCAGTCGACGCGTTCGGCAGTCGCTGAGCGCGCTGAGCCTGCTGGGGCCCTAGCCTGCAGTGGGCGCTGAGCCTGCTGCGGCCCTAGCCAGCGGCGCGCTGGGCCGCCAGGTCGGAGCTGAACGCAGGCTGCTCGGGACACGTCGACAGAACGGAAGCGATCTGGGTCTTCTCCGCAGAGGTCATCCACAGCCCGTACGCAGCCTTGATCGACACCTGGCGGGCAACGTATTCGCAGCGGAAGGTCTTGTTGGGCGGCAACCAGGAAGCCGCGTCACTGGCGCCTTTTCGCGAGTTGGTGGGGCCGTCGACGGCGATGAGGTTGATGGGGTCGTTGGCCAGGGCTACGCGCTGCTCTTGCGTAAGCTGCTGCGCCCCCTTTTGCCACGCATCCATCAGGGCTACGACGTGGTCGATCTGCACAGCGGACGAGGTCGCGGCCCCTCGCGTGAAGCTGATCGTTGTGGCGGTGTAAGGGTCGGCGAGAACCCCTGTTAGCACCCGGCATGCGCCCGATTTTGTGGTGTCGGCAAGGTCGCGATTGAGGATGTCGTTGCGAGTGTCACATCCATTGCGGTCGACGTCGGCCCAGGCCTGGCCGAACTGGGAATCGCGGTCATAACCGGTTTTAGCGGCGCGGCCCTTCACCGGAATCGTCTCGAGCAGCGCCAGGGCGGTTCCCGCAGGGGCGTTCTGCGCAGGGGCGTTCTGTGCAGGGGCGCTCGGTGCAGGTGCGCCCGGGGCCGGAGGTGCGGGTGTCGGTTGCGTAGCTGGGCTGGCGCCCACCGGGGCATCGGTGTCGGCCCACAAGTCTTGACCGGATGCCGTGGCCCCGACGACGAGGGCGAGAAGTACGAGCGGGGCAATCAGCCAGGGAGCTCGGGAGCGGGTGTTTCGGAGCTTGCGGGAGTGGTGCACGAAGATCGACCGTAGCGTGAAATCAGGCCCGCGAAGCGCAGGCTGACCGTCGAACTGGGGGTCGCAATCCCTGGGAGATTAGCCGCAAAACCGATATTCTGCAGCTCTGTCGTGGTGCTATGCCCGACGGATTCTGGGGGGCAAGCTGATGAAAAGCACGTCAATTGCGGCACGCATCGGGGTGGCTGCGCTCGTCGCCACGCTCGCCGGTTCAGCGCTGAGCGGCGGCGCGGCGGCGGCCAGCTCTCCGCCTAGCTCAGCCATGCCGGCGGGTTCCCTCGCTCCTGGCCTCTACGTGCAGGTCGTCGACGGCATGATCCATGTGACCAATGGGTCGGGTCAGGTCGGGTTTAGCGCCGGTCAGTTCGGATTCGTGCCAACAACGGTTCGCCCGCCGGTTCTCCTGCCGGGCAACCCCGGGCTCATCTTTAGCCCGCCGCCGACGTTTCTCTCGCAACCAGCACAGGCCGCAGCGACCGAAGCAGCGCAGCCGGGTGCTGCCGCCTCGCTACTGGCAGAACACGCTGCTGCAGCCGCTGCGACGGCGCAGACCGCAGCCCATGCCGCACGGGCCGCTGCAGATACGCTCGCCGCCGAGGCGCTGGGCCAAGAAAACGTGCTCATCATCGCAACCCGTGCGGCGGAGACTGCTAATCAGGCGGCGGAGGAGGCAGGCCGTGCCGCGTCTGATGCTGCGGCCGCAGCCGAGAATGCCGTCGGAACCGACGACGAGGTTCGCCTCAGGAATGTTGCAGATGCGCTGGCAGAGGAAGCAGTGATGGCGGCAGAGGCGGCAGAGCGAGCACGCTCCGCAGTGCTCGCGAGCGAGGGGCTCGTCGGCTTGGCTCAGGCTGCCTCAACCGCTGCAGCAGAGACCGCCGCACGCCGAACGCTGGAGGCAGAGCAGGCTGAATCGCTCTCGCAGCAGAGAAAGCGGGAGGCCGAGGCGCTGCTCGCGGCGGTGCCCCCCGCCCTGCCGGCCACCGTTCCCCCCGCGAACGCTGTGCAATCTCAACCGGTCGTCGTGGCGCCGAGCCAGGCAATGCTGTTGCTGGGCGCAGGCTTTATGCCGGGGTCAAGCGTCGCCTTCGGCATGTTTTCGACCCCGCTCGGAGTCGCTCCTGTCGTGGCGAATGCCCAAGGAGTCGCAGTGGCGTCGTTTCAGATTCCGGCACACTTCAGCGGAACCCACAGTCTCGTCGCGGTCGGCACGGGCACGGACGGCTTGATGCGCACGCTCAGGATGGATATCTCTGTCTCGGGGCAGGCAGCACTTCCCGCGACGGGAGCGGATTCGGCGGCCGTCGTTGCCTTAGCGGCAAATCTCACAGCGCTGGGCACACTCGCGCTGACCTTCGCGCTGATCTCCCGCCGACGACGCCGCGCGGTCTAGCGAGAGTTAAATCGCGGACTGCTCGCCGAGGGCGTGCCACGTGCGGTTGTGATAAACGAGCGGGGCCGAGGCCGACTCGACACTGCTCGACTGCAGCGCATGGACGGCGATGACGGTGGAGTTGCCGGCGGACATCCGCTCGACGATGCGCCCGCGAATCCAGCCGTCCGCTGCTGGAAAGTAGGGTTCGCCCGTGATGAGGCGATCCCAGATGGTGGTGTCGGCGAACCGATCGATGCCGCTCGTGGCGCACAGCGTGGCCAGGTCGAGCTGCTCCGCCCCCAGCAGATGAACGACCACGGTGTCTGAGGCGAGAATTGCCGCTGCGCTGGACGACATGGCCGAAACGGAGAACACGAGCAGCGGCGGTTCGGTGCTCACAGAGAAGACGGATGTCGCGGTGAGGCCTACCGGGCCGGTGCCAGCATCCGCGGTGATGACGGCGACGCCTGCGGGGTGGTTTCGGAACGCCGCCTTAAAGTCGTCGGCGCTGAGGCCATCGCGCAGTTCGTGCTCGGCGGCGCCATCGGGGGCGTTGCCGGCGTCGGTTATGCGTGCGACTGGGCTATTGCTCATGGGGTGGTGCTCCGGTTCTCGTTCTGGTGTGCACCTGTGGCCTGGTGCGGCCCGTGCAGATTCGACTTTGCGCCTGAATTCGACCGGCGTCAAAATCTGTTTCGTCAGATGACATTGTCTCTGATGTCGGCTGAAGCCCCATCCAGGCTAATTAGATGAGCCCCTCCCGGCCGCCGGAAACCCAGGAGGCTCGCGCGCTGCGGGGGCCCTGCACTCGGGAGGCGATGGTGTCGAGTGCCGCCACGTCGGTGGAACTCAGATCGAGAGCGAGTGCCCGCACATTGCTGTGCAGATGACGGATGCTGCGCGTTCCGGGAATGACAGAGACGGCTGCCCCAGCATCCCGCCCCTTGGCGAACAGCCACGCAATGGCGACCTCCTGTGTGCTCACACCATGGGCGCGCGCGATGGCGGTGACCTCGCTGGCGAGGGCAAGATTGGCGTCGAGATTTTCGGGAAAGAACCGAGGGAACGAGGAGCGAAGGTCAGCGCTCGCCGCCTCCCGGTCGAACTCGTCGGTGAGCAGAGCCCGCGAGAGAGGCGAGTAGGGCACGACGGTGATGCCGAGCTCGACCGCAGCGGGAACGACGTAGGTCTCGATATCCCGGCTGACGATGCTCCACTCCGACTGCACCGCGGCGATGGGGTGAACGGCGCTGGCCCTGCGCAGCTCGTCCGCTGTGGCCTCCGAGAGCCCGATAGCGCGGATCTTGCCCGCCTCGACAAGCTCGGCGAGGGCGCCGACGGTCTCTTCGATGGGGATGTCCGGGTCGATGCGGTGTTGGTAGTAGAGGTCAACGTAGTCGGTGCCGAGGCGAGAGAGCGTGAGGTCGATCTGCTCATGGATGTACGCGCGGTCTCCCCGGATTCCGCGAGTGCCGAATCCGTCGCCCGCCGTGATTCCCACCTTGGATGCGATGGTCACCGATTCGCGGTCGCGACCCCTGAGGAATCGCCCGATGGCTCGCTCGCTCGCGCCATTGCCGTAGAGGTTGGCGGTGTCGAGATGAGTGATGCCCGCGTCGAGAACGGCGGCCAAAAGCGGTTGGGTCTCGTCCTCCGAGATGGGGCCATAGGCGGAGGAGAGCGACATCGCTCCGAAACCGAGGGGGCCGAGAAGCAGTCCGGTGGTTGCGCGCTGGGTCATGCTTCCATGATCGCAGCGGGTGAGCATGCGTTACGCCTGGTGGCGGCCCAGGAGGCGCTGTTCGATCTCAAGGGCGCATTCGCTGACCGTCGCAGCCAGCGCTTTTCTGCGGTCAAGCCCGATTCTCGCGTCACAGTCGCCGGGGTGATCGACGACGGTCGTGGCGAACGTGAGGGCCACACTGCCGATGGGGTGACCGTTGGTATCGCGGATGGCCACGGCGACGGATGACATGCCGGGGCTCACATCGTCGTCCACGAAGCCGAAGCCCAGAGTGCGCGTGCGGTCGAGAACGCGCTTGAGGGCGGCAGGCCCGTTGGGGCCCGTGCCGTTGCGGGTCGCGAAGTCCCGGCGATCGGGGTAAATGGCGCGCACCTGGCTCGGCGGCATTGCGGCGAGCATCGACCGGCCACTTGCCGTGAGGTGGGAGGGGAGCCGCACGCCGACGTCGGTGACGAGAGGGGTGGTGCTGGGCGCCCGGCACTCGACGAGGTAGAGCACATCTCGGCCGTGCATCACGCAGAGGTGCCCGCTGTGCCCCTGACGGGCAACGAGGGCGCTCACGGCCCGCTCGCCGATGCGGGTCAAGGGTTGCTGGTAGGAGAAGGCGGCACCGACCTCGAACGACGCGAGGCCGAGGGCGTAGCGGTGAGTCTCTTCGAGGTGAACGAGAAAACCCTCGTCGACGAGGATTCTGAGCAGTTGGTAGGCGGTGGATCGCGGCAGCCCCAGTTCCTCGATGATGAGTGACGTGCTCACCGGCCGCTGCATGCGCGAGAGCAGCTTGAGAATCTCGAGCGTCGCGGTCGCTGCGGGAGATTTGGATGCTGCCATAGCCCTCATTCTGCCAGCCGTGTCCGGTATCCCAGACACGATTCGGTGCAGCGGGTGCTGCCGTAACGCAGAAGAAATGCTGGGCACTCTTGAATTGATGTACGAGCAACACCACGAGGAGCCACGAGTGAAATCCGATCTGAAGACCTACTGGGCGCCCGGCGAGCAGATCGCCTGGGAGGAGGAGATTCGTAGCTTCGGCAGCGATGACATTCCCGGCGAGATCATCCACGACGTGTTCGTGCCCGCTCGCGGATTTCTCAGGGCTCGTGTCGTGGAGAAGGGCGATGTGGTCCGCATCGTCAACATCTGCGGCCAACAGGTCATGGACGTCATGCTCTATGACGCCGACAACATCAAAAACGTCGCCTCGATGAGCAACACGATTCTTGCGGGGGGCACCAACGCGCTCACGACGGGCGTGACGATCTATGCCAAGCAGGGGCAGAAGCTCGCCACGGTGGGCATCGACACCGCAAAGATGGCGGCGGCCGACGGTGGCTACTGCAGCGATGCGGTCAACGAACTCCGCTACGGCGTCGAGGGCAGCCCCAACTGCAAGCAAAACCTGGTCGCCTCGATGGCCGACTACGGGATGACTCCGGACGACCTCGAAGAGGGCTGCTTCACAGCGTTTCTCTGGCTCACTCACGACGAGGACGGCACGACCCGCCTTTATCCCTCGCCGAGCAAGCCAGGCGACATCTTCGAGCTCATCGCCGAGCGACGCATGATCGTGAGCGCCTCAGCCTGCCCTTCTGAGCGTGCGGTCACGAACAACCACAACCCTTCGCCCATGAAGGTCATCATCTACCGGCCCACGGCATCCTGACGCCCCAACCGTCGGCTCGAACGAACCACCCCTGGCCCCTGGCCTTCACCCATTGGAGTACCCCCCTTGAGAAAATCACTGCTCACGCGCGCCGCTGCGGTCGTCGCCGGAACAGCCATGGCCCTCTCGCTCGTAGCCTGCAGCACCTCGGATGCCGCCCCGAAGGCGGACGAGTCTGCCAACCCCACGGTCGTTTTCGGCTGGCTTAAGTCGACAGCAGACCTGGCCGCGTACTATGCCGAGACGGTCGCGGAGGATCAGCCCATCGAGCTGCAGTCAGAGCTGTTCAAGACCGCTGTTGACGTGCAGACCGCCCTCAATAGCAACCAGATCAATATCGGGATGCTGACCCCCGTTCACCTGCTCCGCGCGGTCGAGGCCGGCCAGGATCTGATTCAGATCTCGGGCAATACGCGCGGCAACTCGGGCATCATGCTGAGCAAGGAACTCGGCATCGAGCCCGGCGACTGGGATGCGCTCAAGGACGTACTCTCCGAGCGCAAGCTCACGATCGCCGCATCGCGCGGTTCGATCAATGAGGCCCTCGCCATCGCAACCCTTGAACACCACGGCATCGACGTCGAGAAGTCGATCGAGCTTGTGAACGTGACCGACTTTTCGCAGCACGGCGAGGGGGTTCGCCTGGGCGAGTTCGACGGCGCCTTCACGATGGAGACGTTCGCGACTCTCATGCAGGTAGGGGGCTACGCCGACCTCTTCGCCAAGCCTTATGACACCGAGGCTGGGGACATCAACACGATCTTTGTGGCCAACCGCACGTGGGCATCCGAGAACCCTGAGGCAGTTCAGGCGTTCGTCGACACGATCGTGGCGTCATCCGATGCCCTCGCCTCCGACGATGAATTGAACATTTCGGTCGGTATGGAACTGATGGGGATCGATCGCGAGACCGCCGAGATGGCGCTCTCCAACAACCGGTACGAGCTCGACCTCGGCGTTGAAGAGACCAAGGTGTTCGCCCAGCTGTTCTTCAAGCTCGGACACCTTGAGCGTGATCTCAGCGACGAGCTCGACGACTACGTCACCACCGAGTTCGTCGACGCGGCGCGAGGCTAACTACTTCTCGGTCCCGCTCGTTTGGGGCCCCCGCCCTCCCCGAGGGCAGATGACAGGAACGTGACATGAAATCTGGTTTGGCGAGACGATTGCTCCTCGGAGCCATCCTCCCCATAGCGCTGATCGCCGCATGGTCGCTCAGCAGCGTCTTCGAACTCATCCCGCGCACCTCTCTGCCCTCCCCGTGGAAGGTTGTCGAAACCTTCGGCACCTGGATCTTCGGAACCGGCGGCGGCCCCTACGACGGAACCTGGATCGAGGCCGTTGCGGCCAGCGGTGGCCGAGTGCTCATCGGCTTCTCCGTGGCCCTCGTGCTGGGTGTCGTGCTGGGAGTGCTTGCCGGCTTCTTCAGGCCGTTTGGCGAAATCATCGATCCGTTCGTTCAGATGCTTCGGCCCATCCCCAGCACGGCGTGGGTGCCACTCACCCTGGTGTTCTTCGGTTTCGGGTTTCAGGGTGCGGTGTTTCTCATCGCCCTCGGCGCCTTCTTTCCGATCTTTCTCAACACAATGGAGGGCGTGCGTGGGGTGACCGGCTCGCTCACCCGGGTGGGCCGCATGCTGGGCTCCTCTACGTTTCAGCTGCTGCGCCACTTTGTCGTGCCGGCGTCGCTCCCCAGCATGTTCATCGGCATCCGCCTAAGCGTGGGGCTCTCCTGGGTGCTCGTGGTCGTCGCTGAGATGCTGTCGGTGCGAGCCGGCATCGGCTACACGCTCATGGACGCGTATTCCATGGGGCGTTACGACGTGATCATCTCGGCCATGATCACGCTGGGCCTGCTCGGGTTTCTCTCGGACCGCCTCGTTGTGATCATTCAGAACAGTGCCCTCACCTGGCACAGAGAGACGAGCATCCAGGATGCCTGAAACAATCGTCAGCTGCGCAGGTCTCGTTCGAACCTTCACCGCGAAGGATGGAACGGAGAATGCGGTTCTCAAGGGCCTTGATCTCACGGTCGAGCGCGGCGAATGCGTCGTGATTATCGGCCCATCGGGCTGCGGCAAATCGACTCTGCTCAACCTCCTTGCTGGGTTCGACAAGCCCACCGCCGGTTCACTCACCGTTGCCGGTTCGGCGGTGACGGGCCCCGGCCCCGAGCGGGCCGTTGTGTTTCAGGACTACGCGCTGCTGCCGTGGCTCACGACCGTGCAGAATGTGGCCATCGGCCTGCGCATCAAGGGCATGAAGAAAAAAGAGCGGCTGCAGAAGGCCCGCCACTACCTCGACATCGTCGGGCTTGGTCATGCCGCCGACCGCGAGGTATACCGGCTTTCGGGCGGCATGCAACAGCGGGTGTCTATCGCCAGGGCGCTCGCCCTCGAACCGGCGATTCTGCTCATGGACGAGCCGTTCGGTGCGCTGGACGCGATCCAGCGAGGCATCATGCACACCGAGCTCACGCGCATTCGCAAGGAGACCAAGAGCACCGTGCTCTTCATCACCCACAGCCTGGAAGAGGCCGTGTTTCTGGGGGATCGCGTGATCGCGCTGAGCCACGGAACGAGTGGAGCGCCGGCCGAAGTTGCCGTGCCGTTGGCCTATCCCAGAGATGCGCTGGCACCGGAGTTTCTCGACATCATGCGCGAGGTGCGGTCGCTGCTGCCCGAGCAGGCTTCGGCTGCTGTCTAGGCCGGGCACCGCCCGATTCTCGTCATCGAGAGAGAGAATGACGCCATGACCACCACGCTGGGCGCCGTATCGGGCGCAGGAGAGGGCTCCGCGCGGGCCGCCCACGAGATCGTCGACATGGGGGATGGCGGGCTTGCGGCAGCGCAGGTCGTAGCTATCGCCCGCGACGGCGCGCGCGTGCGCATCACGGACGAGGCGCTTGACGGCATGAGTGCTACCCGCCACATCATCGATTCCCTGGCCGACGATACGACTGCGCACTACGGGGTGTCCACCGGGTTCGGTGCCCTCGCTACCACCTACATCAGCCCCGAGCTTCGTGTGCAGTTGCAGCGCTCGCTCGTGCGCAGCCATGCTGCCTCGAGCGGCCCCGCCGTCGAGATCGAGGTCGTGAGGGGCACCATGGCGTTGAGGCTCGCCACCCTTGCGACGGGCAGAACAGGCGTGCGCCCCATCGTCGCCCAGCGGTATGCCGCGCTTCTCAATGCCGCCATCACCCCGATCGTGGGCGAGTACGGCAGCCTGGGGTGCTCGGGCGATCTTGCGCCCCTGGCCCACTGCGCACTGGCGGTGATGGGGGAGGGCGATGTTGTTGACTCGTCGGGCAGTGTCGTTTCGGCCTCCAGCGCTCTTGCGGCGGCGGGCATCGAACCGCTCGAACTTCACGAGAAGGAGGGCCTGGCCCTCATCAATGGCACCGACGGAATGCTGGCGATGCTCTGCCTCGCGCTGCACGACCTCGACGGCCTTCTGACGGTGGCCGATGTCGCCGCGGCCATGAGCATTGAGGGACTGCAGGGAACCGATCGGGTCTTCGCCGCAGACCTTCAGGCGCTTCGCCCACACCCCGGACAGGCGGTTTCTGCCGCCAACATGCGTGCCGTTCTCGCGGATTCACCGATCATCGCAGCGCACAAGTCGACGGGATTCACCCGGGTGCAGGATGCGTACTCGCTGAGGTGTGCGCCCCAGGTTCACGGTGCTGTGCGTGACACGATGTCCCACACGCGCCTCGTGGCTGAGCGCGAACTCGGCTCCGCCATCGACAATCCCGTGGTTACGCTCGACGGCCGCCTCGAATCCAACGGCAACTTTCACGGCGCCCCGCTCGGCTATGCGCTCGACTTCTTAGCCATCGCCGTAGCCGATCTCGCAAGCATGAGCGAGCGCCGAACGGATCGGTTTCTCGACCCCGCACGCAACCATGGCCTCAACGCATTTCTCGCGTTCAACCCCGGCGTCGACTCCGGGCACATGATCGCTCAGTACACACAGGCGGGCATCGTCTCGGAGCTCAAGCGCCTAGCCGTGCCAGCATCCGTCGATTCGATTCCGAGCTCGGCAATGCAGGAGGACCACGTGTCGATGGGATGGTCTGCCGCGCGCAAGCTGAGGCGCTCGATTGACGGGCTCACCCGGGTGTTGGCCATCGAGGTGATGACGGCGGCGCGAGGCATCGATATGCGCTCACCAGAGCAGCCTGCTGCGATTTCTGCTGCGGTGATCGCCGAGCTTCGCACGGTTGTCGATGGCCCCGGCCCCGACCGGTTTCTCGCCGCCGAAATCGAGCAGGCGGTTGAGTTCGTGCGCACTGGACGCATGGGCAGGGTCGTGCGCCGGGCCGCTGCCGAGACCGACGCCGCTGTGCGCTAGGGCGAGCCGGGTTAGTTCTCCAGCTCCTTCGTCTGGTTGTTCTTGATCACAGTGCCAACGGCGATGCCGACGGCGCATGCCCAGCTCACCCACATGAGGGCTAGTCGCCAGTCGCGGGGACCGGTGAGCGATGTGCGCACGGCGCCGACTCCGCCGAAGAGGGCGCTGAGCACTGACCCGCTGAAGATGAATTTGCGCAAGGTGACCTCCCAAAGATCGTGTTCGATCCCCACGCTACCGTGAGCATCCGCAGGCGTGCAGTTGCTGCGCCTTGTTCTGAATGCTCGCTGTGAATCGCAGGGGCATGGCACAAGCCTGACCGATCGGTCAGGTACGATATTCGCATGTCTAGTGCCGCCGACCTCCGCGCCGTAGCGCTCGCAGAGTTCGCCACCGCGGGCTACACAGGAACCTCGCTCGCGCGCATCGCCGAAAAAGCGGGGCTCGCCAAATCGAGCGTGCTCTATCACTACGCCAGCAAAGAGGTCCTCCTTGAGGCTGCGGTAACCCCCGCGATCGACCGGCTCGATGCGATCCTCGACGATATGGCCCGCGCTCCGTTCACGAGCGAGGCCCGCGCCGCCTTCGTCGAGCGTTTCGTTGATTTTCTCCTCGAGCACAGGCTCGAGGTGCACCTCTTCATCAACCAGGGGATGTCGCTCGTCGACGTGCCTGTCATGCTCCGGGCCAACGCGCTCGTGGTGCGAATCGCCGACTTCTTCGCCAACTCAACCTCGTCAATAGAAGAACGCATGCGCTTCGGCATCGCCCTGGGCGGCGCCGCTTACCTACTCGTGAGCCAGCAGGCCTTCGACGTTAAAACCCCGATCGACGAGACCAGGGACGCTCTCGTCACGATCCTCTCCGAACTGCTCGCCCCTATCCGGGCCTAGCCCGCCGTCCCGACTGGAGTTCCTGTGGCAACCCTGCTTTACCGCCTTGGGCGATTCGCCTACCGCCGCGCTTGGGCCATCATCGGCGCCTGGATCGCCGCTCTCATGCTCATCCTGGGCGGAGGTGCTGTGCTCGGTGGCAACATGCAGGAGTCGTTCGACATCCCGGGAACTGAGTCGCAGACGGCCCTCGACCACCTCTCGGCCGTGTTCCCGCAGGTCGCGGGCGCGGGCGCTCAAGCTGTTGTCGTTGCACCGGACGGCGCATCGATCTCTGACGAGCAGTTCAGGGCCGCGGTGACGGAGTTCGAAGAGGAGATCGAATCGCTCGACTTCGTGGACACCGTGCTTGGCCCGTTTGACGACTACGCCGGCAAGGCCATCTCCGACGACGAGTCAATGGCGCGCATTCAGGTCCAGTTCGATGGCAGCCGGGTCGATATTTCGGATGCGATGGTTGACGAGTTCGTCGCAACCCAGTCGGTTGCAGAAGACGCGGGACTCACGGTTGAGTTTGGCGGCCAGATCTTTCAGCAGACCAGCTTCGGGGTGACGATCGTCGAGGTCTTCGGCGTTCTCTTTGCCGGCGTTGTGCTGCTCATCACCTTCGGGTCGATTCGTCCGGCCGGAATGCCGCTGCTCAGCGCGCTCGTGGGAGTCGGCGTGGTAATCGGGGGCATCTTGCTCGCCTCAGAAGTGACGATTATCTCCAACTCGGCACCGCTGCTCGCGCTCATGATTGGGCTCGCCGTCGGCATCGACTACGCCCTCTTCATCCTGTCCCGGCACCGAACTCAGCTTGCGCTGGGAGAGGACCCTGAGGAGTCGGCTGCGATGGCCGTCGGCACGGCGGGCAGCGCCGTTGTCTTCGCCGGGGTGACCGTGATCATCGCTCTTCTTGGACTGCTCGTCGTCAACATCCCCTTCCTCAGCGTTATGGGTGTCGGAGCCGCCTTCGCCGTTCTGATCGCGATTCTCGTGGCGATCACCCTGCTGCCGGCGCTCCTCGGACTTGCGGGGAGCAAGCTCACGCCCAAGGAGGGGAGTCGGGCCTACAAGCGGGCTCACGCCCTGAATGACCCCCAGGCCAAGCCGTCGATGGGACTGCGCTGGGTGCGCGGCGTGATGAAGCGCCCGCTGCTCGCCACAATCGGTGTCGTCGCCGTGTTGGGTGGCCTCGCAATCCCGGCCGCAAGCCTCGACCTCAACCTGCCGGACAACGGCTCTGAGGCGGCCGATACCACGCAGCGCAAGGCCTATGACCTCATCAGTGACGGTTTCGGGGCAGGGTTCAACGGCCCGCTCATCGTGTCGCTCGACATCACTCAGACGACCGACATCCTCGAAGACCTCGACGCGATCGGGGCCAAGCTCGGCGAGCTTGACGACGTCGCGTTCGTGAGTCAGGGCCTCCCCGATGAGACGCTCGACACCGCCATCATTCAGGTGACGCCAGACAGCGCACCGGATTCTGCAGAGACTAAAGAACTCGTGCAGGCCATTCGCGATCTTGCCCCCGAGATCGAAGATGAGTTCGGCACCACCGTCGCCGTGACGGGCTTCACCGCGATCGGCATCGACATCTCTCAGCGACTCACGGACGCGCTCGTGCCGTTTGCGCTCATCGTGGTCGGGCTCTCGATCATCCTGCTCATGATGGTGTTCCGCTCCGTGCTGATCCCCGTCAAGGCGGCAATCGGCTTCTTGCTCTCGGTCGCCGCCGCCCTCGGAGTCACGGTTGCCGTCTTCCAGTGGGGCTGGGGTGCCGAGCTCATCCATGTGGATCACCTCGGGCCGATCCTGAGCTTCATGCCCATCCTGGTTATGGCCGTGCTGTTCGGGTTGGCCATGGACTATGAGGTCTTTTTGGTCTCAGGAATGCGCGAGGAGTTCGTCAAGACGGGCAACGCCCGCCACGCCATCGAGAGAGGCTTCGCCGGCGGCTCACGGGTTGTCACGGCGGCGGCACTCATCATGTTCTTCGTCTTCTTCGCGTTCGTGCCAGAGGGAGCAGGCATGATCAAACCGATCGCGCTCGGGCTCGCCGCAGGAATCGCGTTCGATGCGTTCCTCGTGCGCATGACCCTCGGCCCCGCGCTCATGACTCTCATGGGTCGCTCCGCTTGGTGGCTGCCGCGCTGGCTTCAGCGCTCACTGCCCCAGGCCGATATCGAAGGCGAACACCTGCGTGACCACCGCGAGGCAGAAGCCTGGGTCGCGAATGGGCCCGACGCTGTCATCCGCGCCGAAGGTCTTGTGGTTGGCGAGGGAGTGACGGCATTCGGCCCCCTACGATTCACCGCCCCTGCCGGATCGTTTGTGCTCGCGAGCGGCAGCACCGATGATCGTGCTCTCTTTGCCGCAACCCTGGCCGGGCGTCTTTCTCCGGTCGGTGGGCGGCTCCAGGTCGGCGGTCATCCATTGCCGTCGGAGTCGTCGAGGGTGGCGCGCATCGTGGCGCTGGCGGATGCTGGCGACGGTCAGTCTGCTGAGGCGACGCTCGGCGAGGTCCTGAGGGAGCATCTGCGGTCGACTCTGCCGCTGCGCGAGGCCGGTTCTGCCGCCCGCGTCGCCGCCCGCTGGGTTGCGCGCGCCTCGGCTGCGGTAGGGCATGACGGCATCTTTGACGAGACCCCGATCGGCCGACTCGGCCGCCGCGAGCGCGCCGTGGCCCTCGCCGTGATCGCCCTCGCCGAGGGGACCCCTGTCGTCGTTATCGACATCCCCGATTCATTCACCGATATTGATGAGGGGCGACTTCTGCTGGAATCGCTGGCAGACCTTGCCCCCTCACGCACCACCGTTGTTGTCGGCACTCCGCTGCCGACCCGAGCCATGGACGGCGATTCCGTCGCAGGCCGCACGGTGATCTTGCTTGACCTCACCTCACCGCGCGACAACGCCATTGACGCGCCCGCCTTCGACACGATGGGAGTGCTGCTGTGACCGGCCTTCGCACCACATCATCCGCACGTTCACCCCGCCAGCGCGTGGGTCGCTTGGCCGCAATTCTCGCGGTCGTAGCGGTGCCACTTGCCTTTGCAGGTCTTGCCATCGGGGCGCTCTCGGAGTCGGATACGGCCACGAGTCGAGTGCCAGCCGCGATCGTCAACAACGACCAACTCATCTACCAGACGGCAGCAGACGGCACCGAGTCGCCAATTTTCGCCGGCCGTCAGCTTGTCACCGAACTCACCGGCAGCGATGACGGCTTCGACTGGGTCATCACCAACGAGGACAAAGCCGAGAAGGCCCTGGCCGACGGTGAGGTCTTTGCGGTGGTCACGATCCCGGAGGACTTCTCGGAGGCCCTCATGTCGGTGCAGGGCGAGAACCCCCGAACGACAGCCCTCGACATCAGAACGGATGATTCACACAGCTATCTGAGTGGTGTTCTGTCGTCGACGATCGGCGACGGCGTCGCAACCGCGTTCGGATCCGCCATCACGGAGCAGGTCATCGCTGGGCTCTATTCGGGAGTCGGAGACCTCGGATCTTCGCTCGGCTCAGCAGCGGAGGGCGCCGGCACGATCGCTTCGGCAGGTGGGGAGCTGAGTTCTGGGCTGTCTACGCTGCAGTCGGGGATCGCCTCCGCCCAGACGGGAGCAACCACGCTGTCGAGCGGAATCACCCGCTACACGGAGGGCGTCGATTCGCTCAGCCGCGGGCTTGGCACGCTTAACTCGTCGGCGGGCAAGCTCGACCAACTCTCGTCGGGAGTATCGGCCTACACGGCAGGAATCGGCCAGCTCAGCCAGCAGGTCGCGGCGATGGCAGCGGCGAACCCCGGCGATGCCACAGCGGCCGCCCTCGCTCCTCAGCTCGCTTACCTTGCCGGCCAGGGTTCCGAGCTCAGCGCACAGACCGCTTCAGGAATCGACGCGCTCCAAGGCGGCATCTCCCAGAGCGCTTCGGGCGCGGCCCAGCTCGCCTCGGGATCCTCGGCTCTGCGCAGCGGCGCACGGTCACTCGCAAGCGGTCTTGGAGAACTCAGAGACGGAGCTGGCACCGCCGCCGACGGTGCCGGTGCCCTCGCATCGGGTGCACAAGAACTCGCTACGGGCCTCAGCGATGGGGCGGGGCAGGTTCCGAGCGTCGAGGATGCAGAAGAGCGCGCGAGCATCGTGGCCAACCCTGTAACCGCAGAGACAACGCGCAACAACGAAATCGGCGATCTCGCCGCGGGCGTATCGTCGCTGCTTGTGCCGCTGGGACTGTGGATGGGAGCGCTCGCGGTGTTTCTCGTGCTGCGGCCCGTGGCTCGGCGTGCGCTGACCTCGTCAGCGAGCACCGGGCGGCTGCTGTGGTCGGGGATCGCCAAGGCTGCGGGAATCACGGTGGCCCAGGCTGTTGTGCTCACGGCAGTTCTGCACCTCGTTCTCGACACGTCGTGGATCATGCTCCCGGCAACCCTCGGGTTCGCCGTGCTAACTGCGCTTTCGTTCACGGCGGTTCACTATCTCCTCACGACCGCATTCGGCCGGGCGGGGCTTGTCGTTTCGCTGCTGCTGCTCGCCGTCCAAATCACCTCGACCGGCGGCCTCTACCCTGTGCAGCTTCTTTCAGGGCCATTTGCGGCGATCAGTCCGTTGCTGCCCCTGACCCATGCCGTCGCCGGCATGCAGTCGATAATCTCGGGCGGAACGGCAGGCGTAGCCCTCGGATCCGCGGCAGTTCTCGCCGCCTACGCGATCGGCGCGGTGCTGCTGTCTGTTGCCGCGCTCGGCCGCGTGCGCCGGATCCGATCGCTCGCGGCCCTGCCGCTGCCCGCCTAGGCGCGGTGATTCGCGTCATATTCCGCTAGCGGGACCTGACGTGAGCTCGGCGGGCCGATGGAGGCAATCCATCGGCCCGCTGAGGCACAGGCGGGGGTACTGTGGAAGGGACGCTCTCCCGCGTTCCGGCGGGAATAAGGGCGCCGATAAGACACGGAGCATGCACCCCATGACGGTTCAGGCACCCGCCGCACCCCAGCGATATTCATTCGTAGTCGCATCAAATCGACTACCGGTCGACCGCGTAATCGACCCCGACGGCACCGCGCGATGGGCTAACTCGCCCGGTGGTCTCGTCACAGCTCTTGAGCCCGTTATGCGCGCCAACAACGGCGCCTGGGTGGGCTGGGCTGGCCAGCCAGATCTGCAGCTCGATCCCTTCGAGAGCGACGGCATCAGCATTGTGCCCGTTCCGCTGACCGCCGACGACATCCGCATGTATTACGAGGGCTTCTCAAATGACACCCTGTGGCCGCTCTACCACGACGTAATCTCGCACCCGCAGTACCACCGCGAATGGTGGGATAGCTATGTGCAGGTCAATCGGCGGTTTGCGGATGCCGTAGCCGAGGTCAGCGAGCAGGGCGCGGTGGTGTGGGTGCAGGACTACCAACTGCAACTTGTTCCCCGCATGCTGCGGGAGGACCGCCCCGACCTCACGATCGGCTTCTTCAACCACATCCCCTTTCCTCCCTACGGCATCTACTCGCAGTTGCCGTGGCGCACCCAGATCATCGAGGGGCTGCTCGGTGCCGATGTGATCGGCTTTCAGCGATTGGCCGACGCCAACAACTTCACGCGAGCGGTGCGGCGGCTCAAGGGCTTTCCCACCAAGGGGGCCACCATCGAGGTGCCTCTGATCGACGAGTCGGTGGGGGTGCGCGCCCACGGGCCGATCCCCGAGGGCAAACCGTTCCGCACCGTCATCGCCCGGCACTTTCCCATCTCTATTGACGCGGACAGCTTCGAGGAGATGGCGCGCAGGCCGGAGATTATCGAACGGGCCCGCCAGATCCGCGAGGAGCTTGGCAACCCGGAGCGCATCATCCTGGGTGTCGACCGGCTTGACTACACCAAGGGCATCGCGCACCGCCTCAAGGCGTTCGGTGAGCTATTGCGCGACGGCTCTATGACGGCGGGAGAAGTCACGCTCGTGCAGGTGGCGAGCCCCAGCCGTGAACGGGTCGAGGCCTACCGCCAGCTGAGGGATGAGATCGAGCTCATGGTGGGGCGGATCAACGGCGACTACGGCACGATCGGCCACGCTCCCGTGAGCTATCACCACACGAGTTATCCGCGCGACGAGATGGTGGCCCTGTACCTCGCAGCCGATGTGATGCTCGTTACGGCCCTTCGCGATGGCATGAACCTGGTTGCCAAAGAGTATGTGGCCACCCGCACCGACGATGACGGCGTTCTCATCCTGAGTGAGTTTGCCGGGGCATCCGACGAGCTCAAGCGTGCGCTTCTCGTGAACCCGCACGACATCGACGGGCTCAAGCACGCCATCCTGAGGGCGCTGCACATGCCCAGGGCTGAGCGCCGCACCCGGATGCGATCGCTGCGCCGTCGAGTCTTCGAGCACGATGTTGCCGCGTGGTCGTCGGCGTTCCTCGCGGTGCTCACGGGAAACGGGCACGCGGAGAGCCTGCAGGCAGATATTCTCCACGACGAGCTTGACGAAGACGCTCAGCCCGAAACCGGGCCGATGACGATCGACGTGTGAGGTCACGCCGTGGCTGATGTTCAGGCGAACTCCGGGTCGCTCGAGGGTGCCATTGCGGCCCTTGCGACGACCCCACGATTGCTGGTGGCCCTCGACTTCGACGGCACCCTCGCACCGCTCGTCGATCGACCAGAGGAGGCGCGGGCGTTGCCAGCGGCGAGGGAGGCGATGCTCGCCCTCACCCGCGCGCCAGACACACGAGTCGCCCTCATCTCCGGTCGGGCGATGCAGAGTTTGATGCACGTGGCCGAGCCGCCAGAGGCTGTCTGGCTTAGCGGTTCACACGGGGTTGAGGTGCGGCTCGACGCCGCACCCGGCGTATCCCTCAGCGAGGCGGAGCAGGGGGATCTCTCCCGCCTCCGCGAGATTCTGGAGGCCGCCGCCGCACCGTTCGATGACATCTGGATCGAGGTCAAGCCGGCAGGGTTCGCGCTGCACAGCCGGTCGGCAACCCCGCAGGATGCCGAGGAAGCCGAGCGTCAGGCGCACGAGCGGGTGTCGACGGAGTTGCCAGCGATTACCGAGCGGCGGGGGAGCAATGTGCTTGAGTTCTCGGTGCGATCGACGACCAAGGGTGATGCGGTGCGGATGCTGCGCGAAGCAGCAGGGGCAACCGCGGTGCTCTTCGCGGGCGACGACGTGACCGACGAGGATGGCTTCGCTGTGCTGGGGGATGCCGACGTTGGTATCAAGTGTGGTCCGGGCGCGACGGCGGCCAAGTTTCGCGTCGAGGACCCGGCAGCCGTTGCCCGGGTATTGTCGCGCCTTGCAGAGCTGAGGGCCCATTAACATTCTGAAATGGGAATGCCGGGCGTTGAGCCCCCGTTAGAATGGTTGTCAATCGCTGCTCGCAACGTTTTCTGCGTACGCGCGCCGCCCGCCCTATGAGACGGAGGTCACGTGCTGATTTCACTGGCCTTCTTCGCGCTCGCTGCGATTCTTGCTCCGGCGCTCACGCGGGTGCTCGGCCCCCGCATTTTTTATGTCGCGGCACTCGTTCCGCTCGGCGCGCTCATCCCTTCGATCGCTGCAGCACCGACCGTGCTTGCCGGTGGAATTGTGCGCGAATCGATCGAGTGGGTTCCGCAGATCCACCTCGCACTCTCGCTGCGGCTCGACACGCTCTCGTGGATCATGACGCTCATCGTGCTCGGCGTCGGCTCGCTCGTGCTCTTCTACTGCGAGCGATACTTCTCTAACGACGAGCCGGGCCTCGGCCGATTCGCCGGATTCTTCATCGCGTTCAGCGGGGCGATGTATGGACTTGTCGTCGCGGACGACATCTTCCTCATGTTCATGTTCTGGGAGGCCACCACGGTGTTCTCCTACTTGCTCATCGGCCACTACACCGATCGCAAGGCAAGTCGCGGTGCCGCGCTCCAGGCCCTGCTCGTGACCACAGCGGGCGGGCTCACCATGTTCGTCGGGCTCGTCGTCATGGCGGCCGCAGCGGGCACAACGAGTTTCACCGGCATCATGGCGGACCCTCCCAATGGCACCACCGTCACGGTCTCGGTGTTCCTCATCCTGGTCGGAGCCCTGTCGAAGTCGGCCCTCGTGCCCTTCCACTTCTGGCTCCCCGCGGCGATGGCCGCGCCCACCCCCGTCAGCGCTTACCTTCACGCCGCCGCCATGGTGAAGGCCGGCATCTTTCTCATCGCCGCAATGGCTCCGGCATTCGCCGAGATTGCCGGGTGGCGCGAGGTGCTCGTCGGCTTCGGCGTTCTCACCATGCTCGTCGGCGGCTGGCGTGCGCTGCGGCAGACAGACATCAAGCTCCTGCTGGCCTACGGCACGGTCAGCCAGCTCGGCTTTCTCACGGTGATCGCCGGGTACGGCACGCAAACGGCGGCCCTGGCGGCCCTCGCCCTCCTCGTCGCCCACGCCCTGTTCAAGTCGGCTCTGTTTCTCGTCGTCGGGCTCATCGACCACTCCACGGGGACCCGAGACCTTCGCAAGCTCAGCGGTCTTGGCCGCAGTCGTCCTGCCCTTGCGGCCATAGCGACGCTCGCCGTCGCCTCGATGGTGGGGCTTCCGCCCCTCTTCGGGTTCGTCGCCAAAGAGGCAGTCTTCACGGCGTTCCTCGACGGCACAACGCTCGGACTCATCGCCCTCGTGGGGGTTGCGGTCGGTTCCATGTTCACGGTTGCCTATGGCGCTCGTTTTCTCTGGGGAGCGTTCGCTCGCAAGCCCGACGTTGCCGACATCGACGTGAAGCACGATAGGGCGGATGCCCTCGCGAGCCCGTTCATCCTGTCTCTTGCTGGCCTCGGGCTCGGCCTTGCGTCGGGGTGGCTCGACCCGTTCTTCCGCGGTTACGCCGAGCTGTTCCCGCCGGACGGCGAGAACTATCACCTGGCGCTGTGGCATGGGATTGAGCCGGCTCTGGCGATTTCTGCGATCACACTTGTCGTGGGGCTGCTGCTCTTTTGGAAGCGTGCCAGGGTGTCGGTTGCGCAGGCCAGGGTTCCCGCGATCATTAATTCGGCCGACGGGTACTGGAGGGTGCTGCGGTTTGTGGATCGCACGGCCGCGCGGATCACCTCCACCACACAGCGTGGTTCGCTGCCGTTCTACCTGAGCACCATCCTGCTGATGCTCGTGCTTGCAGTGGGCACGACCCTCGTGCTCAACCGCACCTGGCCTTCTGCGATTCTGCTGTGGGACTACCCGGCTCAGATCGCCATTGCGGTGATTATGATCGTGGCGGCTATCGCATCGGTCAGAGCCGATAAGCGGTTCACCGCCGTCGTTCTCGTCGGCGTAACCGGCTATGGCATGGCCATGATCTTCGCCCTGCAGGGTGCCCCCGACCTCGCTTTCACCCAGATGCTGGTCGAGACCGTCACTCTCATCGCCTTTGTGCTGGTGCTGCGCAGGCTCCCCAGGCGCATCGGCGTTGCCCACGGGCGACCCCGATACCGCGCGCTTCGAGCTGCCCTCGCTATTGCGGTCGGTCTCACGATGGCCGTCGTTGTCGTTGTCGTGCTGAGTGCACGGGTCGACGAGCCGATCTTCGCCGAGTTCGCGAGGCTCGCCCTTGAGAAGGGCCACGGCGCCAATGTCGTCAACGTCGCCCTCGTCGACGAGCGAGCATGGGACACGATGGGCGAGCTCTCTGTGGTCATCGTGGCGGCGACCGGTGTTGCGAGCCTGATCTTTCTCGATCGCCGCACCGACGATTTGGCCCGGCCCAAGCTGCCCCGTGGCCGTCGCAGGCTGTTCCGGCAGAAGCCGATCACCGAGCCGGCGCGCCGACCCGTCGCGGCAGAGGACGACACCGAGACGATGCATGCGTGGCTTCTCGCGGGCCGAACCCTCGCCCCCGAGAACCGCTCGATTCTGCTTGAGATGACGGTGCGCCTGGCCTTCCACTCGATCATGGTCGTCTCGTTCTTCGTGCTCTTCAGCGGGCACAACGCTCCCGGCGGTGGCTTCGCGGCCGGCCTGATCGCCGGTATGGCACTCGTCGCCCGTTACCTCGCGGGAGGGCGGTACGAACTCGGTGCCGCTGTCACTATCGACGCAGGCAAGCTGCTGGGCTCGGGAATGCTGCTCGCTGCGGGCACGGCGGTGGCACCGCTGTTCTTCGGAGCCGACGCCCTGACCTCGGCATTCTTCGAGGCGGAGGTCCCCATATTCGGTCACATCGAGTTCGTGACCTCAACGATCTTCGACGTCGGCGTCTACCTCGTTGTCATCGGCCTCGTGCTCGACGTTCTGCGAAGCCTCGGCGGCGAAGTCGATCGCCAGCAAGAAGAAGAAGACCCCAACACTCCCAATGAGCACCTCGACGAAAGGGTGGGCGCATGACCGTATCCCTCACCCTCGTCGCCGTGATGGCCGTGCTCTATGCCTGCGGCGTCTACATGATGCTCGAGCGCAGCCTCACCCGGGTGCTTCTCGGGTTTCTGCTCGTGGCCAACGCCACAAGCCTGCTGCTTCTGCTCATGGCGGGCCCGCCCGGTCTCGCGCCCATCCTCAACTCCGGTACCGATGTTTCTGAGATCGCCGACCCGCTGCCCCAAGCCTTCGTGCTCACCTCGATCGTCATCACGTTCGGCGTCTCGGCATTCTTACTAGCCCTCATCTATCGCTCATGGCGCCTGTCGCAGGCGGATGAGGTTGTGGACGACCCAGAAGACCTCGCGATCGCGCAGCGCGATGCCGAGGTCGAGGCCGACCTGCTCTACCCCGACCCGCGAGATCCTGAGGTCGACCACCTTGATGAACTAACCGCAGCGCACGACCTGGCCGAAACAGGGGAGGAGGAGAATTGATTCAGCTCATTCCCCTCGTCGTAATCCTTCCGCTGCTCGGCGCGGCCGGCGCCCTCATCGCGGGCAAACGCAAACGCCTCCAGGTCGGTGTAACGGTTACGGCCCTTGTGGCCGTGCTTGCGGTCAGCATCATTCTGCTCATCCAGGTGGATGCCCAGGGTGCACTGGTCATGAACGTGGGCGGATGGGGCGCGCCGTTCGGCATCGCCCTGGTCGTCGATCGGCTCTCTGCCCTCATGCTCGTGGTGTCGGCTGCCGTGCTGCTCGCGGTTCTCGTGTTCTCGGTGGGCCAGGGTATGGCCGACGGCGATGATGAGACCCCCGTCTCGATCTACCACCCGACCTACATGGTTCTGGCCGCCGGTGTCTTCAACGCCTTCATCGCGGGCGACCTTTTCAATCTCTACGTCGGGTTCGAGATTCTCCTCGTGGCGAGCTATGTGCTGCTCACGCTCGGCGGCACAGGCCCGCGCATCCGTGCCGGTGTCACGTACATCGTGGTCAGCCTTGTCTCCTCAGTGCTCTTTCTCGCCTCGATCGGCCTGATCTATGGCGCGCTCGGCACCGTGAACATCGCGCACATCGCCATGCGCATCGGCGAAATTTCACCCGACGTGCAGCTGATTCTCCACGTGATGTTGCTCATGGCCTTCGGCATCAAAGCCGCCGTTTTCCCACTCTCGTTCTGGCTCCCCGACTCGTATCCCACCGCGCCAGCCCCGGTCACTGCGGTGTTCGCCGGGTTGCTCACCAAGGTGGGCGTCTATGCGATCATCCGCACCGAGACCGTGCTGTTCGCAGGCAATCAGCTGCGGGATGTTCTGCTCGTCGTTGCCCTTCTCACCATGATTGTCGGAATCCTCGGTGCCGTGGCTCAGGCGGACATCAAACGACTGCTGTCGTTCACGCTCGTCAGCCACATCGGATACATGGTGTTTGGCATTGCCCTGGGAACAGCGGCAGGGCTCGGGGCCACCATTTTCTACATCGTCCACCACATCACGGTGCAGACGACGCTGTTTCTCGGCACAGGGCTCATCGAGCGTCAGGGCGGGTCCACCTCGATCAACCGGCTCGGCGGACTGCTCAAGGCGGCCCCCGTTATCGCCGTGTTGTTCTTTATTCCCGCGCTCAATCTGGGCGGCATCCCGCCGTTCTCCGGCTTCATTGGCAAGCTGGCCCTCTTCGAGGCCGGGGCAGCAGAGCCAGACTGGTTGGTCTATGTGCTCATAGGAGCCGGCGCGCTCACCTCGCTGCTCACCCTGTATGCCCTTGCCCGCGTGTGGAACATGGCGTTCTGGCGCAGCCAGTCCGAGGTCGAGCACTATGAGTCGTCGCTGCTCGACCAGCTGAGCGAGGCCCCCGGCATCCAGACCCAGAAGCGCACCAAGAGCTCGCCCCGACTAATGACGGGTGCCACCGCCAGCATGGTGGCCCTCACTGTTGCGCTCACGATATTCGTGGGGCCGCTCTTTGCGATTGCTACCCGAGCGGGCGAAAACCTGGAGACCCCCGCAACCTACATCGAGGTTGTCTTTCCCGACGGAGACCCGACGGTTTCGTCGCCGGGGTCCCCGGGCTCAGAGGGAGGTGAATGATGCCGCACACCGCCACCAACCTGGGCCGTCGTTTCGTCAGCCAGTTGCCCCTTCTGGTGTGGCTCGTTGTGCTCTGGATGCTTCTCTGGGGTTCGCTCTCCTGGCTCAACCTCGTGACCGGCATCATCGTTGCGGGGCTCGTCACTCGGGTGTTCTTTTTGCCGCCCGTCGAGCTCTCCGGCCGATTCAACGTTTTCTGGGCGATCGTCTTTGTCTTCACCTTTCTCTGGGACGTGGTGCGAGGCTCCATCACGGTCGCGCTCATTGCGCTCAGCCCGCGGCTCAAGCCCATGAGCTCGGTCGTCGCGGTGCCCCTGCACAGCAAGTCAGACCTCGTCATGCTCCTGGTGTCACTCAACATTTCCCTCGTCCCCGGATCGCTCGTGGTTGAGGCCGACAGGCTGCGCTCAATCCTTTATGTGCACGCCATCGACACCAACAATGCGGAGGACGTCGAGTCGGCGAAGCACACGGTGCTCACGGCCGAGCGGCGTATCGTGCGGGTCATCGGATCCCGCGAGGATGTTGCGCTGTGCGAGCGAGCGTGGAGGCAGTCATGATCCCCATCGTCTATGGAATTGTCGGACTGCTGTTTGTGTTCGCGGCTGCGGCATCCGTCTATCGCATCGTTCGCGGACCGGCCATTCTCGACCGCATGATCGCCTCTGACATGCTCGTCACCACGATCATGTGTGTGCTCGGCGTCGACATGGTCGTCAACGATCACGTGCGGTTTATCCCCATCATGCTCGTGCTCGCCCTTATCGCGGTCTTCGCGAGCATGACGGTGGCCCGATACGTGTCTAAGCAGTCGGCAGAGGATCGGCCGTCGCATCAGAGCCCGGTTGCTAGAGGGAGAAACTCATGACTCTCGACAGTGTGCTCGATGTTCTTGCCGCCATCTGCCTCGTGGCAGCAGGGCTTCTTTCGGTCGCGGCGGGCGTTGGCCTGATTCGGTTCCCCGACGTGCTCTCCCGCATGCACGCCGCTACGAAACCCCAGGTGCTGGGGCTCATGCTCATCGTCGCGGCGATCGCCCTCTCGGAGCGCAGCATCACGACTCTGCTCATGCTGATCCCGGTGGTGCTGTTCCAGATGCTGACAGCGCCCATTTCGGCCCACATGATCGGTCGTGCAGGCTATCGAGCTGGCAACATCGACGAGGATTACCTGCTCGTAGACGAACTCGATGACGCCATCGAGCGTGCCCAGGAGGGTGCCGAGGCGCGTGAGGTCGTGGAGCAGGTCGCTCCGCAGGGCCCGCGAGACTAGCCCGCTGGCTGGTGCCCCGCTGGCTGCCCCGCTGGCTGGTGCCCCGCTGGCTGGTGCCCCGCATCCGCTGAGGGGCGTCATATGCGGCTTGCAGCTCCCCGCGAAGACACATTTCGGACCCCTCGGCAGGGGTGGGCGAAGCGCTAGACGTCGACGCGGTCGAAGAAGCGGCCGGTCACGGCGGTCGGGATGATGCGCACGTAGTGCTTCTTCTCGGTTGGCGCCCAAGGGTTCAACGGTGCCGCGTCGGCGTCCCGCACGTCGGCGGGGTCGGTGAGAACGCGGGCGGTTCCCTTGACGACAACGCTCCACGCCTCGACTCCCGTTGACCCGTCGATCTCAAAGGCGACATGGGAGTTGGCCGTGAGCGATGCGAGCTTGGTTCCGGGGGCGGTGCGGAACAGCAGTGTCGACCCGTCAGCGAAGTAGTTGATGGGAAAGATGTCGACGTCGCCGTCGGCGCTCACCGCGAGGCGGCCCAGCGAGTTCGCCTGAAGCATCGACCAGCACATCGCGTCGTCCAGGTGGTGGATCGGATGCTCGTTCTGCGTCATTGCGGTGCTTTCGGTGCGAAGGGGGTGCTGTCGGCGTTATGCCGTTGGGGGCGCCGCGTCAGCCTCTGGCGAGCTTCTCGAAGAGCTCTTCGTCGGCCGCGAGGCGGCGAGGCGACAGCCATAGCCCGACTGCAAGCGCGACGAGGGGACCGGCCGCGATCGACGCGACCCAGATCCATCCGCCATCGAAGGGCATTCCGAGCCACGTGAGCGCTGACCACACGACGGCACTAACCGCAGTGCCGATCGCGGGGAGGAGCGCCATGCCGCGCGTCGAGAGACGACCGACGGCAAAGTGCACGCCGAACGAGAGAAAGAGCCCACCGAGAACGGCGAACAGCATCTCCATGTTCACGCTACGAAGCCAACCCTGCGCGGTGTCTCTGCGCCGATTTCGATGTAGCCGAACGATGCGACGGGAACCAGGTAGAGGCTGCCCTTGTCGTCGGCGAGGGAGAAGTACTTGGCGTCGGAGTCGACAGCCTTGGCTACGAGTGCCTGGATTTCTGCCGCTGTCTGGCTCGACTCGAAGTTGAGCTCGCGGGCGCTGTTGATGATGCCAATTCGAATATCCACGTGCTCAGATTACGACACAACGGCCCAGGGAGTGCGCGCGTTCGTCGTGGGCGCAATCGCGTCGTCGATGGGCTGGCATCCGATGTCGGGGGCGGGCGCTAGCGTGGTTTCTATGCAGAACGAGGGGGAGCGCGCGGCGCAGGACGAGGGCGACGGCGCACTCGTTCTCGATGCGTCGCAACGTGCTGTGCTCGATTTGGCGCCCACGGCATCCGGTTCTGTCATCGGTGCCCCCGGGTCTGGCAAGACCACGACGCTTGTCGAGCTGGTCGCGGATCGGGTGAACCGGCTGGGCTGGCAGCCACACGAGGTGGTCGCCCTCACCACGGGGCGAATAACTGCCACGCGTTTGCGCGACCGGTTGGCTATCCGCGTAGGGCGACCGACCACGGGTCCGCTCGCCCGCACGGTCAACTCCCTTGCCTTCGAGGTGGTTGGCCACTCCGCCAGGCTGCATGACCGCCCCCGGCCCCGGCTTATTACGGGTGGCGAGCAGGACACCGACCTCGCGAGCATGTTGAGCGGCCACATCGAGGATGGCACCGGGCCGCACTGGCCGGAGCACCTTGACGACACGGTTCGGCAGCTCAAGGGCTTTCGCACCGAGCTGCGGGAGCTGATGATGCGCGCAACTGAGTTTGGGGTGACCCCCGATCAGTTGCGCGCGCTCGGCCGTGAGCATGACCGCCCCGAGTGGGTCGCCGCGGGCGACTTCATCTCTGAATACAGCGCGGTGCTGGGGCTGTCTCGCCCCGACCAGCTCGACTCCACCGAGCTGGTGCGCGCCGCAGTGTCGGCGATTGACCGCGGCGAGATCCCCGATTCGGTGGCGAGCCTGCGGATGGTCGTTGTCGACGATTTTCAAGAGGTCACCGAATCCACATTGAGCCTGTTGCGGAGCCTGGTTGCGCGGGGCATCGCCGTGGTCGCCTTCGGCGATCCAGACACCGCAGCGAACGCGTTTCGCGGCGGAGAGCCGCACGCGCTCGGGCGGCTCTCGTCCGAGCTCGGTCTGGCCCCGGTCGCGCCCCTGTACCTCTCCACTGTGCACCGGCAGGGCGGCGACGCAGCCGCCCTCGTGCGCAGGGTCACATCGCATATTGGTACGGCATCCGCTGGGCAGCAGCGCAGCGCAGCCTCCGCCGATGGCGCGCGGGGGAGCCTGAGCACGGTGCTGGCGCCGACGCCGTCGCGGGAGTGGTCGACGCTGGCGCGGCGGCTGCGTGAACGCCATCTGCGCGAGGGCGTGGCGTGGAACGACATGGCTGTTGTCGTGCGCAGCGGCGGCCAGGTGCCAGCGATCGCGCGGGCCCTTGCCCTGGCGGAGGTGCCGACGCGAACCACCCTGGCCGCGCGTCCCTTGCGCGACGACGGTGCGGCGCGCAGTCTTCTCACGGTTATCGATATCGGCATCGGCCGGACTCCGCTCACGGCGGAGCTGGCGACGACTCTGCTGTTGAGCCCGTTCGGCGGTCTCGACCGCCTCGACCTTCGTCGGCTGCGCCTTGCGCTGCGCGCTGAGGAGATCGCGGGAGGGGGCAACAAGCTCGGCGACGAGCTCGTGCTCGATGCCCTGAGCGCGGTCGGCCGGTTCGCGACAATCGATCATCGGGTGGGGCGTCGGGCGGAGCGACTCTCCGGCACCCTCGCGGGTGTGCGGGAGTCGTTCGAGGCGGGGGCCACGATCGAGGAGCTTCTGTGGCTCGCGTGGGAGCGCAGCGGCCTGCCGCGCACCTGGCACGATGCGGCCCTCGGCGGTGGCATTCTCGCAGCGGAGGCCAACCGCAATCTCGACGGCGTGCTCGCTCTGTTCTCCGCGGCGAAGCGCTTCGTCGAGCGTGACCCCGACGCGCCCGCTCGCGTATTTCTCGACGAGGTACTCGACGCCGACGTGCCGGAGGACACCCTGTCGCCGCAGGCGAGGGGAGAGTCTGTTCTTGTCACGACGCCCGCTGGCGTTGTGGGCCTCGAGTTCGACACCGTTGCCGTGTCGTCGCTGCAAGACGGAATCTGGCCCAACCTGCGCATCCGGGGCACGCTGCTCGGGCCGCAACAGTTGGTGCGCACGATCGGAGGGCTCGCTGATGCGACCCTCGATGAGCGCCGCCTGGTGAGAGACGACGAACTGCGGATGTTCGCTCTGGCGATTTCGCGGGCGCGCAGCGAGGTCATCCTCTCGGCGGTAGCAAACGACGATGAGGCGCCGAGCATGGTGTTCAGCCTCGTGCCGGACGGAACTCCGACTCTCGATGCATCCGCCACAGTGCCGCTCTCGCTCAGGGGGTTCACGGGCCGTCTGCGGCGGGAGCTCACTCGCCCGTCAACGACCGATGTGGCTCGGCGTCATGCGGCGGCGGCCCTCGCACGACTGGCCGACGACGGCATCGCGGGGGCCGATCCCGCGCACTGGCACGGGCTCATCGAGCCGTCGACCACCGAGCCCGTTTTTGGTGACGACGAGCAGGTGCCCGTGTCGCCGTCGCGCTTGAGCGCGTTCGAAGAGTCACCGCTCGACTGGTTCATCGACACGATTGCCGGGTCGGCGCCCAGCACCGAGATGAGCCTCGGCACGATCATCCACTGGGCTATGGAGACGGCGGAGGAGGCGAGCGTCTCGGCGATCTGGGAGTCGATCGAGAGCCGGTGGAATGAGCTGCTTTTTGAGTCGCCGTGGCTCGCCGAGCAAAAGAAGACGGCGGCCAGGGCGCTTGCCGCGGGCGTCGCCGAGTACCTCGCCGACTTCACCCGTGACCGAAAGCAACTGATCGGGGCCGAGAGCGAGTTCACCTTCGACCTGGACCGAGCGACCGTGCGCGGCACCATTGACCGGGTTGAACGAGGACCCGATGGCAGTGTCGTCATCGTCGACCTCAAGACGGGCTCGCCCATCACCAAGACATCCGACATAGAGACGCATCCGCAGCTGGGTGTCTACCAGCTGGCCTATGCCCAGGGGCTCCTGGACGAAGCCCTCGACGCGCATGGCGAGCATCGACCGGGTGGCGCCAAGCTTCTCTTTGTGAAACAGGGGGTGAGGGGCAAGTCCTATCGAGAGGGGCAGCAGCCTGCTCTTACCGAGGAGCAACTGGAGGAGTTCCGCAATCGCATTCGGCTTGCGGCGCTCGGCATGGCCGCAGCATCCTTCCCCGGAATGAATGACATCGACGAGCGCCGCTTCGGCGCGGCCCAACGCCGGTTGCACAGGGTAAGGGCGGTCTCCAGTGACTGATACGGCGGTTATGCGTGACGACGATGAGCTAGCGCGCGCCGACGCGGCGCCAGCGAGGGTGTTGAGCGCCGACGAGATCGCCGACGCACTGGGGCAACATCGGCCCACCCCTCAGCAGCGCGCTGTCATCGAATCCCCCCTCGAGCCGGCCCTTGTCGTGGCCGGAGCGGGCAGCGGCAAAACAGAAACCATGGCGTCCCGCGTGCTGTGGCTCATCGCCAACGGCCATGTTTCCCCTGGCCAAATTCTGGGGCTCACCTTCACCCGCAAGGCCGCCGGGGAACTCGCCGAACGCATCCGAAACCGCATTGCGCAACTGGCGGATGCCGGCCTCGTTCCCGGCGAGCACGATCCGTTCGATACCCCAACGGTGGCCACGTACAACTCGTTTGCCAACACCATCTACCGCGATAACGCCATGCTGTTGGGGCGAGAGAGCGACGGCGACGTGCTGGGAGAGGCCTCGGCGTGGCAGCTTGCGAGAAGCATCGTGATCGCGAGCCAGGATGAGCGGCTCGCCTCGGTCGATAAGAGCCTCGACACGATCACGAGGGCTGTGCTCGATATCAGTCACGGGCTCGCTGAGAACATCGCCGACGCCGATGATGTTGCGGCGATGGCCGAGGAGTTCGCACGTATTGCCGACCTGCCTACCGGAGGGCGAGGTGCCTACGCCGAGATTGAGAAGCACGCTGCCGTCGTAGGCTCGCTGCCTCTCCTAATCGACCTGGCCCGCCAGTTTGAGCGGGCCAAAGCCGAGCACGGCTTTGTCGAGTACTCCGACCAGGTGGCTTTGGCGCTTGAACTCGTGCGCAAGGTTCCCCGCATTCGTGACGACCTGCGCGGCCAGTATCGGGTTGTGCTGCTCGACGAATATCAAGACACGAGCGTCGTGCAGACTTGGCTGCTGTCTGGCATCTTCGGCGGGCATCCCGTGATGGCGGTCGGGGATCCGCACCAATCGATCTATGGATGGCGCGGCGCAAGCTCTGCCAACCTCGAGGACTTCGCCCGGCAGTTCGGCGAGCCAGCCACGAGCGTTGCCGAGTTCTCGCTCGCCACGAGTTGGCGCAATGGCCACGGCATCCTCGAAGCCGCGAATGCGCTTGTCGATCCTTTGACAGCCACGACGAGAGTTGCCGTTCAGCGCCTTCAGCCGGCGCCGACGGCCACCGATTCCCCGATCTCCTTCTCCTATGAGGAGGATCTCGCGACTGAGGCAGACACGGCGGCGCGGTGGCTAAAATCCCGCCTCGCTGTGCCCGTGCGTGATGGCGCAGGTGTCAGGGCGCCGAGCGCCGCGATGCTGTTTCGCACCCGCAAGACCCAGGCGGTCTTCATCGATGCGCTGAGGCAGCACGAGATTCCCTTCCATGTGCTCGGTGTCGGAGGGCTCATGGAGGAGCCCGAGATCGCCGATCTCGTCAGCGCCCTCACGGTGATCAACGACCCGGCCGCAGGCTCGGAGCTCGTTCGGCTGCTCTCGGGCTCTCGATGGCGCATCGGTGCCCGTGACCTGCACGGGCTTCGCCGCATCGCATCGCGGCTGCGCGATCGAGATTTTGCCCACCGGCCGCTCGACGACGAGATTCGGACTCGATTGCGGGAGTCGGTTTCTGACGACGACGGGGCGTCGATCGTTGATGCTCTCGACTTCGTAGCAACGGCCAAACCCGACCACGGCCTGATCACAGGAATTAGTGACGAGGGGCTCGCTCGACTCCGCGACGCCGGTGCTGTGCTCGCTCGGTTGCGATCCCGCAGCGGGCTTGACCTGCTCGATTTCGTGACGATGGTCGAGCAGGAACTCATGCTCGATATCGAGGTCGCCGCCAACCCCGACCGTGTGCTCGGTCGGGCACCACTCGACGCCTTCTTCGACGCACTCTCCGGCTATCTCACGGTGGATGATTCCCCCAGCCTGAGGAGCTTTCTTGGCTGGCTGCGGGAGGCCGCCTGGCGCGACAACCTTGCGCCGCGGCCGGAGGAGGCGGAGCCCGGCACCGTGCAGATCATGACCATTCACGGCTCGAAGGGGCTTGAACGGGACATCATCGTCGTGCCTCGGCTCGTCGACGGTGAACTGCCGGGAACTCCCCTTGAGGGCACGGGCGCGTGGTTGGGGTTCGGCCGCCTGCCGTGGGAGTTCCGGGGGGACGCCGCCGAGCTGCCCACCTTGGAGTGGCGCACGGCCGAGACCCGCAAGGAGCTTGTCGACCTCATCGCCGACTTCAAAGCCGAGGTCTCTCACCACCATGAGCGCGAGGAGCGTCGCCTCGCCTATGTGGCAATTACGCGGGCTCGGCATGACCTTTTGCTCACAGGATCCTTCTGGTCCGGCCAGGTCAAACCGCGGCGGCCGAGTTCGTTTCTTGTTGAGCTCGCGGCGCTCGGCATCGTTCCTCCGCTGCCTGAAGGGCCAGCGGAGGAGTTTGCCCCCGATGGCATCGACGAGTTCGATGTGGTGTGGCCCTTCGACCCGCTCGGGGGCAGGCGCTCTCGAGTTGAGGCAGGCGCTGCCCTCGTGGAGGAGGCTCGGCTGGCCCTGACCGCAGGCACCGAAGTGACCGCTGGCGCATGGCAGGACGATCTCGACCTGTTGCTCGCAGAGCGCAAGCGGCGCACCGAACCAGCCGGCAGGGCTGAACCGCCGATTCGGGTGCCCGCCTCACGCTTCAAGGACTATGTGACAGACCCGGATGCTGTGGCCGCCGCGCTGCGCAGGCCCATGCCCGAACGCCCCTATCGGGCTACTCGGCTCGGCACGCTTTTTCACGAGTGGGTGGAGGACCGCTACGGGGTGCATGGTTCGAGCGAGGAGCTCGACGCATTCGACGATGAGATCGACCTCGGCGACACCGTCGACTCGGCCGTCCTCAGCCAGCAGCTTAAGTTTGACGAGCTTCGACGCACGTTCGAACGGTCGCCGTGGGCCAGCATCCGGCCCGTCGACGTGGAGCGGGAGATTCATCTGCCGCTCGCCGATCGTGTCGTGATCTGCAAGATCGACGCCGTGTACCCGCTTGAGGGCGACCGGTTTCAGGTTGTGGACTGGAAGACGGGCAAGGCCCCGCGCGATGCCAAAGACCTCGAGGACAAGCAGCTGCAGCTTGCGCTTTACCGGCAGGCGTATGCCGAGTGGCGCGGCATCGACCCTGAGCGGATCGACGCCGTGTTCTACTACGTCTCAGACGACGCGATCATTCGGCCGGAGCGCATTTTCGATCGGGAAGAGCTCGAGGCTCTCTGGCGGGCGTCGCGCACGCGCTGACCGTGCTGCGCTGACCGTGCTGCGCTGACCGGCACGCGCTAGCTGACCTCACGTGCCTAACGCTCGCCTACGCGCTGTCGCTGCGTCGATCCCGCGCGTCGAGCATGGCTTCGACCTCATCAACAGCCATGACCGGGATCGTGTCGTGCGTGATGTTCTTGTCGAGGTTGTTCTCGACGCGATCGACAAGGTTGTGCAGCATGGAGACGGCGTCGTCGATGACCTCGTTGTCGCGCGTCTGGGTTCCGTGCAGCAGCCACTTGGCAAGCTGGAGCTCTGCATAGAGGCGGGCGCGCTGCACGATCTGCCGGTCGCTTGAGCCGCGGGCCAGCTGATAGGAGTCCACGATGCTCTGAGCCACGGAATCCGGCGCCCCCATCGCCCAGAAGAGGTCCTGCGCTGGGTCATCGACGGCGAGGGATTGCCAGCCAAGAACGCCGCAGACCTCTCCGCCGGTCTGTCGAAACGACGAAGTCGAGATGGAGCCGTTGACCACGGTGGGCACAAACTGCCACAGCGCCGTGTCTTCTGTTGCCCGCTCCCAGCGGCCAAGGAGTGTTGCGGGCACGAGGCTGGTCGCCGATGCCCGATCCATGAGTATCGAGACGGCTCGAAGAACCTCGTGCGGTGCGCGCACGGGCAGCCCCGCGTCGGCGACGAAGCTTGTGGGCAGCATATGGATGGCGGCGATGGCGCGGCCAATCGAGGTGGCGAGCCCCTCCCCGGCAGGGATGGAGGCGAGGTGAACGGGGTCGCCATACACGTGCTCGAACACCACGGCGCGGGTCGAGTCGACGGCGGTTTGCCCCACGATCTTGCTGACCTCAAACGGCAGGCGACCACGCACTCCGGTGCTGAGCGCGGAGAGTGACTGGATGTCGGCGGACTGCTCGTTTTCTGCCCGCTCGGTGGTGGGTACCCGCACAACGAAGTGGCGTCCGTCGCCACCGGTGATGATCGCGGAGTCGAAGTCGCCGTTATCGCCCGTGTCGTAGCTTCCCACTTGGCGCACGTCGAGACCATCGACTGCGGCGGTTGCCAACGCGGCTAAAGTGAGATGCGATCTTGCCATACCTACAGGCTAGGTCGACATACGCCGCCAGGGGTCTTACGCCACGCGTGTGGCGAATGCCCGGTGGGCATACCTTCAAGATTGGTTCGTCTGCATGCTCCGTGATCGTGACTCCCGTTTGCCCGTGTGGCGTTCGCAGGTGGACCGCGATGCCCCGCTGCGCATCCGTGACGACGCGCTCGACATTCTCTTGGCAGACGAGGCCACACGGGTGCTTGCCGTCCGCCGTGGCTCCGCCCTTTCGCAGGGCATGTCGCTCGCTTTGGTGCCGCTCTCGGAGCTTCCCGAAGGGGCAATCCAGTCGGCGGATGCTGTTGTCTACCTGGGCCGCTCGCTCGATGAGGGCGCTCCTGAGCCCGCCGGCACCCCGGTCATCGCCGTTGCCGTTTCTGAACCGGTTGCGCAAAAACTAGAGACGCCGGGCCGTACCTGGATTAACCTCCGCGCGCTCGGGGGTGACGCGTCGAAGCGCGACACAGAGCTGCTGTCGCAGGCATTTGCCGTCATCAACTGGCACGCTTCGCACGGTTTTTCTCCGCGAACGGGCGCAGCCACCGTGCCGGTCAGCGCAGGCTGGGTTCGCAAAGGTATTGACCCTGAGCATGAGATTTTTCCCCGCATCGACCCGTCGGTGATCGTGGCCGTTCTGGATGCCGACGATCGCATCCTGCTCGGATCGAATGCGATGTGGGAGGCCAACCGGTTCTCGCTGCTCGCGGGCTTCGTGGAGCCGGGGGAGTCGCTTGAGGCGGCCGTCGAGCGCGAGATCCTGGAGGAATCGGGAATCTTCGTGACCGATGCCCACTACCTCGGCTCACAATCGTGGCCCATGCCGGCATCGCTCATGCTGGGGTTTGCCGCGAGGGTCGACCCCGAGCGCGAGTCGCTTCTGCGACCCGACGGCGAGGAGATCTTGGAGCTTCGGTGGTTCAGCCGCGAGGAGCTGAGAGACTCCCTCGACACGATTCTGCTCCCGGGGCGGGCGTCTATCGCCCGGTCGATTCTCGAGTGGTGGTTCGGGGAGCCCATCCCCGAGGGACAAGCCACCGGTATCCCCCGGTGAGTGGGGTAGCCGACGCCGAGGCGCTCCTGGCTCGCCTCGATTCCGAACAGCGTGAGGCCGCGCTGGCCACGCACGGCCCTGTCTGCATGCTCGCCGGTGCTGGCACCGGCAAGACCACCGCGATTACCCACCGAATTGCCTATGGCGTCGCGTCGGGCGTGTACCCGCCGAGCAAGGTCATGGCGCTCACGTTCACGGCCAAGGCGGCGGGGGAGCTGCGGTCGCGCCTCAGGCGGCTCGGCGCCTCGGGCGTCTCTGCCCGCACCTTTCACGCCTCGGCCCTGGCTCAGCTCAACTTCTTCTGGCCTCAGGTGATCGGCGGCACTATGCCCCGCATCGTGGACAGCAAGGGACGACTGCTCGGCCAGGCAGCCGAATCTCTGGGGCTCAAGCTCGACACGGCAACCCTTCGCGATCTGGCCGCAGAGATCGAATGGCGCAAGGTGTCTCGACTTAGCCTCGATGAATATGCCGAGGCAGACCGGGCGTTGCCAGCCACCGTGAATCTCGACCGCATGGTTGCGTTGCACAAGGCTTACGAAGACATCAAAGATTCACGTCGGCAGATCGACTTTGAAGATGTTCTGCTCGCGACGGCGGGCATGATCGAATCCGAACCTCGCGTCGCCGACCATGTGCGGGAGCAGTACCGCTTCTTCGTCGTTGATGAGTACCAGGACGTCTCCCCGCTTCAGCACTATCTGCTCCAGCTGTGGTTGGGCGACCGCCAGGATGTGTGTGTCGTCGGAGACGCCAGCCAGACTATTTATTCGTTCGCCGGGGCATCGTCACGCTTTCTCCTACGGTTCCCCTCTGAGTACCCCGAGGCGACGGTTGTGCGCCTCGAGCGCAACTATCGCTCAGCCGGTCCGATCATCGAGACGGCCAACCAGCTCATGCGCGGTCGCCCGGGTGCCCTCGCGCTGCGCCCCGCGCCACCGGCGTCGACGTCGGCCGCCAAGACCAAGCAGTCCGCCGCCCCCACCTTCACCGCCCACGCCTCGGATGGTGCGGAGGCGAGGGCTGTCGCCCGGGCTATCGAAGCCGAACTGGCCGAGGGTGTGGAGCCGCAAGACATCGCTGTTCTCTATCGCGTGAACTCGCAGGCGGTTCTTCTCGAGGCGGCCCTGGGTGACCTCGGAATCACGACGAGGCTCACGGGAGCGAAGCGGTTTTTTGAACTGCCCGAGGTGAAGCAGGCGATCATGATGCTCAAGGGCGCGGTCGTCGGCGGTGCCGCCGAACCGCTGTTCAAGACCGTCAGCGATGTTCTGCGCTCGCTCGGTTGGTCGCAGCAGGCGCCGGAAACCCGCGGAGCAGTGCGTGATCGCTGGGAGTCGCTCAATACGATCATGACCCTCGCGGAGGAGGCGGGCAGAGGCATCCCGCTGCGTCGATTCGTCGACGACCTGAGCGATAGGGCCGCTACCCAGAACGAACCGACCATGCGCGCCGTGACCCTCGCGACCATCCACGCGGCAAAGGGCCTCGAGTGGTCGAGCGTCTACCTCGTTGGCCTCGGGGAGGGGCTGCTGCCCATCACCTACGCCAAGGACGAAGCGGCGATCGATGAGGAGCGGCGGCTGCTCTATGTGGGGATTACGCGAGCACGGGATCGACTGGCGCTCTCGTGGGCAGCTGCAGGACAGGGCGGCCAGCGTCAACCAAGCCGTTTCCTTGCGGAACTGCGCACCCGCACTCCTGGTGCACGCTCCACTCGCGGCTGACGCGACTGCCCGTCGCGGCCTCGATGCTCGTTGAGGTCGACACGGGGGTCTCGCCTCCTGCGAGCCGTGCCTCGATCAGGCGCATGACGTGCGCCGTGACTTCGGAGGCGAGCAGGCCGGTATCGAGGGCGCTTCGCCGCCCCCACAGCTGGGATGCGATGGCGGGCCATGCCGCGTCGTCGTCTCGACGATGCAGGTCAAGACAGTGCAGGCAGGCGGTTCGACCCGGCTCCACAAGCGGTCCGAGCCGAACGGCCTCGTCGCCGAGCACCACAGGAAGGTGCGCAATATCGCGCCGAAGCCACTCGCCGCGCTCGCTCGGCACCGTTACGTAGTGAGAGACGATCACGGCGATCGCGGGGCGCTGGGTGGCCGGCTCCCTGAGCAGTCCGCGCTCATCGAGGGCAAATCGCAGACGATCCGCCGTGATGCCCACTCCCGTCACCACAACGCCGTCCGGGTCCGCCGGCACCGGGCGAGGCACAAGAGCGGGGGCGAGCATGCTGAGAAGGGCGTCGACGTCGTGCTGCGCTATCGCGGCGGCGTCGGCGATGAGACCCAGCGCAGGTCGGCTCGTGCCGCCGACGAGTGCGGCGAGCAGGCGTTCCTGCGCATTGGTCACGCCGGACATCACCACCGCGGGGCGATCCACCCCGATCTGCAAGCTATCGGGGCTGCGCCAGACGAGGGGGAGTCGGGGGTCGATTCGCAGGGGCACGCCGTCATGATGGAGCACTCGGCGGGTCAGCCGCCGAAGTTTTCCACACGCCGCCTGTCTTAGCCTTCTGTGGGGCGCTCGCCGTTGTCGTCGCCGAGCAACTCTTCGATGGCCCTGTCGATGTCATCAAGCTCTGGCTCGGGGCCCGTAAGGCGGGCGATGAGCTCAGCCGGGGAGTCGATATCGGCCGAGGTCGGCACAAGGTCGGGGTGTGACCAGAGCGCGTCGCGTTCGTCGGCGCCAACGGCATCCGTCACCTGCTGCCACATGGCCGCAGCCTCCCGCAGGCGACGGGGCCGCAATTCGAGGCCCACCAGGGTGGCGAAGGCCGACTCGGCCGGGCCGCCCGATGCCCTGCGGCGACGCACCATCTCGGCGATGGCGGCGCTCGATGGCAGCCGCGTCGTCGCGCTCGCCGTCACGACATCGACCCATCCTTCGATGAGGGCCAGGATTGTTTCGAGCCGGGTGAGGGCCGCAATCTGGGCCTCCGTCTTGGGCGGGATGAGCGCGCCACTCTGCAGAGCATCCCGCAACTGCTCCGGGTTCGACGGGTCGAAGTCGATGGCGAGCTGCTCGAGCGGCTCCGTGTCGATGTGGATGCCACGGGCATATTCGGTGATCGCCGAGATCAGCTGCAGACGCAGCCACTTTGCGTGACGGAACAGGCGGGCATGAGCCAGCTCGCGAACCGACAGGTAGATCTGCACCTGGTCGGCCGGAATATCGAGCCCCTCACCAAACGCGGCGACGTTCTGCGGCAGGATCGCAGCCTGGTGCTCCGAGACTCCCTCGGCGCTGAGAAGTGGGATGCCGATGTCGCCGCCGGAGACGACCTCGGTCGAGAGCTGGCCCACAACCTGGCCGAGCTGCATCGCGAACAGCGTGCCGGCGATATTGCGCAGCAAAGGGCCAGCGTTCGTGAGCATGCTCGCGATCTCTTCAGGAGCCTGCTGGCGAATCACGTCGGTCAGAGCATCCGCAATGCTCGTGGCGACGGGCTCGGCAAGCTGGGTCCACACGGGCATTGTTGCCGAGACCCATTCACTGCGGCTCAGAATGCGGGGCTCGACGGTGAGTTCGGTGATCGAGGTGACCTCGCCGAGCCACAGGGCGGCGATCGAGAGAACCTGGTGAAAGGCCTCGCGGTCGGCAGGGGTGACGGCAGAGACGTCGGCGGAGGCGATAGCAATGGCCTGTTCGCGAGCGACATCCCAGTTGATGCCGTCGCCCGACTGCTGAAGTGCGCTCTGCAGCTGGCTGATCAGTTGAGCAATGAGACGGGGGTCATCGGGGAGCCCTGCGGCTCCGGCGAGGCGCTGCGGGTCGATGTCGGAGTTGCCGGAAAGAAGCTCCCGAAGCATCTCCCGGAACTCCTCCTCTGGGTCGCGTTGGGATTCATCAGCCATACGAACTACGCTAGCCGCTGCATCCTCTGGATGCCTGTGTTTTGACCGGAGGCAGCCGCCTCGACTGTGCGCCCGTGGCGAACAGCGCTGCGAAAGGACCACGGTGTCGCTCTTCACCACCCCCACCAACAGCCAGGGCAGAGATCGGTTGCCTCGACGGCTCCGAGTGGGGTGGACTCTCGTTCTCGTTGCTGCAGCCGCAATCGTGGCGTTTTCGTTCCTGCCCACCCCCTACGTCATCCAACAGCCCGGGCCCGTCTTCGACACCCTGGGCACGGTCGAGATCGATGACAAAGAGGTTCCGCTCATCGACATCGACGCCGAAACCTATCCGACGGACGGGTCGCTCGACATGCTCACGGTGAGCGTCGTCGGCAGCAGGGAGACGCGGCCCAACTGGTTCTCGGTCGCGCAGGCCTGGTTCGATTCGAGCAAGGCTGTGCTGCCCCTCGACTCGATGTACCCACAGGGTGTCACCCTCGAGCAGAGCCGCGAAGAGAGCCGCATCGAGATGGAAAACTCGCAGCACGATGCCGTAGCGGCCGCCCTGCGCCAACTCGGCTACGACGTTCCGACGACCCTCACCATCGCGACCGTCGAGGAGGGTTACCCGGCCGAAGGGCTCCTCGAAGTCGGCGACCAGATTGTCACCGTCAACGGTGAGTCGTTCGCCGATGTAGCGAGCATGCGAGAGGAGTTGGCCGACAACGGAACCGAAAGCCCCGCAACGATCGAGGTGGTTCGCGATGGCGAAGCCAAAACGTTCGAGGTGACGCCCGTGCCCAGCGAGCTGACGGGCGTGCCGATTGTGGGCGTCGCCGTGCAGGTCTCCTATGAGCTGCCGGTCGATGTGACGATTCGTCTCGACAAAGTGGGCGGACCGTCGGCCGGGCTGATGTTCGCGCTTGGCATCTACGACAAGCTCACGCCGGGCGATGAGACCGGGGGAGAGAGCATCGCTGGCACCGGGACCATCACGGGGACCGGCGAGGTCGGGGCGATCGGCGGTGTTCGGCAAAAGATGTACGGAGCCCTCAAGGCGGGCGCCGACTGGATGCTCGTGCCGGCCAGCAATTGCGCCGACGTTGCAGGAAACGAACCGGATGGGCTCTCGGTTTTTGCCGTAGCAACGCTAGCCGAGGCGCTCACGGCACTCGAGGGAATCAGTGGCGGATCGACCGACGATCTGCAGACCTGCGACGCCGTCGCGGCGGCCGCGGCTCGCTGAAAGGCGTTCTCGCAGGATCGCAGTATTCCGGCACGTTAAGCTAGGCGTACGACGCCCGAGTTCTCACCAGGAGTACAGTGACTTCCGCACAAGCCCAGACACCCAGCTCAAGCAAGCGGGGAACGCTCGTCATCACGGCAGTAATCATCGCTGTTGCCGTAGTGCTGTTCTTTCTCTTTTCCGGCCTCTACACCGACTGGCTCTGGTACGAGCAGCTCGGGTTCGAGTCTGTTCTGACCACTCAATGGCTCGCCCGAAGCGTGATGTTCGCCATCGGTTTCGTCGCCATGGCGGTGCCCGTCTGGGCCAGCATCGAGATCGCGTTCCGCAAACGCCCGGTCTACGCCAAGCTCAACGCGCAGCTTGACCGCTACCAGCAGGTCGTCGAGCCGCTGCGTCGCCTCGCGACCTTCGGCATTCCGATCGCGTTCGGTTTCTTTGCGGGAATCGCCTCGGCATCCCGCTGGGAGGTTGCGCTCATGTGGCTCAACCGCACGCCCTCCGGTGAGGTCGACCCGCAGTTCGGGCTCGACATCTCGTTCTACCTGTTCGAGCTGCCGTTCTACCAGGGCGTCGTCACCTTCGCCTCGGCGGTCGTCATCATCTCCGCTCTTGCTGCTCTCGCGACGAGCTACCTCTATGGCGCGATTCGCGTCAGCGGGCGCGAGGTGCGCATCTCCAAGACGGCGCGCATCCAGCTTGCAGTCATGGCCGCCATTTATCTGTTGCTGCAGGCCGTTGCGTTCTGGCTCGACCAGTACGCGACCCTCTCCGAGTCGAGCAGCGGGCTCATCACGGGTGCGTCGTACACCGACGTCAACGCCGTGATCCCCGGCAAGGCGATCATCGCCGGTGTTGCCGCCTTCGTCGCCGTGCTCTTCTTGATCACGGCCTTCATTGGCCGCTGGCGCCTGCCGATCGTTGGTACCGCGCTGCTCATCGTGAGCGCCATCCTCATCGGATCGGTCTACCCGTGGATCATCCAGCGCTTCCAGGTCGAGCCGAGCGCTCGCAGCCTCGAGTCGACCTATATCGAGCGCAACATCGAGGCAACTCGAACCGCATACGGTGTTGAGGATGTTGTGGAGACGCCATACTCGGCGACCTCCACTGCAGAGCCCGGCCAGCTGCGTGACGACGCCCAGACCACGGCGAGCATCCGCATCCTGGACCCTGCGCTCGTGTCTGACTCGTTCCGCCAGCTTGAGCAGATCAAGCAGTACTACTCGTTCGCCGAGCACCTCGACGTTGACCGTTATGTGGTCGACGGCGAGACGCAAGACACCGTAATCGCGGTGCGTGAGGTCAACGCCGCCAACACGGGTGGAACGAACAGCAAGTACAACCAGACGTTCGTCTACACGCACGGCTACGGCGTTGTCGCCGCTGCTGGAAACCAGCGCACGGCCGACGGCATGCCCGAGTTCACGGAGTCTGGCATCCCCAGCACCGGAATCCTGGGCGAGTACGAGCCGCGCATCTACTTTGGCGAGTCGTCGCCCGAGTACTCGATCGTCGGAGCGCCAGAAGGTGCACCCAAGATCGAGCTCGACTACCCGTCGGGTGGAGAAGAGAGCAACCAGAACGCCACCACCACCTACCAGGGTGATGGCGGGCCCAAGCTCGACAACTTCTTCAAGCAGCTCATCTTTGCGATCAAGTTCCAGTCGGAGCAGATCGTACTGTCGGATGCCGTCAATTCCGACTCGCAGATCCTCTACGACCGTGACCCGCGTCAGCGTGTGCAGAAGGTTGCGCCGTACCTCACCCTCGACAGCGATGCCTACCCGGCCGTGGTCGACGAGAAGGTCGTCTGGGTTGTTGACGGTTACACGACGAGCGCGCAGTACCCGTACTCGCACGTCGAGGCGCTGAGCACCTCGATCGTCGACACCTACACCGACGAGCCGCTGGTTCCGCTCGACCAGATCAACTACATCCGCAACTCGGTCAAGGCGACCGTCGATGCCTACTCCGGTGAGGTCACCCTCTACGCGTGGGACGACGAGGACCCCATCCTCGAGACGTGGCAGAAGATCTACCCGAGCACGATCAAGCCGGCCAGCGAAATGAGCGAGCAGCTGCTCGACCATGTTCGTTACCCCGCCGACCTGTTCAAGGTGCAGCGCGCCATCCTCGGCACGTACCACGTCACCGATTCGAACTCGTTCTACTCGGGCGACGACGCATGGGCCACCCCGGTTGATCCAACGGCTCCTGCCGCAACCGCCAAGGCTCAGCCGCCGTACTACCTGTCGATGCAGCTGCCCGGAATGGAAGCTCCGGCGTTCTCGCTCTACTCGACCTACATCCCCAAGTCGGCGGGTGAGTCGCGCAACGTGCTCACGGGCTACCTCGCGGTCAACTCCGACCCGGGCGAGGACTACGGAAAGTTCACGCTGCTGACGCTGCCCAAGCAGGACACGGTGCCAGGCCCCGGCCAGGTTCAGAACAACTTCAACGCTGACCCCACGGTCTCGCGTGAGTTGAACATCCTCAACCAGGGCGCCACGACGGTCAAGAAGGGCAACCTGCTTACCCTTCCGGTCGGTGGAGGCCTGCTCTATGTGCAGCCGGTCTACGTGCAGTCGACGGGTGAGACCAGCTACCCGGTTCTGCAGAAGGTGCTCGTGAACTTCGGTGACAAGATCGCCTTCGAAGACAGCCTGGATGCTGCCCTCGATGCGATCTTCGGCGGAGACTCCGGCGCCGCTGCGGGTGATCAGGGTGTCCCCGGTGCAACACCGGGAACGCCCACCACGCCGACGACGCCCGACACCGACGGTGACGCAGACGGCGCGACCGGCGGCGACGCCGGCACCGAGTTCGAGCAGGCTCTGGCCGACGCTCAGTCAGCACTCAAGGAGCGCGAGGCCGCGTACGCTGCCAACGATCTCGTTGCTGCGGCCCAGGCCGACCAGAAGCTCCAGGACGCCCTGGAGAGGCTCTTCACCGCATCCAACTAACGCTGCACCGAAGCCGCCCGTGGTCAAGCGGGCGGTTTCGGTGTGGTAAAGTTGTCTCTTGTAACGCGGGGTGGAGCAGCTCGGTAGCTCGCTGGGCTCATAACCCAGAGGTCGTAGGTTCAAATCCTGCCCCCGCAACCAAATCCCGGTTCTGAAGTGTTTCAGCAATTGGGTAACAAGGACCGGGACGATTGAAAAATCGTCCCGGTCCTTTTTTTGTTGCCTACTTCTTGTTGCCACGATCGCGTCAGCCAATGGTTTCGCCTCGGCGGCTGCGTGAGTGGCCACTTTCTGCGCCATAGCTCGAGTTTTGATGCAGAATCTGACCACTCGCCAGTCCGCGAGTGGGCATGAGGCCCCTACTTCTCCGAGCGGCTGGTCGATGGTCAGTCAGAAGCCGTTCGGAGTTGCTCCTGCCACCGCCGCCGTTCTCGGGCGACGAGCACGGCAAGTATTCCCAAGACCCCGATGTCGTCCGCGAAGCCGAGCGGCCCCAGCAGCAGTTCGGGGATGAGGTCGATCGGCGAGATCGCGTAGACAGCGGCGGCGATCGCGGCGATCCAGGTCGTCGGCGAGACGCGGTGCTCCCCGCGCCTGACCGCGTTTAGGAATCTCCACATGCACTAAGTGTGCATCACCGTCCGCGGCGAGGAAAGGTAAAGAACGAGGCTTGGAGGCTAGGCCTCGACCCGTCGCCGCGTGACCGTCAGAGCGAGACCTGCGGCGGTGAGCAGGGCGCCGGCCAGCAGCATCCCCGTTGGGTTGCCTCCGGTGAGGGGGAGCGGGCTGCCCGCAACGCCCGCCAGCGGGGCCACAGCGGGCTCGGCGGGCGGCGCGGGGGGAGTGGCTGCCGGGGTGGCCACGGTGTCCACCGCATAGGCCGTGGATGTCGCGGTGCCGGTTCCGGCGTTGCCTGCGAGGTCCGTGACTCCAGCCAGGTCCAGGGCGATCACGTTGGAGGGGCTGGTGGTGTTCACCTCCGGTGTGAGGGTCGCGGTCCACGTGACCCCGCCGTCCGCGGATGCGAGCGAGCTGAGCGTCGCGCTGCCAGCGGCGATGTCGGAGGTGTCGAATCCGGTGACAGCCTCGGAGAAAGTAAAGACGACCCTCGCGGTTTCTCCGCTCACTAGAGCGCTATCAGACAGCGAGATCGTCCCTGTGGGCGGTAGCGTGTCGACGGCGTAGTTGCCGGAGGTGGCGGTGCCGGCACCGGGATTGCCCGTCACGGTCATCACCCCGGCGTAAATGAGCGTGAACGTGTTGGCGGCAACCTGCGTGCCTGGGTTCGGGGTGAAGGTGGCCGTCCATGTCGTGCCCCCATCGGGCGAGGTCGGCATGCTCAGGACGCCGTTAGGGGCGATGACATCCGCAGTATCGAAGCCCGTCACGGGCTCGGCGAAGGTGAACGTGACCGTGGCGGTTTCGCCGGCGCGGAGAGCAGTGTCCGAGATGGTGATGGGGCCTGCCAGCCTGGGGCGGGCCGTGAAGACCCCGTAATTCCCGGAGCTGAACGAGCCCATGCCGGCGTTGCCCGCCGCATCGGTGATGCTGGAGTAGTAGAGGGTGAGTATGTTCGAGGCATCTGTGACATCGGCGTCGGGCGTGAGGGTAGCGGTCCAGACTCGGCCGTCAGGGCTGTTGAGTCCCAAAAGGCTCGCGTTGGGCACCGTCACATCGCCAACATCGAACCCGGTCACACTCTCAGTGAAAACGAATGTGACCGTGGCGCTCTCGCCAAGGAGGAGCTCTGTGTCGGAGATCTGAATGCTCGATGCCAACGTGGGTCGAACCGTATCGACGGTGTAGGGGTCCGAAACAATAGCTCCGCTGGTGGCCTCCCCTGCCCCGTTCTGAATGCCCGCGAAGTTGAGCGTGACCACGTTGCCGGCCGACTGCGTGGCAGTAGATGGGGTGAATACCGCCGTGTACGTCATGTTGTCGCTGGTGGTAAGTGCAGAGAGCACGCCTCCGGTCGCCGTGACAGTGCTCGGCCCTATGCCGGTCACCGCCTCTGAGAAGGTGATGGTGACGACAGCGGTATCGCCGATCGCCAACATAGTCTCGGAAATTGTCACAGTGGCGGTGGGGGGAGCTGCGACGGCGGCAGTTGGCCAGCCCAGTGCCATAACCAGTGCCAACGTGCCTCCAGCGGCAATGAACCTGCGACGCATGATGTTTCCCCCTGCTTCCCTCCGAGCGCCGTCCGGCGACCAACCGAAATATTACCGGCAATGGGAGCGGGCTCCACGCGTTGGCGAGGGATCGCTGACGGTGCGGTCAGCCGCCCGCTTGAGAACGAAGGAGAAATGGTCGCCGCCCGACAAGGGCGCCTGGCACGGTCATTACGCCGACCTTCGACGCACTCAAACGTGGGCGCGGTAGCGTTGCATCATGAGTCGTGGTCACGCGGGCAGCACGCATCCCCAACATCAGCAGGTGGCCATCGCGGTCGCTCAGTTCGCCCCCGGCAACGACGGCGAACGCAATCTCGCCACCGTGCGCGATCTCGCCACTGCTGCGGCAGAGCGGGGCGCCAAGCTCGTTGTCTTCCCCGAATACTCGTCGTATTTCACCCCCACTCTCGGCGCGAACACCGTTGAGGCTGCTGAGCCTCTCGACGGACCATTCGTCATCGGGGTCGCGGCCATTGCCAAGATTCTCGGCATCCATATTGTCGCTGGCATGATCGAGCAGACCATCGGGGGCGACCGGGTCTACAACACGGTTGTCGCGGTCGACCCGCAGGGCAGGCATGTTGCCACGTATCGCAAAATTCATCTGTATGACGCGTTCGGCCAGCAGGAGTCGGAGTGGGTCGCGCCGGGCCCCGTCGAACGGCCAGAAGTTTTCACGGTCGACGGACTCACCGTCGGTCTGCAGACCTGTTACGACCTTCGCTTTCCCGAGGTATCCCGGCGGTTGATGGATGCGGGGGTCGATGTCATCGCCTGCCCCAGCGAGTGGGTGCGCGGCCCGCTCAAGGAACACCACTGGCGCACGCTCATCACCGCGCGGGCTCTTGAGAACACCCTTTATGTTGCGGCAGCCGACCACACACCCCCCATCGGCGTGGGCAACAGCATGATCGTCGATCCCATGGGCGTCGAGATTGCTACTGCGGGGGAGCGCGTCGACATCGCCCTCGGCTGGGTGACAAAAAGTCGCATCGACGACGTGAGAATCACAAATCCTGCGGTAAAGCTCCGCAGATTTGGGGTACATCCGCTGTAGTCAACGCACCCCCTCGCATCGTAGAGTTGGCCTCATACGTTTCCGGGGGGAGCAAACGATGAGTGAGCCATATCGCGTCATAGTGATCGAGGACGATCCAGACGTCGCGTTCTATATCAAGACGGTGCTGACGAAGCAGGGGTGCATCGTCCAGACGTTCCACGATCCCGCATTCGCCCAGCAAGCGATGCGTCTTTACGAGCCGGATGTTGTGATCACCGACATCGAGATGCCCGGCATCACGGGAATCCAGGTCATCGAGTTGGTGAGGGCTGTGCGCCCCGGCACCCCGGTTGTCGTCATGACCGCACACGTGTCGGTCGACTACGCCGTCGAGGCTCTGCGGGCTAATGCCGACGAGTTTCTCACCAAGCCGATCCCCTCGGCCGATCTCATCGCGGTCGTCACGCGGCTTGCAGACGAGTTTCGCCGGGCCAAGGCGAGCATGCCAGACCCTGAGGTTGTGCTTGCCATCGGCGCGCACCCCGACGACGTCGAGCTCGGTGTGGGCGGAATCCTCCTGGGCCACCGGTCGGCGGGCGACGCGGTTCACATCCTCACCCTCTCCCGCGGCGGCAAGGGCGGACAGGTCAGTGAACGCCAGACGGAGGCATTCGTTTCGGCCGAAATGCTCGGCGCGCGGCTGCATCTCGAAGACCTGCCAGATTCTGAAATCGCCGAGAACGAGCCCACGCTGAGCCTCATCGCCAAGGTCGTCGCCGAGATCCGCCCCACGATCGTCTATGTGCACAGCGATCACGACATGCACCAGGATCACCGTGCCGTGCACAAGGCCGCGCTGCTGGCCACACGCGCCGTGCGCAGCGTCTCGTGCTACCAGTCGCCCTCGTCGACGGTCGATTTTCGACCCAACCGCTTTGTGGCCATCGACGAGTTTCTCGACAAAAAGATCCAGCTCGTGCAGGCTCACAAATCGCAGGTCGCGGTGAGCCGCGCCCACACCTCAGATGCCCTGCTGGCGGCAGCCCGCTACTGGTCCCGCTTCGGGGATGGCGAGGCGTGCGAACCCCTCGAGATCGTTCGAGATTCGGGTGATCTCTCATTTGGTTCTGCGGATGTTGCTTTAGCGCTCAAGGCCCACCGCCAGGCCCAGGCGAGCCAGCTGTCGCAGTGAGCGCCTCGGCCACCATCGAGGCACCGGCAAGGCCCCAGGGCTTGTTTTTGTCTGCTCTGGCCTGGAATCGGCTCATGACGCTTTCAGACGCGCCCATGATTCGGCAGGCTCCGATCTCCGTTGCGCTCATCCTGGTGCTGGTCGTCGCGGCGATCGACGGAGGTTTCGTCGAAAGCACCAACGCCGCCTACTGGGCAACCTGGGCGACTCTGGGCATCGCTGTCGCCGTGTCTATTCTTGCGAGCGCGGTGCACAGCACGGCGCTGGGAATCGCCGTCCCGTTCATCTCTATGGTGGCCATCGCATTCGGTCGAGCGGCGATCGGGCCAACTGTCACGCTGCTCCTCCTGCTCTGTGTGCTCTGGATCGCCCTCCTCCCCGGGCGCCGATGGGTTGTCATTTCCGGGCTCAGCACCCTCGCCGCCGTGGCGTTGAGCTATGTCTGGCCCACCACCGTGATCGATCCCACCCACGTCGTGATGGAGCTCGTCATCACGCCCCTGATGTTCAGCACGATCGCCGCGGTCATCAACCGGGTAATAGAAGACAACAAGGCCAGGATGGAGTCCAACGAACTGCTGGTGCGGCAGCGCGAAGAAGCGCTCGCCGACGCTGTTGACCTGGTCTCTCGGTTGCGCGAGAACGAGGCTCAGCTCGAATCCGCCGGCTACCTGTTCCGTAGCGTGCTGGATTCCGTGACGAGGCAGTCCGTGATCGGCACCGATCTCTCCGGGCTCATCGACGTCTGGAACACCGGCGCCCAGACCATGTTGGGCCTCAACGCCGCCGATGTCGTCGGCAACCGGTACATCCATGAGTTCCACAGGGACGAAGAGCTTCACGAGCGCGCCCGTGAACTGGGATACCCCGCGGGCGCCACAGTGTTGAACCCGGGGTTCTCCGCCCTCGTGGAAGTCGCGCGTCTCGGCGGCTCTGAGGATCGCGACTGGACGTACTTGCGAGCCAACGGAGACGAGGTGTTTGCCCACGTCGCGGTGACCCCGCGCATTGATGAGAACGGTCGAACCGTCGGCTACATCTTCGTCGGCGCCGATGTCACAGATAAAAAGGAGCTCGCCAAGCTCCAGGATGAGTTCGTGGGTCTCGTCTCGCACGAACTGCGCACCCCCGTGAGTTCGATTCTCGGCTACCTCGAGCTGATGCGTGATGCCACAGAACCACCGCTCTCCGACGAACAGCTGCAGTATCTGGGCGTCGCCGAGCGCAACGCGCACCGCCTGCTCAGGCTTGTTGGGGATCTCCTGTTCACGGCTCAGGTGGCCGCTCATAAATTCCCCATCGAGGCGGCCGAGGTCGACCTCAACGGAGTAGTTCAGGCATCCGTAGAGTCGGCCAGGCCGGCATCCCAGACCGCCAATGTCTTGCTGCTTCTTCGCCCGGCAGACTCCCACCCTGTGGTGTGGGGCGATGCGACCCGCATCGCTCAGGCGTGCGACAACCTGCTCTCCAACGCCATCAAGTTCACTCCGCGCGGAGGAACGGTGTCAGTGAATGTCTCCATCGAGGGCGAGTTCGCCCGCATCGCGATCCGCGATACCGGGATGGGCATTCCGCCCGATGAGATCGCCATGCTCTCGACCCGGTTCTTCAGAGCGTCCACAGCCACGCGCAGCGCAGTTCAGGGTGTCGGCCTTGGACTCTCCATCACCAAGGCGATCGTTACGGCCCACGGCGGCGAACTGTCGGCCGAGAGCGAGGTGGGCGTTGGCACGACGTTTACCTTCACGCTTCCGCTCCGGGGCCGGGCGGCCTAACCCGCGAGCGTCATCTCAGGGACCGAAGCCGCTCCGATGCTTCCTGAAGCACGTCGTCACGCTTGCAGAACGCAAACCTCACGAGCGTCGAGTAGTCGGATTGCCGCTCTGGCCGCACGAAGGCGGTGAGGGGGATCGCGGCGACCCCAGCCCTCTCGGGCAGGGCGCGGCAGAACTCGTGGGCATCGGTTGCGCCTAACGGTGCTGCGTCGGCCACAACGAAGTAGCCAGCAGAGGGCACCGCGACACCGAAACCGGCTGCCTCCAGCCCTGCGCAGAGGAGGTCGCGGCGCCGAGCGAGCGTTGCGGCGGCCCCGGAGAAGAAGGTGTCGGGCAGATCGAGCCCGACCGCTATCGCGGGTTGTAGCGGAGCCGCGTTCGAATAGGTCAGGTATTGCTTCACAGCGAGAATCGCGGATGCCAAGGGAGCCGGCGCTGTGAGCCATCCCACCTTCCAGCCCGTGGTGTTGAAGGTCTTGCCAGCGCTGGAGATGCTCACCGTGCGCTCTGCCGCACCCGCTCTCGTAGCGAGAGGCGTGTGGGCACTGGCGAACACAAGGTGCTCATACACTTCATCGGTCACGATGATCGCGTCGTGCCGGTGGGCGAGTTCTACTACCAGGTCGAGCGTCTCGGTGCTGAAGACGGATCCCGTGGGATTGTGCGGGTCGTTGACGATAATCAGCCGGGTGCGGTCGGTGATGGCGGCGCGTAGCTGCTCATGGTCGGGCTGAAAGTGCGGGGCGCGCAGCGGCACGACGCGGTGCACCGCACGGGCTAAGCCGATTATGGCGGCATAGGAGTCGTAGAACGGTTCGAAGGTGACGACCTCGTCGCCCGGTTCCGTGAGGGCCAAGATCGTGGCGGCCAGCGCCTCCGTTGCTCCTGCCGTGACGACAACCTCGCGATCGGGGTCAATATCGAGGTCGTAGAACCGCTTCTGGTGACGAGCGATCGCCTGCCGGAGCACCGGGATGCCCACGCCGGGAGGATATTGATTGGCGCCGTCCGAGATGGCCTTCCGTGCCGCTTCGAGCACTTCGGGCGGGCCGTCTTCGTCGGGGAATCCCTGGCCGAGGTTCACGGCGTTCGTCGCGGTAGCCAACGCCGTCATCTCGGCGAATATCGTTTGCGCCAGCGTGCCGTCGGGGCCGAGAAGCATCGCCCCTTCTGCCGCGCGAGACCACGAGCCAGACACCGTCATTCGAACACAACCGCCATGAGAGACAGGGTAGCGTGATGCGAGAATCGCTAGGTGGGCCGACCGTTCCGCCATGGTGAGCAGCCTCGCAGCCCGCGCATAGAAAACGTGAAGGTTTGCGGGGGAAGCTGACACCGCCTGAAAGGAGCCACCCATGGCCGAGAACCCCCAGGTCCCCGAGGACCAGACCCCCGAGAACGCCCCAGAAACACCTCAGGCACCCGAGACTTCGTCGGTGGTGCCTCCTCTGGCGCCGTCGACCGACGCCGGGCATCAGCCCGTTTCGTCGCCATCCGTTGACACCACGCCCGCTGGGTCGCCCGCACATCACACACCCCCGGCTGGCCCGCCCGCAGGTGAAGCACCTCGCGCAGCGGCGCCCGGAACGCCGGATGCTTCCGGCAAGCCGGAGAAGAAGCGCTCGATGGCCGCGGGCATGGTTGCCGTCGCGGCGGTCGCCGCCCTCGTCGGCGGAGCGGTCGGCGCTGGCGTTGTCGCGCTCAACATGGATAACGGCAGCGTCGTAGCAACGAACGACAGGGTCGGCACCAACCTCATGATCAACGACGTGGATAACGCCACGGTGATCAGTGGTGTCGCGGCCAAGGTCGCCCCTTCGGTTGTGACTCTGTCGGTGACGGGCGGGTCCGCATCGGGAACCGGATCCGGCGTCATCCTTACCGAGGATGGCTACATCGTGACCAACGCCCACGTCGCAACGCTGAGCGGAGCGACGTCGGACCCCACGATCAAGGTGCAGAGCTACGACGGCCGCCTCTTCAACGCCACACTCGTCGGCAGCGACCCCATCGCCGATCTTGCGGTGGTCAAAGTCGAGAGCGACGTCACGTTCCAGCCGGCCGAGTTCGCCAATTCGAACAAGCTCAATGTCGGCGATATTGCCATCGCCATCGGCGCCCCGCTTGGTCTAGCCAACACGGTAACGAGCGGTGTAATCAGCGCCCTCAACCGCAGCATCACCGTTGCGTCGTCCGAGGCGCCAGACACGGAGGAGGCCCCGGACCCTGACGATGGCCAGAACGGCTTTGGCCCGTTCGATTTCTGGCAGTTCGATAACGGACAGGGCAACAGCGGTTCTACTTCGACGTCGACCACAATCGCCCTCCCGGTCATTCAGACCGATGCGGCCATCAACCCCGGCAACTCGGGTGGCGCCCTCGTCGACGAGGATGGCAAGGTCATCGGCATCAACGTGGCGATCGCCAGCACGGGAACATCGTCGTCCGAGACGAGCGGCAACATCGGCGTCGGCTTTGCTATCCCGTCGAACCTGGCTAAGCGCGTGGCCTTCGACATCATCAACGACGGCTCCACCTCCCACGGGTTGCTGGGGGCCATGGTTGCCGATGTCACGGATGACCCGTCCCTGGCCGATAGCGACACGACGGGAGCGGCGATTCAGGATGTCACCCCCGGTGGCCCTGCGGAGAAAGCTGGGCTCAAGGCGGGCGACCTCATCACCGAGTTCAATGGAATTCCCGTGACGGGCAAGACCGATCTCACGGCGCAGGTACGAGTGCTCCCTGGTGGCGACGAGGCCGAAGTCACCTATATTCGCGGCGGCAAGTCCTACACAACCACGGTCACGCTCGATTCGCTTCAGTAGTCGCAGGTCGCTTCAGAAGCCGCACGAGAAGGGCGAGGTTTCGCGCACGCGATGCCTCGCCCTCCGCTTGTCAACAGGGTCTGACTGGTAGGCTCGCCCGTGTCTTCAGTGCGCTGGATGACACGCCCAATTCCCTTGTAATGACTGGAAAGCATGCCGCGAGAAACCGCTGAATACCCCGGGGTCTCCTATGTCATGCCCGTGCTCAACGAGGTCGAGCACATCGAGGCAGCCATCCTGAGTCTCACAGGACAGGATTACCCGGGAGAGTGCGAGATCGTGCTCGCTCTCGGCCCCAGTGTCGACGGAACCAATCGGGTTATCGAAGAGATGGCCAAGGCCGACCCTCGCATCCGCAGCATCGAGAACGAACTCGGCAGCACGCCCGGCGGCCTAAACGCCGCGATTCGAGCCTCACACTTTCCCATCGTTGTTCGTGTCGATGCTCACTCGGTGTTGCCGCCGAACTACACCCGCATTGCGGTAGAGACGCTTCTGCGCACGGGAGCCGACAACGTCGGCGGCATCATGAAGGCAGAGGGTGTCACGCCATTCGAGCGCGCCGTGGCTCACGCCTACGGTTCGAAGGCGGGGCTCGGAGGAACCCCTCACCACGTCGGCGGCAAAGAGGGGCCAGCAGAAACGGCTTACCTCGGCACTTTTCAGCGCCATCGTCTGCTTGAGGTCGGGCTCTTCGATGAGGGAATCAAGCGCGGCCAAGACTGGGAGCTCAACCGTCGCCTGCGGGCGACAGGCGGAACGGTGTGGTTCACTCCCGACCTCGAGGTCGTTTACCGGCCCCGATCAAGCCTGGTTAAGCTGATCCGCCAGTTCGTGGCCACGGGAATCTGGCGGGGAGAGTTGGCACGTCGCTTTCCCTCAGAAAACGGCCTGCGATACTTTGTTCCGCCTCTTGCCGTGATCGGCGTTGTGCTCGGACTCGTCCTCGGAACGATCGGCGCGATCGCAGGCACCTGGCTGGTCTTCGCCTACCTAGTTCCTGCTCTCTACGCCTTCTTCGTGGTGGTTGCCACGATCCCCGTTCTCGGTAGCGAGGGTATTCGGGCCGCGTTATGGCACCTCGTGGCGCTGCCGTGCATACACTTCGGATGGGGTGCAGGCTTCGTGCTGGGCTACTTCAAACTCAGCCGCAACATCACGGCTCACACGGGGAGATGACGATGACATCAGAAACTCCGCGGGGACGGCCCTCGTCGATCGCCGAGCTGCGCGCCGTCGCCCAGCCGCCCGAGGTGCGTCTGCGCGCCAACGCCGAGCACTGGACGGCGTCGCTTTATCTGCGCAACCTTTCCCCGTACCTCACCTGGATGCTTCTCAAGACCTCCGTTTCGGCTAACGGTGTCACGGGACTCATGATCCTGACGGGCTGGTGCACTGCTTTCGCGCTGCTCATTCCCGGTATCACGGGCGCCGCGCTGGCTCTCGTTCTCGGCCAGCTTCAGATGCTGATCGACTGCTGCGATGGCGAGGTCGCCCGCTGGCGCGGCACGAGTTCACCGGCGGGAGTGTTTCTCGACAAGGTCGGGCACTACACGACCGAAAGCCTCATCCCCATCGTCCTGGGCATCCGTGCTGCCGGCTACCCGTTCGACGCGCCAGAAGACTTCTTCTGGACTTCGCTCGGCCTGCTCCTCGCGGTGTTCATCCTGCTCAACAAGGCGCTCAACGACATGGTTCATGTGGCCAGGGCCAATGCTGGTCTTGCCAAGTTGGCCGACCGCCGCGAGGAGTCCGAGCCAGACCAGCGCATGATCGCCAAGCTGCGCCGACTGGCTCGGTTTGTTCCATTCCACCGGCTTTATCACTCGGTAGAACTCACGATCCTGGTGTTCGTCGCCGCGCTCATCGGCCTTGTCATCGGCCCTGAGATCGCCGATCGTGCCCTTCTGATCGCACTCGTTCCGCTCGCCGGGCTGGCCCTCGTTGGGCACTTCGTGGCGATCATGGCGTCGAAGCGGGTGCGATCCTGACCGCCTCGACCCTCCCCACGGTCGGCGTTGTCGTGCTCACGCAGGGCAAGCGCCCCGACGATTTGCGGGCGGGCCTTGAGAGTGTGCTCGCCCAGGAGGGGATTTCGGCCGACGTCGTCGTTGTCGGCAACGGATGGAACCCCACGGGCCTTCCTGACGGCGTGCGCGCACTGGCCCTGCCCGAGAACCTGGGCATTCCTGCCGGTCGAAACCGGGGAGTAGAGCAGGTCACTGGCGAGTGGCTGTTCTTTCTCGACGACGACGCGCGCGTTCCTTCCCCCACTTTTGTGACGGATGCGATCGCCCTCATGACGCAGGACCCCACGATCGGGCTCGTGCAACCGCGGGTCGTCGACCCGTCCGGCGTCACCAACCCTCGCCGCTGGGTGCCGCGCATCCGCAAAGGGGAGGCCACCCACTCCAGCAACGTCTTCTCGGTGTGGGAGGGCGCGCTGGTGATGCCTCGCGTCGTCTTCGATCGCACGGGTGGATGGGCCGAGCCGTTCTTCTACGCCCACGAGGGCATAGAGCTGGCCTGGCGGGTGTGGGATCAGGGGCTCCGCGTCTGGTACGCGGGCGATCTTGTCGCTTATCACCCCGCAATCGAGCCGACCCGGCACGACTACTACTACAGGCTCAACGCCAGAAACCGGGTGTGGCTGGCCAAGCGCAACCTGCCCTGGGTGATCGCCCCGCTCTATGTCGGCAGCTGGACGGCCATTCAGCTGCTGCGCTGGGCCCGCAATCCGGGGGCGCTCAAGGCCTGGTTTGGCGGCTGGCGGGCCGGATGGCGCGAGCCGGCAGGGGAGCGTCGACGCATCAGGTGGGTAACGGTTTTGCGAATGGCACGTTTCGGTCGGCCACCATTGGTTTAATAAAGTGGTGCTGCTTCATGACATCAAGACTGCAAAACGCTTGGTGACAAGCATCCTCAACTCGCGTCGAACGCGGGGTGAGCTCGCCCGCAGACTCTCGTCCGACCCCGTGATCCCGCCGGGGCGCATCGAGATCGCCGTGTACTTCGCCGATGCTGCGGTCAATATGTACCAGGTGCGCCAGTGGTACGAGCCCCTGGCGGAGTTGGCGAAGATCCACCCCGTCGCCATCATTTCGCGCTCACCGGGCACGATGCTCAAGCTTATGGACGAGTCGCCGGTGCCCGTCACCTACCGCCGCAAGGTTGCCGACCTCGAATCGTTCGTGGCTGAGCAGGACATCAAGATCGTGTTCTACGTCAATCAGAACGCCAAGAACTTTCAGATGTTCCGCTACGGCCGCATGTGGCACGTCTTCGTCAACCATGGCGAGAGCGACAAGATGTATATGACGACCAATCAGTTCAAGGCCTACGATTACAGCTTCATCGCGGGGGAGGCGGCGGCCGATCGCCTCAGCCACAAGCTGTGGAACTTCGACCTCGCTACCCGTACTAAGCAGATTGGCAGGCCGCAGGCCGACCACTTCGCGGGGACCCCGCCCTATCCCGCGGACGACCGCACCGTTGTGCTCTATTCACCCACGTGGGAGGGCGACAGGGCCGCCGCCGCCTACGGATCAGTCGCGTCGCACGGCCCGGGCCTCGTTGCCGCTCTCTTGGGCGACCCGCGGTACCGGCTCGTGTATCGACCGCATCCACGAACCGGGGTCATCGATCCTGTCGTCAAGCGAGCCAACGAGCAGATCATTGCGGCCATTGCCGCGGCCAACCGGGCCGACCCCACCGCCCACCACCTGTTCGACAACGGACCAGCGCTCGGCTGGCAACTCGCCGATGCCGATGTTGCCATTACCGACATTTCAGCGATGGTCTACGACCGCTTGGCAACGGGGCTGCCGCTCATCGTCACTCGCCCCGCATCGACGCTTGCCGAGGTCGATCTGGCAGGCTACCTCGGCTCGGCAGAGTGGCTCGATGCGGATGCGGCGTCGACCGTTATCGATTTGGTCGAGCGGGTGCGCAACGACGAAAAGTCGCAGGCCACTTTGCACTTCTGGGCCCAGCGGCACTTTGGCGACACGACGCCAGGGGCGGCGACCGCACGCTTTCATGCCGCCGTCGAGAGCCTCATCGAGGAGTGGCACCGTCAGGCTGCAGTTCACGCGGCCGACGCCGTGCTCAGTGAAGCCGACCCTTTTGAGGATGAGGGCGACGAGGACTCTGGCGTAGTCGACTAGTCCGTGCGGCGTGCGGCGATTGCTTTGCTTATCGCGGCCTTGGGCGCATTTACCGTGATCACGGCCGCCTTCACGATGCCACCCCGCACGCGAGACGCGGGCGGCATGTACGAGATGAGGGGGCGGCGGGGTGGCCGGAGCTGCTCTAGGTTAGGCGGGAACGCGGCGGGCGCTGGCCCGAACGCCTCACGCGACGACGAGACCACCCTGCGGCCTAAGAGATGGTTGGCGGTGCCGCCGACGACCGCTCCGATGCCGAAGGGCAGCATCCGTCCCACAGCGCTGGTCCCTGTGTTGCGGGCGAATCGCCCCACGAATGCCTTCTTCATCTGATCGGCGATGGGGCCGACGAAGGCCTGCGGCATCGAACGACCAATAATGTCGCCCCAGAATGCTGTGCGTGGCAGGCCCCGCCCGGTCACCTGCGCCGCAAAGCTGCGAACGAGGTCTGCGCCGGTGGTGCCGAGCATCATGGCCATCACGATTGTGCGAGCGCGGTCGGGGTCGGTCACGGCAATGCCGTGAACCTCGGTCACCGACTGCGCGAACAGCGCGCTCGACTCCAAGAAGAACGCAGTTTCCACGCCCGTCAGGGCCAGGCTGATTCCCGTACCAACGCCGGGAACGACGGAGGCTGCACCGACTCCTGCGCCTCCCGTGGTCACTGCCGCGAGGTACTGCCGCTCGAGAATGCGGACGATCTCTGCCGGGCTGGCGTGCGGATGCCGCTGCCGCACGCTGCGCACGTGGAGCAAGACGGCCGGTCGCTGTGTCGTGAGCAGCCGATCGAAACCGCGGACCGTCATCGAATAGCCAGGATCGGCCAGATCGGCTTCTGGTTCGATAATCGGGTCGATGATGATGGGGATTTCTATAGGCCCGTTGGTACTCACTCGGACTCACTCTCGTTGGGTTTCCTCATACTAGACGCGCAAAATCGGGGTTCGCCGAATGTCATTGCTCCGGCCACCGCAGCGATATCGGGGTCTAGGGTTGGGGGCATGACTGAGCGCGCGTATCAGGCCATCATTGTTGGCGGAGGGTTCGCCGGGGTCGCGGCAGCCAATGCCTTGGGCAAAGCAGGCGTCTCGACCCTGCTGATTGACCGCAACAGTTACCACCAGTTTCAGCCGCTCATCTATCAGGTGGCGAGCGCACAGATCGGGCCCAATGCCGTCGCCCGGCCGCTCAGGGCGATTCTCCGCCGCCGCCGCAGCGTGCGGGTTCTCACCGCATCCGTTACCGCGTTCGATGCGGCCGCGGCATCGGTCACAACGGAGGACGGCGTCGTCTATACGGCCGACTTCGTAGTGATCGCCAGCGGGGCTGAGGCAAACTACTTTGGCACTCCGGGTGCAGAAGAGAACGCCTACCCGCTGTATTCGGTCACCGACGCGCTTTCGCTGGGCAGCGAGCTCTTCGACCTGTTCGATGACTCAGACCGTGACCCCTCAATCGCCGCCGAGGTTGTTGTTGTCGGCGGCGGGCCGACGGGGGTCGAAACCACCGGCGCTATCGCCGAGACCATCAAATATGTCTTGCCGCACTATTACAGTGCGGAGCTGTCGGCCAGGGCCACCGTGCATCTCGTGGACATGGTTCCCGTCGTGCTGGGGGCGTTCTCTGAGAAGTCGCAGCGCTACGCCCGCGAGCGTCTGGAGCGCGTAGGCGCCCAGCTGCACCTCGGAGTCGGGGTCACCGAGGTCGGCCCCGACAGTGTCACGCTCGCTGACGGCACCGTCATCCCGAGCCGCATGGTGGTGTGGGCCGGAGGGCTCAAGGCCGGGCAACTGCTCACTAGCTCAGGCCTGCCGCAGGGCAGGGGAGGGCGCATCGACGTGAACCCCGATCTCACCGTTCCCGGATTCGAGCGCATCTACGTGCTCGGAGACGCCGCAAACATTACGGATGCCCGCGGCGACAAACTGCCGCAGCTCGGCTCGGTTGCCAAGCAGGCGGGGCACTGGGCCGGCCGCAATATCCTTGCCCAGCTGCGCGGAGGCACCCCCTCGCCGTTCGATTACAACGACAAGGGCTATATGGCCATGGTCGGGCGCGGTGCTGCGGTGGCCGAGATCGGGCGTCGCCGCACGCACATGCAGGGCTTCTTCGCCTTCGTTGCCTGGCTGGCGGTGCACGTGACTCTGCTCTCTGGCTGGACCCAGCGCACGAGAGCGGTGTTCGCATGGTTCGAGGACTACCTCAGCCACTCACGGTCCAATGTCGTGCTGGGAGCATCCCGCAGGCGCGGGTCAGACTAGCCCGGCTAGCCTCGGCGAAGCGCGCCTAGGAGTTGTAGTCGGCGTTGTACCGCGCGAGAACATCGCCGATGGGGGCGTCGAGCACGAGCTTTCCCTTGTCGAGGTAAAGCCCTCTCGTGCAGAACCGCTTGAGATCGCGCTCGTTGTGCGAAACGAAGAATAGTGTTCGCCCGCCCTCAAGTAGTTCCTCGATGCGCCGATAGCACTTCTCACGAAACGCCTTGTCGCCCACCGCCAACACCTCGTCGACCAGCAGTATGGGCTCCTCAAGGCGGGAGATCACAGAGAACGCGATGCGCACTTTCATTCCGCTGGAGAGGTGCTTGTAAGGCGTGTCAAGAAAGTCGCCGATCTCGGCGAAGTCGATGATCTCGTCAAAGCGTTCTTCGATCTCGGATCGCTTCATTCCGTGAAGGCCCGCAGTAAGAAAGACGTTGTCCCGCACCGTGAGGTCGTCCACGAATCCGCCGGTAATTTCAATGAGCGGCGCGACCCCGCCAAAGACTCCCACGGTTCCCTCGTCCGGCAGCATGACCTCGGCAACCAGTTTGAGCAGTGTCGATTTGCCCTGTCCGTTGCGGCCGACGACCCCGATCGCCTCGCCGGATCGCACCGTAAAGTCAACGCCACGAAGGGCCCAGAATTCACCGGGACGGCTGCGGCGGCGACGCCCCGCAAAAAGGTCCTTGAACGATCGGCGTGAGCGCCGGTTGCGTTTGAACCTGATGCCGGCGTCCTTGACGGCGATGACGACGGGGGAGTCGGCCACTAGATCTCCTTCAGCACGGCACGCTCGGTGCGCTTGAAGACGAGGATGCCCACGACGAGCAGAACGACCGACATGACCGCGCCGATGGCAACGACACCCCAGTCGAGCTGGGCGGGAAAGAACGCGGCGCGGTAGAGCGAGAAGATTCCGGCGAGGGGGTTGAAGCCTGCCCAAAAATGCAGGTTCTCGGGCAGATCGGAAACACCGTAGATGATGGGGGACGCGTAGAAAAGAAAGCGCAGGGCGAGCTTGGTGGCCCGCTCAAGGTCGCGAAAGAACACGACGAGCGGCGCAACGAGCAATCCGATGCCCATGACGAGGATGCCCTGCAGTAGCAGGGCGAGCGGAAAGAACACGACCTGCCAGTGCAGCGGGGTGCCGGTGGCGATTGCGAAGATGGCGAGGACCGGCAGGCTCGCAACAAACTCGATGCCCTTCGAGAGCACGATGCGGTTAACCCAGATGGTGCGAGGAAGCTTCGTGGAGCGCACGAGCTTGGCATCCCGGATGAACGCACGGGTGCTGTCAGAAATTGCACCGTTGAACCACATCCACGGCAGAAGGGCCGTGAGGAGAAACACGATGTAGGGCTGCTCGCCGACCGGGCGATCGAAGACCTGGGTAAAGACGAACCAATAGATCGTCGCCATGACGAGCGGGTCAAGCACAGACCACACATAGCCGAGGGCGGAGGTGGAGTAGCGCACCCGAAGGTCGCGAACGGTCAGCAGCCAGAGCGATCGCCGGTAGCGTTCGAATGGAGTCCACTGCGGACGCGGCGAATGGCTAACGGACACGACAGCTATCGTAGGGGGCGCCGCTGGCCAGCGGCGAACGGCAGGCGTGAGTTACCTAGCGAAAAAGCAGGTTGGCGCGCTCAAGATCCTCGGCAAAGTCGACCTCAACCGCGTAGAGGTCGGAGATGTCGACGGGCTCGAACAGAAGGCCGTCCTGCTCGATCGCCAGCTCAATGCCGCGCTCGAAGTAGTCCTGATCGCCAACGCGACCCAGCTGACGCAGCAGCGCAGCCTTGCCGGTGCTGGAGATGTAGTTGATGCCGACGGCCTCGCCGAGACCACCCTTGACCGTCTTGGAGAGTTCTCTAATGAATCCCTCGGCGTCGACGGTGTACTTTACCTCTTCGTCAGAAACCTTCGAGGTGTTGACCGAAACGAATGACTGGTCGAGGGCAACCATCTTGGCTGCGCGCTCCAGGGCCTCAGGGTCAAAGACGACGTCGCCGTTCATCCAGAGCACTCCACCGGGGGTGGATGCGCGCAGTGCCCGCATCAGGCTCTTGGATGTGTTGGTCTGGTCGTACTGCTCGTTGTAAACGAACGACGCCTCGGGGAACGCCTCGATGATGTGCTCGAGCTTGTAGCCGACGACGATCGTGACCTTGGCGGCGTCGCCGAAGGCCTGACGGATGTTGTCGAACTGCTGCTGCATGATGGTGCGGCCATCGCTCAGTTCGGTCAGCGACTTGGGCAGGCTACGGCCCAGGCGGCTGCCTATCCCGGCGGCGAGAATAACGATTTGAGTGCTCACAGGTGCTCTCCTTGCATAGAGTGTAAGGCCGCGGTGGCGAAGTCTCACAGGGTCCCGAGACAGGAGCCGATCGCAAGACCAGGGCTCTGAGCCAGTCGATATTCACGTGTTTACGTGCTGTTTGTGCCGCGGCTAGCGACAAGACACCTCGTTGTGCTTCTCACTACGGTACTGGGGTTCACTTGGATAAGTGCTGGCTATGCGCAGTCGTAGTCATTTTGTGACCAACCACGACATTGTGCTGCCCCAAAGGGGCCGACATTGGTACGGTGGATCAGTGGCAAATAATCCTGATCAGAAGACGTCTTCGTCCCCCATTGAGCAGGCGCTGTCACGCTTCGATCTCCTGATCGACAAACTCGCGGAATCTCCGGAGATCGATGTTGCGCCTGCGTCGATTGAGCCAGAAACCGTCGAGCCAGAAGCCTTTGCACCAGAGCCAGTAGTGCTCGTCGAGCCAGAAGCCTTTGCGCCAGAGCCAGTAGTGCTCGCTGAGCCTGAGCCAGAGCCAGAGCCAGAGCCAGAGCCAGAACCCGAGCCAGAACCCGAGCCTGAGCAAGAACCAGCACTGACTCTCGTGCCACCACTCCCCGCCGCGGAGCCCGTTCGTGATTTCAGCTCGGCGCCCGTGGTGCTGTCGATCTCAGGCCTCGTAAAGCGTTTCGATTCCACTGTTGCGGTCGACGGCATTGATCTCGAGGTGCGCGCAGGGCAGATCTACGGACTTGTCGGCCCGAACGGCGCAGGTAAGACGACGACCCTCTCGATGGTGACCGGGGTGCTGCGCCCAGATCAGGGCGAGATTCTCGTCAATGGCGTCAACGTATGGGTATCCCCTGCCGCGGCCAAGGGAGAAATTGGCATCCTGCCAGACCGCCTCATGCTGTTCGACCGGCTCACGGGCAGGCAGCTCCTCTATTACTGCGGCGTCCTCCGCGGGCTCGATCGCAGAACTGTGCTGGCACGATCCGCCGATCTGATCGCCGCGTTCGATCTCGGCGACGCTCAAGATCGCCTGGTTACCGACTACTCGGCAGGCATGACGCGCAAGATCGCGTTGGCCGCCGCCATGATCCATTCCCCTCGCATCCTCATCCTGGATGAGCCATTCGAATCGGTGGACGCTGTTTCTGTCGCTACGGTTCTCGACATTCTTCGCGACTACGCACGGTCGGGGGGCACGGTCGTTCTCTCAAGCCACAGCATGGATCTCGTCGAGAGCTTCTGTGATTCAGTCGCGATCGTGGCGGAGGGTCGAATCCTTACCGAGGGACCAACGGCTACGGTGCGGGGCGACATTTCGCTCGAAGACCGCTTCATAACCCTGATCGGGGAAATCCAGCCAGGAGAGGATATGGAGTGGTTGCGCTCTTTCTCCAACTGAGGCTGAGCCAGCTTTCCCACGCGCTGCGTCGTCCTGCGACGCAGCTGTGTGGCCTCGCACTCATCGTCGCCCTGGGCATCGCGCTCACGGGATATGCCGTGGATGCTTTCGGGGAACTTCGCAGCGCCACCCCGGGATTCGCGGGTGTCGTTGGCATTCTCGTAGGCTCGGCCATCATCCTGCTGTTCTGGGTTGTGCCCTTGTTTACCGCGGTGGACGACATCGCAGACCCGCGGGCGTTCGCCGTTCTGGGCGTTCGTCCCAGCGCGATCGCTGGGGGGCTTGCCGCAAGCGCCCTTCTGAGCGTTCCCTCGCTGTTGCTCGTCATTGTTGCCGTCTCGTACACCGTCTCGTGGGTTACGCGACCGGGCACTGCCGTCGTTGCGGTTCTCAGCGGTGTGCTGATTGTGGCGACAGGGGTGCTCGGCGGACGGGTATCGAAGTCGCTGGGCAGCGCAATTTTCTCCAGCCGCCATCTGCGCGAGCTGGCGGGGGTGCTCGGTGTGTTCGCCTCCCTCGCGACGCTGCCGTTCGTTCTCTCACTCTTGCTTGGTTCGCTCGGCGTCGCCGGGCTGCCGCGCCTGGGTGAAATCGCCGCAGTGCTCGCGGGGAGCCCGCTCGGCTTCGCCTGGGCCGCACCCGTCGACGCGGCATCCGGAAATCAAACGGCAGCATGGGCCAAGCTGCTCCTCGCCGTCATCGTCGTTGCACTGCTCGCGATTGCCTGGCGGGCCACCGTCTCCTGGGTCATTCGTCTCCGCGTTCCGAGGGATCTTTCCTTGGCCTCCGGTGGCCGGGGTCTCGGCTGGTTTGACGTGTTCGCCGGAACGGAGGTGGGCGCGATCGCCGCAAGGAGCATGACGTACTGGCTGCGTGACCCGCGCTACCGCCTCGTGCTCATGATCATCCCGGTTGTCGCGCTCCTCGTGCTCGTGCCGTTCCTCGTGATCGGCGTGTGGTGGCAGAACCTTGCCCTCGTTCCGTTGCCCATCATTTGCCTATTCCTGGGCTGGGCGCTGCACAACGATCTCGCCCACGACAGCTCGGCGCTCTGGCTCCACGTCGCATCCAACGTGTCCGGCTGGACCGACAGGGTGGGCCGGGCCATTCCCGTCCTGTTCATCGGCAGTCTCACGATCGCGTTGCTTGCCCCCGTTTCCACCGCGCTGTACAGCGACTGGTCGGTGTTCCCCGCCATGATCGGGCTCAGCTTCTGCCTGCTTCTGAGTGGCATCGGCATCTCGAGCTACCTCTCGGTTCGCATGCCGTATGCGGCTGTTCGCCCGGGCGCGAGCCCGTTTGCGCAGCCGCAATCGTCGTCGGGTTCCGGCGGCCAAGCGGTGGCATTCCTCCTTATTCTCGTCTGCGCCGTGCCCACCCTCGGTCTCGGGGCGTTGACTCTTTCCGAAGGCGGCCTGTGGGGCATGCTCACTCTTCTTGTGGGCGTCGTCACCGGACTGTTGGTGCTCGTGTGCGGGCTCGCGGCCGGCGCCAGGGTATTTGCTCGGCAAGCGCCCGAACTCTTGGCCTTCACCCTGCGCAACTAGGCGGCAGCGTTTACCATTGAGTCATGAGCAACACCGAGCACAGCGGAGGCGGCACCGACACCCTTGACCGGGAGTTGGAGGAGCTGCTCAATCAGGAACAGCTGGATAATGGCGACCACGAGCGCTTCTCGCACTATGTGCAGAAGGAAAAGATTCTCAAGTCGGCCATGAGTGGCAAGCCAGTGATCGCCCTCTGCGGCAAAGTGTGGACCCCGGGGCGCGACCCGCAAAAGTTTCCCGTCTGCCCAACCTGCAAAGAGATCTACGAAAAGATGAAGAAGTAGTCAGGGCGTGGATGGCCTGTTGATCGACCCGGAGTCCGCAGTGGCACCGTTCGAGCAATTGCGTCAGCACATTCTTGAGCAGGTCAGCAGCGGCTCCCTCGCAGCAGGGGCAAAGCTGCCCACAGTTCGGCGACTAGCCGACGACCTGGGTCTCGCCGCTAATACGGTGGCAAAGGCCTACAGGGAGCTTGAGACGGCTGGCATCATCGAGACGCGCGGCCGCGCAGGCTCGTTCGTCTCGGCGCAGGGTGACGTCGTGGAGCAAAGCGGGCAGCGGGCAGCGCGGGACTATGCCGACAGCATCCGCAAGCTCGGAATTGATGCCGATACCGCGCTTGCCTGGGCACAGGCGGCGCTGCGGTCCTAGACGAAACAGCGAAGGCCCCGGTCAGATGACCGGGGCCTTCGCCGTAGTTGTGGAACCCTAGAACTGGTTCATCGTGTTGTCTTTGCCGCTTGCCTTGAGCGCAGCGTCGCCGGCGAAGTATTCCTTGTGGTTGTCGCCGATGTCGGATCCGGCCATGTTCTGGTGCTTGACCGTGGCAATTCCCTCGCGGATCTCCCGGCGCTGAACGCCCTTGACGTAGGCGAGCATCCCCTGATCGGCGAAGTATCCCTTGGCCAGATCATCCGTCGACAGCGCTGCCGTGTGGTACGTGGGCAGGGTGATGAGGTGGTGGAAGATGCCAGCCTGAGCCGAACCATCGCGCTGGAAGGTGCGGATCATCTCGTCGGCGATCTGCGCGAGCTCGGTCTCGTCGTACTCGACGCTCATGAGCTTGGAGCGGTCGTAGGCCGAAACATCCTTGCCCTCGGCAAGCAGGTTGTCGTAGGCCTGCTGACGGAAATTGAGGGTCCAGTTGAACGACGGGCTGTTGTTGTAGACGAGCTTGGCGTTGGGGAAGACCTCGCGCACCGCATTCATCATCCCGGCGATCTGGCCAACGTGTGGCTTCTCTGTCTCGATCCAGAGCAGGTCGGCGCCGTTCTGCAGCGACGTAATGCTGTCCAGAACACAGCGAGCCTCGCCTGTTCCCTGACGGAACTGGTAGAGGTTGCTGGCAAGGCGCTTGGGGCGAACGAGCTTGCCGTCGCGCTTGATGACGACATCTCCGTTGCCCAGGTCGGCCTCGGAGATCTCTTCGACGTCGAGGAACGAGTTGTACTGGTCGCCCAGGTCGCCGGGCTCATGGCTGACGGCGAGCTTCTGGGTGAGGCCGGCGCCCAACGAGTCCGTACGCGAGACGATGACGCCGTTGTCGATGCCGAGTTCGAGGAACGCGTAGCGAACCGCGGTGAGCTTGGCGATGAAGTCCTCGTGCGGAACCGTGACCTTGCCGTCCTGGTGGCCGCACTGCTTCTCGTCAGAAACCTGGTTCTCGATCTGGATGGCGCACGCGCCAGCTTCGATCATCTTCTTGGCCAGCAGGTAGGTGGCCTCGGGGTTGCCGAAGCCGGCGTCGATGTCGGCGATGATCGGCACGACGTGGGTCTCGAAGTTGTCGATCTGAGCCTGGATCAGTTCGACCGAGGTCTCGTCGCCTGCCGCACGCGCAGCATCCAGCTGGGTGAAAAGAAGGTCGAGTTCACGGGCGTCGGCCTGGCGGAGGAACGTGTAGAGCTCTTCGATGAGCGCGGGCACCGAGGTCTTCTCGTGCATCGACTGGTCGGGCAGCGGGCCGAACTCGGAGCGGAGAGCGGCGACCATCCAGCCCGAGAGGTAGAGGTAGCGCTTGTTGGTGGTCTTGAGGTGCTTCTTGATCGAGATCAGCTTCTGCTGGCCGATGAAGCCGTGCCATACGCCGAGCGACTGGGTGTAGGCAGACGAGTCGGCGTCGTACTCGTCCATGTCCTTGCGCATGATGTCGGCGGTGTACTGGGCGATCTCCAGGCCGGTCTTGAAGCGGTTCTGGGCGCGCATGCGGGCGACCGACTCGGGGTTGATCGCATCCCAGGCGGTTCCGTACTGCTGCTTGAGGGACTCGATGGACTCGATGTCGTTCTGGTAGGCGGTCATGGTCTTCCTTTGGTGAGGTGTGCAATGTGGTGAGCCCGAGAGAACGGATGGTGGGGGCTGCGGCCATAGCGGGCGGTGCCGCAGCCCCCTCGTCGCGGCGTGGCCGGCAGCGACGGACCTGGTTCGCGCGGGCGGGTGCGAACCAGTGGCGGATTCGACCCTGGGTAGGGAGCCGAACCGGTACCGATTAGGCGGCGCGGGCGCTCGCAGGTTCTTCGACGAGGTACCGCGTGTAGGCAGAGATCGTGAGGAACGTGGGGTACTCCTCGCGCAGAGCGACCTCGCGGAAAATATCGATGGCATCGTCGAAACGATCGCCGTCGTGCCGCTGGAGATCGAGGCGCTCGATGATTCCCTCGACGACCTCGGTGGAGATCACCGTGCCCTCTTCTGTGACGGTGGACTGGTGGATCCACTGCCAGATCTGCGAGCGGCTGATCTCTGCCGTTGCGGCATCCTCCATGAGGTTGTCGATGGCGGCAGCGCCGACACCACGCAGCCACGACTCGATGTAGCGGATGGCGATAGAGACGTTGTCGCGCAGGCCAGCATCCGTCACGGTTCCGCCAATGGAGCGGATGTCGAGCAGATGGTCGCGGGTGACGTGAACGTCGGGGCGCAGGCGGTCGACCTGGTTGGGCTTGTCCCCGAGCACCGCATCAAACTCGGCGCGCGCCGTGGGGATGAGGTCGGGGTGAGCAACCCAGGTGCCGTCGAAGCCGTCGGTGGCCTCGCGTCGCTTGTCGGCGGCGACCTGCTCAAGAGCACGCGCGGTGACCTCGGGGTCACGGCGGTTGGGGATGAAAGCGCTCATACCGCCGATCGCAAATGCACCACGCTTGTGGCAGGTGCTCACGAGGAGCTCCGTGTAAGCCCGCATGAACGGAACGGTCATCGTGATCTGCTTGCGGTCGGGCATCACGAACCACTGACCACGGCCGCGGTAGTTCTTGATGATGGAGAAGATGTAGTCCCAGCGGCCAGCGTTGAGGCCGGCGCAGTGGTCGCGCAGTTCGTAGAGGATCTCGTCCATCTCGAATGCTGCGGGGATCGTCTCAATAAGAACGGTTGCGCGGATGGTGCCCTGGGGGATTCCGATGTACTCCTCCGAGAAGGAGAAGACGTCGTTCCACAGACGGGCCTCAAGGTGAGATTCGAGCTTGGGCAGGTAGAAGTACGGCCCGCGACCCTGCTCGATGAGCTTCTTCGCGTTGTGGAAGAAATAGAGACCGAAGTCGACGAGGCTGCCGCTTGCGGCCATGCCGGTGCCGGCTGCGTCGACGTAGCGCAGGTGCTTCTCGACGAGGTGCCAGCCGCGAGGGCGGAACACGATCGTCGGCGTCTGCTCAGCGGTCACGGAGTAGGACTTGCCCTCCGGGTTCGTGTACTCGAGCTGGCCACGGAGAAAGTCGAAGAGGCTGAGCTGGCCGCCGATGACGTTGCCCCAGGTGGGGCTCGTGGCGTCTTCTTGGTCGGCGAGCCACACGTTGGCGCCGGAGTTGAGGGCGTTGATCGCCATCTTTCGGTCGGTGGGGCCGGTGATCTCGACGCGGCGGTCTTCAAGTCCGGGGCCAGCGCCGGCGACGCGCCAGGTGTCATCCGAACGAATGTGCTCGGTCTCGGGAAGGAAGCGCAGGTCGCGACCGTTGCCCAGGTCGAAGCGTCGCTGCATGCGGTCTGCGAGCCGGTCGTGGCGCAGACCGCTGAACTTGGCGTGAAGGGCGGTTACGAAGGCCAGTGCCTCATCGGTGAGGATTTCGTCGAAGCGCTCTTCGCGGGGTCCGGTGACTTCAATCGTCGTGTTCATGGTCTGGCCTTTCAGTGCTCGGTGTGACGGGCTGTGGGGCCCGTGTGACCACTCTGTGGCAAGTTCTAGTGCTCTTCGCAAGAAAAGTTTGTAGAAAAATGTGGATTCTTCTATTGCCTAGAAGAAGCGGATCTGAGAGTCTTTCGGCATGACGCAGACGTCCATCACCGCAGAACCACTGGCACCGCCGACCGCACCAGAAGGTGGCCTGACGGTGGATTCCCTCATGATTGGCAAGCGCATCCGCCAGTTGCGAACGGAGCGAGGGATGACGCTAGACGACCTGGGCGCAGCGATCGGGCGAGCAGCATCCCAGGTGAGCGTGCTGGAGAACGGCAAGCGGGAACCCCGGCTGAGCGATCTGCAGACGCTGGCCAAAGCGCTCGGGGTCGGGCTCGATGTTCTGCTTGCGACCGAAGCGCCGTCCAAGCGGGCCGCACTGGAGATTGCTCTCGAGCGGGCACAGCGAGGCCCCCTCTATTCAACTCTTGGCCTGCCAGTGCTGCCGGTTCGCAAAACGCTCAGCGACGAGGCGATCGAGACGATCCTGGGCCTGCATTCAGAGCTTGACAGGCTGCATCGTCAGCGTGCGGCAACGCCGGAGGAGGCTCGTCGGGCCAACGGGGAGCTGCGCCAGCAGATGCGTCGCCAAAACAACTACTTTCCCGAGCTCGAGAAGGCGGCGGGAACCCTGCTCGCCGCGGTCGGGCACACCGGTGGTCCGCTGTCGCAACGGGTAGCCTCCGACTTGGCTAGCCACCTGGGATTCTCTCTCCACTATGTCAACGACCTGCCCGCATCCACTCGCTCGGTTACCGACCTCAAGAACGGTCGCATCTACCTCAAGATGACCGAGGGGGGAGACCCGAGGACGGCGCTCCTGCAGGCGCTCGCCGGTCATGTGCTGGGGCTGCGCGAGCCAGTCGACTACGGCGATTTCTTGAGGCAGCGCGTGGAGACCAACTACTTGGCCGCCGCGCTCATGGTGCCGGAGGCGGGCGCCGTCGACTTTCTCACAAGAGCCAAAAACGCGCGAGAGCTGTCAGTCGAAGACCTGCGCGACACCTTCGCCGTGAGCTACGAGACGGCAGCCCATCGCTTCACGAACCTCGCCACGGAACACCTCGGGATTCCGGTTCATTTTCTCAAGGTCCACGAGTCCGGCACGATATCAAAGGCCTACGAAAACGACAGCGCGGCGTTCCCCACTGACGCGCTCGGCGCCGTGGAAGGCCAGATGGTGTGCCGCAAATGGAGCGCGCGCCAGGTGTTCGACGTCGATGACCGGTTCAGCCCGTACCACCAGTACACGGACAAGCCGGCAGGCACCTATTGGTGCACATCGAGCATCCAGTCGTCAGATCAGGGGTCGTTCTCGGTGAGTGTTGGCACGCCGTTTGCCAACGTGAAGTGGTTCAGGGGGAGAGACACTCGGCATCGCCAGGTTTCAAGCTGCCCAGACCCAGAGTGCTGTCGCAAACCCCCTCAGGACCTGTCGACCAAGTGGGCAGATTTCTCCCTGCCGAGCGCCAGGCTCCAGTCATCTCTCCTCGCGGCGGTGCCGACCGGCTCGTTCACGGGGATCGACCAGACCGAGGTCTACGCGTTTCTCGAGGCCCACGAGCCTGCCTAACGAGCGCTCAGGAATACGTGGTGGACAGCGCGGGGTCGCCTCGGCTCAGGCGGAAGGCGTCTGCCGGTAGCTCGGCGATAGCGGCCTTGCGGTGTTCACGGGCCAGGGCGGTCCCGGCGATTCCGACATAGCGATCATCTGCAACGCCGTCGGTCATGAGGTCGACATGGAGCGAACGGCCCTGGCTGTCGTTGCCCTCGATGCGGATGTGTTCCTCGGTGGCGATGCCCGATTCGTTGAGAAGGCGAACCGGCCACTTGCGGCCGCCGGGGGTGGCCTTGCCGCTCGACTTTTTAGCAACGGACACCCACTCGCCGTCAGCTCCCTGCCGGGCGACCAGCTTGTAGACCATGCCGGCGGCAGGGGAGCCAGATCCTGTGACGACGGATGTGCCAACCCCATAGGAGTCCACGGGCACTGCGCGCAGCGATGCGATTGTGAACTCATCAAGGTCGTTCGTCACGGTGATCTTGGTGCCGGTGGCTCCGAGAGAGTCGAGCTGGGTACGCACCGCGGCCACAAGCTCCGGCAGGTCGCCGCTGTCGATACGAACCGCGCCGAGTTGTGGGCCGGCAACGCGCACGGCCGTCTCGACCGCAGTGTGAACGTCATAGGTGTCCACGAGCAGTGTTGTGCCGACCCCGAGCGCATCTACCTGGGCGCGGAAGGCCTCCTCCTCCGTGTCGTGCAGGAGGGTAAACGAGTGTGCCGCGGTGCCCATGGTCGGCACGCCCCACGTTCGCCCCGCCTCGAGGTTGCTCGTTGCCGAGAAGCCGGCGATGTAGGCGGCACGCGCTGCGGCGACGGCGGAGGACTCACCCGTCCGCCGCGAACCCATCTCGGCGAGGGGCCGGTCTCCAGCAGCATGAACCATGCGAGCGGCGGCGGTGGCCACCGAGCAGTCGTAGTTCAGCACGCTCAAGATGAGCGTCTCGAGAATGACACCCTCGGCAAAGCCGCTCTCGACCACAAGAAGAGGGGAGCCAGGAAAGTAGACCTCGCCCTCCCGGTATCCGTGGATGCTTCCAGAAAAGCGATAGTCGGCGAGCCAGTCAAGCGTGGGTGGGGTGACGATGCGGTTCTCGCTCAACCACGTGAGCTCGGCATCCCCAAACCGAAAGCGTTCGATCAGGCTCAGAAGCCGGCCGGTGCCCGCAACGATGCCGTAGCGACGAGCCCCGGGGAGCCTGCGGGTGAATGCCTCGAATACGCACTGCCGCTCGTGCGTGCCAGCTCTGAGAGCGGCGTCCACCATCGTGAGTTCGTATTGGTCCGTAAGGAGAGCAGTCGTCTGGTGGGCAGAAACTGCGGGCTCGCTGTGCATGAAGGTCAGCTTACCGAGGGGGCGGGTTAGGATCTGTTGTGCCGAATCGTAGCCTCGCCTTTGACCCCGCTGGGTTCGACTCCTTCAGCTTTGTGAACATCGAGCGCACGGACGAGACCGGCGAGGTCGTCTTTCATTACCGCCTCAATGGGCCCGCGCCCCGCGACTTTGCGGAGCGCATTGTTTTTGCGTTGCCGGAGGACGGCGACGCTGACTGGGATTCCGCAGCATCCGTCTTGCCGTTGCTCGGCGCTGTACTCGGGCTCAGCTATTACAAGGCAGCAGCGCCACCCCGCTATGAGATCGCCGTCGACGGTCTTGCGGAGCCGGGCGTCGCGTTTCTGCGTGATGCGATCCACTTCGGGCTGGGGGAGTTCGCCTACCGCGCAGGCCTGCCTGGTCTGCTCGACGTCGACATCACGGTATCTCGGCCACTTGCGCGGGTTGACGAGCCGAAAGAGATTGCCCAGGATCGGCTCAACCGGCCTCTCGTTCCGCTCGGCGGCGGCAAGGACTCCGTGGTCTCGGTCGAGTCGATGCGTTATGTGGGCCTCGACGTCACCCAGTTCTCCGTGAATCCCAACGTCGTTATGCAGCGCGTGGCCTCCGCAAGCGGGCTCCCGTTTGTCTCGGCCCGCCGCATCCTCGACCCTGCTCTGTTTGAGGCAAATGCCTCGGGAGCTCTCAACGGGCACGTTCCCGTTACCGCGATGGTGTCGCTCATCGCCGTTGCTCAGGCGAAACTGCTCGGGCTCGGCCCCGTCGTCATGTCGAACGAGAGTTCTGCGGCAGAGGCAACCATGATGTGGGACGGCGTCCCCGTGAACCATCAATGGTCAAAGAGTCTCGACGCTGAGGTTCTGCTCGCCTCGGCGATCGAAGCGCAGACGGGGGAGAGGGGTGGCTATTTCTCCCTGTTGCGCCCCTTTACTGAGCTGCGCATCGCCCGCAAGTTCGCCCAGACTGCTGGCTACGACACCTCGATTGTCAGTTGCAACCGGGCGTTCCGCATCAGCGGAGCGGAGCCGGGGTGGTGCGGTGAATGCGCCAAGTGCCAGTTTGTCTTTCTCGCTTTCTCGCCATTCATGTCGCGCGAACGACTCATGGGCATCGTGGGGGTCGACATGTTCGACAACGAGGATTTGATCGACGGTTTCCGTTCGCTTCTCGGACTCGGCAACCACAAGCCGTGGGAGTGCGTCGGCGAAGAAGCCGAATCGACCGTGGCACTCAGCCACGCCGCCCGGTCGGATGACTGGCGAGAGGCTGCGGTCGTTCGCGCGCTCGTCGCAGACTCGCCCGAAATTGCCCAAGGCGACGCGGATATTGAGCGAGCGCTTTTCGAAGATCGCCCGGCGGTCGCCGTGCCACCGCTCTATGAAGAGGCGCGGCGTGCCCTTGAGTGACGCTCCAGCTAAGTCGAGTTCCGACGACCGCGGCGTTCAGTCGCTGGCCGGTCGCCGCGTGCTCATCGTCGGCACGGGCAAGGAGGGTCGCGCCATTGCTGACGCTGTCGACGGCATTGCGGCATCTGCAATCGCGTATAACGATGCAGAAGGCGACTCCGTCGACGCGTGGCGAAACACCTGGGGTCAGCGCATCCCCGTCGTTGTCGGAGAGAGCCCCGGCGGCATCGACGTCGTGATTGCCTCTCCCGGCGTGAGCAAGCATCACCCTCTCTTGCGAAGCATGCGTGAGTCAGGGGTCGTCGTTACGAGCGGCACCAGCCTCTGGCTCGCCGAGCACGCAGCGTCGACCATCGGAGTTACCGGCAGCAAGGGAAAAAGCACCACAAGCAGCCTCATCCACCACCTCACCGCGCGGCTGGTTGGTGACGTCGTTCTTGGCGGCAATATTGGGCTGCCTCTGCTCGCGATGCCGCCTGCTCCCCGCTATGTGGTCGAGCTTTCGAGTTACCAGTGCTCGGCGCTCACCGTGTCGCCCGCCACCGTCGTGCTCACGTCACTGTTTCCCGAACACCTCGATTGGCACGGCAGCGAAGACGACTACTACGCCGACAAACTCAACATCGTCGCCCACGGTCCGCGCGCCGTGATTCTGAATGCACTCGATCCGCGCCTAGTCGACCAGATCCGCCGCCGCTTCGAAGAGCTCGAATACGAGCCCGTCGGTCTGCCTCAGTCGTTCCATGTGGCCGACGGATGGTTCCGCCACGGCGAGATCGCACTGTTCGAGAGGAGCGCTCTGCCTCTGCGCGGCGACCACAACGCTACGAATGCATGCCTCGCTCTTGCTGCCCTTGACGCTAACGGCTATTCGATTCTCGATAACGCCCCGGCCGTTGCCCAGGCGCTCGCGGAATTCCACCCGCTCGAGCACAGGCTAGAAGAGATCCCGGATGCCGCTGGCATCACCTTCGTCGACGACTCGCTGTCGACGAGTCCCTATGCTGCGATCGAGGCGATGCGCGCGTTTGCGCCTGCGCCCCTCACGCTGCTCGTTGGCGGGCAGGATCGCGGGGTCGACTACGCCCCCCTCATTGACTACGTCGCGGAGCATCCGATCTGCGCTGTCATCGGGCTGCCTGGCAGTGGCGCGCACCTCACCGAGATGATGCCAGAGGCTCAGCCCGTCGCCGTCGCTGCAGATATGGGCGATGCTGTGCGAAAGGCCCGGGCGCTCACTCCCCGCGGCGGCATCGTGTTGCTGTCGCCGGCGGCACCGAGCTACGGCTTCTATGCGAACTACGCGGAGCGCGCAGCCGACTTTAGGCATGCGATCGAGACGACCCGCTAAGACTGCGGCGCAGGCGCAGCGCCGGCCTCGTTGAGGCGCTGCGGCAGCGTCGGCGCCTCGTGGGAGGATTGGTTTCATGACTGAACTCCGCCTCGACGGCCGCACCAACGATCAACTCCGCCCCGTGACCTTCGAGCGCGGATGGAGCAAGCAGGCGGAGGGCAGCTGCCTCGTCAGCTTTGGTGACACCAAGGTTCTCTGCACGGCATCCTTCACTAACGGTGTTCCGCGCTGGATGACCGGCAAGGGCAAGGGCTGGGTCACGGCCGAGTACTCCATGCTGCCGAGGGCGACGAACAGCCGCTCCGACCGGGAGGCGGTCAAGGGAAAGATCGGCGGACGCACCCACGAGATCTCGCGCCTCATCGGCCGCAGCCTGCGGGCCGTCGTCGATATGAAGGCACTGGGAGAGAACACGATCGTCATCGACTGCGATGTTTTGCAGGCCGACGGCGGCACCCGCACCGCCGCGATCACTGGCGCTTACGTTGCCCTCGCCGACGCGCTCGAGTGGGGCCGCGCCAACAAGTTCATTGCCCAGAAGGCCGTGCCGCTCGTTGACAGCATCGCCGCTGTCTCTGTCGGCATCATCGACGGAGCACCCATGCTCGATTTGGCTTACACCGAGGATGTGCGGGCGGAGACCGACATGAACGTTGTCGCGACCGGTCGCGGGCTTTTCGTTGAGGTGCAGGGAACCGCCGAGGGTGCGCCGTTCGATCGCCGCGAACTCGATTCCATTCTGGATCTCGCACTTGCCGGTACAGCGCAGCTCACTGAAGCCCAGAAGGCAGCCCTCGCGTGACCACGCTGGTGCTCGCGACGCATAACGCGCACAAGGTCGTCGAGCTACGCCGCATTCTCGGCACGCTCCTCGAGGGAATCGAGCTGGTCGCCTACGACGGCCCGGAGCCCGTCGAAGACGGCGAGACCTTTGCCGCCAACGCGCTGATCAAGGCTCGCGCTGCTCACCGCCACACGGGGCTGCCCGTAATCGCCGATGACTCCGGCATTTGCGTCGAGGCCTTAGGCGGCGCGCCCGGCGTGCATTCTGCTCGTTATGCCGGCACACGCGACGACGCCGACAACTACCGTCTGCTGCTCAAGAATCTGGGGGATTCAGAGAACCGTGCCGCCGACTTCATGTGCGCCGCGGCGTTCGTGAATGACGACGTTGAACTCGTCGAGGTCGGCGTATGGAAAGGCACGATTCTGCAGGCGCCGGCGGGCGACGGAGGGTTTGGCTACGACCCAATCTTTCAGCCAGAGGGGCTGGATGTTGCATCGGCCCAGCTCTCAGCCGACGAGAAGAATGCGATTAGTCACCGGTCGAGGGCGTTCACGGCGCTGCTGCCGCAGGTGAGAGAGTATCTGATCTAGATCATGGCGCTCGTCCCGCATTAGGGTCTAGGATTTCGGCATGCCGAAATCAGTGTTGCCGGAGGGTCGAAAGAGCGCTGCCCGCGGTATCTTCTTGCTTGGCCCGGCCTTCGTCGCCGCAATCGCCTATGTCGATCCCGGCAATGTTGCCGCCAACCTCACGGGCGGAGCCGCCTTCGGCTACATGCTCGTGTGGGTGCTCGTTGCAGCAAACCTCATGGCAGCGCTCGTTCAGTATCAGTCGGCCAAGCTGGGCATCGTCACGGGGCGAACAATGCCGCAACTGCTAGGGGAGCGCATGCGCCCTGCTCAGCGGCGACTCTTCTGGGGCCAGGCGGAACTGGTCGCCGTTGCGACCGATCTCGCCGAAGTCATCGGTGGAGCTATCGCCCTCAACCTCTTGTTCGGCCTGCCGCTGTTCTGGGGCGGACTGATCGTCGGCGCTATTTCAATGTGCCTTCTCGCTTTGCAGACCCGTCACGGGCAGCGACCGTTCGAGTTTGTGATCGTAGGCCTCCTCGCGATCATCGCGGTGGGATTCTTGGCGGGCCTCGTCGTGAGCCCTCCCGATGGCGGCGCAGTGCTCGAAGGCCTCATCCCGCGCTTCGACGGTGCGGAGTCCGTACTGCTCGCCGCGAGCATGCTTGGCGCAACGGTTATGCCGCACGCCATCTATGTCCATTCCGCCCTCGCTCGAGACCGACACGGCAAAGCACGGGATGCGGCCGACCGCAAACGCCTGCTCGGGGCCACGCGCTGGGACGTGATCATCGCCCTGTCGATCGCAGGAGTGGTCAACATCGGCATGCTCCTGCTCGCGGCGGGAAACCTCCGGGGAGTGGACGGCACCGACACCATTGAGGGGGCCCATGCCGCCATCGAATCTGCTCTTGGACCCGCAATCGGCCTCGTGTTCGCCATAGGGCTTCTTGCCTCCGGTCTAGCCTCCACGGCGGTCGGCAGCTATGCGGGTGCGACGATCATGGAGGGGCTGCTCGGTTGGCGCATCCCGGTATTCAGCCGACGGGTGCTCACCATGATTCCCGCGCTCATCATCCTGGCCATAGGAGTGAGCCCGACCTGGGCGCTCGTCATCAGCCAGGTTTTCCTGAGCTTTGGCATCCCGTTCGCCCTCGTGCCACTGCTCAAGCTCACGAGCGACCGCACGGTGATGGGCGACGCGGCCAACCGACCGCTAGTCAACTGGGCGCTCGGGCTCGTCGTGGTGCTCGTTGTGGCGCTCAACGTTACGCTGATCGTGTTGACACTGATGGGGGGTGCATAGTGAGCACCGCGAAAAAGGGCATGCCGGCGACCTCTGTGGTCGAAGACTATGTCAAGACGATTTATGCCTACACGGAGTGGCAGAACGCACCGGTAACACCCTCAGCGCTTGCAGCCAGGCTGGGGCTTGCGGCATCCTCTGTCACCGAAATGGTCAAGAAGCTCGCGGCCGCCGACCTCGTTAACCACGTTCCGTATGGTGCTGTAACTCTCACGGATGAGGGGCGGATGCTGGCAGTAAGAATGGTGCGGAGGCACCGGCTCATCGAGACATGGCTTGTCGAGTCGTTCGGCTATGGCTGGGACGAGGTGCACGACGAGGCGGAGGTTCTGGAGCACGCGATCTCCGACCGATTGCTCGACGCGATCTACGAGCAGCTCGGCCGACCACGCCGCGATCCGCATGGCGACCCGATTCCCGCCCCGGATGGGTCGGTGACGATTCCCGACGCGATTGCGCTCGCGCAGGCTCCGGAAGGTCACGTTGGCCGGGTGCTGCGCATCAGCGATAGAAACCCCATGCTTTTGCGACACCTGGCGGCGGAAGGTGTGGCCGTCGATTCGGATGTGGTGGTGGTTGGGCGCAAGCCCTTCGGCGGTTCCCTCACCGTACGCCTCGGAGCCGCAGAGCTCGATCTGGGCGATGAGGCCGCATCGGCGATCTGGGTGTCTGCCTAGCTGAGGTTTGCAGGGCATCCGTCTGCACTAGCGTTGAGGGTGCCATGAATGAGACACCCAGCGATTCTTCGCAGCCCACCGAATCTTCCGTTCCGATTGACGCACCGCTGCCCGAGCGCATCGCGCAGGCCGTGGCTCGCTTTGGCGAGGCCGCCTTCACCCAGCGCGCAATTGGGCTACTTGAGGGGCGTAACGAAGGCGAAGACGTGTTGCTCTACGTTGGCGGTCGGCATGCTCAGGGGCTGCTCGATGGCGCTCCCGCGCTGTACTGGCCGGAGCTCTGGGGTGCCCGCGCCCTCCTACACGTGTGGGACGACTCTGCGGAGGCCGCTGTTGTGCGCGGCGTCGATAATCGAGCATGGCGCGTGCGAGAGATGTGCCTCAAGGTGTGCGCTGAGCGCGGCATCGGGGACGAGTCTTTGCTCAAGCGCAGGACGACCGACGAGAACCCTCGGGTCAGGGCCGCTGCTGCACGCGCCCTCGCCGCAATCGGCACGGCGGAGAGTGAAGAGCCGCTGCGACGGATGCTGCGCGATCCCGATAAGGATGTGCGCCGCGCCGCGGGCGAATCCCTTAAGGAGCTCGCGGCCCGCCTGGAGTAGCAGCCTCGGCTACTCGGGCTTAGCGCTACTCAGGCTTGGCGCTACTCGGGCTTAGCCTCTGAGCCTGACTGCTTGTCGGGGTCATTGCTGGGGTCCTGGTCGAAGTAGGCCGGGTCGAGCACGATCTCGTCTTGCGACAGTGGTGCGAGGCCAGCAAGTCGTGCCTTCTTCGCCCTGCGGTTCGACTGAACGTAGTGCCAGATGGTCGGGATGAGCGTGATTGCCACTGCGCTGAGCAGAATGACGTCGATGTACTCGGTGACGAAGTCGGCAACGGGCGGAATGTAGCCGATAAGAAAGCCAAAATAGGTCAGCCCGAAGCCCCAGATGACGGCGCCGATCAAGTTATAGAGCGAGTACTTGCGGTAGTCCATGTGGCCGACTCCGGCGGCGACCGGCACGAATGTGCGCAGAATGGGCACGAAGCGCGCGAGAATCACGGAGAGGCCGCCGAAGCGGGCAAAGAACGCGTTCGTGCGCTCCACGTTCTCGCGGCTGAAGACCCCGCTTTCTTTGCGTTCGAAGATGCTTGGGCCGAACTTGTGGCCTATGAGGTAGCCGACTTCGCCGCCAAGGAACGCTGCGAGTGCGATGAGGATGCCGACCCACCAGATGTCGAGGCCGAAGACGAAAACCGTGTGGGTGAGTAGCCCGGCGATGATCAGAAGTGTGTCTCCCGGCAGGAGAAAGCCGAAGAGCAGTCCTGTTTCTGAGAACACGATGAGGCACACGACGAGCAAGGCCCACGAACCGGCGCTGTTGATGATGAGCTCGGGGTCGAGCCAGGGGATCAGCGCAGAGGGGAGCTGGGCTGAGGCAACCTGGGCTGCGAGGGTGTGGGCTTCAAGCATCAAGCGGGTGACTCCGTCGTTCGGCGGTAGTAGCGCCTATCGACGCCAATCCAGAATACTGGCTGCCGTCGGATCACCAAGTCCATCGAGATTCGAGTCGCCAGCCTGTTTCTTAACGCGTGTTGCTGAGTACGGGAGAAGGGACTTGAACCCTCACGCCTTCCGGCACCAGAACCTAAATCTGGCGTGTATACCAATTTCACCACTCCCGCGGGCGTAAATCAGTTTAGTGGGTGGTTAACCCAGCGTGCCTGCCGCAACCTGAAATCCGGGAAGGTGTATGATACCGACAAGGTGTCGGCATCCGGCACCAGGGAACGAGAGGTAGCAGATGAGCACCGAACAGGTGACCGCAGATCCCCGCCGGTGGAAGGCCCTAGCCTTCATCTCGCTGGCGGTTTCGCTCATCATCATGGACGCGACGGTCGTCAATGTCGCGGTACCCACGATCATCCAAGATCTCGGGCTTACCGCCTCCGATGCCGAGTGGATGAACTCAATTTATGCGCTGGTCTTCGCCGCGCTGCTCATCACCGCTGGCCGGGTGGGCGATCTGTACGGCCGCAAGAAGCTGTTCATCATCGGCGTCGTTGTCTTCGGCATCGCCAGCGTTCTCGCCGCTCTCAGCGATACCGCCAGTACCCTCATCTTCGCCCGACTCATTCAGGGTGTCGGCGGGGCCATGATCATGCCGACGGCGCTCTCGTCGATCAACACACTCTTCGTCGGGCGCGAGCGCGGAATTGCCTTCGCCGTCTGGGGCGGAACGATTGGCGGAATGGCCGCGGTCGGTCCGCTCGTTGGCGGATGGCTCACCACCGCATTCAGCTGGCACTGGGCGTTTCTTATCAACGTTCCCGTCGTGATCATTGTGCTCATCGGCGCTGGCATGTTCTTGCGTGAGACGCGCGACGTTCATGCCCGGCGCGGCCTGGATTTTGCCGGAATTCTGCTGTCCTCCATCGGTCTCGCAGCCTTCGTGTTCGGCCTCATCGAAGGCCTGCGCTACGGCTGGTGGGAGGCGAAAGAGGGAATCGAGGTACTCGGCGTTCCCTGGGGCCTGGAGGTTTCTCCCGTGCCGTTCGCATTCGCGCTTGCCATCATCCTGCTCACGATTTTTGTGCTGGTCGAACGGGCGCGGGGGCGCGCTGACAAGCCTGTGCTGCTCGATCTCTCGCTTCTGCACATCCGTAGTTTCAGCTTCGGAAGCATCGCGGCCCTCGTCGTGTCGCTGGGGGAGTTCGGCCTCCTCTATGCCCTGCCGCTCTTCTTGCAGGGCGGTCTGGGGCTCAGTGCCCTCGACACGGGAATCCTCATCGTGTGGCTCGCCCTCGGCACGTTCATTATTTCGGCACGAACGCCGGCGCTCACCCGCCGGTTGGGTGCCCGCGGGGTGGTACGGCTCGGCCTTGCGCTTGAGGTCATCGCCATCATCGGCCTGGGGGTCACTATCTCCCTCGACACCAATACGTGGGTTTACGCCGGATGGCTGTTTCTCTATGGCGCCGGAGTTGGCATGGCCACCGCTCAGCTCACGAGTGTGATACTCATCGACGTTCCCGTGCAGCAGTCAGGGCAGGCATCTGGTCTGCAGAGCACCTTCCGTCAGGTGGGTTCGGCGATCGGCATCGCGATCCTGGGCTCGCTCCTCGTCACATCGCTCGGCTCGATGTTCTCCAGTGCTCTTGACGATGTCGACGGCATCCCCCAGGAATCGCGCAGCGGTCTCGTGACGGCGATTGAAGAGTCGGCGGGTGCCGCAATTCCTGAGATCTCCGCTGTGGTCGAAGATCAGCTCACGCAGGTTCCTGGTGTCTCGCCGGAGGCCGCGGCAGAGGCCGCCAACGACGTCCAGCGGGCGGCCGAGCAGTCGATGGTCTCGGCAGCTCGCATCACGATGCTGAGCGCGGCGGGCGTCGTATTTCTGGGGCTGCTAGCGACGTTTGCGTTGCCGCGGGTGCGCAGCGACGAAGACGAGGCAGAGACGGCTACCACCCCGGCCGGGTCGGACTGACCGGGCCGAGGCGACGATAGGGCGTTCTCTGTTGCCTTGCAGCAACTGGGCCTAGATTTCGCTCGGGGATTGGGATGCGAAGGAGCAGCGATGCAGCAGGAGTCGGACGAGGTCGGCCCCAAGATTGTTGAGGTGCCGCCGACGCTGGTCGGGGTCATCCACGACGTTGTGCCCATGAACCAGATGGTTTCGTTTTTCGATCGCGTGTTTGCCACCGTGCCTCAGGTGCTGGCCAAGCAGGATGTTGCCATCGTGGGCCCCGCAGTCGCGGTCTATTTCGGTGCGCCGGGGGAGACCGCCGACATCGCTGCCGGGTTCCCCATCGCATCCGAAATTGACCCTGCCGAGGGCGTCACTTCGCTGTGGCTGCCGACCGGCCAGGCGGTCACCGCAGTACACATCGGCTCGTATGACGGCCTCGCCGACGCCTACAGCCGCCTGCTGGAGTGGATGACGGAGCGCTCACTCACCCCGGCGCAGGTTATGTGGGAGTCGTATGTGACGATGCCGACGCCTGAGGCCGACCCGGCCGACATGCGCACCGCAATCACATGGTTGCTGCAGGATTAGCCTCATGACATCACTCCCGGTGGTTCTCGACCTCACCTTCACTGCTCCGATCGGGGTCGAGGTCAAGGGCGACATGTGGTCGTGCGTGCAGATTCCCAACTCGGCCGAGCTCTTTAACACGAAGCGCGCGGTGCGAGTGGATGCTCTGGTCGACGGAATCGCTCTTCCGAACGTGGGCCTCATGGTTACGGGAACCGGTGGCCACATGCTCTCCGTGAGTGCCAAGCTGCGCAAGCAGCTCGGCAAGGACATCGGTGACACCGTCACGGTGCAGCTGGAGCGCCGGCTCACGTAGCTCGCGCGGCTCGCGCCCGACTTCGGCCGAGGGGTCCGAAATGAGTCTTCGCGGCCCCGACTAAGCCACATTTGGGCCCCCTCAGCGGATGGCGGCCCCGAGAGGCCCCTGAGAGGCCCGCGCCTGTGGAAAACCTGAGCGAGGCTCGATGCCGCTCGCCCAAGATGGCCGCATGCCCCAAGCCGTCAGCATCATCACCGAGCGCGTACGTGACCGAGTGCGGGCGGCGGGCGCGGGGCGAGACGAGCTGAGGCTCGACCCGGATGCGGTTGGCCGGGTAGTGCGGGAGGAGGTGCGCGACTACAGCGAGCGTGCGCTCGCCGGCATCCTTCCCCCGTTGGGGGACGAAACGCAGGTCGCCCGCGAGGTGCTCGCAAGCATCGCCGGGTTGGGGCCGCTCCAGCATCTCCTAGATGACCCGAACATCGAGGATGTGCGTTCCATGTGCCGAGGTTCCAACATTAACACTAGGTGGACGCGGGGCCGGTCTGGCACTAGGTCCACTTCGCCAGCGACGCAGGGGAAGGGCCACGGGCCCTCTTCTATTGCTGTGACCAGGGCGGGCCTGGGTGCTTACCTCATCCAGGCCCGCTCTGCATCGCAGGCTCAGTCCTAGCCGCTAGGACGCTGAGCGACCGTTCTCACCGTGGCTCTTCGCGTTGAGGGGCCCGTATCTGTATCGGCTGCAACACGGGACGGGGCGAGACCGATGCCGGACGTTGACGTTGTCGGTCCACGAGTCGCACTTTGGGCGGGGGCCTTGGCTGACCCTGTCAAGGCACTAGCCGATGTTGAGGGCGGCGCTGACGGCTTGATTGTGGTGGAAGCGCTGGGCATTGACGTACAGGATGCACTAAGTCGCGCCTTAGCGGGGGCAGCGGAGCGCGCCAGCAGGTAGCGGGTTGATTCTCCCGGTGCTTATCGACAGCGCGCAGCCCCACTTATTCTCTGGCGTCGAGCTCGCCGAGAGCGCTTTGCATGGCGCGTCATTCCGCCGCGTACGACGTTAGAGTGCCTGCCGTGACCGGATGATGGGGTGCCAGCTTTTCTGAGCCGCTAGGGCGGCGCTGAAGGCAGCAGTCTGGACTGATTCCTGAAGGGTCTCTGTCGCTGGGCGCTCGGCTATTGAGGCGCCGATGCTCTTGCGGCCCATGCATTCATTGTTGCGGGTCGGCGATGACCACGACTTCGTCGTCGTCAGACCGGTACGCGCGTAGCATGCGCGAGACTCCGCTCTGCGAGAGTCGGTGGGGTAACAGGGAAGGCTACTCGTTCGCTTTTCGAATCGGTATTACCGGAGCAAGCTCAGCGAGTTGCATCGGCTCCATGCGCGTCCACTGGAGCTCAAAGTCAGGTTCGTCAAGGAACCAGGCGCTGGTTTCCGCGGCGAGATCTTTGAGTCGCTTGCGGGCGGGCATTGAGTTGCGGGAAGCGAACGCCGTAAGAAAGCGACACTCAAGCGGGTCAATGCCCTGTTCGACTGCCCAAGCGAGGAGGTCCGCCTTGCGTCGCTCGTTTATCTCGCCATCGCTGAACACCGCTTCGACGATCCAGTATTGGATGGGCGTGGCCCCGACGTCGACTAGTAGCGCGTCGGGAAGTACCCGGCTTGGGTCGATGCGGAGTCCCACGGATGCAAGGCGAGCGGCATCGACGAGGTAGACCTTGTCGCCGGGCTCGGAGACGCTCAGCACCATGGGCTCGCGGAGCTTGCGTTTCGCCCACTCTTCAATCACGCCCTTGAGGATGTGCGAGGCGCCGCCTGGCTCGAGGAGGCGGCGCTCGCCGCTTGGGAGGGTGACAGTGACGGCATGCTCGCGGCGGGAGAGCTCGCGGGCGCTGAGGGCTCGCATCCGGCCCGCTGTAGACAAGTGAGCCTCGGCCCATGCGTCCGCGGCGGCGCGGAGCTGGTCGCCCTCGAGGCGCGGATCGAAGAGGGCGGCGAAGTCGCGGCTGAGAATCCATCGGGGGCCGGGATACGTGGTCGAGACGTCCGTGCGATAAATGATCGCGCCGAACTCACGCCACTGCGGCCAGGTCTCGTCGCGGGGGCCCTCGCGAGTGTTGTCGGAGTAGCGGGGATCGAAGGTCTCGCCGCGGGACGCCAGGAGTTCGATGACGAACTTCTTACCTCGTCGCGCGGCGTCGTACCAAGCTTCGCGCTCATCGATGGTGTCGTGCTCGAAGTCGCCGTCGTTGAGCCACATCACCATAGAAGGGCGCAACCATCGCTGATCCGGGGAAGTAGTCGCATCGTCCCAGACAGCACCGAGATAGAGCATCGCGGCAGCACTGGCAGCCGCTCCTGGATTACTGAGCGCAGCGTCGAACGCCGTCTTAGGGAAGATGAGTTCAAGCCGCTCGGCGCAGATAGCAACGTCGACAACGGGAAGGTAGACGGTCATTCGCGCGCCGCCGTACGATATGCAGCCTCGATGGCTTGCTCGAGGCCGTCGCCGAGTTCGTCCCACCCGCGGAGGACGTCGGCTGCGGGAAACGGGAGGGCCTCGAGCTCGTATGCGCTCACAGCGACCGAGCCGGAGATGCAGCGCATGAGGCGGTCGAACGTAGGTGAAGCGAGCACGCGCGCGAGCGTAGCGTGCGAGAGGAGGGGATTGTCATGCGTCGGTCGGAGCACATTGACATGGTTCTCCACGACAACTGCACCGTCGTTCGCGAGGAGGTCTACGTCTGTGAGATGAGCGACGACGAGGCGCCGTGTCTGCTCAGGTGCCGTCGTGCGCTGGACGAGTACGGCGGGCTCGGTAAGGCGCATGACAGTGGTGTCGCTCGCGGTTGTAAGCGCCAGATAGCGCATCGAGTCCCGGGCGCGGGCGCGGCGCACAGTGCCGTCCTCGATGTCCGCAGCCCATACGATCCGGGCTCGATTCTTGGCCTTGCGCGTGTGGAGGTCGTCGCGGCGCCGGTTCCACACGAGCGGGCCCGTCGAAGCACGCCATCCGACGTCACCGAGCGTGAGTGGGAGGGACGAAGCGGCTGCGGCAGTCACGGCGTCGCGGGATTCGCGGGGGATTAGCCACGGCTCGCCAGAGCGGGGCGTCGGGACCTTAGCGACCGCAGAAACGTGGCCGTTTATGCGTGTGATGGTCGTACGTCGAGACACTCGGGGAGTGAATACGGCGAGGCAAGTCTCTTGGAGAACCCCACCGAAAACACCATCGCGCTCATGCACGAACATGAGGCTGCGGAGAGGCGACCGCTTGCCGAGCTCGGCGCGGAGGCGGGTGAAGTAAAGACCCGCCGAGAATGACGTGGGCACGAGCGCGCCGACGGCGCCATCGCTTGCGGTTTTGCCGATTGTGGAGGCGATAAACAGCCCGTATAGGTTGGCGTGACCATAGAGGGTGTCGGCGAACTGGGCGCGGCGCTCGGGTGACAGCTTCTGTCGACCATATGGCGGGTTGAGAATCCACGAGTGCGCAGGCGTGAGGTCCGGGTCTAGTCCGTCGCCGACGCGCACGAGCGAGGGGAGCGGGCGTCGGAGCGAAGCGGGGACGCGGGCGAGGGTGGGGAGCATCTCCGCCGCCAGTACAACGTTCGCGAGATACACGGCCCAGGGGTCGTTATCTATGCCCTCGATGAAATTCGGAAGCGAGCTCAATACGAGCGAGGGGTCGACGGGCGAACTGGCCCGGAGGTGCTCGCGAAGCGGCGCTATAAGTAGGGCGCCGCCGCCGACGGCAGGGTCGCGAAGAAGGCCAGGGAGCGCGCGGTCGTCGACGCCGAAGCCCATCGCCTTGCGAGTCATGGCCCACAGGTGCTCTGCCAGATCCTGAGGGGTGTAGTGGCGACCATGAAGGGCACGCTCGGCGGCGTCGAGTGCGCCGACGTACTCGGAGCCGAGTTGCCAAGGGTCGAGGATGCTGTCGTCGCCATTAAGTTCGTCGAGCGGCTCCGGGGGCTGAGCCTCGACAGCGAAACGGAGGTCGCCGAACTGGGTGGGAAGACCCGCAAGCGCCACTCGCTTTCGCCACCAAGCGCCGAGATTCTTGATCGTGGCGGCAGGAATGCTAATCGAGCCCGCCCGCGATACGAGGGCGTGGGCTGGATTCATGGGACCACGATATCTCGCGCCGCGGACATTTTTTCGAGCCTCGCCGAGGGACCGTCGGCGCTGTCATGCGGGGCTAGGTCGAAACACAAAAAGCCCCCGCGCCTGAATAAACCGGCACGGGGGCTTTGGGGTCACACGAGAATGCGCGTGGAGTCTCGCGGGTAGGGATCGGTGTGGAGAGTAAACGCCGTCTCGACCTCTGCGGCCGTGCGGCGAAAGTCCGCAGTGGCTGACGCGGGCGCGGACCTCGAGGCCGGTCGCGGAGGTGGCGGCCTCCCCAGTCGGGTCGGCAATGCCTGTCGCTTTAGTCGCTTTGGAACCGACTGACGGCTCCCACTCCACTACGCGCGCCGCCCGCACGATGTCGAGGAGAGCGAAAGTTGCGTCCGCGTGCGCCGTGGCGATGTTGCGGAAGCGATTGTCGGCGGCGATCACTTGGCGACGCCCGGGGAGTGCTGGGAGCCGGGGCCCAACTCGCGGAGGTAGCCGGTCTCGGCTCCGCGCTCGTCGTGCGTGATGTGAATGGTGGTTGCCGGGATGACGACAGGCTCGCCGAGGGGAACCTCGATGTGGTGGATGAACTCCATGGGGCTCCTAGAAGGGTGCGGGGGAAGTGGATATCACCGGGGCGGTGGACATCGATGGTTCTGGGCAGCCAAGACGGGAGCGGGCCGCCTCGACGCCGGGTGCGGGCGGCTGTGAGGTCCAGCGGCCAGAGCCGGTGGGCCGTGCGACGAGGCCCGCATGGCGGGTCAGGGCGGCGAACGCCGCGAGCGCCAGTCGCGGAGTGGTTACGTCTGTTGCCCTGCTGTGTGTCTGTCCGTATTCGTGCGCGATGCGTTCCAAGTCGGCAACCTCGCAAGACGCCGGAGCGGAGAGCGCGGGGATGCTCCGTGCGCCGATGCTCGGGCGGAGGACAACGTCGGTTTCGGCGGGCTGACGTGGCCTCATCGCTTCGCCCAGCGCTTACTTGCAAGGGCAGAGCCTGCCAGGGAGGCGGTGGCGATCTTGGTGCCCACACCGATGGCGCGAAGTGCTGCAAGGGCGTCGCGCCGGAGAGCGCGGACCTCGGACACGGCGGGATTCACCACTAGTTGACCTTGAGAGCCGGTCGTCATTACGCCGTGCTCATCGATGGCCTTGGCGACCTCGTCGGCGAGCGCGAGGAGTGACACGGCTTCGTAGGTCGCGGCGCGCTGCGCTGCGGTGAGGTTCGGGGCTTCCTCTTCGATCTGAACATAGGTTTCGCGGGCAGAGTCGCTCCAGGTCGAGGGGAGTCCCTCGTAGCGGTCGGGGGTGAGGTGTTCGGGGAGGTCAAGGGGTGGCCTTTCGAGGAAAAAAAGGGTGATGCGCATGGGGCATCTGCGTGAGTAGATGAGGAAAGTAGTGATGTGCCTAGAACGAACCCGCTTACGCAGGCGATCGGAGACGCTATGCCTCCCCGGGCTTGAGCGAGGGGGCAGGGGGGAGGGGCCCCCAGGTAGTGTTCCTCCATGACGTCATGGAGGGAATCGATCATTGAGGCGCTTCGCACTCTGGGGGGACAAGCGGCGTACGACGAGATCTACGCCGAAGTAGCTGCTCGGCGGCAACACCTACCGAACTCATGGAAGGAAATCATCCGACGAACCATTCAGCAGTCGTCCTCTGATTCCTCCGCATATATAGCGAGCCAGACAGACGCGTTCTATTCCGTCGCGGGGCTAGGTCACGGGCAGTGGGGACTGCGAAGCGAGACATTGCCAGCCGAATATGTGCGCAATGTGGCCGTGCCTGTTGAAGCGGGGCAAGGATACGTCGTGGACTCGGTGGTGCGGCGGGCCATCGAAAGGCACGCGGTTGAGGCGGCGGTAACGCACTACGAAGCAATGGGCGCTGAGGAAATACTCGAGCTAGGCAAGCCGTATGATCTCCTAGTCAGGCTGAATGGCACAGAGCTCCACATCGAGGTCAAGGGTTCGACGCGTGTTCTCAACTCCGTAATCCTGACGCGGAACGAAGTCTCGCATGCCCATCAGCATCCACATACGGAGCTTTACGTCGTGGATCAGATCCATCTAGAGACGGACAACGCAGGGAAAGTGAGCACATCGGGAGGACGCACGCGCGTCTGGGCCCCATGGGCGCCGAGCGACGACACCTTGACGCCGACGGTTTTCTTGCATCGCCTCCAATGAGGGGGACCGTCCCCTACACTGCGGACATGAGTTCAGTAGTTGCGGTCTGGGGCGATGACGACCGGTTCGCCTGTCCTTATGACGCCTGCCGGGCGTTTAGCTACCACATCCGGCAAGATCTGAAGATCACGGCGCAGGTGGCGCGTATGCAGACAACAGTGGAGCTCAGGGATGAAAGCCACATCTTCAGTGTGTCCGGAACGAACATTGTCGCTGCTTCGTCCGGCGTCAGCGGGCCGAAATGGACAGCGACCTTGTGCCCTTCGTGCGAGCGAATGGCCGTGTGGCGTGACTCGGAGTTGATCTTCCCGCGAACGACGGTAGGCGTTCCAGCGCCTCATCCGGATATGCCCGATGCAGCGCGGCAACTTTATCGTGAGGCCGCCGCCGTCCTAGCGGGATCGCGCAGGGCGGCTGCGGCCTTGGCGCGGGCCGCGCTTGAGTCGCTGCTCAAGGAAGTCGACCTTGAGCCAAGTCAACGCCGAGACCTGAACACCCGCGTGGGCGAGCTCCGGGGCCGCATCAACGATGGCCTCTGGAAGGTACTGACGGCCCTCCGCGTCGTGGGCAACGATGCGCTCCATAGCGACGACGATGACCTAATCACTGTGTATCTCAGCGATGAGGACGGTGAGCTCGCGGAGACTTTTTTCGGGGCGATCAATGAGCTCGTCGAGGAGCTCATAACGCGTCCGAAGCGTTCAGATGAGCTCTACGCCTTGATACCGGAGACCAAGCGCGAGGCTGCCGAAAGAGCGGGTAAGAAGCGAGACTGATTGGAGTGGGCCCGCCCTCGACTCGACGCCCGAGAAGGAGGCAGAGGAGGACGGGCCCGAGGACATGCCGGTGGACACCCCGGCATGGTTCGGTCGCCGCGCATACATCCCAGGATGCCGCGACCACTCCGGGCCCGGTGAAAGGGGCGGGTGACCGGAGCCGCGAGGGAAGGCGACCTCGCGGGCTAGTACTCGGCGCGGTCGCCGAGGATGTTGTCGATGTCGCCGAGGTCGTCGGCAAGCTTCTGGACTGCTGCGCGGCGCTCGCTCTCGTCGCGTATCTGCGCGCTATACCGGTCGCTGGCCGAGAGGTCGCTACGTTTCCGGGAGCGCGAGTAGTACGCCTCCGGCGTCTCCCCAGCGTGGCGCGCCATCCGCTCGACGTAGTCGCGGGAGCTCGGTTCGAGGTCCGTGTACTGCGCCGGAAGTGGATGCTTGGCGACCGTGTCGGCGACGATGGAGGCGAGGAGCTTCTCGTCGTGAATGGTCATGCGCTCACCCTGGTCCAGCGCTTGGGCGCGACGAGCGCACGAAACTCGCGCGACGCCTTGGCGAGGTCGGCCCCGAGAGTGTAGAGAAGCGCTCCGCTTTGGCGCGCGTACTTGGTCGGGACGAGGCGGTCGACGTCGCCGAAGGTGATGATGGCAGCGTCGAGGGCGTCGATAGCTGCCACGAGTTCGGCGTGGCGTTCGGCGGCGACACGGTTGGCCTCGGCTCGTGCTTCCGCGCTGTCGGCAAGGTGGTCACGGAGTGCGTGCCAGGTGCGCTTAACCGGCTGGCTCGCGCTGCGGACGCGGGCGGTGGCATCGCCCTTCTTCGCCTTGAGCTGCCGCCACCGGTCATACTCCACGTCGATGTTCGGCTCCCACTCGCCGCTGTTGGGGTTGCTGGCGGCGCGGAAGGCGTCGGTGGTCTTCCGTTCGTTCTGGATCGCTTTTTGTGCCTCGGTCTTGGCCTTCTCGAACGCGGTGGCGAGTTCGTCAGCGCCGGGCGTCGCCGTGATGAGCCAGGGCGGGGCGGGCGGACGCGTGTCGGCTCCGTAGGAGGGGGGCTCGCTCGGGAGCCTGAGGGTGGCGAAGTCAGGGGAGGGGGTCGTGGTCATGGCGTGCCTTTCGTTGGGGTGGAGGCGCTGCTCAGCGCCGGAGGTCTATGCAGTCTTAGAGAAGCGGTGGGATGCCTCGATGAGCTCGCCCGTGCCGTGGCGCTTGGCGTGGACGGCAAGAGCGCCGCCGAGGTCGCCGGACGCGAGAAACTCGCGCTGACGCTCGATGAGGCTGAGCTCGCGCTCGAGCTCGTCGGCGGCATAGGCGCGGGCGTCGCCAAGCTCGCGCCAGGCGTCGGCGTGGGTGCGGATGTCGGCGGCGTTCACTGGGTGCTCCTCAAGGGCAGTAACGGGGAGGGGAATGCGGTAGGTCTGAACTCCCTGCGCGCCGCGATGGCGAGCGCCGAGGAGCTCATCGGCGACGGCGTAGAAGGTGCGCGGTCCAGGGAGGCGCACGAGCTCGGGGAAGCCGTCGTCGTCGACTTGTTCAGCAATTTCCTCGGGAGAGAGGCCGTCCCGCATGGCGAGTGCCTCCTCCATGAGCGGGAGGGCGAGCTCGTACAGGTCGCGGGCGACGTGGCGGGACCCAGGCTCGAGGGCGTCCTCGTTATGGGGGGCTAGGAAGTAGAAGAGGGCGGAGCGGGCGGTTGCCGTTTCGGTGGCGCGAGAGCGCTCGCGCTGGCGTGCCTTGAGCTCGGCGGGGGCGAGAGCCTCGGGGCGAGGGGCCGGGGACGCCGTGGGCTGGGCGGGGAAGATGCCCTCTCTTGCGGCAGCCTGGGCGACGAGCTTGGTGTAGTCGCGCCAGTAGTCGCGGTTGTGCTCGTAATTGGCGAAGGTGTGGACGCCGACATAGGCCGAGTCGTGGGCGAGATCCGGGCGCGGCGGGAGCGCGGCGAGCGCCTCGCGGAGGATCGTCGGGCGCTCGCCGCTGGTGACCTGCTCACCGTCGGCGGTGTAGAGCCTGCCGCCTGGGCGGCGGTAGATGGTGCCGAGGTGGGCCTCGAGTATCGGCTTAGCAACAAGCTCAGCCATCGTCACCGGGGATGGCATGTAAACGGGGTGGAGCTCGTCCAGCTCGTCGCGGAGGTGCTTGGCGTAGCGGTGGTGGCGGCGCACGTCCTGAGTGCGATAGACGGGCGGGTCTATGGTCGGAAACGTGAACGCCGCGAGAGCGTCGAAATAGGTAGTCATCGGTGTCGTTTCGTGGAGAGCGCTGGCGGTCGCTCGAGTGGGATTGAGTCGCTGGGCGGAGACAAGAGCGGCCCCGTCGGGCGTTGAGCCCGGGGCCGCTCGAGGTATGTGGTCCGCCAGGACGACAACTGAGAGGGAGCGCCTAGTAGGCGCTTTATGGTGACGCGGATAAGACCGCCTGGGAGGCGGTATCTGCCCGTGAGAGGGAGACCCGATGCGTTCAGCCCGCGCGGCTTAGGAGCGTCGCTGTGCGTTGGGCGACCTGTTCGAGTTCCGCTAGATCGCGGGAGCGGAGTGCCCGCGCGGCGTCTGCGGCGAGGCGACGACGTTGGGCGGCGAGGGCGTCCCGGTGAGAATAGACGCGGTGAGTCGGAGAGCAGAAGCGGCCAGGTTGGGAGAGTTCGGCGGTGGTTCCGCAATGGGCGCATTGGACGATGTAGGTCACGGGACTCCTTGCCTGGAATCGTGGGGCGCAACGTAACGCCGGGTGGGATAAAGAAGCGGACCTCGTCGGTGACGAGGTCCGTGAGGTGCTTAGGGGATGCAGCTATTTCTCCCTACACCGAGTAGACCGCCCGGGTGCCCATGGGACGGGCGGCAGGTGACAGAAGGTGTCCGAGTGACGGTCTATTTACTCGCCCTATTACTTGTAGAAGAGTAGAGAGCGCTAAGAGAAAGAAATATAGACAGTGACGAGACCGTCACTTGGACACCGTCCGTCACCTGAGGTGCGGACTTGGGCCCTCACCCCTACCCCGGCGACGACACCGCGCCGACTACCAACCGAGAGTAATGGCCTCGTCGATCATCCGGTCGGGCCATACCGAGGCCCTGAGCTCCTCAAGCTCCAGCGGCGTCTTGCCCGGCTCAGTGCGCGCTAGAAAGTCGATGCGCTCCCGTTCCGTGATTAGCTGCATCGATCGTGGCCTTTCGTCTCCGGTCACCGTACTCACTTTGCGGCGGAGCTATCGTCCATAGAGCTCTCGTTGGCCCAGACGATGCGCATGCGCTTGTGGGCGTGGAATCGCGCGCCGGGATAGGGGGCGGGCTCCACGATGACTCTGTCGATTGCCAGTCGGAGGAGCACCCTCGCTTCCAGCGCAGAAGCCGACTCGATAGCTGGGATAGATAGTTCAGGGTCCAGGAGCGCGGCGAGGTCCGCGTCTGGCTTGGGCAGCGCTGCCAATTGGTGCGTTACCTCGGCGATGTGAGCCTCCAATGTCCGCGCGAGGGCGGCGTGACGATCTGCCGACAGTGAGCCTCGGACATAGCGGTCGTTGTCCACGTCCTTGACGCGGGCTCGGAGTGTCGCGAGTTGCTTCGTGAGCTCGTCGCGCTCTTGCATCGGAGCAGGGTCGTTCTTCGCGAGCCAACGGTCGGCGACAGCCCATAGGACGGGGTCATCAGGCTCGAGCGCCGCCAAGCCACGCGCCCATGCATGCTTGACCGCGAGCTCCAGAGTGCCGAGGCTGACGTTGAGAGGAGCCGTGCAGGGCTCGCCAATCTCATGCCAACGGCGGCAACGGTAGGAGCCTCCGAATGAGTTGGCAGTGCGTCCACACGACGCGCACTCGACGAGTCCGCCGAGTAATGACTCGGGCTGCTTGACGGCTCGCATCCCGCGCCCGTAGCGGCGGAGACGGCTGTCGAGCTCGCGCAAGAGCGCCATGCGCTCGCCCTCAGTGGCGATAGGGGACTCACCCTCGGCCAGGAGCGAGACTGATTCGCCAGTGTCAGGGTGCTTCCAAGGGCGGATGTCGGTGCCCCAGTAGCCGGAATCCGCCTCGACGCGGCGCTCTGGGACGAGTCCGGAGAGGACGGGAGAGCGCATAGCTGCCGAAAGAGTCGACGCGCGCCAGTGCGAGCCTCGGCGACGGGTTGGGATGCCCCGGGCGTTCCAGTCGCGGCATATGGCGTTCATGGTTTCTCCCGCGAGGAGCCGCTCGACGGCCTCACGGACAATAGGGGCCTCGTCGGGGTGACGGCGGAGCTTCTGCCCGTCGGTCACGAGCCAGCCGAACGGGCGAGCCCCGCCGAGGTACTTGCCCTCGCGCCGGGATGCCTCTTTCTTCGCACGTACGCGGAGGGAGGTGTTGGTGCTCTCGGCGCGGGCGAGCTCGGACAGCATGACGATAAGCATGCGACTGTTGGAGACTGAGGAGTCGAGTCCGTCCTTAAGAAAGTGGAGTCGCCCGCCCACGGCGGTGACGTCGTCGAGTACGGTGCCTACCTGCCCCGCGCCTCGTCTGCTGAGGCGGTCGAGTTTCCAGACGGCGAGGGCGGCGACCTCTCCGGATGTGACGGCGGCGACGGCTGCATCGAAGTCGGGGCGCTTGACGCTTGCCTTGTAGCCTGATTTTCCACGGTCTCGCCAGACGCGGCGCACGACGAGACCCTCGCGGTCAGCCCAGGCGCGGAGATCGGCCTCCTGGCGCTCGAGAGAATCCTTGCCCTCCTTGTCGATGCTCAGGCGGACGTAGAGGTCGACGAGGAGAGAGGGGGCGGTCGAGGTGGGGTCTATCATGGCGGTCCTTTCGTGTTGATGCTGAAGAGACCGCCTGATGTCGTCGCGCTGCTCGTTACTCAGCACAGACGGTCGAGGAAATCTGGATCAACGCCCCCGACCGCGTCTTCGTCGCCCGAGACGGAGTCGCCGAGCTCACCTCAATCACGCTCTCCGCGACCCAGGTGCGCGATCTGGTCGAGCGGATGCTCCAGTCCACGGGTAGGCGCGTCGACCTGAGCTCGCCCTTCGTGGATGCCTCGCTACCCGACGGCTCCCGCCTCCACGTGGCGATCCCGGATGTCACGCGCGACTGGGCCGTCAACATCCGCAAGTTCACGAAGCGCATCGCTCGGCTCGGAGACCTGGTGGAGCGGGGTTCGCTCACCGCCGAGGCAGCGCTGTTTCTGCATCAGTGCGTGGTTTCTGGCCACAACATTCTTGTCTCCGGCGCAACTCACACGGGCAAGACCACACTGTTGGGCGCCCTACTGGCCGAGGTTGGTGCGAGCGAACGTGTCGTGACTGTCGAGGAGACATTCGAGCTCGATGTTCGAGCGAGGGACGTCGTCTCGATGCAATGCCGCCAACCCAGCCTCGAGGGTGCCGGAGAGGTGTCCCTTCGCCGCCTGATTAAAGAAGCGCTACGCATGCGGCCCGACCGGCTCGTTGTGGGTGAGGTCCGCGAGGCGGAGTCGCTCGATCTGTTGATTGCGCTCAACTCCGGAGTTCCCGGCGCGTGCAGCATCCACGCCAACAGCGCGCAGGATGCCCTGGCTAAACTCGCCGTTCTGCCTCTTCTCGCGGGCCGCAATATCGATTCCTCATTTGTTCTGCCCACGGTCGCGTCCGTTATCGACATCGTGGTGCACTGTGAGCGGGGGAACGACGGCCATCGTCATATCGGTTCGATCGCAGCCACAACGGGAAGGGTGGCCGATTCGGTCGTCGGGTCGGTTTCGCTTTTCGTGCGAAACCGCGGCCGTCTTGAGAGAACCGATGCGCCGGTTCCTCAGCCTCACAAGCTGCTCTCTGCGTCTATTCCGCCGTCCCCGCCGCGAACGACGTTCGGGGGAGACACACCATGATGGATGGCTCAGTCATGCCAGCAGTTTTGGGAGCCCTGCTCGGCTGTGGGCTACTTCTCACTGTCTCACCCTTTCTCTGGCCTGCTGGCGAGAAGCTGCGTCGAGGTCGGCATCCTGTGCCATGGGTGTCACTGTCAGAGAAGCTCACGCTCGCCGGGCTGGGCTCGGTGACTCCGGCGAAGTTCATTGTCGCCTCTGCTGTTGCAGCGCTCGCGGTTGGCGCGATCGTGTTGGCGTTCCTGCCCGTGCTTGCCCTGGGTCTTGCCGCAGCTATTGCCACGGCGTTCATCCCCGCCGTCGTCGTGAGCTGGCGGGCCCGCGCTCGGCGGCGCAGCCATAGGGCGCTCTGGCCAGATGTTGTCGACCACCTCGTTTCGGCAGTGCGCTCAGGACTTTCGCTCGCCGATGGGGTCTCGGCGCTGTCTCGCGTGGGCCCCGCTTTCACCCGGTCGGCCTTCTCGGAGTTCGAGGCCGATTACCGTGCCACCGCTAACTTCTCGCGGAGTCTCGATCGCCTCAAAGACCGGCTCGCAGATCCTGTTGCGGACCGCATCCTCGAGACTCTGCGCATGTCCCGCGAGGTGGGCGGCACTGACCTGACCACGATCCTGCGAAATCTCTCTGCGTACTTGCGACAGGAGGCGTCGATACGTGCCGAGGTGGAGGCTCGGCAGTCATGGGTGGTCAACGCGGCGCGTCTGGGGGCGATTGCGCCCTGGGTCGTGCTCGTGCTGCTCGCTGCCCGCCCGGAGGCGGCAATGGCTTACAACTCCGCAGAGGGCATGGCTCTGATCGCCGGCGGTTTCGCGATAACGCTGATCGCATATCGAGTGATGATCGCGATCGGGCGACTGCCCGAAGAGCAGAGGTGGTTCCAGTGACGCCGTGGGCGATTCTGTGTGGTCTGTCGCTCGGCGTCGGGCTATGGACCCTGGCGAGTCGGCTCCCACGGTTGGGAAGGCCGAGGTTGGCGATGCGGGTTGCTCCTTACCTCGCCGACGTCTCGGAGGGCGCGCGCAGCTTGGTCGCCCGGCGGTCCTCCGACCCCGTTCCGGTCTGGGCGGCGATCATCAGCCCAGCGTTCGCGGTGTTGAGGCACGGGCTCTCCTCCGTTCTCGGTGGAACCTCCGTCCTCGAGTTGCGTCTCCGCCAGGCAGGTTCGGGGCTGAGCGTTGAGGCGTACAGGTCACGCCAGTTGGTGGGGGTGCTGGTCGGAGCGGTGACGTTCTGCATCGCCGCGATTGCGTGGACTCGACTTGCCAGCGTCCCCGGCATCGTCGTGATCGCTGCCGCCGCGGTGGGCGGGGTGGCGGGTCTCCTTGCATGCGACTACGTGCTCCAACGACGAGCTAACCGAAGAATGGCGCGCCTCTCGGCTGAGCTTCCGCTCATTCTCGAGTTCCTCACCCTGAGCCTCTCGGCGGGGGAGGGAGTCGTTGATGCGATCCGCCGGGTGTCACGGGTGAGCGCGGGGGAACTATCGCACGAGCTCTCAGCGGTACTCACCGAGGTATCGACGGGGTTGCCCCTGGCCTCATCTCTCGACCGGTGCGCGCGCGAGCTTCAACTCCCGGCGTTCACCCGGTGCGTCGACCAACTCACCATCGCGCTAGAACGAGGGTCGCCCCTCGCCGAAGTGCTGAGGGCGCAGGCCCAGGATGCGCGCGACGACACCAAACGCCACCTGCTCGAAGTGGCGGGCAAGAAGGAGGTCGCAATGCTCATCCCGCTCGTGTTTCTGATTCTGCCCACCACCATTCTGTTCGCCATATTTCCTGGGGTGTTCGTGCTCCAGGTCGGATTCTGAAAGTCGGACCATGACCCTCTCGTCTGCAATTCCCACCCTTCGCCAGCGTTACGCACGAGTGCGTGCCACTGCGGTTCTCGCGTCTCGTTCCGAGCGCGGTGACGTTCCGGGCTGGGTGCTCATCACGCTCATGACGGCCGGACTCGTCATCATCATCTGGTCGCTTGCCGGGCCCGCTCTGAGCTCGGTATTCGAGCAGGCGATTCAACGAGTGAGCGGTTTTTGAGTGGCAACCGGTGCCCATGGTCGATGGGCGTGCCTCGGCGCTGACCGGGGCTCTGCTCCGGCTGAGTTTGTCATGGTGAGCGCGCTTCTCACCCTTCTCACTCTGTCCGTCATGCAATTGGCGTTGGTTCTCCATGTTCGTAACACCGTTCAGGATGCTGCGGCCGAGGGAGCGCGCTATGCGGCACTAGCAGACAACTCGCTTGCGGAGGGGGTTGAGCGCACCGAGTCGCTCATCACCGCCGCCGTCGGCCCGGCATATGCAAGAAACGTGACCGTGGCCTCAACGACCTACCTGGGCCATCCGGCCGCAGTCGTCACGGTGAGCGCGCCGTTGCCGCTGATCGGGCTCATCGGGCCGGATACCGTTCTGGAGGTGAGGGGCCATGCGGCGCTGGAAACGCTGGATTGACACCCTCTCCCGCGAGCAGGCGGGGTCAGCCTCCCTTGAGTTCATCTCCGCAGGAGTGTTGCTGCTCGTCCCTCTCGTCTATCTCGTGCTCGCGCTCGGGGCGCTCCAGGCCGGCTCGTTCGCTGTGGAAGGAGCCGCCCGCCAGGCAGCCAGGGTGTTCGTAGAGGCGGGGGATCAGGCGTCAGCCGAATCTCGTGCCCAGCAGGCGGTCCAGTTTGCCCTCGCGGACCACGGACTCGAATCCGCAGGATCCATGGTCACGGTTGTCTGTTCCCCCGATCCGTCGCGGTGCCTCACGAGGTCGGGTACCGTCACCGTTCTTGTGAGTGTGACGGTGCCGATGCCTTTCGTGCCGCAAGCGCTGAGCGTCGCAGCGCCGCTCGCGGTGCCGATGGAGGCGAGCGCCACGCAGCAGGTGTCGCGCTTCGCTCAGGTGCCGTGACGATGCAGCCGAGCACGCTGCTCACCCTGCGCAGCGAAACAGGGTCGACCCTGCTGCTCACGATTTTCTATTCGATGCTGAGTCTCACGCTGGTCCTGCTCATCACGGCGGCCAGCTCCCTCTATCTGGAACGGAAACGCCTGCTTTCCCTCGCCGACGGGGCGGCGCTCGTCGGTGCTGAAGCCTTCGACCTCACCCAGATCGCGTCCTCGACTACTGGACCTCGGGTAACACTCACGCAGGCGGATGTAGCGACCGCCGTCAACGACTATCTTGCGGCTGTGCCGCACACCTTTGAGAATCTTGCGGTTGAGAGAGCCGAGCCCGTCGACGGTCGCGGCGCGACGGTCGCCCTCTCGGCGTACTGGCGGCCTCCCATGCTGTCGCTCCTTGTCCCCGAGGGGCTCCGCATCGAGGTCGAGGCGAACGCCCGCAGCGTCATCGGCTGACGCGAGACGCCGTCACACGCGATGAGCGAGAAAACGGTTCGTAGAATGACCGACATGTCCACGCCCAAAGAGGAGCGAACCAAGCCGCTGCGCAGCGATGCCCTACGCAACAGACTGCGCATCCTCGAGTCGGCAGAAGAGGTGTTCGCCGACCGAGGGCTTGACGCGTCGGTCGACGACATCGCCCTGGCTGTGGGAGTCGGGGTCGGCACCATCTACCGCCATTTCGGGTCGAAGGCCGGACTCATTAACTCGATCTTCGAGCACAGGATCGGCACAATCATTGAGATCGTCACGGAGCGAAGTTCCCGTCCGACGGCCTGGGAGGGCCTCTGCGAGGTGATGCGGTTCTTCGTCGACGCTCAATCCCAGAACCGGGCGGTCTCAGAGATGATCTATGAACGCGCGGACACCACCGGCAGGCACCTCCGAGAGCGAGTCGAGCCCCTGCTCACCGACCTCGTGGAGAAAGCCAAGGCCGAAGGTTCGCTGCGCGAGGACTTCACCGCAACGGATGTGCCGGTGCTCACCCACTCGGTGAGTGACGTAGCCCGGCTGCAGCCAGGCCGCGGCCGCGACCTCGCTCGCCGCCACCTCGAACTCCTGCTCAAAGGGCTCGGGCCCACTCCCGATCCGCACCTGGTGCCCTCACCGCTGCCCGATAACGAGTTCGTCGACTGGCTGCGCACGCGTCGACCGGACGCCGCCCCATCCGCTTCGCCGAGATGAGACACAACAAAGCAGTGGCCACTCGCATCCGGTTTGGCGGTCGGCCACAACATCCGTGCCACCGGTATGGGGCAGCGGTAGCGTCGCGACGTGACCAACTACACACCACCTCTGTCTGATCTCGCTTTTGCCCTCGAGCACGTCGTGGGATACCGAGATGTCGCCCAGCTCCCCGGCTTCGAGCACGCCGACTTCGACACTGTCGTCGAGGTCCTTGCCGAGTGTGGGGAGTTCATGGCCGGGGTTATCGCCCCGACCAACCGCGTTGGAGACCTCGAAGGAGCCCAACGCCAGCCCGACGGCACCGTCAAGACCCCGACGGGGTTCAAGGAGGCCTACAAACAGTTCGTCGACTCCGGGTGGAGCGGCGTTGCCCTCTCGGAGGAGTTCGGCGGCGGCGGATTCCCCCGCACAGTGGGGCTCGGCATCCAGGAGTTCATGCTCGCCTCCAACATGGCGTTCTCTCTGTGCCCGCTGCTCACGCACGGCGCGATCGACGCGCTCATGCACTACGGCAGCCCCGAGCAGAAGCAGCGTTACCTGCCCAAGATGATCAGCGGCGAGTGGACGGGCACCATGAACCTCACGGAGCCGCAGGCTGGCTCCGATGTTGGGGCGCTCACCACCCGTGCCGTGCCCAACGGTGACGGCACGTATGCGATCACCGGCCAGAAGATCTTCATCACCTGGGGCGACCACGACGTCGCCGACCAGATTGTGCACCTCGTGCTCGCCCGCACCCCGGGTGCGCCCGAGGGAACCAGGGGCATTTCGTGCTTCATTGTGCCCAAGGTCATGGTCAACGACGACGAGTCGCTCGGTGAGCGCAATGGCGTCGAGACCGTCTCTCTCGAACACAAGATGGGCATCCACGGCTCCCCAACCTGCGTTCTGGCGTACGAGAACGCCACCGGTTACCTCATCGGCGAAGAGAACAAGGGAATGCGCATCATGTTCGTCATGATGAACAGCGCCCGCCTCTCGGTGGGTATGCAGGGTCTCGCCGTGGCCGACCGCGCCTACCAGCAGTCGGTGCAGTACGCGAAGGATCGCATCCAGGGCAAGGCAATCGGCGTCACGGGCCGCGACTCAGCGATCATCGAGTTCCCGGATGTTCGCCGCATGCTGATGACGCAGAAGGCCTACCTGGCTGGGCTCCGTCGTCTGCTGCTGCTCACCGCGGTGCACACCGACATCAGCACGAACTCGCCCGACGAGGCGACCCGCGTGCGCTCAGACGAAATAGTGGGGCTGCTCACGCCGATCGCCAAATCGTTCGGCACCGATCTCGGCAACGAACTCACCTCGCTCGCGGTGCAGATCCACGGCGGCATGGGCTTTATCGAGGAGACGGGTGTGGCGCAGCACTACCGCGACATTCGTATCGCGGCGATCTATGAGGGCACCAACGGTATCCAGGCCGCAGACCTTGTCGGTCGCAAGATGCCCGTGCGTGGCGGGTCGTCGTTCCTCGAGTTCATTGCCAGCATGCGCGAGATCGAGCCGCTTCTGGCGGAGGCCGGCGACGAGTTTGCCTCTATTCGCGAGGAGCTTGCTCGTCAGTTCACGGCACTGGAGAAGGCCACCGGATGGATGCTGCGCACCGGCATGTCAGACCCCAACGCGGTGCTCGCGGGTTCGACGCCGTACCAGCGCATGTGGGGCGTCGTCACGGCGGGCTGGCTGCTGGCTAAGGGTGCGCTCGCCGCGAGCAAGCTCCCCAACGCCGAGCGGGCGGCAGACGAGCTCGCGGTTGCGCGCTTCTACGCCGAGCAGCTTCTGCCGCAGTCGAGCGGACTGCTGAGTGCCGCTACGGCGGGCGCTCGCGACCTGTTCGCGCTGAGCGAGGACAAGTTCTAACGCAAGCCTGATGCGCGAGCGGCGTGCCGTTCGGCGCACCCCTTGCCGGCTCGCCGCGCCCCAATCATGGGGCGCGGCGAGCCGTTTTCTGGCGCGCTGAGGCCCTGATGCGAGAGGGTCAGGCATCCGGCTGCCGCCCCTCACCTGCTCCCCAGTGCGCCGGGTAGGCTGGTATCACAATGGATGAGCTTGATATCTCCGCGCAGGTCGCGACCCTTCGTGCCACGTTTACCGAAATCACGGCGGTGGTCGACGTCGATCGGCTCACAGCGGATATCGCCACTCTCAGCGAGCAGGCCGGTGTTCCCGATCTGTGGGACGACCCCGCCGCTGCGCAAAAGGTGACGAGCGCGCTCAGTCACCGCCAGGCAGAGCTGGCCAAGATCAAGGGCCTCAAGCAGCGCCTCGACGACATCGAGATCATGGTCGAACTCGCCAACGAAGAAGGCGATGCGGATGCCGCGGCCGAGGTCCACAAAGAGCTTCGCGACATTCAGCGGGTGCTCGGCGAGCTTGAGGTGCAGACGCTGCTCAACGGCGAGTGGGATTCCCGTGCTGCCGTGATGACCATCCGCTCCGGTGCCGGGGGCGTCGACGCCGCCGACTTCGCCGAGATGCTGCAGCGCATGTACCTCCGCTACGCCGAGAAGGCTGGCATTCCCGCACGCGTGCTCGACACGAGCTATGCGGAGGAGGCGGGAATCAAGTCGACCACGATCGAATTCGATGCTCCCTACGCCTTCGGCAAGCTGAGCGTCGAGGCGGGAACACACCGACTCGTTCGCATGTCCCCGTTCGGGGCGGCGGGCAAGCGCCAGACGAGCTTTGCGGCGGTCGAGGTGATTCCCCTCATGGAGGAGACGGAGTCGATCGAGATCCCCGAGAACGAGATTCGGGTGGATGTGTTCCGCTCAAGTGGCCCTGGCGGGCAGTCGGTCAACACGACAGACTCCGCTGTTCGCCTCACACACATCCCGACCGGCATCGTCGTGTCGATGCAGAACGAGAAGAGCCAGATCCAGAACCGGGCCGCTGCGATGCGCGTGCTGCAGTCGCGTCTTCTGCTCGTGCAGAAGGAGCAGGAGGCGGCTCAGAAGAAGGAGCTCGCGGGCACCATCACGGCGAGCTGGGGCGACCAGATGCGCAGCTATGTGCTCGCGCCCTACCAAATGGTCAAGGACCTGCGCACCGAATACGAGGTGGGAAACCCCTCCAATGTGTTTGATGGCGACCTCGACGGATTTATCACGGCGGGCATCCGCTGGCGCAAGCGCGCGGTCGAAAGCTAGGCCCCGCAGCGACCCCATCGGGGATTCGACTTCTTTAACGGATGATGGCCCGCACCTTTCGGTGCGGGCCATCATTCTGAGCTATCGAACCGCTTACTGGCGAACTACTTAGTGGCGAACCACCTGGCGGCGCACCACGAGCCAGGCGATCGTGGCAGCCACGAGCAGCGCCAGCACGATGAGCACGATCGGCAGCAGCGATGCGGGGGAGACGCTCTGCGCACCCGCGGCGAGTTCGCCCGATCCGGCAGCGATCTTCTCGTTGCCGTCACCGAGGTCGGTCATGCCTTCGCTGAGCGTCTTGGCTCCGGCGTTGAGCTTCTCGGCTCCCTCGGCCAGGGTGCCGTTGCCTTCGGCCAGGCTCGCAGCACCCGTGGAGAGGGTGTTGGCCCCAGCAGCGAGGTCGCCCGCACCGGTGGAGAGGGTCTGCAGACCGCTGTTGAGGTTGTTAGCGCCGGTTGCGAGGCTCGCCCCGCCGGTGGAGAGCGTGCCGGCACCAGCGGCAACCTTCGCGGTGCCCTCAGCGAGAGAAGATGCTCCGATGGAGAGCTTGCTCGTGCCCGCTGCGAGGGACGCGGCTCCGGCCGAGAGCTCACTGGATCCGACCGCAGCCCTCGCGATGCTCGCGTGGATCTTCGTGGTGCCCGCAGCGACCGCAGGCATAGCGCCGGGGGCAGTGAGCACCTCCGCACCCAGGTCGGCCTTCTTGAGGCCGTAGGGGTCATTGGGCGCCGTCGTCAGCGGGTCGTCGAGTCCGCCGGCGAGCCTGTCGGCCCCCAGAACGAGGTTGTTGTACCCGTCTGCATAGGCTGTACCCGCATACGGTGACCCCGGTCCGAAGACTGCCGCGAGTCGGGCCAGGCCGTCTCGAAGGGCCTCCGCGCCAATTCGCGCGTCGTCCACGCCAGTCGCGAGCTGCCCAAGTCCAACGTTGACTGCTGCCGCTCCCTCCTGGAGCTGCTTTGCGCTCTGCGTCGGGGTCAGATTCGTGGCATCCGGCGCGTTGAAACCTGCAGCGAGCTCAGCCGCACCCGCGTTGACCTTGGCAGCCCCAACATTGGCGTCGGACGCGCCCGCAGCAAGGGTGGCGGCACCGGAGGCTGCGGAGGCTGCGCCCTGGTTGAGCGTGCTCGCTCCCGCGAAGAGCTTGTTAGCGCCCTGGGCCAGTGACGTGGCACCGGCGCTCGCGCTCGCGGCGCCCGCTGCGACCTTGTCGGCACCCTCCTTGGCGGAGGTCGCCCCGGCGGAGAGCTTGAATGCTCCCTCCTTGGCGGAGGCGGCGCCGTCCTTGAGCGTGCCGGTCCCCGTGTGCAGGGTTGTCGCGCCATCGACAAGCTTGACCGAACCATCGCGGGCCGTATCGGCGCCCGTTGCGAGCTGGTTAGCTCCGGCGGCGAGCTTGTCGGTGGTCATAAAGAAGAAGGCCAGGAGGCCGATGAGGAGAATGGATAGCACGGCGATGACAACCTTTGAGGTGTTGTCGCGCCGCGCGGACATGGTGTGGGCAGAACCGGACATGCAGCTGACTCCTTTGTCGGGATCCGGGCACGACGCTGGCCGCACAACCTGGGCTGTGGTGAAACTGTGCTGGAGCGGCTGCGCGGGTGCTCTCCCTCAGATGGGGCTCCGTTGCCGGGGATTGAGGGAGCGTCGTGTTCGGTCAATTGGGCCGAATCTAGCAGCGTCTTTAGTCGCCTCATATGGCCCTTCAAATGTGTGTAACCTTCGTCAAACTGAGCGGTTCTCGTGGCCTCACGGTTGTTGGTTGTCTACAGGTCAATAAGGGTTGCGGCATACGGATGCGACCCGCCGCCTGTCGCTGCCCCGCATAACACCCTCCCGTGCTTAGGCTCGTGACGTCATGATTCGATTTGATCAGGTAACTAAGCTCTACGCCGGCACCACGAGGCCCGCCCTCAACTCGGTGACCCTCGAAATTCAGCGGGGGGAGTTCGTATTTCTTGTCGGCGCATCCGGCAGCGGCAAGTCGAGCTTTTTGCGCCTCATCCTTAAAGAGGAGAACCCGACCAAGGGCGAGATTCACGTTCTCGGACACAACGTCGGCCGGCTCTCGAGCCGCAAGGTTCCCTACTTTCGCCGCAATCTCGGTGTGGTCTTTCAGGACTTCCGACTTTTGCCCCAGAAGACGGTGTTCGACAACGTCGCCTTCTCGCTTCAGGTGATTGGCAAGTCGAAGGGCTTCATCCAGGAGGCCGTCCCCGACGTACTCAAGATGGTCGGTCTGGCGGGCAAGACCAGTCGCTACCCACACGAACTTTCTGGTGGCGAGCAGCAGCGCGTCGCCATTGCGCGCGCTATCGTCAACCGGCCCGCCCTTCTGCTCGCTGACGAGCCGACAGGAAACCTCGACCCCGCGACCAGCGCGGGCATCATGACTCTTCTTGAGCGCATCAGCCAGAGCGGAACCACCGTGATCATGGCAACCCACGATGCCGGAATCGTGGATCAGATGAAGCGCCGCGTTATTGAGCTTGTCGGCGGGCAGATCGTGCGCGACGAGCGCCAGGGTGGATACCTCACCCAGGCAATCCCGGTGCAGAAAACGGCGCAGGCCTCGAACCAGGGGGAATCGCTGTGAGATTTGGTTTGATCATGTCGGAGGTGGGCCAGGGCCTTCGTCGCAACTTCTCGATGGTGGTTTCCGTTGTTCTGGTTACCTTCATCTCCTTGACCTTCGTGGGCACAGCCATCCTGCTTCAGATGCAGATCGGCGAAATGAAGGGCTATTGGTACGACCGCGCCCAGGTTGCGGTCTATATGTGCACGTCGACCACCGCATCCGCTGCCTGCAATCTCACCGAAGCGTCGCAGGAGCAGAAGGATGCGGTAGCCGCCAAGCTTGAATCGGCAGAGCTCGCCCCCCTCGTCTCGCACGTTGAGTTCGAGACGCATGAAGAGGCCTACGACAAGTACATCGAGTTCACCGATTCTGCCGAATCAAACTTCATCACTCCGGAGTTCTTGCCCGAGACCTTTTGGGTGAACATGGTCGACCCCACCCAGTCGGATGTGCTCATCGAGACCATCTCGGGCATGCCCGGTGTCGACGAGGTCGCCGATCAGCGCAAGTATCTCGACCCGATCTTCGACGCACTCAACGCGGCGAGTTACACGGCCATCGGAATCGCAGCCCTCATGCTCGTGGCCGCTGTGCTGCTGATTGCCACGACGATCCGCCTCAGCGCCTTTAGCCGACGGCGAGAGCTGGGGATCATGAGGCTCGTTGGTGCATCGAACCGGTTCATTCAAACCCCGTTTATTCTCGAGGGCGTGATCGCCGCGGTGATCGGCGCCGTCATGGCCGGGGTTGCCACGGTGGCTGTCGTGCAGTTCTTTGTTCAGGGGTACCTGGCAGACCTCATGGCGTCGACGTCATTCGTCGGAATCGCGGAGGCCCTCGTGGTTGCGCCGATCCTGCTGGTGGTAGGTATTGTGCTCGCCGGAATCTCGGCGAATGTGGCGATCAGCCGCTACCTCAAGGTTTAACCCGGCGTTCCTTGCACCATGACGATGATTCGTCACCACGCGTGCAGGGCAGCCGTTAGACTGATGGGCTGCCCGTGCTCGCGGGCTCAGAGTTTTGGAGAGAATCGTGCCCAGGGAGACCGGCCAGAAGGTCGTCGCGACTAACCGAAAGGCGCGCCACGACTACCTCATCGAGGATACGTATGAGGCTGGTCTCGTGCTTTCGGGCACCGAGGTCAAGTCCCTGCGCGCTGGCCGGGCAAGCCTGGTCGATGGCTACGCCTTCATCGACGACCACGGGGAGGCGTGGCTGGATGCCGTGCATATTCCGGAGTACAAGGGCGGAAGCTGGACCAATCACCCGCCTCGCCGCAAGCGCAAGTTGCTGCTGCACAAGGCACAGATCGTAAAGATCCATAACAAGGTGAAACAGGGTGGTTACACACTCGTTCCGCTGTCGATCTACTTCAGCAACGGCCGGGCCAAGGTTGACCTCGCGGTGGCCAAGGGCAAGCGCGAGTACGACAAGCGCCAGACGCTCCGTGAACGTCAAGATAATCGCGAGGCCGACCGCGCGATGTCTGCTCGCAAGCATCTCGGCGAGTAGCGGCAGCGTTCGCGCGACGACAGCGCGAGGTTAGCGCGTGATGTAGCGCTCGATGTAGCGCGGATGCGCTGCGCCGGGTAGTATTGACTGCTGCGCTCATGGAGCGCAGATTGACAACTCAACAGCGCGCGACAGTACCAACTCTTCACGAGTGAACATGGGGATGATCGGTTTCGACATTGCCTGCGCAATTGTGAGAAGCGGGTCGAGGATGCAGGCTTATCTCGTTAACGATGTCTGCAAACTATAAGTGCCAATAAATCACGCACTGACTTCGCCCTCGCTGCCTAAGCGAGCGCACTAAAAAGTCCGTCAGCCCGGGGATGCTCTCTACCCGGATCCTGACGTCATCTAGAGAGATTGCTCCGTAGTTACGCCTGAGGGCTACGGGGGACTTGCACTCTGGCTGGGCTCGTCGGTTTAGCCGCCAGTGGCAAATTCCGGAGCCGAGTAGAACGCTTTCGCTGGATACACCCGTAGAAGGCACATGACCACAGCAGTGGACCGGGGTTCAATTCCCCGCATCTCCACCATGGGGTGCTGTCGCGCGTTGTTGTTTATTGTCAGAGTCGTCCCTTGCGCGGATGCTTTACCGTGCCGGAGAAAGCCGTGGCGATGTCGGCGGGGCTGGGAAGAATGGGTGTCATGACCGACCGAACGTGGCGCCGAAACGTTGCCCTCTTTCTCTCGGGCCAAACGGTCTCCCTTTTTGGCTCGATGCTCGTGCAGTATGCCGTGATGTGGCATCTGACGCTCGAAACGAAGTCGGGTGTCGTCATGGCGCTCGCGGCGGTGTTCGGGTTTTTGCCTCAGGCGATCATGTCCATCTTCGGCGGAGTGTGGGCCGACCGTGTGAACCGCAAGATGCTCATCATTCTGGCGGACGCCACAATTGCGCTGACCACGCTGGCTCTAGCGCTTCTCATGATGTTCGGCATCTACGACCTGTGGCTGATCTTTCTGACCCTGGCTATTCGGTCGACGGGGGCCGGAATCCAGATGCCCGCAGTATCGGCACTCATTCCGCAGATCACACCGCAAGACCAGCTCATGCGGGTCAACGGAATCAACGGCGCCATCCAATCGGCGATGGCGCTTCTTGCTCCGGCGGTTGCTGGTGTGCTCTATGCGACGGCGTCGCTGGTATCGATTTTCTTCGTTGACGTCGTTACGGCCGTGATCGGAATCGGCATGCTCATTCTGGTGCCGGTGGCCACCATCCGCCGCGCGTCCGACGAGCACGTGCCCTACTTCGTTGACCTCGTTGAAGGCGTGCGTTACGTGGCCAACCACACCTTCGTCCGCTGGCTCTTGCTGCTGTTCGGTATTGTCTTTCTGCTCGCAGCGGCGCCCTCGTATCTCACGCCGCTTATGGTGGCTCGAACGTTCGGCGAAGAGGTGTGGAAGCTCACGGTGCTCGAGCTCTCGTTCAGCGTGGGAATGCTGCTCGCCGGCATTCTCATTGCGATCTGGGCCGGCACCAAGAACCGTGTGGGAATGATCATCTTCACCTCGGTGGCCTTCGCCCTCATCACCTTGGTCATGGGCCTCACGACAAACCTCTACGTCTTCTTCGCACTCATGTTCATCTTTGGGCTCGCTGTGCCGTACTTCTCAACCCCGGCAATGACGCTGCTGCAAGAGAAGGTCGAACCCGAGAAGCAGGGCCGGGTGTTCGGCTTCGTGGGCATCGTGATGGCCGTGGCAATGCCCATTGGCATGGGCGTGTTCGGGCCGCTCGCCGATGTGGTCAGCGTCGAATCTCTCCTCGTCGTGGCAGGTTCGCTGATGCTCGTTGTCGTCATTGTGGCCGTGACGGTGCCGGCCGGCCGCCGAGCCATCGCCGAGGCCTCGGCCGCAGTGCCGGTTTCGGAGTCGGCCGAACCAGTCGACGAGGTTGAGGCTGACCACCACAACTAGGAGCGGGCAAGCCCCTTGCGGATGTGCGCTGGGGGGATGAGCATTGCGGTGTGAACGCGCGGCAGCAACCCGCAGATGGCGCCCTTGAGGCTGTTCTTGGACATGCCCGGCGATGGCTCACGGTCTATCCGGAACGTGCGGTGCCAGCCACGGGAAGCGCCGACGATGCGGCGGAGCGGTTGGGCAGACAGCTCGCCGCTCACGGCGCTCCCACGTCCGAGGTTGTCGACCGGCTTGTGGCGGCCGTCGAGCCCGGCCTCATGGCGAGCGGATCCGGGCGCTTTTACGGTTGGGTCATGGGCGGAACGCTGCCTGCGGCGCTAGCCGCAGACTGGCTCGTTTCGGTCTGGGATCAAAACGCCGGAATGCGAGACTCAACTCCGGGAGTGGTTGCTGCGGAGGAGATCGCCGCGGCATGGATTCTGGATGTGCTTTCTCTGCCGTCTGACTCCGGCGTCGGATTCGTTACCGGCGCCACGATGGCCAATTTCACATGTCTTGCGGCTGCTCGGGATGCTGTGCTCGCAGAGCGCGGGTGGGATGTCGCCCAGCGTGGTCTTGTCGGGTCTCCGGGCGTCCGCGTGCTCGTGGGCGAGGAATCCCACGGCTCGGTGGAACTAGCACTTCGCTACCTTGGCCTCGGAGTTCCCGACCGCATCGGGGCCGACGAGCAGGGCAGAATGCTGCCGAGCGAGCTGGAGAGCGCCATCGCAACGGCGCCGGACATGCCGACGGTGGTGTGCCTGCAGGCGGGCAACATCCATTCCGGCGCGTTTGACCCATTCGAGTCGCTCGTTGAGATGGCACACCGGGCGGGCGCCTGGGTCCACGTTGATGGAGCCTTCGGACTCTGGGCGGCGGCCACCCCGACTCTCGCTCATCTGACGGCGGGGCTCGGACGCGCCGATTCATGGGCAACGGATGCTCATAAGACCCTGAACACCCCCTACGACTGCGGCATCGCCGTGGTGAGTGATGCCGCCAGGATGAGGGCTTCGATGGGAATTCATGCCAGCTATCTGCTCACGGCGTCGACGGTCGACCCCTACGAACTCGTGCCAGAACTCTCTCGGCGGGCGCGGGGCGTTCCCGTGTGGGCGGCGCTCGCCTCCCTGGGCCGGGATGGCGTGGCCGAGCTGGTTGAGGGGCTTGTAGCAGCGGCCCAGGCGATTGCTCAGGGGCTCGGGGAGCTTTCCGGGGTCACAGTGCTCAACGATGTTGTCTATAGCCAGGTGACATGCGCCTGCGCGAGCGATGCCCACACTCGGGCGGTCTTCGCCGCCATCATCGAGGAGGGCGTGATCATGCCGTCGCTCAGCGCCTGGCGAGAGAGGGTCGTGATCCGATTCTCCGTGAGTTCGTGGCGCACGGGTCCCGACGATGTTGTGGCCACGGTCGATGCTGTGGCCAGGGCACTCTCGGCGGTCTCATCCCGTGGTGGTGAGGAGTCGGCGTCGAGCCCGGCCTAGCCCTGTTCGGCCTAGCCTTGCGTGGTGTCGCCCCAGTCGACGTCGATCCATTCGTGGCCGAGTGGCTCGAGCTGGCGTGCGCCGGAGGTTGCGGAGGCCACGATCGGGTCGAGCTGTGCACGCTCTCCCGCAACCCGAAGAACGGCCTGCGTGCCATAGTCGGTGCCCAACACCGTGACACCTCTCTGGCGAAGTTCTGCCTCGATACGCCCGGCATCGGTGTGCGAGAGGGCTAGTGCAAAGAGCTCTCGGCGTTCGCGGGCTACGAGCCTGCCCTCGGCCTTGGCGCTGTCGATCGTGGAGAGCACCGCGTCTGAATATGCGCGGGTGAGGCCGCCGGCTCCGAGGAGCACCCCTCCGAAGTAGCGTGTGACAACGGCGACACAGTCGATGAGCGAGCGGCCGGCCAGGGCCTCGAGCATGGGTGCACCTGCGGTTCCCGAGGGCTCGCCGTCGTCGTTCGACCGGCGAATCTGCGATGGCAGCGATGCGGAACCCAGGATGAATGCTGAGCAGTGATGGCGCGCGCCCCAGTGCTCGCGCCGAGCATCCTCGATCACAGCTCTCGCCGCCGTTTCGGTGTCAACCCGCACGATGCGGCAGAGAAAACGGGAGCGCTTGATTTCGATCTCGTGATCGACTCGAGCGCCGAGCCCTCCGCGCACTGTGAACTCCGCCATAGCGTCATTCTCTCGCGTCGGAGGGCTCTCGTTCGCTAGCGGTGGGGAGCGGCGTCAGCCTCGGCGTCAGCGTCATGCGCCGACGGCTCGTCCGATGTGATCAGAAGCTGGCCCTCGGCAATGGCCTCGGGCATAACATCCCGCTCAATCGTCGTGGCGAGCGGCTTCTCTTTGACGAAGAACAGCAGCACGCCGGCGAGAACCATGGCGGGCACCAAGGCAAAGAACAGGGGAGTGAGGGCGCTGCTGTAGGCGAGCGCGATGACATCCTGCACTGCCTCTGGCAAGCGGTGCACCATATCGGGGGTGAGGGAGTTGGTGGAACCCGCTCCGCCGCCAGAAGGAAGCCGGTCGGCAAGCTCCGTGACGAGTCGGCTCGTGAAAAGGCTGCCGATCACAGCAGCGCCGAGTGATGCACCGATCTGGCGGAAGTAGTTGTTGGCCGCCGTTGCAGTGCCGACCTCACGGTTAGGGAAGGTGTTCTGAACGATGAGCACCAGGATCTGCATGCTCGCGCCGAGGCCGACTCCCATCACCGCCACGAAGATGCAGAAGAGCCATACGGGGGTCTCTGGCGTGATCGTGCCGAGCAGAGCAAGACCGCCAGCGGCGATGAAGGTGCCGACAATGGGGATCACCTTGTAACGCCCGTGCTTGCTGACGAGCGCGCCCGAGACGATTGAGGTGAGCAGCAGGGCGAGCATCATGGGAATCATGAGCATGCCAGCCTCCATGGCGGTGGAGCCGTAGGCCATCTGCAGGTAGGTGGGCAGATATCCGATGACACCGAACATGCCGATGCTCGTGAGCAGTCCGGCGATGGTCGTGAGGTTAAAGTTCGCTTCGCGGAACAGGTGAAGGGGCATGATCGGCTCCGCCGTCGTGCGCTCGATCAACACAAAGACCACGGCGGCGACGACGGCACCCGCGATCAGGCCGATGATCGTAAGAGAATCCCATGCGTAGTCTTTGCCGCCCCACGAGGCGACCAGCACGATGCAGGTGGTCGTGAGGGCGAGGAAGGCCATGCCCCACCCGTCGATCTTGGGCTTGGATGTTGTGGCGCGCTTGGGCAAGTGCAGCAGAAAGACCGCGGCGGCGAGGGCGAGAAGTCCCAGCGGCATGTTGATCCAGAACGTCCAGCGCCACCCGATTCCCTCGGTGAACCAGCCGCCGAGGAGCGGCCCGGCCACGGAGGATACGGCGAAGACGGCGCCCATCACGCCCATGTACTTGCCGCGCTCGCGGGCAGGCACGACGTCGGCAATGATCGCCTGGGACAGGATCATGAGCCCGCCGCCACCGAGGCCCTGCACGACCCGACCGCCGATGAGCATGTTCATATCGACGGAGAGGGCACCGATGAGGGACCCCGCCATAAAGAGCAAGATCGCCCCGATCATGAGGCTCTTGCGCCCCATGAGGTCGCCTAGCTTGCCATAGATGGGCATGACGATCGTGGAGGAGAGCATGAACGCCGTCATGACCCACAGCATGTGATCGACCCCGTCGAGTTCACCCACCATCGTGGGCATCGCCGAGCTCAGAACGGTCTGGCTCAGGGATGACAGAAGCATGGCGACCATGAGGCCGATGAAGACGAGGAGGAGGCTGCCCTTACGCTCCCCGGATTGCGAGGGAGCGGTGTCGGAATCTATTTGCACGATCTGCAATGTTACACGACTGCACTAATTTGCAGGCTGCTCGGGGCCCGGTTCGGAGTCTCGGCTCCGCCGGAGCGCTAGGACTCACTCAGGAGGCGCAGCATCCCGGCGAAGGCGCGCACATCGGCCTCGGGTTGAGTGCGAAGCACATCGCGGAGTCTGCTCTGCTGCCGCGCTTTCGCCGCAGAAACCCGCTCGATTGCGTTGGGCGTTGGCGAGAGAACCCGCACACGGCCGTCCTTTTCGTCGGCACGGCTGGTGACCAGCTGCGCCTCTTCGAGCATTCGTACCTGGCGGCTCACCACGCTCTTATCCGTGTCGAGGAGGTCTGCCAAGGCGTAGGCGGTCGTCTCGCGCAGGCGAACGACGGCGCCGAGGATGCGGTAGCCCACTGGTTGGAGCTCGGGATGGATGCTGGCTGCCGCCTCCTTCCAGGTCAGTCGAACGCGGTGAAACAGTGCACCGAGGTATTCCTCAACCTCGGCGATGCCGTTCTCCCGATCGCTCTCCTCCTGTGTCGTGGTGGGTCTGCCATCGGTCATGGTGGTTACGCTATCGGTCATCGCGATCGACCGCCTGCTCGCGTGTGGTCATCACGGCAATCGATCCTGTGGTCGCAGCGCCGATCTCAGCCTCGGCAAGGTCAATTGCCGATTCTTCAGCTGTTTCTGCCAAGGTCTGGCCGGCAACCGCGGTGGAGAGCGCCTTGTTGGGCAAGAAGATCACGGCGATAAGCCCGATGAATGCCAGCGGCACGGCAATGAGAAACGCATCGGCAATTCCGCTGCCGTACGCTGCCTCGACGATCAATCGAATGCGGTGCGGCAGCTCCGCGACGTTGGGCAAGTTGCCTGTCGCCAGCCCCGTGAGTGCGTCGATCTCTGCCTCCGAGCTCGGCTTGAACGTTGCCAGCGATCCCGAGATTCGCGAGGTGACTTGGCTTGCCAGGATGCTGCTCATGACCGTGACGCCGATGGTGCCGGCCACGGACCTAAAGAAGTTGACGTTCGAGCTTGCAGCGCCAAGCTGCTCGACGGGGGTGTCGTTTTGCACGGCGAGGGTGAGGTTCTGCATGACCATGCCGAGGCCCGCGCCGAGGGTGACCATGTAGATGGAGACCAGAACGAAGTCGGTGTCGTAGCGAAGGGTTGCCATGAGGGAGACGCCGATAAGTACAAGAACGGAGCCTGTGACGACCCAGCTCTTCCACTTGCCGAAGCGACTGATGAGCTGGCCAATGGTGATCGAGGCGACCATCTGGCCGACGACCATGGGGATGGTCATGAGGCCAGACTGCGTGGGGTTAGCGCCGCGGGCGAGCTGAAAGTACTGCGCGAGGAACACACTGGTCGCAAACATGGCGACGCCGACGGCGATCGATGCGACGACCGCAAGGGTGAAGGTGCGGTTCTTGAAGAGAGCCATGGGAACGATGGGCTCGGAAACTAGGAACTCCGTGACGATGAACGCGATCAGCGCGGCTGACGCACCGCCGATGAGGAGGTAGCTTTCGAGCGAGCTCCACTCGAACTGCGCCCCGCCCATCGAGACCCAGATGAGCAGCACCGAGACGCCCACCGTGAGAAGCACGGCCCCGAGGTAGTCGATGCTCACCTTGGTTCGGGTGGTCGGGGGCAGGTGCAGGGTCTTGTGAATGATGACGATGGCGGCGACGGCAAAGGGAACGCCGATGAAGAAGTTGGCGCGCCATCCGAGTGAGTCGGTGATGATTCCGCCGAGCAGCGGGCCGCCGATCGTGGCGACCGCCATGATGCCGCCGACCAGCCCCATGTATTTTCCGCGTTCGCGAGGGCTGATGATGAGCGCGACGGCTACGAAGACTAGCGACATGAGCCCGCCAGCGCCGAGTCCTTGAACGACGCGTAGGCCGATGAGCATGGGCGTGCTCTGTGCGAAACCTGCCGCGACCGTGCCAAGAACGAAGAGGATGAGTGAGACCTGCAGCAGCATCTTGCGATCGAGGAGGTCGCTGAGCTTGCCCCAGATGGGCGTTGAGACGGCTGTCGCCAGCAGGCTCGCGGTAATCACCCAGGTGTAGGCGGCCTGATCGCCGCCGAGGTCGGCAATGATGCGCGGCATGGAGGTCGAAACGACGGTGCCGGAGAGGACCGCGACGAACATGCCCATGATGAGCCCGGAGAGGGCGATCAGAATCTCGCGCGGTGTGCGCTGCTGGTCGACTGATGGTGCGGAGGAATCCAAAGTAGTCCTGTCGAGAAAGTTGATAGGCGTCAACTATATGCCATTAGATGACCATCGTCAACTATCTGCGGGGAGGGTCGCGCTCGCCGGGGCTGACCGTGTTCAAGGCAGAGCATGCGCTCCTCTAGAGTTGAAACGATGAGTAATCCTGCGACTTCCGCCAACGACAAGACCCGGTGGGAGGCCTTCGCGGTATGCGTCGCCGTCGCCGCACTCACGATTCTTGATCTCTCCAAAATCAACGTTGGGTTACCCACGATCGAGCATTCGCTCGGCGGAGGGCCCACGGAGCTCCAGCTCATCGTCGCCGGGTATGCGCTCGCGTTCGGTCTCGCGCTCGTCCCGGCCGGTCGACTGGGAGACATCTACTCCCGCAAGGTTTTCTTTGTCATCGGGTTGAGTGCCTTTGTCGGCAGCAGCATCCTCTGTGCTCTCGCGCCCACGATCGAGGTGCTCGTTGTGGGGCGGATGCTTCAGGGCGTCGCCGCCGGAATCCACATGCCCCAAGTACTCGGGCTCATTCAGCAACTGTTCCATGGCAAAGATCGCGGCAAAGCCTTCGGGCTGTTCGGGGCCATCATCGGCCTCTCCACGGCATTCGGCCCGACCCTCGGCGGCATACTCATCGGCGTCGGTGGCGAACCGGATGGCTGGAGGCTGCTGTTTTGGATGAACGTTCCGCTCGGCGTGCTTGCGCTGATCTTTGCCGTCAGGCTTCTGCCGGGGCGTCAGGTGCACGAGAGGGTTCACACAGAACTCGACCTCGTGGGCATTCTCATCCTGGGCGTCGGGATCTTCGGCCTCATGCTCCCGTTTGTACTCACGACGGGCAGCCAAGACGATGACCCCGCGCGCTGGCTGTGGCTGATCGTTTTTGCTCTCGCGGCAATCGCGTTTGTCGTGTGGGAGCGACGCTTTCTCTCGGCGGGCAAGGCTCCGGTCGTCAATTTCGGGCTCTTTCGCCTTGCTTCCTATCGCAACGGCATCCTCATCGCGACCTCGTACTTTGCCGCCGCTCCGGCGATCTTCCTGCTCACAACGCTCTACATGCAAACGGGGCTCGGCCTCGCGGCGGTCTATTCGGGAATGGTCACCATTCCGTTTGCCCTCGTCTCCGCCGTCACCTCGTGGTACGGCGGCAAACTCGTCAATCAATACGGCCGCAAGCTCGTGCTCATCGGTCTCGTCCTCGTTTTCGTGGGCTTTGGCCTGTCCATTCCCATAGTGATGCTTGCGCCGCAGGATGCAATTCCGTGGTTGCTTGCGGCGGCTCTGGGCGTTGCCGGGGCCGGCGGTGGCTTCGTGATCTCACCTAACCAGACGCTGACTCTTACCGACGTGCCCGTCGTGCACGGCGGGGTGGCGGGGTCTGTGGCTCAAGTCGGTCAGCGCGTGGGAACCGCGATTGGTGTCGCCGCCGCCGTATCGACGTTCTACTCAACCGTTTATCGCGAAGGCGCCACTGCAGACCGACTCGTTGTCTATGGGGACGCCTTCGCCTTTGGCATCGCTGTGGCGCTGGGCCTGTTGCTGGTGTCGCTCGTTTTCGCGGTATTCGACGCGCGGGAGACTACGCCGAAGCGATAATCGCTAGCGCCGCCTCATGGAGCAGGCCGTTGGTGGCAAGGGCAGAGCCGTGCCACGGTCCCGGTTCGCCGTCAGCAGAGCTGAAGGTGCCGCCAGCCTCCTCCACGATGGGCACGAGGGCCGCCATGTCGTAGGGCTGGAGGTCAAACTCGCCCGCAAGGTCGATGAGGCCTTCCGCGAGCATCATGTACGACCACATATCGCCATAAGCGCGGGTGCGCCACACTCGGCGTGAAAGCTCGACCAACTGATCGAGCCGACCTGCCTGATCCCACTGCTGGATGCTGTTGTAGCTGATCGAAGCATCGGCGAGCGTGGCAACCCGCGAGACTCGAAGAGCGCGGGGTTCTGCACCGTTGTCACTAACCCACGCGCCGCCGCCCACTGCCGCCCACCAGCGCTTGCCCAGAGCCGGGCTGCTGACGACGCCGAGCACGGGAACGCCATCGATTGCGAGAGAGATGAGGGTGGCCCACACGGGCACCCCGCGAACATAGTTCGAGGTCCCGTCAATGGGGTCGATGATCCACTGTCTGCTGGACTTGCCCTCGGTGCCGAACTCCTCGCCGAGAATCGAGTCATCGGGCCGCTCGGCCGCGAGAATTTCACGAATGGCCTGCTCGACAGCCTTATCGGCATCGGACACAGGCGTCATATCCGGCTTCGTCGTGACGACGAGGTCCGAGGCGCGAAAGCGGGATGACGAGATGGCATCGGCGGCGTCGGCAAGCCTCTGAGCGAGGTCGAGATCGTCGGCGAGGGTCAGGGCGGGTGCGCTCGAAGAACTGGTCACCCGTCAAGGCTAGCGCTCCCGTGCAGGCCGGGTCAGCGTAGGGCAGCCATCATCCGCTGAAACGAGTCGAGCCTCAGCCGGCCCACGTCGCCCAGTTCGCCGGCCTCCACCCGCTCGATGAGTTCGCACTCGATCGACCCCGGCAGATGCGTGCATCCGCGCGGGCATTCCGCCGCAATGTCTTCGAGGTCGGGAAAGGAGCGGAGCACGTTATCGATGTTGACGTGCCCGAGGCCAAATGAGCGCACGCCGGGGGTATCGATAATCCAGCCATCGGCGACCCGGTAGGAGATTGTTGACGACGAGGTGTGGCGGCCTCGACCCGTGACCTCGTTCACATGGCCCGTTGCCCGATTCGCATCGGGAACGAGCGCGTTGACGAGCGTTGATTTGCCCACGCCGGAGTGGCCGACGGCCACGGTGGAATGCCCGGTCAGCACGGCGTTTAGCTCGGCGATAGGCGGGTCGTCGCTGCTGCTCGTGATGATCTCAAGATCGAGCCCTGCGAAGTCCTTGAGAAAGTCGGCAGGGTCGGCCAGGTCTGTTTTGGTGATGCAGAGAATAGGGGTGATTCCGGCGTCGAACGCCGCGACCAGATAACGATGCACGAGCCTGGTGCGCGGCTCGGGGTTCGCCGCTGCCACAACGATGAGCATCTGGTCGGCATTCGCCACGATGATGCGCTCGACCTCGTCGGTGTCGTCAGCGCTTCGCCGCAGCACCGTCTCGCGTTCACGGATTCGCACGATGCGGGCAAGAGAGCCCTCGTCTCCTGTGGTGTCGCCGACGATGTCGACCCTGTCGCCCGTCACGATGGATTGCCGACGAAGCTCGCGCGCTCTGGCAGCAGTTACGGGGTGCTCGTTGGGGCCGTCCTCGTCGACCAGCACCGAGTACCTACCCCGGTCGACCGTCAGCACTCTGGCAATGACGGCGTCCTCATGCTGCGGGCGCGTCTTGGTGCGGGGCTTATTGCCCTTGGGGTTGGGCCTCGATTTCGCCTCGTAGTCGGCGTACGGGTCGTCGTCGTCCGTGTCGTTGATCCAGCTCACACTGTGCCGCGCATTCGTTTACAGCAGCCCGGATGGTGTCGTGGGGGCGCCACGACCAAGCAGCGGACCGGTCCACAGGTCAGCGAACTGCGGGAGAGTCTTGCTCGTCGTGCGGATGTCGTCGATCTCTACCCCCTCCACCGCGAGGCCGATGATGGCTCCCGCGGTTGCCATCCGATGATCTTCGTAGGTGCGCCACGGCCCGCCGCTGAGCTGCTGCGGGGTGATCTCAAGGCCGTCTTCCAGCTCAGCGACAGAGCCGCCGAGACCGTTGATTTCTGTAGCAAGCGCCGCAAGGCGATCGGTCTCATGGCCACGGAGGTGCCCGATTCCGGTTATTCGGCTCGGACTATCTGCCAGCGCCGCCAGGGCGACGATCGCGGGGGCAAGTTCACCGCCCTCGCTCAGATCGAGGTCGATTCCGGCCACGGAACGCCCGCCGACGATGCCGGCGCCACCGTCCACCGTGAGTGCTCCGTCAACGGACGTTACCGTTGCGCCGAAAAGCGGAAGGATGCGCGCCAGGTGGGCCCCGACCTGAGTGGTCTCGGTCGGCCACCCCTCGATCGTGACGGTCCCGCCCGCGACGAGCGCCGCAACGAGAAACGGGGCCGCGTTGGAGAGGTCTGGTTCGATGTCAACGTCGAGTGCGGCGATCGGGCCGGGGGCCACGATCCACTCGCCCGCAGCGGGGGAGTGCACGGATACTCCGCGCGCCCTCAGAGTTTCGATGGTCATCTCAATGTGCGGCATGCTCGGCAGATGCTTGCCGACATGGCGCAGATGCAGTCCACGCGCAAACCGTGGTGCTGCGAGAAGCAGCCCAGAGACGAACTGGCTTGACGCTGACGCATCGATCTCGAGATCGCCACCTTCGACAGTCCCCATTGCGTAGAGGCTGAACGGAAGCGTGCCGCGGCCATCGTCGCTTACGTCGACGCCGAGGGCGCGGAGGGCGTCGATCGTCGTGCGCATGGGGCGGCGGCGAGCCGAGGCGTCGCCGTCGAAGGCGACGGGGCCGACCGCGAGAGCGGCCACCGGCGGGAGAAAACGCATAACAGTGCCCGCGAGCCCGCAGTCGATCGAGGTGCTCCCGGTCAGCTCGCCCGGTGTGATGAGCAGATCAGGGCCGAACGGGCCATCGCCCGTCTCCTCGATGGATACCCCGAGGGAGCGCAGCGCCTCGACCATGAGGTTGCTGTCGCGCGAGTGCAGGGGGCTCCGGAGTGTGGAGGGTCCGTCGGCCAGAGCCGCGAGAACAAGCTCGCGATTGGTCAGAGATTTTGACCCCGGCAGCGACAGCCCGGCCGAGAGCGGCCCATTCGCGGTGGGAGCGACCCACCGGCCCGTTTCGGGCTCGACGAGGGATTCGCCCTGGTACGGGTCAAAGTCGGGGTTGGAATATTTGGAGATCAGCATTGTTCATAAGAGTATCGGCAGTTGCCATCAGGAGGCAGGAGACGGCGTGACCCTTATCGTTGAGCGAACGCTCGCCCCGTCCCCAGGCAGGCGAGAACTAAGCTTGTCGTTGATGGCTGACGCAACTCCGGGCACCCCCCACGACGACACTGACCTCTTTGGTTCGGCTGCAGAAGACGGTGTCCTCGATGATGCCGTCGCGCCGAACCTGACCTCTACAGAACTCCGGGATCTGTTCGAAGAACAGGCCATGCCGTTCATGGATCAGCTATATGCCGCGGCGATGCGCATGACGCGCAACCCCTCGGATGCCGCGGACCTCGTGCAGGAGACCTTCGTCAAGGCGTTTGCGGCGTTCGCGCGATTCGAGCAAGGGTCCAATCTCAAGGCGTGGCTCTACCGCATCCTCACGAATACTTACATCAACACCTATCGCAAGAAGCAACGAGAGCCCTACCAGGGCACGATTGATGATCTCGAGGACTGGCAGCTCGGGGGAGCCGAATCGACGACGTCGATGTCGTCGCGCTCCGCCGAGGCTGAGGCCATCGATCACCTGCCCGACAGCGCAGTGAAGGATGCCCTTCAGGCGATCCCCGAAGATTTTCGGCTTGCGGTGTATCTCGCCGACGTCGAGGGCTTTGCCTACCAAGAGATCGCCGACATTATGAAGACACCCGTCGGCACAGTGATGAGCCGACTCCACCGCGGACGCCGCCTTCTTCGGGGGCTACTCGCGGACTACGCGACCGACCGCGGAATTGATTCCGCCACCACCAGGAGCACGAAATGACCGACTGCGGATGTGAGAAAGCAAAGGCAGAACTCGAGGAGTACCTCCACAACGAGCTCAAGGCCGACGACGCAGCCGACATCTGCGACCACATTGCCAATTGCCCCGACTGCGCCAACGAAGCGCACATCGGTGAGGTGTTGACGATCGCAGTGCAGCGAGCCTGCCGGGAGACCGCGCCAGAAGATCTGCGGGCACAGGTTCTGTTGAGCATTCGCGAGATCCAGTCCAGCCACTAGGCCCGCCATCGCGGCAGGTGCACGGCACCGCCGCGAGTTCTTGGTGAACGACACCGTCTTCTGAACGAAACAGGGGCGGGCATCCAATCGGATGCCCGCCCCTGTTTCGTTGATCTGGTTCTAGACGTCCAGAGCCTTCTCGATGAGCTGAGCCTGCTCCTGCGCGCTGCGCTTAGTCGAGCCCGTCGCCGGTGAGGCGGATGCGGGACGCGACGAAACCTTGAGCTCGCGGTTGGGCAGGTTGCGCAGCAGTTCCATGCAGATGAACGGCCAGGCTCCCTGGTTCTCAGGCTCTTCCTGAGCCCACAGCAGATCGGCATTCGGGTACTGCGAGAGCACAGCCGAAAGCTCGCGGAGGGGGAGCGGGTAGTACTGCTCCACCCGAACGAGCGCCACATCGGTCTGGCCGCGCTTGTCGAGCTCGTTCCGGAGGTCGTAGTGCAGCTTGCCGGCGTGGAGAACGACGCGCTTGATCGCGCCCTTATCGACGACAGTGGCGTCATCGATGACGGGCTCGAACTTGCCGTTCGTGAAGTCCGCGACGTCGCTCGTGGCACCGCGCAGGCGAAGCATCGCCTTCGGGGTGAAGACCACGAGAGGGCGACGCGGACGGGCGTATGCCTGGCGGCGCAGCAGGTGGAAGTACGACGCGGGGGTCGATGGCCTGGCAACCGTCATGTTGTTCTCGGCACACAGCTGCAAGAAACGCTCGATGCGGGCCGACGAGTGGTCGGGTCCCTGGCCTTCGTAACCGTGCGGCAGCAGAAGAACAACGCTCGAACGCTGACCCCACTTTTGCTCGGCCGACGAGATGAACTCGTCGATGACCGTCTGAGCGCCGTTAGCGAAGTCGCCGAACTGCGCCTCCCACAGCACGAGGGCATCGGCACGCTCGACGGAGTACCCGTATTCGAAGCCCATCGTCGCGTACTCGCTCAGCAGCGAGTCATAGATCCAGAAACGGGCCTGGTTGTCGCTGAGGTTGAGCAGTGGCAGCCATTCCTGGCCGTTCTGGCGGTCGTGGAGAACAGCGTGGCGCTGAACGAACGTGCCGCGGCGCGCATCCTGGCCGGCGAACCGGACGGGTGTGCCCTCCATAAGCAGCGAACCGAGGGCGAGCAGCTCACCGAATCCCCAGTCGACCAGGCCGTTGCGGCTCATGTCGACGCGCTTCTTGAGCAGTGCCTGAAGCTTGGGGTGCACCGTGAAGCCGGCGGGCGGGTTGCCGTGAGCATCCCCGATCGCGGTGATCACGGACTCGGCGACGGCCGTGGTCTCGGGCTCGCCAGCGCTGTCGTCCTGCTGGGATTCTGGCCGCTCGAGGTCGGTCATCGCCCCGGCATCCTGGGTAACGACAGGGATCGAGTGCGTCTGCGCGGCATGCGTTTCGGCGAATGCGCGCTCGAGTCGATCCTGGAAGTCGGCCTGGGCAGCCGCATACTCCTCTTCGGTGATGTCGCCACGACCGACGAGAGCCTCGCCATACAGCGTGCGAACGCTGCGCTTAGCCTCGATGAGGTTGTACATGAGCGGCTGAGTCATCGAGGGGTCGTCGCCCTCGTTGTGGCCACGGCGGCGGTAGCAGACGAGGTCGACAACGACGTCCTTGTGGAACTTCTGACGGAACTCAAGCGCCAGCTGGGCCACGCGTACAACGGCCTCGGGGTCGTCTCCATTGACATGGAAGATCGGAGCCTGGATGGTCTTGGCGACATCCGTCGAGTAGACCGACGTGCGGCCCTCGCCGGGAGGCGTCGTGAAACCGACCTGGTTGTTCACAACCACGTGGATGGTGCCGCCCGTGCGGTAGCCGCGAAGCTGCGACATCTGCAACACCTCGACCACGATGCCCTGGCCAGCCATGGCCGCGTCACCGTGCATCATGATCGGCACAACCTGGAACGTGCCGATCGGCTTGCGATCCTGCTTCGCGCGAACGATGCCCTCAAGCACGCCGTCGACAGCCTCAAGGTGCGACGGGTTCGCCGCGAGGTATACGGGGATCTGCTCGCCGCCGAGGGCGGTGAAGGTGCCCTCGGTGCCGAGGTGGTACTTCACATCTCCCGAGCCCTGAACCGTGCGGGGATCCTGGGTTCCCTCGAATTCACGGAACACCTGGCCATACGTCTTGCCTGCGATGTTCGTAAGAACATTGAGGCGGCCGCGGTGGGCCATGCCGATGGCAACCTCTTCGAGGCCCTCTTCTGCCGCACGCTGCAGGACAGCGTCCAGAAGGGCGATGACGGATTCGCCACCCTCAAGGCTGAAGCGCTTCTGGCCGACATATTTGGTCTGCAGGAACGTCTCGAATGCCTCAGCCTCGTTGAGCTTGGCGAGGATGCGCATCTGCTCGTTGTGCGTCGGCTTCTGGTAGGGCAGCTCTAGGCGATCCTGGAACCACTTGCGCTCTTCTGGGTTCTGGATGTGCATGTACTCGACGCCGATCTTGCGGGCGTAGGCATCGCGAAGAATTCCCAGAATGTCGCGGAGCTTGGCAACGCGAGTGCCGGCGAGGCCACCCGTGACGAACTCGCGGTCCAGGTCCCAGAAGCTGAGACCGTGGCTCGCGATGTCGAGGTCAGGGTGCAAACGCTGCACGTACTCGAGCGGGTCGACATCGGCCATGAGGTGACCGCGAACGCGGAACGCGTTGATGAGCTCCTGCACGCGTGCTGACTTGTCGACGTCGCTTGCGGCGTTGATGTGAACGTCGGTTCCCCAGTGAATCGGCTCGTAGGGGATGCGCAGGTCGGCGAAGATCTCCGAGTAGAAGTCGTGCTTGCCGATTAGGCGCTCGTGGATGAGCTTGAGGAACTCGCCAGAACCGGCGCCCTGGATGACGCGGTGGTCATAGGTCGAGGTCAGCGTGATCGTCTTGCCAATACCGAGATCCGCGAGGGTTTCGGTCGACATGCCCTGGAACTCTGCCGGGTATTCGAGCGCTCCGGCGCCGATGATGCATCCGGCGCCCTTCATGAGGCGCGGCACGGAGTGCACCGTGCCGATTCCACCAGGGTTGGTGAGGGAGATCGTGTTGTTCTGGTAGTCGACCATCGTGAGCTTGTTCTCACGACCGCGCTTGACGACGTCTTCGTAGGCCGCGAGGAACTGGTCGAAGGTCATCGACTCGGTGCGCTTGATGCCGGGCACGACGAGACTGCGGGTTCCGTCGGACTTGGGCACGTCGATCGCGATGCCGAGGTTGATGTGAGCGGGCGAAACGATCGACGGCTTGCCATCGACCTCGTCGTAGAACACGTTCTGGCTGGGGAAGTCGCGCAGCGACTTGACCATGGCCCAGGCGATGAGGTGCGTAAACGACACCTTGCCGCCGCGAGCGCGCTTGAGGTGGTTGTTGATGACGATGCGGTTGTCGATCATCAGCTTGGCCGGGATCGTGCGCACGCTCGTCGCGGTCGGAACCGTGAGGCTCGCGTCCATGTTGGTTGCGAGCGACTTTGCCATGCCCTTGAGGGCAGTGACGACATCCTGAGGCTCGCTGGGCTGTTCAATCGATGCCGCTGCAGAGGGAGCCTCGGCCGGAATCGGCTGCGGCTTCGCCTGGATGGAGGTTGTCCGCGCCACGGGCTGGCCCGCCGACTGCGCCGATGCGGTCTGAGGCGTCTCCGACGTCACCTCTGCCGGAATCTGCGGCTCCTGTGCCGCGGGCTCTGGCTGAGAGGCGGGTGCCTCTGCTGCGGGCGCCTCTGCTGCAGGTGCCTGCGTTGCGGGTGCCTGCGCTGCAGGTGCAGTCGTCTTGGTCTGGTGATAGTTCTCGAGGATCGGCCACCACGATTTGTCGACGGAGTTCCGATCGACTTTGAACTGCTCGTACATCTCGTCAACGAGCCATTCATTGGCTCCGAATTCGCCTGAAGACCCCTCTTCAGGTGCGATTCCGGTCATTTGGCTAGACACAGCCGCCCACTCTCCGTTGTCACTGTCATTAATTCGACGCGTAAGAGCGTCGTTGGCCACATACAAGGATCAAGCGTAATCGGTTTGGCTGCGCTCTGCCCTCCGTTGGCCCGGAGGACTACGGTTAAATACATGAAGTTTTATGAGACGTCGCCGACCCACGACCTCACCTATTCGGACGTGTTCCTCGTGCCGAGTCGGTCGGCGGTCAAGAGCCGCCTGGATGTCTCGTTAGCTCCAGCCGACGGCACAGGGGCGACGATCCCCATCGTTGCGGCGAATATGAACTCGGTGACGGGCCCACGGCTCGCGGCAACACTCGCACGGCGTGGCGGACTCGGCGTGCTGCCCCAGGATCTGCCGCTCCAAGAACTCGACGAGGCGATCCGCTGGGTGAAACAGCAATCTCCCAGCTACGACACAGCGTTCGAGCTCTCGGTTTCTCAGACGGTGGGGGATGCACTTGAGCTGGTTCCGGCTGTCGACGGGCACGGAATCATCGTGCGCGACAGTGCAGGGGAGTTTGTCGGGTGCGTGCCAGCGGCCCGCCTCGCCATCGCACCGCCCGATGCTCCCCTTGGTTCGCTGCTCGGGCCCGACCTGCCCTCGATCGACGTCGACGATGTCGATGAGCCCCGCTCGGCCTTCGATCTCTTGGTCGCCGCCGATCTCGAGTTCGCCCCCGTTATGCACCACGGCAAGGTGGTCGGCACCCTGAGCCGACGCAGCGCGCTGAGGGGCACGGTTTATGAACCGGCGCTCGATGCCGACGGATCTCTGCGCGTCGCCGCCGCCCTAGGAATCACCGGGGACATCGAGCCCAAGGCCCGGGCTCTCGTCGATGCGGGAGTGGATGTGCTCGTCATCGACACCGCCCATGGACATCAAGATGGAATGATCGCGGCGGTCGAGGCCGTCGCCGCGCTCGACCTGGGAATCCCCATCGTCGCGGGCAATGTCGTGACCTCGGATGCCGTGCGAGACCTGGTCTCCGCCGGTGCATCGATCGTTAAGGTCGGCGTCGGGCCGGGGGCGATGTGCACCACGCGAATGATGACCGCTGTGGGGCGACCGCAGTTCTCGGCCGTGCTCGAGACCGCAGAAACCGCCCATGAGCTCGGGGCCCACGTGTGGGCGGATGGCGGAGTGCGATATCCCCGCGACGTAGCGCTCGCGTTGGCGGCCGGGGCATCGTCGGTCATGATCGGATCGTGGTTTGCCGGCACCCTCGAATCGCCCGGTCGTCTGCAGAAGGATGCGGTTGGCCTTCTCTATAAGGAGAGCTGGGGAATGGCGTCGACCAAAGCGGTCCACGGCCGCTTCAGCAGACTCGACGCGTATGAGCGTGCGCGCAAGGAACTGTTTGCCGAAGGCATCTCGAGCTCCAAGATCTACATTGACCCGCTGCGGCCTTCGCTTGAGGACCTGCTCGACATGATCACGTCGGGGGTTCGAAGCTCCTTCACCTATGCGGGGGCCACAACTCCCGCAGAGTTCCACGACCGGGCGCTCGTTGGCATCCAGTCGGCAGCCGGATACGAAGAAGGCAAGGCGCTTCCTGTCAGCTGGTAAGGCTCTCCTCCCGTTATAGTGGGGGCACTATGGACGACCCCCCCTCTCGATGGTGCGTCGGTGACTCATGCATGAACTAGTTCTGCTGGGCATCGGTGTACTACTCACAATCGGAACCGGCCTTTTCGTCGCTTCTGAATTCGCCCTTGTCAATCTCAACAGAAATGAGTTGGAAGCCCGCCAACAGCGAGGCGAAACCCGACTCGGCATGACGATCGCCGCCCTGCGGCACACGTCAACCCATCTCTCGAGTGCTCAACTCGGAATCACCCTCACCACGCTTCTCACGGGCTACACGCTCGAACCGGCGTTCACGGCCCTTCTTGCGCCCCTCTTCGGCGGGCTCGCGCTGCCGGAGGCTGTTGTTCGAGGCATTTCGACCGTTGTGGCCATCACGATCGCGACCCTGCTGTCGATGATTATCGGCGAGCTTGTGCCCAAGAACTTTGCGCTCGCGCTGCCACTGCAGACGGCCAAGCTCGTCATCCCGTTTCAACTCGCGTTCACGTGGGTGTTCCGTCCGGCTGTATCCCTGCTGAACAACACGGCCAACGTGATCCTCCGATCTGTGGGGATTGAGCCCAAAGAGGAGCTCTCGTCGGCTCGAACGGCCGAGGAACTCACCTCGCTGCTGCGGCGCTCCGCCCTTGAGGGCACGCTTGAACTTGACACCGCAACGCTTCTCGCCCGCACGCTGTCGTTTAACGAAAGAACGGCGAGCGATGTAATGACGCCGCGACCCCGCGTATCGAGTGTCGAACGCACCGATTCTGCGCAGGTGGTCATCGAGCTCGCCAGCACAACGGGCTATTCGCGGTTCCCTGTGGTGGACGACGGAATCGACGATGTCATCGGCGTCGTCCATGTGAAGCAGGCCGTTGCTGTTCCGCGAGAAAAACGCGGAGAGGTGCCCGTCTCTGCCCTGCAGAACGATGCTCTTCGCGTACCAGAAACTATGCGGCTCGAGGCGTTGCTCGGCGAGCTGCGCCAGCGGGGGTACCAGATGGCCGTCGTGCTCGATGAGTACGGGGGGACCGCAGGGGTCGTGACGCTAGAAGACCTCGTCGAGGAGCTCGTCGGAGAGGTATCTGATGAGCACGACAGATCCCGCGCCGGCGTTGTGCGCTCCCGCAACTGGCTCACTTTTCCCGGCATGCTCAGGCCAGACGAATTGCGCGAGCGCGCCGATGTCGTCGTGCCAGAAGACGGCCCGTACGAGACAGTGGCCGGATTCATCATGAGCGAGCTGGGGCGACTTGCCAAGGTGGGCGACACCGTGAGCGTCGACGCTGGCGAGTTCAGGGTTGAGCGCATGGACGGTCGGCGCATCGACCGCATCCGCTTTACCCCGGCGGTCGATGCGGATGCCGATCAGATTCCAGGGGAGGCGCGCTCATGACCGATTACTGGGGCATTGCCTGGTTGGTAGTTCTGCTGCTGGCTAACGCCTTCTTTGTCGGCGCGGAGTTCGCCGTCATCTCTGCCCGTCGCTCACAGATTGAGCCGAAGGCGGAGGCTGGTTCTCGCGCCGCGGTGACCACGCTCTATGCCATGGAGCACGCAACTCTCATGTTGGCGACGAGCCAGCTGGGCATCACGGTGTGTTCCTTGCTCATCCTCAACGTGTCAGAGCCGGCGATTCACCATCTGCTTGAGGTGCCGCTGGGGTTGACCGGGTGGTCGGCCGAGATCATCAGTACTGTCGCGTTTGTTATCGCCCTCGTGCTGGTGTCGTTCCTGCATGTGGTGTTCGGCGAGATGGTTCCGAAGAACCTGTCCTTCTCTCTGCCCGACCGCATGGCTCTGATTCTGGCCCCGCCGCTCGTGGTGATCTCCCGCATCTTCAAGCACCTGATCGGCTTTCTCAATGCCACCGCCAACGGTGTTCTTTTGCTGTTCAGGGTGCAGCCCAAGAGTGAGGCGACGAGCTCGTTCACATTTGACGAGGTGGCCAACATTGTCGCGCACTCCACGCGGGAAGGTGTGCTGCGGGATACGACCGGTGCCCTCTCGAACGCGTTCGAGTTCACAACCAAGAAGGTCAAAGACATCACGGTGGGGCTCGGGTCGCTCGTTACCGTCTCGGAGGCGGCAACGCCGCTTGAGGTTGAGCGGGCCGTGGCTCAGCACGGATTCTCGCGCTATGTGCTCGTCGACGACGACGGAGAACCCACCGGTTACCTGCACCTCAAGGATGTCATCGACCTCGAAGACACCGAGTTCACTGAGCCGGTGCCGCCCAAGCGCATCCGCCATCTGATCTCGATCTTTGAGGACACCGACCTTGAGGATGCTCTGGCGACGATGCGCCGCTCCGGCGTGCATATCGCCAGGGTGTTCGACGAAACCGGGGCGACCAGGGGCGCGATCTTCTTGGAGGACATTATCGAGGAGCTCGTCGGCGAGGTTCAGGACGCGACTCGGCGCATCTAGCCCGGCCGCGCTGCCGGAGCGGAACCGGTCGCCAGCCAGCGGGCGAGGGCCCTACCAGCGAGCCAGGGTCGTGCGGGCCCGGTCGTAGTTCTTGGGCCAGTAGTCGATATCCACGCCCAGCTCGAGGGCCGCTCGTAGCGCAAAGTGTGGGTCACGGAGGAGCTTTCGGCCCATCATGACCGCGTCTGCCTGCCCTGACGCGATGACCTCGTTTGCGAGCAAGGACGTGGTGATGAGACCGACGGCGCTCACGGGAGCTCCGGTCGCCTCACGGATCGCCGCAGCGAAGGGAACCTGGTACCCAGGGCTGAGCGGGATCGTGGGGGAGGCCAGGGTCCCTCCCGTTGAGATATCGAACAGGTCGGCACCGAGCTCGTGGGCGGCGGAGGCGACGATGGCGGTCTCATCCGGGCTCCACCCCTCATCCGCCCAGTCGGTCGCCGATAACCGCACGAAAAGCGCGCGGTCGGGCCCTATCGCCTCTCGCACCGCCTCGATGACCCTGAGCAGCAACCTGCTGCGGTTGTCGAGGCTGCCGCCATAGGCGTCGGTTCGACGGTTCGAGAGCGGCGAGAGAAACTGGTGGATGAGGTAGCCGTGTGCGGCATGCACCTCGACCACATCAAACCCGGCCTCGACTGCGCGCCGGGCGGCGGCGGCAAAGTCCGCGACCACGGCGTCGATTCCGGCGAGGTCGAGCGCGATGGGAGTGTCATATCCCTCGAACGGGATCTCGGAGGGGGCGACCGTGCGCCAGCCACCAGCATCCACGGGGCGGGTCCCCTCATCGGGCAGCCATTCGCGCCAGCGGGACCCCTTGCGGCCAGCGTGGGCGAGCTGAATGCCTGCTGGCGCTCCCTGCGCGTGAATGAAGTCGACGATGCGACTCCAGGCGTCTCGTTGCTCGTCGGTGTAGATGCCGGTGTCTTCGCCCGAGATTCGCCCTTCCGGGCTCACCGCGGTGGCCTCCGTCATGACGAGGCCGGCCCCGCCCCGAGCGAAGGATCCGAGGTGAACAAGGTGCCATTCCGTGGGGACCCCATCCTGTTTCACCACCTCGTACTGGCACATGGGGGCGACCCAGAGACGATTGCGCATCGTGATGGATCGCAGTGTCAGAGGAGAAAAGAGGCTGATGTCGGCGGGGCTCACCCCTCCAAACTATCGTGGGGGGCATGTATGACATCGTGGACTGGACCGCACGGGATGCTGGCGCGCTCATCGCGGAGCCAGACGAGCATGATGACAAGTACTCGCGCGGGGTGCTCGGCATCGTGACGGGGTCCTCCCGCTATCCGGGTGCGGCGGTTCTTGGTGTCTCGGCAGCCCTGGCGGCAGGGGTTGGCATGGTGCGGTTTCGGGGGGCGTCCGAGGCGGCCTCTCTCGTGCTGGCGCACTGCCCTGAGGCCGTGACCGCTCCCGGCAGGGTCCAGGCCTGGCTCGCCGGTTCGGGTATTCCTGTTCACGGCGAAGCGGATGCCGAGGGCAGCCTTGCCGCGACTCTTCTGGAGAGCCGTGCCGAGGACGACACCGCAACAGTGCCCGTCGTTGTCGACGCGGGCGCGCTCAGCCGCATCGACGCTGTAAACGGGGGACCGCGCAACTCGCTCGCCGGCGTGCCGGTTGGTCCCATCGTCATGACCCCTCACCACGGGGAGCTCGCAGCCCTGCTGGGCGTGAACAGGGCGTCGGTGGCCGCCGACCCTGTGTCAAGCGCCATCAGGGCAGCCGAGCGTGCCTCCGCTGTGGTTCTTCTCAAAGGATCCCGCAGCGTCGTCGTCACTCCGGCTGGTGCTGTCATCCGCTGTCCTACCGCAACCCCGTGGCTTGCAACCGCGGGCACCGGGGACGTGCTCGCGGGCATCCTGGGCGCCCTCGTGGCAACTCACGCCGCCGACATCGCTGCGACGGGGGAGTGGAAATTGGCCGAGCTCGCCGCCGCCGCAGTGATCATCCACTCGCGATCGGGGGAGCGGGCATCGCAGGGTGGGCCGTTCACGGTGCGACAGCTCGTCTCTGCGATTTCGCCCACGGTCGCGGAGCTTCTCGCGTGACGCGCACCATCTCCACGACCGGCGCTATTTGGCTGTGGGTGGCCTTTCTTGCCGTCAATGTGACGATCTCGTGCCTTGCCCTCACAGGCCAAGGGCGCCCGCTCGGCGATGTGTACCTGTATCAGTGGTGGATCGAGCAGGGTGCCGGCGGGGGGCCGTGGGTGGGCTTCGACGAACCGTGGGTCTATCCCGTTCTCGCGCTCCTGCCGATGACGATCGCCTTTGTCGGCGGCGCGCAGGGGTACGTCGTCACGTGGCTAGCACTGGTCGTGCTGCTCAACTGTGCCGCGCTTGCCGTTGTTCTCGGCGCTTCTTCTCCGGCGCACCGTTCCCGAGCCTTGCGCGTCGGCTGGTGGTGGACCGCGTTCTTGCTGTTGCTCGGCCCCATCGCGGTCGGGCGCATCGACTCCATAACCGTGCCCATTGCCATAATCGCCCTGTGTCTCTTGGCGAAGCGACCCTTCATAGCGGGGGTCCTGCTCGCCGTGGCAACCTGGATCAAGGTATGGCCCGCGGCCGTAATCGCCGCGATCGTGGTCGCGAGTCGCTCTCGGTGGTCGGTCGTCGCGGGTGGCGCAGTAGTCACGGCCCTCATCGTTGTCGCCACGATCCTCCTGGGTGGAGGCGAGGTTCTGCTCAGCTTCATCACGCAGCAGACCGATCGCGGACTCCAGATCGAGGCGCCCGTGAGCGCGCCCTGGCTGTGGGCTGGCGCGCTGGGAGCGCAGGAAGCCGGGCTCTACTACGACGACGACCTGCTGACCTATCAGGTGTTCGGACCGGGGGCGGAGGTCGTGGCCCAGATCATGACCGCGATCCTTGCCGTCGCTGTGGCGTCGATTGTGCTTCTCGCCGTATGGCTACAGGGCAGGGGAGCGAAGCAGGAGGCGCTGCTTCCCCCTCTGATCCTCGCGTTTGTCGTGGCGTTCATCGCAGTGAATAAGGTCGGCTCGCCCCAGTTCATCGCATGGCTCGCGGTGCCCATCATCTTCGGGCTCGTCGGCGCAGCATCCGCACGAGCGTTTCGCGTGCCCGCGGCTATCGCACTGGCGATCGCGGGCCTCACCCACTTCGTGTACCCGTACCTCTACGGCTACCTGCTCGACCTAGAGGTCTTCATGGTGGCGGTGCTCACACTGCGCAATGCGCTGCTGTTCGTGCTACTGGCCTGGGCGATCACCGCGATGGTGAAGACTCCGAGGCAGCGCAGAAGTTAGAACTCGCGCGGGCCGTCGCTGCGCAGCAGGATGCCGTCAGTGATGGCGCGCTTACGAAGGGCAACCTTGGTGCCAACGTCGATCCCCGCGATGCGGTACTTCTCGCGAATGCGCTTGAGGTACGACTTGGCTGTCTCCTCAGAGATTCCGAGCTGGTAGGCGACGGCCTTAACGGGCTCGCCGCCCCCATAGAGTGCCATGACGCGGCGTTCCTGGGCGCTGAGCTTGGGGGCTCCGCCGACCTCTGTCGCGTTGATGGCAAGGTCGAGTTCCGCCGAGATGAACGACTCGTTGTTGGACGCCGCGCGGATGGCCTCGACGATCATCGAGGCGTCTTCGCTCTTGACGAGATAGCCGAGAGCGCCAGCCGCGAGGGCCTCGCGAACAACATTCGGCTCGGAGTATGTGCTCATGAGCACGGTCTTCACGCCGGCGGTGCGCAGCGTGGAGATCTTGAGAGAGATCGGCAGGTTGTCTTTGAGGTCGAGGTCGAGCAAAACAACGTCGACGGGAAACTGCGGATGCGTCAGCAGCTCGGGCCAGCTAGAAACAGCGGCGACGAGGTTGATATCTGGTGCTGCAGAGCGCACCCACTCTGTGAGGGCCCCCAGAAGCATTTTGTGATCATCGACGATCGCCAGTCGGAGCGGCTGAGCAGTTGACACTGTTTCCCCTTTAGTTCTCTCTACGCCTTGAATGCTAATGGTCAGCTGGGTTGTCTACGAGACAGTTGATCTCGACACGCAGGCTTGAGTCATAGGTCGAGTCGGTATATCTGCCGACCTTTCCGATAGCTTCCCACGTCGAGGGGTCCACGCGATTGCGGGGGATGCCGGTGGTGGTGATCACAATGGGCACCGAAATCGTGCCGTCGGTGCGAGGCCGATTGGCCGCAGAAGCGGGCCCGATGGTGATCTCAACCGTCGCCGGGCGGGTTGCGCGGTCGCTTACGAGCAACCAGACCGCTGAGAGCAAACCGTCGCGCTGCCGGCGTCCCAGCAGGCCTGCGAGGCTGCTGCGGTCACTCAGCGTGACCGACCGCCCGAGCGTCTCCGACTCCGTTACGGCGTGATAAAGCCAGGTTTCGCGTCGTCCCTCGATGAGATGCAGGCGCAGTTCCGTCGCGAGCGAGGCCGCCCGGGATGCCATCCGCGAATCGAGGGGGAGCGATAGCCGTCCCGTTGCAACAGAGTCGAGGAGTTCCTCGGCCGCGAGGTCGAGCCGGGCGAGCTCTTCTGAGGCGAGCATCCCGACGGCGAAGCGCGGCGCCGAGACGGTGCTCTGCACAAGAACCCTGTCGAGTTCGGTCTGCACGAGCCTGCGAAACCGGCGAATGATGTAGATGCCCGCGACGGTGGGGAACACCGCGAGCGTGAGAAAGCCGAGTTGGCTGGGCAGTGTGGTCGTGGTCACCGGACCATTGACGAGGATGCCCCAGGCGAGCACGATGGCGACTCCCGCCGCTGCGAGCAGGACCTCCCATGAGCGGCGGAGGGTTACCGAGATGAGCAGCCCGGCCGAGGCGCAGAGCGATGCGGTGCCGTACCCTGCGATGTTCTCGAGCGGCCAGATGGCGACAAAGTCGAGGGCGATGACTCCGAAGACGGTGGCGAGCACGATGGCAAAGAGCCAGTTCGGCATGCTCTCTCCGCGGGTCGCGATGGAGATCGCGACCCCGCCGAGACACAGCAACAGCAGGAGCCAGGCAAGAGCCACGGGGAGGGTGTCGGGGTAGGCATCCCAATTCCACACGAGCAGAGTGAGCCCGTAGACCATCTGCAGGGCGGCGATGACGCCCGCACCGACGCCGAGAAAGCCTGTTCCCAGGGTCGAGCCCATCTCTTTGGCTTGACGGAGCGTGCGCACTGTGGGCACGTCTCCGGGGAGTCCTCGGCGTTTGCCGAAGATCACCCCGAGAGTGTTCTCTCCGAGGTCGGGATAGGTCATGTGCGAGGAACCTCCAGCACGACGGTCGTGCCAGCCCCCGGCGCCGAGAAGAGACGCGCATTGCCGCCGACCTCTTTGAGTCGGCCGACGATTGATTCTTTGTATCCGAGACTCTGCTCATCAACCTCTTCGAGCACAAAGCCAATTCCTTGGTCGGTGACCATTGCCCGCACGGTGGTCTCGTCCTCCGTGATGGTCACGTGGGCGTTGCTCACGCCGGCATGCCTGCGCACATTCTCCAGGCACTCCGAGAGAGCGAGCAAAAAGGCGTCGAGTACATCGCTCGGCAGGAGCACATGCCCTGTGCCGTGCCACGCAACCTCGAGCCCCATGCGCCCAAACCGCTGCTTCACCGATTCGAGCGTCGTGCCCAGGGGAGTCTCGGCCACGGGCTCAAGGTTGTAGTTTCCGGAGCTCGACGGGTTGACCGTCACTCCGAGGCGGAGCTGGCGGAGCAGTCTGGCGTCATCCGCTGCCTGCTGCCGCATGGAGTCCGCCGAGACACCAACACCGGAGTGGGCAAGCAGTGTCAGCGTCGCCAGCACGGTGTCGTGGAGCAACCTGGCTCCCTGGCGTCGTTGGGCTTCTGTTTCGCTCGCCCGGCGCTCGGCCATATGAGCGCGACCGATGCTGCGGATGCGGCGGGCAGCACGGGGAACGCTCGCGTTGAGCCAGTAGGCGAACACCGTGGTGAGGGCCCAGCCGAACGTGACGAGGATGGCCACGCGCGCGGCAAGGTCGTCCGTCGGTGCCGCAGACACCATGAGACCGAGGGAGAGGATGTAGGCGACCGCGAGCACCGTGTGGCGCCATCGGCCCTCGAGGAGCACCATCGTGAACGACGAGAGCCCGCCCGCCGCGAGCGGCGACATGGCGTTGAGCAGGGTGGCATTCGGTTCGGCGCTGCCGGGGATCTGCACGACCGCCAGAATCGCGAGCCCCGCCACGAGACCAGCGCATACCAGCGGAAGAGACCGGGAGTTGCCGATGAGCAGGTGCACGGCGAGCAGCACGATGAACAGCGGTACAACGGCGAACAGGATGTCGGCTTCGACGAGCCCGGGAACCAGAAAACACAGAAACGAGACGAGGGTGCTGGCCGTTCCGACCATACGCGCGGATCGCTGAAGGAGGCGATCACGTTCCCGACCCAGCGCATCCACGGTGTAATCGTCACATACCGTGGCCCCCATCTGGGTACAATCGGGCCGGTGAGCCGCGCTATTCCGGCCCGATCCAGCCTTCGCGCGCGGCATGGCGACGCAGCAGGACCCTCGTGCCGAGGTCGATTCCGACCGCGCGGTACTTGCGCCGGGCGCGCTTGAGATATGACTTGACCGTCTCATCGGTCGTCTCCATTTCGGCGGCAACCTCTTTGACGGAGCGGCCGGTGGAGTAGAGCATGATCGCCCGAAGCTCCTGTCGACCGAGACCCGGGGTCGAACTGCTGACGGCATCGATCTCGGTGAGCGCCACCGAGTGGGCACGGTACCGATGCCCGGCGGCGGCGGCCCGAATGGCGCGAACGAGCTCGCCAGCATCGTCTGATTTTGGAACGAAGGCGAGAGCTCCGGCACGCATGGCCGATTGCACGGAGAACGCGTCGGCGTGGCGGCTCATCACGACGGTCTTGACGCCGACCGTCGCGAGAATCCGCAGCTTCGTCTCGACGGGCAGGTCGTCGCCGAGCCCGAGGTCGAGAACGACCACGTCGACAGGAAAGAGCGGATGCGCGAGCAGGCCGACCCAGGTGGTCTCCGTGATGGCGACCTCGATATCGGGGTGGCGAAAACGGATGTGGGCGGTCACGCCGTCAAGCACGATCCGATGGTCGTCGACAACAGCCACCCTGATCTGGGCAGGGCTGCGGGATTCGATGCCCCTCGGCGTGCTTTCGGTCACGACGAGAGCAACCGCAGGAGCTGGGGGCCGACGAGGTCGTCCTCGATGAGAAACCCGTCGTGTCCAAAGCTCGAGGTGATCACCACGGCCTCGTCGCCGTCGATGTTGCCGCTGAGCCCTCGCGCGATGATCTGTTGGTCTGGCACCGGAAAGAGCCGGTCGCTGTCGATGCCCAGCACCAGCGCTTTGGCCGTCGCGCGGTCGAGGGCGGCGTCGATTCCGCCCCGATCGCGGCCAACATCGTGCGAGTTCATTGCCTCGACCAGGGTGACGTACGAGTTCGCGTCGAACCGACGGGTGAACTTATTGCCGTGAAAATCGAGGTAACTCTCGACGGCGAATCGGCCCTCGTCGCCGAGCGGGCTGATGTCGCTCTGCCAGCTTCGCTGGAACCGTGCGTTGAGCTCGTCGGGGGAGCGGTAGTTGAGAAGTGCCATGCGGCGGGCCAGCGCAAGCCCTCGATACGGGCCGTCGCCGTCAGCAGCGTCGTAGTAGTCGCCCCCGGCGAAGGCATCGTCCATGCGGATCGCCTCGATCTGCACAGAGTTGAGCGCGATCTGATCTGCACTGCTCAGCGCGGGCGCGGCGAGCACCGCAACTCGCTCAAGGCGCTCGGGGTGCCCGATCGACCATTCGAGGGAGTGCATGCCGCCCATGGAACCGCCGACCACGGCCGCCCAGCGAGAAATGCCGAGGGAATCGCTCAGCAATACTTGAGCGTTTACCTGATCGCGGATGGTGATGTAGGGGAAGCGGGCGCCCCATTCAATGCCCTCTGTCGTGTGCGACGCCGGGCCTGTCGTGCCCTGGCATCCGCCCAACATGTTCGGCGCGACCACGAACCACCGATCGGTGTCGATGTACTTGCCCGGCCCTACAATGCCGGACCACCAGCCGGCCGTTGCGTGCCCAATGCCGGCGGCACCGAGCAGGTGGCTGTCGCCGGTCAGCGCGTGGAGGATGAGGATGGCGTTGCTGGCGTCGTCGTTGAGCTCGCCCCAGGTCTCGTAGGCCATGCGCACGTGGGGAATGTGTCGCCCGCGCTCAAGAGGGAGGGGCCCGAGGTTGGCAAACTGGCGATGCCCGGCCGGGTCGCCTTCGCGCCAGGCTCCACTGGCCGGAGGCTTGCCGAGGAGAGCCTTGTTGTTCGCCGCTGTGACGAAGCTAGAGGGAACGCTGTCTTCGGGTGTCTGCCAGTCCATATCACTGCCCAGTATTGCCGAAAACGAAGGGCACCCGCGTTCCTGTTACGCGGGTGCCCTTCTGGGTCGTGATGCCGTGTCGGCGGTGGTGCGCCTAGGCGCGGCGTGCCGCGTCGGCCACCTTGCGGGCGGCGGTGAGGCCTGAAGCGAGATCCGCCTTGATGTCATCGATGTTCTCGAGGCCGACCGAGAGGCGAACCAGACCAGGGGTGACCCCGGTCGTGAGCTGCTGCTCGGGCGTGAGCTGTGAGTGGGTGGTCGATGCGGGGTGGATGACGAGGCTGCGCACATCTCCGATGTTTGCGACGTGGCTGAACAGCGACAGGCTGTTGACGAACTCACGTCCGGCGTCGACGCCGCCCTTGAGCTCGAACGACAACACGGCGCCGACGCCGCGCGGGGCGTACTTATTCGCCTGGCCGTACCACGGGCTCGTCGGCAGGCCGGCGTAGTACACGGTGTCGACATCCGGGTGGTTATCAAGCCATTCGGCGACATCCTGGGCGTTCTGCACGTGGCGCTCGATGCGCAGGCTGAGGGTCTCAATGCCCTGGATCAGCGCGAATGCGTTATCGGGGGAGATGGCGGGGCCGAGGTCGCGAAGCAACTGAACGCGTGCCTTGATGATGTAGGCGATGGGGTCGCCCACCGCGGCCGTGTAGCTGGCGCCGTGGTAGCTGGGGTCTGGCTCGGTGAGTTCGGGGAACTTGTCCACGTTCTTGGACCACTCGAAGCGGCCACCATCCACGATGACGCCGCCGATTACCGTGCCGTGGCCGCCGAGGAACTTTGTCGCGGAGTGCACGACGATGTCGGCTCCGTGCTCGAACGGGCGGATCAGGTAGGGGGTTGCAATCGTGTTGTCCACGATGAGCGGCAGGCCGTTCTCGTGGGCGATTGACGACACCGAAGCGATGTCGAGGATGTTGATCTTGGGGTTGCCAATCGTCTCGGCAAAGAACAGCTTGGTGTTCGGGCGAACGGCCGCGGCCCACTCGTTCGGGTCGTCCTGGTTTTCGACGAAGGTGGTCTCGATGCCGAGCTTCGCAAGCGTGTACTTAAACAGGTTGTACGTGCCGCCATAGATGGACGACGACGAAACGATGTGGTCGCCGGCCTGGGCGATGTTGAGAACCGCAAGGGTCGTCGCCGACTGCCCGGAGGCGACGGCCAGGGCTGCGGTGCCGCCCTCGAGCGCGGCGATGCGCTGCTCGAAAACATCCTGAGTCGGGTTCTGGATGCGGGTGTAGATGTTGCCGAACTCCGAGAGCGCGAACAGGTTCGCCGCATGGTCGGCGTTGTTAAAGACGTAGGCCGTAGTGCGGTAGAGCGGCGTTGCTCGCGCATTGGTTACGGGGTCGGGCGCGGCGCCCGAGTGGATCTGCTTCGTCTCAAACTTCCAGGCGTCGCTCATGGTGTTGCTCCTTAGTCTGTGGTGGCGCGGCGTAAGACCGTTGTGCGCGTCGTGGCCGAGCTTACGGAGTGGGGTACACCAGGGTCAACGCGGTGCGACACAGTCGGTAACGTGCTCGCTACTCCGGTCGATGGCGTTGCACCCCGTCGCGTCGTGACCCTGTGGGGTCGATGCGCGACTCGCCCGAGAGATGGCTCGGGGGAGACCGGAACAACCAGGTCGGGCGAGGTTCGACAAGCGGGCGAAAAACGCGGCGCACAGGCTTCGAGGCGAGCACGACACTCAGCAGGACGCAGCCGACAATCGTGGCGATGATCCAGGGAACGCTTGAGTGGTCCCGCAGAAATGTGGATTCTCGCAGCGGATAGAGAACAAAGCTATGGAGCAGATACACGTACATCGTGCCCTGTCCGAGCTTGGTGATGGCCGTGGTGCTACGCGGCACAAGAACGAAGAACGCTGCGGAGAACAGCACAGCCAGGGCGATGAGAGCGAGACGCACGAAGCCGGACCACCACTGCCCGCCCAGGTCGGAGTAGGACTCGTCGTAGAACAACCAGAACCGCAGATCGATCTCCCGCCATAGGTCCGCATACACGGCCAAGACGGTGATGAGGGCGGCGAACAGAGCGATCGCCACCGAACGCGCCCACCAGAGTGAGGTTGTGGCAAACCGCCAACGGTCGACGAGTCCCCACTCCCGCAGCCGCCACCCCAGCACGAAAAATGGCAGGATGCCGAATGCCCGAGAGAGAGACAGAGTGTTATCGACATTGGCAAAATATCCGACGCCAACCGAGACCGCGATCGCCAGAAGAAGTGGCCATTTGAGCAGCGCGAGGTAGGGCAGGATCAGCCGGAAAATGCCCAGGGCTAGCAAAAACCACAGCGTCCATGACGGCGTCGTCGGGTTGACCTCTCCTGTGCCCTGAAGGAGCTTCACCACCGTCCAGATGGTCTCCATGATGAAGTACGGCAACAGGATGTCGGTGATGACCTTGACCATCTGGCGCTCGCCGGGGGGCGCCGACTTAGAGAAGTACCCGCTGATGATGGCGAAGGCCGGCATATGGAACGTATAGATCGCCAGATAGATCACGAGGGCGACATCGCTCTCGGCCATCTGCCGTTGAATTCCGTGCCCTACCACCACGAGGGTCACAGCAATGAATCGCGCGTTGTCCCACAGGGGCACTCTCACGCGGGGCCGCCCGCCGGCCGCTATGGAACGAGTAGCCACTCAGACCTCCTCGTGAAAGCACCCTAGTAAGCAACGGTACCTTGGACCTGTGAACAAGCGACGGGTCGTAGTTACGGGTGCCAGCTCCGGAATCGGGGCAGCGACAGTGCGAGCGCTGCTCGCCGAGGGATGGGATGTCACAGGGGTAGCCCGAAGGGCAGACCGGCTGGCGGCACTCGCAGAAGAGACGGGGGCCGATGTTTTTGTGGCCGATCTCACCTCCGACTCTGACGTTGCTGCGCTCCGGAGTCATCTTGCTGCCCGCGGCCCCCTTCACGCGCTCGTTAATAACGCGGGGGGTGCATTCGGCACCGACTCGGTAGAAGCCAGTTCGGTGGACGACTGGGCGCGCATGTTCGACATCAACGTGCTTGCGGTGCAGCGCGTGACGAGTGCCCTGCTCCCGCTGTTGCGCCAGGGTGCGGCAGAAGCCGTGGACGGGGATGTTGCCCACGCAGACATCCTCACCGTCAGTTCAACGGCGGGACTCGTCTCGTACGAGGGCGGCGGAGGCTATAACGCCGCCAAATTCGCGGTTCACGGCGTCATCGGTGCGCTGCGCCTTGAGCTTGCGGGCGAGCCGATTCGGGTGCTCGAGATTGCGCCGGGGATGGTGCGCACCGACGAGTTCACCCTCAACCGCGTTGGTGGCGATCACCAACGAGCTAACTCCGTCTATGAGGGTGTCGAGCATCCGTTGGTCGCCGAGGACATCGCCACGGTCATTGCTCAGACCCTTGGCCTGCCCGGGCACATCAACCTTGACCTCGTGGTAGTCCGCCCCGTGGCGCAGGCGGCCCAGCACAAGGTTGTGCGTGAACCGCTGACTCCTAGGAACTAGAGCTCTCGCTGTCGCTGAGCCGGGCATCTGGTAGCAGCGCCGTCGGGGTTGCCGCAGCGGCGTCCAGCTCCGAAGAATCCGAAGCATCGGCGAACGACAGCTTGGGCACCATAAACAGCAGAGCGGCCGCGATGAGCGCGCCGACGCCGCAGATCGTCCAGACCATCATGTAGCCGAACAGGCTGCTCGCGGTCGAACCAGCCACCTGCACTGCACCGATCGTGAGCACGATGGCAAAGATCGACGACGCGAACGAGCCGCCGATGGTCTTGGTGGTGTTGGTGAGAGCCGAGGCGACGCCCGTCTGGCCGCGAGGGGCGGCTGCGGCTGCGGCGGCGGGCATTGCCCCCATGAGAACACCGCTTCCGAGCCCCGCTATGGCCATATTGGTGAATACCTGCCATGCCTCGAGATGGAAGGGGATGAAAAGCAGGTATCCGGCCGCCACGAAGAATGCTGCGATGATGAGCGCCGTCCGGGGTGTGAAGACCCGCGAAATGAGGGGGAAGAGTAGCGCGCCCACGATCATCGAGATCAGGTAGAGGCCGATCAGAATCGAGATGCTTCCCGAGGTGAGGCCGAGTCCGTAGCCGACCTCGCCGGGATCCGTGCCCGCATACGTCGAGAGAGGTGCCTGCGCGCCCAGAATGCTGATGCCGATGAGGAACGCCGTCAGCTGAACGGGCCACATGTTGGGCTGGGCCAGCACCCGCAGGTCGATCGCGGGGTCCTTGTGCCGCAGCTCGAACTTGGTAAACGGCACGAACACGAGCACCCCGAGCAGCATTATCGCGAACACCCAGAGCTGCGGTCCGTTGAACTTGAGGAACGTGAGGCCCGAGGTGATGAGCAGGAGCCCCATCGTGAGCAGCGAAAAGCCCAGCCAGTCGAGGGTGCGGTTCGGTAGCGGCTCAGATTCTGGCACCCCAAAGAGGATGACGAAGAAGACCAGGGTCACGGCGATTGCCGGCACCATCATCGTGGGGACCATGGACTGCTGCAGCATCGCTTCGCCACCGAACGCGCCGAAGACGGCGGCGCCGCCGAGCGCGCCCGCGATGGCTCCCGCTTCGAGCCCGACGATGAGAAGCGCGGCAGCCTTGCGGGTTGCCGACGCTGCGTGGCCCGTTCTGCGCCCCTTGTCGAAGATCAGCGCGATCTCGAGCGGCAGCCAGACCACGTAAAAGCCCTGCAGCGTCCAGGCGATCAGGAACGACGTGAAGTCCCCTGCGAAAGCCAACCACCACGTTGCGCCAGCCGTGAGCACGGTAGAGATCAGCAGGATTCGCTTGTGCCCATACATGTCGCCGAGCTTGGCGAGGATGGGTACGACGAGGGCCGAGAGCAGCAACTGGCTGCCTTCGAAGATATTGAAGTCAGCGTCGCGAATGCCGAGGTAGTCGACCAAATCGGGGATCAGGGGCACGTAGAAGCCCTGCAGGATGCCGCTGACGAACTCGACAAAGAAGAGAAACCCGATGAGCGATGCCGTGACCGAACCGGCGCGTGACCCCAGCAATTTCCGCATGGGGTGAGCGTAGTGGTGAAATGGTGGCGGGGATATTCCCCCTTCTGAGTGATGGGTGCACATGAACGACGAACGCGAGAATCTGACCTGGCCGGTATTCGGGGAGGCGTCGCGTGAGCTGGCTACCTCGGTGGCCGCAAGCGGGTTCATGCCCGATGTCGTTGTCGCGATCGCCCGCGGGGGAATGCTCCTCGCCGGCTCGATCGCCTACGCCCTTGGCGCCAAGAGCTGCGGCGCTCTTAACGTCGAGTTCTACACGGGTGTCGGCACTCGCCTGGCCGAGCCCGTGGTTCTGCCCCCCATGCTCGATCACGCCGCTCTGGCTGGCAAGAAAGTTTTGCTCGTCGACGACGTCTCCGACTCGGGTCGCACACTTGCCCTTGTGCTCGCGATGCTGCGAGACAACGGAGCGGATGTGCGCTCGGTGTGCCTCTACAGCAAGCCCGGCACGGTGCAGGAGCCCGATTATGTCTGGAAGACGACCGACCGGTGGATCAACTTTCCCTGGTCGGTTCTTCCTCCCGTCACAGCATGATCGCGTGGCCGCCTGAGCGGATGGACGCCGGCTGGGCGGCCGCGCTTTCCCCTGTCGCTGAGACGATCACGTCGCTGGGGGAGTTTCTTGCGGGGGAGGAGCAGTATATGCCGGCGCAGGCTGACGTGTTTCGCGCGTTCGAGCATCCTTTCGCCGATGTGCGGGTGCTCATCGTGGGCCAAGATCCGTATCCGACGCCGGGGCATCCCATCGGGCTGTCGTTTGCCGTCGAGCGCCACGTGCGTCCGCTGCCGAGAAGCCTGAATAACATCTACCGCGAGCTGGCCGACGATGTGGGGGTTACGCCGCCCGCCCACGGAGACCTCACGAGCTGGAGCAAACAGGGCGTCATGTTGCTCAACAGGGTTCTCACGGTGCGGCCGGGGGAGCCGGGGTCGCACAGGGGGCGAGGCTGGGAATTGGTCACGGATGCCGCCATCAGCGCGCTTGCAGGTCGCGGGTCACCCCTGGTCGCCATGCTATGGGGTACCCAGGCGCGCTCGCTCGAGCCGCTTCTCGGGGCGACCCCCATCGTCTCCTCCGCGCATCCGAGCCCGCTTTCTGCGTCGCGGGGCTTCTTCGGCTCTCGCCCCTTTAGCAGGGCGAATAAGCTCTTATCGACGCAGGGTGCCGATCCCATCGATTGGGACATCGAATGACGACGCGGGCGAGGACGTGACGCAATGCTCGAAGAGGAATACCAGGTGCGGCGCAAGCTGCCAGTTCACTTGAGGCCTAAGGCCCCGGAGCCTGAGCAGTTCGCCTATTCCGTGCGCGCCGCGACCGTAGAAGATCTTCCGTCGATTCGCGCGATTTATAACCACTACGTCGCCAATTCCACCGTCACGTTCGACGAGAAACCGATGGCGTTGCGCGAACTGAGGTCCAAGTTCGCGCACGTCCAAAAACTGGGTTTTCCGTTCATTGTTGCCCAAAGCCCCTCCGGCGAGATTCTCGGGTTTGCCTATGTGTATCCCTGGAAGGAGAAGGCCGCCTATCGATTCACGGTGGAGAACTCCATCTATCTGGGGCCAGCCGCAACGGGCAAAGGCCTCGGTTACGCGCTCATGGACGAGCTCATCCTTCGCTCCAAGGCGGCCGGAATCAAAGAGATTGTGGCGGTCATCGCCGATCGCGGTGCCGAGGGCTCAATCAGGCTGCACGAGAAGTTCGGGTTCACCGAAATCGGGCGGATGGGCCGGGTCGGGTTTAAGTTCGGCCGCTGGCTCGGCACGATTCTCATGCAAAAGTCGCTCAAGTAGTCGTGGAGGAGGCACCCCGCGCCAGGCCGACTCCCCACAGGGTCGTCGCGTCGGCCCGAGCTCATATCCTCGCGAAGCCCCGCCCCGTGTTCGAGCTTCTCGACGAGCGGCTCGTCGCTGGTCTCGGTTCTCGCGCTGCCTATTACGCGGACTCTCGCGCATGCCTTGTGGTTGTGCAGCGCGGATGGTCTCGGGCCGAATACCGCGTGGTCACCGACGACGCCGGGTCGAATGTGGAGTTCGTGCTGCTCGATATCTCTCGCAGCCAGCGTGAACGGGGCCGGTTCACGGGTGCCCGCATCATCGAGACGGCCCCGGCGCTTTTTGAGCGGATGCTGCGCGAACTGCGCCTGCGCCTGGAGTAGCCAGCATCACACCACACAAGCGGCCGCGCCGTGGTTCTCACGACGCGACCGCCCTGGTGGGGATCACACGCTAGGCCTTGGGAGTGGCCCTGCGCATCAGGAAGAATCCTGCAACGGCCGCTGCCGCCGTGAGGAGCAGGCTCCACGCTGCTACTCCGAGGGATCCGTTGGTGACGAACCACTCACCGACGGCCGGCCAGCTCTGGGTCTGCGTGATCAGCACAATCGCGCCGAGCACGATGAGAGTGAGCACGGCGAAGAACGCGATCATTCCGTTTGACTTCCATCGCACGTAGACCGACGCTGTCGCGGCACCGATAAAGAAGAAGAACAAGAAGACGAACAGGTACAACACGAAGCGCGTGCCGATGTCGTCGGCGCCAAAGTACACGACGTCGAACATGTGGCCGCCAAGGCCCCACCCGTTCGTTGCCCGTTCGATCGTTGCGAGAATCGCCATGATCGCGGCGAAGTAGAAACTCAACAGAATGAAGGCGACGGAGCTGCCGAGATAGAAGTCTCGGCGAGTAACGCCGTAGCCGAGGGCGAAGGGAAACGTGAGGTTCACAGCCTGGACTGCGACCACAAGCATGTAAACGAAGATGAACAGCGACGCCCCGCTGAACTGCATTCCCTCGCTGACATCTGCGGCATCCGATGCTCCGATCGAGGTGAAGATGAGCAGCCAGATCACGTAGTTCACCAAGAAGATGAACCCCAGTATCAGCAGGGGGAGCACCATCATGGGGAACGCATTGGTGAAATGAAGCTTGGTGACGTTGATAATCCTGCGGGCTTCGGCCGAGGCTGATTTCTTGGGTGTGGTCAATGTGCTCATGCGCTCTTCTCGAATTCCTGTGTCGAGGTGTTGGTCTTGCGGATGACGAGCTGTTGCAGCGAGACGGGCGACAGCTCAAGGCCGGAGTCATAGGCGACCTTGCGATCGGCGGAGCTGAGGGGTCCGACCGTGACAGAAGCGAGCCCGCCCACGCCTTCTCGGTGCAGCACCTCGCGGTCGGCCACGAAGCTGTCAACGCTCGAGCGGGTGCCCACGACGACGGTCGCCGATTCGCGCAGTGTCTCGGCATCCTGATCCAGCACGATGCGCCCCTGGTCGATCACGATCACGTGCTCGAGCAGGTTGCTCACCTCATCGATCAGATGGGTCGAGAGGATTACGGTGCGAGGTCGCTCCGCGTAGTCCTCAAGGAGGCGGTCGTAGAAGATCTGCCGGGCTACCGCGTCGAGCCCGAGGTAAGGCTCGTCGAAGAAGGTGAGCGGTGCGCGGGAGGCTAGGCCCACGATTACGCCGACGGCCGAGAGCTGGCCGCGTGAGAGCTTCTTGATGCGTCGTTTGACGGGGACTCTGAAGTCGTCGACGAGTTGCTCTGCATAGTCGGCATCCCAGTTCTCAAAGAACCACGGCGCGCTCCGCAACACATGCTTCACGAGAAAGTCGTCGGGGTACTTCTGGCTCTCTTTGATGAAGCAGACGTGCTGAAGCACGCTGGCATTCTCTACGGGGGTCGCGCCGAAGACTCTGATGTCGCCGTTGGTAGCGAAGTCCTGCCCCGTGAGCAGGTTCATGAGGGTCGTCTTGCCAGCGCCATTACGACCGAGCAGGCCGTAGATGCGGTTCTCTTCGACGGTAAAGCTCACGTCGTCGACGGCGCGAACGTTGCCGAACTGTTTCGTGAGGTGGCGCACGTCGATGACGTTATTCATGCCGTTTCTCCTTGGGCTGCGGTGGCGGATGCTGGTGATGCGGTGCGGATCATTTCCGCGAGCTGCTCGCGAGGAATGTCGAGCTTGGCCGCTTCTGCGATGAGTGGGCGCACATACTGCGACTCAAACTGGTCGCGGCGCTGGGCGACGATGCGCCCGCGGGAGCCTTCTGCGACGAACATTCCAATGCCTCTCTTTTTGTAGAGGATTCCGGTGTCAACGAGGAGGTTGACGCCTTTTCCTGCAGTTGCGGGGTTGATGCGGTAGAAGCTCGCGAATTCATTGGTCGACGGCACTTGGCTCTCTTCGGGCAGCGCGCCGCTGAGAATGTCGTTCTCGATCTGTTCGGCGAGCTGCACGAAGATCGGGCGTCCCTCGTCCATGGAGTTCCTTCGTGTTGGTCGGTTAGTTACTCAACTAATGAACCACATAACGTGATCCTCGTCAACCCTTAGGCTTGGTGTGTGTTTGAACTTCATCACCTCACCGCGCAGGAGCAATGGGCGTGGCTGCAGAGGGGGGACATCACCCCAACGGAGCTGGCCACTCACTACCTCGACCGCATCGACAGGCTCGACTCCGAGCTCGGTGCGTTTGTCACCGTCACCCCCGAGCGTGCGCTGGAGCGCGCCGCGGAGGTTGAACAGAGGGTGCCTCGCAGCGCCGCGCTCTGGGGGCTGCCCTTTGGCGACAAGGACCTCACGATGCGGGCCGGTGTTCGCACGACCTATGGCTCGCGTCTCATGGCCGACTTCGTGCCGGAGACAAGCGATGAGCTGCCCGAGACACTCGATGCCGCGGGGGCCATAAGCCTGGGAAAGACCAACACGCCCGAGTTTGGGCTGCCGGCATACACAGAATCACGGGTGGCGCCTCCCGCCCGCACCCCCTGGGATACCACGCTCGGTGCTGGCGGTTCGAGCGGCGGTGCCGCAGTAGCTGTCGCCGCCGGCCTGCTTCCGTTCGCGCCGGGGTCGGACGGCGGGGGTTCGATTCGCATCCCCGCAGCGGCAACCGGTCTTGTCGGGCTCAAGCCCACTAGGGGTCTTGTGCCAGCGGGATCAGGAATTGGCTCACTCGGCGGGCTGGCCGTCTCGGGGCCGCTGGCTCGCACTGTGTCGGATGCCGCGATGCTCCTCGACGCCATGATCGGCACGACGGACTTTCCCTACACTCTTCGTGCGCCGAGGTGGAACGAAGGTCCGCTCCTCGGGGCGGCAATGCGCGGGGAGGGGCGCTTTAGCCTCGCGGTCATGACGACCTCGCCCTGGGACAACGCCTACGACATAACGATTGCTCCCGAGGCCATGGCGGCGCTCAACCATGGTGTCGCCGAGCTTGCGGCGCTCGGACACGGCATCGAGGAGCTATCGCTCGAGCCCTCACCCGATTACGCGCGCGACTTTCGCACGATCTGGCAGGCGGGAGCATCCGGAATCCCAGCGGAGGGCGACGCGCTGTCTCTGCTCGAACCGCTCACCCAGTGGCTAGTGGCTCGGGGCCGCGAGCTCAGCGCACGACGCCTCGCCGAAGCTCTCTCGGGGCTGACCGCGTTCGAGCGCTCCGTCATCCGCCAGTTCGCCCATGTGGATGCTGTGGTCACCCCGTCGCTGGCGCTGACCCCGCGGCCCGTCGGCTGGTACGACGCGGAGGATGGGGAGCGAAACTTTGAGCAGCAGGTGCAGTACACCCCGTTCACGTCGTTCGTGAATGTGAGCGGGCTGCCCGCGATCACCCTCCCTGTGCACCAGACCGATGATGGTCTGCCCATGGGAATTCAACTGATCGGGCGGCCGGGCGGTGAGGCCACGCTGCTAGCCATCGGCGCTCAGCTTGAGCGCAAGCTGCAATGGCACCGCCGGCACCCGTCCGTCTGGTGAGGTGCTAGCGACGCTTGGCGATGACGCTGCGGATCTCGTCGATTCCGGCGAGCTCCTGCGAGTGGAACCAGGCGCCGTCCTCGAAGAGGTAGGTCTCGTTGTGGGTGCGGGTCTCGTCGGGGGCGCCGAGGCTGAACACCAGGTCGGTGCCAGCGGGCGAACTCACGAATCCAGCTGCCTGCAACTCGGCCTGCACGAGTGCTGCCTGCTCGGCGTTGATGGGGGAGTAGCCGAAGGTGACCCACCAGTCACTGTTGGGAAGAAACCAGCGGCAGGAGAGGCCGCCGTAGTCGAAGAACTTGGCCTCCACGCTCGCTTCTGACCGCAGATCGGACTCGTAGTCCTCGGCGGGGATGAGCCCGACGCTATCGAATTCATCGAGCGTCGACTGGGTCACAAGAGTGTCGCAGGTGAGCGGCGCTGGCTCCTCGGGAGTCTGCGAAGGCTCGACCGTTGTGGTCGGGGTCGACGGCGGCGGAGTCGAGGGCTGAGAGGCATTCGACTCGGGGCTCGAGCAGCCAGAAACAGCAAACGCAACCAGGGCAGCTGCTGCTACGACGATGCGAATCTTCATGATCCTCCAGAGTGGAGCCCCCGACGGCGCTCAGGAGGCGGGGAACACAAAGACCCCGAGACGAGAATAGTGCAGACCCGCTGCACTATTCAGTGGCCGTGTGCTCTGTTATCAAGGCGTGATGCGTCGGCCGCTGGCGGGAGCCCTCACCGATAGCCACCGCGCTCGAGACCGGCCTCGATCTCGAACCGATTGGAGTGGGCATCCAGACCTGCGGCGAAATAGAGGGGGATGAAGGCGAGGCCGTACGTGCGCCACTGGCGGCGATGTACCGCCTCGTGATCGAGCACCCCGTCGGAGGTGGCATCCCGCGTGAGATAAACGGCACCGATCGTTGTGCCGCCACGGCCGAACGACCAGCGGGGACAACCCGTTGCTACGAGCACGCCGCGCCGCCGATGGATTCGGCCCCTGCTCATCGCTGCAGCCCACACGAATCCGACGACGCTGGCGAGCCAGTAGCCCGGCCGTGCAACAAATGGGCTAATCGCGAACCGCCTCGCTGCCGGATGCCGTCGGCCATAGTCAACGAGGCGAACGCACGCGGTCTGCCATGCGCCCTGCTGTGCCGTCATGAGCCATTAATACCAGGCGGCCTCGGTAACGGACCTTCCGCTCCCGGCGCTACGACAGCCAGAGCGAATACCATGACAGCATGACGAGCAAGATCACGCGGGTCGCGCTCGTGTCAATGCACACCCCACCGGCCCAGCAGCCCGGCACCGGGGATTCTGGCGGCCTCAACGTTTCTCTCATGGGCACCGCCCATGAGCTTGCGGCGCGAGGCATCGAAGTCGAGCTGCTGACTCGGGCTGAGGGGCCGCCCTCTGTCACCCTGATCGAACCGGGGGTGAGCATGCACGCCATCCCCGCCGGCCCGCCGCGCACGGTGGCAAAAGGCGAGCTGCGCCTGCTCGCCGACGAGTTCGGGGAGGCCGTTGCCCGACTGGCGGGGCGGGATTCGCCGCGCTATGACATCATCCATTCCCACTATTGGCTGAGCGGGGTCGCGACTCTGCCGGTAGCCCTCGAGTTGCGGGTGCCGTTCGTGCAGTCGTTTCACACCCTGGCCGCGCTAAAGAACCGGCACGCAGGGCCGGGCCAAGCACTCGAGCCGCGCGCGCGGCTCGGTGCTGAGGCCTATCTTGCGGGGCAGGCGGGGGCCGTTGTGGCAGGGTCATCCGCCGAGGTGTCGAGCCTGATCGACGATCTACGGACGCCGGCGGAGCGAGTCTGGGTGATCCCGCCGGGAGTCGACACAGAGCATTTCTCCCCGACGAGGGCCGGGGCGGTTGACCGCGCCCGGGCGCGGCACGACCTCGCGGAGGGGCGGCCCGTCCTCGCGGTCGTCGGAAGAGTGCAGCCGCTCAAAGACCAGGAGCTCGCCATTAGGGCGCTCGCGGCGGCAGGCGAACTACGCGAACGGGTTCCCCTTCTCGTAATCGCGGGCGATGCAACCCCCGGCGAGGCCGATTACCTCGCGTCATTGCGCTCGCTGGCTGACGAACTCGGCGTTGCCGAGCACATCCGCTTTGCTGGCTCGCTAGATCGGGATGCTGTGGCAGATTTGCTGACGACGGCCACGGCAACGCTGATCCCTTCGCACTCCGAAACCTTTGGCATCGTTGCCCTCGAATCGGCCGCGAGCGGAACCCCGGTGATCGGATATCGCAGTACGGGTCTGACTGATTCAGTGGCAGAAGGGCGCTCCGGGATTCTGCTCGACAGCCGCAGCCCAGCGGTCTGGGCGCAGGCCATCGTGCGCCTGCTTGAGAATGCCGAACTTCGTGCCACTCTGAGCGACGGCGCGCGCGACCACGCTCTTGGCCACACCTGGGCAGCAACGGCAACAGCCCTGTTGGGGGTCTACGCGAGCCTCAGCTGACCGCGCGCCAGGCATCCCGGCCGCTATCGGGTCAGAGCACCGATGATGCGCAGAATGGTCGCCATGTCGTCATCGGCTTCTTCGGGGGATGCTGGGGCGAACTCGGTTATGCCAGCGCCAGAGAGCGCGTAGCGCCCGCGCAGTGCCGCGATCATCGCCACGAGATCTGCAGCGCTGAGCCCGAATGGCACGGGCGAGCCGATTCCCTGGATGATGCCGGGGTCAAGAACGTCGAGATCGACATGGATATAAACGGATGTCGCCCCGGTCGACTCCACTGCGTCCAGAAGCTCGGCGATCATGGCCGCACCGGCATCCCGTTCTCCGATGCCCGCAGTGGGCGCGATCATCCGGATGCCCTCCTGCTCGATGAACTCGGCCTCACCGTCATCGAGCTGCCGGGCGCCGACGACGACCACTCGCTGCGGCGCGAGCGGGTCGGCACAGACCAGTTCGTCGGCGCCGTGCCCGAGGAGTGTGCGCAGCACCATGCCCGTGAAGGCGCCGCTTGGTGATGACTGAGGAGTGTTGAGGTCTGGGTGGGCATCGAACCAGACCACGCAGGTATCAGGTGAGTGGGTGAGCGCGTGCGGCACCGCCGCGAGCTGCACCCCGCAATCGCCGCCGATCGTTACCGCCGGGCCTCCGTGTGCGAGCAGGGCTGCGGCCAGCCGGTCTCGCACCATCAAGAGAGACGAAAGACGGGCCACGCTCGTGCCGAGGGCATCGCCGGCGCCGATCGGAACATCGATCAGGGTCGTCGAGGCCGCGGGGAGATCATGGCTGATCGCATGCGCGCCATCGGCCAGTCGCATCGCGCGCGCCGAGCCAGAGCCCTGCCATTGGGGAACAACAAAAAATGAGGCGGCCACGGCGTCAGTCTTGCACGCCGGGCCGCCTCACTGCACCACTCGCGGCTACTCGCCCGAGGTCACAGCATTCTGAGCGCCGCCGAGCTTGAGGGCGGCGAGCCGTGCCTCGAGCTCAATCGCCTGATCCGATGATTCAAGCTGCTCGAACTGGGCGTCGAGGCTCGACGACGCGAGCTCCTGCTGCCCCAGAACGCGGGCCTCTTCGCGCCGCACCTTCTCCTCGAAGCGGCTGATTTCGCTGGTCGGGTCGAGCAGATCGATGCTCTTCATCGCATCCATGACCTGAGTTTGGGCCTGTGCCGTCTTGGCGCGGGCGATGAGCTGGTCACGCTTAGACGAGAGCTCGCCGAGCTTGCCCTTCATCGCATCGAGGCCGCGCTTGAGCTGATCGACCACCGCGGTCTGCGAGGCGATGACGGGCTCGGCATCCTTCGCCTCTTTTTCGGCTGCCATCTGCCGTCCCAGGGCGACCTTGGCGAGATTGTCGAACTTATCGGCGTCGACAGCGTCCCCCGCGGCACGCAGCTCGTCGGCTTTGCGGCTGGCTGCGATGGCCTTGCGACCCCAGTCCTCGGCGTTGGCGACATCCTCTGCGTGGTCCTGCTCCAGCAGGCGCAGGTTGCCGATGGTCTCTGAGATGGCGCTTTCGGCCTCGGAGATGCTGCTGCTGTAGTCGCGGACCATCTGGTCGAGCATCTTGGCAGGGTCTTCGGCAGCGTCGAGCAGCGCATTGATGTTGGCCTTCGCCAACTGGGCGATGCGGCCAAAGATCGATTGCTTTGCCATGTACCGTGTCCTCTCGTTCAGGGACAGATGCCCCTCGTGAGTGCGACTTTATCGGAACCGGCTGAGCATCGCCGCCCCCTCGCGGTGGTCTACTGAAGTGTGATCTGCTGGGCGGGACCAGTGACCGTTTCGACAGCGCCGTCTGCCGTTGTTACGTAGATCGCCGCGCTGAGAGCGTAGGTGCCAGCGGGGAGCGCCGGCAGGCCATCGCGGAACGATTCGGCCGCCTCATCCTGCTCGTCGCACAGCACGGGAACCACGGATGCGGGGTAGGTCATTGACTCGCCGGGTGCCAGGTCGACGGCGACGGCGAGTGCTATTAGCGGCCCATTGCTGTGCCAGACCGTGACGCCGTCTCGGCTCAGTGTCATGGCAGGGGAGGCCGCCGTTGTGCCGACGATGTGGCCCTGGCCGGTGTTCTGCAGAGTGACGGATGCCGCAATCGGCACGCCGTTCGCATCGGCAACAGCGGGAAACTGGGGAGAGAGCTCGAGTGTCGTCGTGCTCGCAACCTCGGCGATCGGCAGAGCACAGGGGTTGAGCTTCTCTACGGGTGCGAGCGAGCTGCCCGCGCTGCCGCCCGCGGCCCCGGCAAAATCCTCATCGGGCGTGAACTCACCGTCGGCGGACTCCCTGACAGTGGCACCCGAATCCGATGCCGATGTCATCGTCATCGACGAAGACGGCAGCCGAAGCCCGGTTGCTCCGGCAACGCCGATGCCGGCGACAGCGAGAGTCAGGGCAGATCCGACGCCCACCTGGCGGGGCAGCCGCCTCCGGCGCGAGCGACGGATGACCGCCGCCGTATCGATTGTGCCCAGACTCAGAGGCGTCTCAGAGAACAGGGACTTGAGATCGCGCTGTCGCGCATTCGCGGAGTCGCTATCGCTGTGCATGGGATCCTCCTTGTGTCGCGGCAGTGGACGAGCGCAGGGCAGTGGGCGGAGGCGCGGAGCCTGGACCATGGGGAGACCCGCCCGCGAGAGCGACCGACATTTTGGCGAGACCATCGCTCAAATAGCGCTTCACCGTGCCAGGGCTTATCTCCAGGGTCTCGGCGATATCGGCCACGGTGAAGTCGTCGTAGTAGCGCAGAACCAGGCACGCGCGCTCGCGGGGCGTGAGCCGCGCGAGCTCTCCGAACAGATCGATGCGGGCATCAGACGACTCTGCTGGGGAGGCGTGGTGCTCGGGCGCTGCGGTCAGATGCAGGATGCGTCGCCATCGTTGCGTGCGGCGCCCGCCATCGAGATGGGTCGTGAGAATCGCGCGCCGAACATAGGCCTCCGCACTCTGCAGCGACAGACCGTTGCGCAGCCGACCGAAGGTCTTGACCAGAGCATCCTGCACCAGGTCGGCCGCGTCATCCTGGCTCCCGGAGACGACGTAGGCGTACCGAAGCAGCGCGTCCCCTCGCTCGGCGACGAGCCGGGTCACCACGAGTTCCCATGCCGCTGTGGCCACGATGCCCGCCTCTCTCGACACCCGAGGCGTCGCACGTCCAGGGTGGCCTGAGAGGCACCCTCTACTACCTAAGACGCGCGGCGGAGCCAAAACGTTGTGGGGGTGGCCCAGCTTAACGATCGAGGCCCCGCAGCGCGCAGTGTGCGCGGTGCGGGGCCTCGATTATGGAGTCTCTATTCCGCCGTCAGGCGCTCGCGAATCTCGGCGAGCTGCGCCGAGAGCTCGGCGGGCAGACGCTCGCCAAACTTCTCGAAGAACTGCTCGGTGTCGTCAAGCTCGGCGAGCCAGGATTCCGGTGTGATCTCGAACAGCTGCTCAAGGTGCTTCTCGCTGATGTCCAGCCCGTCCACGTTGAGAGCTCCCTGCGGCGGCATGTAACCGAGCGGGGTGTCCTGCGCTTCTGCGCGTCCGTCGACGCGGTCCAGGATCCATTCGAGAACGCGGGAGTTCTCGGCGAAGCCGGGCCAGAGAAAGTCGCCGTCGTCGTTCTTGCGGAACCAGTTCACCTGGAAGATGCGCGGCATGTTGCCCGCGGCCCGCAGGGTGTCGCCCACAGAAAGCCAGTGCGACCAGTGGTCAGCCATGTTGTACCCGCAGAAGGGCATCATGGCGAACGGGTCGCGGCGAAGCTCTCCCACGGCCCCTTCGGCAGCCGCGGTGCGCTCCGACGAGACGGTGGCGCCGATGAAGACTCCGTGTTCCCAGTCGCGAGCCTCGACGACGAGGGGAACGTTGGTGGCGCGACGGCCCCCGAAGACGATCGCATCGATCACTACGCCCTGGGGGTCGTCCCACGTGTCCGCGATCGACGGAGCCTGGTGGGCGGCGACGGTGAAGCGGGAGTTGGGGTGCGCTGCGGGTGCGCCCGATTCCGGAGTCCAGGGGTTGCCCTGCCAGTCGGTCAGGTTCGCGGGAGCCTTGTCGGTGAGGCCCTCCCACCAGACATCGCCATCCTCGCGCAGTGCCACGTTCGTGAAGATCGTGTTGCCCCACAGTGTGTCGATTGCGGTCGCATTGGTCTTGGGGCTCGTTCCGGGGGCGACCCCAAAGAACCCAGCCTCGGGGTTGATCGCGCGAAGCCGTCCATCGGGGCCAGGACGAAGCCAGGCGATGTCGTCGCCGATGGTCTCAACCTTCCAGCCCGGGATGCTCGGCTTGAGCATTGCCAGGTTGGTCTTTCCGCAGGCGGAGGGGAAAGCGGCGGCAACGTGGAACACCCGGCCGCGTGGGTTCGTGACCTTGAGCAGCAGCATGTGCTCGGCGAGCCATCCCTCGTCGTGGGCGATCACCGAGGCAATGCGCAGGGCGAAAGACTTCTTGGCGAGCAGTGCGTTGCCGCCGTAAGCAGAGCCGTATGACCAGATCTCCCGAGTCTCGGGAAAGTGGCTGATGTACTTCGTGTCGTTGCAGGGCCACGCGACATCCTCCTGGCCGGGAGAAAGAGGGGCGCCCACGCTGTGCACGGCGGGAACCCACTCGGTCTCGTCGGTGATGAGGTCGAGTGCTGCCGTGCCCATGCGAGTCATAACGCCCATCGACGCGACGACGTAGGGGGAGTCGGTGACCTGCACACCAAGCTTGGCGAGCGGGCTGCCGAGGGGGCCCATCGAGAACGGCATCACGTACATGGTGCGACCGCGCATCGAACCCTCGAAGAGCGGAGCCAGAGTTGCCCGCATCTCGTCTGGCGCGATCCAGTTGTTGGTGGGGCCAGCATCCTCTTGGTTCTCGGAGCAGATGTAGGTGCGTGACTCGACCCGGGCCACATCGCTCGGGTGGCTGCGGGCGAGAAAGCTGTAGGGCCGGTGCTCGGGGTTGAGGCGCATGAGCGTGCCCGAATCGACCATGACGCGGGTCAGACGGTCCCACTCTTGGGGGGAGCCGTCGCACCAGACGATGGAGTTGGGCTGGGTGGTCTCGGCAATCGAGTTGACCCAGGCGACGACTCGAGCGTTGGCGCCGACAGGGGCACCGGCATACGAGGCTGACGTCGCTTCTTCAATTGTGGGTTGTGGGCTCGTCAGTGTCATGGTGTGTCCATCCGCTCGGCACGCAACTGCGTGCAAAAATCATCGGTGATTACAGTCTGGAACTCCTCACGCGCCTGTAAAGGCCATATCCGCTGAAAAGAATCGCCAATCTTTCGCTATGCTCAAGACGTGACCGATCTTGCAACTCTCGGCCAGCGCATCCGTTACTTCCGGACTCAGGCAGGCCTCACCCTCGACCAACTCGGATCTGCCGTTGGCATTGCCGGCAGTCAGCTTTCGCTGATGGAAAACGGCCGGCGAGAGCCACGGCTATCCCTGCTGCAGTCGATTTCGGAGGCCCTCGGCATCCAGGTGTCCGAACTGCTGTCGTCCGAGCCTCCGACCCATCGTGCTTCGCTCGAGATCGAACTCGAGCGGCTGCAGCACGGCGCCCTCTACGCGGGCCTCGGGCTGCCCACTATTCGGGTATCCCGCTCGATGACCGACGACACGCTGAGCGCCCTCGTCGGACTGCATCGCGAGCTCGCGCGCAGGGCGCGTGAGGCGATCGCCACTCCGGAGGAGGCTCGCCGCGCCAATACCGAACTGCGCCAGCACATGCGCACGCAGAACAATTACCTGCCCGACCTTGAAAAGCTGGCAGAGGATGCCCTCGCGGGCGTCGGTCACACCAGCGGCGCCCTCACCCATCGCTCCGTTGCGCTGATGGCCAAGCGGCTGGGCTTCGACCTCATCCACGTTGACGACCTGCCGCACTCCACGCGCTCGGTCACCGATCTGGAAAACGGCCGTATCTATCTGCCACCCGCATCAATCCCCGGCGGCCACGGCCTGCGGTCGATGGCGCTGCAAGCTATGGCCCACCGACTACTCGATCACCACGAACCGGCCAGCTACGCGGAGTTCTTGCAGCAGAGACTCGAGATCAACTACTTTGCAGCTGCCTGCCTGATGCCGCTGCGCCAATCCGTCGATTTTCTCTCGACGGCCAAAGAGGAGCGCAACCTCGCGATCGAGGATTTTCGCGATGCGTTCGGCGTGACTCACGAGGCCGCCGCCCTGCGCTTCACCAATCTGGCGACCAGCCACCTCGGCATGCCCGTCCACTTCCTGCGCGTCGGCGACGACGGGGCCCTCTATAAGGGGTACGAGAACGACGGGATGGGGCTCCCGACCGACGTGACGGGGTCGATGGAAGGGCAGATCGTCTGCCGCTACTGGAGCGCGCGCGTCGCATTCACCCGCACCAACCGAACCACCGAGTTCTACCAGTACACCGACACGCCATCCGGAACTTTCTGGAGCTCGACCCAGACGGGAACGAGCTCGCAGGGAGACTTCTCCATCACCTTTGGTGTGCCCTTCAATGACGCCAAATGGTTCCGGGGAAGAGATACGCGCAACCGCGAGACCTCGACGTGCCCCGACGTCAACTGCTGCCGCAGGCCCTCGGGAGAGTTCGCAGAGCGCTGGTCTCACAGGGCGTGGGCAAGCGCCAAGCTGCACTCGCACATCCTGTCGCCGCTGCCCTCGGGAACCTTTCCCGGGGTCGACGACACCGAGCTCTACGAGTTTCTCGAGACCCATTCGGGCGACACCGACTAGGTCTCAACTCGGGAATGTTTTTGGGCTCCCCGCCGTTGCTATGAGTCGAGGCGACTCAAGTTATGGAAAGGGGTCTCATGCCTACATTTTTTGGTCCGGTCGGTGCCGGCGCTGGCTCGTTCGACGAGTTCCTTGCGCGGTACCTTCAGGAGCAGCGCGCCGCCCAGTCGGGGCGCTCCATTGACATCACGCGGCTGCTCAGTCGCCGCACCCACGACGTTCTTAGCGAAGCCGCAACCAACGCGGCTCAGCACGGCCACACCGAGCTCGACGCCCTTCACCTGCTTCGCGTGCTCGTTACCATTCCGTCGGTTTCAGAAACCCTGCGAGGAATCGGCGCAGACGCTTCGGCGATCTCTGCCGCAATCGAGCAGGCGCTCCCCGGTGACAGCGGCGAGCGCCCGTCCGGTGCCCCCACGCTGACTCCGTCGACTCAGCGCGCACTTCTCGACGCGCACCAGGTGGCCCGTGCCTTCGGCTCGACCTATATCGACCCTGAGCACGTCTTCTTTGCGTTTGTTGTTAACCACGACTCTGCCGCCGGTCGAATTCTTGCCGCCCACGGCGTCACGCCGCAGGCTCTGCAATCTGGTCGCGCGGCGGCTCCAGACGCAGCCGGCGCTGGTGCCGCGGCATCCGAAACTCCCACGCTCGACACCTACAGTGTCGACCTCACGGCTCAGGCCCGAGAAGGGGGACTCGACCCTGTCATCGGCCGTCACGACGAGATCGAGCAGACCATCGAGATTCTCTCCCGGCGAACCAAGAACAACCCGGTCCTGATCGGAGAGGCTGGTGTCGGCAAGACCGCTGTCGTAGAGGGCCTTGCCCAGGCAATCGTCGACGGCAGCGTGCCCGAGCAACTGCGCGACAAGCGGCTCGTTTCGCTCGATCTGCCCGGAATGCTTGCCGGTGCCCGGTACCGCGGCGACTTCGAGGAGCGCCTGACCAAGCTCATGGAGGAGGTCAGCGCGCACAAGGGCGAGCTCATCATCTTCATCGACGAGCTCCACACCATTGTGGGGGCCGGGGGTGGCGGCGATGGGGGCGGAATGGATGCCGGCAACATCCTCAAACCCCGCCTTGCCCGCGGCGAGCTGCACCTGATCGGTGCGACCACCCTGAGCGAATACCGCCGGGTGGAGAAGGACTCCGCTCTTGAGCGGAGGTTCCAGCCCGTCACGGTCAACGAGCCCAACGCCGAGGATGCCGTGAAGATTCTGGCCGGGCTGCGCTCGCGCTACGAGGAGCACCACGGTGTGACCTACACGGATGCTGCCCTCCAGGCCGCTGTCGACCTGTCGTCGCGGTACATCAGCGACCGGTTCCTGCCCGACAAGGCGATCGACCTCATCGACCAGGCCGGGGCGCGGTTGCGCCTGCGGCTCGGGATGCGGGTTGACGTTGCCGCCCTGAAGCAGCAGCTCGCCGAGGCTGTGGCGTCGAAGGATGCCGCCGTCGCCGAGGAGCGCTACGAGGATGCTTCCGCGCTGCGGGACCGCATCGATGAGCTTCAGAAGGCGGTAACCGCAGCCGAGTCGGGTACATCGACGGGCACCGCGCCCGCCGTGATCGACGCGGAACAGATCGCCGAGATCATCTCTCGTGCCACCGGAATCCCCACGACCAAGCTCACGGAGGCCGACCGTTCGCGCCTCGCGCACCTCGAAACCGAGTTGCACGAGCGGGTGATCGGCCAGGATGACGCTGTCACGGCAATCGCCCGTGCGATCCGTCGCAACGGCACTGGGCTCGGCGACCCGCGTCGCCCCGTCGGCAGCTTCCTCTTCTTGGGCCCGACGGGCGTCGGCAAGACCGAGCTCGCCAAGGCGCTCGCCGAGTCGCTGTTCGGCACCGAAGATTCGATGCTTCGCTTCGACATGAGCGAGTTCGGTGAGCGGCACACCGTGAGCCGGCTGGTCGGGGCTCCTCCCGGATACGTCGGATACGACGAGGCTGGGCAGCTCACGGAACGGGTTCGTCGCAACCCATACTCGGTGATTCTGCTCGACGAGATCGAGAAGGCCCACCCGGACGTGTTCAACCTGCTGCTGCAGGTGCTCGACGACGGGCGCCTTACCGACGGCCAGGGCCGCACGGTCGACTTTCGAAACACGGTCATCGTGATGACCTCCAACATCGGGTCGGAGTTTCTCGCGAGCCGCAGCGGTGCCCTCGGCTTCGTCGCCGACTCTGGCACAGAAGCCGACAACGGTTTCGGCTCGGAAAAGGCTCTGCGCGACCGGGTTATGGGCAAGCTGCGCGAGTCGATGCGGCCCGAGTTTCTCAACCGCATCGATGAGATCGCCCTGTTCCGCAAGCTCGACAAGGCGCAGCTCCGCACGATCGTGCGCCTGCTGCTCGCGGGCACGGAGGCGCGCCTTGCTGCGCAGGGCATCCGGCTTGTGGTGTCGGATGCTGCGGTCGACCAGATCGCCGACGAGGGCTACCAGCCCGAATACGGTGCGCGGCCGCTGCGACGCGTCATTCAGCGCCGGGTCGACGACCGGGTGGCCGAGATGCTCGTGGCGGGCGACCTCGCCGAGGGCGGAACCGTTCGCGTTGGCGTCGTCGACGGCGACCTCATGGTCGGGTCTGACGCCGTGATGCTCGCGGCCTAGCTAAACCAGCAGTGCAGCAACCCCGTCGGAGCTCATCCGGCGGGGTTGCTTGCTGCGCCGTCGAGCCAGAGGGTGGTGCTCGCATCGCTGTGGGCGCCATCCCTGCCGACGTGCTTGTCGCTGATCGTCGCCCCCTTGGTGATCACATGGACCAGGGCCATCGCATGCCCGCGCCCGAGGTCGTAGTCGTCCTTCAACCATTCGACGATCGGCGCCGCCTTGGTGCCGGGGCCGAACCCGCGTTTCTCGGCGAGCGCTATCAACTGCCGCGGGGTGAGCCCCGTCTTCGCTTCGATGGTGTCGAGGTAAGCCTGAAACGACATACAGATCGCCTCCTTTAGCCGGTGAGGCTCACGAGACTAGCGCGCACAACCGTCAACTGGCTTCTTCTACCTTCTTCGGAAGCTTGCGCACCCTGGCCCGGCGGCGGGTCGGGTTGAGCGAGCGCATCTCTTCTGTCTTGCCGAAGCACAACAGGCGGTCCTCGGGCTGCAGCACCTGGCGCGCGCGGGGGTTCGGAATCACGGTGGTTCCGCGGTTCAGCGTGAGCACCGTGATGTCGCGCTCCAGCAGGCCGGATTCGCCGAGGGTCTTGCCCACGAGGTCGGCGCCCGAGTGGACGACCAGTTCGGCAACACCGTAACCGGTCGAAACGGCCAGACGCTGGCGAATGTCGATGTCGGGGAATGCGACCTCATTGGAGATGTAGTCGATGATTGCGCCAGCAACGTCGAGTTTGGTGGCCGCCTCGATGCCCTGCAGGCCAGGGGAGGAGTTGACCTCCATCACGAGGGGGCCGTCGTTGCCCTCGAGCATGTCGACCCCGGCGATCTTGAGACCCATGATCTGGGCGGAGCGCACGGCGGCGCGCTCATACTCCGGCGTCAGTTCAACGGGCTCGACCGAGCCTCCACGGTGCACATTTGACCGGAACTCGTCGCCCACCGCACTGCGCCGCATCGCCGCAACAACACGGTCACCCACGACGAGAGCGCGGATGTCGCGGCCACGACTCTCGGCAATGAACTGCTGAATCAGCACGTTCTGCTTGGTGGAGTGCAGTGTCTCGATGATCGCCTCGGCGACCTTCGCATCCGGGGCCAGAATCACACCAATGCCCTGGGTGCCCTCCAAAAGCTTGATCACGACGGGCGCGCCGCCGACCTGCTCGATGGCCGGCCTCACATCCGCACGGTTGCGCACGAACGCGGTCGCGGGCATCGCGATGTTGTGGCGGGAGAGAATTTGGGTCGCCCGCAGCTTGTCTCGCGCGTTGACGATGCCGTTCGCGGTGTTGGGTGTGTAGACATCCATCTGCTCGAACTGGCGAACCACGGCGGTGCCGAAGTAGGTGATCGAGTTGCCGATGCGGGGGAGAATCGCGTCGTAGACCGAGAGCGGGCGCCCCCTAAAGTGCAGGTCCGGCTCCGGGCCGGCAAGGTCGATTGCGAACCGCAGGGTGTTGAGCACCTTGACGGTGTGCCCGCGCTGCTGGGCAGCCGAACGAAGCCGCTGAGTCGAATACGACTGTGGCGCGCGAGAGAGGATGGCGAGTTTCATTGGGCAGCCCTGAGATGATGGGGGGATGACAGAGAACACCTATCTAAGCACCATCGTCGGATGGCGCGAGTGGGTGAGTCTGCCGGGTGTGGAAGTGCCCTGGATCAAGGCAAAGCTCGACACGGGGGCACGCACCTCAAGCTTGCACGCTTTTGATGTCGAGGTGTTCTCCGATGGCCCAGCTGGGTCTGATACTGCGACCGAACAGGTGAGGTTCTCAATTCACCCGTGGCAGGAGTCAGAGGCCGACGCCGTCACCATTGTGCGGCCCGTCCATGATCGACGTGTGGTGCGCAGCTCTTCCGGCCACGAGCAGGAGCGCATTGTCGTGCTGCTCGACGTCGCCCTCGCCGGGCGAACCGTCACCGCCGAGGTGACCCTCGCCAACCGCGACTCGATGGGGTTCAGGATGCTCCTGGGCCGCGAGGCGCTTCAGCAGGGTTTCATTGTCGACTCGTCGCAGTCGTTCGCGGCCGGTCGTGCCCCGCGCGAGATCCGCAGGGCTAATCGCGGCCGCTAATCTGCGCCTTTTCTGCCATCGGCCCATGAGCGGTCACTTTTGGCACCAAAACTCTTCTTTTGGCGCCGAAACTGACCACTCACGTGCGGGGGTGCCGGCCCGGCCCAAACGTCCTCACTAATCGCGGTCGCTAGGCCCGTTGCCACGCCGTGTTACTCGGTGATGCGTAGTCACGACGCCAGTCGACCGGGTCGCCGGCTAGTTCGAGAACATCGCCGAGCCACCAGGTCTCGTCGGGTCCCCATCCGGCAAATACCGTGTGGGCACCACCGGCCGGCAGCGCACGACCGGCGGTGCTGAGGTAGCCGCTCACCGTGAGGTGCACGGCGTCGAAGTCGCCCGCAACGGCGCTCCAGTCCGGAATCCACCACGGTCCATCGTGCCCGGTCGTGTGAAACCAGTCAGGGCGTCGGGAGCGTGTCACGTCGAGCGGATAGCGCCCGACCAGGGCGGTCCAAGCATCCGGCCCGGTTATTTCGTAGACGCGGCATCCGCTTCCCGGGCGAAGGGGCCACACTGTGGCCGTGGTCCAACCCAGAGTGTCTTCGATGAACGCCAGATTCGCCGCCCCTAACTCAGGCAGTCCGCACGTAGTGGTGACCAGATTGGCGTGCGCCGGTGTCGACCACCAGGCGCCCGTCCAGCGGGAACTAAGCTCCGCGGACATGGCCGCTGCGTTGCGCTCGCTCGCGAGTGATTTCGCCTTCCACGCAGCCACGCGATCCGCTGCGCCACTCAGTAGCGGCGGGTCGATCGTGGGGTCGCCCGTCCACTGCACGTAGTGCTGGTTGTCGAGATCAACGGGGGATCGCCACCACGCGGATGCAGGCGATGCCGCGACTCTGCGCGCTACCGGCGTTAGCGCCGCAACTATTGCCGGGCTAGCCAAGAGGAGGTCTACCTCGTCGGGCGGTTGCCAGTACATTGCGGATGATGTGGCGTCGAAGAGGCATTCACGTACGGCTTCGTCGTTGAAATCGTTGGGATTAGCGTCGGCGAATTCGACGATCGACTGCGCGAACTCTTCGGTCATCCCCGAGTCGCGCGGTGCCTGAGCCGCGTGCCACTGAAGCGTCCACAGTGCGGGTTCAGCCGACGCGAGCAGGCTCGCGATCGCCCGCCGGCCGCGGGGGCCGTGTAGCCAGCCTTCGCCAGCAGGATCGTGAACCATGTGCTGAGACTAGGGGGTGAGTGGCCGCACGGCCCACGATGGTGGCGACGGAACCTTCGCGACTGCGACACCATTGCCTACCACCCCGCCGGGCGGGTGGACGTGGAAAACCGCGCGGCTGTTAGCTTCCGAACAGAGCCGCGCGTCAGATGGCAGGTAGGACCTGAACGCGCAGGCCACGCCCGACCTTACGTTTGATCACCACCGCGACGCGTCGGATCGTGCTGGTGGACAATGCCAATCCCTGGGATGGTGGGTGAATGAAACTCACAAGGATTCGTAAAGGAAAGATGATCGGCGGGGTCTGCGGGGGCATAGCTAGGCAGCTGGGCTGGGATGCATCTGTCCTGCGAGTCATAACGCTCGTCGGTGCCCTCTTTGCAGGTGTGACCGTGTTCGTCTACATCGCCTTGTGGCTGCTTATGCCGCAAGACGATTTCTAACTCGCTTGATCACAGGGTCTGCAGACCTGCCTCGCCCGAACTAATTGTTCGAACTAGTTGTCGAGGCTGAGGATGCTCACTGCGGCCCTAGTTACTACATCCGCGCAGTACGGCCGGTATGCCTGAAGTCATGCGTTTGTCCAGACTTCATGAGAAAAGTCCAGACTGGCTTGAGAACTGACAGAAGTGCCCTCGGAGGGATTCGAACCCCCGACCTTCGGTACCGGAAACCGGCGCTCTATCCCCTGAGCTACGAGGGCGGATGTGTGCGCTCCGGGCGTGGAGGCCCGGAGCGCTTGTCTAGGTTAGCAGCCCGAGAGGGGCGGCCGGGCCTCAGCCGAGGTGGCTGGTGACGTAGGTGACGAGCTGCTGGGCGTCGACGCCCTCGTAGAAGGCGTCGGACGAGACCGTGATCCAGTAGGTGCTGCCAGCGAGCACCGTCGCTTGACCATCGGCGAACCAGGCATCCCCGAGGGCGGGGGCGGCGGTTGCGCTGGCCGTGAGCTCGCTGCGTAGCGCCGCAAGCTTGGTCGGGCCCGGCGTCGCCACGGTCACGGTGATGACCTCGCCGCTGGTCTGATTCACGTAGAAGCAGGCGATGCCCTTGCGGTCGATGGCCTCTTTCGCAGTGGCGCTCACGGATGCTGGCGCATCGATGCGGGAGTAGTTCGGGTTGAAGTCGTAGAGGTTCTGCGCCGTGATGATGTCGTCGCAGCTCACCCCAACGGCGGTCGATTCATCGACGGCCGGTGAACTCGGCTCAGGGGATGCGCCGCTGCTCGCGCTCGCGCTCGGGCTCGCGCTGGGGGAGTGGGATGCCCCGTGCTCGCTGCTTTCGGGGGCGCATCCGCTGAGCGCCACCACGGCGACGGCGGCGATTGCGGCGATGCGGGCGATACGGCGAGGATGCTGGGCAATGGTCACCCTCCTATTGTGCCGTCTGCGGGGCCGGGCCAGAGGGTTGCCCCGCCGGTCGAGGGCCCCAGCACCCGCCATGCCGCAAGCATGCAGCCAGCGGGCCGGTAGAATTCGGGAGTGACTCCCGCTGAACTCTCCGCCCGCATTCTCGACATCGTTAACGCCCTGGTTGCGTCGCGGGAGGGCACCGTGTCCGTCTCGATCGACGATGTGCGTCTCGACCGACCCAAGAACCGGGATCACGGTGACTGGGCATCGAGCGTGGCCCTCAAGATTGCTAAGCCGCTCGGCTCTAACCCGCGGGAGATCGCCACGGCGCTCGCCGAGGGCATCGCAAAGGTCGACGGTGTCGCGTCGGTCGACGTTGCTGGCCCCGGCTTCATTAACATCACGCTGGATGCCGCTGCGGCCGGCGCGCTCGCCAAGAGCATCGTCGAGCAGGGCGCTGCCTACGGCACGAGCGATGGTTTGGCCGGGCAGAAGATCAACCTCGAGTTCGTCTCGGCCAACCCCACCGGCCCGCTGCACATCGGCCACACCCGCTGGGCCGCGCTGGGCGACTCGCTCGGTCGCGTTCTGCGCGCTGCGGGGGCGGATGTGACCAACGAGTTCTACATCAATGACGCTGGCAACCAAATGAACAACTTTGGGGCGAGCATTCTTGCTGCCGCCAAGGGCGAGCCGACCCCGGAGAACGGTTACCCGGGCCAGTACGTCACCGATCTGGCCAAGGGCGTGCTCGAGCTCGAACCGAATCTGCTCGAACTCGACGACGAGACGGCCCTCGCACTGGCGCGCGAGCTCGGCTACCAGCTGCAGCTGCAGGAGATCAAGGATTCCCTGGCCCGCTTCAACGTGGAGTTCGACGTGTGGTTCTCGGAGCGCACCCTCCACGAGGGCAACCCCAGCGCCATCGACCGGGCCGTCGACCGTCTGCGCGAGCAGGGTCACGTCTACGACGAAGACGACGCGATCTGGGTGCGCACGACCGACTTCGGCGACGACAAAGATCGCGTCATCAAGCGCGGCAACGGCATCTACACCTACTTCGCCGCCGACGCCGCCTACTACCTGAGCAAGACCGATCGCGGCTTCAACCACAAGATCTACCTGCTCGGCGCCGACCACCACGGTTACGTTCACCGCATTAAGGCAATTGCGGGCGCATCCGGCGAAGACCCGCAGAAAGATGTCGAGGTGCTCATCGGCCAGCTCGTGTCGATCAACGGTGCCAAGCTCTCGAAGCGCGCCGGCAACATCATCGAGCTCAATGATCTTCAGGCCTGGCTCGGAACGGATGCTCTGCGCTACTCGCTCGCGCGCTACCCGGCGGATTCGCCGCTCACGCTCGACCCCGAGGTTTTGCAACGCCGCACCAACGACAACCCGGTTTTTTATGTGCAGTATGCGCACGCTCGAACCAACCAGGTTTCGCGCAATGCCGAGGCCGCCGGCGTCTCACGCGACACGTTCGACGCGAGCCTGCTCAGCCACGAAGCCGAGAGCATTCTGCTCGGGTCTCTCGCGGAGTTCCCCCGCATCGTTCTTCAGGCCGCTGAGCTGCGCGAGCCGCACCGGGTGGCCCGCTATGCGGAGGAGCTCGCGGGGGCTTACCACCGCTGGTACGACAACTGCCGCGTAACTCCTCAGGGCGATGCGCCTGTCGAGGCCGTGCACGGCACCCGTCTGTGGCTTAATGATGCGACGGGGCAGGTGCTGCGCAACGCGCTCGGCCTGCTCGGAGTAGACGCCCCCGAAAGGATGTAGCGCCCATGGCCCGACGACCCGAGACCTCTTACCGGCCCGGCGAGCGTCGGGCGGGTCGCAAGGCTCTTCGCATTACCGTGGGGCTTCTCATCACGGTCGTCATCCTCGGCGGGGCGGCCGTGATCGTTGATATGGGCCTGCGCGATTTCGCCGAGACGCGCGCTGAGGCCGAGATTAAGAAGCGCATCCCGGGCTCCGATTCGACTGTCGATGTCACGATCAACGGCTTCTCGATGCTGCTCCAGACCGTTTCGGGGAGCCTCGACGATGTGGATGTCGATCTGGCGATCGGGGAGGAGGGGGTCTCGGCCCTCGCCGAGAATGCCGGATTCGCGGGGGCGGTTCGACTTGTCGCCAACGGAATCGAGCTCGACTCTTCGATCGATGTTCTCGGCCTGACCGTGCCATTCTCGGCGACCGTCGCGCCCACAATCGATGGCGGCTACCTGGTGCTTACGCCCACCGGCGTCACGGCCGCCGATGCCGTCACCCTCGACCTCACTCAGCTCGTCGACATCACGGGGCTGGGTTTTTCGGTGTGCACGGCAAGCCTGCTGCCCGAGAGCTTCACGATCACGGGGGTTGAGGCCAAGACTTCTACGCTCAATCTCACGGCTCATGGTGCCGATGTCCCGGTCGATCTCGATGCGCTTGCACGCAAGGGATCGTGTGCTGCGCAGGGGGCAGAGACGGGCGAGTAGCGCGTCGCGTAATAGAATTCCCAGAGTGTGCCCGGCGCTACGAGTATCTGTGCGCCGGCGTCGACACGATCAAGTTCCTTCGACCCCGTGAGGCCTGTGTGACCGCCAACCCTCTTGCCCCCGACTGGCTTGCCGAGCCGGCCGATGCCAATGAGCTCGTGCGCGAGGTCTGGGCTCGTTCGGTCGAGCGGGCCGCCGATGGTGTCATTGAGGTCGGGGGAGTCTCCGCTACCGAGCTTGCCGCCCGTTACGGCACCCCTCTCTATGTAATGGACGAGGCGGATGTCCGGTCGCGCGCCCGCGAGACTCGCGAGGCATTCGACCGCGAGTTCGCGGCTATCGGCAGCGCAGCCAAGGTCTACTACGCGGGCAAGGCGTTTTTGTCGGCGGAGGTGGCTCGCTGGGTCACGGAGGAGGGCCTCTACATCGATGTCGCGTCGGGGGGCGAGCTTGCCGTCGCCCTGGCGGCGGGAGTGGATGCTGCGCGCATCGGCCTGCACGGCAACAATAAGTCCGTGGCCGAGATCGATCGCGCTGTCGGCTCCGGCATCGGCGTCATTGTGATCGACAGCGTCGAGGAGGTCGGCAGAGTCGCCGAGGCGGCCTCGCGCCACGATGTGCGGCAAAAGGTGAGACTGCGCGTTAACAGCGGAGTGCACGCGAGCACCCACGAGTATCTGGCCACCGCCCGCGAGGACCAAAAGTTCGGCATCACGCTTGCGGATGCCGCGTCGATCGTCGAACTGATTCGGTCGCACGAGTCGCTCGAGTTCATCGGGCTTCACGCCCACATCGGCTCCCAAATCTTTGGCTCCGATGGCTTCGGCGAATCGGCTCGACGTCTCATGACGCTGCAGGCCCAGCTCCTTGAGGGCGGTCCCGTTCCCGAGCTCAACCTCGGCGGCGGTTTCGGCATCGCCTATACGAGCGTCGACCACGCTATGCCGATCGACGAGATCGCCTCTGCGCTGGCCTCCATCGTCGCTGCAGAATCCGCTCGCCTCGGCATCCCGGTTCCCGTCATTGCGGTGGAACCTGGCCGTTCGATCATCGGCCCATCTACCTTCACCCTGTACGAGGTCGGAACGATCAAAGATGTTTCGGTCGCGCTGGGCGACGACGAGTCGGCGACGGCCGTGCGCAAGTACGTGAGTGTCGACGGTGGCATGAGCGACAATCTTCGCCCGGCGCTCTATGGGGCTGATTACACCGTGCGCATCGCGAGCCGAACATCCGATGCCGACCCCGCGCTCGTGCGCGTCGCCGGCAAGCACTGCGAGAGCGGCGACATCGTCGTCCACGCCGACTACCTGCCCGCCGATGTGCGCTCGGGCGACCTGCTCGCGGTTCCCGCGACGGGCGCCTACTGCTGGGCGCTCTCCAGCAACTACAACTATCTCGCCCGTCCCGCGGTTGTCGCCGTGCGCGACGGGCAGTCCCGCATCATCGTTCGAGGCGAGACCGAGGCCGACCTGCTGTCGCGGGATGCTGGCCTCACCACTGCAGAGCAGAGAAACGGAAATCTATGATCGAGTACCGCAATCTCCGAGTCGCCCTCCTGGGCGCAGGATCGGTGGGTGCGCAGGTTGTCGCCCAGTTGCAGAAGCACGGCGATGAGCTCGCGAGCCGCGTTGGTGCGGGCCTTGAGCTCGTCGGAGTAGCTGTTCGGGACATCGACGCCCCGCGCACGGCCGAGATCCCGCGCGAGCTGCTGACCACCGATGCTGAGTCCCTCATTCTGGGCGCCGACATCGTGATCGAGCTCATTGGAGGCATCGAGCCTGCCCGCACGCTCATCATGCAGGCGCTCACCTCGGGGGCCGATGTGGTCACCGCCAACAAGGCGCTCATCGCCACCCACGGGCCAGAACTGTTCGCAATGGCGGAGCAGGTCGGCGCTCAGCTCTATTACGAGGCCGCCGTCGCCGGCGCCATCCCCATCATCCGCCCCCTGCGCGACAGCCTCGCGGGCGACCATGTTCAGCGCATCCTGGGAATCGTCAACGGAACCACCAACTTCATCCTTGATCGCATGGACACCGAGGGGCAGAGCCTCGAGGATGCTCTGGCGACGGCCACCGAGCTCGGCTATGCCGAGGCGGACCCCACGGCCGACATCGAGGCATATGACGCGGCCCAGAAGGCCGCGATCTTGGCAAGCCTCGCGTTTCACACGACCGTTCCCATCGAGAGCGTCTACCGCGAGGGCATCACAGCCATCACGGCGGCGCAGGTTGAGGCCGCCCGCTCCGCCGGCTACGTCATCAAGCTGCTCGCCATCTGCGAGCGAGTTACCGATGCCGAGGGCATCGACGGTGTCAGCGCGCGGGTCTATCCGGCGCTGGTTCCCCGAACTCACCCGCTCGCCGCTGTGCACGGTGCCAAGAACGCCGTCTTCGTCGAGGCCGAGGCCGCAGGCGACCTCATGTTCTATGGCGCAGGAGCTGGCGGAATCGAGACAGCATCCGCTGTTCTGGGCGACCTCGTGTCTGCTGCTCGTCGCCACGTCGTTGGCGGCCCCGGCGTAGCCGAGTCAACCAACTCGGATCTGCCTATCCTGCCCATCGGCAGCGTCACGACCCGCTACCACATCACCCTTTTGGTCAACGACCGCACGGGTGTGCTCGCCACGATCGCCGCACTGTTCAGCGACCACGGCGTCTCGGTTGAAACGGTTGTGCAGACCGTTGGTGCGCCGAGTGACGATGGCACCCCCGCCCCCGCTACCCTGGTGATTGGCACTCACGAGGCGTCGGAAGCGGCTCTCGCCGCAACCGTTACCGCCCTGTCGAGCATCGACACCGTGAGATCAGTCACCTCAGTCCTCCGAGTAGAAGGTTCCTAATGGCCCACCAGTGGCGCGGGGTTCTCCGCGAGTATGCAGACCGTCTCGACGTAACGGATGCGACGCCCATCATTACCCTCGGCGAGGGTGGCACCCCCCTCCTCCCCGCTCCCGCTCTCTCCGCTCGCACTGGCGCGAAGGTCTGGGTCAAGTACGAGGGAATGAACCCGACCGGCTCCTTCAAGGACCGCGGCATGACGATGGCCGTCTCCAAGGCTGTTGAGGCCGGAGCTAAGGCAGTCATCTGCGCGTCGACCGGCAACACCTCGGCGTCGGCCGCGGCGTATGCAACGCACGCCGGCATCACCGCCGCCGTACTCGTGCCAGAAGGCAAGATCGCCATGGGCAAGCTTGCCCAGGCAATCGCCCACAACGCGCAGCTCTTGCAGGTGCAGGGCAACTTCGATGACTGCCTCGACATCGCCCGCGACCTCGCCGCCAACTACCCGGTTCACCTCGTCAACTCGGTCAATAACGACCGCATCGAGGGCCAGAAGACGGCGGCCTTCGAGGTCGTCGAGGTTCTCGAAGACGCGCCAGACTTCCACTTCATCCCCGTGGGTAACGCCGGCAACTACACCGCGTACTTCCGCGGTTACAGCGAGGAGCTTGAGCGCGGAGTCTCCACCAAGCTTCCCCGCATGTTCGGCTTCCAGGCCGCGGGAAGCGCTCCGATCGTGACGGGCCACGTCGTCAAGAACCCCGACACGATCGCCAGCGCGATCCGCATCGGCAACCCCGCATCGTGGGAGCTCGCCATTGCTGCCCGCGAGACGAGCAACGGATACTTCGGCGCGATCTCCGACGACAAGATCCTCGAGGCGCACCGCATCCTTTCGGCAGAGGTCGGCATCTTCGTCGAGCCCGCGTCGGCCATCAGCGTTGCAGGGCTGCTCGAGCGCGCGGATGCTGGGCAGATTCCCGCCGGCGCCACCGTCGTTCTCACCGTCACCGGCCACGGCCTCAAGGACCCCCAGTGGGCTCTTCGCGCCGCCGATGGTTCCGACGTTCAGCCCACGGTTGTCCCCGTCGACACCGCGGAGATCGCTGGGGTACTCGGATTGGCGAAAGCGACGGCATGACCGCGACTGCTGCCCCGACCGGCAGGTCGGTCTCGGTTAGGGTTCCTGCCACGAGTGCCAACCTCGGGCCGGGATTCGACACGCTCGGCCTCGCTCTCTCGCTCTATGACGACCTTGAGGTCACCACGAGTGAGCGGCCCGGCGCCCGGGTAGAGATTCACGGTGTGGGGGAGGGCGAGGTCCCCACCGACGAGCACAACCTGGTTGTGCGCACGATTGCCTTCACCTTTGAGCGCTACGGCGTGCAACTGCCGGGTCTCGACCTTGTGGCTCACAACCGCATCCCGCACGGCCGAGGGCTCGGGTCATCCGGTGCGGCGATCGTCGCCGGCATCATGGCGGCAAAGGGTCTGCTCGACGGCATCGTCGACATCGACTCGAATGCGCTTCTCGCGCTGGCCTCTGAGTTGGAGGGGCATCCCGACAATGTTGCCCCTGCGCTTTTTGGCGGGCTAACAATCGCCTGGACCTCCGACAAGGGGCCGCAGCACAAGAAGCTCATGGTGCACAGGGGGGTCTCTCCTCTTATCTGTGTTCCCGAAAAGACGATGTCAACCGAGCTCGCCCGCAGCTTGAGGCCCGTCACGGTTCCTCACGAGGATGCCGCGTTCAACGTTTCGCGCTCAGCTCTGCTGATCGCCGCGCTCATCCAGAGCCCTGAGCTTCTGCACGACGCGACAGAAGACAAGCTTCACCAGAGCTACCGCGCGAGCGCGATGCCCGAGACGGTCGGCCTCGTGGAGGAGCTTCGATCGCACGGTCTTGCTGCCGTGGTTTCTGGCGCAGGGCCCTCTGTGCTCGTGCTCTGCAGTGACCCCGCTCAACGCCTCGAAGCAGCGCAGGTAGTGGCCAATCATGGCGGCTCGCCGTGGCAGGCGCTCATGCTCGCCGTCGACTTCAAAGGTGCTACAGTGAACGTGCACCCGGCGAAATCTTAGGTTTTGCTACGCGCGAGCGATCTTGTTCGTGCCACGGGTTGCACCATCACCAGCATCTCTTCGCCCCCGTCTCGGCCTGCGCTCCGTTCAGGCCCCGGGTCGTGGTGCGACAAGCTCTCCTCAGACCCGCCGTATGCGATTCCCGACTTCGGTGTCTGACAGGGGAAAGGAACCCTCTTAGTGACTGATCACACAGTCCGTCCCGCCGATCTGGCAGCCATGCGCCTTCCCGAGCTCCAGGCTCTCGCGGCGTCGCTCGGCATTACCGGCGTTACCAAACTTCGTAAAGGAGCCCTCGTGGACGCAATCAACGAGACCCAGAACACTTCATCATCCGACCAGGCAGCGCCTGCGCAGACCGCGTCTGCTCCCGTGCAGACGGCGGCTCAGGATGCTCCGGCAGAGGCCGTAGCAACCGCGCCGCGCAAGCGTGCCCCACGCCGGGCAACGGCAACGGGGGGCGTCATCACGACGACCTCCGCGCCTGCCGAAAAGGCAGCGCCTGCCGAAAAGGCCGCGCCCGCCGAGAAGGCAGCACCCGTCGAGCAGGCCGCTCCCGCGGCCGCTGCAGACACAGCGGTTGAGAATGCCGCGGCCGAGGCAGAGAAGCCCGCCCGCAAGGCTCCCGCCCGCAAGCGCACCGCACCCAAGGTGGCCGCTGAGCACGCCAATGGTGCCGAGTCCGGTGTTGACACCGTGGCAGCAGAGCCCGCCGCTGCACAGCCCGCCGGTGCAGAGTCCGCTCCGGCCGCCTCTGAGACCGCCGAGACCGAGGCGCCTGCCCGTGGCCGTGGACGTCGTCCCGCCCGGGGGGAGAACGCCGACCAGAACGACAAGGCAAACGACAAGGCAGAGATCGACACGACCTCTGGCTCAGGTGACGACAGCGCCGACTCCGGTGATGACGACGAGAACTCGGAGCGCCCGCAGCGCAGCCGCAACCGCAACCGCAACCGCAAGGGCGAGAAGAACGACTCCCAGCGTGGCGAAAACCGCGACCGTGACCGCGACCGTGACCGCGACAACCGTGAGAACCGCGACAACCAGCGTGATGGTCAGCGCGACGCCCAGAAGGGCAACCAGCGCGGCGACCAGAACGACCGTGACGACAACGGTCAGGATGACCGCGGCCAGCGCCGTCAGCAGCAGGACCGCCAGCAGGGCGACCGCCAGCAGACCGAGCGTCAGCAGCAGGAGCGCCAGCACGACGATGAGCGCGGAGGCCGCGGTCGTTACCGTGACCGCAAGCGTCGCGGCGGCGGCAACGATGACTTCGAGCCCGAGATCAGCGACGACGACGTACTCATCCCCGTCGCCGGCATCCTCGACGTTCTCGACAACTATGCCTTCGTGCGCACGACCGGATACCTCCCCGGCAACAACGATGTTTACGTCTCGCTCGGCCAGGTCAAGAAGTACAACCTGCGCAAGGGTGACGCCGTCGTTGGCGCCATCCGTCAGCCGCGTGATGGTGACAACCAGGGTGGTCGCCAGAAGTACAACGCGATCGTCAAGATCGACACGATCAACGGCCTCCCGGTGGAGCAGGCTGGCGACCGCGTCGAGTTCGGCAAGCTGACCCCGCTCTACCCCTCGGAGCGCCTGCGCCTTGAGACGGAGCCGCAGAAGCTGACGACCCGCATCATCGACCTCGTGTCGCCCATCGGCAAGGGCCAGCGCGGCCTCATCGTCTCGCCGCCCAAGGCCGGCAAGACGCTCGTACTCCAGGCCATCGCCAACGCGATCGCCAAGAACAACCCCGAGGTTCACCTCATGGTCGTTCTCGTCGACGAGCGGCCTGAAGAGGTCACCGACATGCAGCGCACCGTCAAGGGTGAGGTCATCGCCTCCACCTTCGACCGCCCCGCCGAAGACCACACGACGGTTGCCGAACTCGCCATCGAGCGCGCCAAGCGCCTCGTCGAGCTCGGCCACGACGTCGTCGTGCTGCTCGACTCGATCACGCGCCTCGGCCGTGCCTACAACCTGGCTGCCCCGGCATCCGGTCGCATCCTCTCCGGTGGTGTCGACTCGTCGGCGCTCTACCCGCCCAAGCGTTTCTTCGGCGCCGCTCGCAATATTGAGGACGGCGGCTCGCTGACCATCCTGGCAACCGCGCTCGTCGAGACCGGTTCCAAGATGGACGAGGTCATCTTCGAGGAGTTCAAGGGCACCGGCAACATGGAGCTGCGCCTGTCGCGTCAGCTTGCTGACAAGCGCATCTTCCCTGCGGTTGACGTCAACGCCTCCGGCACGCGCCGCGAGGAGATGCTCATGGGCGTCGACGAGGTCAAGGTCACCTGGAAGCTGCGTCGCGCCCTTGCGGGTGTCGACACGCAGCAGGCCCTCGAGATCGTTCTGGGCAAGCTCAAGGAGACGACGTCTAACGTCGAGTTCCTCATGCAGATTCAGAAGTCGCTCCCGACCGCCGCCGGCAAGACCGAGAAGGACTAGTCATGTTCGAGTCAGTAGCGGTGCTGCTGGCCGAGCATGAGGATCTGCAGAAGCAACTGTCTGATCCCGCCGTTCACGCGGATGCGGCCAGAGCCAAGAAGATTAACCGACGCTATGCCGAGCTCAGCCAGATCAAGGCTGCGCACGAGCATTGGCTTGAGGCTACGGACGACCTCGCGGCAGCTCGCGAGCTCGCCAAAGAGGACGAAACCTTCGCCGAGGAGATTCCTAGCCTTGAGGAGAGCGTCGCCACTACTCAGGAGAAGCTTCGGCGTCTGCTGATCCCGCGCGACCCCGACGATGGGCGCGACGTGATCATGGAGATCAAGGGTGGAGAAGGAGGCGCCGAAAGCGCTCTCTTCGCCGCCGATCTGCTGCGCATGTACATGCACTACGCCGAGTCGAAGGGCTGGAAGACCGAGCTCCTCGACCGAACCGAGAGCGATCTCGGTGGGTATAAGGATGTCCAGCTGGCGATCAAGTCCAACGCAACGGACCCGTCGCAGGGCGTGTGGGCCCACCTCAAGTACGAGGGTGGCGTTCACCGTGTGCAGCGGGTTCCGGCAACGGAGTCGCAGGGCCGCATCCACACGTCGACAACCGGCGTGCTGGTGTTCCCCGAGGTTGACGAGCCCGAAGAGGTGGAGATCAGCCAGAACGATCTCAAGATCGACGTGTACCGCTCGAGCGGGCCAGGTGGCCAGTCGGTTAACACCACCGACTCCGCCGTGCGCATCACGCACCTTCCCACGGGCATCGTGGTGTCGATGCAGAACGAGAAGAGCCAGCTGCAGAACCGCGAGGCGGGGATGCGCGTGCTGCGTGCCCGCATCCTGGCTCGCCAGCAGGAGGAACAGGCCGCTCTCGATAGCGCTGCTCGCAAGACGCAGATCCGCACGATGGACCGCTCCGAGCGCATCCGCACGTACAACTTTCCCGAGAACCGCATTGCCGATCACCGCACTGGATACAAGGCCTACAACCTTGACCAGGTCATGAACGGCTCACTGGGGCCGGTCATCGAATCCTGCATCCAGGCGGATGAGGAGGCCAGGCTCGCCGACATTGGCGACCAGGCATAGCGTGTCAGCTTCTCTCGCCGACATTCGGCGCCAGGCGGTAGCCGATCTCGCGGCAGCCGGCATCCCCTCTGCCGAGGTGGACGCCGAGCTGCTGATCGGCCACGTTCTGGGCCTCAGCAGGGGGCAGGTGCAGGCGAAGGTCGTCATGGGTGTCGATATCGACGAACAGAATGTCGCAGCCATCACCGCGGCCGTTTCTCGTCGGGCCGCCCGTGAGCCGCTTCAGCACATCACCGGCCGTGCTCCGTTCAGATCCCTCGAGCTTGCCGTCGGCCCTGGGGTCTTCGTGCCCCGGCCGGAGACGGAACTTGTGGTGCAGTATGCGATCGATGCGCTGAACACGTCTGCCGTTCCCAGTCCCATTGGCGTCGACCTGGGCTCCGGCTCAGGAGCTATTGCTTTGGCGATGGCTACAGAGGTTCCCCGCGCGAGAATCTTTGCGGCCGAAAACTCGCCAGATGCGTTTCCGTGGACCCGGCGCAACTTCGATGAGAGCGGCGCGACCAATGCTGTTCTGGAGTTCGTAGACCTGGCCCATGCATTCCCCGACCTCGACGGAATAGTCGACGTTGTGATCTCTAACCCTCCCTACATTCCTGCCGCTGCGGTTCCCCGCGACCCCGAGGTGCACCTCTTCGACCCGCCGCATGCCCTGTATGGCGGCGAGGACGGTTTGGATGCTGTTCACGCGGTATCGAAGACGGGCCTTCGCTTGCTGCACGCCGGTGGCGTTCTTGTGATCGAGCATGGCGAGGAGCAGGCGGCAGCGATCGGCGGGCTGCTGAGGGCCGATGGCTGGTCGGCGATCTCGACGCATCCCGACCTGCTCGGCCGTGACCGCGCGACAACGGCGCTGCGGTAGCCGCTCGCACCCGCCCGTCCAGTTGTGATCAACTCGATGCCGCTATCTGCCGTGCCCTCCCGGCTTCTGTCGAGCGCCGACGGGTAGGATTGGCGGCGATATGGCGACCATTCACGATTGCTCCGATCCCACAGAGCTCCTCAGCGGCATGCGACTCGCGCGCAAGGCCATCTCTCGCGGCGCTCTCGTTGTCATGCCCACCGACACCGTCTACGGCGTCGCTGCCGATGCGTTCAACCCTGCAGCGGTGCAGCGGCTGTTGGATGCCAAAGGCCGGGGCCGGCAGTCGCCGCCACCCGTGCTTATTCCCAGTCTTGCAACGCTCGATGCTCTCGCTGAGGACGTCCCCGACGAGGTGCGAGCGCTCGTCGATGAGTTTTGGCCCGGAGCCCTCACCGTGATTCTTCCGGCTCGGGAGTCCTTGCAATGGGATCTCGGCGATACGGCAGGAACAGTCGCCCTGCGAATGCCTGCCGATCGTGTCGCTCTAGAGCTGCTGGCCGAGACGGGACCTCTGGCCGTGTCATCGGCCAATCTCACGGGACAGCCCGCCGCCGTGACGGTGAGCGAGGCGCGCGACATGCTCGGCGATTCTGTCGAGGTCTATCTCGACGGGGGAGTCGGAGGAACCGCGAGTTCCACGATCGTCGATGCAACGGCACTCGGTTCTGGGGGAGAGATTCGCATCGTTCGCCACGGAGCCATCTCCGACGAAGCGATCTATGCGGCTATCGCGGCGGTGTCGGATGATTCGACCCCGGCGGATGGCGCAACCGCATGAGAATTGTTTTCTATGTGCTCGTCGGCGGCGTCTCTGCCCTCGTCACCTTCGTGCTCTCGTTCATCATTCTTAAACTGAGCCATCGTTTCAAGCTGTATCCCGGCATCCGGGAGCGTGACGTGCACACCACGCCGACGCCTCGCCTTGGCGGCATTGCGATGTTCTTCGGCGTCATTGTCGCCTTTGCTGTCGCATCGCAGCTCGATCGTTTTCACCTGATTTTCGCCAACCCGAGACCGGTGCTAGCCCTTCTCGGGGCAGCTTTCGTAATCGTGGCGCTCGGTGTCGCCGACGACATCTGGGATCTCGACTGGATGACCAAGCTCACCGGCCAGATCCTGGCGGCAGGACTGCTGGTCTGGCAGGGCGTGCAACTTGTCACCGTGCCGATCGGCGGAATCACCATCATCCCTCCCGTCACGGGCCTCGTGATCACGGTGCTCGCCGTGGTGCTCGTGATGAACGCCGTCAACTTTATCGACGGACTCGATGGCCTCGTGGCCGGGGTCGCGCTCATCGCCAGCAGCGTGTTCTTTATCTACACGTACATCCTCTCCAACGGCGTGGGGGAGTCGGAGTACTTCAACCTCGCCTCGCTCATCACCGCGGTGCTTGCCGGCGCATGCATCGGTTTTCTGCCGCTCAACTGGCACCCGGCCAAGATGTTCATGGGCGATTCCGGCGCGCTCCTCGTGGGCCTACTGATGGCGGCGTCGGCCATCTCGGTCACCGGCCAGGTCGACCCGGGTGCGCTCGCCTCGGGGCGCCAACTGCTGCCGGCCTTTATCCCGATCCTGCTGCCCTTCGCGATTCTCATCGTGCCGCTGCTCGATTTCGCCCTTGCTGTCTTCCGACGCCTCCGCGCCGGCAAATCGCCGTTCTCCGCTGACCGGCAGCATCTTCACCACCGATTGCTCGACATGGGGCACTCGCATTTTCATGCCGTGTTGATCTTCTATTCGTGGACCGCCGTCGTTGCAATCGGCTGCCTGCTGTTCATGCTCGTTCCGGCATGGGTCGCGATCGCCTTTGTTTCGCTGGGCTTTGTCCTGAGCGCCTGGTTCACGCTGGCGCCTCTCACCCGTCGCAAGCGCATAGAAGCGCGCGTGCAGCTAGCTAAGCCGGGGTCTGACTCCGTGATCGACCCGCGCCTCGATCCTCTTGACGAGGCGTCCAACGTTAGGGAGCCCGGCGATCCAGCAACTGTGGATGCCGCCCTCCGTCCTAAGGAAGCACCATGAGTAGTTCTGTTCCCGTTCTGAAACGCGCCCTCGTCTCCGGCGTCGTCCTCGCTGCGGCGATCGCTGTCGTGGGCTCCGTGATCGGTTATCTCGTCGCAGGAACGCCCGGCGTCATCAGCGCCATCGCCGGTGCCGGAATCGCCATGGTATTCCTCGGCATCACGTCCCTCAGCATCATCATCGCCACGCGTTACGAGATGGTCGTCTTTTTCGCAATCGTCATGGGTGCATGGCTGCTCAAGTTCGTAATTTTCTTGGTGCTGATATTCGTACTCAGGGACCAGCCCTGGATCAACACCCAGGTTCTCTTCTTGAGCCTCGTTGTCGCAGTCCTGGGCACGCTCGTGGTCGATGTTGTCGTTATTGCAAAGTCCCGGATGCCCTATGTCAGCGATGTTTCGTTGCCAGGAGAGCAATCTGAGGGGCCAGAAGGTCGGTGAGTGTACTCTCATGCCTCCATCTATTGGTAGAGTGATTTCGAACAACCCCCCCCTTTCGTCACCGCGTTTCCTGACGCCCGGATTCTGGAGATAGAGCTGCTAGTAAACGCTCTGACAAGGTTCATCCCGTTCGCCACAGGCGGCTCCGGGGACGATGGTGGATTCCACGGTCCCTCGATCATGGAGTTCTTCCCCGACATCGTCCTCTTCGAGGGCACGCCGTTCGCCATGAACCGCATCATGATGATTCGCGTCCTCATGACGTTGCTCATCGTTCTGGTCTTTTGGCTTGGCACCCGCAACCTGAGGCTCGTCCCAGGTCGCGGCCAGGGCCTCATCGAATACGGACTCGACTTCGTTCGCGTCGGTATCGCTGAGGATCTCCTCGGCAAGAAGGACGGCAAGCGCTTCCTTCCTATTCTCACGACGTTCTTCTTCATGATCTTGGCGATGAACATCACGGGAATCGTGCCGGGTCTCAACATCGCAGGAACATCCGTGATCGGTGTTCCCCTCGTGCTCGCCCTTGTGGCCTACGTCACGTGGATCTACGCGGGTCTCAAGAAGCACCCCGGCAAGTTCCTGCGCAACTCGTTGTTCCCGCCCGGAGTTCCCCCGGTGCTCTACATCATCGTGACGCCGATCGAGCTCGTCTCGACCTTCATCGTTCGCCCTGTGACGCACACGCTGCGACTCATGATGAACATGGTCGTCGGCCACCTTCTGCTCGTGCTCTTCTTTGCGGCAACTCAGTTCTTCTTCTTCTCGACGCAGGGCCTGTTCCCGCTCTTCGGTGTAGGAACCCTCGCATTCGGGTTGGCCTTCTCGTTCTTCGAAATCCTGGTTGCGATCCTGCAGGCCTATGTCTTCACGATCCTGACCGCCGTCTATATCCAGCTCGCGCTGGCGGACGAGCACTAAGCACCACTGACTACGCACCAAGGGATCGGGCGACCGCCCGGTTCACCTCATGGAAGGAAAACACAACGTGGACGTAACAACCGTTGCTGAACTCAGCGGAAACATCGCGACCGTGGGCTATGGCCTCGCCGCGATCGGCCCGGCCATCGGCGTAGGTATCGTCGTCGGCAAGACCATCGAGTCGGTCGCACGCCAGCCTGAGCTGCAGGGCAAGCTCCAGGTACTCATGTACATCGGTATCGCCTTCACCGAGGCCCTCGCGTTCATCGGTATCGCGACGTACTTCATCTTCACCTCCTAAGGAATCTCAATGCTTGACGCACTGGTAATCGCCGCGGAGGAGGCAACGCCTAATCCGCTGATTCCGGCGACCTACGACATCGTCTGGTCTGCCGTATGCTTCGTCGTCATCCTGCTGGTCTTCTGGAAGGTTGTTCTTCCTAAGGTCACGACCATGCTCGACGAGCGCACTGCGGTCATCGAGGGTGGCATCGCGAAGGCCGAGGCAGCACAGGCAGAGGCCAGCGCGCAGCTCGAGAAGTACAACGAGATGCTCGCAGAAGCTCGCGCCGAAGCTGGCAAGATTCGTGAGCAGGCCCGTCTCGACGGCACCAAGATCCTCAGCGAGCTCAAGGAGCAGGCCACGGCCGAGGCCGCAAGGATCACATCCAACGCTTCCGCTCAGATCGAGGCAGAGCGCCAGGCCGCTCTCGTTTCGCTTCGTAGCGAAGTTGGCTCGCTTGCACTCGACCTCGCGTCGGGTGTCATCGGCCAGAGCCTGAGTGACGACAAGAAGGCATCGGCACTCGTCGACAGCTTCCTTGCCGACCTCGAGGCTTCCGAAGCACAGAGCGCAGGAAAGTAAATGGGTTCAGCGACACGTGAAGCTACCGCGACATCGCGCGCGGCGCTTGCTGGCGTAACGAAGGTCACACTCGGCCTCGCGGAGGATCTCTTCTCCGCGGGTCGTGTGATCGGAAGCTCGCTTCAGCTGCGCACGCTCGTGGCCGATGCTTCTGGCTCACCCGATGAGAAGGTCGCTGCCCTCAAGGCAGTCTTTCGTTCATCGTTGAGTGCAGACGCTATGGCTCTGCTCGGCACCGTTGTTTCTGCACGGTGGTCGTCGGTCGACGACCTTCTCGCGGGAATCGAAGATCTCGGCCTTCGTGCGGTCGCCTCCGCGGCGCCCTCAACGGTCGACATCGAGGGGGAGTTGTTCTCCTTCGCCGACGTTGTCGCTGCTAACCCCGAGCTTGAACTAGCGATCGGCAGCAAGCTCGGCAAGCCAGAGGCCAAGGCTGAGCTCGTCGACTCGCTTCTCACCGGGAGGGTTTCTGCGGAGACGCTTGCAGTCGTTCGCCACCTGGTGCAGCAGCCTCGCGGCCGCCGCATCGGTCAGCTGATCACCGAGTCCACCTCGACTATCGCAGACCAGAAGGGCTCGGCTATCGCCACCGTTACGACGGCGGCGCCGCTCGGCGCCCGACAGCGCACCAAGCTGCAGAAGGCCCTCACGGTCCGCTACGGCCGCGCTGTCACGCTGAACCTCGTGGTCGACCCTGCCCTTGTCGGTGGAGTTCGCGTTGCCATCGGCAACGACATCATCGACGGCAGTGTTGCATCGCGCATCGCCGACCTCAGACTGCAACTCGCCGGCTGACCCGGCATTCAAGCCAACGGCACCGCAAGGTGCCGAGAAGACAAGGAAACGTAAATGGCAGACGTAACGATCAGCCCGGATGAAATCCGCGACGCCCTCAAGGATTTCGTCAAGTCCTACGACCCAACGCAGGCATCGACCACCGAGGTCGGCCACGTCGTGGATGCCGCTGACGGCATCGCTCACGTCGAAGGGCTCCCCGGAGTCATGGCCAACGAGCTCATCAAGTTCGCGGACGGCACCCTGGGCCTCGCGCTCAACCTCGACGAGAGCGAAATCGGTGTTGTTGTGCTCGGTGAGTTCAGCGGCATCGAGGCTGGCCAGGAGGTGACCCGCACCGGTGAGGTCCTTTCTGTTCCCGTCGGTGATGGCTACCTCGGCCGCGTTGTCGACCCGCTGGGTAACCCCATCGATGGTCTCGGCGAGATCGCCTCTGAGGCCCGCCGCGCACTCGAGCTTCAGGCTCCTGGCGTTATGGCCCGCAAGTCGGTCCACGAGCCCATGCAGACTGGAATCAAGGCGATCGACGCCATGATCCCGATCGGCCGCGGCCAGCGTCAGCTCATCATCGGCGACCGCCAGACCGGTAAGACGGCCATCGCGATCGACACGATCATCAACCAGAAGGCCAACTGGGAGTCCGGCGACGTCAACAAGCAGGTTCGCTGCATCTACGTTGCCATCGGCCAGAAGGGCTCAACGATCGCCGCCGTCAAGGGCGCGCTCGAAGAGGCTGGCGCGCTTGAGTACACGACAATCGTTGCGTCTCCCGCGTCTGACCCCGCTGGCTTCAAGTACCTTGCTCCCTACACCGGTTCGGCCATCGGCCAGCACTGGATGTACGGCGGCAAGCACGTGCTCATCATCTTCGATGACCTGTCGAAGCAGGCCGAGGCCTACCGTGCTGTTTCGCTTCTTCTGCGTCGCCCGCCGGGACGCGAGGCTTACCCCGGTGACGTGTTCTACCTACACTCCCGTCTGCTGGAGCGTTGTGCCAAGCTCTCCGACGAGCTGGGCGCAGGCTCGATGACCGGTCTTCCGATCATCGAGACCAAGGCAAACGACGTTTCTGCCTACATCCCGACCAACGTGATCTCCATCACCGACGGCCAGATCTTCCTCCAGTCCGACCTCTTCAACGCCAACCAGCGTCCTGCGGTCGACGTGGGAATCTCGGTTTCGCGAGTCGGTGGCGACGCTCAGGTCAAGTCCATCAAGAAGGTATCGGGAACGCTCAAGCTTGAGCTTGCCCAGTACCGCTCGCTCCAGGCATTCGCGCTGTTTGCGTCTGACCTGGATGCTGCGAGCCGTCGTCAGCTGGCCCGCGGTGAGCGCCTCACCGAGCTGCTGCGTCAGCCGCAGTACTCGCCGTACCCCGTCGAGGACCAGGTCGTATCGATTTGGGCCGGCACCAACGGCAAGCTCGACGAGGTCCCTGTAGAGGACATCCTCCGCTTCGAGCGCGAGCTGCTCGACTACCTCGGTCGCAACACCAAGGTTCTCGACACGCTTCGCGACACCAACGTTCTGGACGACAACACCGCTGCGGATCTCGCTGCGGCAGTCGACAAGTTCAAGCTCGAGTTCCAGACGGGTGAGGGCAAGCCGCTCATCTCCGCTGGCCGCGAAGAGTTCACTGAGCTTGAGGCTGAGGACGTCAACCAGGAAAAGATCGTCAAGCAGAAGCGCTAACGGCGACCTTCACCGAACTAGGACAGAGAGAGATACATGGGAGCGCAACTTCGGGTCTACCGGCAGAAGATTAAATCTGCTCAGACGACCAAGAAGATCACTCGAGCCATGGAGCTGATCGCCGCCTCGCGTATTGCCAAGGCGCAGGCGCGGATGGCCGCATCGGCTCCGTATTCGCGAGCAATTACGCGTGCGGTATCGGCGGTCGCCACGTTCTCGAATGTCGACCACATCCTCACCACCGAGCCTGAGAAGGTCGAGCGCGCAGCGGTCGTCATCTTCTCCTCGGACCGCGGACTCGCGGGTGCGTTCAACTCGAACGTGCTCCGCGAGGCCGAGGAACTGGCTTCGCTTCTGCGCAGCCAGGGCAAGGACGTTGTCTACTACCTCGTCGGGCGCAAGTCCGTTGGGTACTTCGCGTTCCGCAAGCGGGCCTTTGCGCGCAGCTGGGTTGGCGAAACCGACAACCCCGTGTTCGACACTGCCCGCGAGATCGGTGACGCACTGGTCGAGGCCTTTGTCGCCCCGGCATCTGAGGGTGGCGTGGACGAGATCCACATCGTCTTCAACCGCTTCGTCAGCATGCTCACCCAGACTCCAGAGGTTGTGCGTCTGCTTCCCCTCGAAGTTGTCGAGGGTGTCGAGGAGCCGACCGAGGGCGAAGTATTCCCGCTCTACGAGTTCGAGCCTGAGGTCGGCGATGTGCTCGACGGCCTCCTGCCCGTCTACATCGAGAGCCGGATCTTCAACGCGATGCTGCAGTCGGCCACGGCCAAGCACGCTGCAACTCAGAAGGCGATGAAGTCGGCAAGCGACAACGCCGACAACCTCATCAAGGACTACACGCGACTGGCCAACAACGCCCGCCAGTCTGAAATTACCCAGCAGATTTCCGAGATCGTGGGCGGCGCCGACGCCCTATCGGGTTCGAAGTAAGAGAGAACAGGGAAGCAATGACTACTACAGCCCCCGCTTCAAAGAAGCCAGCAGCCAAGAAGCCGGCCGCGTCCAAGAAGGCTTCTGCCGCGCTTGTTCCGGTCGCCTCGGCTGGTGTCGGACGCGTAGCCCGCGTTACCGGCCCGGTCGTCGACATCGAGTTCCCTCACGACTCGATTCCCGGCATCTACAACGCCCTCAAGACCACGGTCACGATGGCCGGCGAGGCACACGAGATCACGCTTGAGGTTGCTCAGCACCTCGGCGACGACCTCATCCGCGCCATCGCGCTGAACCCGACCGACGGACTCGTTCGTGGCCAGGAGGTGCGCGACACCGGTGCCGCTATCTCGGTTCCCGTCGGTGACGTCACCAAGGGCAAGGTCTTCAACGTCATCGGTGAGGTGCTGAACGCAGCTCCCGGCGAGACGATCGAGATCACCGAGCGTTGGCCGATTCACCGCAAGCCCCCGGCCTTCGACCAGCTTGAGTCGAAGACCGAGCTCTTCGAGACCGGCATCAAGTCGATCGACCTCCTCACGCCTTACGTGCAGGGTGGAAAGATCGGCCTCTTCGGTGGTGCCGGTGTTGGTAAGACCGTTCTGATCCAGGAGATGATCCAGCGCGTTGCGCAGGACCACGGTGGAGTTTCGGTATTCGCCGGTGTTGGTGAGCGTACCCGTGAGGGCAACGACCTCATCCACGAGATGGAAGAAGCGGGCGTCTTTGACAAGACAGCCCTTGTCTTCGGCCAGATGGACGAGCCGCCGGGAACGCGTCTTCGCGTCGCTCTGTCGGCGCTGACGATGGCGGAGTACTTCCGTGACGTGCAGAAGCAGGACGTTCTGCTCTTCATCGACAACATCTTCCGCTTTACCCAGGCCGGTTCCGAGGTGTCGACGCTTCTGGGTCGTATGCCGTCCGCCGTGGGTTACCAGCCCAACCTGGCCGACGAGATGGGTATCCTCCAGGAGCGCATCACCTCGACCCGTGGGCACTCGATCACGTCGCTTCAGGCCATCTACGTGCCTGCCGATGACTACACCGACCCGGCTCCGGCGACCACGTTCGCCCACCTCGACGCCACGACTGAGCTCAGCCGTGAGATCGCGTCGAAGGGTCTGTACCCGGCCATCGACCCGCTGACCTCCACCAGCCGCATCATGGACCCCCGCTACCTAGGCGAGGACCACTACCGCGTTGCTACGACGGTCAAGCAGATCCTCCAGAAGAACAAGGAACTGCAGGAGATCATCGCGATCCTCGGCGTTGACGAGCTCTCTGAAGAAGACAAGATCACCGTTGCTCGCGCACGCCGCATCCAGCAGTTCCTGTCGCAGAACACCTACATGGCGAAGAAGTTCACCGGTGTTGAGGGTTCGACGGTTCCGCTCAAGGAGACCATCGAGTCGTTCGACGCCATTGCCAAGGGCGAGTTCGACCACGTGGCCGAGCAGGCATTCTTCAACGTCGGTGGCATCTCCGACGTCGAAGAGCAGTGGGCCAAGATTCAGAAGGAGAACGGCTAATCATGGCCGTGCTCAACATCAGCCTTGTCTCGGCCGACCAGGAAGTCTGGTCGGGCGAGGGCACGATGGTGGTTGCTCGCACCACCGAGGGTGAGATCGGTCTTCTGCCCGGTCACGCGCCAATGCTCGCGATCCTCGGATCGGGAGAGGTGCGCATCACCCTTGGCGACGGCAGCTCAGTGACGGCCGATGCTTCTGAGGGGTTTCTCTCGGTGGAGCACAACACCGTCACGATCGTCGCGCGGCACGCTGCGCTGACGAACGCCTAATTTAGCTATTCGAAACGCCCCGGCGTCGATGCTGCTGATCCTGCCTCCCTCCGAGTCCAAACGGGCCGGGGGAGTAGAGGGAACGCGGCTCGACCCGGGGCTTTTGAGTTTCTCCGCCCTGACGCCCATTCGCGAGCGGGTTCTCGCTGCGCTGGGCGAGTTTGGCGGCGACCTCGACGCAATGGGTGCGGCTCTCAAGGTGGGCGCCCGCCAGCGTGACGAACTCGAACGCAACACCGTGGTCGCGTCATCCCCCCTGATGCCATCGCTCGACCGGTTCACGGGAGTGCTGTTCGATGGCCTAGGAGCCGAGACGCTGACCGCCGCCGAGCGTGAGTTTGCGGGCGCAACGGTAGCGGTGCACTCGGCGCTGTTCGGCCTGGTCGGCGCGCTCGATCCGATCCCGGCCTATCGGCTCTCCCACGACTCCAAGCTCCCGGGGCTATCGCTCAAGAAGATCTGGGCGGCACCTATTTCGGCCGTTCTCGCCGAACGGAGCGGGCTCATCCTCGACCTGCGTTCGGAGGCGTATTCCGCGCTCGGGCCTGCCCCGTCGCGACCAGATTCGTTGTATTTGCGGGTAGTGGCCGACGACGGAACCGGCCGAATCCGTGCGCTCAATCACTTCAACAAAAAGGGCAAGGGCGAGTTCACCCGTGCCGTCATCGAGTCCGGCATTGAGCATCCGAATGCCGCATCGCTGCTTGAGTGGGCGGCGGACAGCGGCTACGCACTGGTACCGGGCAAACCGGGCGAGCTTGAGCTCGTGGTGCGCAACGCGGTAGGCGCGCAGCTCGTCTAAGCCCGATCGGTAGCATTAGCCTATGGCCGAGGCACGGGGCGAATCGATGATCGCGCGCGTCAATCGCGTGCTTCATGCCTTTGACGAGGACCATGACTCCCTCACAATCTCGGAGTTGGCCCATCGTGCCGGGCTCCCGGTTGCGACCGCGCATCGCATCGCATCCGAGATGGTGGCCGAGCGGATGCTCGATCGCGACGGACAGCGATACTCGATCGGCACGGGCCTCTGGGAACGCGGCGAGCTAGCGGCGGTGAGTCTTCGCTTTAGAGAGATCGCGCTGCCGTATTTGCTGAGCCTCTATGAGGCGTCCGGAGAGAACGTGCATCTCGCGATTCTCGATGAGGGCGAAGCGCTCTATGCCATGCGCCTCGTGGGGCAGCGATCCGTGCCCACCATCAGCCGCATGGGTGGGCGGCTTCCCCTGCATACGACGGGGGTAGGAAAGTCGCTTCTCGCGTTTCAGGACGACGACTTTCTCGACGCATTTTTCGCTCGCCCGCTGAGAAGGGCGACTGTGCATTCTCGCGTTGACGAGCAGGCGCTGAGGGCGGAACTCGCAGAGATTCGGCGCTCCGGTTTCAGCATGGCCCACCAGGAGATGACCCTCGGCAATGCCTCTGTTGCGGTGCCGATCTTCGTCTCTGATGGCCCGCCATACGCCGCCGTTGGCCTGGTGTCACATCTGAATCGCGCGGATATGAGACGGATGGTTCCGCTTCTCAAGGAGGCGGCATCCGGAATTTCTGATGCCTTGGGCGTCAGCCTGGACGGGGGTCGCCGCCGCTGGCGTGACCTGTTCCATACCGCCGTGCGCTGGCGGTGAAGCATGAGCAATGTTTCTTTCCACTGAGTGAGAAGAAGTGATTGGTTTCTGACGGGCGGCCTGCCACGCTGATCGCGTGACAGAGACCACCTCTACCCCAGATGACAACGCCCAGGGGCCGATCCGCGCGACGGACCCTCTGGCGACCACCGCAACCCAGGCCGAAATCAACGACGAGATGCAGGCCATCGAACAGGAGTACCGCGACGGCGTCGCCGCAGGCGCTCCCGTCGAGACGGCCGCGCGGCTCGACTACGCGCCCTACCGCAGCAGCATCCTGCGCAGCCCCACCAAGAGCGCAACGCTGGCCGACCCCGAGACGATCGAGCTCCACTCGCCCGCCTTTGGCCACCGTGACGTGACCTGGGTCGAATCCGACCTCACCATCCAGCACAACGGCGAGCCCCTCGGCGAGCGGATGGTCGTGACCGGTCGTCTGCTTGACGGCGACGGACGCCCTGTCCCCGGGCAGCTCATTGAGGTGTGGCAGGCGAACTCCGCTGGCCGGTACGTGCACAAGCGTGACCAGCACCCGGCGCCCCTTGACCCCAACTTCACGGGAACGGGCCGCGCCATCACCGACGAGAACGGTTTCTACCGTTTTCAGACGATCAAGCCAGGGCCCTACCCGTGGCGCAACCACACGAATGCGTGGCGTCCCGCCCACATTCACTTCTCGGTCTTCGGCACCGCGTTCACGCAGCGCATCGTGACCCAGATGTACTTTCCCAATGACCCGCTGTTCGCGCTCGATCCGATCTATCAGTCGATCGTTGACCAGGACGCCCGCGATCGCCTGATCGCAAAGTATGACCACTCGGTGACCTCGCCGGAGTGGGCGCTCGGATACCAGTGGGATATCGTTCTCAACGGCTCAAAGCGCACCTGGACTGAGCCCGAGGAGGGTGACCACTGATGACCAAGCTTGCTCCTACACCTGGCCAGACGGTGGGACCGTTCTTCGGTTACGCCCTTCCCTTTGAGGGCGGCGAGCGCCTCGTGGACCGCACCCACCCCGGTGCCGTCCGGTTCTACGGTCACCTGTTCGATGGCCAGGGCAACCCCATTCCCGATGCCCTGATCGAACTGTGGCAGGCCGACGAGAACGGCGGTGTTCCTACCGCCGAAGGCTCGCTTCGCCGCGACGGCTACAGCTTCACCGGATTCGGCCGCACGTCGGTCGACGACAACGGACTGTTCTCGTTCACGACCGTTGAGCCAGGGGCAACCGCGGAGGGCGCGCTGCCGTTCTTCATGGTCACCGTTTTTGCGCGCGGCCTTCTCGACCGGGTTTTCACCCGGGCTTACCTGCCGGAGGCTTCTGGCAGCATTGCCGACGACGCGTTCCTCGCCTCGCTCGGTGACCGCGCCGGTACCCTGATGACAACCCGCGACGAGCAGGGCAACATCCGTTTCGACATCCACATGCAGGGTGACAACGAGACGGTGTTCATTGAGCATCGGCAGAAGGACTAAAACACGTGACTAACGGATCGGATGTCGCCGACGTCGGCTTGCTCTCCCCGCAGTGGGCTGGCACACCTGTCGCGGCGGCGACATCCGATGCCGCGATCGTCGCGGCAATGCTCGACGTCGAGGTGGCCCTCGCCTATGCCTGGCAGGAACTCGGCTTTGCGCCGGACGGCACGGGAGCGCTCATTGCCCGCGTCGTTGACTCCCTCGATATCGATGTCGCGTCGCTGGCCGCTCGATCGCGGTCGGGGGGAAACCCCATCATCCCGCTGGTGAAAGATCTACGGGCGGCCGTTGCTGCCGAGGATGCTGCGGCAGCCGTGTGGGTGCACCGCGGTGCGACAAGCCAGGACATTCACGACTCCGCCCTCATGCTCGTGGCGCAGCGCGCGCTCGTGGCGGCACGCAGCGATCTCGCCTCTGTCGTCGACTCTCTCTCCTCTCTTGCGGACTCGCACCGCGCAACCCTGATGGTGTCCCGCACCCTGACGCAGCATGGGGTGCCCAGCACGTTCGGGCTCAAGGCCGCCGGCTGGCTTGCCGGCGTTGCGCACGCCTCCGTCGCGCTCGACCGTGCCGTCGCCGAGTTGCCGCTGCAGTGGGGCGGCGCAGGCGGCACGCTCGCGTCGTACTCGGTTATCGGCGAAACCGGCACGGGGCTTGCGGTGTCGGATGCCGTCGCCGACCGCCTAGGTCTCGCGCGGTCGATCCCGTGGCAAACGCAGCGATCTGCCGTGGTGCAACTGGCATCGGCACTCGCCCAGGTCGGCGGTGCGCTCGGCAAGATCGCCGTCGATGTTCTCGTGATGGTCCGCCCCGAGTTCGGCGAGCTTGGCGAGCCCTCTGCTGCCGGCCGCGGTGGCTCGTCGGCCATGCCCCAGAAGCAGAACCCCGTGCTGAGCGTTCTCATCCACTCGGCGGCGCGTCAGGCGCCGGGCCTCGCCGCGGAGGTTCAGCGCAGCGCTCTGGCCGTCGACGAAAGGCCGGATGGGGCGTGGCACGCGGAGTGGCAGGCGATTCGCGAGTTGCTGAGACTGGTCGGCGGTGCCGCAGGGCTCGCGGCCGAGCTCACCTCCGGCCTGAGCGTGTTCCCGACCGCCATGCTCCGCAATCTGGGCATGAGCGGATCGCTCGTTGTGAGCGAGCGACTCATGCTCGAGTACGGCCCCCTCGTGGGACGAGACAGGCTGCAGGAGCTGGTCACCGCTCAGGCGGTGGATCCCACTGTCGACCTCGGCGCGCTGCTGCGGGCGGAACCTTCACTAGCCAACGTCTCCGACCAGAGCCTCGCCGACTCCCTCGACCCCGCCCAGTACGTAGGCGACAACGACCTCATAATCGATCGAGCCATCGAATCGGCACGATCAGCACTACGCAAGGAGCAGTAATGACCATTCCCCGACTGACAGGCGTTCGTGTCGAGGGGAGTAGCGGTCCCGCGCTTGTTCTGGGCCAATCGCTCGGAACCTCGACGATTCTGTGGAGCCGCGCGGTGCCGCTGCTCAAGGAGCACTTCACGATCCTGAGCGTTGATCTGCCAGGCCACGGCGATTCCCCGGCGACCACGGAGCCGTTCACGGTCGCGGAGCTTGCGGATGCCGTTGTCGCCACGGCAGCGGATGCCGGCTTCGAGCACTTCTTTTATGCCGGAGTCTCGTTGGGCGGCCAGGTTGCGCTTGAGCTTGCGCTGCGTCATCCGGATGCTGTGGATGGTGCTTCGATCATCTGCTCGTCGGCCAAGGTCGGTTCAGAAGAGGCCTGGCGCGATCGCGCTGCGATGGTGAGGGTGCAGGGAACTCCGGCACTCGTCGCCGGTTCCGCGGAGCGCTGGTTTGCGCCCGGCTTTATCGATGCGCAGCCTGATGCCGCAGGCGCGCTGCTCCGTGCGCTCGCCTTTGCCGACGACGAGAGCTATGCGCTGTGCTGTGAGGCTCTTGCGGTGAGCGACATCCGCGCGAAGCTAGCCGAGATCTCTGTTCCGATTCTTGCTCTGTGGGGCGAGCTGGATCCGGTAATCGCGACGGACGAGGCGCGCTCGGTTGCCGAGAATGTGCAGCATGGCCGTGGTGTGCAGATCGCGGGTGTGGCTCATCTGGCCCCGATTGAGAGCCCTCAGGTTGTTGCGACCGAGCTCATCGACTTCTTCTCTGGCAAACATCACACCGACGCGACGAAAGGCGAGTGACATGGCACGCGAAGGGCGCACCAATCAGGACAGCTACGACGAGGGAATGGCGGTGCGCCGGCAGGTGCTTGGCGCGACCCACGTCGACAGGGCGACCAATGGAATCGTGCCGGCAACCGCCGACTATCAGGATCTGATCACGCGCTATGCGTGGGGAGAGATCTGGACCCGCCCGGGCCTCGACCGCAAGATGCGCAGTGTCGCAACGATGACCGCGCTCATCGCTCACGGTCACTATGACGAGTTGGCGATGCACCTGCGGGCGGCGCAGCGCAATGGCCTTACGCGAGACGAGATCGTTGAGGTTGTTCTGCAGTCGGCGATCTACTGCGGTGTGCCAGCGGCTAACTCCGCGTTCGCCGTGGTCAAGGTTGTCTTCGAAGAAGAGCCGCCCACCGACTAGCGTGCCCACGCCGAGCCCGCCCCCTGCGTCAGCGCGAGGGGCGGGTTTTGTGCTGCCGGGGCGCTTCTCGGTTGACCCGGGTCATGGATGTGAGTACCTTCGAAGAAGGATGTTTGCAAAGCGAACGCTTGTTCGCCATGCGAACGCACGTCCTATCTCAGCCCTGGCGACCCAGGCCGTCGGCACCGCACCACGAAGGAGCACTACGCACAGATGATCTCGAAAATTGTCGCCAGCACGGCTGAGGCCGTTGCGGGCATCCAGGACGGCTCGTCCGTCATGATCGGAGGCTTCGGCGTCGCCGGGCAGCCGGTCGAACTTATCGATGCGCTCCTTGAGTCGTCGTCGGCCACCGACCTCACCATCATCAGCAACAACGCTGGTAACGGCGACACGGGCATCGCTGCCCTGCTCGCCTCCGGTCGTGTTCGCAAGGTCATCTGCTCGTTCCCGCGCCAGTCCGATTCGCACGTGTTCGACGAGCTCTACCGCGCAGGCAAGCTCGAGCTTGAGCTTGTTCCCCAGGGTAATCTCGCCGAGCGCATCCGTGCCGCTGGTGCCGGCATCGGAGGGTTCTTCACGCCGACCGGCTTTGGAACAACCCTGGCCGAAGGCAAAGAAACGCGCGTCATCGACGGCCGCAACTATGTGCTTGAGGCGCCCATCCACGCCGATGTCGCCCTCATCAAGGCGGTCGCCGGCGACCGGTGGGGCAACCTCATCTACCGCAAGACGGCGCGCAACTTTGGGCCCATCATGGCCACGGCCGCCAAGCTCAGCATTGTGCAGGTCGACCGCATCGTCGAGCTCGGCCAGCTCGACCCCGAGGCCGTGGTCACCCCCGGCATCTTCGTCAAGCGACTCGTGCAGATCGAGTCGAATGCCGCCGTTTCAGAAGGAGCAGCCCAGTGAGCGGATTGAATCGCGACCAGATGGCGGAGCGCGTTGCCCGCGATATCCCAGAGGGCGCCTATGTGAACCTCGGAATCGGCCTGCCCACGAAGATCTCCGACTACCTTCCGAGTGACCGCGAGGTCATTCTGCATACCGAAAACGGCATGCTCGGGATGGGACCGGCCGCCGTGGGCGACGAGATCGACCAGGACCTCATGAACGCGGGCAAGATCCCCGTAACCGAGCTGGCGGGGTCAAGCTTCTTTCATCACGCGGACTCGTTTGCGATGATGCGCGGGGGCCACCTCGACGTGTGCGTTCTCGGCGCGTTCCAGGTGTCGGAGACGGGCGATCTCGCCAACTGGCACACGGGTGCTCCCGACGCCATTCCGGCCGTTGGTGGAGCAATGGATCTGGCCACCGGCGCGAAGGATGTCTACGTGCTCATGGAGCTGACGACCAAGACGGGCACCTCCAAGCTCGTCAAGGAGCTCACCTACCCGGTTACGGGCATCGGATGCGTCACCCGGCTTTACACTGACCGTGCCGTCTTCGCCCTGGGCGCGGAGGGTGCGAGCGTCATCGAGACCTTCGGTGACACCACAATCGACGAGCTCCGGGAGCTCACCGGACTCGAACTGAAGGATGCACGCTGATGGGTAACAGCTACGTTTACGACGCGGTCCGCACGCCGTTCGGCCGCTACGGCAAGTCCCTTGCCGAGGTGCGCCCCGACGACCTTGGCGCCGTCGTCATGTCGTCGATCGTTGAGCGCAATGGCATCGACGCCGCAAAGATCGATGACATCGTGTTCGGCAACGCCAACGGTGCCGGCGAAGAAAACCGTAATGTCGCCAGGATGTCGGCGCTGCTGGCCGGGTTCCCGACCTCGGTTTCTGGCACGACAATTAACCGCCTCTGCGGTTCGGGAGTCGATGCCGTTATCCAGGCCAGCCGCGCCGTCGAGGTAGGGGACGCCGACCTCGTGCTCGCCGGCGGTGTCGAGTCGATGAGCCGGGCGCCGTGGGTGCTGCCCAAGCCTTCGCGCACCTTCCCTGCTGGCAACGAGACTCTCGTTTCCACCACGCTCGGCTGGCGCCTCGTCAACCCCAAGATGCCGAAGCAGTGGACGGTATCGCTGGGCGAGACCGCCGAGATCCTCGCGGAGCGCTACGACATTTCGCGCGAGGAACAGGACGAGTTTGCTGTGCGCAGCCACCGCAACGCCGCAGCCGCCTGGGATGCTGGCCGTTATGCAGAGGTCGTGCCGGTGCCCGGAGTCGATCTCGTTCGCGATGAGGGCATCCGCGCCGACTCGTCGGTCGAGGCGCTCGCTGGTCTCAAGCCTGCCTTCCGCAAGGAGAATGGCACGGTAACCGCAGGCAACTCCTCGCCGCTCAATGACGGCGCATCCGCTGTGCTCATCGGCGGCGAAAATGCGGTCCCCGGAGTCGAGCCTTTGGCGCGCATCACGGGCCGCGGCGTTTTTGCCAACGACCCCGACATCTTCGGAATCGCGCCCGTCGAGGCGGCCAACCGGGCTCTCGCCCGCGCCGGTCGCACCTGGGCAGACGTCGACCTGGTCGAGCTCAACGAGGCTTTCGCCGCGCAGAGCCTGGCCTGCCTCAAGCTGTGGCCCGAGCTTGACCCCGACAAGGTCAACGTCGACGGTGGAGCCATCGCGATCGGTCACCCGCTCGGAGCATCCGGCGGCCGCATCATCGGACACCTCGCCCACGCTCTGCGTCGCCGCGGCGGAGGAATCGGCGTTGCTGCGATCTGCATCGGCGTTGGCCAAGGCCTCGCCGTAGTCCTCGAGGCATAGGCACCACCGCCGTGGAGGGGAACTCGTCGATGGATGATGGCACCGCAGGCAGGGAGGCACCGAGCGCATCGGTGCAGTCCCTCGCCCGCGGTCTCGCCGTCATCCGTGCCTTCGACGGAGAGAACCCCGAAATGACTTTGAGTGAGGTGGCCCGGCGTACTGAGCTGAGCCGGGCCACCGCACGCCGTTTTCTGCACACCCTCGTCGAGCTCGGATATGTGCGCACTGACGGCAAAAACTTTGCTCTCACGGCGAGAGTGCTCGACCTCGGCTACAGCTACCTTTCCGGTTTGAGCCTGCCCGAGATCGCCCAGCCGCACCTGGAGCGGCTTGCGGCCGCGGTCCAGGAATCGACCTCGGCCTCTGTGCTCGACGGCACCGACATCGTCTATGTCGCCCGCGTGCCCACGAAGCGCATCATGAGCGTCGCCATCAGCATCGGAACACGCTTTCCGGCCTATGCCACCTCGATGGGACGCGTTCTGCTGGCTGCTCTGCCCGTCGCCGAAGCAACCGAGCGCATCGCGGGGGAGTCGCTATCCGCTCGCACCCCTGCCACGATCGTCTCGGCAGATGCCCTCACCAGGGAGTTGGAGAAGGTGCGAGCCTCCGGCTACGCCTTCATCGACCAGGAGCTCGAAGTGGGGCTTCGGTCGATGGCCGTAGCGATAACCGACGGGCGAGGGCGCACGATCGCGGCCATTAACGTTTCTGGTCACGCCGTCGAGAGCACGGCCGAGGCCTTTCGGGCTCGCGTGGCTGGCCCGTTGCGCGATGCCGCCCGCGCTATCGAGACCGATCTGCGGAGTGCAAAACCCGTGTCTAATCTGTTGGTCTCTGGCTAGATCTGCCGAGAGAGGCCGACCTGCGCATAGTCTTGTCGAGCATCCGTTCTCTGCGGGTGTCCGGGCGCCGGTACCGGCGCATCTCCGTCGAGGATTGCAATGCTCATCAAGATTTTGCGTCGCTATTTGGCGCCTCACCGGTCCCTGCTCATCGGGGTCGTAGTTTTCCAGCTGGCCCAGTCGCTTGCATCTCTTTACCTGCCAAGTCTTAACGCCGACATCATCGACAACGGGGTCGCCAGGGGCGACATCGGCTACATCTTTCGGCTCGGCGGCGTGATGCTGCTGGTCACCCTGCTGCAAGTGGCATGCGCCGTCACCGCCGTCTATTTCGGCGCCAAGGCCGCCATGGGTCTTGGCCGTGATCTGCGAGGAGCCGTGTTCGACAGGGTCGGCACGTTCTCGGAGCGTGAGGTCGCACAGTTCGGCGCGCCCTCGCTCATCACCCGCTCCACCAACGATGTGCAGCAGGTGCAGATGGTCGTGCTCATGACGTGCACGCTGTTCGTTTCTGCCCCCATCCTCGCGATCGGCGGAGTCATTATGGCTCTGCGGCAGGATGTGAGCCTCTCGTGGCTTATGGCCGTGAGCATCCCGATCCTGCTCGTTGCCATCAGCTTGATCATCGTGCGGATGCTGCCGCTGTTCCAGAAGATGCAAAAGCGAATCGATGTGGTCAACAGGGTGCTCCGCGAGCAGCTGACCGGCATACGGGTAGTGCGGGCGTTTGTGCGCGAAGACATGGAGACCCGCAGATTTGCCGACGCGAACCAGGAACTCACCGATGTCGCGCTGCAGGTCGGCCGTCTGTTCGCGCTGATGTTCCCCGTGGTGATGCTCGTCATGAATGTGTCGAGCGTCGCGGTCATCTGGTTCGGCGGGCTGCAAGTCGATGCCGGCACTCTTGAGGTGGGCACGCTCATGGCGTTTCTCCAGTACCTCATGCAGATCCTCATGGCGGTGATGATGGCGACCTTCATGGCGGTATTGCTGCCGAGGGGCGCGGTGAGCGCGGATCGCATTGGAGCGGTGCTCGACACCGAGTCGTCGGTTGTGCCGCCGACGGACGGAGTCGTCGAGCTTCCGCAGCAGGGAACGGTTGACCTGGTGGATGCGACGTTCGCCTACCCGGGTGCAGAGGAGCCGGTGCTGCGCAATGTTTCATTCTCCGTTGCCCCCGCAACCACGACGGCGATTATCGGGAGCACCGGATCTGGCAAAACGAGCCTCATTAACCTCTTGCCTCGACTTGTCGATGCGACCGGGGGAGAGGTGCTCGTCGACGGCGTCAATGTGCGTGATATCGAACCATCCGTTCTCTGGAGCCGCATTGGATTCATCCCTCAGCGGCCCTATCTCTTCTCTGGCACTGTGCGCAGCAACCTGCTCTATGGGCGACCGGATGCCACAGACGACGAGCTATGGCAGGCGCTGCGAATCGCGCAGGCCGAGCACTTTGTGCGCGAGATGGAGGGCGGAATCGATGCCCCCATCGCACAGGGCGGCACCAATGTGTCCGGCGGGCAGCGGCAGAGGCTCGCGATTGCCAGGGCGCTCGTCAAGCGAGCCGAAATCTACGTGTTCGACGACGCGTTTTCGGCGCTCGATACGGCCACGGATGCTCGGCTGCGGCTAGCGCTGCGACAGTCCATGGCCGATGCCACGATGATCATTGTCGCCCAGCGCGTTGCCACGATCGTGAATGCAGATCAGATCGTGGTGTTGGAGAACGGCGAGGTCGTGGGCATCGGCACGCATGCCGAGCTGCTGGAGTCGTCAGAAACCTATGCCGAGATTGTGTCGTCTCAGCTTGCAGCGGAGGAGGCGGCATGAGCAGCACGCAGGCGAGTGACGCGAGCGAGCCAGAAGAGGCCCCGGTTCGCCCTCCCGTCCGCCCCGCTCGGGGCCCTGGACCCATGGGCGGAGCGGGAATGCCCGTCGAGAAGTCCAAGAACTTTGGACCATCGGCGCGACGCCTCGTTGGTACCCTGCGGCCGGAGCTCGGGCGAATTGTCGGGGTCGTCATCCTCTCGATACTCAGTGTTGTGTTCACTGTGCTCGGGCCCCGGTTGCTGGGAGAGGGCACGAACCTCATCTTCGAGGGGTCGATCTCTAAGAATTTGCCGGAGGGCGCGACCAAGCAGCAGATCATCGACGGTCTTCGCGCGCAGGGTGATGACACCATGGCCGACCTCCTCAGCGGCATGCAGCTGACTCCCGGCCAGGGCATTGATTTTGGCGCCCTCAGCACGGTGTTGTTCTGGGTGCTGGCGCTGTACTGCCTCTCGTCGGTGTTCGGTTGGTTGCAGGCGCTTGTGCTCAACGTCGTCACGCAGCACACGGTCTATCGGCTGCGCGACGACGTAGAGAGCAAAATCAACAGGCTGCCGCTGAGCTACTTCGACCGCATGCCGAGGGGAGAGCTTCTCAGCCGGGTCACGAATGACATCGACAACATCTCGCAGACCCTCCAACAGACGCTGAGCCAGTTGCTGACCTCGCTTCTCACGGTGGTCGGCGTGCTCGTGATGATGTTCATCGTGTCGCCGCTGCTTGCCGTGATCTCACTCGTCACCATCCCGCTCACGATTGTTATCACCGCGACAATCGCCAAACGTTCTCAGCCGCTGTTTGTTGCGCAGTGGAAGCACACGGGCGAGCTCAACGCGCAGATCGAGGAGGCCTTCACTGGCCACGCCCTCGTCAAGGTGTTCGGGCGTCAGCATGAGGTGAGCGAGGTGTTCTCCGACAAAAACGAGGAGCTCTATCGCGCAAGCTTTGGTGCGCAGTTCGTCTCGGGCATCATCATGCCGTCGATGATGTTCGTGGGAAACCTCGTCTACGTGGTCATCGCCGTCGTGGGAGGGCTGCAGGTGGCATCGGGCAGCATGCGCATCGGCGACGTGCAGGCCTTCATCCAGTATTCGCGGCAGTTCACCCAACCGCTCACACAGCTCGGCAGCATGGCGAACCTCCTGCAGTCTGGCGTGGCATCGGCCGAGCGGGTGTTCGAGCTCATGGACGCGCCGGAACAGTCACCAGACCCTGCCGACCCCGTTGAGCCAGAAAAGACGGATGGTCGGCTCGTCTTTGACCATGTGAGCTTTAGCTACACCTCGGACCGGCCGCTCATCACCGATCTCACTCTCGATGTTGAGCCTGGCCACACGGTGGCGATTGTCGGCCCAACGGGCGCGGGCAAGACCACGCTCGTCAACCTCATCATGCGGTTCTACGAACTCGATTCCGGTCGCATCACGCTCGACGGTGTTGACATTGCCGCGATGACTCGGGATGCGCTGCGATCGCGCATGGGAATGGTGCTGCAGGACACGTGGCTCTTTGGGGGCACCATTCGCGAGAACATTGCCTACGGCCGGCCGGATGCCACGGAGGACGAGATCGTGGAGGCCGCGACGGCAACCTATGTCGATCGGTTTGTTCGCACCCTGCCCGATGGCTACGACACGGTGCTCGATGATGACGCGAGCAATGTGAGTGCGGGGGAGAAGCAACTGCTCACGATCGCGCGAGCGTTTCTTGCTCGCCCCAGTGTGCTGATTCTCGATGAGGCGACAAGCAGTGTCGATACCCGCACCGAAGTCCTCGTTCAAAAGGCGATGACAGCGCTGCGCTCAGATCGCACAAGCTTTGTCATTGCCCATCGACTGTCGACCATCCGCGACGCCGACCTGATCTTGGTGATGGAGCAGGGGGCGATTGTGGAGAAGGGAACGCATCAGCAGCTTCTCGATGCCGAGGGTGCCTACGCGCGGCTCTATGAGGCCCAGTTCGCAGGTCCGGTGAGCGAAGATCTCTAGCGGCGCTGTCTAGCCCGCGGTGTCGGACTTTTGCTGCACTTCGCCGCCGATGTTCAGCCCGCGCTGCAACTCTGCCGATGTGGTGTTGATGCTCTCAAGTTCGCTGGCGAGACGCTCGTACTCTGCGGCGCGCGCCGTTATGGAGTCGAACATCTCGTCGAGTTCGATTCCACGCTCGATCAGGCGGCTGCGAGCCCGGTCGAACGCCGAAGGGCTTGTGAAGAAACCAGACTCCGCGCGCTTGTTGAACGTGGCGATGTCGGAGTTGAGCTGCTCATAGCCCGACGTGTAGGCCTTGTAGTCGCTCTCGGTGGTCGTGCGGAGGGTCTCCATCTGAGACACGAGCGAGTCGGCCTGCTGCTGCAACTGAACGAAGACGGCGTTGGATGCCGAGTGCAGGTCAGTCACGACGCTGCGATCCTCAAAGTACTGGGCGTAGTGCTCTTCGAGTTCGGCAGAGATGCCGGTCGCCTCGGTTCCCACGATCGAATGCAGCTCGTTAGCGCGCTGGCCCGGTTCATTCCGGGCGTAGAAGGCCATCCGCTCCGCGAAGCGAGGGTCGTTGGTCAGGCGCTCGTACTCGGCATCGAGCAGCACGGCAAGGCGATCTTTCTCGTCATCATCCATGCGGTCCCACGCCGCGTGAAGCATCTCGTGCGCTGCGACGACCTCTTCGGTGCCGTCGAGCCGCTCGTCGACGACATCGAAGACGACGATGGTCTTGTCAGCGTGCAGGTAGCATCCGAGAATTCCAAAGGCCTGCTCGTCTTCGTCTTTGGGGCAGTCGCTGCTGAACTGCTCACCAGAGCTCACGGTGGGGCGGCTCGCATAGTAGAGAAAGCGCCCGTGGTCAGTGAGCTGTAAGCGCTCCACGTGGGAGGCGATAACGGCGTCCGGCTCGTACTGCCAGACGGTGACCTGGTCGATGAGGGGCTGTGGGTGCAGGGCGACCCACGAGCCTCCCGCAGCCAGGGCGGCAACGATGCCGAGCCCAATGAGGCTGGAGAGAAGACGGCGCCGCGGGCGTCGTGGTCGACGGAGAGCAGCGTCATCGTCGTTCACGATCACCACCGCAATTCCCCCTCTGTCTGGTCATCAAGATATCAGCCCCCGTGCGCGCGCAAGGCACTGCATGGTTGCGATTGCGAGACGATTCCGAGCCGACGCCGCCTTCGGAATACCTGCCGAGGATGCCCACCGCCGTCGTTTCACGGAGCAGGATAGAGATATGAGCATCTCATATCGCACCTTGGGAAAGTCTGGTCTTCGCGTGAGCACGATCGGGCTCGGCTGCAACAACTTCGGGAGGCCAGGAACCTTCACGGAGGGGCCAGAAGGCACGGCTCAGGTACTCGGTGCCGCGCTCGACTCGGGCATTAATCTGCTCGATACTGCGGACATCTATGGCTACTCATTTGGTCGAAGCGAAGAGTTCATGGGGGAGGCCCTAAAGGGGCGTCGAGACGAGGTCGTTCTTGCCACCAAGTTCGGGCACGCCGACTACGATTCGCCGATCACAAGCTGGGGGGCTAAGGCATCGAGACGGTATGTGCGGCAGGCCATCGAAGGATCGCTGCGGCGGCTGCAGACCGACTGGATCGACCTCTATCAGCTGCACACACCAGACCCCTTCACCCCCATCGAGGAGACGCTCGATGTCCTCGATGACCTGATCACGGAGGGCAAGGTTCGCTACATCGGTCACTCCAATTTGGCGGGCTGGCAGATCGCCGAAGCGGAGTTCGCGGCACAGATCGGGGGGCACCCGCATTTCGTCTCGGCCCAGAATGAATACAGCCTTCTGGCCAGGGGAGTTGAGAACGAGGTCCTCCCGGCGGTGAACGCTTTCGGCCTGGGTTTTCTGCCCTACTTTCCGCTCTACAACGGCCTGTTTACGGGCAAGTTCAGCCGCGCAGGAGGGCCGAGCGACAGCAGGATCATGCGCCAGCGCCCGCATCTTCTCGAGAACGCGCCGTGGGATGCGATGGAGGAATACGCTGCCCTGGTCGACTCGTGGGGCGTCACGATGCTCGAGGCAACGTTCGGATGGTTGTTGGCCCAGCCGGGGCTTGCCAGCGTGATCGCGGGAGCGACAACGCCAGACCAGATTCGCCAGAATGCTGCCGCGGCGACGGCCTTCACGCCGACCGCCGATCAGGCGGAGCAGATCTCGCAGATTTTCACAGACCCGCGGTAACGGCGTGGGCTGTGCCGCAGGGTGCACCGGCGATTCTCCGCATAGGCTTAGCGAGTGGAGCGCGACGCCGAAGATACGATCCTTCGTTCACCGCGCCCGATTGCGCCGCTGCCGGAGCTTGACGATGCTGACACGATTATCCGTGAGCGTACGGCGCCAGAGCTGATCGGCCCGCCCCCTGTGGCAGCCCCCGCCCCCAGCTTCTCGCCCCCTGTGTCAGCCCCCAGCCACTACCGCTTCGTCGTCAATACCCACGAGGCGATCGGGCTGGACCGGCCGGCGAGAATCGGCCGCAAGCCCGTTCAGCCGCGCATCCTTCCCGAGATCCGAGCGCGCCTCGTGCGGGTGCCGTCCCCGCTGAACGAGGTGTCGTCGACCCATATCGAAATGCGACAGAACGGCACGACCGTTGTTGTCACTGACCTCATGTCGACCAACGGGACTACGGTTATCGTTCCCGGGTCGGCTCCGCGACGGCTGCGACCGGGCGAAACGTTCGTGATCTCACCCGGAACGGTCATCGACATCGGCGATGGCAATCGCATTGAACTTCTTCCCCTGCAGCGCCCCGGCGTCGCATCCGCCACCCCCGACGCAAGGCTCAAGCAATGACTGAGATTGGCCAGACCACCGGCACCGTCACCGTGACCCTGCCCGACCGCTCGGGCGACTCCGTCACCCTCGGCTGGGCGGCCGCAACCGACACCGGTCGGCGCCGGGCCCATAACGAAGACAGCTACGTCGTCGATGTGCCGATGTTTGCCGTTGCCGACGGAATGGGGGGCCATTCGGCGGGCGACCGGGCGAGCGCGGCGGTAGTCGAGCGCCTCGCCGAGGTAGCCGACGGCGGTTTTGGCAAACGGCGGGATGTCGAGGCGGCGCTTAAGCGCGCCACCAAGGACATTTCGCACGTCGTTGACCCCGAGCATCGCGGAGTCGGCACCACCGTGACGGGGGCGCTTCTGGCCCTTGTGGATGGCCAGGCGGGGTGGACCATCTTCAACGTCGGCGACTCCCGCACCTACCTGTTCCAGGACGACGTGTTCGAGCAGGTGACCATCGACCACTCGGTGGTTCAGGAGCTTGTCGACGCTGGCTTGCTCGACGCTGCCGACGCCGAGAGCCACCCCGATAGCAACATCATCACGCGCGCCGTGGGATTCAATGCCGCACCAGTGCCCGACTTTTGGCGCATTAGATTGCACACCGGAATGCGGCTATTGCTCTGCTCGGACGGGCTCACAAAAGAGGTGGATGATGCGACCATCGGCCGCCAGGTGAGGTCGATCGCCGATCGGGAGGTGCTGGTCGAAACGCTCGTGGGGCTGGCGCTTGAGGCGGGAGGGCGCGACAACGTGACCGTCGTCGTCGTTGATGTCATCGATGCCCCCGGCGGTGCTGCGAGCGACTCGGGGTCGGAAACCGATGACGTCGAGGCAGATTCGGACGACGACGAAGACTTCGAGGATGATTCCCTTGACGAGGATCATGACGACACGATTCCCCGATCGGGTTCCGCGCCGACAGGCTAATCATTATCCACCCCCGAACGGGGGTGGAAATGCCGTTCTGATCGGGGGTTCCTACCCCGCCCGCCCGGCACCCCTCACCTAGAATGAAAGCTCGTCGGGCCAAGCCGCGGCGCACACTTCGGTAGATCACATTCAGCAAGGGGGGCTCAATGGCGCGACGACTGCCATCGCAACCTCCCGTGTTGCCGGGGTTCAATCATTTGCACGTTCTGGGATCCGGAGGGTTCGCCGACGTGTTTCTGTATGAGCAGAACATGCCGCGCCGTCAGGTGGCGGTCAAGGTGCTGCTCAGCGAGGTCGTCAACGACCATGTTCGCCAGATGTTTCAAGCCGAGGCCAACCTCATGGCCCAGCTCAGTTCGCATCCCTCGATTCTCACCGTCTATCAGGCGAGCGTCTCTGCCGATGGTCGGCCCTACCTCGTAATGGAGATGTGTTCCTCAGCGCTGAGCGAGCGCTATCGCCGTGAGGCGATTCCCGTGGGCGAGGTGCTGCGCATCGCCGTGCGAATCGGCAGCGCGATCGAGACCGCGCATAGGGCTGGGGTCTTGCACCGTGACATCAAGCCGTCGAATATCTTGCTTACGGCATACGGGCATCCCGTGCTCTCCGACTTTGGCATCGCTGCGACTGTCGCCGGCGGCGACGCCGACGAGGCCGTGGGAATGTCTATTCCGTGGTCGGCGCCAGAGATCTTGCTCGGTGAGAATTCCGGAAGCGTAGCGGCAGAGGTGTGGTCGTTCGCGGCGACCGTCTACTCGCTCCTCGCGGGGCGCTCACCGTTTGAGGTGCAGGGAAAACCCAATAAAAGCGCAGACCTCATCGGGCGCATCAGCAAGGCCCGCCCCCAGCCCATTGCGAGGCCCGATGTTTCGGCTGGGCTTGAAAACGTGCTGGCCAAAGCCATGTCGCGCAATCCCGCCGAGCGCCCGGCGTCTGTGCTCGAACTGGTCAATCAGCTTCAGTCGATCGAGTCGGAGCTGGGGCTGCCGCAGACGCCCATCGAGGTCGCGATGGACGATTGGGCCCTCGGCTCCGTCTCCGACCTCGAAGATCGCACGCAGGTGAGGGCCATCGCGGCGGCCGATAGCTCGCCGCGTCCCAAGCGACGCCGCAGGCGCCCGGTCGGCGGTATCACGGGAGAGTCGGTCGCCGAGCACGCTCTGCAGGTCGGAAGCGTCAGCTCCGCAACTGGTCGGCCCTCCGGCCCGACCAAAACCATCGCCTGGATCCTGGTGGTTGTCGCTGGCCTCGTCATCGCTCTCGCGGGGACCGCCGTCTATGTTCTGATTAGATCCAATTCGTCGATTCCCACGGTGTCGAATATTCAGGCGGCACAGACTCCCGGCGGCATTGAGTTCACGTGGTCGGACCCCGGGCTTCTCGACGGCGATTCGTACCAGATCGAGACCTCCGATGGCGAGCGCAGCGTTCAGCTCGCCCCCACCTTCACGGTGTCGGGGGAGTCTGGCGAAGATGCGTGCATCACAGTCAAGGTCAACCGGTCCGGCGTCGTCGGGCCGGCAAGCAACGAGAAATGCGCCGCGATCAGGCCATGAACGTCATAGGGGAGTCTGGCCGCGGCGCGTCAATCGCGCGGCGCTGGCTTTCGCGCCATGTATCTACCGTCATTACGGCGACCAGTCTCGTCGTAATCGCGGCACTCATCGCCACTGTCGCCATTGTTTCCGATGGCTACACGGCGCAGCGCATGGATCTCGACGACGCCGCCGTATGGGTCGCCAACGGCGAAAACCAGGTTATCGGGCGCGCCAACACCGAAATCCTGGAGTTCAACACGGTTGTCGCAAGTGACGGAAGCGATCTTGACGTGGTGCAGCAGGGGCGCTCTGTACTGCTGCTCGACCGAGCGAACACCCGTTTGGACGTAGTGGACGCGGCAACCTCGAGCGTGATCGACAGCGTGGCGCTGCCCACCGACAACCCTCGGGTATATCTCTCGGCGGGGACGGCAATCATCCACGCAGAGGGCACGGGCGAAGTATGGATCTTGTCCGAAAGCGACCTGGGCGGCTTTGACGCCTCGGCTGAGGCGACCTTGAGCCTGGGGCCGGGGTCTGTTGTTGCCGTCTCTGAGACGGGCATCCTCTTTGCCTACTCTCCCGAGACGAGCCAGTTGCACCGCATCGAACCGAATCTTGGTGCCGCCGCGACGGGCGCGGGGGCCGAGAGCACCACCATTGACGTAGGGTCAACGGACGATGCGTTTCACATAACCGCCGTCGGTAATCGGCCCGTCATTTTCAACAGTGATTCCCGGGAGCTGTGGCTCGACGGTGCTCGGGCCGATCTTTCCGCGGTCATAGGGTCTGGTTCAACGGCAACTCTGCAGCAGCCGGGGCCATCTTCCGGTCGCGTCTTCGTGTCGTGGGACGGCGGAGTTGCCGACGTGACCTTTGACGGCACCGTCACCGCGAGGGTCGACGGCCGCACGGGCAGCCCAGCTGCCCCGGTTGTCGTCGATGGCTGCGCTTTCGCCGCCTGGACCGACGGGACAGCATGGCGCTCCTGCCGTTCTCAGGAGCCGACCGAGTTCGCTTTGGCGAGCGCTGGCTCCGCCGTGAGCAGGTTGGTGTTCGCAGTCAACGGTGCCCGCGTGCTGCTCAACGACCCGGTCGCCGGCGCGACCTGGGCCGTGCAGAACAGCGGCGAGCTCATTGATAACTGGGACGACCTCATCCTCGTCGAGCAGGACGACGAGCAGGTGGAGCAGAGCGATGCGGATGCCCCTCCGGAGTATGAGAAGGCACAGTTGCCGCCCGTCGCGGTCGATGACGTGTTCGGGGCTCGCCCGGGCCGGGCGACCATCCTTCCCCTTCTGCTCAACGACTTCGACCCCAATGGCGACGTTCTCATGGTTACCGAGATCGGTGCCATCGACGAGACCTTCGGGCACCTCGACGTTGTGCGCGATGGCCAGCAGGTGCAGATCACACTCACGCCGACGGCACAGGGCTCGGCGTCGTTCCCCTACACAATTACCGATGGACGCGGCGGATCGGCATCGGCCGTGGTCCGGGTCGATGTGCGGAGTCCTGAAGAGAACTCTCCCCCTGAGCAGGTTCGGCAATCGCGCACTCTCGTGGCCCAGGGCGGTCGGGTGACTACCAATGTTCTTGCCGACTTCGTCGACCCCGACGGTGATGCGTTTTATCTCACGGCGGCATCCGTAGCCAAGCCCGACCTCGTGAGCTACAAACCGGGCGGCGAGGTGGTCTTTCAAGAGGGAGGATCCCCGGCTGCTCTGCGGTCAGTCGGCCTCACCGTTTCTGACGGCACTTCCAGCGGATCAGGCGCGCTGTCCATCACAGTGAGCCCGGCGGGTGAAGTGCCGATTATCGCAGAGCCGTTCGCTGTCACAAGCTATGCAGGCAGCGAGGTGCGCATCTCGCCCCTTTCGCATGTCAGGGGAGGAACCGGTCAGATTCGACTGAGCGCTGTGCCATCCCGGACGGGCGCGACGATCACTCCGAACTTCGAGGCAGGGACCTTCCGGTTTGTGAGCGATCAGGTTCGGTCGTTCTCTGTCGAATACGTGGTCACCGACGGCAGCCAGACGGCGACGGGCATCGTGCGTGTTGAGGTCAAGGCGCCGCCGGATGCCAACAGCATCCCCATTACGACCCCCAAGACGGTGTTTATCAAGACGCTGAGCAGCGAGACCGTTAATGTCGCTGCGCTTGACACCGACCCCGCAGGGGGAGTGCTGATGGTTCTGGGAGTCTCCAACGACACAGCGCCGGCGGTGACGGCCGAGGTTCTGGAACAGAAGTCGATCAGGCTCTCGTTGATCGCGCCGCTCGAATCCGGCTCCGCAACTCTCACCTACCGAATCACCAATGGGCTTGCCACCGCGATCGGCACGATCACGGTCATTGAGATTCCGCATCCTCTGACGCTGCAGGCTCCCGTGGCGACGGACGACACCGTGACGGTTCGAGTGGGCGACACGATCGACATCCCTGTTCTCGCCAATGACCTGCACCCCGACGGCGAGATCATCACGCTCAACCCCACCCTCGTCAAAAATGTTGAGAATGCAGGCCTGCTCTTTGCCTCAGGCGAGCGCCTGCGCTATCTCGCCCCCACTATCACGGGCAACTTCACGGCGATCTACGAGATCGTCGGGCCCGACGGGCAGACGGCGCAGGCACAGGTGCGCATTGCCGTGCGCGAGGTGGTCGAGGCGACCAATAAACCTCCGACGCCGGGCACCGTCACCGCTCGTGTGGTTGCTGGCGGCACCGTCATGATCAGGGTGCCCCTCACCGGGATAGACCCCGACGGCGACTCAGTGCAGTTGCTGGGCCAAGAGAGCAACCCTGGGAAGGGTGCGGTCACCGAGGTGGGCACCGACTTCATCGAGTACGAGGCGGGGGGCTACTCTGCTGGCACCGATACCTTCACCTACACGGTTATGGATAGCCTCGGCGCTCGGGCGACCGGTCGCGTGCGGGTCGGAATCGCCCCGCCCCTCGACGAGGTTCGAAACCCCGTCGCCACGGCAGATGCGGTGACGACCCGTCCTGGCGGATCCATCTCGATACAGGTTCTTGCCAACGACATCGACCCTGACGGGGGATCCCTCACGGTCGTAGAGGTCGACCCCAACCCCGGGGTAACGGCAGAGATCGTCGGCGATGTCGTTGTCGTCACGCCCCCTGTCGATGCAGGGAGCTACGGCCTTGTGTACACGATTGAAAACGAAGTCGGGGGCAGAAGCTCCAACTTCATCACGGTGACGGTGGATCCGGATGCCCCGCTCGCACACCCTCTCGCGGCCGATACGGTACTCACCCTCTCCGACATCCTCGATCGCGAGACGGTCACGGTTGATGTGCTGCAGAACGTGTTCTTCGCCGACGGACCTGTCGACACTCTGCGTCTGCGACTGGTCGACGGATACAAGGAGAATGCCTCGATCACGGCACGCAACAGCATCACGGTGACCGTGGGGGAGCGAAGCCAAATCATCCCCTTCGCCGTCGAGCATCCCGACGACAGCTCCGTTGTGTCGTATGCGTTCATCCGCGTGCCTGGCCTGGCCGATGCGCTACCCCAGCTCGATCGACGGGCGAAGCCGCTCACGGTAACGAGTGAGTCGCGCCTGGTGATCGACCTGAACGACTATGTCATTGCGGTGGGGGGCAAGCAGGTTCAGCTCACCGATACGTCGACCGTGCGAGCGACCAATGCCAACGGCGACAGCCTCGTCGTCGACTCAGACACGCTGGCGTTCACATCGGCAGACAAGTATTTCGGGCCAGCATCGATTTCGTTCGAGGTCACCGATGGCGCATCCGCCACGGCGACTGGGGCACGGACCGCAACGCTTGTGCTGCCCATCAAGGTGACTCCCCGCGAGAACCAGCCGCCCGTCTTTGCCGGCGGAACGATCGAATTCGAGCCAGCAGAGGAGAAGGTCCTCGACCTTCTCAAGCTCACGAACTATCCGCACCCCGACGATTTCGACGAGCTCGTCTACCGGGTCTTGGAGCCGCTCCCCACGGGATTTAGCTACACGCTGAGCGGCAGCACCCTCACCCTTCGGGCCAATGCTGATTCGGCCAAGGGCACCCAGACGGCGATTGCCCTGGGAGTGCGCGACGACCTCAGCGACGGCCAGGCCGGCAAGATCTCGCTGCGGGTCGTCAGCTCCAGCAGGCCGCTTGCTCGCCCCGCCGCCGACACCGCGACGACGCCGCGAGGCAAGTCAACGATCATCGACGTGCTCGCCAACGATCAAGCAACCAATCCGTTCCCCGGCCAGCCGCTTGAAGTCGTCGATATCCGCGGACTCGACGGAGGCAGCCTGCCCGCTGGCGTCTCGGTCGTGCCCAGCGCCGATCGCAGCAGGCTCACCGTCACCGTCGCTCCCAACGCCGAGCCCGTTGATGCTCAACTCCAATACCAGGTTGCCGATGCGACGGGCGACCCTGATCGTTTCGTATGGGGCAGCATCACCGTTTCGGTTCAGGATGTTCCTGACGCGCCCGTCGCACCGACCCGCGTTGGCGGTCACGTCAATGGAGAGCTGACCCTGCGCATAACCCCGCCAGCCTTCAACAACTCGGCCATTACGGGCTACGAAGTCGTGTCGTCGAGCAACGGTGGCTACCGCAAGAACTGCGGCCTCGATCAGCTCTGCGTGCTCACTGACCTGCAGGTCGGGCGATCGTACGAATTCCAGGTCATCGCGACCAATGCCATCGGCCCTTCCGCGGCAGGCTCGTCGAGCGTGGCGCTGAGGGTCGATTACCTACCCGCTGCCCCCACCGGGGTGACGGCCCGCGCCTCGACCACGACCGAGGCCGAGCTCGTGATCGGATGGGATCGCACCCCCAACCCCTCGCCGGGAACCCCCGTCGTGGGGTACACGGTGAGGATTTCCGGGCCGGGTTTTGGCCAGACCGACATCACCACGGCATCAACTAGCCTCACCACGAGCGTCGGCGGGCTGATACAGGCCGGCCAGAATTACAGCGTCACGGTGTTCTCTCGCAACTCGGCGCAGGCCAGCGCCGACGAATGGAACTCCAGTAGCGCTGTTGCCGTCACGGCGGTCGGTTCGCCGCTGCCTGTTGCGGTCTCCGCATCAGTCACGGGCTCCGACGGAAGCATTCGCGTGAGCTGGCAGGGCGGCGGCTGGAACGGAGCTCCCTCTGGCAACTACTCGGTCGCGAGATTCATCGGAGACTCACCTCCCTCGACGTGCGCCACTGGCGTGCACCCCGGTGCTATCCCGGGCAGTGGCACGAGCGGGTGGGTCGACACCTCGACGACGGATGGGATCGCCTACGTCTACGCCGTCTACTCCGATAACGGTCTGTTCTGTTCCGTGAGCGTTTCTGCCCCCGTCGAATCGAAGCGGCCCCCCGGCCGTGCCTCGGCGACGCTCGATGTCGTTCACCAGGCGGACGGCTATTTCGATCTGCGCGTCAGCGGGCTGCGGGCGACTGGCCACCCCGTTCGTTACGAGTATGCGATCGGGGCAGACGCGCTATGGCGTCCCGTCGTCGACAACCAGTTCGTCACTTCTCCCGCTAGCAGCGGGGTGTACGGCCAATCGGTCACCGTGCAGGTAAGGGCGTGTCGGGATGCTGGCCAAGACCTCTGCGGCGCCCCGTCTGCGGCCATCTCGGCCATGCCGGTCGCGACGCGTGCCAGCGTGATCGCCTGCACGGCGGGGGAGCCGTTCGTGCCCATCGCGCCGCCTAATAACGGCGCGGGACTCACGGTCACCTACGCGGTGGACTACGCCATCGGCGGAGTATTCGGCGGAATGTTCGTGGGGCACACCGCGGGTCAGAGCGCACCTCCCCTCGCCACGGGCCTCAGAATTAAAGCGACTGTCAGCGACGGAACAAACACCTACCAGGACCCCCTGTACGCGGAGATCCCATGTTCATAACGGCACCACGAGAGGCACAACGATGACGATGACCCCCGAGCAGGCGGCCTGGTTCTCCGATATTTTCAATCGGCTCGTCGCCAACGTTGAGCATGTTCTGCTCGGCAAGACTTTTGTGATCAAGCTGTCTTTCACGGCACTGTTGAGCGAGGGACATCTTCTGCTCGAGGACTTTCCTGGGACCGGCAAGACGTCGTTGGCCAGGGCCATGGCGCAGAGCGTGGACGGGTCGAGCAACAGGGTGCAGTTCACGCCAGACCTGCTCCCCGGTGACATCACGGGCGTGAGCATCTACGATCAGCGCACGAGCCAGTTCGACTTTCACCGCGGCCCGATCTTTGCCAACATCGTGCTCGCCGACGAGATCAACCGCGCCAGCCCCAAGACTCAGGCCGCCCTGCTCGAGGTTATGGAGGAGGGCCGGGTCACGGTCGATGGCGTAACCCACCCCGTCGGCTCTCCGTTCATGGTCATCGCGACTCAGAACCCCGTCGAGCAGGCGGGAACCTACCGACTCCCCGAGGCTCAGCTCGACCGCTTTCTCATGAAGACGTCAATTGGATACCCCGATCACGCGTCGACTCTGCGCATCCTCGAGGGAGCCGGAGTCAAGGCCCACGACTCGCCCGTGCCGGCGATTGTTTCGGCGGAGACGATCGTGGAGATGGGCGCCCTGGCGCGAACCGTGCATGTGGACCCGTCCATCAACGACTACGTTTCGCGGCTTATCGACGCAACCCGCTCTGCGTCCGAAGTGAGACTGGGGGCTAGCGTGCGAGGCGCTCTCGCCCTCGTGCGGGCATCCAAGACGCTCGCCGCAGCTGCCGCCAGGCACTATGTCATCCCTGACGACATCAAGGCACTTGCCGAGCCGGTTCTCGCTCACCGCCTCGTTCTCGACCCCGAGGCAGAGTTCGACGGAGTAACGGCGTCGAGCATCATGGCTCAGATTCTCATGGAAACGCCGCCTCCCAGCGACAGGCAGGCTGTGTGACACCGAGCACCACAAACGATGTGCCGCGGGAGGACTCCCCGCGGACTTCGGCGCGCCTCGGTGCGCTCAAGCATGGCGTGGGCCGCACCTCCCTCACGACGGGGGCCACATCACGATCGACCCGCTTGCACGGTGGCGCAACTCACCGCGTTGATGGTGGCCCGACAACGAGCGGACTGACCAACGCCAGAAGCCGCATCGTCGGCAACCGGGATGGCGTGCTCGCCGACGCTATTGTCGGCGCAGTTCGGGTTGGCAGGATGGTCGGCAGCTGGATGCAGAGCGTCGCCGCCCGAGTGGGTAGCGTCGTCACGGGCGTCGGCTGGGGCACGGCGATTGCAGTGGTGGTTGCCTTCGTCATCGCGACCGTGGCTGGCTGGAGCGAATTTCTCGCGGTTGCCTATGCCGGCGTGATTGTGCTTCTTGTCGCGGTGCTCTACCTCGTCGGGCGCAACGCCTTCACCATCACTCTCGACCTTCCGCACAGCAGGGTCGTAGTCGGCGACAATGCCGTTGCCCGCATCACGATCGCCAACCCCACCCGGCACCGGGTTTTCGGCGTTAAAGCAGAGGTGCCCGTCGGAAGCGCGCTTTCGGAAGTTGCCTTGCCTGGGCTTGCGGGGGGAGCGGTGTTCGACCATGAGTTCACGGTGCCGACCGCCCGGCGCGGCATGTTGCCGGTGGGCCCCGTGCGAACCGTGCGCGCCGACCCCATCGGTCTCGTGCGCCGCGAAGTGTCGTGGACGGGCCGCCACGAGCTCTTCGTTCACCCCAGGATTATCGCGATTCCGAGCACGAGCACGGGCCTCATCCGAGACCTTGAGGGCAACCCGACGCGGGACATCACGAGCAGCGATGTCTCATTTCACGCGCTGCGTGAGTACACGGCGGGGGATGAGCGCCGTTTTATTCACTGGAAGAGCACGGCTAAGACCGGCACCTACATGGTGCGGCAGTTCGAGGAGACTCGACGTAGCCACCTCGTGATCGCGCTGAGCCTCGCTGATCGGGACTATGCGAGCGACGATGAGTTCGAGATGGCCGTGAGCGTGGCGGGATCCCTCGGGGTGCGAGCAATCCGCGACGTGCGCAACGTTTCAGTCGTCGTCGGAATCACGACTCCCGAGTTTGCCAAACGCAAGCTGTTCGGCGTGCGCGCGCTCAGCACTCTGAGCCCTGGGCGCCTGCTCGACGATCTCGCATTGGTCGAGCGGGAAGCATCATCCCTCGATCTTTCAGAAGTTGCCCGCGTTACGGCAGACCAGGTCGCCGGCCTCTCGGTGGCGTTTCTCATCTGCGGATCGACGCCTACCGCCGGTGAGCTGCGTGCCGCCTCCACCCGATACCCTCCCGGAGTTGAGGTCGTTGCGGTTGTGTGCGATCCCGAGGCGGTGCCGGGGCTCCGTCGAGTGTCTGGCCTCAGCGTTCTGACCATCGGCTACCTCGAAGATCTGCGCAAGAGCCTCGCACGGGCGGCCAAGACATGACCATCAGACCAAGAGCATGGGCGGCATCGTTTGTCGCCCGCGTCACGGCATTCTTTTGCGCTGCCATCGGCACCGCGGCAGCGGCATTCTGGCCCATCTACGGCGATGCGAGCTTTGTGCTCATGGCAGTTGTGGCCATTCTGGCGGGCGCAGCGCTGGCGATTCTCGGTGCGCGATTCCGGTGGTCGAGCCCGATTCTCCTCGCGGCGACGCTGCTCGTGTATCTCCTCATCGGCGTGCCCCTCGCTGTGCCGTCGCAGACGCGATTCGGGCTCGTTCCGACGCTCGAGGGGTTCAAGGATCTCATCCTCGGCACCGCCCTCGGATGGAAGCAACTGCTCACCATCGCGCTTCCGGTTGGCAGCTATCAGGCGCTGCTGGTGCCAGCCTTCGCCGTGATTTTTGCCTCGAGTGTTGTGGGGCTCACGATCGCCCTGAGATCGAAGCGTGGCCCGCTCGCCGTTCTCGTTCCCGTCGTGGTCTTTGTTATCGGGCTCCTTTTCGGCCCGCGAGAGGCGGCCCCCGCGGTCGTTCTTGCGCTTGCTCTCTTTGTCGTCGTGCTCAGTTGGTTGAGTTGGGAGCGGTGGTATCGCCGCCGCGAGTCGATTCGCGAACTCTCGCAACCGACGGCCGCGACCTCCGATGCGACGGCGGGGGCGGAGCGCATCGGCGGGCTCCGTACCGCGCTATCGGCCGTGGTCATCCTGGGGCTTGCAATCGGTGTGGGTGGTGCCGCCGCGGTGACGGCCGATCCCGCACGGGAGCGCACCGTACTCCGCGACGCTATTGAGCAGCCGTTCGACCCGCGCGACTACCCGAGCCCGCTGAGCAGCCTGCGCAAATACCATCAGGCGGGTGTCGCTGATTCCACGATGCTCACGGCGACGGGGCTGCCAGCGGGAGCCCGCATCCGCCTTGCAGCGCTTGACACCTACGACGGCGTCGTCTTTTCTGTCGGCACTCCACAGCTGGCCAGCGCCTCCGGATCATTCACTCGTCTCCCCACCGCGATTCAGCGCGACGTGCCAGCACGGGGTGCAGAGAAGACAATCGAGATCGACGTCGTCGGTTATGAGGGCATCTGGATGCCGTCGGTCGGGCTGCTCTCCACCGTCAACTTCACGGGTGACTCCGGCAACCTGCGCGACTCGTTCTTTTACAACGCACCCGGCAACACGGCGGTCGTCGTTGGCGGGCTAGAGCGCGGGGATGCCTACTCGGTCGACACGGTGGTCATTGGGGATCTCGCGCCGGAGACGTGGTCTCAGCTGACCCCGGGAACCGCTGTCGTGCCGACGGCGACCTCGGTGCCCGATGAACTCACCGTCGCCCTGGACGGCTGGGTGCGCGAGGCAGAGACCCCGGGCGAGCGCCTCGCGGCAATGCTGTCGCGCTTGGCCACGGAGGGCTACGTCAGCCACGGAGGGCCCGAAGAGCCCTTCAGCAGATCGGGGCACGGCGCCGACCGCATCGAGGAACTGCTCACGGCACCCAGGATGATCGGTGACGAAGAGCAGTATGCGGTTACGGCGGCACTCATGGCCAGGGCAATCGGGTTCCCCTCTCGGGTCGTGTTCGGGTTCGCCCCCGATGGCGACGGCGTTACCCGCATTGTCGGGTCGGATGTTTCGGCCTGGATCGAAGTCGACACTGCCCAGCAGGGATGGGTCTCCATCGATCCGACGCCGCCAGCGCGAGAGATTCCCGACGAGCAGCCAGAGGACCCGGCGCAGGTCGCCAGGCCGCAGAGCCCCGTGCCCCCGCCGCTAGTGGAGCAGAACACGCGCCCAGACCAGATTCCCCTCGACAGCGAGCAAGAAGACGAAGCTGGCCAAGACCCGCTGATGGCTATCCTCCTGGCGGCGGTCGCTGTGCTCGGCGTCATTGCGCTCATCGTGTTAATCGTGCTCTCGCCGTTTTTGCTCATCGGAGCCGCAAAGATGCGGAGGCGCTATCTTCGCCAGCGCGCCGCAAGCTCGGCGTTGCGCATCAGCGGTGCATGGCAAGAGTTCGAAGACATGGTGCTCGACTACGGTTACGAACCGCCAGCCTCTGCGACCCGCAGCGAGGTCGCCGAGACGGTGGGTGGCATCCAGCCGCTCGTTCTTGCTTCCGTCGCCGATCGCGCCGTATTCGCACCAGAGACCGCCGACGATGATGAGGTTCGGCAGGTCTGGCTCGCGGTCGACGAACTCGGCGCTGGGCTCGCCCACACACGCACCCGTTGGCAACGCGTCAAGGCCGTCATGTCGCTGCGCTCTCTCGGGGGCTATAGAGTCAAAGGGTTGTTTGCGCGAGAGAGACGACTCCCATGAACTGCTCCCATTGCGGCACGCCGCTGCCCGCCGGGGCCCTTTTCTGCGGCGAATGCGGCCGCCGTGCTGCCGCGCCTGCTTCCGCGCCCGGTGCCGCGCCCGGTGCCGCGTCCGGTACTGAGGTTCCGGCGCGAGACGACGCGCCGTCGCCCGGCAATGACCGGTCTGTCGGCGAGGCTCTGCCCTCCGCCGCCCCTGAGCTTGAGGGCCCGCCGCGAAGGGGAGCCGCCGGATCATTCGGTCTGGCCGACGCGCTAGCGGATGCCGTGGCCGATACGGGCCCTGGCGGCACCCTTGAGCGCATAAGGCAATTACGCACGGCTGACCGCAGAGATGCAGTATCGGATCCGGCCGCAGACGCCACGAAGATTCCCTCGCCACCGCAGCCCGAAGAGGAGCCGGCGGCACGGGGCCCCATAGTCTGTGCCCAGTGTGGCGCGCCTATGGCCATTGACGACATCTTCTGCGAGCAGTGCGGCTTCGTCTCCAGCGCCGTGACCGCCGCGTTCACGGGAGTGATTCCGATCGGGCCACCCACACCGGCGGCACTGTCTTATGTCGTTGCGCCTCCGTTTGCGGCTGCCGAGTCCTCGGGTGGCGAGGGAGAACCGGCGGAGGCTGCGGTCCCGAACGCGGAGCCCGCGGTTCCGGAGGTAGAAGCTGCGGTCCCGAACGCGGAGCCCGCGGTTCCGGAGGTAGAAGCTGCGGTCCCGAACGCGGAAGCTGCCGTCGATGATGACGAGCCTGCGCCGTTCATGCCTGCTCCGCCCACCGACTCGCGGCCGATCCCGCTGCAGCCTCCCGCAGGCATCCCTGTCCCTCTGCCGACGATGCCCGTCGGAGTCCTTCCGAGCTTTGGCCTCGTTGCTCCGGAGCCATCGGCCCCTGCCGCATTTGCGCCGCCCAGTGGTCGTGGCGTCGTAAGCGCAGCCGCCCCAGCGTTTTCTTCCGACACCGACAAAGACGATGCCGACGAGGACGACACCGAGGTCACGCGAATAGTGGCACGCAAGCCAGCGGCCGAGCGATTCGTGCTCCAGTTCAGCACAGGAGAGAGCGTCTCCGTGAGTGGCACTGGCCTGATCGGGCGCAACCCCAAGCCCGAGCCGGGGGAGTTCTTCGACCACGTGGTCAGGGTGCTCGACTCAGGCCGCTCGGTCTCCAAAACCCATCTCGAATTCGGTCAGGAGCGCGGAACCTTCTGGATTCTCGATCGCTTCTCCGGCAACGGATCGGTCGTTCGCAACCCAGACTCCGAACCCGTTCGGTGCGATCCCGGCAAGCGGGTCATGGTTTCCCGAGGCAGCAGGGTGGAGATTGGCGAACAGTTTTTCGTGGTGAGCTAGCCTCCGGCCCGCCCTCTCCGGCCCGCCCTCTCCTCCCCGTCCTGCGCGTCCCCGGCTTCTGCACCAGGGGGATATGGTGCCGCACGGGGGCATGCGCCGCGTGGTGCTCTGGAGTCGTGAGCATTCGAATCTCCCTCCCGCGCAAACTCGACGCAGCGCCACCGTTTTCTTTTCCTTTCATGGCAACGTTGGCGCCCGTTGCCGCATCCGTCGCAATGTGGGCGATCACGTCGTCGCCTTTCGCGCTGATGTTTGCCTTCCTCGGCCCGCTGATAGCGATCGGCAGCCTTGTCGATTCACGTCTGCAGGCGGGTCGGCGCGAGCGAAAGGAGCACGCCCGGTTCGCGGCCGAGGCAGAGGCAGCGCGCCGCGCCATTTCTCATGAGCATGACCGCATCCGGCAGCGGATGCTCGCGGCATCGCGGTCGGCAGCAACGCTCATCCCGGCATCGGTGCACGACGCGGAGCGATGGCGCCACTCACCGGGGGCGCTGCCGTTGGTTCTCGGAACCGGTCCCGCCCCGAGCGGCATAGAGCTCGCGGGTGATGACGATCATGCTGTCGGTGGGGTCGGCGAACAGTCCGTCAGTGATGCTGGCGAAGCGCCGGCGCGGGGCAAGGGACGATCGCGTCGCCGCCGTGCGGACCGGGAGCGCGCCAGGGCGCAACTAGTTGGTGGTCTTCGACAGGATGCCGCGCTGCTAACCCGAGCGCCCATAACGGTTGATGCGACCCTGGGAATCGGCATCTGTGGGCCATCGGTCTTGGCCAAGTCCCTGGCCCGTGCCGTCACGATCCAGCTCGCCGACAGGCTCTCGCCCGCCGATTTTGATCTCGTAGGTGGCTGGGAGCGCTGGCACACCAAGCTCCCTCACTTCCGCGCCCCGCGCGACCCCGTCGCGACCAACCGCCTCGACTTTGTTCGGCGCTCGGCAGGCCGCTCCCACGCCGAACGATTCGTTGTCGTGCTGGCTCAGACCGAAGACCAGTTGCCGAGGGAGTGCCGTGTCGGCCTTGAGGTTTCAGGGGGCGAAGTTCGCGTTCTTCGACACCCGCACCTCACGGCGGCCCACGGCGCAATCTCCTCAGTTCCTGAACTCTTTCGTGCCGAGCTGATCTCGAGAGAAGAGGCCGAGCTTTATGCCACCGTTCTTCAGCGGGCAGCCGAGTCGGAGGGTCTCGGCCCGTCACGGGAGCTGCCGGCACTCTGCGACCTCGGCTCCGTGTGGGATGTGTCGGACGACTCTCAGCGTGGCCTTTCGGTGGCCTTCGCGGTCGACGAGGGTGGCGCGGTGATTCTCGATATTGTTCGGGACGGGCCGCACGCCGTGATCGGTGGCACGACGGGCAGTGGCAAGAGCGAGCTGCTTATCTCGTGGGTGCTCGCGCTGGCTCGCCGCTACCCTCCCGACGTGGTTAACCTGCTCTTGGTCGACTTCAAGGGCGGGGCGTCCTTCGCCGATGTCGAGCAACTGCAGCACTGCGTTGGGGTCGTTACCGACCTTGATCGCGACGGTGCCGAGCGTGCGCTCGCCAGCCTGCGCGCCGAGGTGATGCATCGCGAACGAGCGCTCGCGGAGCGGGGCTTGCGGTCGATCGATGACGCAGTGTCGGCGGCAGAGGCGGGACTGCCTCGTCTCGTGGTGGTGGTTGACGAGTTCGCCGCAATGGTGAGCGATTTTCCCGAGCTGCATAGCCTGTTCTCGGATCTTGCGGCGCGGGGTCGCTCGCTCGGAATCCATCTCATTCTCTGCACGCAGAGTCCGGCGAGGGCCGTCCGGGACTCCGTCATGGCCAATTGCACCCTGCGACTCTCGCTGAGGGTCAACAACGCCCACGACAGCAGCGCCGTGATCGGAACGACGAGCGCTGCTGAGCTGCCTCAACATCCCGTGGGGCGGTGTCTCGTGAGCGTGGCGGGGGCACCTCCCCGGCTCGTTCAGGTGGCCCAGGCCGCGCAGGGCGATGCGCTGGATGTCGTTAGGCGCTGGGGCGGAGTGCTCCCGGCGCGACGGCCGTGGCTGCCGAGCCTGCCCGCAGTCGTGAGCGGTGAGACGCTGCAGCGCGCGGCAGAGCTCGAGGGAGTTGCCGTCGGTTCGACTGCCTTCGGCATTCTGGATCGCCCGCAGAGTCAAAGCCAGCCCGTGGCGGTGTGGAACCCGCGCGAGCACGGAACGGTTCTTGTTGTCGGCGGGCACGGGGTGGGCAAGACGAGCGCACTGGCCGCTCTGGCTGGCGAAGGCCCGGCTACCTGGCTGACGGGGGATATCGAGGAGTTGTGGGACGGGCTGGTTGCCCTCACCGGCGCGCTGTTGGGTGCCGAAAGATCGCAGACCACGGTGATCGTCGACGATCTGGATGCCATCCTCGCGCGCTGTCCAGACCCCTGGGCACCGGCGCTCGCCGACATGCTCACTACGCTGCTGCGCGACGGCCCACCCTCAGGACTCCGGATTGCACTCTCGGCACAGCGGCTCACGCCTGTCGTGCAGTCTCTGGCGTCGCTGTGCGACACCAGGCTCATTCTTCGCATGCCGTCACGCCAAGACCACCTGCTGGCGGGCGGGCAGGGGGCGGAATATGACGCTTCTGCGGTCAGAGGCCGAGGGTGGTGGCGGGGCGAGCGAGTGCAGGTTGTGGCGGCGGGTGCGCCCGCTCCACGGCAACCACTCGCTCCGGCCACGGCACGGATGGGCGCCTCCGAGGGTGACGATGACCGGAGTGCACCATCCGCTCGCCTCGACTTCGCCACCTGCGCCGAGCGCGGTCTCGTCGTGGTCACGAACCGCCCCGTCGCCGTCACGTCGGTTCTGTGCAGGCTCTATCCGGGAGCCCCCGTCATCTCTCGCCTCGACACCCTCCCGCGGTTGGAGGAGCTCGCGGGCGCCTTCGTCGTGGCAGACCCGAGCACCTGGCAGGGGGCATGGCTAGCCCTCTCCGAGCTGCGCTCGCGCATGCCCGTAGTTTTCGATCGGTGTTCCGCATCGGAGTTTCGCCTGGTCTCCGGCAACGCTCTGCTGCCACCGCCGCTCGCCGGCCGAGGAGGGGGCGCATGGCTACTCACCGGCGAAGGAGAACCCCGTCGGGTGCAGATGCCGGAGGGGCTCTGATCGAGCAAGCGGCATTTAGTTGACAACCTCAATCATTGAACTTATCGTGTAAATGTGGGACCGGGTCCCGATGGATTACCGTGACTCCTCAGCGGGTCGTCACCAGTCTGCAAGAGAAGGATTCGATGAAGAATCAGGGAATCGGTTCGTGGTTGCGTCGCAGGCTCGCCAAGTCGGGAGACAAAGCCGCCATCGTGTTTGTCGATCGGACCACGACGTACCGCGAGCTGTACGAGCGCAGCGAGCAACTCGCATCTGCCCTTGCGGCCAGGGGAGTGGGGCCCGGTGGTCGAGTTGCCTACTTCGGTGAAAACCACAGCGCTTTTCTCGACACAATGTTCGCCGCCGCCAGCATGGGAGCGATCTTCGTTCCGCTGAACTCGCGTCTAGCCGCTCCCGAGATCGCCTACGCGCTTGCGGATTCCGGAGCCACCGTACTGATCCATCCCGAGGCCGTCGGCGCGGTAGCGGCGGTCGCCGTCCGCGGCAGCGGAGTCACGCACCGCATCATCGTTGAGGATGCCCCGGGCGCGACAGCCTCGACAACGCCGGTCGGGGTAATCGACCCCGGCTCTGACGCGGGCCCTGTGCCAGCGATTGTCGTGGAGCAATTTGACGATGTCGTCGCCAGTGGCGTGGTCGACCCCGTCGATATCGTCATCACCCTGGATGACCCCGCCATAATCCTCTACACCTCCGGCACGACAGGCATGCCCAAGGGAGCGCTGCTCAGCCACGGCAACCTCACCTGGAACAGCATCAATGTGCTCGTCGACTACGACTACGCGACCACGGATGTTGCACTCATGATCTCGCCGCTCTTTCATGTCGCCTCCCTCGGCATGGGCCTGTTGCCCGCCCTCCTCAAGGGGGCAACCGTCGTGCTCGAGCCCCGCTTCGACCCGGCAAGGGTTCTGCAGCTCATAGAGGAGCACCGCATCACCAACATCAGCGGCGTGCCGACGACGTTTCAGATGCTGTGCGAGCATCCCGACTGGGCCTCGGCCGATATCAGCTCGCTCAAGACGCTCACCTGCGGCGGGTCTGCCGTGCCCCTCCGTGTGCTTGACGCCTATGAGCAGAGGGGTCTCGGCTTCTCGGGCGGATATGGCATGACCGAATCATCGCCGGGCGTCACGAGCCTGTCTGCCGACCGCAGCCGCGAAAAGGCTGGTTCGGCCGGGCTTCCCCACTTCTTCACCGACATGCGCATCGTCGACGCAGACGGGCAGGATGTCACGGCGGGTGAGGTGGGCGAGATTCTGGTGCAGGGGCCCAACGTCATCCGCGAATACTGGAACCGCCCCGAGGCCAATGCCGAAGCGTTCACAGATGCGACCTGGCTGCGCACGGGCGACATGGGCTACACCGATGTCGACGGCTTTCTGTTCATTGCTGACCGCATCAAAGACATGATCATCTCGGGCGGCGAGAACATCTATCCGGTTCAGGTCGAGGCCGTCATTCGCGAGCTTGATGCCGTGGCCGATGTTGCGGTGATCGGCGTGCCCGATGAGCGCTGGGGTGAGGTGCCGGTGGCCATCGTCACGGTGCGCGCGGGTCATGCGGTCACAGAAGATACGGTTCAGGAGCATCTGCGGGGCCGCATTGCCCGCTACAAGACCCCGAAGCGTGTGATCGTCGTGGATGAGATGCCGCGAACCGCGAGCGGGAAGGTTCGCAAGGCAGATCTGCGGGCGACATTCGGAGCGTAATCGGGCGGCCAGCGCGATGCGGGCCCATGTCCCGGGCAGCGACCGGCCCGCAAGCGGGGAGCAGGCTTTAGGCTGGGTGGTGTGAACCTCGAACACCACTACGCCGTCGGCCTTGAATGGACCGGGAACCGGGGTGCTGGCACCGAAAGCTATCGCGCCTACGGCCGCGATCACACCGTCACGGCACAGGGTAAACCGTCGATCAACGGCTCGGCAGACCGCACATTCCACGGAGACGCCGACCGGTGGAACCCCGAGGAGATGCTGCTTGCCGCTCTCAGCCAGTGCCACATGCTCAGCTATCTGCATGTCGCCGCGAGCAGGGGAATCGTCGTCACCGATTACCGTGATTCCGCTGTGGGAACGATGAAGCAGGGTGCCGATGGTGGCGGGCAGTTCGTTTCAGCGGTTCTGCATCCCGCGGTCACGATCGCAGATCCGGCTCAGCTCGACGACGCCATCGATGCACATCGAGAGGCGAGCAAAAAGTGCTTCATCGCAGCATCCGTGAACTTTCCCGTGACCCACGAACCGACGGTCGAGGCGGCGTGATGATCCAACGCACGCTCCGCCGCAGTGTCGCTGGGCTCGCGGTTCTCGTGGGTGCTGCGCTCCTGGTATCCGGATGCCAGTCGCCGCCAGAGCGGGCTGAGGCTGGCTCTGGGTGCGCTCCTTCTGGCCCTGCCTCGCAGAGTGTTTCGGCCACGGGCGACCTGTTCGCCGTTCCCGAGGTCGATTTTCCGGCGGGGCTTTCACCGCTGACCACTGAGCGCACGATCCTCGTCGAGGGCAGTGGCGAGGAGATCGCTCAGGGGGACCTCGTCACGCTTGACTTCGTGGCGTATAACGGCCGAACGGGTGAACAGCTTGAGGTCACGGGTTACGGTGCGGATGGCGTCGGCCGCACGGTGATCACCCTCGACAGCACCAATGCCATGCCTGGGCTGAGGCGCGCCCTGCTGTGCGCCCCCGCTGGCTCCCGCATCGCGGCCGTCGTGCCGGCGGCGGATGCCTATGGTTCCACCGTGACACCGCGGGGTCTCGATGCTGGCGACCCCCTGATCATGGTGATCGATGTCGTGTCACTCGCGGGGGACCGTGCCGAGGGTTCCACGGTCGAGGCATTGCCCGGTTTTCCTGACGTCACCGAGTCCCAAGACGGCAAGCCCGTCATCGGCGTGCCGTTGACAGCGGCACCACCGGAGCTCGCGGTGCAGCAGGTCATTGTGGGCACCGGTCCTGCTGTGCGGCCGGGCTCCGATGTGGTCGTCAAGTATGTCGGCGTGCTGTGGCGAACCGGTCTGTCGTTCGCCGACACCTGGATCAATCCGGCGCGCACGCCTGTATCGCTCGAGACCCTGCTCCCGGGCGTCGCCCAGGCCATCATCGGGCAGCCCGTCGGTTCACGGGTGGTCGTCGTGGTTCCGCCCGCGCTTGGCTATGGCCCAGACGGCGATGTCGCGGCGGGGGTTTCGGGTTCAGACACGCTCGTTTTCGCCGTCGATATTCTCGCCTCGACCTAGCCGCCAGCCCGCCCTCTCAGGAGTCCTCATGCGTCGCGTCATCATCCTCGGTTCGACCGGTTCGATCGGGGTTCAAGCCCTCGATGTGATCGCGGCCAACCGTGATCGCTTCGAGGTTGTCGGTCTCACTGCGGGAACGAATGCCGACGCGCTCGCCGGCCAGGCCGCCGCGTTCGGTGTCGCTGACACAGCGCTGGGGGCCGAAGATTCTGTGGCGCTCATCGAGTCCGTGGCTGCCGATGTGGTGCTCAACGGAATCACGGGGTCCGTGGGCCTGCGGCCAACGCTGGCAGCGCTGCGCAGTGGGGCGACCCTCGCGTTGGCCAACAAAGAGAGCCTCATTGTGGGCGGCGAGCTGGTGACGGATGCTGCCGCACCCGGCCAGATCGTCCCCGTCGACTCCGAGCACTCGGCGATCGCTCAAGCTTTGGCGTCGGGCACGGCGGCGGAGGTGCAGCGCCTCGTGCTCACAGCATCCGGTGGGCCATTCCGCGGCTTTACTCGCGAGCAGCTCGCGGCGGTCACCCCTCAGCAGGCGCTCGCGCATCCGACGTGGGACATGGGTCTCGTGGTCACCACGAACTCCGCGACCCTCGTGAACAAGGGGCTTGAGGTCATCGAGGCCCACCACCTCTTCGGCGTCGACTATGACCACATCGATGTCACGGTGCATCCGCAGTCGATCGTGCACTCGATGGTCGAGTTTGTCGACGGCTCAACGATGGCCCAGGCGTCGCCTCCCGACATGCGACTGCCGATCTCGCTCGGCCTCGACTGGCCGCACAGGGTGGCCGGGGTGGGTCGACCGCTCGACTGGACCACAGTGCAGAACTGGACTTTCGAGCCTCTCGACTCCGAGGCGTTCCCCGCCGTTGAGTTGGCGAAGCGGGTCGGGCGCCTCGGGGCCACATTTCCCGCTGTGTTCAACGCGGCCAACGAGCAGGCTGTCGAGGCGTTCCATGCTGGCGCCATCGCCTTTCTCGACATCCTCGATATCGTCACGGAGGTCGTCGATCGGCACGAGCCGCTCGAGATGACGCTCGAGGGAGTTCTCGAGGCCGAGCGGTGGGCGCGAGTGCAGGCCGATGCCGCGGTGGCGGCGCGCGCATAGGCGCAGCCGCCATTCGGTCGGCTCCGAGCATCCGCCCGATATCCTGGGCGCGTGGAAACCGTTCTCTTGTATGTCCTCGGCATTGTGGTCGTTGTCGTCGGCCTTGCCGTGTCGATTGCGCTGCATGAGCTCGGCCACCTGATCCCTGCCAAGGCATTTGGCGTGCGAGTGGGCCAATACATGATCGGTTTTGGCCCGACGCTTTGGTCTCGTCGCCGCGGCGAGACCGAATACGGGGTCAAGGCCATCCCGCTCGGCGGCTACATCTCGATGTCCGGCATGTACCCGCCGGCCCGGCAGGGCGGCAAGGCCAGAACTGCCAGCACCGGGTTCTTCCAGACCCTCGTGCAGGATGCTCGTGAGACGAGCGCCACGACGGTCATCGAAGAGGAGCGAACGTTCTATCAGCTCCCCGTCTGGAAGCGCATCATCATCATGCTCGGCGGCCCGTTCATGAACCTCCTGCTTGCGATCGTTCTCTTCGCAATCGTTCTCTGCGGGTTCGGCGTGCAGCAGGTGAGCACGACAATCGGCACCGTGAGTGAGTGTGTTTTGCCTGCGACGAGCGAGCGTCAGGAGTGTTCGCCGTCCGATGAGGAGGCTCCGGGAGCCGCTGCGGGGCTGTTGCCCGGAGACACGATCGTGAGCATCGATGGCACGCCGATCGAGACGTGGGAGCAGTCGAGCGCGATCATTCGTGAGTCGCCGGGAGTTCCGCTCGCGATGGTTGTCGAACGCGACGGCACCGATGTTGAGATCACCGCGATTCCCCGACTCACGGAACGCTACGTCTACGACGACGACAACGTGCCCGTCGAGGGGTCGGACGGGGAGCTTCTGACCGAGGATGTCGGCATGCTCGGCATTACGGCGGCCTACGAACTCACGCGCCAGCCCATTACGGCGGTATTGCCGACCGTGGGGGAGAACATCGCGTCGGTGACGAATGTCATTCTGCATCTGCCCGAGCGCATCATCGATGTTGCCGAAGCAGCCTTCGGCCCCGAGGAGAGGGACCCCAACGGGCCCATCAGCGTTGTCGGCGTCGGCCGCATCGCGGGCGAGATCACGAGCATCGACACGATCCCGGTCGTGGAGAGGGCAAGCTATCTGATCGGCTTGCTCGCCTCCGTCAACGTGGCGCTCATGGTCTTCAACCTCATCCCGCTCATGCCGCTCGACGGAGGCCACGTTGTCGGCGCGCTCTGGGAGGGCATTCGCCGCTGGTTCGCCAAGCTCTTCAAGCGCCCAGACCCCGGCCCCGTGGATACGGCGAGGCTCATCCCGCTCACCCTGGTCGTGGTCATTATTCTCGGTGGCATGAGCGCTCTGCTTATCTACGCCGACATCGTCAAACCCGTCACGCTGCTCTAGCGCGGCTGAGTCGGCCCGCAGCGGCTGTCTGGGCTAGAGGCTCAGCAGCAGGGCGTCGCCTTGGCCGCCGCCGCCGCAGAGAGCGACGGCCGCTTTGCCTCCGCCCCGGCGCGAGAGCTCGTGGACGGCATGCACGACCAGCCGGGCACCGGAGGCGCCGATGGGATGCCCGAGGGCGATGGCGCCACCGTGCGGGTTGACGATCGCGGCATCCACTCCCAGGTCTCTCGTGGACTGCACGGCAACAGAGGCGAACGCCTCGTTGATCTCAATGAGATCGAGGTCGGATGCCGTCCAGTCGGTCTTGGAGAGCGCCGAGGCGATGGCGCGCGACGGCTGCGAGTGCAGAGAGTTGTCGGGCCCGGCTGTCTGGCCGGAGGCGCCGACGACCGCGAGAATCGGGAGGCCATTCGCCTCGGCATAGTCTCGGCTCGTCAGCACGAGCGCCGCGGCTCCGTCGCTCAGCGGCGACGAATTGCCAGCCGTGATGGTGCCGTCGGCGCTAAAAGCGGGGCGGAGCTTCGCGAGGGTCTCGACGGTGCTTTCGGGGCGCAGGCCCTCGTCCGTGGTGATGGTCGTCGTGTCTCCGCGGCGTCCCACGATGGTGACGGGGGCAATCTCGGCCTCGAACAGGCCTCCGTCGCGGGCGGCAGCGGCACGCTGGTGCGATGCGGACGCCACGTCGTCCTGCTCGGTGCGCGAGATGCTGAGCCTGCCATTGTGGCGTTCAGTGGATGCGCCCATCGACTCACTGTCGAACGCGTCGGTCAGCCCGTCATGGGCTGCGCTGTCGACAGCCTCGAACGAGCCGTAGTTCCATCCCTTGCGCGAGCCCGGCAGAATGTGCGGCGCGTTGGTCATGGACTCCTGCCCGCCGGCGACCACAACGTCGGCCTCGCCCAGTCGGATGAGGCGGGCGGCGTCGATCACGGCGCTCAGTCCCGAGAGGCACACCTTGTTGAGGGTGATCGCCGGCACATCCCATCCGATTCCCGCGGCGATCGAGGTCTGGCGAGCGGGATTCTGCCCGGCTCCCGCCTGCACAACCTGGCCCATGATGACGGCCTGCACGGCGTCCGCTGTGAGGCCTGAGCGCTCGAGCGCGGCGCTCACGGCGATGGCACCGAGTTCGACGGCGCTGAGGGGTGCGAGCTGACCGAGGATGCGGCCCTGCGGCGTGCGGGCGGCAGCGACGATGACGACGTCGGATGACATGGGGACTCCTTTGACCAGATGCTGTGCAACGACAGTACCTCGCCGCGCTACGCCTCTGCTCAGCCTCGACGCGTAAGCTTGAGCCGTGGCTGCTATCAATCTTGGAATGCCGAGAATCCCCGAAGTCCTTGCTCCTCGTCGCAAGACCCGCCAGATTTCTGTCGGCAAGGTTCTCGTTGGTGGCGGTGCCCCCGTGAGCGTTCAGTCGATGACGACGACGCAGACCACCAACATCAACGCGACCCTTCAGCAGATCGCCGAACTCACCGCATCCGGATGCGACATTGTGCGCGTTGCCGTGCCGCACGGCGACGACGCGAAGGCCCTCAAGGTGATCGCCGCCAAAAGCCAGATCCCCGTTATCGCGGACATCCATTTTCAGCCTCGCTACGTTTTTGAGGCGATCGATGCCGGAGTCGGCGCCGTGCGCGTCAACCCTGGCAATATCAAGAAGTTCGACGACCAGGTGGGCGCTATCGCGCAGGCGGCCAAGGCTGCAGGGGTCTCGATCCGCATCGGCGTCAACGCTGGCTCCCTCGAGCCGAGCCTGCTGCAGAAGTACGGCAAGGCAACACCGGAGGCACTCGTCGAAAGCGCCGTGTGGGAGGCAAGCCTCTTCGAAGAGCACGACTTTCATGACTTCAAGATCTCGGTCAAGCACAACGACCCCATCGTCATGGTCAAGGCCTACCGCCTGCTGGCGGAGCGCGGCGACTGGCCCCTTCACCTGGGAGTGACCGAGGCTGGCCCGGCGTTCCAGGGCACGATCAAGTCGGCCACGGCCTTCGGCATTCTTCTCTCGGAGGGCATTGGAGACACGATTCGTGTTTCGCTCAGCGCCCCTCCCGTAGAAGAGGTCAAGGTTGGCCTGCAGATTCTTCAGTCGCTCAATCTGCGCGAACGCAAGCTCGAGATCGTGTCGTGCCCCAGCTGTGGGCGCGCCCAGGTGGATGTCTATACCCTCGCCGAGCAGGTCACCGAGGGGCTCAAGCACGTGAGTGTGCCGCTGCGCGTCGCGGTCATGGGCTGCGTCGTCAACGGACCTGGTGAGGCCCGCGAGGCCGACCTGGGTGTCGCATCGGGCAACGGCAAGGGGCAGATCTTTGTCAAGGGCGAGGTCATTAAGACCGTGCCAGAGGCCGAGATCGTGGCAACGCTTATCGAGGAGGCAAGCCGTCTTGCCGCTGAGATGCCAGCCGATGCGCTGGGCAGCGCCGAGGTCATCACCGCCTAACCCGGGAGCTCAGACGGGCAGGCGCGATGTGAGCGCCCGCCAATCGCCGGTAAGTTAGAGGGGTGTCTACACGCCTCTCCCAGCTCTTTGTCCGCACCCTCCGTGAAGATCCCGTCGATGCCGAGGTCGCCAGCCACCGGCTGCTCGTGCGCGCCGGTTATGTGCGCCGCCAGGCCCCCGGCATCTTCGCGTGGTTGCCACTCGGCCTCAAGGTTCGCCGCAAGGTCGAGCAGATTGTGCGCGAAGAGATGGAGGCGGCGGGCGCCCAGGAGGTGCTGTTCCCCGGCCTTCTGCCGCGCGAACCCTACGAGGCGTCGGGTCGCTGGGAAGAATACGGCGACGGACTGTTTCGCCTCAAGGACCGCAAGGGTGCCGACTACCTGCTCGCCCCGACTCATGAAGAGGTCTTCACCCTGCTGGTGAAGGATCTCTACTCGTCATACAAAGACCTTCCCCTCACGATCTACCAGATCCAGGACAAGTACCGCGACGAGGCGCGACCCCGTGCCGGACTCCTCCGCGGTCGCGAGTTCTCGATGAAGGATGCGTACTCGTTCGACTACACGGACGAGGGCCTCGACGCGAGCTACCAAAATCAGCGGGATGCTTACGAGCGCATCTTCGCGCGGCTTGGCCTTGAGGTCGTCATCGTCAAGGCGGATGCCGGGGCGATGGGCGGGTCACGCAGCGAGGAATTCCTGCACCCCACCGCGGTTGGCGAAGACACCTTCGTGCGCTCCGCCGGAGGCTACGCAGCCAATGTCGAGGCCTTCACGACGACGGCTCCCGACCCCCTGCCCACTGAAGGGCTGCCGGAGGCTGTCGTCTTCGATTCGCCCGAGACCCCCACGATCGACACGCTTGTGGCGCTCGTCAACGAGCGTCACCCCCGCGCCGACCGGCCCTGGACGGCCGCGGATACCCTCAAGAACGTTGTGCTCTCACTCACCCACCTCGACGGTTCGCGCGAACTCGTCATCGTGGGCCTCCCGGGGGACCGCGAGGTCGACATGAAGCGCGCAGAGGTAGCGTTCGCTCCCGCCGAGGTCGAGGCAGCATCCGAAGCCGACTTCGTCAAGCAGCCCCTTCTCGTCAAGGGTTACATCGGCCCCTGGTCGCCGGAAGGTGCCGTTCTCGGCGAAGAATCGGCCACGGAGATCCGTTATCTGCTCGATCCCCGCGTGGTGGAGGGCACCCAGTGGGTCACGGGCGCCAACGCCGACGAGAAGCACGTGCTCAACCTGGTTGCCGGGCGTGACTTCGGTGCCGACGGAATCGCCGACATCGCAGAGGTGCGTGCGGGAGACCTGGCACCGGATGGCTCTGGACCCGTCGAACTCGCGCGCGGGATGGAGCTGGGCCACGTGTTCCAGCTCGGCCGCAAATATGCCGAGGCGTTGGGTCTCAAGGTGCTCGACGAGAACGGCAAGCTCGTCACTGTGACCATGGGCTCGTACGGCATCGGGGTAACCCGTGCCCTCGCCGCGGTCGCCGAACTCAACAACGACGGTCGCGGGCTCATCTGGCCCCGCGCTGTCGCGCCGTTCGACGTGCACGTTATCGCCGCGACCAAGGACGAGACGGTGTATGCGGCAGCGGAGCAGATGGTTCTCGATCTAGAGGCGACGGGCGCCGACGTGCTCTTTGACGACCGACTCAAGGTTTCGCCCGGCGTCAAGTTCGGCGACGCCGAGCTTCTCGGGGTTCCGATCATCGTCGTTGTGGGCAAGGGCGCTGCCGACGGCATCGTCGAACTGTGGGATCGCCGCACCGGTGTGAAGACACCGACGCCGATCGCCGACCTTGTGGCGGCGTACAAGCAGCTTCCCTAGAGCCCTCGCGAGTGGCCACTTTCTGCAGCAAAACCCAAGTTTTGCTGCAGAAAGTGGCCTTTCGTGCGCGGGGAGTGTGAGTTCCCTTATGCGAGCAGCTTCTGCAGGGCGCCCGTGGCTTTGAGACCCGAGCCTGTGAGCACAGCGACGACCGAATCGCCCGGGCGGATGGCTCCCCGCGCTACGAATTCGGGCACCGCAGCCGCGACAATCGCGCTCGTCGGCTCAGCATAGAGACCGCGGGACGCAAGCTCTCGCACGGAGGGAATGATGCTCGCCTCGGCAACGGCCACAAGGCACCCTTGCGATTCCCGGATCGCGGCGAGCACCTCACGGTCGCGCACTGGCCGCGCGATTGAGGTGCCTTCGGCCAGGGTCGGCGACCAGTCGGCCTGCCGCACGGCGTGCTCGCCCGCAGCGAATGCGCGCACGAGCGGGCTGCAGTTCTCGGGCTGCACGACGAGCAAGCGCGGCATCCGCTCGATCATGCCGGCGCGCAGCAACTGCCCGAAGCCGATGGAGCAACCGAGCACGAGGCTTCCGGCTCCCGCGGGCAGAATCACCGCATCCGGCGCCTCGAAGCCCAGGTCTTCCCACATCTCGTAGGCCAGCAGCGAAACACCCTGCACAAAGAACGGATGCCAGTTGTGGCTGGCATAAAAAATGTCACCGGAGCGGCGAATGGCTTCGTCAGCGGTGGCCTGGCGCGAGCCTGCGACGAGGTCGACGGTTGCCCCGTGCGCCCGGCTCTGGATGAGCTTGGCCGGCGAGGTCGACTCTGGGGCAAGGATCGTGGCACGGATGCCCGCGGCGGCAGCATAAGCGGCCACGGACGCGCCGCCGTTTCCACTGCTGTCTTCCAGAATGTGGTCAATCCCTTGGGCGGCGAGCATGGCCATCATCACGGCGGTTCCGCGGTCTTTGAAGCTCCCCGTCGGGTTGAACCACTCCGGTTTGACCAGCAGGGGAGTGCCGCCCAGCGTCGTCTCCAGCAGGGGAGTGCATCCCTCTCCCAACGAGACGGGAGCAAGGTCGAGCGGCAGGGCTGCGGCATAACGCCACTGCGAGCGGATGCTGTAGTCGATGCCGTCTGGCCCGATTCCGTCGAGCGGTCCCACGAGCAGGGGTGATCCGTCGTCTCCGCGCCATCGAGGCTCGTCGATGGGGTAGCGGTGTCCGTCGCGCCCGACGAGGTATGACGACATCTGTGCTCCCGGCGTTATCTACAGGGCTCCTGGCGTTCAGATACAGGACGGTCTAGATTACACGCGAGCATCCCGCAGCGGACTCAGGTACCTTATACGGATGACTTGCGTGCGGTTGCGCGAGCGGAAACCTGAATACTGGAGGCCCGTCGGTGGACATTGACCTGAGCGTTTTGCGGCTCATGGAGCGCGAGCGCGAGATACCGTTCGAGGAGCTCGTCCAGATCATCGAGCAGGCCATCCTCACGGCCTATCTCAAGCACACGGCCGAGCAGGCCGGCGACGGCGAGGTGCCAACGGCCCGCGTCGAGCTCGATCGCAAGACGGGGCACGTCACGGTTTATGTGCCCGAGCATGATGACGAGGGCAACATCATCGGCGAGGCTGTCGACAGCCCGAGCGACTTTGGCCGCATTGCCGCTTTTGCGGCGAAGCAGGTGATCAACCAGCGTCTGCGCGACCTGGCTGACGACGCCGTTCTCGGCGAGTTCAAGGGCCGCGAGGGCGACATCATTGCCGGCGTCATCCAGCAGGGCCCCAACCCCCGCATGATTCACGTTGATCTGGGCTCGATCGAGGCCATCTTGCCTCCCGAGGAGCAGGTGCCCGGCGAGGACTACTCGCACGGAACCCGCATCCGCGTCTATGTGACGAGTGTGAGCAAGGGGCTCAAGGGCCCCCAGATCACGGTGTCGCGCACGCATCCTTCGCTCGTTCGCAAGCTTTTTGCGCTTGAGGTGCCCGAAATTGCGAGCGGCGTGGTCGAGATCGTGTCGCTGGCCCGCGAAGCCGGCCACCGCACCAAGATCGCGGTCAAGGCCAACGAGCCCGGCATCAACGCCAAGGGTGCGTGCATCGGCGAACTCGGTCAGCGTGTTCGTGCGGTGACGTCTGAACTCAATAACGAGAAGATCGACATCGTCGACTACTCAGAAGACCTGGCCACGTTTGTCGCTAACGCGCTCTCGCCGGCCAAGGTGAGCTCGTCCTTCGTGATCGACCAGTCGACGAAGGCGGTTCGCGCCCTCGTCCCCGACTACCAGCTGTCGCTCGCGATCGGCAAGGAGGGCCAGAACGCCCGCCTCGCCGCCAAGCTCACGGGCGCGCGCATCGACATCCAGCCGGACAGCATCCTCGAGGACTAGAACAGTGATTGTGGGGCCCGGCGTGTCGCCCCGCGCGACACGCCCGGGCGCCGAGTCGCAGCGAGCAGGGGTAGTATGGAACCCGTAAGAACGTGCCTCGGATGCCGAAAGCGCGATTCGCAGTCCTCCATGGTGAGGCTCGTTGAGCGTGACGGTCGAGCAGTTGCGGATGCCTCTGGCACCGCACCGGGTCGAGGCGCCTGGGTGCACCCCACAGTTGAGTGCGTCGACAGTTCCCTCAAACGCAGAGCCTTCGGGCGGGCGTTGAGGGCTGACGGCTCCCTCGATGTATCGGGGGTGCGTGAGGGTGTTCTTGCACTTCACCAGTCGGAGTCTCCCCATGAGGCTCCCTAACGAAACGGCTGATCGAACAGTGACAAACAATGCGTAGCAACTAATGAGCGGCTCGAAATGAGACCCGTCCAAAAGTAATGGCCTGCTCCCTCTCGGGCGGGCCCGAGACAGGAGAATTGTGGCTAAACCACGCGTGCACGAGATCGCAGCAGAACTCGGCATTGAAAGTAAGCAGGCTCTCGAGAAGTTGAAGGAACTTGGCGAATTCGTCAAGGGACCCTCCTCGAGCATCGAGCCCCCCGTAGCGCGCAAGTTGCGTGCTGCCCTCGCCGCGGATGGCGTCACCGCCCCCGCCAAAGAAGAGAAGGCTCCGGAGGCGGCTAAGCCGGCTCCCAAGCCAGCACCAGAAGCCAAGACCGAGGCGCCGGCACCCGCAGCGCCTGCTGCCCCCGCCGCCCCTGCTCCCGCAGCAGCGGCTCCCGCAGCACCCGCTGCGCCCAAGGCAGAATCCCCGGCCGCTCCCGCTCCGCGCGGGTCGGCCACCCCGGATGCCCCTACACCCGGCAGCGCACCGACTCCCGGTGCTGCTCGCCCCGGCAATAACCCCTACGCCAGCACGCAGGGCATGCAGCGTCCCGGCGCTCCTCGCCCCGGTGCCCCGCGCCCCGGCAACAACCCTTATGCCAGCACCCAGGGCATGAACACCCGCCCAGCTGGCCCGACGCCGGGCAACATCCCGCGTCCTGCCGCTCCGCGTCCCGGCGCTCCGCGCCCGGGTGGTCCGCGCCCCGGTGGTCCGCGTCCGGCCGGTGCTGGTGGTTTCCGGCCCGGTGCCCCGCGTCCGGCCGGTGCCGGTGGGTTCCGTCCCGGCGGCGCACCTGCTGGCGCTCCCGGTTCGAACTTCGGCCCCAATCGCCCCGCAGGCGGCGGCGGTCGCGGCCGTGGCCCCGGTGGTGGAACCGCTGGTGCGTTCGGTCGTGGCGGCGGCAAGAGCAAGGCGCGCAAGTCGAAGCGTACGAAGCGGGCAGAGTTTGAGCTGCGCGAGGCTCCGTCGCTGGGTGGCGTTAGCGTTCCCCGCGGCGACGGCAACACGGTAGTTCGTCTGCGTCGCGGTGCGTCCATCACGGACTTCGCCGACAAGATTGATGCGAGCCCCGGAAACCTCGTTACGGTTCTGTTCCACCTCGGTGAGATGGCGACCGCAACGGAGTCACTCGACGAGGCAACCTTCGAGGTGCTCGGCGAGGAGCTCGGCTACAAGATTCAGATCGTCTCGCCCGAGGATGAGGATCGCGAGCTGCTTGAGGGCTTCTCGATCGACCTCGACCAGGAGCTTGAGGATGAGAGCGACGAAGACCTCGAGATTCGTCCTCCGGTCGTGACCGTCATGGGTCACGTCGACCACGGTAAGACCAAGCTGCTCGACGCGATCCGCAACACCAGCGTTGGCGCCGGTGAAGCCGGTGGCATCACGCAGCACATCGGTGCTTACCAGGTCATGGCGGAGCACGAAGGCATCGAGCGCAAGATCACCTTCATTGACACCCCTGGTCACGAGGCGTTCACCGCCATGCGTGCCCGTGGTGCGCAGGTCACCGACATTGCGATCCTCGTGGTCGCGGCTGACGACGGAATCATGCCGCAGACGGTTGAGGCGTTGAACCACGCCCAGGCCGCCGGTGTGCCGATCGTCGTCGCGGTCAACAAGGTGGACAAGGAGGGGGCTAACCCCGCCAAGGTGCGTCAGCAGCTCACCGAGTTCGGTCTCGTCGCAGAAGAGTACGGCGGAGACACGATGTTCATCGACGTGTCGGCGCTCAAGCGCGACGGTATCAAGGAGCTCCTCGACGCCGTTCTGCTCACGGCGGATGCCGGGCTTGACCTTCGGGCCAACCCCAACAAGGATGCCCGCGGTGTTGCCATCGAGGCCAAGCTCGACAAGGGTCGCGGTGCTGTTGCTACCGTGCTCATCCAGTCGGGAACCCTGCACGTTGGTGACCCCATCGTTGCCGGAACCGCCTACGGCCGTGTTCGTGCCATGTTCGATGAGAATGGCGAGACCGTCGCCGCGGCAACGCCCGCGCGCCCGGTTGCCGTTCTTGGTCTGACGTCGGTGCCTCGCGCCGGTGACACGTTCCTCGTTACGGATGACGACCGCACCGCCCGCCAGATCGCTGAGAAGCGCGAGGCCGTAGAGCGCAACGCCGCTCTGGCTCGTGGTCGCAAGCGCATCAGCCTTGAGGACTTCACGAAGGCCCTCGAGGATGGCAAGGTCGAGTCGCTCAACCTCATCATCAAGGGTGACGTTTCGGGTGCTGTTGAAGCCCTCGAAGAGTCGCTCATGGACATTGAGGTCGACGATTCGGTGCAGCTGCGCATCATCCACCGTGGTGTTGGTGCCGTCACCGAGAGCGACGTCAACCTCGCCACGATCGACAACGCCATCATCATCGGCTTCAACGTGCGCCCCGACCCCAAGGCCCGCGAGCGTGCGGCCCGCGAGGGTGTCGACGTGCGGTTCTACTCCGTCATCTACAGCGCGCTGGAAGATGTCGAGAACTCGCTCAAGGGCATGCTCAAGCCGGAGTTCGAAGAGGTTCAGTCTGGTGTCGCCGAGATCCGCGAGATCTTCCGTTCTTCCAAGTTCGGAAACATCGCCGGTGTCATCGTGCGGTCGGGAACGATCACGCGAAACGCCAAGGCTCGCGTCATTCGCGATGGTGTCGTTGTCGGAGACAGCCTCGCCATCGAGTCGCTGCGCCGCTTCAAGGACGACGTCACTGAGGTTCGCACGGACTTCGAGGCCGGTATTGGCCTCGGCAAGTTCAACGACATCCAGATCGGCGACGAGATCGAGACGATCGAAATGAAGGAGAAGCCCCGCGTTTAGCAGCGGCTCTCCGGCGGATGATGTCCCCCTCGCTAAGGCGGGGGGACATCATCCGCCTTTACAGCTTTACTCCCGAAAGGAGAGCACCATGGTTGATCCGACCAGGGCGGCCCGCATGGCCGACCACATCAAGCAGATCGTTGCGCGGCGTCTCGAGCGGGGTCTGCGCGACCCGCGTCTGGGTTTTGTCACGATCACCGACGTTCGCGTCACGGGCGACCTGCAGCACGCCAGCATCTTTTACACCGTCTACGGCACCGACGAGGAGCGCACCGACTCGGCTGCGGCACTCAAGTCGGCTACGGGAATGTTTCGCACCGAGGTGGGCAAGAACCTCACGTCGCGATTGACTCCCACGATCGAGTTCATTGCGGACGCTGTGCCAGAGAACGCAAAGCACATCGAAGACCTGCTCGCGGAGGCCCGCCTTCGCGACAGCGAGGTTGAGCAGCAGAAGCAGACGGCGCAGTATGCGGGCGATGAAGACCCGTATGTGAAGCCTCGCGTTATCGGTGACGATGACGACGACGACGATGACGATGACGATGACACCGTCACCGACGAGGATGCCGTCGCCGACAAGGCGTAACGATTACGGCAGTTCGTAGCCGCCAGATACGGCGACGACGAGGCCGTCTTTGAGGAGGCCGCTCAGCGCGCGACCGCGCTGGGCGGCATCCGTTCCCACTCGGTCGATCTCGTCACGGGTGACGGGGATGTCGCTCGCACGCAGTTCGGCCATGATCAGCCCGCGCATCTGCCGGTCGCTGCCCTCGAATTTCTTCTGCACGGCGGCACGCGGCCCCTCATAGTCGGGGTAGCCGGCAGCGCGCCAGGCGCAGGTCGTCGCGAGAGGGCAGACTTCGCAGCGCGGCGCCCGCGCGGTGCAGACGATCGCGCCGAGTTCCATAACGCCCGCGTTCGTCAGCTGGGCGGCCGCCGCGTCCTCGGGGAGCAGGGCTTCCATGGCAGCAAGATCGCGGCGCGTTGACGGCGGCCCGGCCTCGCCCTGGCCCGCGATGGCCCTAGCGATGACGCGGCGAACGTTGGTGTCGACGACAGGGTGTCTCAGGCCGTAGGCGAATGCGGCAACGGCCCTGGCCGTATAGTCGCCGATTCCTGGCAAGCCGAGCAGGACCGTGACGTCCGATGGGACGACGCCCCCATGCTTCTCGACGATTTCTGTGGCAGCGGCGTGCAACGCCAGAGCCCTGCGCGGGTAACCAAGTCTCTCCCACGCCCGAACCGCTTCACCGGGTGGTTCAGCGGCGAGGGCCGCAGGGGTCGGCCACCGCGTAAGCCAGGTCTCGAGTCGGGGAATCACGCGGGCTACGGGGGTCTGCTGCAGCATGATCTCGCTGACGAGGGTTCCCCACGCGGTAAAGCCGGGCTCCCGCCACGGCAGTGTGCGCCCATGCTGCTCAAACCAAGCGTTCACGGTCGAAGATAGGGTCACCGATCAAGCCTAGAGCGAACCACCAGTGACGCGGCTTACCATGAGGCCATGGAACGGTGGGCACCTCAGAAGAACGACGTCCTCGGAGCGCTTGCCGACGAGATCCTCCACAATTACGCCCGCGGTCGAGGCGTCATTGGGGTGGACGGCCGACACAACTCCGGTACAGCCGAGTTCGCCGACGACCTTGCCGCGATGTTCCTGGTTCAGGGCCGGATCGTGGAGCGCACATCGCTCGACGGATATACCTCGGTCGCCGCCGGAGTCCTCACGGTCGACGGCGAGGGATTCCGGCGAGAGGTCGTCACGCCATTTAGGGCGCAGCCGGGCGATGCCATGCTCATCGTCGACGGCACGGGCGCCCATCTGCCGGCAGTCCGGGGCAGCTGGAACTTCTCCATCTGGCTCGACAGCGACGCGGATGCTGAGGCTGAAAACCACGACGCCGCCGGTTCGAGCGCCGAGCCCGGGGCCGACACCGATGCCCGCACGGCGGAGGCAGAGTACGTGTATGCCGAGGACCCCAGCCGCCTCGCCACGGCCATTTACAACAACCGCGACCCCAAACATCCGCGCCGAGTTTTCGCCGATTCCTGTTGACTAGGCTTGGCCAGTGATCGAAATCCTGACCCCAGCAGAAGTAACCCGCGCCCGCGATACCGGCGCCCTGGTCGCCCACATCCTTCAGGCCCTGAAAAAGCGCAGCGTCGTCGGCACCAATCTGCTGGAGATCGATCAGTGGGCAAAGTCCATGATTCTGTCGGCGGGAGCAGAGTCGTGTTACGTCGACTACGCGCCGTCGTTCGGCCGTGGACCCTTCGGCCACTACATCTGCACGGCGGTCAACGACGCTGTGCTCCACGGCATGCCGCATGACTACTCTCTTGCGGATGGCGACCTTCTCACGCTCGATCTCGCCGTCTCGCTCAAGGGGATAGCTGCTGATGCGGCGATCAGCTTTATTGTGGGCGAATCGCGACCAGCGGAGAGCGTTGCCCTCATTAGCGCGACAGAAGAGGCGCTGGCCGCGGGAATCGCTGCGGCAGGACCCGGAGCGCGCATCGGCGACATCGCTTATGCGATCGGATCAGTCCTCACCGAGGCCGGTTATCCCATCAACATGGATTTTGGCGGGCACGGCATCGGATCCACGATGCATCAGGATCCGCACGTTCCGAACTCAGGCCGCCCGGGCCGCGGCTACCAGCTCCGCCCGGGGCTCCTGCTCGCCCTCGAGCCATGGGTCATGGTCGATACCGACGTTCTCGTGACGGATGCCGACGGCTGGACCCTGCGAAGCGCCACCGGCTGCCGCACGGCGCACACGGAACACACGATTGCGATTACAGAAGACGGCGCCGAGATCCTTACGCTTGCGCGCGGCTGATCACCGTCTCGGGTGGCAGGAACTTTCCGGTCCTCTCGACCTCGTGAACCAGCTCAGTAAGCAGCGCGTTGACGGGGGCCTGCACGCCTGTTCCAGCTGACTGAGCGACAACCGCCCCCGTGAGGTAGTCGATCTCGGTGGGCTGTCCGCGCCGGATGCTCTGGAGCGTCGAGCCGGGGTTCGGCACATCGCCGAGATAGGCCCGGAGTCGTAGCGCCACAATCTCGCCAGCCCAAAGCGGCCCCCAGGCCACAAGCAGCAGAGTGCTGTGTGACAGGCCGTTGACGGTTCCGAAGTGGATGCCCTTGGCGCGGCCGACGCGAACGGCCTCGCGCATCCCTCGCACCATCACGCGTCGAAGCGCCGTGTCGCTGATGACCTCTTGAACGCTGAGCCCCGTGATTGCGGGGATCGCGTTGACCTGATTGATCACGAGCTTGGTCCATCGGGCGCCGACGAAGTTGTCGACGACCCTTACGGGCAGAGCCGGGGCAAGAACCTCGGCAGCGGCGCGCGCGGGGGAGTCGTCGCCCTCGGTTGCCATGCCGAGCCAGGTGCCGGCAGGGGCGGTGACCGTCACGACGCCGGGGGAGACCCAGGATGCGGCGAAGAGGGCGAGGGCGCCCACGACGGCGCGCCCCGGCATGAGCTCGGTGACCTCCTCGATGCCGCCCAGTCCGTTCTGAACGACGACGAGCGGAACGCCCTTGAGCGCGTCGAGGTTGGCGGTCACGGCGGCGGCCCCGTCCATCGCCTTCGTCGTGAGGATGGCGAGCTCCGGGGCGGCGTCGAGCGTGTGCGTCGCGGTGACGCGCGCTGTGTGCTCGCCCCAGGCACCCCTTAGTTGAATACCGTGCTCGCGAATTGCCGCAAGGGTTTCGCCTCGCGCCGTGACGTGGACGTCGTGCCCCGCGCGGTCGAGCAGGGCGGCGATCGTGCCGCCGATGGCGCCTGCGCCGAGAACTGCGATCCGCATGCTCGAAGCTTATGGGGTTTCGGCGAAGCGCCGGGCGAAGGGCAGCTCCCGTGGCGGTAGCGTGGTCTCCTGTGACGAACGACCCAGCAACCCCCGTGCCCCCTCGCAACGGCATTGTGCTCATCGACAAGCCTCAGGGCATCACGAGCCACGACGTCGTGTCGAGAACTCGGCGTATGGCGCAGACCCGCAAGGTCGGGCACGCTGGCACGCTCGACCCCATGGCGACCGGCCTTCTTGTGTTGGGGGTGAATAGCTCCACCCGGCTGTTGACCTACCTCGTGGGGCTCGACAAGGTCTACCTGGCGACGATCCGTCTCGGCGCGGCGTCGTCCACTGACGACGCGGAGGGGCAGCTCGGGGAGCGCAGTGACACCTCCAGCGTTACCCCCGCCCGCATCGCCGAGGGCATCGCGCTGCTCACGGGCGAGATTGAGCAGGTTCCGAGCACCGTGAGCGCCATCAAGGTCGGCGGCAAGCGGGCCTACGCACTCGCGAGGGCGGGTGAAGAGGTCGAGCTCGCGTCTCGGCGCGTGACAATTTCGGAGTTCACCGTGGTCTCCGAACCCCGCACGGTCGATGGATTTGTCGACGTGGATGTTCGCGTCGCCTGCTCATCAGGAACGTACATTCGTGCTCTGGCCCGCGACCTTGGTGTTTTTCTGGGCGTCGGAGGGCACCTCACGGCGCTGCGGCGCACGAGTGTCGGGCCATTTGATATTGCGGATGCGCTGGTGCTGACGGGCGACCGCGAAGCAGACGTCGCGATCGACTTCGGCTCTCACCTTCTTCATCCCGCCGCAGTCGCGGGGCAGCTCTTTGCTACCGTGAGGGTCGACTCCGATCGGGTGAGAGATCTCGAGAACGGCAAGCGGGTTCCGCTCGACGGCGTGGAGGCCTCCGACGACCCGATCGCGGTGGTTGCACCCGACGGTCGGCTCGTGGGTCTGGTGCGTTACAACGGCACGGCGGCTCGCGTGCTGGTCAACTTTCCCACGGGCGCCTGACAGGATTGATGCATGGTTGAGTGGTTCACGGTCGTTCAGGTTGCGGTTGCGGTTATAGCGGGGCTGTTCTGCATAGCCCTCGGGCTCGGGGGCAAGCTTCCGAACGACTGGACTATCGGGGCGACCGCGGTGGTCTTCGCTCTGCTGCTCGGCCAGGTCGTCGTGAGCCTCATCGCCCCTCTCGTCGGCAACGTTGCGACGGGCAGCGTGCTCGAGTTCTGGACCTATCTGATCTCAGCGGTGTTGCTGCCACCGCTTGCCGTGTTTTGGGCACTGATCGAGCGCAACCGCTGGAGCAATGTCATCCTCGGCGTCGTGTGCCTCTCGGCTGCCGTCATGGTGTGGCGAATGAACGAAATCTGGTTCGTTCAGATCGGCTGACGTGATCGCCTAATCTTGACAGTGATGGCTCACAATTCTTCTTCTCGCGCGGTCGGCATCGGCCGCGTCCTTATCGCGGTGTACGCGATTCTCGCGATCGCCGCCACTGCGCGCTCGGCCGTGCAAATCATCGAGCGATTCGATGAGGCCCCGCTGGCGTATTCGCTGTCGGCTGCCGCCGCGGTTGTCTACATCGTCGCAACGGTTGCCCTGCTCGGCAAGGGCAGAGGCTGGTACATCGTTGCTCTCGTCGCCATCTGCTTCGAGCTCGTGGGCGTGCTCACGATCGGCGTATTGAGCCTCGTGATGCCCGAACTCTTTGCCCACGCCTCCGTGTGGTCATACTTCGGCTCCGGGTACATCTTCATCCCTCTCCTTTTGCCCATTCTTGGCCTGGTGTGGCTCTTTGCTCGTCGGCCATCTGCCGACGAGCGCTCTTCGTCTGAATCCGTCGCCGCTGTGGAGATGCCATGACCATGAAGCTCTATGACTCCCTCGACGAGGTTCCGGCCGACTTCGGGCCGAGCGCTGTAACGATTGGCAAGTTCGACGGCGTTCATTCCGGGCACCGCGCGGTTATCGCGGAACTGCGTGCCATGGCGGAGGCCGACGGTCTGGTGCCCACCGTCGTGACCTTTGACCGGCATCCCCTTGCCTTGATCAACCCGGGGCTTGCCCCGGAGCGCCTCATCAGCAATGCGCAGAAGGCCGAGCGCCTCGAGGCCGCCGGGGTGCAGGCAACGCTCTCTCTGCCCTTTGATGAGGCCTTTGCCGCGCAGTCGCCGGATGAGTTCGTAGAGCGCGTGCTCGTCAACGCTCTCAAGGCTCGAATCGTCTTTGTTGGCAGCGACTTTCGTTATGGCCACCGCGGTGAAGGCAATGTTGCGGGTCTCATCGAAGAGGGGCGCAGATTCGGCTTCGAGGTGCGGCTCGTTGACGATGTTCGCACCCGCGAAGGTCGCAGGGCATCGTCGACCTGGATTCGCGAGGCTCTTGCCCAGGGTCGCGTCGAAGAGGCGGCCGAGGTGCTCGGCACGCCGGCGACCGTGCGGTCAATCGTGGTCCCCGGCGAGAAGCGGGGCCGCGAGCTTGGTTTTCCCACGGCGAACCTGCGGCCGAACCCCGAGGGGCTGATCCCCGCCGATGGTGTGTATGCCGGCTGGCTCACGGTGGACGGTGTCACCTATCCGGCCGCGATCTCCATCGGCAACAACCCGACCTTCGAAGGCGTTCCTGCCCGCCAGGTTGAGGCGTATGTGCTCGATGAGGACATCGACCTTTATGGAAGAACTGTCGAGCTGGCGTTCGTCAAATATCTGCGCGGCATGGAGAAGTACGACTCGATCGAGGCTCTCGTCGCAGCGCTTCGCAAAGACGTCGACGACACCCGTGCGGCGTTGGGCATGCCCCCGCAACCGTGACGACGCAGCGGTGACGACACAGCCATGACGACGAAGCCATGATGACCGCCGCCGGTCAGCGTGACCAGCCGGCTCCGATGCCCCTGTGGGCGGGGAGGGCCGCTGCCCTTCTGGGCATTCTGCTCGTCGCCTTCAATGTGCGCACCGCGGTCTCGTCGATTTCTCCTATCGCCGGCGACATCGTGATCGATGTTCCCATCACGAGCGTGGAGTTCGGCTTCATCGGCGCGCTGCCCCCCATAGCGTTCGCGTTCTCGGCATTATTCGGCGCGGCGATCGCCCGGCGCGTCGGTGTCGAACGGCTCATGGGCGTTGCCATCCTGGCCATGATCGTGGGGCATCTTGGTCGGGCTTCCTTCACGAGTCTGGGCATGCTCATCGCCGGCACCATGCTTGCGCTCGCGGGCGCTGGCATCGCAAATGTGCTGTTACCACCGCTGGTCAAACGCTATTTTCCCGACCGCATTGGTCTCGTGACGGGCATCTACGTGAGCGTCGTCTCCGTGAGCGCTGCTGTTCCATCGTCTCTTGCTGTGCCTGTCGCCGAGGCTGGTGGGTGGAGGCTTTCGCTCGGAGTGTGGGCTGTCGTTGCCGCCGTCTGCCTGCTGCCGTGGGCCGTCATTCTGGTTCGTCAACATCGCGAGCGGGCGAGAGCCCTGCGAGGAGGCGGTGGCGTGGAGGCTCCTGCCGCACGCCTGAAGGGTTCGCTTCTGAAGTCGCGGGTGGCGTGGGCGATTGCGCTCACCTTCTCGTTATCGTCCGGCCATGTTTATGCCGCGTTCGCGTGGCTGCCGCAGCTGCTCGTCGACACGGCGGGAGTCACTCCTGCCGAGGCCGGTGTTCTTCTCGCCGTCTACGCCATCATGGGCGTCCCCGCGGCACTCGTGGTTCCTGCGCTGGCTCAGCGCATGCGCAACGTGGGCATTCTGGTTTACGCGGGCATCCTCAGCTTCGTGCTCGGGTATCTCGGCCTGCTCGTGGCACCCGCCGCAGTGCCATGGCTGTGGGCGGTGCTCACAGGGCTCGGCGCCCTCCTGTTCCCCGTTGCCCTCACGCTGATCAACACGAGAACCCGCACACATGAGGGGTCCGTGGCGCTCAGCGGCTTTGTGCAGGGTGTCGGCTATGGCGTCGCCGCGCTCGGTCCGCTGCTATTCGCGCTATTCCACGACGTGAGTGGGGGATGGGTTCTGCCGCTGTTCTATCTGATCGTGACGGCGGTCGCCACGGTGTTTGCCGGATGGCACTTGCGCACGCCGGTGTTTCTCGAGGACGAGCTGGCGCGCCACGAGCGCTGAGGTGTCGGCCTTCTAGGCGGTGTGGATGAGGGCAGCGGCTCCGATGAGGGGGCCGTCACCTGAGAGGCCGGTCGGCACGACTCGCACAGCGGTGACGAAGTCCCACCCAGCTCGTTGGTCAATTGCAGCGCGTATGTGGCCAAAGAGGTCGGGGGTTACCTGAGAGAACCCGCCGCCAATCGTCACCAGGTCGAGGTCGGTGAGGGCAGAAGCCGAGGCGATGGCATGACCCAACGCTGTGCCGCAGCGCGTGACCGCGGCAGTGGCCACGGGGTCTCCCATCGCATAGGAGGCCGCGAGCTCCTCGCCCGTGGAACCGTGCCATCCGTTGGTCCGCGCCCAGGTAACAGTGCTCGGGCCAGATGCGATCGCCTCGAGACACCCGGTTCCCCCACACAGGCAGGGATCATCGAAGCCACCGACCTCGATGTGGCCGATATGCCCGGCGTTGCCGCTCTGCCCCACGATGGGGCGACCATCGAGGATGAGCCCGCCCCCGACCCCCGTCGAGACGATCATGCCCATCACGTTATCGACGCCAACGGCAGCACCCACCCAGTGCTCCGCGATCGTGATGCAGAGACCGTCAAGTTGCAGGCGAACCGGCACATCGCGAACCAACTGGTGCAGGTGCTCCCGCAGGGGATACCTGCGCCAGGCCGGAACGTTGAGCGGGCTGACGAGCCCCGCGGAGGCCTCGATCGGGCCGGCGCAACCGATTCCCGCTCCGATGATGTGCTCGCCCGGCGGCACGCTCGCCAGGGTAGAAGCGGTCACCCGGTCGACGGCCGCAGCGAGCTGATCAGAGGTAGCTTGGCGGCCCGTTGGCGCGCGAAACCTGCTCGCTGCAACAACTTTTCCGTGGGAGTCAACGAGGGCGGATTCGACTTTGGTTCCGCCAAAATCGAGGGCGAGGGCGAGCGTCATGGCGCTCAGCGTAGTCCCGCGCGCGGTCGCAACGTCGGGTCTCTTGCTCATATGAGCAGATGTATCTACACATGTTGAGGAGCGCTGTCGGGCCGCCTACTCTGGAAGAGGCGTCAGAAGGCGCCTCAGCGGAGGGTGGTGTGGCATGTCAGACGAACTCCTCATGGTGCGCGCTGCGGAGCTCTACTACGAAGACGGCAAGACCCAGGACGAAATCGGTGCGCTGCTGCACACGAGCCGGTGGAAGGTAGGCCGACTTCTCTCCCGCGCCCGCGAACGCGGAATCGTTCGCATCGAAATAGTCCACCCCCGCGCGCGGCGGCTCGCCCTTGAGCACGCACTGCGCGAGCGATTCGGCCTTGCCGACGCAGTCGTCGTGCCCGTCGGCGACGACCACGACGCCCAAGCCGCTGTTGCCAGGGCGGCGGCAGACTTTCTTGCGGCACTCAGGCCCGTACCGCGAGTACTCGGGATCAGCTGGGGACGCACGCTGAGTGACGTTGCCGAGCAGCTCGAAGACGGGTGGGCTCGCGGGGTGCGGGTCGTCCAGGTCAACGGTGGTGTCCCGCTGAGCCGCACACAGGGAAGCGCTGCAACGACCGCTCTGACAATCGCGCAGAAAGCGGGCGGCCAGGCGACGATCCTGCCGAGCCCCGCCATTCTCGAACATGCCGCCACGAAGGCGGCCATCGAATCGGACCGGGCCGTCGCCGGCATTCTCGACCTCGCGGCATCCGCTTCTGCCTACCTCTTTAGCGCTGGCGTCGCCGACGCGTCGAGTGTGCTCGTCGAGAGCGGGTACCTCACCGCCCAGGATGTTGCCGGCCTGGTAGAGAAGGGTGCGGTCGGCGACGTTGTCGGCCGGTTCATCGGCGCAGACGGCGAGATCGTGGACACCGACCTTGACGCCCGGACCGTCGGCATCGGTCTGGAAGGGCTGCGCGCCGCGGAGACGTCGGTGCTGGTCATCGCGGGGGAGTCAAAGCACGCCATCGCCCGCGCCGTCGTAACCGGCGGGCTCTGCTCCGTGATCGTCACCGACGAGGCGACGGCTCGCTCGCTTATCGAGGCCGTCCCTGCAGGCCAGGTTCCTCCCCTTCAGCTTTCGCACGACACCGAGCACGCGCCATCACACGCGCCCAGTTCTTCACACCGGCCAGCGCCTGCGCAGGCCGCAACGCAAGGAGCACACTCATGACCATCGACCTTCCCGTGCCAGCACAGACCGTGCTCGCGCCGGCAGAGCGTGCGATTCGGCTCATCGGCGCCGATCTCACCGAGACCAGCCTGAAACGCCACCTCGACGGCATCCCGGGGGTAGACGCTGTGGGCCTCGAAGCCCGCGCGGCGAGCCTCGGTGGACGTTCGATCAAAACAACCTCGAAGGCCTGGGCGATCGACAAGATCATCTCGCTCATCGACCTCACCACGCTTGAGGGTGCCGACACCCCCGGCAAGGTGCACTCACTCGCGTCTAAGGCGATCACCCCCGACCCCGGCGATCCCACGGCACCCCGCGTTGCGGCGGTATGCGTATACGGCGACATGGTGGCGGATGCTGTCGCCGCCTTGGGTGCGCACCATGGCGACCCCGATCGCGGTGGCATTAACGTGGCGGCTGTCGCAACGGCATTCCCCAGCGGGCGATCCTCGCTCGACGTCAAAATCGCCGACACATCAGAGGCTGTCGCGGCGGGTGCCGACGAGATCGACATGGTCATCGACCGGGGCGCCTTTCTGAGCGGTCGCTACGGTGTTGTGTTCGATCAGATCGTTGCGGTCAAGGCAGCCTGCCGCAGGGCGGACGGCGGCTATGCGCACCTCAAGGTCATCCTGGAGACGGGAGAACTGAATACCTACGACAACGTTCGCAAAGCATCCTGGCTCTCCATTCTTGCTGGCGCCGACTTCATCAAGACCAGCACGGGCAAAGTGCAGCCAGCGGCGACCCTGCCCGTCACCGTCAGCATGCTTGAGGTTGTGCGCGACTGGCACCGCCTCACGGGAGAAAAGGTGGGCGTCAAGCCCGCGGGCGGCATCAGTACGTCGAAGGATGCGATCAAGTACATCGTGGCGGTTGCCGAGATCGTCGGCGAGGACTGGCTGCAGCCGCACCTGTTCCGGTTTGGCGCATCGAGCTTGCTGAACGATGTGCTCCTGCAGCGCCAAAAGATCACCACCGGCCACTACTCGGGCCCCGACTATGTCACCGTCGCCTAAGGAGCACTCAATGTCTTTTCTCGAATATGCCCCGGCCCCTGAGTCGCGAGCGATCCTGAACCTGCGGCCCAGCTATGGGCTCTTTATCGACGGCGACTTCGTCGACGGCAGCGGAGCAGGTTTTCAGACCATCTCGCCGGCGACCGAGGAGCACATCGCCGACATCGCCACGGCCTCCGCTGCGGATGTCGACCGTGCTGTCGCCGCCGCCCGTCGCGCCTATGACACGACCTGGTCGCGCATGAGCGGCTCAGACCGCGGCAAGTACCTGTTCCGCATCGCACGTCTGGTGCAGGAGCGCGCACGAGAGTTGGCCGTCGCCGAGAGCCTTGACAACGGCAAGCCGATCAAGGAGAGCCGCGATGTCGATGTTCCTCTGGTTGCTGCCTGGTTCTTTTACTATGCGGGATGGGCCGACAAGCTCGATCATGCGGGTCTCGGCCCCAACCCTCGGTCGCTCGGCGTTGCCGCTCAGGTCATCCCGTGGAACTTTCCGCTGCTCATGCTCGCGTGGAAGATCGCGCCTGCCCTTGCCGCTGGTAACACGGTCGTCATCAAGCCCGCCGAGACTACGCCGCTCACGGCGCTGATCTTCGCCGAGATCCTCCAGCAGGCAGATCTGCCCGCCGGTGTGGTCAACATCATCACGGGCGCTGGTGACACGGGCGCAGCCCTCGTCAACCACCCCGATGTCAACAAGGTTGCGTTCACGGGGTCGACCTCGGTCGGACGCGCGATCGCGAAGTCGACGGCGGGCACGGGCAAGAAGCTCACGCTCGAGCTCGGCGGCAAGGCCGCGAACATCGTGTTCGACGACGCCCCCATCGACCAGGCCATTGAGGGCATTGTCAACGGCATCTTCTTCAACCAGGGGCATGTCTGCTGCGCAGGTAGCCGCCTTCTTGTTCAGGAGAACATCCACGACGAGGTCATCGACCGTCTCAAGTCGCGCCTGTCAACCCTGCGCGTCGGCGACCCGCTCGACAAGAACACCGATGTCGGTGCCATCAACTCGCGCGAGCAGCTCGACCGCATTCGCGAACTGAGCGCAATCGGCGAGCAGGAGGGTGCCGAGCGCTGGTCTCCTGCGTGCGAGCTGCCCGAGAAGGGCTTCTGGTTCGCGCCGACGATCTTCACGAATGTGTCGCAGAGCCACCGCATCGCGCGCGATGAGATCTTCGGACCCGTGCTGTCGGTTCTCACCTTCCGCACCCCCGCCGAGGCTATTGCCAAGGCCAACAACACGCCATACGGTCTCTCGGCCGGCATCTGGAGCGATAAGGGCAGCCGCATCCTTGCGGTCGCCGACAAGCTTCGCGCCGGTGTCGTCTGGGCCAATACCTTCAACCAGTTCGATCCCTCCAGCCCCTTCGGTGGCTACAAGGAGTCGGGCTACGGGCGTGAGGGCGGCCGCCATGGTCTTGCCGCCTACCTCGAATCTTCGGGATGGAATGCCCCCGCTGCGCTGAGCGCGCAGCCCACTGCTAAGTCGACCCGCAAGTCCACAGGAAAGGCCGCCCGATGAGCCACCTCACGATTCCCAAGACCTACAAGCTCTTCATCGGCGGCAAGTTTCCCCGCAGCGAATCGGGGCGCGTATACGACATCGAGACCGCTAAGGGCGTCTTCGTTGCCAACGCCGCTCAGGCGTCGCGCAAGGATGCGAGGGATGCCGTTGTAGCGGCCCGCGCCGCGTTCTCCGGTTGGTCCGGTGCCACCGGATACAACCGCGGCCAGGTGCTCTACCGTGTCGCGGAGCTGCTTGAGGGTCGTCGTGCGCAGTTTGTTGACGAGATTCAGCAGACCGAGGGCGCTACCGCCGCGGCGGCGAATCAGCAGGTCGATGCGGCAGTGGATGCCTGGGTTTGGTACGCAGGCTGGGCAGACAAATACGTTCAGGTGGCGGGCAATGGCAATCCCGTCAGCGGGCCGTACTTCAACATCTCCACGCCAGAGGCGACAGGCGTTGTGGCTATTGTCGCTCCCCAGAAGTCGTCGCTGCTCGGCCTCGTGAGCGTGCTTGCTCCTGCGCTCGTCGCGGGCAACACGGTTGTGGTGATCGCCAGCGAGCAGGCTCCGCTCAGCGCAATTAGCCTCGCCGAGGTGCTCGCCACGAGCGATGTTCCTGCGGGCGTCGTCAACATCCTCACCGGCTCCGCTGGCGAGATCGCCCCCTGGCTCGCAAGTCACGCCGATGTCAATGCGCTTGATCTAGCGGGTGCGGGCGACATCGACTGGGTTGAGTTGCAGATCGCCGCCGCCGACACTCTCAAGCGGGTTTTGCCGCCCATCGACGGTGTCGCAGGACCGGCCGTCGAGCGCGTGACGTTCTTTACGGAAACCAAGACCGTGTGGCACACGAAGTCGCTCATCTAGGCAGCTCGGCCCGCGCTTACTCCATGAGAAATATTCTCATCTGAAATATCGGTTGCAAGTCGTAGTGTTGTCCGCATGCGGGGGCATAGAGAAGTTCAGGGGAATCATTCGTTGACGCGAGTTCGTCGCGTCCTGGCGTCGAGCGTTGTTCTGCTGTTGTCGATCGCGGGGGCGCTTCTTGCAGCCCCGGCGGCATCGGCGGCAGAAGAGGGCACCATTCACGCTCTCGTCAATCAGAGCAGAGCGGCGGCAGGGCTCGGCGCACTCACCTACAACGGTGCGCTCAGTCAGGTTGCTTTGGCGTGGGCAAACCAGATGGCCGCCAAAGGCGTTCTCTCTCACAATCCGTCGTATTCAACGCAGATCCCCGGTGGCTGGGGTCTTGCGGGGGAGAACGTTGCCCAGGGCTACGGCAGTGGTGCCGCCGTGCATCAGGGGTGGATGAATTCCGCAGGCCACAGGGCAAATGTGCTCGGCGACTACACGGACATCGGAATTGCTCATATCGCTGCCGGGGGCACGACGTGGTCGGTGGAAGTGTTCGCTAAATACGGCGCTAGTGTTGCGCTCCCCGCGCCGCCAGCTCCGGCTCCGGCTCCCGCACCCGCGCCGGCACCGGCCCCGGCCCCGGCGCGTTCGCCCGCTACGGCACCAGCTCCTGCTGCCGCTGACCCCGCCGCTGCCGCTGACCCCGCCGCTGCCGCCGAAGCCAGCGCTGCGGCGGAGCGGGATGCAGCGGAGCGGGCTGCACTCGACCAAGCCGCGGCGGAGGGCGACAAGTCGCGTGCGGCAGACCAGGCAAGGCCGCCGCTTCGCGCAGGCGATGTTGCGCCCGACGAGCTGTTCGCCGTGCAGGACACCGTGCCGGACGCCGATTCTGATGGCCTTTTCGACGCAGTTGATGGTGCCGACAGCGCAGCAAGCGCAGACGCCGTTGCCGTCGGTTCTGCGCCATGGGCAGCGCCCGTCGCGGCAGCACTAGCGGCTCTTCTGGCGCTTGCTGGGAGTGCAGTGGTAGTGGCTCGAGTCGGAATCTCCCGCGCGAAATAAATGTAACGAAAAGATAACGTTCGCCGCTATAGTGGCGTCAACCCGCACGCGCGGGTCGACGCGACGAGCAATGAGGCGAGTTGATGGCAACGCACTATCGCGCACGGATGAACGGCTCCGACCGGGTCGCGCTGCAGGTTGTGCGCAGGGGGATGACCGCCTCTGCGATGACGCTCGGGCTGGTCCTCGTGCTTATTCTCGGGCCCGCTGCAGAGCGCTCGACGGCGGCGACGATGTTCGGCACCCTTCGAGCGCCAGGGGAGCCCGCTCTCATCGCTGGCCACAGGGGAGACCGCTCGACTGCGCCGGAGAACACAATCGCGGCTCTCACCGCAGCCCTCGCCGGGCCCATGGTCTTTGTTGAGACCGATGTGCGTCTTACGTCAGACGGCGTGCCCGTTCTCATCCACGACGAGACCGTCGACCGCACCACAAACGGCACGGGGCGAGTCGATGAGATGACGTTCGCCGAACTTCGTTCTCTCGATGCGGGCTCATGGTTCAGCTCCGTCCACTCCGGCGAGCACATCCCGAGCCTCGAAGAGTTTCTCGACCTACTGGCGGAGTCGCGCAAAAAGGCAATGATCGAACTCAAAGGGGTCTGGTCTCCCGAGTCGGTTTCGCTTGTCGATTCGCTCCTTGCGGAGTCAGGAATGCGCTCCCGAGTCGTCCTTGCGAGCTTCGAGCCAGAGACCCTGGCGGCCGCGCAGTCACATGCTCCCAGCGTCGAACGTGCGATTCTGGGCCGGGAGATGCTCACTGACCCGGTGGCGGAGGTATCAGCCGTCGGTGCGATTGCCTTGATTACCAATGCAAAGGTGCTTGCAGCCAACCCCGGTCTTGTCGACTCTCTTCACGATGTCGGCCTGGGAGTGCTGATTTACACGCTTAACGAAGAGCAGAGTTGGGCCGAGGCGCTCGCGATGGGGGTCGACGGAATCATCACCGACACACCAAGTTCGCTCGACGGATGGCTTGCCGATACGGCTCCGGGAACCTAGCGTTCTTTCAGTGACACCCTTCAGGATGGGTGCACTGGCAGGAGGCTAGCGATGGGTGAGCAACTGGACGATAGACGAATGATTGCATTCGTCGGCGACAGCATTACGGCGACGGGCGACTGGCAGGCGTGGTTCCCCGACGACGACATCATCAACTTCGGGGTGCCCGGCTATACGACCGACGATGTCATCGAGAGACTCGATGACATCATCGACAGCGCGCCAGACGACATCCTGATGCTGATTGGCACCAACGACCTCGGCCTTCGGTACTCCGTCGAGCACCTCGTGCGAAACACCGAGACGGTCTTGGTCGAACTGCGGCGAGAACTGCCCGGCACTCGGATGCTCGTGCAATCGATCATGCCGCGAACGCCGGAGTTCGCGCCTCTGATCACTGACGCCAACATCCATCTCCGCCAGTTCAGCTCAACGGTGAGGGCTCAGTACCTTGACCTGTGGCCAGCGCTCGCCACGGCAAGTGGCGCCCTCAATGAGCGGTTCACGGAGGATGGCTTGCATCTCAACGGCGCCGGCTACGAGGCGTGGCTTGAGGAGCTGCGGCCGGGGCTAGAGCGGTTGCGTGATCTGCCGCCCATGAGCAGGCCGTTGCATGTCATCGACGGCCTGATCTGAGTCACAGACCAGCGACGATCTCGCGGTAGAAATCGATACCGCGCAGCCAGGTCGAAATGCGAATTCTCTCGTTCTTGGCGTGCAGGGTGCCGCGCTCGTCTGCTGACATCTCGAACGGGCTGAAGCGGTAGACGAAATCGCTAATGCGGGTGAAGTGACGGCTGTCGCTTGCCCCGAGCATCACATACGGCGTCACGATGGTGCCGGGGTACGTGCGCTCGATGCTTGTGCGGACGAGGTTCCAGGCCGGCCCCGCCGTGGGGGAGACGATGGAGGGCTCGCTCGGTCGCTCGACGGCGATCGAGACGCGCTCGTCATTGACGGCCTTCTTCACATGGGCGACCGCCTCGGCGACTGAGGAACCGACGGCGACACGGATGTTCACCACAGCGGTGGCTCTCTCGGCGAGAGCGTTTTCTGCTGCGGCGCCCTGCAGCATCGTTACTGCCTGCGTTGTGCGGGTTATTGCCCGTGTTTCATCGCTGAGACGGCCGAACAGTGACAGCAACAGCGGCTTAGTGAGCCACAGCTGAGTAAACGCGAAGCGGAGCGGGTCGCGGGCATGCGCGCCGAGGGTGCGGATCATCTCGATGTTGGTTGCTGTGAAGCGGCCGGGGAACGGTGTGCGGTTGAGCGCCACTATGGCCCGCGCTAAGCGCACGGTTGCCGTCTGGCGCGGCGGGGTTGAGGCGTGACCTCCGTCTTGATCCACGGTCATCGTGAGGGTCATAATTCCCTTTTCGGCCACGCCGACGACCGCAATGGGGTCGTCGACTCCGGGAAAGATACCCTCAACGATCGCTCCGCCTTCGTCGCTGACAAAACCCGGGCGAATGCCGCGCGCCTCGAGAAGATCAACGATCTGCCGCGCACCGTCCCCTGCAGTCTCTTCGTTGTGCCCGAAGCAGAGATAGATGTCGTTCCTCGGCGTGAATCCCTCGCTGAGTGAGGCTTCTACCGCCTCGAGTATTGCGGCGAGACTTCCTTTGTCGTCGAGCGTGCCGCGCCCCCACATCACGGCGTCATCGGCGCTGCCCGAAACGTGCGCCGAGAATGGCGGATGCTGCCAGCCGTCGTCCGTGGCGGCCACGACGTCGTAGTGGGCCATAAGTACGCCCGGATTCCCATGCTCGCGCCCCCGCCACCGGTAGATCATCGAATAGTTGGCAACGAGTTCACGCTCCAGTTTGGCGTGCACCAGCGGGTAGAGCTCGGGCAGAACTTCGAGAAACCTGCGGAACGGAGCCCAGTCGGTCTCACTCTCGTCGGAGCGCGACACCGTCGGGATGCGGATGAGCTGTTGTAGGCGCTCTATCGCCGCGGCGTGCTCTCCCGGGAGCGGCGAGGCCTCCCGCGATTCTCGCTCTGCAGAGGCTCGTCGGTCGTCGTGGGAGCGTGCGCCTGCGGTCGATTCGGTGGTCACGAATGTGACTCTAATCGTTGGGCCGGTAACGTTGACAGCATGGCCACCCCCGCATCTGCCGAGTTCACCCGCCCAGCCTTGGCCCCCGGCATCCTCGGTGCTCTCGTGTTGTTTGCCGGGTTGGCGCTGCTCGACAGCGATGGCTACCTGTTTATTCGGTTCGGAGTGTGCATTCTCGCGGTCATCTGCGCGGTTTTCGCCGCCCAGGCCCGGCAATGGTGGTGGCTCGTGCCGCTCGCCGCTATCGCCGTCGTGTGGAACCCCGCGTGGGTGCTCGAACTTCACGGACAGGGCTGGGTCGCCGGCCAGTTCATCGCCGCAATCGTGATGATCGCATCCGGTGTGCTCATCAAGGTAAGGCCCAGCGCAAGCTGATTTCTCCACACTTCACGCCAGTAGTGCGCTTGGAGCTCACAGTGGAGTAAACTTTTGACGCGCTGACGATTCCGAATCACCGTCTCGACCGTGTCCGCACGTTGCTTGAGTCTGGAATCGCCGCCCACCCGCGTTGCTGATCCTGCTGTGTAGCTGCGTGACGGGTGCACCACGAGGGTGCGGTGCTGTTGGATGGCTGCAGAAATTGCACTCCGACATGAACACCTCGGCATTCGCTGATTCAGGAGGATCATGGCCCGCTCCGGTCGCTCGGAAGGCAACACCATCAACGGTAAGTCGCGTGGGGGCGGCAAGGCGCCAGCGCGTCGCAACTCGCACCGCCGTGTGAGGCCCGGAGATGATGCCGGAATCATTCCCGTGCTCGCGCGGGCGGTTCGAGAGATCGAGGGTGCCGCGGAACGCGGAAAGCTCTCGCCGAGCAATCGAACCAAGTTTCAGGTGATCGCCCTTCTCATGCGCGAGGAACGCGCTCGGGCTAAGAGCGAGACCGATATCTCTGACTCAGACCGGGCAGAGGTGCTCAAACGGCTCGATGGTGTTGCCACGATCCTCGCCAAGGTGGCCGCACGGGATACGTCGGTGATCACGCTGCTCGCCGAAGACGCGCCCGTTTCGGATGTTGCCCGCAAGCTGCGCAGGGACATGCTGATGGCGTCGGGAATGGAGCTGAGCCCCGATGAGCTCATCATCGCCGTCGAGCCGGCGGCACAGACTCCCGATGTCGAAAAGCAGGTAGTTCCGCAGTCCGTAATCTCCCGCCAGTTGAGCAACCCGTTCCTTGCCCCCGACTTCAGCGCGGTTCCCAAAAAGCCAGCAACGACGAGCCACCGACTCTCCAACTGGGAGCTCCTTGAGCCCCTCTACCGGGCGTTCGAATATGGCTCCGGCGGCAATGTTGCGAGCATGGATCTCCCCGAGCCGACCCCGGCAGACCGTCGCGTGCCCCCAGGGCTCGAACTCTTTCACCACCAGGCCGAATTCGTGGCGAGTGCCCGTGAGGGGCACCGCACCTATTTGCTCGCCGATGAGCCCGGCCTTGGCAAGACTGCGCAGGCGCTGCTGGCGGCATCCGCCACCAATTCGTACCCTCTGCTCGTTGTCGTACCCAACGTCGTCAAGATGAACTGGGCACGCGAGGTTGAGCGGTGGACGCCGCACCGCACCGCCACCGTCATCCACGGCTCGGGAGAGGACCTCGACGCCTACGCCGACGTCGTCATCGTCAACTACGACGTTCTTGATCGCCACGTCGGATGGCTGCGAACCCTCGGGTTTAAGGGCATGGTTGTCGACGAGGCCCACTTCATCAAGAACCGAGAATCGCAGCGCTCGCGCCACGTTCTTTCGCTCGCGGAGAGCATCCGTCTGCTGCGCCCGCGTGCGCTCATGATTGCGCTCACGGGAACACCCCTGATCAACACGATCGACGACTTCCGCGCGATCTGGCAGTTTCTCGGCTGGATCGATGGCGACAAGCCGACGGCGGAACTCATGGCAAAGCTCGAGGAGACGGGGCTCACCCCCGCCGACTTCGGCTTCTTTGCCGAAGCTCGCCAGGCAGTGATCGACATGGGAATCGTGCGTCGCAAGAAGATCGATGTGGCCTCGAACCTGCCGGCGAAGCGCATCGCCGACCTGCCCGTCGAGCTTGATGACGACCTCGGCCGCAGCATCCGCGACGCTGAGCGGGAGCTCGGCAATCGACTCAAGACGAGGTACCTCGGTTTGCTCGCGTCGCGTGCTGGCGCAGAATACGACGGCCCGCAAGAAGAGCTCATGCGCATGGTCGCACGGGCGGAACTCGAGGACTCGAAGTCTGCCAAGACCGGCGAGAACGTGTTCACGATGGTGCGTCGAATCGGTCAGGCCAAGGCCGTGCTGGCCGCCGACTACACCGCGCAGCTCGCTCGGTCGGTGGGCAAGGTCGTCTTCTTCGCCAAGCACATCGATGTCATGGATGTTGCGGAGGAGACCTTCGCCCGCAAGGGGATTAAGACGGTCTCCATTCGTGGCGATCAGACGGCAACGTTCCGGCAAGCCCAGGTCGACGCATTCAACAACGATTCCGAGGTCTCCGTTGTCGTCGCTTCGCTTACCGCGGCTGGTGTTGGTCTCAACCTGCAGGCCGCGTCCAACGTGGTTCTCGCGGAGCTCAGCTGGACATCGGCGGAGCAGACCCAGGCGATCGACCGCGTACATCGCATTGGTCAGGCGGAACCGGTGACGGCTTGGCGCGTTATCGCCGCGCAGACCATCGACACGAAAATCGCCGAGCTCATCGATAGCAAGGCTGGCCTCGCGGCGCGTGCTCTCGATGGCAACGACGAGGCGGTGGCGGATGCCGGCGAGATCCAGCTCGAAGCGCTGATCGCTCTGCTCAGGGACGCGCTCTCGCGCTAAGGCTCGAAGGCCGACTCGTTATGGCTTGGCCCAGTGGGCTGTGGGGGAGCGGCGGTATACATCGCCGCATCCCCGGTTCGCTGGGAGATGACTGTGCGCCCGCATGAGAAAAGCTTGTGAAACCGCTCTCTCGCCTGTCCTCATTTAGGAGGACTCCCCTTTGGGGGAGCCCCGAAATGGGGGCATACGCGCTCTGCGTGGCGGTCTAGTCTGGCTCCATCGCAACACGGGGCAATCCCGAGTAGCGGGGGCCGGTGTCGGTCGATGTGCGGAATACGGGGGTATAACCGCACATCAAAGGCGCCACTATGGCCCCCTACTTGGCCCCCGTGTGGTGTGCAGAGGGACAGAGGCCCGAAATCAAAGGATCGTAGATCCTACGGATTCTGCACGGGGATGCTTGCCGTCTCGTCGTAGCGGGGGTCGTGGCGCGGGATGAACGTGGCCACGACGCCGCCGACGATGGCCACTCCAGCGCTGATCACGAAGACGAGCTGGAACGCTCCCAGGGTGGGCACGGTTGTGCCGTCGACCACCACGAACGACGAGGCGAGAACTACGCCGACGATCGCCGATGCTGCCGATGACCCGAGCGTGCGCATCACCGAGTTCAGGCCGTTGGCCGCCGCGGTCTCTGTGGGAGGAACGGCCTTCATGATGAGCGTTGGCATCGCGGCATAGGCGAAGCCTGTTCCGAGCCCGGAGATCGTGGATATCGCGATGACCTGCCACACCTCGGTGAGCATGAGGGAGCCGGCCACAAAGGTGACGGCGATGATCGAAATACCGAGCACGAGGCTGGTCTTGGGCCCCTTGGCCTCGGAGAGCCGTGCAGCGGGGCGTGAGACGAAGAACATGACGAGCCCGCTCGGCATGAGACAGAGGCTAGCGATGAGCAAAGACTGCCCCATGCCTACGCCCGAACCGGTGGGCGCCTCGAGCAGCACCGGTAGCGCCGCCGCGGTGGTAAAGAACGCGAAGCCGACGGCTACGGAGGCGATGTTGGTCAGCAAGACGGCGGGGCGACTCGCTACGCGCAGGTCAACGAGCGGGTCGGTGACCCGGAGCTCCCACAGCGTCCACAGAGCAAAGACGACCAGCGAACCGACGGCGAGCCCCAGGGTCGTCAGGCTGGTCCATCCCCACTCGCTTCCCTTGGAGACGGCAAGGAGAAGCGAGACGAGGCCGACAGCGAATCCCAGAGAACCCACGTAGTCGAAGTGGCCGCCCGTGCGCAGAGTGCTCTCGGGCACGATCGAGAGCACTGCTATCGCCGCCCCCAGGCTGAGAAGCGCTGCGAGCCAGAAGAGGTAGTGGTAATCGAAGTTCTCGGCGACGATCGCCGAGAGCGGCAGGCCCAGGGCTCCACCAATGCCGAGGGTTGCGCTCACGAGGGCTATCGCGGCCCCGAGGGAGCGGCGGTGCAACACGTCACGAAGAATGCTGATGCCGAGCGAGATTGAGCCGAGGCCGATGCCCTGGAGTGTGCGGCCGACCACCATCGGCACAAGGGTCGACGACAGGGCGCAGACGATCGAGCCGATCGTCATCATCAGCAGCAGGAGCAAGAGAATGCGGCGCTTGCCGTGCATGTCGCCGAGCCGACCGGCGATGGGGGTCGAAATTGCCGCCGAGACGAGCGTCGCCGTAAGCACCCAGGCGGCATCCGAGCTCGAGGTGTCGAGGTAGGCCGGCAGATGCGGGACGATCGGGATGACCAGCGTCTGCATGAATGCAGCGATCAGGCCGGTGGATGCGAGGGTAGCGACGATGGACCTGTCACTGGGGATTCGGGTGAGTCGGCGTCGTTGTTTGTCGCTAAGCCAGCCGCTCTGTTCGTCCGTCATCGCCACCCAGCCTAGCCCTCAATCGGCCAGGCCTTTCAGCCGCTGACTGTGGCTAGCTAGAAAGCTCGCCCGACTGCCAGATCTGCGAGTCGACGCGCCAGTCGATCCAGCCGTTGCTGCGCTGGAGGCTCACGTTGATGTCGACCACGTTGCCCGTTTCTGTCGTGCCCACGCACGTGAACTGAACGCCGATCTGAGCGGCGGGCGCGGGGCACTCCACGTCGAGCGTCGTTCCCACGATCGCGGCGTCCTGAGCAATCGATTGCTCGACCTCTGCCTTGAACACCTCGGGGATGACCGAGATGGCGATGCCGGGGACGGCGATGATCGAGAGGTTCTGCAGAACCAAGATGGCAAACCACAGAGCGACGGGGGTGAGACCCTTGCCGAACTCCCGGTTGGTGGCAACAGATCGAGCGATGAGGTAGCCGATCGGAGTTGCGAACGCCCATGCCCAGTGGGCTGGTGCCTTGTGGCCCGCCCGCAGGAGTGCGCGACGGTCAACGATGGCGAGCCCGATCGTGGCGAAGTAGGGGAGCAGCAGGATCGTGATGGGCACCGCGATTGGCAGCGCGGTTGCGCCCGAGGAGACACCGATCAACGAGATCACGAGCTGCAGGAGGGGCGCCATAGCGATGACCCACACCCAGGGCGTGTAAATGACCTGGAGGCGGTCCATCGCGCGGCGCTGGGCCGCGCGAGACATCTCGGGGCGGCCGAAGGGCTCCTGGTGAGAGTAGTACTGCGACGGTTCCTGAAAACGCGAGCGCGCCTGGTCTGCAGCGGGCTGCGCAAAACCCGCGCCGTCGGAGTAGTTGACCGACGAGCGTGCGGGACGAGGCTCTTCTGTCGGCCCTGGTACGAAGTCGTAGGGGTCACGCGGTTGCTGCGGAGCGAATCCGGGCTGGGCGTAACCCTGCTGGGAGGGATCGCCCGGCTGGGCATACCCCTGCTGAGCAAATCCCTGCTGGAAGGCGGCCTGCTGCGCTGCCTGCTGTTGTTGCTGGTACGCAGCCTGCTGAGCGGCGGCCTGTGCGGCGGCCTGCTGTGCTGCCTGTGCTGCGGCCTGTTGCGCTGCCTGCTGCTGGGCTGCGCGCTGCTGCGCTGCGGCCTGGGCCGAAGCGTGTGCGGCAGCCTGCTGTGCAGCCTGCTGCTCGGCGTACGCTGCGGCTGCCCTGGCCGCATCCTCGGCGGCGGAGTCGTCGGGGGCGAAGCTGGGGGCGGGGTGGCTGCGCTCGATCTGCTGCGGCTTGGGGGGCTCAAGCTGACGCAGGGTAGAGATGAGTTCTGCCTTGGTCAGCGGCGGCTCTGACGCGGAACGGCCGTTGGTCTGGCGAGTGGAGTCGTCGGCGTATGCCAGGCGCGGCTCATCCTGAACGATGAGGGGCGTGCGGGTCGCCGAAGTGAACTCGGTCCACGAATGGTTATCCCACCAGCGCAGCTGCGGGAGACCCATGGGGTCCGGGTACCAACCGGCCGGGACCGTCACAACGTCATCATCTAGCAAGGCGTCAACCCTCTCTGTGTGACCGCGCTCAGTCGAGCTCGGCCGCTGTCCCCCAGAGGCCTGTAGTACGACCTCGCCCCTCCCTCTGCGAGGGGATCCCCGACAGTGAGAAAGACTAACTTTGAGCTTCTCGAGAATAGTAACGGCAGAGTCGGGCCTCGCGACAAGGTTTATTTATCACGGTTGGCGAGCACTGCCCGCGAGAAACTCGCCCTTCCGGGGAGAAATTGAGGGGAATTCGCGCGCATTCGCGCGTTTGGTGGCTTTGGCCATACCGGTGGACTGTCGCTTCTGCCCCGGATTGTTAGGCTTGTTATAGGCAACGTTGCCCACACCTCGCTGTATAAGGAGTTCTACGCCGTGACCAGTCCGGATGCCACCAACAAACCCGCGATGACAGCACCTGTCACCATAATTGGGGGCGATCAGACGAGGCCCGATAGCGACTCGCTCGGCACCCTCGAAGTCCCCGCCGACGTTTACTGGGGAATCCACACGGCGAGAGCACTCGAGAACTTTCCCATCACTCGGCGGCCCATCTCTGTGTATCCCGATCTGATCAGGGCTCTCGCCCGCGTCAAGCAAGCGGCCGCCCGAGCCAACCGAGAGATCGGCACTCTGTCTGCAGAGAAGGCCGACATCATCGATCGCGTGTGCGAAGAGATCGCGGCGGGCAAGCTGCACGATCAGTTCGTCGTGGGGGTCATTCAGGGAGGTGCCGGCACCTCAACCAATATGAACGCCAACGAGGTCATTGCGAACCGCGGCTTGGAACTTATGGGCCATGAGCGCGGCGACTACCGGTGGCTGCATCCGCTCGACGACGTCAACCGTGGGCAGAGCACCAACGATGTTTACCCGACTGCAGTCAAGCTCAGCGTAATCTTCGGCCTCCGGCGGCTCCTTGCGGAGCACTCGCTGCTTGCTGACGCGTTCGCGCGCAAGGGCGTGGAGTTCTCGGACATCGTGAAGGTGGGTAGAACACAGCTGCAGGATGCCGTGCCGATGACGCTGGGCCAGGAGTTCAGTGGATTCGCGCACACGCTAATGGAGGACCACGACCGACTTGCCGAGACGATTCCGCTTCTCAGCGAGATCAACCTCGGGGCCACGGCGATCGGCACCGGCATCACGGCGCACCCTCAGTACGCAGAAGCGGTGTGCCGCCACCTTGCTGATGTCGCGGGAATCGAAGCGGTCACCGCCAAGGACCTGATCGAGGCGACAAGCGATGTGGGTGTCTTCATGTCGGTGAGCGGAACTCTCAAGCGCGCCGCCGTCAAGCTGTCGAAGATCTGCAACGACCTGCGACTGCTCAGCTCTGGTCCGCAGTCCGGCCTCGGCGAGATCTTTCTCCCGGCGCGCCAGGCGGGGTCTTCGATCATGCCGGGCAAGGTGAATCCCGTTATTCCCGAGGTGGTCAACCAGATCGCGTTCAGCATCGTGGGAGCGGATGCCACCGTGACAGCGGCGGCCGAGGCCGGCCAATTGCAGCTCAACGCGTTCGAGCCCGTAATCGCCCACAGCATCCTGCAGTCGCTGGCGTGGTTGACGAATGGATGCCGCACGCTGCGGGTCAACTGCATCGATGGCATCACCGCCAATGTGCAGCGTCTTGCCGCCGAGATGGAGACCTCGGTGAGCGTTGTCACGGCGCTGACCCCGTACATCGGCTATGCGGCGTCGGCTGCCCTTGCGCACACCGCCCTCACGAGCACCGCATCGATTGCCGATCTTGTCGTGGAGAACGGCTATATGACAGAGGAAGAAGTTCGCCGCGTCCTGCGCCCCGAGCGCCTGAGTGGGCTCGTGCCGACGACGGGCGTCATCCCGATCATCCGGCCTTCGTCGACGAGTGGCTCTGCCGAACCAGCGGGGGGCTGAGATGCTGCTCAGCACAGCGGGGGCTGGCATCAGCGCATCGGCTGATTCTCGTCTCAGCGGTGTGCGCGCTCGACTTGGTCGGCCAGGCCGGGTAGCTTGTCGGAAGTGAATATTTGGTGGGATGCCGCGCTCTGGCTGCTTGTTCTGTGGCTTAGTGCCCTCCTGTTTCAGATCGCCGATATCGGCACGGCGTGGTTCGATAGCCGCACCGCCCGCGCGGGCAGCGCGCGCTTCGCGCGGCGGCGGGCTCACGAAATCTTCTGGGTTCTGCCCGTAGCCGCCCTTGCCGCCGTGCTCTCCGCATTTGGGGTCGCCCTGGGGGCGAGCATGGTGCTCGATACAGGGTGGGGCCTCACCGGCGGCCTTGTTCTCGCGCTCGCCGTCATGGTGATCGTGTCGGGTCTCGTCGTCGTGGGACTCGTTCGGTTGCTGACGCGAGACGTGCAGGGCTATGCCGTCCTCCGCCTTCGGGTGAGCGACACCAACGCCCGCAAGGTAACCAAGGCCGACATCGAGCGCTGGAGGCAAGAGCTCGCCGTGATCGATGAGCGCGAGGCTGTGAGGCACGAGTCGATCGCGCGCTGGCTGCGACTGATCCCCATTGCTTTCTCCGTGCTTGCGCTCGCCGCGATCTGGATCGCCCTCGCGCAGGACTTCTCCCTGCCGACAGGCTTGATCGTGGGGCTAGTTTCGCTGTTGCTGCCCGCAATCAGCATCGTGCTGGCTGACCGCGCGGCCCGACTATCGCTGCGGGCCAGGGCGGAGTGGGCGCTCGTCAATGGTCGACAGCGGGCCGAGCTGGTGCAGGCCATCGACGAACTCGAACGCCGAACCAACCGGGGGGTTGCAGGGCTCAGCGACCGGGTCAACCGAGCGCTGCAGATTCTGCGCGAGCAGCAACTGTGACGGCTGCCGACGAGCTCGTGTCTCACGACGGTCAGCCATCGGCCAACCCACAGCCGGTCGTGCACTCGGCTCGTCCTGTCAGCCTGAGCCGGGGGCGACGAGATAACACGGTCCTCATTCTTGCGGTGCTGGGCTATTCGGTGCTGTCGCTCATCGCTCTGGCCGTAGGCGTCTACCTTCTGTCATTTCTCGGCGGAGGCGCGTTTATCGTCGCTGGCATACTCGCGGTGATTCCGCTCATCATCGTGCTCATCGGCATCCGCTGGATCGACCGATGGGAGCCCGAGCCTCGGGGTGCGCTCGTGTTTGCGTTTCTCTGGGGCGCCGCAGCCTCCGTCGCCATCGCGTTGATCTTCGACCTTGGCGTGCAAATCATTGCGGCCGCGGTGGGCGTGGGCGACGGCTTCTGGGTAACGTTCTTTGGGCTCGTGGTGCAGGCGCCCATCGTTGAAGAGGTGGGAAAGGGCTTCGGCCTGCTTGTGCTGTTCTGGGCGATTCGGCGCCAGTTCGACGGGCCCGTTGACGGCGTTGTCTATGGTGCCATGATCGCCGTCGGCTTTGCCTTCACCGAAAACGTGCAGTACTTCGGAATAGCCCTCGCTGAGTCTCAGGTGCCGGGCGATGTCGGCGAGATTTTTGTCATGCGTGGGCTCATGTCGCCCTTCGCCCATGTCATGTTCACGGCATGCACAGGGCTCGTCATGGGCTTCGCCTCTCGTCGTGCCAGCCCCGGCGGAATGATCGGGTGGTGGCTGCTCGGGCTGCTCCCGGCGATCGCGCTTCACGCGTTCTGGAATGCGTCGGCGCTCTTCGTCACCAACTTCTACGCCTACTACTTCACGGTGCAGGTGCCCCTGTTCATCATCGGCTTCGTGATTGTGTTCTTCTTGCGAGGGCAAGAGAGAACGCTCACGCGCCGACACCTGCAGGAATATGCGGATGCTGGCTGGTTTACTCAGCAAGAGGTCGCGTTGCTCTCTACCGGGCAGGGCAGAAGGGCCGCTGCTGCCTGGGCGCGCAGCCATGGCATCGGCGATGCTTTCGACGAGTTCGCCCGCAGCGCCACTCGGTTGGCGTTTGCACGGCACCGAATCGTGCTCGGCCGCGATGTTGCCGCCGCAACGTATGACGAGGCAGTGATGCTCGAGCGAGTGGTCGCCAACCGAAGCCGAATGGAAGGACAACGGGGCGCGAGAATCTGATCATCGCCATGCCGTAAGCTTGAGGGCTGGATTTTTTCTAAAGGGGCTGGCTTTTCGTGATCGAAGATGGACTTGAGCATGAGCGCGACTACGTGGCGGGCCTCTATGCGCGCCTAGACGAATTGCGCGAGGATGCAGAACGTCAGTTAGTAGCCATTAGGGCGCAGGGCGGCAGCGGGGGAACCCACCAGAGCCGCACTGAGCGCGACACGTTCGCACGGCTCTACGAAGACCGCATCGCTCAGTTGCGCGACGTGAACGAACGTCTCGCCTTCGGCCGCATCCAGTTCGCCGACGATGATGACGACGACGATTCGACCAAATACATCGGGCGCATCGGCCTGAGAGACGAAGACCAAAAGCCGATCCTGCTCGATTGGCGGGTGCCGCAGGCGAGCGCGTTCTACCAGGCGACCGCGGCAACCCCGCTCGGCGCGCGCGCACGTAGGCACCTCATCTCCCAGGGCCGAACCGTCGTGCGCATCGAAGACGAAGTGTTCGACTCCGAGCTTCTTGCCGAAGGCAATGGGCACCAGGGGGAGGGCGCACTGCTCGCAGCGCTGAGCGCCGAGCGCACCGGCCGCATGACCGACATCGTCGCTACGATTCAGGCCGAACAGGACCGCATCATCCGGTCCGAGATGAACGGCATCCTCGTTGTGCAGGGTGGGCCGGGAACAGGCAAGACCGCCGTCGCGCTCCACCGCGCCGCCTACCTGCTCTACTCCCACCGCAAGCGCCTGCGCGGTTCCGGTGTGCTGATCGTTGGCCCATCGGCATCGTTCCTCAACTACATCGAGTCGGTCTTGCCCTCACTCGGAGAGACGGGCGTCGTTCTCGCGAGCGTGGGGCGCTTGTTCCCCGACGTGGCCGCGACGGAACACGATGTTCCCGCCGTGGCCGCAATCAAGGGGCGCTCCGGCATGGCAGACCTGGTGTCGAAGGCCGTTCGGTCGAGGCAGCGGGCGCCGCAGCATCCCGTTCCCATGATCGTCAACGGGGACACCGTGATGCTCGACCCTGCCACGGTCGAGCGCGCTATCGCCAAGGCGCGGGATACGCGCAAACCGCATAACGAGGCCAGAGTCACGTTCGTCAAGTCGGCACTTTCGGAACTGGCCCGCCAGTATGCGGAGCAGTTGCGGGCCCAGGGCAATGCGATTGACGACTCCGATCTCGCCATGTTGCGGGAAGATTTGCGCACGGCAGACGACGTGCGCATCGCGCTCAACACCGCCTGGTTGCCGCTGACGCCGCAGAAGCTCGTGCAGGATCTATTCGCCAGACCGCAGTGGCTAGCAGAGCTCACCCCGAACTGGTCGGATGATCAGCGCGCATTGCTGCACCGAGAGCGTTCAGCGCCGTTCACCGTCGAGGATGTTCCGCTGCTCGACGAGGCGGCAGAATACCTGGGCGAGTACGACGCAGTGGATGCCGCCCGCAAGCGAGAAGAGAAGGCACAGCACAAGCGCGACATCGAGAACGCCGAGGCGGCGATCGAAAACATGCAGGTGGGCGGGATGGTCGACGCAGCATCGCTCGCGGCTAACTTTGCCGAGACTGCCGGGCGCTCTACGACGTCTGAACGAGCGGCGGGGGACCGGTCGTGGACGTATGGCCACGTTGTTGTCGACGAGGCGCAAGAGCTCTCTCCGATGCAGTGGCGGTTGCTGCTGCGTCGCTGCCCCATGCGGTCATTTACGATCGTGGGCGATATCGCCCAGGCTTCTGCGGCTACCGCGGCGCCGTCGTGGCGCCAGGCGCTACGCCCCCTCCTCGGGCGCAATCCCGCCGACGACCGGTGGCGGTTGGAGGAGCTCACGGTGAACTACCGGACTCCCAGCCAGATCGCCGAGGCGGCGGAACAGTTTGCGATTTCACACGGCCTGCCCGTCACCCCATCCCGCTCGGTGCGAAGCACTCCGTGGCCCGTGGCCTCGGCTCCGGATGTCGTCTCGGCGGTGCGCCAGGATCGAGCCATCAGCACGGTGGGAACCCTTGCCGTCATCGCACCCCCCAGCATGCTGACCGACGTCTATTCCGCGCTGCGGGATGCCTTTGAAGGCGAGGTTGTCTATGGCTCAGAGAGCCTCCTGGAGCCGATCGTGGTGATCAGCCCTCAGGACGCGAAGGGGCTCGAATTCGACTCCGTCGTCGTGGTCGACCCGACCGGCATTGTCGAGGGCCTGCCGCGGGGTTCTGCGGCGCTGTACGTGGCCATGACGCGGGCAACCCAGCGGCTGACGCTGGTGGGCGACCTGCCGATGCCTGCGGGGATGCAGCCGGCACTGTTCTGATTCGTCGTGCGGTAATCACGCGCTAATCGGGTGGGCCGTCACGAGCCCACCGTGACATGCTGGAGCGGTGACGATTCTTACCGATGACCTGCTGGAGCGCATCCGTCTGCGGGCTGCCGGATACGACCACGACAATAGCTTCGCTCATGAGGATCTGGCCGAACTCGCCGCTGCCGGATACCTTGCAGCCTTTGTGCCGGTCGAATGGGGCGGGGCCGGGCTCGGATTCGCTCAGGTAACGAGGGAACAGTCGCGCCTGGCTGCAGCATCGCCAGCGACCGCGCTCGCCATCAACATGCATCTCGTGTGGACGGGCGTTGCCAGGGTGCTCCTCGACCGCGGCGACGACTCCTTGGCCTATGTGTTGCATGAGGCCGCGGCGGGGGAGATCTTCGCCTTCGGCGTGAGCGAACCCGGCAACGATCTTGTGCTGTTCGGCAGCACGACGGATGCTCGACCACGCGACGACGGGGGCTACGAGTTCACGGGCACCAAGATCTTCACCAGCCTCTCTCCCGTGTGGACTCGACTCGGAGTGTTTGGGATCGACACGTCGGGGCCGCAGCCACAGCTGGTCCATGCCTTCCTCGAGCGCGGCACCGACGGCATCGAGATCGTCGATGACTGGGACACGGTGGGCATGCGCGCCAGCCAGAGCAACACGACCCGGCTCAGCTCAGCACGGGCGCGCCCCGACCGGGTTTTCGGCCACCGCCCGGTTGGTCCGTCGGCGCATCCGATCGTCTTCGCGATTTTCGCCACATTTCTCACTCTTGTCTCATCGGTGTATCGAGGGATCGCCGAGCGCGGTCTGGAGCTCGGCGTCGAGGCCGCACGGTCACGCAGGTCGCTGCGTACGGGAATCTCGGCCGATCAAGATCCGATCACGCGATGGAAGCTCGCCGACGCCGCGATCGCCATCGACGCGCTAACACCCCAGCTCGACACACTCGCCCGCGACATCGATGACCTCGTCGACAGGGGAGACCAATGGTTCAGAGCGCTGACCGGCCTCAAGCTGCGGGCAACCGAAACCGCCCGGTTCTGCATCGACCAGGCCGTGCGGGTTGCGGGCGGGTCGTCGTTTCGGTCCTCTCATGAGCTCGGCAGGCTTTATCGCGATGTTCTTGCGGGAGGGTTTCACCCGAGCAATGAGGATTCTGTGCATTCGACCGTCGCTACCGCGATCTTGGGGCCGATAACCGACCAGGCACCGAGCAAAGGACTATCGACATGACCGCAACCCCCGTTCTCGAGGTCGACGATTCCGTTGTGGCGTGGTCTCATCCCGCTGGGGAGAGGCGGGGCCGCCCTCTCGTCGTGCTGCTTCACGGCAGGGGGTCCCATGAACAAGACCTCATGCAGTTAGCGCCCTTCTTGCTGCCCGATGCCGTTTACGCCGCGCCGCGGGCACCACTGCCGTTCCCCGGCGGTGGGTATACCTGGTTTCCCACGGCCGCTCCCGGCCTTCCCGACGCTGCCGGGGTCGCTGCGGCGACGCGCGGCCTGCTGGAGTGGCTCGACAGAGCCGAGCCGTCAGGGCCCGTTGCCGTCGTGGGTTTCAGTCAGGGCGGCGCCCTCGCTACCCACCTCATGAGGTTCGATCCCGAGCGCTGTGCCGCGTATGTGTGTCTCTCAGGGTTTGTCGTGCCCGGCAATGTGCCGAACGACGCAACGCTCCCAGCGTTGCGACCGCCGCTTTTCTGGGGGCGCGACACCGCTGACCCGGTAATTCCGCTGGCGGCTACGGATTTCACGGGCCGGTGGCTGCCGCAGCACAGCACCCTCACGGTGAGGCAGTATCCGGGGGCCGGCCACGGGATCGTTATGGAAGAGATCGAGGACGTCCGCGACTTTCTGGCACCGCTCGTCGGAACAAGCACCCCTTAACGGACTCATCGCCCGGTGCGGCACTTGGTGCGGCTCTTCCGGACGATGAGTTGATCTGGTTAAAGGATGCGCCCCCACACGGCACAGATCAAGTCCGCCCCGGCGAATCCCTGCGAATACCTGCTCGGATGTTGGCCCTGCTGCTCGCACGCAGGCCACAATTACCCCCGAGTGGGGGATGGAAGGCGGTGCATACCGGCAGAATGCTTACCCCACGACCACACCAACGCCTCGAGGTCGTGTCGGGGGACCCGCGCCGGCAGGAGAATCGATCAGCATGAACCCGAACTTGCACTTCGACGAGGTGCCGCCAGACGACCCTGCGCCAGATAAGAGGCGTTCGGCGACGTCGGAGTTTCTTCGAGCCCAGGGAGAGGCGCCGCAGCGCACGCCGATTCAGAAAATCTTCGGTCGCAGCCCACTCACCGTGCACAGTCGCTCGTGGCTCTGGGCGGCCCTCGGCGAGGTAGAGGTCGCGCGTGCCCTCGCTCGGCTGGCCGACGGCTGGAAGGTCGTGCACTCTGTTCCCATCCGGGATGCCGAGTCCCAGTCGTGTGTGGATCACCTCGTCATCGGGCCCGGCGGCGTCTATGCGGTGCGGGCGGCGAGCTTCTCGGGTCAGGATGTGTGGGTATCTGAGCGATCACTTATCGTGGCGGGTCACCGGCTCCCTCATCTGCGGCAGGTCACCCTCGCGGTTGGTCAGGCTGAGACGGCCCTCTCGGCTGCGGTTGATTTCCCCGTCTCCGTGATCGGTGTCATTGCCGTGGTCGAACCAGAAAGCATCACTGTTACAGGTCGACCTCGCGATGTGGATGTGGTTGCGTCGTCGCAGCTCACTCGATGGATTTCGCGCAGACCCGTGATTCTCGGACCCCTCCAGATCCGCATGATGGTCGACGCGGCAACCACTGAGTCAACCTGGCAAGCCCACCCATTTTCGTCGCCAGAGAGCGTGGCGTTGGTCGAATCGTTCGAGTCCATTCGGCGTGAACTCGTCGCCGCGAGGATGGTGCGCAGAATGTGGGCGGCAGGCGGTGCCGTCGCGCTCGCCGGTGGTGCGGTGTCCCTCGCGATTGCCATCATCATGGGCAACTGACCGCCCGCGTTCTCCGTGGGTGGTGAGTAGGCGCGGATTTGGCTCGTTAGCGCGGGTGCAGGGAACCCGCCGCGGTAAGCCGGTCGGGCAGAACCTTCGTCAGCGCCACAACCATGCGGTATCGCATCGACGGGATGACGACGGCACGGCCGTGATCGGCTGCCCTCAGGGTCGACCGCACGACAAGGGGCGGGTCGAGCCACAGCACGCGGGGAATCGTATCGGTGCGCACCCTCATCCTGTCGTGGAACTCCGTGTGCACGAACCCGGGCACCACGGCGGTCACCGTCACTCCGTCGCGGCGGTATTCAAGGTTCGCCCACCGGCTAAAGCTCAGCACCCAGGCCTTGGCAGCGCCGTAGCTGCCGCGCGGCGTGTAGGCCGCCACGCTCGAGACGTTAATGATGGTGCCTGATGCACGGGCCCGCATCGGGCCGAGCGCGGCGTGCATCAACCGCATCGGAGCGGCTACGAGAACGGCGAGGTGCTGTGCCTCTTTTTCGACGGGGTTTTCGTGAAATGGTGCTTTGAGCCCGTACCCCGCGTTGTTGACAAGGGTGGTAACCGGCCTCGTGGCATCCGCGAGGCGAGCCTCGACGATGGCGAGGTCGTGCGGGTTGCCCAGGTCGGCAGCGATCACTTCGATTGATACGCCGTGACGGGAGGCCAGATCGCGAGCCGTTGCCTCAAGGCGCTCGGGAGTGCGGGCAACGAGAATGAGATCGTTACCCCGCGCAGCGAGCTGCTCCGCAAACTCTTGCCCGAGGCCAGCCGTCGCACCCGTGATCAAGGCCCGGCCATGGATGTGAGTGAGCTCGTCGGTCATGCTGCCTTACGCTACTCGACCCAGGCGAGAGCGATGAGGGTAGAGGCCTGTCGCTCGTGTCCGGCGCGGCGTGGAGCTACTACGCTTCGCATCATGCTTCTCACACGGCCGTCGGGCCGCGCCATCCTGGCGTTCGCGCCCTATGGGCTTGTTTCGCTCGTACACCTCAGCGCTCTCATCCTGGGCGCGAGCGAAGTGGGCGTGGTCACCAAGATCATGCTCATGCCAGCCCTCGCCCTGGCGCTGCTGATTCTGCTTCCCGCACGGCGCAGCGTCGTCGGGTACCTGTTGCTCAGCGCCCTCGTTCTCTCCTGGGGCGGAGACTTTGCTCTGGTAATCCCGGGTGAGCTCATGTTCCTGCTCGGGCTCATCTTTTTTCTCGCAGCTCATGTGGTCTACATCGTCGCCATTTCGTCCTCACTGAGGGTGCGAAGGATTCCCTTTGTCGCCTTGGCCTATGCCGGCTGGTGGATCGCATTGGTTGCTCTGCTGGCTCCCAACGTTGGCTGGCTCGTATGGCCGCTCGCCATCTATGGTCTTGTCCTCGGGGGCATGGCATCCGTGGCGTTGGGGTCGCATCCGGCGGTCGCCTGTGGCGCTTTTCTCTTTGTCGTCTCCGACACAGTGCTCGCCCTCAATCGATTTATGCCGAGCATCGAGCTGCCGGTTCCCGACATTGTGATCATGGCGACATACATCCTTGCGCAGGGGTTCATCGTTGCCGGGGCGCTCATCGTACTCAAGCGCGGGGTGCCCTCTGCGTGGGGATCGCCACGCAAGGAGAGAGTGCTAAACTCTTGAGGTTGCCGTCAAACGGCCGCGGATAAAGAGAGCTGGCACGCACTGTGACCGGCACCGCGCAACGAGAGAAAGGGGATCCCATCTATGGCACTCGAAGCAGACGTCAAGAAGGCGATCATCGAAGAGTACGCAACCCACCCAGGTGACACGGGTTCCCCCGAGGTTCAGATCGCGATGCTGACGCGTCGTATCAAGGACCTCACGGAGCACCTCAAGGAGCACAAGCACGACCACCACTCGCGTCGTGGCCTCCTTCTCCTGGTCGGCCAGCGCCGTCGACTGCTCGGCTACCTGCAGGATGTTGACATCAACCGCTACCGCTCGCTGATTGAGCGCCTCGGTCTCCGTCGCTAACCTCAGGAGTCGTCGTCAGATCTCCTCGCTGAGGAGTCTTTGCTGACACCGCGATCTTCTTCACTGGGCCGTCACCTTAGGGTGGCGGCCCTTTGTGTTTGTGTCAGGGCTCGGTGTTTGTGCGAGGGCGTGGTGTTCGTGCGAGGGCGTGAGCCGCGAGCGGGTTCATCGGCAGAAGACCCAGCAACGAGAAGGTAGCGTTGTTAGGTGCACGATACAGTCGCCCCCCAGTCCGCCGCTCCACTCGTTATGTCTCTCCTGGCCTCCGTGCCCGACTTCCCCGAGCCGGGGGTGCTGTTTCGCGACCTGACGCCCGTCCTGGCCGACGCGCACGGATTTCGTGCGGTGATTGACGAGCTCGGGGATGCTTTCGCTGGGCGGTTCGATGCGGTCGCTGGTGTCGAGGCTCGCGGTTTCATGCTCGCCTCCGCCGTCGCTTACCGCGCCGGCGTCGGCGTTATCGCCGTGCGCAAGGCGGGCAAGCTCCCCGGTCGCGTTATCACCGAGCACTACTCGCTTGAATATGGGGAGGCCGCTCTCGAGGTCGAACCCGACCATATCGCCGGTGGTCAGCGCGTTCTCATTCTCGACGACGTGCTCGCAACGGGCGGCAGCGTCGCAGCCACGACTACGCTGCTGCAGCGTGCGGGCTGCACGGTTACGGGTGCCGGTGTCGTGCTCGAGCTCAATGGCTTCGGCGGGCGCACGCGACTTGCGGAACTCGACCTGCACGCGATCGTCACGCTCTAGCGAGCGCTTCGAGCTCAGCTAACGCCGGGGAGGCTGCGGTTCTCCCTGCACGAGGCTAATCAGGCGGCGCCAGTCGTCGGTGAGATGTTCCTCTGGCAGCACGGCTCGTCGCTGGTTGCAGGTGACGTTGTAGACGAAACGGTCCGGCTGCGGGGCGCTGGCGGGAGAATCCCAGGGCAGGGAGTCGACGAGCTTGCGCCATTGGGCGGCATCAGGCAGGTCATCGATGTCGACGGTCCAGGTGCGGGTAATTCCGGCAAAACCGCCGTGGCGCGTCACCGTCACCTTCATCGTCACCCTCCTGATTCGTCGCGTCAGAGCACCCCCACACTCTGCCATGCAGACTCGACCGCCACCTGTTCGCGTGAACCGCTGCCGAATCGCGCAGCGGCCGCTGTGACGGTCGAGGTGGCGAAGCGAGTGAACGTCGCCGTCTTAGGCAGCCCGCTCGTGAGGGCGTCGAACCAGATGACTCCTGCACGCTCCCAGGAGAACCCGCCGAGATCGCGTGAGAGCAGGGCGAACGCGCGGTTGGGGATGCCTGAGTTCAGGTGAACTCCGCCGTTGTCGGCGTCCGTTACGACAAAGTCAGTCATGTGCGCTGGCTGGGGATCTTTGCCGATCACGTCGTCGTCATAGGCCGTTCCCGGGTTGAGCATGTTGCGCAGCCCCTCGCCCTGGACGAGGTCGGTAAAGAGCTCGGCGCCGATGATCCAGCTGGCTTCGTCGGCGGTGTGGCGCAGGGTGTGCTGTTCGACCATGGCGCCGATGGCATCCGCAATTGACTCGGCGAGCGCCCCCGATTGCCCCTGATACGCGAGTCCCGCTGTTGTCTCGATCACGCCGTGGGCGAGTTCGTGACCGATAACGCTGAGGGAGGCAGTGAACCGCCCGAAGACCTCCCCGTCGCCGTCGCCGAACACCATGCGGCTTCCGTCCCAGAATGCATTGTCATAGCGGTTGCCGTAGTGAACTGTGGCATCCAGTCGCGCGTTGTTGCCGTCTACGGAGGCCCAGCCAACGGCGGAGAGCAGGAGCGTGTGGGTCGCGCCCAGGCCATCCCAGGCCTCCGTTACCGCAATGTCGCCGGGTGCAGTATCACCGCCGTCGGAGCGCACGAGGACTCCCGGCAGCTCTGTGCTGTTTTTCGCGTCGAAGATACGCCGATAGGGCTCGGACTGCGTCGCGGCAGTTGGGTGCTCTAGCTCGGGGGCCACCGCGGAAGGATGCTGCGACAGTCGACCCTGCCGAATCCCTGGATCGGTTTCCAGCGCGTGCCGTGCTGCTGTCGCCGCGGCTTCGAACCGGGGGTCTTCGGCGCTCGCGAGGTGTGCGAGCAAGTAGGGCGGAACAACGAACATGGGTACCGGCGAGCGGGGGGCGGAGGTGGCTGGCATTGATGTATCTTCACATCGGCCACCGACGTAGCTGGGCCAGGCGCGGGCATACCCGGCAAACGCTCGGGTAGGCAGCTAGCCGATCAGGCTCGGCTCCAGGTCTCCGAGCGTTCGGAAGCGCGTCATTCTTGCGACACCGAGTGAGGCGACCACCAGCGCTGTGGCGAGCCACGCAAGGAGCACCCAGGCATCGTTTATCGCGTCAGTGAGATTTCCTCCGTACATCAGCTGTCTGAGCCCGTCCACGGTGTAGGACATGGGTAACAGATGGTGGATAAAGGCGAGCGGGGCAGGGAGGGTCTGCCAGGGAAAAGTTCCGCCCGCGGTCACGAGCTGAAGCACCATCATCACGAGCCCAAGAAACTCCCCGACACTGCCGAGCCAGATATTGAGGGCGAGGAGTATCGAGGCAAACGTTGCCGATGACAGCACCATGAGGCCGATGGTTCCTGCGGGATTCTCGACCTTGAACCCCAGAACAACGGCCACGATGACAAACAGGCCGATCATCTGGAGCACCCCGATCATGGTGGGCGTCAACCAGCCGGCAATCGCGATCTTAACGGGGGAGTGCAGGGCAGTTATGGCACGGCGAGAGAAGGGCTTGATGATGAGAAATAGCGCATAGATGCCGATCCAGGCAGCGAGCCCCATAAAGAAGGGGGCGAGCCCTGCTCCATAGGTTCCCGCTTCCGCGACTGCTGCGGTTTTCACGGTGACGGGGTCTGCAATGTTCTTAGCTTGAGCTGCCCGCTGCTGCTCCGTGGTCTCAGGGATTCGCTGGATGCCATCGGCTAGCCCCGATTGGAGCGTCGCCAGCCCAGAAACCAGTTGCGGCAGCCCTGATGAGAGTTCCGCTGCGCCCGAATTGACCTCGGACGCACCCGTCGCGAGTTCCGCTGAGCCCGCCGCGGCAGATTGGATGCCATTGGTGAGCGTCGGAGCGGCTTGCGCTAGCCTCCGTGCCCCCGCGGCGACCTCGCTTGATCCTGCAGCAAGGGTGTCGAGTTGGCCGACGGCCTGTTTGAGCCTGGCGTCGCCGTTCTGCACTGCGGCGTTGAGATCGTCAAGAACAGTCAGTGCTTCGGCAATCTGAGCGGGGGTGAGTCCCGAGGTCAAGAGTCGTTGTTCAATCTCGTTTCGCACCGGCTGCAGACTCGCGATCACATCGGAGGAGGCCGCGCTGACCTGGTCGCCGAGGGCGGCGACGCGCTGGTTGCCCGAGGCGACCTCGGCCGCACCGTTGGCTAGTGCGGTGCTTTCTGCGGGAAGCGAGGCGGTGCCGGAGGCGAGCTGGCCGAGGCCATCGCGCAGGGTGGCCGACCCGCTTGCCAGCTGTGTGGTGCCAGAGGCCAGTTCCGTGGCACCAGCCGAGGCCGTCTGTGCTCCAGAGAGAAGCTCCGTTACCCCGTCGCTCGCGGTGGAGAGGCTCGTGCGAATGATCGAGAGGGAGATGAGAAAGGTTGAGGCTGCTTCTTCGTTCACCTGCGCCACAATGTCGTTCGTGATGGTCTTAATCGCTTGTTGGCCGATCGTGGTGCCGAGATAGCTGTTGGCATCGTTCGTCGTGAGAACGAGCTCTGCCTGGCGGGGGTCATCGGTTGAGGACGAGGCGATGGCTTCTGAGAAACCCCGGGGGAGCGTCACGGCAAAGTCGAATCGCTGATCGTCGACGCCCTGTGCCGCTTCCTTGGCGGAGACCCTGTGCCAGTCGAACGTATTGGAGTCAAGGATCTTCGTGGCGATGCGGTCCCCATAGTTTGTATAGGTGCCATCGGAGGTGACACCGCGATCGGCCACGACCAGCGCGACGGGGATCTGCCCCAGGCGGTCGTAGGGGTCCTGATTGGCCCACAAGTAGAACCCGCCATACAGCAGGGGCACGATTCCGAGGGCGACCAGGGCGATGAACGCCATGGGCTTGCGAACCAGCCTCCGAAACTCTGCGGCGATCATTGCCGGGATCTTCACGGTGTGCCTTCCTGTGGGGTGGCGTCGTCATCGCCGCTCTCGGCGTCCGGCGTCGCCACCTGATCAGGCTCTGGCGCGATTCCGAGTGCGGTCGCCGAGGCGACGCCCGCGATTGCCAACACCGCATAACCCCGGGCAGCGAGTTCTTGTGAACGCTGCCACCAGTGGGCGGGGTCCCCGCCGTGCCGGTCTGGCGCGGTGATGACGAGCCCCTCAACGTCGTCGCGCAGCACCGCCAGCTCGGTGAGAAGCCGGATGCGAACAATCGGGGGCACCGTTCCGATGGTCCAGGATCGCCATTCTGTTACGCCGAGTTCATGCAGGGCGCGAACCGTTGCTCGCGGCCCCGCCGGAAGCCCGGCGAACATGAGTTCCTCGGCGACGACGGCGAACACCGTGATCTCGGCCGACGGGTCGTTAACCTCGGGTGCGTCGATCAGGGCAACCCGCCTGCGCAGCTCTGGCGCATCGGTGGAGTGATCGATGGTCACGCCACCGGTATCCGGGCGCATTCTGCCCGACGCGATGAGCCCGAGAACGCTCGGGCGTTGGGCAGTCTCTACTACGGCGAGTGTCGCAGAGTTACTGCGGAACGCTGCCGACATTACGGGGAGAGCTGAGCCGTGCCGGCCCTTGCTCACCTCGGTTAGTGTGACGATCACGAGACCTCCCGATGCGATGGTGCGCGTGGCCCGCTCAGTGTAGGTCTGGAGGCTGGGGTGTTGTCATCGGGTTTTGGGAATAGCAGAGTGCTCGGTCGCGTTGTGACGAATATCAATGCAAACGTATCAAGATAGGACAGCGCGATGAGCACCCAGATGCAGTTCGGTATCTTCAGCGTCGGTGACATCACCGTCGATCCCACAACGGGCAGCGCCCCCACCGATGCCTCGCGTCTCAAAGACGTGCTGACGATCGCGCAGCATGCAGAAGAGGTTGGGCTTGACGTCTTCGCCATGGGCGAGCACCACAACCCACCGTTCTTTCCCTCAAGCCCCGTCGCCATCAACAGCTGGCTCGCTGCCAAGACCGAGCGCCTCATCCTCTCGACCGCGACGACCCTGATTACGACCAACGATCCCGTGCGTCTCGCCGAGGACTACGCCGTCCTTCAGCATCTCTCTGACGGCCGCATGGACCTTACGCTCGGCCGTGGCAACACTGGCCCCGTTTACCCCTGGTTCGGCGAAGACATTCGCCAGGGCATCCCGCTCGCGCTCGAGAAGTATGCGCTGCTTCGCCGCCTGTGGCGCGAAGAGTTCGTCGACTGGGAGGGTCAGTTCCGCACGCCGCTGCAGGGTTTCCAGTCGACGCCGCGCCCGCTCGACGGGATTCCTCCGTTCGTGTGGCATGGCAGCATCCGCAGTCCAGAGATCGCGGAGCAGGCCGCTTACTACGGCGACGGATTCTTCTCCAACCACATCTTCTGGCCGGGATCACACACGGCCAAGATGGTCGGCTTCTACCGCCAGCGATTCGAGCACTACGGTCACGGAACGGCCGCTGAAGCGATCGTCGGTATCGGTGGGCAGGTCTTCATGCGCAAGAACTCGCAGGATGCGATCAACGAGTTTCGCCCGTACTTCGATAATGCGCCGGTCTACGGAAACGGCCCGAGTCTCGAAGAGTTCACCTCGCAGACGCCGCTCACGGTGGGTAGTCCGCAGGAGGTCATCGACCGCACACTCGGATTCCGCGACTACGTGGGCGACTATCAGCGTCAGCTGTGGCTCATCGACCACGCCGGACTCCCACTCAAGACTGTGCTTGAGCAGCTCGACCTGCTCGGCGGCGAAGTGGTCCCCGCTCTTCGCGAGGAGTTCGCCAAGAACAGGCCAGCGAACGTTCCCGATGCCCCGACTCACTCTGCACGTCTCGCAGCTGCCGCGGCAGCCGTTGAGCACGCGGCAGACCAGGCCAAATCCGCTTACCAGAGTTCGGAGGTCTAGCCATGACCGAGGGAGCAACGCGACGCATCGCCGTCGTATCGGCAGGGCTCAGCAAGCCATCGAGTACCCGGATGCTCGCCGACCGTATTGCGGCGGCGACCGTGGCAGAGCTCGAGGCTCAGGGCATCACGGCTCATGTCGACACGTTCGAGCTGCGCGACACAGCGCAGGACGTGACCAACAACATGCTCACGGGCTTTCCGAGCCCCAAGCTTGAGGAGGTCATCGACACTGTTACGAGTGCCGATGGACTCATTGTTGTTACTCCCGTGTTCACCACGAGCTACAGCGGCCTGTTCAAGTCGTTCTTCGATGTCATCGACAACCAGGCTCTCGTCGATATGCCGGTCGTGATCGGGGCGACGGCAGGAACGCCGCGCCACTCGCTCGTGCTCGATTACGCGATGCGTCCGCTGTTCACCTACCTGCACGCGGTCGTAACTCCGACCGGCGTTTTCGCCGCATCGTCGGACTGGGGCGACGCGGGCGACAAGGTCAAAACCCTCGGCAGCCGCATCGAGCGTGCGGCGAAGGAGCTTGCTCCGCTCGTCGCCGACTCAACCCGGTCGAGCACGGTGCGAGACCCGTTCGCGCTCGATGCGTCGTTCAGTCCGACAGGGTCTTACATCATCGACTAGCGCGGCCACGGGCGGGGGACTGCATATGACGCCGGCGGACGGCGTGGTATCGAGCATGTCTCGATCGATAATATGCTGGCTGCTGCTGGCACCGTCGCAGATCTGATCGCTGGGACGCTGACGCTTAAGCCACAAGGCCCGCGCGTCCGGAATCCCACGGGGGTGGGGCATTCCGGACGCGCGACTTGTATCCCGTCCCTGTCTCGGACTACGCGGGCGGTGCCTGCTCGTCGAGCGGATACCGCATTACGGCGGCAACCGAGGATTCTCCCGGTAGGTCCGCACGGCGCACAGCCCACACCTTGCCGCCCGAGCGAAGCACTCGAAGCGCAATCTCATCCACGATGCCGTTGGTTCTCCCACTCGGTTCCTTCGCCAGAGCGAGGGCACCCGTGTCATCGATCGTGCCCTCCTGGGTGTCATCGATGTCGAATAGCAGTTCCTCGACGGCTCCGTCGGTAGCAGCGCGGGCAACCGTCGCGAGATCGGCCGAGGCGCGACCGTGGTTTGCTTTGGTGCCAAAGCGCTCTCGCCACGATGTCAAGATGGCGGCGTAATGCTCGTCGAGAACCGCCCTCGCCTTGGTTTCCAGATCCGCCAGAGAGAGAGCAGCGGGGTTCTCCTCGATCGCCTCTGGCAGCAGATTCTCATAGGTGTTCGCCTCGCGATAGGCCGGCTGCAGTTCGCTCGATGCGGCCAGGATCAACGGCTCGGTGTGCTCCGCCATCGCAGCGATTACGGCATCCTGCACGATGCGGCAATATTTGCGGAGCTCGATCTTCTCGCCCGTGCTTCCCAATGCACGCCCACGGTCTCGCTGCCCGTCACCCGAGGTGTATTCCAGAACGGTGTGGATGTCATCCGGCAGTGTGAGCGGGACCTCGTGGACCCCCTCATCGGGCGACAGCTCAGCGAGCTGGGCACCGCCTTCGCTCACGGCCACGACGTACGCTGCGTGACTAAACGCGATCGACCGAAGAAGCGGCCCGACATCGAACCTGTCGCCGACCGAGGTGCGGTTGGTCAGATGGTTCTTCACTCGGAATTCTCTGGCACCATCCGGGTTGGCAAAGAGCACCATCGATTCTGAGAGGTTCAGCCAAAACTCCTCACTGGTCACGGAGTCAAGCGCCGCCCGCACTGCACGCCTCTGCCGCACGTCGACTCCTGCAGCCTCGAGCTGGTGATCCGCCTCCCGAAGGGCGTCTTTGTATTCGAGTTCTAAGCGTTCTCGTTCTGCGGCGAACGGCGTGGTTCGCAGGATGATGGAGACGCTCGCCTCCGATCGTTCGCCAGCGAGTTCAACGATGTCCTGATAGGTGAGTGTTGCGGTCATGGCTCCACGGTAGGTTTCACCGGCATACGCGGGGAGAACGCTCATGGGATTCCTAGGAACACTCCGCGCTCGCGGCGATCCTGGCTCTCGCAGGGGGTCGCTGGTAGGCTTGGCGAGGTTGCAGAGATGCAACCAGAGCAAGAACCAAACGGAGCAGGCCGGCATGAGGCTGGTCACCGGTGGTGAGTTCCCGTATCGCACAGGGCGAAACGGTGATTTTCTACTGTTGGCCAGAGCCCGGCGCTCGCGCATATCGCGCGCGCCCCTGACTGCCCGCTCCTGCTCCGATGTATGAGTCGCGCCCACACGGGGGGCGACGTAAAACAAAGGAGAAACCCTTAATGGAGGGTCCAGAAATCAAGTTTGCTGAAGCCGTTCTCGACAATGGCAAGTTCGGCAAGCGCACGGTCCGTTTCGAGACCGGCCGCCTCGCGCAGCAGGCACAGGGCGCAGTAGCCGCCTACCTCGATGAGGACACCATGCTTCTGAGCGCCACGAGCGCCGGCAAGCACCCGCGTGAAGGATTCGACTTCTTCCCGCTCACCGTCGATGTCGAAGAGCGTTCCTACGCCGCCGGCAAGATCCCCGGCTCGTTCTTCCGCCGCGAGGGTCGCCCCTCAACCGAAGCCATCCTCGTCTGCCGTCTCATCGACCGGCCCCTGCGTCCGTCGTTCGTCGACGGTCTCCGCAACGAGGTCCAGATCGTCATCACCGTTTTGAGCATCGCCCCCGGCGAGTTCTACGACGCGCTGGCCATCAACGCGGCATCCGCTTCGACCCAGATCTCGGGGCTTCCCTTCAGCGGCCCGATCGCCGGCATCCGCCTCGCGCTCATCGGCGACCAGTGGGTTGCATTCCCCAACGTTGAGCAGCTCGAGAATGCCGTCTTCGATCTCACCGTCGCTGGCCGCCTGGTCACCGATAAGGACGGCAACGAAGACATCGCCATCATGATGGTGGAGGCCGAGGCCACCGAGGTTTCATGGAACCTCATCAAGGCGGGCGCAACCAAGCCCGACGAGGCCGTCGTTGCCCAGGGCCTTGAGGCGTCGAAGCCGTTCCTCAAGCAGCTCGTCAAGGCACAGGCTGAGCTTGCTGCTCAGTCGGCCAAGGAGATCCAGGAGTTCCCGGTATTCACCGCGTACGACCAGGCCACCTACGACGCCGTTTCTGCTCTCGCTCTTGACCGTCTCAAGGACGTCTACCAGATCGCAGCCAAGGTCGAGCGCCAGGATGCGGATGACGCACTCAAGGCCGAGGTCAAGACGGCAATCGCCGCCAAGGTCGAGGCTGGCGAGCTGCCCGCCGAGGCCAACGGTCAGGTGTCTGCCGCCTACAAGTCGGTCACCAAGAAGGTCGTTCGCGACCGCATCCTCACCGAGGGTGTCCGCATGGACGGGCGCGGCCTTGCCGACATCCGTCCGCTCGACGCCGAGGTTCAGGTCATCCCGCGCGTTCACGGTTCGGCGATCTTCCAGCGCGGCGAGACCCAGATCCTGGGTGTCACCACGCTGAACATGCTCAAGATGGAGCAGCAGATCGACTCCCTGAGCCCGATCACCAAGAAGCGCTACCTGCACCACTACAACTTCCCGCCCTACTCGACCGGCGAGACCGGCCGCGTTGGTTCGCCGAAGCGTCGCGAGATCGGGCACGGCTTCCTCGCCGAGCGCGCCCTCGTTCCGGTTCTGCCGAGCCGCGAGGAGTTCCCCTACGCAATCCGTCAGGTCTCCGAGGCGCTCAGCTCCAACGGCTCGACCTCGATGGGTTCTGTCTGCGCCTCGACCCTGTCGCTGCTCAACGCCGGTGTGCCGCTGCGCGCACCCGTTGCCGGCATCGCCATGGGCCTCGTCTCCGACACCATCGATGGTGAGACCCGCTACGCGGCTCTGACCGACATTCTCGGTGCAGAAGACGCTCTGGGCGACATGGACTTCAAGGTCGCCGGTACCAGCGAGTTCATCACCGCAATCCAGCTTGACACCAAGCTCGATGGCATCCCGTCGTCTGTTCTTGATGGCGCGCTCAAGCAGGCCAAGGATGCCCGCACGGCAATCCTCAGCGTGTTGACGTCGGCAATCGACGAGCCCGATGAGATGGCCCCGACCGCGCCCCGCGTGATCGCGGTGCAGATCCCCGTTGACAAGATCGGTGAGTTGATCGGCCCGAAGGGCAAGACGATCAACCAGATCCAGGACGACACGGGAGCCGACATCTCGATCGAGGACGACGGAACCGTTTACATCGGTGCCGTTGACGGACCGTCGGCCGAGGCTGCTCGTGCCGCGGTCAACGCGATCGCTAACCCGCTCAACCCTGAGGTAGGCGAGCGCTTCCTCGGCACCGTCGTGAAGATCGCCACCTTCGGCGCCTTCGTGTCTCTGATGCCGGGTCGCGATGGGCTCCTGCACATCTCCGAGGTTCGCAAGCTTGCCGGTGGCAAGCGTGTTGAGAACGTCGAGGACGTGCTCTCCGTCGGCCAGAAGATTCAGGTCCAGATCACCAAGATCGACGACCGTGGAAAGCTCTCGCTCGAGCCCGTTCAGGACGAGACCGAAGCTGCAGACACCGATGGTTCTGCTGTCACGACTACGTCGACCGAGGCGCCTGCAGAGGGCTAATCACCACCGCAGTGTCTACGGATGCCCCGTTCTCCTGGTGAGGGCGGGGCATTCGTCGTCTGCACGGTCACTACGAGCTCAGGATGATGGTCCAGCCCACGACCATAAAGCCAATAACGATGCTGATGGTCAGGGCGGCAAGCAGGGCGAGCCTCACTCGGATGTTTTCCACCCCGAACCGAACGGCGACCATCACCAGGTAGAGCACCACGGTCGTGACGAGCCCCGCGGTGGCCGCACCCAGGGGCGGCAATTCCCGCATCGCCCACAGCATGACGATGCTGAGCCCGGCGATTATGGCCGCGACGACCAGCCACGTCTTACCGCTGTCGGTTCTGAGTGCTTTCTGGTTGGTTACCTTCTGCGGGTCTGACACACTGCACCTCCACCCCTCGGACGGGCCTCGCCCTCAACGCTGCCACTCTCCGCGTTCGGATACCAGCCTCCGCGCCTCATAGAATCTGCCTATGCGTACAGTGGGGCACTCCGGCCTCGAGGTCTTTCCCGTCGGCATCGACGGGGGAGTCTTCGGCTGGCAGTCTGGCGCCCGCGACGCCGCGGCCATGCTCGACGCGTTTGCCGACTCGCGGGGCAACCTCATCTATACGGCCGATCACCATGCCGGGGGCAGAAGCGAGGTGATGATCGGTTCCTGGCTGCGAACGCAGCCAGATCGCTCACGCTTTGTTGTGGCAACGACTGTGGGGCGGCATCCGGATTGGCCCGGGCTTTCTCCCCGCATGGTCACTAGGGCCACGGAGGCGTCGCTGCGCAGGCTTGGCACCGATCACATTGACATCCTCACGCTCGACGGCACCAACTCATCGGTCGCAATCGATGACACCTTCGAAGCGGTTGATGCGCTCAATCGCGCGGGCAAGGTCAGGCACGTCGCCGTTCTTCGGCATTCCTCGGCTCGGGTCAGAGCGATGCAGCGCAACGCGCTCGAGTCGCGCTATCCGCCGCTCGTGGCGGCCGTTCACGACTACAGTCTCATGGCCCGCGGGGTTTTCGAGAACGAGGTCGCGGCTACGACGGAGGAACTCGGCATCGGTTTCTTCGCCCGCCGCCCCCTCGCCCACGGGTTTCTTTCGGGGCGCGCAACGGGGCCGATCACCGTTCCCATGATCGCGGGCATGGATCGCGCCGCGGTTTTTGCCGGCAGGCGGGGTACACGGGTGCTGGAGAAGCTCACGAGCATCGCGTCCGAACACGGTGTCTCGGTCGGGCGGGTGGCTGCGGCCTGGACTATTTCGAAGCCGGGAGTTTCGGCCGCGCTGTTCTCGGCTCAGTCCGTGGACGAGATCGTCGATCTGGCCGCTGCTCGGTACCTTGCGCTCACGCGCAGCCAGATGGCGGCTCTCGACGCTGTCTCGGCGTAACGCGGGGGACCTAGGGCCTAAGCGGCGAGAAGGCGCTCGCCCAGTCGCGAGAGGGCGGCGGTGGTGGCGATGCGATCACCCATGTAGCCCCCGACCATGGCTCCGTCTCGAAGCATGACGAACTCGTCGGCTGCGTCCCCGGCGAGCGGGTGTCCGGCGAGCCGGAACTGCTCGGCAACAAACTCTGAATACCAGTCGCGGTGAATATTGACGATCGAGCGAACCGGATGCCCGCTGTCGGGAAACTCGACGGAGGCGTTCATAAAGGCGCAGCCACGAAAGTCTGCTCGGTCTGCGCGTTGCCTGATCTCGTCGATCAGGCCCCTCAGGGTGTCCACGGGGCTGCCCGCGCTTGATTGGATAGCGGTGATCGATTCGACTGTGTCGACGTGAACGAGTTGCATGTAGGCGAGGATGAGGGCGTCTTTTGCGCCGAAATGCTTGTAGAAGGTCGCCTTGGTCACGCTGGATTCGCTGATCAGGCGGTCGATGCCGACGGCGCGGATGCCTTCGTAATAGAACAGCCGAGAGGCCGTTGCCAGAATTCGGGATCGTGCTCCGGGCCCCGGGGCGAAGATCGGCAGCTCAGCGGATCTGTCCTCGTGTATCGACATTGAAGCGTCCTATCTAAAAAAGGATGGAGCCTCCGAGCCCTCGGGGTCACGCCGGGCGACAAGACCGGAGTCTTGCACTACCTCGGCGTGACGCCCTCGGGCAACCGGCTAGGTATCACTGAATCCGAGTGGCGTGCTCACAGAATCGGGTTCTCTGCCTGCGCGCCTCGCGTTTCGGGTTCGCGATGGGTCGGTCTCAATGTCTTGCAGGCCTTGGTGCAGGCCGCCCGCCTTCGGGTAACGGGCTCGGATTCTTCGGCCGGGTAACCGGTTCCTCCGATGGCTCAACAGTAGCAAGGCCAGAGGGGACAGACAGCTCTGTTTGTCCGGCAACCGGGGTACATTTTTGGTTTTCTGGGGTGCATTTGATTCAGCGCCGCGTCGGGCCTTGTCACTGTGCAAAACGCCCGGGGTGTTCAGCAGCGTGGCCTAGGCTCGACACAATGACCGGTGCAACGACGCTTCCCCTCGTGGCGGGCGAACAATCCTTTATGGCCGCTGGCGAATGCCTCGTGAGGCGCAGCGTTCTCCCCTCCGGCCTTCGCATTCTGAGCGAACGGGTTCCTGGAGCGCGCAGCGCGACCATCGGCTTTTGGGTTACTGCGGGCTCCCGGGATGAGGCTCCGGACGAATACGGTTCAACCCACTTTCTTGAGCATCTGCTCTTCAAAGGCACCCACAAGCGCACGGCGCTCGATATTGCGGTGAGCTTCGATGCGGTCGGCGGTGAGCACAACGCCATCACCGCAAAGGAGTACACCTGCTACTACGGCAGGGTTCGCGATAGTGACGTACCCATGGCGATCGAGGTCCTCGCCGACATGATCACCTCATCGGTGATTGATCCCGACGAGTTCGAAACCGAGCGCGAGGTGATCCTCGAAGAGATCGCGATGGCAGAAGATGACCTGGGCGATGTCGCGAGCGAGCGGTTCTTCGAGGCCCTCTTCGGCGATCACAGCCTCGGACGCCCCATCGGCGGCAGCCCGCAGACCATTCGCGAGGCGACTCGGGAGGGCGTCTGGCACCACTACCGGCGCAACTACTCACCCAACCGGCTCGTGGTGACGGTTGCGGGCGCAGTCGACCACGACGAACTTGTCGAAGCGGTTCAGCGGCATCTCACCCTCGGCGGTTGGGATCTCGATACTCACGCAGAGCCTGCACCGCGGCGCGATGCTGAGCAGGCGGTTCCCGCCACCGCATCGTCGACGCTGATCGTGCCCCGCCCTAGCGAGCAGGCCAACATCCTGATGGGTGTTCGCGGACTTGCGGCAACGGATGCGCGGCGCAGCACGCTTTCTGTGCTCAATTCAGTCTTGGGTGGCGGCATGTCGTCGAGGTTGTTCCAGCAGATCCGGGAGCGTCGCGGGCTTGCCTATTCGGTGTACTCGTTTTCGCCCAGCTACTCCGACGCTGGCGTGCTTGGCATGTATGCGGGGTGTTCTCCGGCTAAGGCCGAAAGCGTCGCTGCTCTCATGCTCGAAGAGTTTCGCTCGATCGGAACCGGAGGCATCCTGCCGTCGGAGCTGGATCGGGCGGTCGGTCAGATGGGCGGCGCTTCGGCACTCGCGTTGGAAGATTCCGACACCCGCATGTCGCGCCTTGGTCGCGCCGAGATCACGATGGGGGAGTTTGTCGATCTCGACGAGGCGCTTCGCCGGCTCTCGCTCGTGACGATCGACGATGTTGCCGATCTAGGCGCGGAGCTTGCCTCGCGCCCCGTATCTCTTGCAGCCGTCGGCAGTGTCGCCGACGGCATGTTCATCACCGCAGAAGGAGCGTAGGACAACGATGTCCCACTTTATTTATCTCGTCCGCCACGGCGAGCAACAGCATGCCGAGCACGGACTACCCGATGGTCCGCTCTCGGCCCGAGGCCAGCGTCAGGCCACCCTCATCGCAGACCGGCTGAGCGGTGTGCCCTTCACGGGAGCGTGGCATTCGCCCCTGCAGAGGGCGGAGGCAACGGCCCTCGCCATCACCGACCGGCTGCCCGCGATTTCCTCCGAGCCGTCAGCGCTGCTCTTCGACTGCATCCCCTCTGGCCCGGCGGCCGACATGCCATCGACGTTCCAGCCGTTCTTCGGGTCTGTCACCGAAGCCCAGATCGAGGCGGGCGAGGCGCAAATGGCCGACGCCGTCGACGAATGGATGACTCCGTCATTGGATGACCGGCACACGCTTCTCATCACGCACAACTTCGTGATCGCCTGGTTCGTTCGCGAGACTCTTGGTGCGCCGCCGTGGCGATGGATGAGCATCAACCAGGCCAACTGCGGGCTCACCATCATCAGGGTTAGGTCGCTGAAATCGCCAGAACTCATCACCCACAACGATTTGGGGCACCTCCCCGCCGAGCTTCGAACGGGACTCCCCGTCGACCAGCCCTACTAGGTCAGGGCGAGAACCCGGGCGCCGCACCTGGTTGGTAGATTTGACCTATGACTCTCACTGTGGCCGTTGTCGGCGCAAACGGCAGAATGGGCAAGCTCGTTTCGGGCATTATCGAGGCCAACCCCGCGTGGGAACTCGTGGCCCGGCTCGGCTCGTCGTCGCCGCGAGAAGAGATGCTGGCGGCCGATGTTGTTGTCGATGTCACCAACCCTGCGGTGAGCCCGGAGATCGTCACCTTCGCCCTTGAGAATGGTCGCAATGTGCTCGTCGGCACGAGCGGGTGGTCAGCCGACCGCATCGATTCCCTGCGCGCAACTGTGCAGCAGCATCCTGACTCCGGCGTCATCATCGTGCCGAACTTTTCACTCGGGTCGGTCCTCGCGACCAGGCTTGCGACCGTGGCGGCCCGTTTCTTCGATTCGATCGAGATCATCGAGGCTCACCACGCCGCAAAGGTGGATTCACCCTCCGGCACCGCCGTTCGCACTGCTGAGCTCATGGCCAAGGCACGGGAAGATCTTGGCCCCGTAAGCGCACCGCACGCCGACCAGCTCGCTCGCGGTCAGCAGGTGGCGAGCATCCCGATCCACAGTCTGCGACTGCAGGGCGTTGTCGCTCGCCAGGAGGTCATTTTCGGAGGGACCGGCGAGGTTCTCTCCGTTGCGCACGACACGCTCTCGCAGGATGCCTATGCGCACGGCATCACAGTGGCGATCGGCGCGCTCCGCGACGCGAGGGGAGTCACGGTCGGTCTCGAGCAGCTTCTTGACCTCGATGGCACGGAGCAGGCAGCCGGGGCGGTGACCGCGTGACCAAGAAAATCGGCGTCATCGTTATGGCGGCTCTCCTCCTGCTGTACATCGTTGCGGTAGGGCGGCTCGCGCTGGTCATGATGCAAAGCGGCGACGGCGTCGTCATCGCCATGGGAGTTGCGCTGGCCATTCTTCCGCTGCTGGCCCTGTGGGGAATGCTGAGCGAAATCCTCTTCGGGTTGAGGAGCGAACGGCTCCTGAGCAAGCTCGAAGAAGCAGGCGATGCGCCCGACGATGCTGTGCCCGTTCATGTCAGCGGTCGGCCCGACCGTGCCGCAGCCGATGCTGCGTTTCCCCGATACCAGGCCGAGGTTGAGGCTCAGCCCGAAAGCTGGCAGGCGTGGCTTCGCCTAGGCGTTGCCTACGATGCCTGCGGCGATCGGCGGAGGGCGCGCTCATCGGTTCGCCGGGCTATTGCGCTTGAACGTTCGAGTCGATGACGTGGTGCTCCCCGTAAGTCGCCGCGACCGGTAGCATCGGTCTCGATGAGCGCGACGATCCCCAGCCCCTATGAAGACCTGCTTCGCGATGTTCTCGCGAACGGCAGCCACAAGAGCGACCGCACGGGCACCGGAACCCGCAGTGTTTTCGGCCGCCAGCTGCGATTCGACCTGTCGGAGGGGTTTCCCCTCATCACGACCAAACGGGTTCATTTCAAGTCGATCGCCTACGAGCTTCTCTGGTTTCTCCGCGGCGAGAGCAACGTCTCGTGGCTCAAGGAGCACGGCGTAACGATCTGGGATGAGTGGGCCGACGCCGCAGGCGAGCTGGGCCCCGTCTATGGAGTTCAGTGGCGCTCGTGGCCCACGCCGAGCGGCGAGCAGATCGATCAGATTTCGGATGTCATCGAGCAGATCCGCTCGAACCCCGATTCTCGCAGGCTGATCGTCTCGGCCTGGAATCCCGCCGATATCCCGTCCATGGCACTTGCCCCATGCCACGCCCTCTTCCAGTTCTATGTTGCCGACGGGCGGCTCAGCTGCCAGCTCTACCAGCGCAGCGCCGATCTGTTCTTGGGCGTTCCCTTCAACATCGCCAGCTATGCCCTGCTCACCCACATGGTGGCAGAGCAGGCCGGACTCGAGGTCGGCGACTTCGTCTGGACGGGTGGGGACTGCCACATCTACGACAACCACGTCGCCCAGGTCACGGAACAGCTCACCCGCGAGCCGTATGCGGCGCCCAAGCTGGTCATCGCGCCGGGTCGAGAGAGCATCTTCGACTACGAGTTCGAGGACTTCACGATCGAGGGATACACGCACCATCCCGCGATCCGAGGGGCGGTCGCGGTATGACCGGTCAGATGAATATCGCCTTGATCTGGGCAGAGGCGGAGGGGGGAATCATCGGTCGCGCCGGGGTCATGCCCTGGAATGTTCCCGAGGACTTCGCCCGCTTTAAGCAGCTCACTCTGGGCAGCCCGGTCATCATGGGCCGCAAGACCTGGGAGTCGCTTCCGCCGCGGTCGCGCCCCTTGCCTGGCCGCCGCAATATCGTCGTCACGCGCCAGTCTCGGTGGAGTGACGAGGGGGCCGAGGTCGCACCGAGCATCGCCAACGCTCTCGCGCTCGCGGGGGACGGTCTGCCGGAGGGCGAAACGGTCTGGGTCATCGGCGGCAGCGAGATCTACGCCGCGGTCATCGGCGAGGCCGACAGGCTTGAGGTCACCGAGATTCGTGCCCAGTTCGAAGGCGATGTCCTGGCGCCGACGATCGGCGAGGAATGGGCGGTTTCTGCGATCGAGCCGGCTGAGGGCTGGAACGCCTCCAAGAGCGGCCTCGGATACCGCTTCGTCAGCTACGCGAAACGCGGAGCGACTTCTTAATCGCACGTGCATTGGTCTGCAGCGTCGGGCGGTAACCTTGAGGGGTGACTGAACTCAACAATCCCTTCGGCCAGGTCCTGGTCGCGCTCGTTACCCCCTTCACCGCCGACGGCGAGGTTGCGTGGGACGACGTTGAGAAGCACATCGACGACGTCATCACCGGCGGTGCCGACGGCATCGTCGTCACGGGCACAACGGGGGAGACCAGCACCCTCACCGACCCAGAGAAGCTCAAGCTCGTCGAGGTTGCCAAGGCCGTGGCCGGCAACCGGGCCAAGATCATCACCGGCGGTGGTTCCAACGAGACGGCCCACGCCATCGAGCTCTACAAGGCCAGCGAGAAGGCGGGCGCCGACGGCGTCATGATCGTCACTCCGTACTACAACAAGCCCACTCAGGCCGGCGTGCTCACGCACTTCCGAATGATCGCCGACGCCACAGATCTTCCCGTCATCCTCTACGACATCCCCGGCCGCACCGGCATCCCCATCAAGTACGAGACGATCCTGCGGGCTGCGAAGCACCCCAACATCCTGGCCGTCAAGGATGCCAAGGGCGATTTGGCCGAGGTGAGCCGTGTGCTCAACCAGACCGATCTGCTCTACTTTTCGGGCGACGACGCCAACGTGCTCCCGCACCTCTCAATCGGCGCTGCCGGCCTCATCGGGGTCACGGCCAACATTGCTCCCGCGCCGTACCGTGTCATCGTAGACGCCGTCAACGCGGGCGACCTCACCACCGCAACCGCAGCGCACAAGCAGCTTGAGCCTCTCGTGCGCGCAGCGATGACTCACGTGCCCGGCACGGTTGCGGCCAAGTACATCCTTCACGGCCTTGGCCGCATCGGGTCACCCCGTGTGCGCCTTCCGCTCGTGGGCCCTGAGGACTTCGAGGCAGCGATGATCGAAGACGAGTTGGCTCTGGTCGGGGAGATTCCGGGTCTCGACCTCAGCAACTTCCGCCCCGACCGCAACGCTGCCGCCGGCGGCGCGCTCCCCAAGGTCGCAGGCACCACCCGCTGACCTCCGTCGGCGAAACCAACAACAACTTCACACCGAGGGCTAGGGGCCCTAGAACACATCGGCCTGACCGGTCGCGACAGCACAGGACGCCATGAACTCACATATCTATCAGCCCGCAGCGCTCAAACCAGGCACGCTCCGCGTCATCCCTCTCGGAGGCGTTGGCGAAATCGGTCGCAATATGACCGTTTACGAGCTTGACGGCAAGCTGCTTATCGTCGACTGCGGTGTGCTCTTCCCCGAAGAGCACCAGCCCGGCGTCGACTTGATCCTGCCCGATTTCACGCCCATCCGCGATCGCCTCGACGACGTGCTTGGCGTGGTTCTCACGCACGGCCACGAGGACCACATCGGCGCGGTGCCTTACCTGCTGAGGCTTCGCCAGGACATCCCGCTGATCGGCTCCAACCTCACGCTTGCCCTCATCGAGGCAAAGCTCAAGGAGCACCGCATCTCGCCATACACGCTCACGGTCAAGGAGGGGCAGACCGAGCAGTTCGGCCCCTTCGAACTGGAGTTTGTGGCCGTGAACCACTCGATTCCCGACGCTCTTGCGGTCGCGATCAAGACCAGCGCTGGCGTCGTGCTCCACACGGGCGACTTCAAAATGGACCAGCTGCCGCTCGACGACCGCATCACCGACCTCCGCGCGTTCGCGCGTCTCGGTGAGGCTGGCGTCGATCTGTTCCTTCCCGATTCCACCAATGCCGATGTGCCCGGCTTCACCGCACCCGAGCGGGGCATCGGCCCCGTGCTCGAGGGCATCATCGCCAAGGCTCCGCGCAGAGTCATCGTGGCGAGCTTCTCGAGCCACGTGCACCGCGTACAACAGGTTCTGGATGCTGCGCACGCCAATGGCCGCCGCGTTGCGTTCCTGGGGCGCTCAATGGTGCGCAACATGGGCATCGCGGCTGAGCTCGGCTATCTCAAGGTTCCCGAGGGCGTTCTCGTCGACTTCAAGAAGGCTGGTGACATCCCCGACGACAAAATCGTCTATATGAGCACCGGTTCGCAGGGTGAGCCCATGGCGGTGCTATCCCGCATGGCCAATCTCGAGCACAAGATCGAGGTGGGCAAGGGCGACACCGTCATCCTCGCGTCGAGCCTCATCCCCGGCAATGAAAACGCCGTTTACCGCGTCATCAACGGTCTCATCAAGCTCGGTGCCAACGTTGTGCACAAGGGCAATGCCAAGGTGCATGTCTCTGGCCACGCGAGCGCCGGCGAGCTGCTCTATTGCTACAACATCCTGCGACCGAAGAACGTGCTTCCGGTCCACGGCGAGTACCGCCACCTCGTGGCGAACGCCGATCTCGCGGTGCAGACGGGGGTGCCAGAGGAGAACACGTTCATCGTGGAGAACGGCGCCGTCATCGACCTTCGCGACGGCGAGGTGGCGATTGTCGGACAGCTCGATATCGGCTTCGTCTATGTCGACGGCTCGACCGTCGGAGAGATCACGGATGCTGACCTCAAAGATCGCCGCATTCTCGCCGAGGAGGGCTTCATCTCGATCTTCGCGGCTGTGGACGCGCAGACCGGGCGGGTCATCGTCGGGCCCGAGATTCAGGCCAGAGGTTTCGCCGAGGACGAGGCAGTTTTCGACGCCGTCAAGCCGCTCATTGTGCGGGCGCTTGCCGAGGCAGCAGAGAACGGCACCCGCGATTCGCACGCGTTCAGCCAGGTAATTCGGCGCACCGTGGGTCGCTGGGTCAACACGCAGCACCGTCGTCGCCCGATGATCGTTCCCGTCGTCATCGAGGCATAGCTCCCGCCTTTGTTCGCACAGGGGCCGCAACATCATCCGTAATGATGATGGCGCGGCCCCTTCTGCGTCGCTAGGGTCGTCTCGATGCCGGGAATGGCCCCGGTCCTGACGGGTGGAGCTCGCGTGGGCGTCTGGCGAAAGTGGATATTCCCGAGTCTTCGTTTGGTGGTCTTCGCGGCGATCGCGGTGGCGCTCGTCAAGCTCGCTTTTTTCGGCGGCCAGGCGGATGCTCCCGATGTTGACGTTCCGTCGGCATCCATGATGTCTCCGCAGGTTCCCGTGGCTCTCGGCACGATCAAGAATGACGTCGTGCTTACGGGCACGGTGTCCGCCGACGAGGCGGTAGCCGTGCGATCGACGGCACCCGGGGTTGTGCGCAAGGTGTCGGTGACGGTGGGAGCGTGGGTCGATGCTGGCGCAGAAATGTTCGTCATCCGCGAAGACGTCATCCGCGATGACGGCACCACCTGGGCGCGTGATCTCAAGGTTGTTGCGCCCGCCGCAGGAACGGTGTCGACGGTTGCCGTGATCGTTGGTCAGGCTGCCGCGATTGGTGATTCGATCGCCAAGATTGCTCCGCCGAGCTTTCATGTCTCGGCAACGCTGCTCCCTGAACAGCAATACCGCCTACTCAACCAGCCGACGGATGCTCTCGTTAGCGTCACCGGTGGTCCCGCCAGCTTCACCTGCACGGGTGTGCGCATAACGACAGCGCTTGAGGGCGCCGAGGGCGCCGAGGGGTCGGGAACAACGCTGCGCTGTGCGGTACCCGCCGACGTCACTGTGTTCTCGGGTCTGTCGGCCAAGGTCACTATTTCGGGCGGTGCCGCGGAGAATGTGCTCACCGTTCCCATCACGGCGGTTGAAGGAACGAGCGGCACGGGAATTGTGCACTTCGTCACAGCGGATGGTGCAACAGAACCTCGGACGGTAACACTCGGCCTCAACGACGGGCTCAGCGTCGAAGTGATGACGGGCCTCGCCGAGGGTGACGTTGTTCTCGAGTTCGTGCCCGGTGCGGCAGCCCTGGGAGACTGTGACCCCGACTCCGGGATGGAGTGCTCGTGACCCTGCTTCGGCTCGAGGGGGTCACTCGCTCCGTCGAACTGCCAGAGGGCGAACAGCTTCACATTCTCAAGGGCGTCGACATCGATGTTGCCGTCGGAGATCATGTCTCTGTCGTGGGGCGCAGCGGGTCAGGCAAGACCACGCTGCTCAACCTTTTGGGGCTTCTAGATACCCCCACCACCGGGCGCATCATGTTCGACGACCGCCCCGTCTCCACGTTCAGTACCCGAGCGCGAGACCGGGCGAGGGGCAACGACATCGGTTTCATCTTTCAGCAGTTCAATCTGCTCCCGGGGCGCACCGCTCTGGAGAACGTGATGACGCCGCTGCTCTATGCGACGGGCCGCGCCTTCTGGAATCGCCGGAACCTCGCCGCCGAGATGCTGGAGAGAGTCGGCCTGGGGGAGCGCCTCACCTCGATGCCCGAGAAACTCTCGGGCGGCGAACAACAGCGTGTAGCCATTGCCCGCGCCCTGGTGCGGGGGCCGCGCCTCATCCTGGCGGACGAGCCGACAGGAGCCCTCGATATCGAAACGGGCGCAACGGTAATGGCGCTGGTCGACGAGGTCGCCGCGCAATCCGGCGCCGCGCTCATCACCATCACCCATGACGCGAACGTTGCCGCGCTCGCTCGCCGGCACTACCGGCTCGACAAGGGCGTGCTGTCTCCCGTCACGGTCGAGTCCGTTCGTGCCGTTCAGGAGGCCACGCTCTGATGCGCTTCGTTACAGGATTCTTAGGGGCAGTCTCTGAAGCATGGGCAGAGCTGCGCATCCACAAGACGCGGGTCATGCTGAGTCTCGTCGGTGTTGGTGTCGCGGTGACGGCGATCACCACGGTCGTTGGCCTCGGCGGCATCGTTCAGCAGTCGACGACGGAGAGCATGGAACGTGGCTCAGGTCGGCCGGCAACCATTTCGATCTACGCCTACAAGATGAGCACGGGCGAACAGGTGACGGGGCCGGAGCTTGAGCACGCGATCGATATCGTCGTCGACCGCTATCAAATTGGGCACTCGACCGCTATTCGGTGGACGGCGTCGTCTGCGCAGTTCGACGACGGCGTTCGGCTCATAGACATGCAGGCGGTTGACGTCGACTACGGAACGATGCACAGAATGCAGGTGGCAGAGGGGTCGTGGTTCACTGACTTTGACGAGACCAGACTTGCTCCGGCAGTTGTCGTGAACGACAAGGTTATGAACCTTCTGGGGTCACCGAGTCTTGACCGCAATCCCACCCTTAAATTCGTCGGCGAGAATCCGACGACGGCCGTGATCGTCGGCGTCGTTCCCTCGTCGGAATATGAAGGTCCTGTGGCTTTCATCCTGGATTCGGCTTATCAGCGCATTACTCCGCCCAGCGTCGCCTCAGCTTTGCCGAGCGAGTACAAGCTGTGGGTTCCAGCCGAGATCGCAGAAGAACTGGCGGAAGCTGTGCGACGCGATCTTGCGGGAGTCCTCGGTTCCGACGTCGACATCCAAGCAAATCGACAGGACTACGCGGCCTGGAACGGACCAGATCCTCTCCTGCCGCTCAAGCTGTTGGTGGCCGGTGTCGCTGCCCTGGTTCTTCTCCTTGGCGCCCTCGGTCTCGTCAACATCTCGCTCGTGACGGTGCGCCAACGCATCAGAGAGATTGGCATCCGAAGGAGCTTCGGGGCCACTGCGGGCAGAGTGTTCTTTGCCGTGATGATGGAGAGTGTCGTCGCGTCGTTTGCCGCCGGTGTTATCGGTGTTCTGGCCGCGATTCTCATCGTCAACAATCCGATGGTGCAGCAGGCACTCGCGCAGGGAGTCCTGGATACCCCGGCCTTCCCCCTCGAAGCAGCCCTCGTCGGTCTCGGCGCGGCAACGGCCGTGGGGGCGCTCGCCGGGCTCCTTCCCGCTCTCGTCGCTGTTCGTGTCAAGGTGATCGACGCGATCAGGTTCTAGAGATGTCCGTTGTGCGGAGCGCCTGGATCGGACACGCGCTCCGCTAACCAGCCTGTGTCGGTGCGCGCAGGTAGCGTTATCGCATGGCTACGAACAGCAAGGCGTCGTCGCGCGCGCGCACGTCGTCGCGCGGTTCGACATCCTCCTCAAAGGGAACGACAAAAGCGACGAAGGTACTTCCCAAGGCGGTTGCAGCTCCCGAATCCAAGCCAGGCCTCCTCACGGCGGCGTGGATGGGCATGGCCCACGTTGTCGGGGGTGCCGCACGGCTGTTCGGGCGAGAATCCCTGGAGAAGGACCAGCGACGCGACGGGGTTCCCTTTCTCATCTTCTTGCTGGCGATTGCCGGCGCCATCGTCGAGTGGTTCAACCCCAACGATGCTGTCGCGATCACGCTCGACGCGTGGACCTTCGGCGGTCTTTTCGGTCGAGTTGCCTACGCTTTGCCGGTCGTCATGCTTCTGTTCGCAATCTGGCTCTTTCGCCATCCCGCCTCCGTCAACGACAACGGACGCATCGGAATCGGCCTCGTGCTGCTTCTCATCACCGTCAGCGCGCTGTGCCACATCGCGGGAGGGCAGCCCAACCCGGCGGACGGCATGGAGCAGCTCGCGATAGCCGGCGGCGTCTTCGGGTGGGTGCTCGCGGCACCACTCGTGCTTGTGCTCACCCCCTGGGGGGCCGTGCCGATTATCGTGCTCGTGCTCGTGCTGTCGTTGTTCATCATTACCAAGACGCCGCCGAATCGCATTGGCCGCCGACTCCGCGAGCTTTACGCCTACCTGTTTGGGGAGACGCTCCCCGAACGGGAGAAGGCGGCAGCCACGGAGTCGTCTGTGGAGTTCGGCGACTTCGACGACATCGGCATCGATCCGGAGGAGGCTGCGACGCTTCCGTGGTGGCGACGCAACAAGACTCAGCGGGAGGTCGACCCGGCGTTCGATAGCCCCGTGCTCGCGCCCTCCGCCGCGACAGAGGTCATCGCATCCGCTACTGAGGCCGAGGATGACGCTCACTTCGGCGTTGAACTCATCGAGGAGCTCACCAGGGCAGAAGACGCCGTCAAGCGATTCACGGGCGAAGTCGAGCCCGTCGTCGGTGCGGGCACCGGCATCCGTGACGACGGCCAGCCGCTCGTTGACGACCTCCTCCCCGGCTTCGCCGATTCCGCATCGGGCAAGGGGCAGCAGGGGGAGTTTGAGGCCGAGCCAGAGCTTCCTTACGCCCCCTATCGACTCCCCGCGGCCACCGCGCTCAAGCAGGGCACGCCACCCAAGTCACGATCGCAGGCCAACGACGATATCGTCGCCGCCATTACCGAGGTTCTCAAGCAGTTCTCTGTGGATGCCCGCGTTACGGGGTTCAGCCGAGGCCCAACGGTCACGCGGTACGAGATTGAGCTCGGCCCTGGTGTCAAGGTTGAGCGAGTCACCGCGCTGAGCAAGAACCTGTCGTATGCGGTGGCGAGCAACGAGGTTCGCATCCTCTCTCCGATCCCGGGCAAGAGCGCGATCGGCATCGAGATCCCCAACACCGACCGCGAGATCGTGTCACTCGGCGACGTTTTGCGCTCGCGCGAGAGCACGACGAGCCGTCACCCCATGACTATCGGTGTCGGCAAGGATGTCGAGGGCGGCTTCGTCGTGGCCAACCTGGCCAAGATGCCTCACCTTCTCGTTGCCGGTTCGACCGGCTCCGGCAAGTCGAGCTTCGTCAACTCGATGATCACGTCTCTTCTCATGCGCGCTAAGCCGTCAGAGGTGCGCATGGTCTTGATCGACCCCAAGCGGGTCGAGCTTGCGCCGTACGCCGGAATCCCGCACCTCATTACGCCCATCATCACGAACCCCAAGAAGGCCGCGGAGGCTCTCGCGTGGGTCGTCAAAGAGATGGACATGCGATACGACGATCTGGCGAGCTTCGGCTACCGCCACATCGACGACTTCAACGCGGCCGTCGTGGCCAACGAGATCGTGCTGCCCTCAGGCAGCGAGCGAAAGCTCAAGGCCTACCCCTACCTCCTCGTCGTCGTCGACGAGCTGGCCGACCTCATGATGGTCGCCCCTCGAGACGTCGAAGATTCGATCGTGCGCATCACGCAGCTTGCTCGAGCATCCGGAATCCACCTGGTTCTGGCGACGCAGCGCCCGTCCGTCGACGTCGTTACCGGCCTCATCAAAGCGAACGTGCCGAGTCGGCTCGCCTTCGCCGTCAGCAGCATGACCGACTCCCGCGTCATCCTCGACCAGCCCGGTGCTGACAAGCTCATCGGGCAAGGAGACGCGCTCTTCCTGCCGATGGGAGCCTCCAAGGCCATCCGCGTGCAGGGCGCGTGGGTCGGCGAAGACGAGATCAATACCGTCGTCAAGCACGTCACAGCTCAGGCGAGGCCCGAGTACCGCAACGACGTCGCGGCTGTCGCAGAAAAGAAGCAGATCGACAGCGACATCGGCGACGACCTTGAGGTTCTCCTCGCCGCGGCCGAGCTCGTGGTCAGCACCCAGTTCGGATCAACGTCGATGCTGCAGCGCAAGCTCCGGGTCGGTTTCGCCAAGGCCGGTCGGCTCATGGACCTGCTCGAGGCGCGCGAGATCGTTGGTCCTTCTGAGGGCTCAAAGGCTCGCGACGTTCTCGTGAGTCCCGAGCAGTTGCCGGGCGTGCTCGCGAGCCTGCGCGGTGACGACTCTCCGCAGCCCTCGAGCCCTTCGAGCGCCAGCCCTGGTCCCGCCGCGGCCGTCTCCTCTGCGGCGCCTGCCGACGATCGCTACAGCGGCGACCCGGTGGCTCAGATGACAAGCGGATACGATGACAGTGACGAGGCTCCCAATGAGGACGCCTGGCAACTAACCGACAGGGAGTAGACCGCTGAACCTCCCCACCTGGATGCGCGGCCGAGTCTGGCGCGCAGGAGACACCCCCTCCAGCATCCTCAACGTTCCTAATATCATCACGATCGTGCGCATCTTCATGGCGCCGGCGCTGTTCTGGATGCTCCTGGTCGACAACGGCGAGCTTGGTCCGCTGCGGTGGGTCGCGGCTGTTTTCTTCGTCGTCGCGATCGGCACCGACGGAATCGATGGGCACATTGCGCGCAGCCGCAACCTCGTCACAGACTTCGGCAAGATCCTCGATCCCATCGCCGACAAGCTCCTCATCGGGGGCACCCTGGTCTGTCTCTCGATCATCGGCGAATTGCCGTGGTGGGTCACGGCGATCATCCTCGTGCGTGAGCTCGGCATCACCGCTTACCGCATGGCTGTGCTGCGTAACCGCGTCATTCCTGCCTCCCGCGGGGGCAAGCTCAAGACTGTTCTTCAGGCCGTAGCGATTGCTTTCTATCTCTTTCCACTCTGGGTAGTTCTAGGCGACTGGATGCTCTGGGTCAACGGAGCACTGATGGCTGCGGCCGTGATCGCCACGGTTGTCTCGGGAATCGACTACCTCGTCAAGGCCATTCGTCACCAGGAGGTCGTGTGACATCCGCCGAACGCCTCATGCGCGAGCTCTTCGAGCGGCGACTCACCGTTGCCGTTGCCGAGTCCCTCACGGGCGGCGCCGTCGTCTCCCGCCTCATCGACGTTCCCGGCGCTTCGGCTGCGGTCCTCGGGGGAATCGTCGCCTACAACACAGAGCTCAAGCATTCGCTGCTCGGAGTTGATTCTGCTGTTCTCAACGTGCATGGCCCCGTGCACCCCGATGTTGCGGCCCAGATGGCATCGCGAGTGCGCGAGGTACTTGCGGTCGGTGGTCAAGCCGCGGACATCGGCATTTCCACGACGGGCGTCGCCGGGCCTAACCCCCAGCACGGGCATCCTCCGGGCACGGTGTTCGTGGGAATCGCGATCGGAGCAGACGTGCGGGTAATCGCTCTTGACCTCGTCGGTGATAGAGCCTCGATTCGGTCCCAGGTCGTCGACTCGGTGATCGACGCGGTCCTGGCCAGGGTGATTGAATCCTGAGGGATGGCGCAATGCGGGGAATAGGGCTCGCTACGATCGTGTTACAAGCATTAGATTCACAAGCGCTGCCCAGACTGGGCTAGCTAGAGTTTCTTACACGCCAGAGTTTTTTAGCACTGACAGGGGAGGGTCCAATGGTTCTCGTACGACAGGAGATCGGGGACGTTCTGCGGGACTTCCGTCTGCAGAAGGGTCAGACCCTTCGTCAGGTCGCTAGCCGCGCCAGCGTTGCTCTCGGGTACTTGAGCGAGGTCGAGCGTGGCCAGAAAGAGGCCAGCTCCGAGATTCTTGCCTCGGTTGCCGAGGCTCTCGATACCCCCATTTCCGTAATCATGCATGAGGTCGGTGATCGCATGGCGATCATTGAAGGCCTCCACGTCATTCCCGACACGGTTCCCGAAGATTTCGGGTCGTCCTTCGGCCGCGGTTTCGCGAGTGGCTTTGACCGCTCCATCGGCACCGGCGTCGACGCAGGAATGGCTGTTCGGTAGTCGATTCGTTCGACTTCTTTCTCGATCGATGGGGTTCCGTTGCGCCTGAGTGAGTTTCGAATCGCCATGGCCGATGAGTTTGGCGATGCATATTCCGCGTTGCTCGCGGAGGATCTTTCGCTGACAGAGTGTGGCGGGCTCACGGCCAATGAGGCGATCGCTGCGGGCCAGGATCCCCGTGACGTATGGATTGCTATCTGCCGAGCATCCGATGTGCCAGAAGCGCGCTGGTACGGAGTCGGCCTTCTTCGCGAGCCCTGATAAGCGAGCTAACGCAGGTCGGTAGACCAACCCGTCCCATATTTCGCTATTTCTATTTCTCTATTTCTCGGGCATTTTTTCGACACGCGGCATGAAGCCCTTCGAACATGTGTTCGGGTGGGAGTAGGCTCCTCACCAGCGGCAATCGAAACAGGTCATGCACCGATGCGCCTCGCCGACATCCTGATGTCGGTGGTGCCTTCTACTGTCTGACGTGCTGGCATACGCCGTCAACCCAGCCTTGTCGTAGGCGGTCCGACCTTGCTTCATCGGTCGAGCAGCACGCGACAGAAGACAGGCACATCACCCCGTCACTCCCCGGTGCTATCCGGAAGTGCACATGACAGGAGCTACGAAATGGCATCAGCAGCTGATCGCGAGAAGGCACTAGACACCGCTCTCGCGCAGATTGACCGGCAGTTTGGCAAGGGCTCAGTTATGCGCCTCGGAAGCGATGAGCGAGCACCTGTCGCGGTGATTCCGACGGGGTCGATTGCGCTGGATGTTGCCCTGGGTATTGGCGGGCTTCCGCGTGGCCGCATCGTCGAGATCTATGGTCCCGAATCGTCGGGAAAGACCACGCTGACCCTTCACGCCATTGCCAACGCTCAGCGCGCCGGAGGCATCGCGGCATTCATTGACGCAGAGCACGCTCTCGATCCCGAGTACGCCAAGTCGCTCGGAGTCGATATCGATGCCCTTCTCGTATCGCAGCCCGATACCGGCGAGCAGGCGCTTGAAATTGCCGACATGCTCGTTCGCAGCGGGTCAATTGATCTCATCGTCATCGACTCGGTTGCGGCACTTGTTCCGCGTGCCGAGATCGAGGGTGAGATGGGAGATTCCCACGTCGGTCTCCAGGCCAGGCTTATGTCTCAGGCGCTTCGCAAGCTCACGGGTGGCCTCAACACCACCAACACCACGATGATTTTTATCAACCAACTTCGCGAGAAGATCGGTGTCTTCTTTGGCAGCCCCGAAACCACCGCCGGTGGAAAGGCGCTCAAGTTTTACGCCTCGGTTCGCCTCGACATCCGTCGCATCGAGACCCTCAAGGAGGGCACCGACGCGGTGGGAAACCGCACCCGTGTCAAGGTCGTCAAGAACAAGATGGCTCCGCCGTTCAAGCAGGCCGAGTTCGACATTCTCTATGGTGTGGGCATCTCGAGAGAGGGCAGCCTTCTCGACTTCGGTGTCGAACACGAGATCGTCCGCAAGTCGGGTGCCTGGTACACCTATGACGGAGACCAGCTCGGACAGGGCAAAGAGAACTCCCGCCGCTACCTCATCGAGCATGCCGACGTCGCCAACGAGATCGAAGAAAAGATCAAGGTCAAGCTCGGGATCACCAAGGACCCGAACGCTGTGGCTCCTGTTGTGACCAAAGCTAAGGCCGAGGCTCCCGCGACGAAGGCCTCGACGCGCAAGGCTGGCTGATCATGACAACCGCTTCACACTCTGGGGAGGAACACCTCGCAACCGTGAGCTACCTCCCCGGAGCGTGGGCGGCTCCCGGGGTCGGCTCCGCGAGCACTGCCGATACGCTCGTCAGCGAGCCGTCCCCCACCAACTCCACCGACTCCAATGACTCCACCGAAAGTGAAGAGTCCAAGGGTCTCTCTAACAAGAAGACCCGGCGAGCCGAGAATGTCAGTCTCGCCGGGTTGACCCGGCGCAACATGTCGCGCTGGGAGCTCGAAAAGCTATTGCGCTCGCGCGATCTCGATGACGACGCGATCACGAATGAGCTCGACCGCCTTGAGGGGGTAGGGCTTATCGACGATGCGGCCCTCGCTGAGACACTCGTGCGCACGCAGCACGAGCGAAAAGGCCTTGGCCGTCAATCGATCATCAGTGAGCTGAGGCGCCGCCATATCGATCAAGAGATCATCGACGTCGCGATCGAGGCGCTCGATGCGGATGACGAGCGTGAGCGTGCCTTCGAAATTGCCGAGAAACGTGCTTCGCAGCTGAGCCGATACGACAAAGAGACAGCCAAGCGTCGACTCACGTCGTTCATGTTGCGTCGAGGTTATAGCTCAGCTGTCGTTCGCGACTCAGTCGATCATGCCCTCGGCGGCTCGCACCCCCGTGGCAGCTCTCCCGGGGGCCCATCGGGCGACGGCGGGGGAGTCCGGTTTCGATAGCTCCGACCAGGGCGTTCACACATGGCGCCGGGTGCGCGGAGCGTTAGGCTGTTCTCCATCATGACGACCGTTGCACCATCCCCCATGCTCGCCCAAGAGCAGCTTCCGCGCACCTACGAGGTGCGCACCTATGGCTGCCAAATGAACGTCCACGACTCAGAGCGGCTCAGCGGTTCACTCGAGGCGGCTGGCTACGTTCGAGCGATCGATACTGAGCCAGACGTTGTCGTGATCAACACCTGTGCTGTCCGGGAGAACGCCGACAATAAGCTCTACGGCAACCTCGGCATGTTGGCGTCGATCAAGCGACGCCATGAGGGGATGCAGATCGCGGTTGGCGGCTGCCTCGCGCAGAAAGACAAGAACGTCATCCTGGAGAAGGCTCCCTGGGTGGACGTCGTGTTTGGCACCCACAACATGGGGTCGCTCCCTACCCTTCTCGAGCGAGCCAGGCACAACGGGGAGGCTCAGCTCGAGATCCTCGAGTCGCTCGAAGTGTTCCCCTCGACCCTTCCCACGAGGCGCGAGTCGACGCACAGCGGCTGGGTTTCCATCTCCGTGGGCTGCAACAACACCTGCACGTTCTGCATCGTGCCGGCCCTTCGCGGCAAGGAGAAAGACCGCCGCCCCGGAGACATCCTTTCTGAGGTGCGGGCCCTCGTCGAGGATGGCGCGATCGAGGTCACGCTTCTCGGTCAGAACGTCAATTCCTACGGCGTCGAGTTCGGCGACCGCCAGGCATTCAGCAAGCTCCTCCGAGCGGTCGGCGAGATCCAGGGCCTCGAGCGAATCCGTTTCACCAGTCCGCACCCCGCCGCCTTCACCGATGACGTTATTGACGCGATGGCAGAGACGCCATCCGTGATGCCGCAACTCCATATGCCGCTGCAGTCCGGCTCCGATCGCATCCTCAAGGCGATGCGCCGCAGCTATCGATCCGAACGGTTCCTCGGCATCCTCGACCGGGTGCGGGCCAAGATCCCCAACGCCGCAATCTCCACAGACATCATCGTGGGATTCCCAGGCGAGACCGAAGAAGACTTCGCAGAGACACTCAGAGTTGTGGAGCAGGCGCGTTTTGCGACCGCGTTCACCTTTCAGTACTCGATTCGCCCCGGTACTCCGGCCGCGACCATGGACGACCAGATCCCCAAGGAGATCGTGCAGGAGCGCTACGAGCGTCTCGTGGCGCTGCAGGATCGCATCTCGTGGGAAGAGAACCAGAAGCTCGTCGGCACCACCGTCGAGGTCATGGTTTCGTCGGAGGGCACAAAAGACGCAGTGACCCACAGGCTTTCCGGTCGTGCAGAAGACAGCAGACTCGTGCATTTCTCTTTGCCTGAGGGCTCCGACATCCCCCGGCCGGGCGACGTTGTCACCGTGACCGTTTCTGATGCTAAGCCGTTCTACGTCATTGCAGACCCGGCACCCGGCGCGACCCCGAGCATCCGGCGAACCCGGTCGGGAGATGCCTGGGATCTCGCGCAGGCAGCGTCCTGTGGTACCCCATCCCCTTCTGGAGAATCGACTCCTGGCCGTGTCTCGTTGGGCGTGCCAACGCTCCGCATCGGCTCTGGCACGACGCCGCCTCGCGTCGCGACCATGCCCATCTATGACGTGACCGATGGCGAGCGCTGAGCACACTCCGCTCGTCGTCGTCGCCGGCGCGACAGGCACCGGCAAGAGCGAGTTGTCGCTTGCGATAGCCGAGCGCATCCGGATGGGTGGCGGCTCCGCAGAGATCGTCAACGCCGATGCGATGCAGCTCTATCGCGGCATGGATATTGGCACGGCCAAGCTTGCCGAAGAGGACCGCCGGGGCATTCCCCATCACATGTTCGATGTGCTCGATGTCACAGAAGAAGCGAGCGTCGCGCGTTACCAGCACGAGGTGCGGACTCTGATCGGCGACATCGCTGCTCGCGGCGCGGTTCCCATCATGGTGGGCGGGTCTGGTCTCTATATTTCGTCTGTGCTGTTCGATTTCCGGTTCCCCGGCACCGATCCCTCGGTGCGCGCGGCGCTTGAACAGAAGCTCGCCGAGCAGGGTCCCGGAATGCTCTTTCAGCAGCTCAAGCAGCGGGATCCCGCGGCCGCGGCCTCGATTGGCCCCCATAACGCCCGGCGCATCGTTCGCGCGTTGGAGGTCATTGAGATCACAGGGGAGCCCTTCGGTGCGGGCCTTCCCGAAGATGCCCCGTGGTGGCCGAGAACGTCCATCATTGCGCTGCAGGCTCCGAGGGACGAGCTGGTCTCCCGACTCGACGCGAGAGTCGAGCGCATGTGGGATGCAGGCCTGCTCGGGGAAGTCGAGCAGCTTATGGCACTCGGGCTCGAGCAGGGAGTCACGGCCCGGCGCGCCATTGGCTACGCGCAAGCGATTGACCAGATCCGCGGCGAGCTCTCTCAGGCCGAGGCGATCGAGAGCACGAGGGCCCTCACCCGCAAGTATGCGCGTCGGCAGGTCGGCTGGTTCCGGCGCTATCGCACTGCGATCTGGCTCGATTACAACTCCGCATCTCTCGTCGACGATGCGGTGAGCGCCGCGCTGAATCCCGCTGCTCAGGCTCACGGCCTCGCGGCCGACCGTATGTCTGCGGCAGAATACCAAGCCGCCGCCAACTATCCTTGACGGATGCCTGACATCCACTTCACCAAGGGCCACGGCACGGGCAATGACTTCGTGCTGTTCGCCGATCCAGAGGGCGAGATCGAGCTCTCGGCTGCGCAGCTCGCCGCCGTCGCTGACCGGCGGTTCGGCGTGGGAGCGGACGGCATCATTCGGGCCGTGCGATCCGCCAACCTTGACGCGGGGGCGGCATCACTGGCCGAGGACGGCGCCGCTGAGTGGTTTATGGATTATCATAACGCCGACGGCTCACCATCGGAGATGTGCGGCAACGGCATCCGCGTCTTCGCTGAGTACCTCACGTCGATGGGACTCGTGGAGCTCGGCCCAACAGAAACTCTCACCGTGGGCACCAGGGCCGGGGTACGCGACTTGCAGCGAAACCAGCGCGGCTTCCAGGTCGACCTGGGGCGCTGGACGCTTGATGGCAGCGACCCGCTTGTCCGGGCAAAGGACGTCGCCGTCGCACGCCCGGGCCTCGGCATCAATGTCGGCAACCCTCACGTCGTCGTTGCCCTGTCGTCGTTGGAGGAGCTCGAGGCCGCCGACCTCACGGTCATTCCGATCCTCGATCCGGCTGCTCCCGAGGGGGCCAATGTCGAGTTTGTCGTGCCTCATGACCCCTTAGTCAAAGATGGTGTGGGGCAGATCACGATGCGCGTGCACGAGCGCGGAAGCGGCGAAACGCTCTCCTGCGGCACAGGTGCCGCTGCTGCCGCGCTGGCGACGCGTCATTGGGCGGGCCCTTCGGCCCCCAACAACTGGCGAGTCGAGGTGCCTGGCGGGGTTCTCGGCGTTCGCATGTGGGCGGCAGAGGACGGGGAGCATGTGTCGCTCAGCGGCCCGGCCACGCTCGTCTTTGAGGGCGACCTCAGCGTCTAGCTCGGCCGAGTCCTGGCGCCGGCGGATGGTGCTCGTTGCTCAGCGGTGGCGTACTCGTAGTACGCGGAAGCCTTTATTTGTCGCGGCCCGCGTAATGCTGAAATCGCCCGGCAGAGCCGATTCCATCCAGCGGTGCAGCGAGTCGGATCCCAAGTTCCGCTGCACGACCAACCATGCGTCGGCGTTGTGCTCAAGGCGCGGCAACCAATGCAACAGCATGTCGTGGAGCACGCTCTTGCCGACTCTGATGGGTGGATTTGAGCGGACGCCCATGAATGTCACGTCGTCGGGAACATCTCCTGGCAGGACGGCGTTGACATTGGTAAGGCCGAGAGTGGCCGCATTTCGCCGCACAAGGTCGAGAGCGCGCTCATTCACATCCACGGCCCATACGGTGGCGCGAGGCGATTCCAGGGCCATTGTGAGGGCAATGGGGCCCCATCCGCAGCCAAGGTCAAGCAGGTTTCCACCCGGCGGCGGGGGTGGGGTGTTATTGAGCAGCACGTGTGTGCCGACGTCGAGTCGGTCAGGGCTGAAGACTCCGGATGCCGTCGTAAGCGTTCGCTGTTGGCCAGCGAGGGTCACCGTGATCGGGCGGAGCTTGAGCTCACTTTCCGGCAGGGCGGAGAAGTAGTGCTCGTTAGACATGCAGAGAAACCTATCGAAAACCAAGGGGCTAGGGTTAACCCAATGAGTGAAGCTGAATCAGAGAAGCGCAATGACGATGACGTCATCGAGCGTGTTTTGGCGGGCGCTGCTCAGCGCTCGTCTGGATACACCATCTTCTCAAGTGGACGAGCGCAGGCGCTCCAAGAAAATTCCGTCGCGCCTTCGGATGACGCCGACGGAGAGCAGCTCGACCGGGAAGACCGCGAGGCGCTACGCCGAGTAGCCGGTCTTTCGACCGAACTCGACGATGTTACCGAAGTTGAGTACCGCCAGCTGCGCCTAGAGCAGGTTGTGCTCATCGGCATCTACTCGCAGGGCAACCTTCGCGATGCCGAGAACTCGATGCGCGAGCTTTTTGCCCTGGCGGAGACGGCAGGAGCCGTCGTTCTCGACGGTTTGCTGCAGAAGCGTGCAACTCCTGACCCCAGCACATACTTTGGCAAGGGCAAAGCGCGCGAGCTCGCGGGCGTGGTCGCAGCAGTCGGGGCGGACACCGTTATCGTCGATGGCGAGCTGGCGCCGAGCCAACGACGTGCGCTTGAGGATGCGATCAAGGTCAAGGTCATCGACCGAACCGCGGTCATTCTCGACATTTTCAGCCAGCACGCCAAAAGTCGTGAGGGCAAGGCCCAGGTCGAGCTCGCTCAGCTCGAATACCTTCTCCCTCGCTTGCGCGGTTGGGGTGACTCGATGTCGCGTCAGGCCGGTGGCCAGGTCGGTGGCGCGGGGGCTGGCATGGGAAGCCGTGGTCCCGGTGAAACCAAGATCGAGCTCGATCGCCGCCGCATCCACACTCGCATGGCTCGTCTGCGCAAGCAGATCAAGGAGTTTAAGCCAGCTCGGGATGCAAAGCGCGCGAACCGGAATCGCTTCGAGGTTCCGAGCGTCGCCATCGCTGGGTACACCAACGCCGGCAAGTCGAGCCTGCTCAACCGCATCACCCGTGCAGGTGTGCTGGTCGAGAACGCGCTGTTCGCAACCCTCGACGCCACGGTTCGCAAGTCAGTTACCGAGGATGGTCGGCCTTACACGCTCACCGACACGGTCGGTTTCGTGCGGAATCTTCCACATCAGCTCGTCGAGGCCTTTCGCTCTACTCTCGAAGAGGTAGCAGACTCAGATGTCATCGTGCACGTCGTTGATGCGTCTCATCCTGATCCGGCGAGTCAGATCGCGACGGTGAGAGACGTCATCGGCGAGGTGGGCGCCCGCGATCTCCCCGAGATCATCGCGTTCAATAAGGCAGACCTTGCGGATGATGACCAGCGTCTGCTCCTTCGCGGCCTCGAGCCGACGGGAATCTTTGTCTCTGCGCGCACGGGAGAGGGCATTGAAGAACTTCTCGAGCGCATCAGCGACCTGCTTCCGACGCCGTCGATCGAGCTCGATCTCCTCATCCCTTACGACCGCGGGGATGTGGTTGCCATGCTGCACGGCCGCGCCGTTATCGAGTCGACCGAATACGAAGAGGGTGGCACGCGCGTTAAGGCTCGCGTGCGGGAACACGATGAGCCGATGCTCCGGGAGTTCTCGACGATCGGCTAGACCGAGCGAAGAACCGCGACAACCTTGCCGAGTACCTCGGCGAAGTCTCCCAGGATTGGTGCGAATGCGCTGTTGCGTGGCAGAAGCCAGGTGTGGCCGTCGCGCTGCTGAAAAACCTTGACAGTCGCTTCGTCGTCGAGCATCGCTGCGACAATGTCGCCGTTCTCCGCCGTCTTTTGCTGACGAACGACGATCCAGTCGCCGTCGCAGATTGCGGCGTCGATCATGGAGTCACCGACGACCTTCAGCATGAAGAGGTCGCCCTTGCCTACCAGCTGGCGGGGGATGGGGAACACCTCGTCGATCTGCTGTTCTGCCGTGATCGGAATACCGGCGGCGATGCGGCCGACGAGCGGAACCATTGCGGCGTCGCCAATGGGAGCAGCGGGGGTGGCGTCAGACGAGGATGGCGATTCTGTGCGATCGGACTGCGGAAGGTCGATGAGGATTTCGATGGCCCGCGGCCGATTGGGATCGCGGCGGAGATAGCCGCTGAGTTCGAGCTGGCCCAGCTGATGAGTCACGCTCGAAAGCGACGCGAGTCCTACGGCATCGCCGATCTCGCGCATGCTCGGTGGATAACCGCGGGTCGAGACCTCGCGCTGAATGAAGTCGAGGATCGCCAGTTGCTTCTCGCTCAGGCTTTTGCGCCGGCGGGTTGAAGGCTTCTCGTCCATGGTCTCCTCGCTAGCTCGGCGCGAATAGAGCGACCGGCTTCTTCGTGCCGCTGCTCGATCGTGACGATCGAATGTCGGCGGCTCCTGCTTTCCTGTCAAGCAGACAATCGAAACTGTATCCGCCTTAGGGCTTGCAAACAAACATTTGTTCGAGTGTGTCGCGAGGTTTATTGAGCACTTATTCGAAATTGGGCTTGAAATTGCGATTCATCGAAGATATGTTCGGTACAAAGATTCGCTTCCGAGGTTCCCGGCCGAACCTCGGGAGCGAACTCTTTGTTTGAGAAGCCGCTGGCGAAAGGAGCACACAATGAGCACCACAGCACTCCAGGCCTCTATCCCGACCGCGTCCAATGGTGGGCAGGGCAGGTCTCGTCTGCGACTGACCCGTCGCGGTCGCATTGTCTTCACGACGCTCTCGGCGTTGCCCGTCGTTGCTATTGCTCTCGTCCTGGGCCTCAACGGCGGAATCGCTACGGCCACGGACACAACAGGAGCGCCCGTTGGCGTTGTCACTGTTGATGCTGGGGAGTCACTCTGGAGCATTGCGAGTGAGATCTCTCCGAACTCAGACCCGCGGGACTTCGTCGCCGAGGTTCTCGCCTTCAACCAGCTTTCCAGCGCAGATGTGTTCCCCGGCCAGCAGCTGGCAATCCCCTCGTCCCTCTGCGTATCCGGGTGCTGACGCGCTCCGTGCCAGACTCCGCCAGGCTCGCCGGCTCATAAGATGGGGGAGTGGCTTCTCTTGCTGATCTCCCCATCCGTGACAATCTCAAGGGCCTGGGCCCGTACGGCGCACCTCAGAAAGAGGTTCGGTACGCACTCAACGTCAACGAGAACACCCACCCGATTCCCGAGCCCGTAGCTCACGACATCGTCGAGGCTCTCGCTTCCGCGCTCCTCACGATCAACCGCTACCCCGACCGTGAGTTCACGACGCTCCGGGAGAGACTCGCTGCCTACGTCGGGCACGATCTGACCGCCGACAATATGTGGGCGGCTAACGGATCCAACGAGATCCTGCAACAGATTCTCCAGGCGTTCGGTGGTCCAGGCCGCAGCGTGCTCGGCTTTCCTCCCACGTACTCAATGCATTCGATCATTGCCGCTGGAACCGACACCGAGTGGGTCGCGGGGGAGCGCGCGGCGGGTTACGAGCTCACCCCCGAGCTGGTCACCGAGTGGATCGAGAAGACGAACCCCGACGTAGTTTTCTTGTGCGCTCCCAACAATCCAACGGGCACGCCGGTCTCGTTAGAGACCATCGCGGCCGCTTACGATGCGACGGACGGCATCGTGGTCGTCGACGAGGCCTATGCGGAGTTTGCCCCGGAAGGGCAGCTCTCGGCCTTGTCGCTGCTTGATGGTCGTGAACGGCTCATCGTCTCGCGCACGATGAGCAAGGCTTTCGCCTTTGCCGGGGCGCGGGTGGGCTACCTTGCGGCCGACCCTGCGGTCACCGACGCCCTCCGCCTCGTGCGCCTGCCGTATCATCTCTCCGCACTTACGCAGGCAGCCGCCATTGCCGCGCTTGATCACACCGCAGAGATGCTGGCGATGGTCGACGACATCCGTCGTCAGCGAGACCGTCTGCTGGAGGAGTTACCGCAGCTTGGATTCACGGTCTGGCCTAGCTCGGCGAATTTTGTTCTATTCGGAGGGGTCCATCAGCCGCATGCCTTGTTCGAGGCGTTGCTCGAGCGTGACATCCTCATCCGCGATCTCGGCATCCCTCACCACATGCGGGTGACGGCGGGCACCGAGGCAGAAACGACGGCCTTCCTCGCGGCGCTCGAACAACTCGGCGGGGCCTCGTTCGGCGCTGAATAGCGCACCTGATTTTCGGCTTCGTTCGGCGCAAGCGGCAGTGCGGTAGCGCTCTCGCTAAGCTTGATGGGCGGCGTCCGCCGCGATGCGCGGGGAGGTCGGTCGTGTCGATCCCGCAGAGAGAAGGATTCACCATGGCAGAGCAGGGCAGGGTCGCAACGCTGACCCGCGAGACGAGCGAGTCGAGCATCGAGCTTTCGCTCAATCTCGATGGCACAGGAACGTCAGATATCTCGACCACCGTGCCGTTCTTCGACCACATGCTCACTGCCTTCTCCAAGCACTCCCTCATCGACCTCACGGTGCGCGCTACGGGCGACACCGAGATCGACGTGCACCACACGGTCGAGGATGTTGCGATCGTGCTCGGCAAAGCCATCGCAATCGCCCTGGGCGACAAGGCAGGCATCTCTCGCTACGGCGACGCGATGGTGCCGCTCGACGAGGCCCTGGCGAACGCCGTCGTCGATGTTTCTGGTCGCCCCTTTCTTGTTCACACGGGCGAGCCTGCTGGCTTTGAGTTCCACCTCATCGGCGGCCACTTCACCGGTTCCATGGTGCGGCACGTCTTCGAGGCGATTTCTTTCCACGCGGGTCTTACTGTTCACATCCGGGTTCTCGGCGGCCGCGACCCTCACCACATCGCCGAAGCCGAGTTCAAGGCATTCGCGCGGGCCATGCGCATGGCCTTGCAGCCTGACGCCAGAGTGTCGGGGATTCCGTCGACCAAGGGTGCGCTCTAATGCGCACGGGTTTCGCTCAGTCGGAGGTCGCTCGCGTAATGATTTCTTCTGCGATGCCGCAACTCCCAACGGTGTGGGGTGCTGAACGGTGAGTAAGCCCAGTGTCGTCGTCCTTGACTACGGAAGCGGCAATGTTCATTCCGTCGTTAAGGCGCTAGAACTCGCGGGCGCCGACGTTTCCTTGACCGCCGATGCCAAGGCTGTCGCCGAGGCAGACGGTTTGCTCGTTCCTGGGGTTGGCGCGTTCTCTGCGGTTATGGATGCTCTTGCGCGCGTCAACGGGCCCGAAATGATCGATCGTCGCCTGGCCGGAGGGCGCCCAGTATTGGGCATCTGCGTAGGCATGCAGGTCCTTTTTGAGCGAGGCATTGAACGAGGGCAGACGACCGAGGGGCTGGGCGAGTGGCCCGGTACCGTTGAGGAGCTCGATGCGCCTGTAGTTCCCCACATGGGCTGGAACACTGTCGAAGCGGCGCCTGAATCCGCTCTTTTCTCCGGCATCGAAGACGAGCGCTTTTACTTCGTACATTCCTACGCAGCGCGCGACTGGTCGCTCGACATCATTCCGCCGTTTCCTCCTGCTCATCTGACCTGGGCAGACCACGGTGGGCGGTTTCTTGCGGCCGTGGAAAACGGGCCGCTCAGCGCCACTCAGTTCCACCCGGAGAAATCTGGTGAGCCCGGTATCCGGTTGCTTGCCAACTGGCTCGGCACCCTCGGCCGCTAGCCGTCCCGCTCTCGCCTCAACGCGAGTAGTATCTGATTCTTGTCGCGCGTCGCGCACCATCACCCAATCTTGAAAGCCCCGGCATCGTGCCGAGAAAGTCCATGATGAGCGAGTTCAATACGACCCCCGGTCTGACCCTCTTTCCGGCGGTTGATGTCTCCGACGGCAAGGCCGTTCGCCTGACTCGGGGAGAGGCGGGTAGCGAAACCAGCTACGGCGACCCCGTTGCAGCCGCAGAAGCCTGGGCGTCTCAGGGTGCCGAGTGGATTCATCTGGTCGACCTCGATGCCGCGTTCGGTCGAGGCTCCAACCAGGCCACGATCAAGAAGGTTGTTCGCCAGGTTCGTGGCACGCTAAACGTTGAGCTCTCCGGTGGAATCCGCGACGACCGCTCCCTTGAGGCGGCGCTGGCCACCGGCGCGAAACGTCTCAACCTGGGCACGGCAGCGCTGGAGAACCCGGAGTGGGCAGCCCACGTCATCGCCGAATACGGTGACGCCATCGCCATTGGCCTCGACGTGCGTGGCACGACACTTGCAACGCGAGGTTGGACAAAGGAGGGCGGAGACCTCTGGTCGGTCATGGAGCGACTCGAAGATGCCGGATGCTCCCGTTACGTTGTCACCGACGTCACGAAGGATGGCACGATGCAGGGCCCCAACGTTGCTCTCCTCCGCGAGGTTCTTGCGCACACGCCAAAGCCCGTCATTGCTTCCGGTGGAATTTCGAGCCTTGATGACCTCATCGCTCTGCGTGAACTTGTGCCGCTGGGCCTCGAGGGCGCCATCGTCGGCAAGGCCCTCTACAACGGAGCGTTCACCCTCGGCGAGGCGCTGGACGTCGCCGGCGCGTGAGCGCTCACGGGGATCACGAGCATCACTCCGAGCCGTCTCATCTGACGGACTCGGCGGGTCAACCGTGGGCAGGGCGAAGCTTCGGCGAGACGCCGTTCTCCGATGATGACGGCTCCGCAGACCCTGGTCTCCTGGACGCTATCGCGCAGTTCCGCTCAGGCGAGGCGACACCTGAAGAGGTCGTTGACGCTCTGCGGAGCGTGAGGCTCCTTGTTCCGTTGATGGCGACCCTGGGTGAGGCTGGCGAGAATGCCAGCGGAGTTACCGTGGATAAGAGCGCCGATCTGGCGATCGTCACCGTGGCCGGCCCCGACGGTCGGTCCGTTATGCCGGTTTTCTCTTCTGTCGCCGCCATGCAGGCCTGGAATCCCCGCGCCCGTCCCGTGCCGACAGAGTCTGTGCGCGTTGCGCTTGCCGCAGCCGATGAGGGAACCGATCTTGTTGTGCTCGACCCGACATCCGATTCTGAGTTTGTAGTGCGCAGGCCAGCAGTGTGGGCGATCGCCCAGTCACTGCCGTGGGTTGCGTGCTGGCGCGATCCGGAGGTGTCGGCAGTCGTCGAGCGAATCTGCGGTGCCGAGGGGGATGTCGTTTCGGTTGAGCTGATGCCCGGCGATCCCGATGCACGCTTGCGCGGCCCAGAGCTAATCGTCGTGCTGGGTCTGCGCGCAGGACTCGAGCCTCAGGCCCTTCGCGAACTCGTGGCGAGGATCCAGGCGGGGCTGTCGACGAGCGAGGTTGTGGCCACGAGGGTGGATTCGCTCACCGTGCGTCTTGCCCCGGCGAGCTAGGTGCGGTTAAGCACGCTAGCCCGCCAGTGAGGCGTTGCCGTCGACTAGACGACGGAACCGGTGAACTTTTCGCCAGGACCATTGCCGGGGGCGTCGGGGAACGCTGATGCCTCGCGGAACGCGAGTTGAACCGACCGCAGGCCATCCCGCAGGGGGCGAGCGTGTGAGTCGGAGAGGTCAGGGGCCGCTGCGGTGATGAGCCCGGCGAGTGCGGTGATCAGCTTCCGGGCCTCGTCCAGGTCTAGCTGGTTCTCGGGGTCGTCGGCGAGACCGCATTTGACGGCGGCGGCGCTCAGCAGGTGAACGGCAACAGTATTGATGACCTCGATAGCGGGCACGTCGGCGATATCGCGGGCCGCATCCTCTTCGAAGGCCATCTCGTTCAGGTGGCCGTTGTCGTGCGCGCTATCGCTCATGTGAATTCCTCTGCTAGAATCATGCGGGCTTCGAAACCGATGTAGGTTTCGAATACGAAAGTGGAGATTCTCCCACCCGCGCTTGACCGCCTGTGTTTTTACAACACTCAAGGTTACCGGGTTGTTGGTACCCCGCCGTCGCGAGCGTATGCGAGCGTCGGCAGCTAGGGTGCTGAGCCAGTTGTCGCGGTATTTGTTCTCGTCGACTCTGGTGTGATTCTTCCTCTCGTCGCCACGGCATCCGCCGCAGGCCAGGCAAAGACATGTCTTACAGAGGAGTTCCGCATCAGCGATCCCAGAACGAATGACCGAATCCGCGTCCCCGAGGTTCGTCTAGTTGGCCCGGGGGGCGAGCAGGTCGGCGTCGTCCGCATCGAAGAGGCGCTGCGTCTTGCCCAGGAGGCAGACCTGGATTTGGTTGAGGTTGCTCCCAACTCCAAGCCTCCCGTCGCCAAGATCATGGATTTCGGCAAGTTCAAGTACGAGACCGCGCAGAAGGCCAAGGAGGCCAAGCGCAACCAGTCGAACACGATCCTCAAAGAGGTTCGGTTCCGCCTCAAGATCGATAAGCACGACTACGAGACCAAGCGCAAGCGCGCCGAGGGCTTCCTCAAGCAGGGTGACAAGGTCAAGGCCATGATCCTGTTCCGTGGTCGCGAGCAGTCGCGTCCAGACCAGGGTGTGCGTCTTTTGCAGCGTTTCGCTGAAGACGTCGCAGAGTGGGGTTCGGTCGAGTCCAGCCCCACGATCGATGGCCGCAACATGGTTATGGTGATCGGCCCGCTCAAGACCAAGGCTGAGGCCAAGGCGGAGGCGGATGCTCGCAAGTCGGCATCAAGGCCCGCTCGTGGAGAGCGGTCAGAGTCGCACGACGACCACGACGACCATGACGACCACGACGAAGACGACCTCGATGACGAGGTTGTCGACGATGACGCCCAGTCGGGCGCCGACATCGAGTCTAAATAGCCACCGCACAGATTTCGCCCGTCAGGGCGTCACTAAGCACGACAGCAACTAAGGAGAGAAATGCCCAAGCAGAAGACCCACTCAGGGGCCAAGAAGCGTTTCAAGGTCACCGGCAGCGGCAAGGTCATGAAGCAGCAGGCTGGCATGCGCCACAACCTGGAGGTCAAGTCGGGCCAGCGCAAGCGCCGCCTGAACGCAGACCAGGTCCTGGCGCCGCAGGACGCCAAGGTCATCAAGCGCCTTCTTGGCAAAGCCGGCCGCTGAGCCGCCCGCATTCAGAACTAAGGAACAGAGAAAATGGCAAGAGTAAAGCGGGCAGTCAACGCCCACAAGAAGCGTCGGGTAATCCTCGAGCGCGCCAGCGGTTACCGCGGCCAGCGTTCGCGTCTCTACCGCAAGGCCAAGGAGCAGGTCACCCACTCCCTGGTCTACTCGTACCGTGACCGCCGTGCCCGCAAGGGTGACTTCCGTCGCCTGTGGATCCAGCGCATCAACGCTGCATCGCGCGCCAACGGCCTCACCTACAACCGTTTCATCCAGGGACTCGGCATTGCCGGTGTCGAGGTTGACCGTCGTATGCTCGCTGACCTTGCTGTCACCGACCCGAAGACGTTTGCCGCGATCGTCGCGACGGCCAAGGCAGCACTGCCCGCCGACACGTCGGCCCCCAAGGTTTCGGCCTAAGCAGTAATCGGGCCTAGAATTGGCCCATGCTAGACAACCCACGTTCACCTCGTGTGCGCGGCGTTGCGAAGCTCCGCAAGAGAGACGCCCGGTCAGAGACCGGGCTCTTTCTTTTGGAGGGACCGCAGGCCGTTGCCGAGGCTCTTGCCTGGCGTCCGGAGCTCCTTGTTGAGCTGTTCGCGACGCCCACCGCCCTCGACCGTCACCCCGGCATCGCCGAGGGGGCGGGCGAGGCGGGGCTGGAGATCGAGTTCGTCACCGAACAGGTGCTCGATGCGATGGCAGACACCGTGACGCCCCAGGGTGTTGTGGCGGTGTGTAAGCAGTTCCCGACCTCCGTCAAAGACATCCTCGCGCCTGACGCTGACGGGGCTTTCCCCCGGCTCATTGTGATCCTCGAAGAGGTGCGTGATCCCGGCAATGCAGGCACGATCATCCGAGCTGCCGATGCTGCCGGGGCGGATGGAGTGATCCTCAGCGGCCGTTCGGTTGACCTGTACAACCCCAAGGTTGTGCGCTCGACGACGGGTTCGCTTTTTCATATTCCTGTTGCCGTTGGTGCAGAATTCGAGACCCTGCGCGAACGCGTGCGGGGTGCGGACCTGCAGATCCTCGCCGCCGACATCAAGGGCGAAGACCTCCTCGCTGCACGCTCAGAAGGCGTGCTTGACGAGCCGACGGCGTGGCTTTTTGGCAACGAGGCTCGCGGCCTCAGCGACGAGCACCTAGCTCTTGCCGACCGTGCGATTGTTGTTCCCATTTACGGCAGGGCGGAGTCGATGAACCTCTCGACGGCGGCATCCGTGTGCCTCTACGAGAGCGCTTTTGCCCACCGAACGGCCGCGGCAGACTGATTCGTGCACCCTCGAATGGGGGTTACGTTTAGGTAACGCTGCTTTCCTACCCAATACTGGCGCTCATGAGCGCTAAGTTAGGAAAATGACGTCGAACGATGCAGCGGCCGCCCGCGATTTGCCGCAGTTTGAGACAACGAGTAATCCGATTCTTGCGGCACCGGGTGAGCCCCTGGTTATCGTCGAAAACGTAGAAAAGCACTACGGGGATTTTCACGCCCTCAAGAACATCAACCTCACGGTGAACAAGGGTGAGGTCGTTGTCGTGATCGGGCCGTCGGGCTCGGGAAAATCTACGCTGTGCCGCACAATCAACCGTCTTGAGACGATCACGTCGGGTGAGATTCGCATTGATGGCAAAGAGCTGCCATCGGAGGGCAAGACCCTCGCGGCCCTGCGGGCCGATGTCGGCATGGTGTTTCAGTCGTTCAATCTCTTCGCCCACATGTCGGTGCTGCGCAACATCACACTGGGGCCCACCAAGGTGCGCGGACGGGCCAAGGCGGAGGCGGAGGCGGAGGCGCGCGCCCTGCTCGATCGCGTGGGTGTCCTCGAGCAGGCCGACAAGATGCCGGCACAGCTCTCCGGCGGGCAGCAGCAGCGCGTGGCAATCGCCAGGGCTCTTGCGATGAAGCCCAAGGTCATGCTGTTCGATGAGCCGACCTCCGCGCTTGACCCCGAGATGATCAATGAGGTCCTCGACGTCATGGTCAAGCTCGCCTCCGAGGGTATGACGATGATCGTCGTTACTCATGAGATGGGCTTCGCTCGCAGGGCAGCAGATCGGGTCGTATTCATGGCTGATGGAGAGATCGTAGAAGAGGCAACGCCGCACGAGTTCTTCACCAATCCGAAGAGCGACCGCGCGAAAGACTTTCTCTCCAAGCTCCTCACGAACTGAGACCGAAACACGATGGAGGGGCGGCTCGCCGTCTCTCCCGAGGAAAGGAAGACCATGCACAAGAAAACCCCATTTGTCGCTGCGCTGGCCGCAGCGGCGCTCGTGCTCACGGGATGCGCTGGAGGCAGCGACACCGCGGACGACAGCGGCGATGTAAGCAACGATCTGTTCGAAATTGCGAGCAACGTCGATCTTGAGGGCAGCCCGACCTACGACAAGATGGTCGAGCAGGGAAAGATCATCATCGGTGTCAAGGAGGACCAGCCGGGTCTCGGCTACCTCGACGCAGCAACGGGTGAGCGCACCGGTTTTGATATCGAGATTGCGCGCTGGATTGCGGCCTCCCTCGGTTTTGGCGAAGACGAAATCGAGTTCAAGGCGATTCCTAGCGCCAACCGCGAGTCCGCGATCGTGAATGGCGACATCGATATCTACGTCGGCACATACTCGATCACCGACAAGCGCAAGGAACAGATCGACTTCGCCGGTCCGTACTTCGTTACGGGTCAGGGAATCCTGGTCGCCGCCGATAACACGGATATCGAGAGCGAAGAGGACCTCGCTGGCAAGACCGTGTGTTCCGCGACGGGATCAACCCCGATTCAGAACATCAAGGCAAACTTCCCCGACACCAAGACCACAGAGTTCGACACGTACTCGCAGTGCGTCGAGGCGCTGAACGATGGTCAGGTAGACGCAGTCACGACCGACCAGGCAATCCTCATCGGCTACGCCGCTCAGGACCCGGACAACCTCAAGGTTGTCGGTGAGACCTTCACCGTTGAGGAATACGGCGTCGGCCTGCCCAAGGGTGACACGGCTCTGCGTACCTTCATCAACGACCTCTTCACCGACGGTGGGGATGTCTGGCAGGGAATCTACGACGAGACCCTCGGTGTTTCGGGTACGGACGTCGAGCAGCCTGAGGTCAACAACTACTAGTCAGTACCGCTGACCGGGAGGGATGCGGTGGCGGCCTGACCGCCGCCACCGCATCCTTAGTCTTGACCAGCAGTACTGAGTGACCCGCCCGTCCTTGCCCGCAGAAAGGCACCCCGTGGATGTTCTCCTCAACAACCTCGACATCTTTGTCGAGGGGTTCAAGAACACGATCATCCTGTTCGTCGTGTCGGCGGTTCTCGCCCTCGTGCTGGGCACGATCGTCGGTGCCATGCGGGTCTCGCCCGTGCCTGTTATGCGCGCGGTCGGCACGTTCTATGTGAACCTGGTGCGCAACACCCCGCTGACGCTCCTCATGTTCTTCTTTGCCTTTGGCTACCCCAAGCTTCAGCTGGGAAACCTTTCGTTCACCACGCTGGCAATCATCGCCCTCAGCCTCTACACGGCCACGTACGTCGCCGAGGTGCTCCGGTCGGGGTTCAACACCGTTCCCGTCGGTCAGGCGGAGGCCGCCCGAGCGATCGGCCTGTCGTTCGGCCCCACGATGTCCCTTGTCATCCTGCCCCAGGCATTCCGTGCAGTGATCCCGCCGATGATGAGCGTTTTCATCGCCCTCCTCAAGAACACAACGGTTGCTGCCGGGTTCTCTGTGGCTGAGGCGGGAACGATCCGGTCGTACCTCGCCGAGCGGGGCGAGCCAGCCATCATTGTGCTGCTCTGGGTCGCTGCGATCTTCATTGTGCTCGTGAGCATCCTCTCGGTCATCCAAAGAAGACTCGAAGTTCGATGGAGGGTAGCGCGATGACCAGCGTTTTGTACGACGTCCCTGGCCCGCGAGCGATTCGACGCAATCGCATCCTCGCCGTTCTCACGGTGATCGTGGTGCTCGCGGTCGTGGGCTTTGTGGTCTATCGATTCGCCGCTACCGGTCAGTTCACCGCCGACAAATGGCGCCTCTTTACCTACCCGCTCGTGTGGGAGAACGTGTGGGCGGCCACGCTGCGCACACTTTCGGCCTTTGGGGCCGCCGCTGTGCTCAGCATCGTGCTCGGTCTCGTGCTCTCCATCGGGCGAGTCTCCGTTCACGCATGGATTCGTGTCCCCGTGATGTTGTTCACGGAGTTGTTCAGAGCCGTCCCCGTGCTCATCTTGATGATGATCATGTACTACGGTCTCCCGCCGCTCGGAGTCACGTTTGTGACACCGTTCGTGGCCGTTGTCACTGGCCTCACGCTCTATAACGGATCCGTTCTCGCTGAGGTTTTCCGCGCGGGAATCGAGTCTCTGCCGAAGGGGCAAACCGAGGCGGGATACGCGATCGGCATGCGCAAGAGTGCCGTGATGCTGTACATCCAGTATCCCCAGGCGGTCAGGGCGATGCTTCCGGTGATCATTTCGCAGCTGGTGGTCGTTCTCAAGGACACGGCGCTCGGCTTTATCGTCACGTTCCAAGAGCTGCTCTACCTCGCCAAGTTCTATGGCGCGCAGGTGACGTTCGGTTCGCCGATCATCCCGTCAACCATCGTCTTCGGAACCATTTACATCCTCTTGTGTCTCGCGCTTTCTGGCGTCGCCAAGTGGGTGGAGATCCGCACCCGTCGCAGCCCGCGCATCGCCAGGCAGATCAAGGCGATTCCCGCCGTGCCGGGAGTCGGGGTGGGCGGAGCCGGCGTCATCGACTAGCGGTGAGGGCTTTCTCTGGACCCGACTAAACTTGGCAGCGTGTCAGAGCTCCTCATCACAGAAGACAGCGTCGCCCAGGCGGTGGATGCCGCATTAGCGGCAATCGCCGCGGCCGACGACTCCGCATCTCTCAAGGCGGTGCGCTCAGCGCATCTCGGGGAGGGGTCGCCGCTCGCCAAGCTCAACGCTTCGCTGCGCAGTGTGCCGAATGATCAGAAGGCTGCCCTCGGCAAGCTTGTCGGTCAGGCCAGGGGGCGGGTGAACCAGGCGTTCACCGAGCAGGAGTCCGAGATCAGCGCGGCCGAGGAGACAGAAAAGCTCGCGGCTGAAGCCGTCGACGTAACAGCTCTTCCCTCGCGGTGGACCGCGGGAGCACGGCATCCGTTGCCCTTGCTCATGGAGCGCATGTCGGACATCTTCGTCGGCATGGGCTGGGAGGTCGCAGAGGGGCCGGAACTCGAGAACGAGTGGTTCAACTTCGACGCCCTCAACTTTGATGAGGATCACCCCGCCCGCGCAATGCAGGACACCTTCTTCGTCGAGCCCCTCGACTCGCATCTGGTGATGCGCACCCATACGTCACCCGTTCAGGTGCGTTCGCTTCTCGGTCGTGAGCTGCCGCTCTATGTGGTTGCCCCCGGGCGCACGTTCCGCACCGATGAGCTCGACGCCACGCACACGCCTGTCTTCAACCAGATCGAGGGCATTGCGGTCGATAAGGGCCTCACGATGGCCCACCTTCGGGGAACGCTCGAGCACCTTGCGCGCGCGATGTTCGGCGCTGAGGCGAAGATTCGTCTACGCCCGAACTACTTTCCGTTCACCGAGCCCAGCGCCGAGATGGATGTCTGGCAGCCGAACGCCAAGGGTGGCGCTCGGTGGGTTGAGTGGGGCGGATGCGGCATGGTCAATCGCAATGTGCTGCGGGCCGCAGGCATCGATCCTGAGGTTTACCAGGGCTTCGCCTTCGGAATGGGCATCGAGCGCACGCTGCAGTTCCGCAATGACATGAATGACATGCGTGACATGGTCGAGGGCGACGTCCGCTTCTCGCAGCAGTTCGGAATGGTGGTCTGATGCGCGTCCCAATCTCATGGCTTCGTGAGTTCGTCGATGTTCCCGAAGACGCGACGGCCGAGAGCATCCAGGCGGCGCTCGTGCGCGTTGGACTCGAAGAAGAAGACATTCACCGCGCTGAGCTGACCGGCCCCATCGTTGTGGGCACCGTTCTCGAGTTCGCGGACGAGCCGCAAAGCAACGGCAAGACCATTCGCTGGTGCCAGCTCGATGTTGGCGAGGATGAGCCTCGAGGCGTCGTGTGTGGCGCCTCCAACTTCTTCGTCGGAGACAAGGTTGTCGTATCGCTGCCCGGCGCTGTGCTGCCCGGGCCGTTTCCTATCGCAGCACGCAAGACCTACGGTCACGTCAGCGACGGAATGATCGCGTCCTCCCGCGAGCTCGGACTCGGTGACGACCACGAGGGAATCCTGCGGCTTTCCGAGCTGGGGCTTGACCCCGACAACGGTACGGATGCGATCGCACTCCTCGGGCTCGATGACTATGCCGTCGAGGTGAATGTGACGCCCGACCGTGGCTACGCATTCTCCATTCGCGGCATCGCCCGCGAGTTCTCTAACTCGACCGGTGCCTCGTTTCATGACCCTGCCCTGGTTTCGGCGCTGGGCGAGATCGTTTCTGAGCCGCACAGCGGATTCAGCGTTGTGATCAACGACGAGGCGCCCATCCGCGGTCGTGTCGGAGCTTCCACGTTCGTTACCCGCGTAGTTCGCGGAATCGACCCCAGCCGCCCGACGCCAACGTGGATGGCCTCTCGCCTCCGTCTTGCGGGTGTGCGGTCGGTTTCTCTCGCGGTCGACATCACCAACTACGTCATGTTCGAACTGGGACAGCCGATCCACGGTTACGACCTCGACCGTCTTTCTGGTGGGCTTACGGTTCGCCGCGCTTACGCAGGGGAGACCCTGCTCACACTCGACGATCAGACCCGCTCCTTGAACGCCGAGGACCTCGTAATCGCCGATGAGTCTGGCGCTATCGGCCTCGCGGGTGTCATGGGGGGAGCAGCAACCGAGATTTCGGATGCCACGACCAATGTGCTCATCGAGGCAGCAAACTTCGATCCTGTGTCGATCGCCCGTACGGCCCGTCGCCACAAGCTCCCGAGCGAAGCCTCAAAGCGCTTCGAGCGGGGAGTGGATCCGCTTGTCGCCGAGGCCGCAGCGGCCCGGGTCGCTCAGCTCTTGGTTGAACTCGCGGGTGGAACGCTGGACGAGCTCGGCTCCAGCCTGGTCAACCCGACCCCGGCAGAAACGATTTCGCTTCGCGCAGGGTTCGTCGGCTCCCTGATGGGTGTTGAGTACACCGAGGCAGAGATTCGTGATTCTCTCATCGCAATCGGCGCAACGGTCGGTGATGCTCCCGACGGTTCGCTTGAGGTGACCCCGCCGAGTTGGCGCCCCGATCTCACCGACGAGCCCACTCTCACAGAAGAGGTCGCCAGGCTGGTCGGATACGACCGCATCCCGTCGGTGCTTCCCGTGGCGCCGCCCGGGCGCGGACTCTCCCGCGAGCAGCGTCTTCGTCGCTCGGCGGCACAAGTACTCGCGGCCAACGGCGTCACCGAGATTCAGGCCTATCCGTTCGTCTCGGCCGCGACACACGCTCGGTTCTCGGGTGATGCTCCCGCGATGCGCTTGGCGAACTCGCTCGATGCCGAGGTTCCGCTGCTGCGTCGCTCACTTTTGCCGGGGCTCATTGAGGCGACTCGTCGCAACCTCTCCCGCGGGCTCACCGACCTTGCGCTCTTTGAGGTCGGCACCGTGTTCTTGCCCGAGCGGGATAAGCGCTACGGCAGCGGCCCTTTGCCCGCTGGCAACGTTCACCCGGGAACGACCCGCCTGGTCGAGCTCGATGGAAGCATCCCGCCTCAGCCTTGGCATGTGGGCGCTCTTTTCGTGGGCAACCGAAGTGAGAAGCAGCCGGGGACGGCGGCAGTGGCCGTCTCGCTTGTCGACGCTCTCGATGCTGCACGCCAACTAGCGGCGGCCGTCGGCACGCGTTTTCGCTTCGAGCAGGGTTCGCACCCCGCCTATCACCCGGGGCGCACCGCCGAGATCTACCTCGGTGACACCGTCGTGGGAATTGCGGGGGAGCTTCTGCCGGCGCTGGCCGACGAACTCGACCTGCCGCGGGTGGTCGCGGTTCTCGAGCTCGACCTCAGCGCGGCAATCGATCAGTCGAGCCCCGACGTTGCGACTCATGCGATCTCATCGTTCCCCGCGGCAACGCAGGACGTTTCGCTCGTCGTTCCGATTGAAATCCCGGCGGCTAGCGTTCTGGCGGCGATCGAAGAGGGGGCCGGTTCCCTGTTGGAACATGCGTACCTCGTCGACGACTACCGGGGCGCCGGCATCGAGGGCGGAAGCAAATCGTTGACGTTCGCGCTCCGGTTCCGTGGTGCTGACCGAACGCTCACGGCAGCGGAGGCCTCTGAGTCACGGCTTGCCGGAGTTGCTGTGGCGACGGAGCGCTTCGGCGCGACCCTCCGCGAATAACGAATAGCGAATAGCGAATACCGGATGTGCGTGGATGGGCACGGGGGAGTATGGTGGCCTCGTGACCCACTTCCGCGAATCCGTGCTCGGCGATCGTCGCCTCGAGTCCGTTCGCGTGCGCCGATTTTCGGCGACGTTGCCCTGCTGAGCGTTTTTCGTTCGCCCGCGTCGTCGCCTTCTTCGGTCCTGCAGGTCCCGTTCCTCATTTAAGGTAGACACATGTCCTATTCCGTCGCCGTCGCAGGCGCGAGCGGCTACGCGGGCGGCGAACTGCTTCGCCTCCTCGCGGCCCACCCCGACATCACCATCACGACCGTCACGGCGCATTCGAACGCCGGGCAACCCCTCACCAGGGTGCAGCCGCACCTGCGGTCGCTCGACCACCTCACCCTGGTCGATACCACCCCAGAAAACCTCGCGGGGCACGACGTAGTTTTCGTCGCCCTCCCTCACGGCAAGTCCGGGGAGCTCACCGATCACCTCGGCGACGATTCGATCGTCATCGACTGCGGGGCAGACCACAGGCTCACGAATGAGGGCGACTGGGGCAAGTTCTATGGCGGAGAGTTTTATGGGGCCTGGACCTACGGGCTGCCAGAACTCATTCATGCCGATGGCAGCCGTCAGCGAGAGAGGCTGGTCGGGGCCCGTCGCATCGCGGTTCCCGGATGCAACGTCACCGCCATTACGCTCGCGCTTGCCCCCGGCATCCAGGCAGGCCTGATCAAGCCTGAAGACCTCGTGGCGGTGCTCGCTGTCGGCACCTCTGGTGCAGGCAAGAGCCTCAAGTCTCACCTTCTCTCGAGCGAGATCCACGGTTCGGCTATGCCATACGCCGTGGGCGGCACGCACCGCCACACTCCCGAAATCATCCAGAACTTGGCGGTCGCTGGCGGCGAGGGCGTTTCGGTCTCGTTTACCCCCGTTCTTGTGCCGATGTCGCGCGGGATCCTGGCGACATCGACGGCGTCACTCGAGCCGGGCGTCGGATTGGCCGATGTGCGTTCGACGTGGGAGCTGGCCTACGCGGGGGAGCCGTTCGTGCAGGTTCTGCCCGACGGCGAGTTTCCCAAGACTGCAGACACCCTGGGTGCTAACACCGCCCTCATAGGACTGGCGGTTGACGAGGCGGCCGACCGTCTCGTGGTGATCAGTGCCATCGACAACCTTGTTAAGGGCACGGCTGGTGCCGCTATCCAGTCAATGAACATTGCGCTCGGGCTGCCCGAGACTACGGGTCTCACCCAGAACGGAGTCGCCCCGTGAGCGTCACCGCCCCCCTCGGATTCGTCGCGGCCGGAGTCGCCGCAGGCCTCAAATCAACGGGTGCCCGAGACGTGGCCCTGGTGCAGAACCTCGGACCTGACTTCTCGGGGGCCGCGGTGTTCACCAGCAATCGTGCCAAGGCGAACCCCATTCTGTGGTCGCAGCAGGTTGTGGGGGACGGGATCGTCTCCGCTATCGTGCTCAACTCCGGTGGTGCCAACTGCTACACGGGCACCTTCGGCTTTCAGACGAGCCACCTGACGGCTGAGGCTGTCGCCGACGGCCTCGGGATCTCCGCTGGGGATGTTCTCGTGTGTTCGACGGGCCTCATTGGGGTCGGTGGCCAGGACTTTCGCGACAGGGTGATCGCGGGTGTTCGTGACGCGATCCCCGCGCTCAGCGCCGACAATGGCCACGAGGCGGCCCTCGCGATCATGACAACGGACTCCAAGCCCAAAGAAGCGGTTGTCGCAGGCGACGGTTGGTCGATTGGTGGGATGGCCAAGGGTGCGGGCATGCTCGCACCGGGACTGGCCACGATGCTCGTGGTCATCACGACCGACGCCAAACTCACGTCGGCACAGTTGGATGCAGCACTACGGTCGGCAACGCGAGTCACGTTTGACCGCCTTGACTCCGACGGATGCATGTCAACCAACGACCAGGTGACTCTTATGGCGAGCGGGGCATCCGGCATCGTTCCCGATCTCGATGACTTCGCGCAGAAGCTCGGCGAGATCTGCGACAGTCTCGCGGCTCAGTTGCAGGCGGATGCTGAGGGCGCCAGCCATGAGATTTCGATCGAGGTCGTGCACGCGGCCACCGAGGATGACGCCGTCGAGGTGGGCCGATCTGTGGCCCGCAACAATCTTTTCAAGGCGGCCGTGTTTGGCAACGACCCCAACTGGGGCAGAGTGCTCGCTGCTGTGGGCACGACGAAGGCCGAATTCGACCCGTACGCGATCGACGTTTCTATGAACGGAGTGCGCGTGTGCCGCTCGGGAGAGCCGGACGCGCCCTCGGAGAGCGTGGACCTCACCCCGCGGCAGACCCACGTGCTCATTGATCTCAAGGTCGGCGAGGCAACGGCGACGATTCGCACGAACGACCTCACACATGACTACGTTCACGAGAACAGCGCGTACTCCAGCTGATGGCTGAGCCAACAGATCTGAACGCCGTCCAGGCGCAGACGCTTATCGACTCCCTTCCCTGGCTCACCCTGTTTCGCGGCCGCACTATCGTCGTCAAATTCGGCGGCAATGCGATGGTGGATGAGAACCTGAAGCGGGCCTTCGCCCAGGACATGGTCTATCTGCATCATGTCGGCATCCGTCCCATCGTCGTGCACGGTGGCGGACCGCAAATTTCGGCCGCGCTGGCGGCTCGTGGCATTGCCAGCGAGTTCCGCGGGGGCCTGCGCGTGACAAGCCCCGAGGCGATGGAGGTTGTTCGCGACGTGCTCACCGGTGAGGTGAGCGCAGAGCTCGCAGCCCTCATCAATGAGCACGGAGATCTTGCGCAGGCCGTTTCTGGCGAGACCCAGGGGCTTTTTACGGGCCAGCGGCGCGGAACCGTTGTCGACGGCGAGGCCGTAGACCTCGGGTGCGTCGGCGAGGTCGTCGCGGTCGACCCCACGGTGCTGTCGAACCTTCTGGACGCTGGGCGTATCCCCGTCGTGTCGTCGATCGCGCCGGACGGTGACGCTCCGGGGCAGGTGCTCAACGTCAATGCCGATTCGGCCGCAGCTGCCGTGGCGGTTGCCGTTGGTGCCGTCAAGCTCGTCGTGCTGACCGATGTTGCGGGGCTCTATTCCGATTGGCCTAACCGCGATTCGTTGGTTTCGCACATCACCGCATCCGAGCTGGCGGCAATGTTGCCAGGCCTGGAGTCGGGAATGATCCCCAAAATGACGGCCTGTCTCGAGGCCGTCGCCGGCGGCGTCGATAAGGCCGCCATCATCGATGGTCGGGTGCCTCACTCGATCCTTCTCGAAATCTTCCGCGGCAGCGGTGTCGGCACCGAGGTTGTGCCGGACGAGCCCGCGGAACCCACCGGAATAAAGGCAGGCTAGTGGAGAACAACGACTGGAACCACAGGTTCGGCGAGTCCATGATGGGCTCGTATGCACCCCCTCTCACCATGCTGGAGCGCGGTGAGGGATGCTACGTGTGGGATGTCGACGGCAAGCGATACCTCGATTTCCTCGCAGGAATCGCGGTGAACTCGTTGGGCCACGGGCATCCGGCGATTGTGGCCGCGGTCACCAAGCAGGTGTCGACCCTCGTCCACGTCTCGAATTACTTTGCGACTCCGCCGCAGCTTGAGCTCGCCGAGCGGCTCAAGCGCATCACGGGAGCTGGCGATGCCGGCCGTGTGTACTTTGGCAACTCTGGTGCCGAAGCGATGGAGGCAGCGTTCAAGCTTGCCCGCCTCAACAATGACGGTGGCCGCCGCACTCGCATCATTGCGCTGACCAATGCGTTCCACGGTCGCACGATGGGGGCGCTCTCCCTCACGGGCAAAGCGGCCATTCGCGCGCCGTTCGAACCGCTTCTGGCTGGGGTCGAGCACATCGAAGCCACGGTCGAGGCTCTCGAGAAGGCGATTGACGACACTGTCGCCGCCGTGGTGTTCGAGCCCATCAAGGGTGAGGCTGGCGTCGTAGATCTGCCAGAGGGCTTCATCACCCGCGCCAGGGAACTCACCTCCGAGCACGGCGCGCTTCTCATCCTCGACGAGATTCAGACGGGCGTCGGCAGGACGGGGACCTGGTTCGCGTTCGAGCAGTTCGGCATTCAGCCGGATGCCGTGGCGATTGCCAAGGGCATTGCCGGTGGGCTTCCCATCAGCGCTCTCGTCACGTTCGGCGAAGCGTCGAAGCTGTTCCAGCGCGGGCACCACGGCAGCACTTTTGCTGGCAATCCGCTCGCGACCGCCGCCGCCAACGCCGTGCTCTCCGAGATAGAGTCCGCCAGCCTTCTTGATAACGCCAAGGCCAGGGGAGAGCAGATCCGCGACATCGTGCGTTCGCTGAACTCACCACTTGTCGCGGAGGTTCGCGGCCGGGGCTTGCTCATCGGTATAGGGCTCACCTCGCCGATTGCCGCCAAGGTCTCAGCCGCGGCGCTTGAGGCTGGACTCATCATCAACGCGGCCAACGAAAACAGCATTCGAATCGCCCCCCCGCTCGTCGTCGGCGACGACGAGCTCGCAGAATTCGCACGACTCTTCGCTATCGCTTTGGAGGCGGCACAGTGACTCGACACTTTCTGAGAGATGACGATCTGACGCAGGTCGAGCAGAACGAGATCCTCGACCTTGCCGTGTCTCTCAAGGCAGACCGCTTTCAGCGGCGCCCGCTTGAGGGACCGCAGACCGTTGCCGTGATATTCGACAAGTCGTCAACGCGCACGCGGGTGTCGTTCGCGGTCGGCATTGCCGATCTCGGCGGCGTGCCCCTCATCATCAGCACGGCCAACAGCCAGCTGGGAGGCAAGGAGACCGCGTCCGATACGGCCAGGGTCATGGAGCGCATGGTCGCGGCGATCGTCTGGCGCACCTATGCCCAGGCAGGGCTCGAAGAGATGGCTGCGGGCACGACGGTGCCCGTGATCAACGCACTCTCGGACGACTTTCACCCCTGCCAGCTTCTTGCCGACCTGCTCACAATCCGTGAGCACCGTGGTGACCTCCCCGGGCAGACGGTCACATTTCTCGGCGACGGTGCCTGCAATATGGCGCAGTCATACCTACTTGCCGGGGCAACCGCGGGAATGCACGTGCGCATCGCCGCCCCAGAGGGTTATATGCCCAGCGCCGAGGTTGTTGCGGATGCAGAAGGCATCGCTCTCACGACCGGCGGCTCTGTCGCACTCTTCACCGACCCGAAGGCCGCTGTCGCCGATGCTGATGTCGTCGTCACCGACACCTGGGTGTCGATGGGCAAAGAAGAGGAGAAGGCTGAGCGGGTCGCTCTCCTCGGTGACTATCGCGTCGATTCCGATCTGATGGCTCTCGCCCGTCCCGATGCCCTCTTCATGCATTGCCTTCCCGCCGACCGCGGGTACGAGGTGACTGCCGACGTGATCGATGGCAGCCAGAGCGTGATCTGGGACGAGGCCGAGAACCGCCTGCACGCTCAGAAAGCGCTTATGGTGTGGTTGCTTGACAAGTCGACCGCAGCATCCGTGGAGGCATGACGATGACCGACGAAAAGGCGACAACGGGCGAGACCAACACAGGGTCGCTGTGGGGCGGCCGTTTCAGTGGCGGTCCGTCTCCGGAGCTTGCGCGTCTCAGCAAGTCGACTCACTTCGACTGGCAACTGGCGCCCTACGACATTCAGGGTTCGCGGGCACATGCCAGCGCTCTCGCGGCCGCCGGCTATCTTGACGAGTCGGAGCTGCAGCGGATGCTCGCGGCGCTCGATCGTCTGGCCGCCGATGTCGAGAATGGCACGATTGTGGCCGCCGAGTCCGACGAGGATGTTCACGGCGCGCTCGAGCGGCACCTCATCGACATTGCAGGTGCAGAGCTGGGCGGCAAGCTTCGCGCCGGCCGCAGCCGCAATGACCAGATCGCCACGCTCGTGCGGTTGTATCTGCTCGATCACGGTCGGGTCATCACGCATGACGTTGTGCAGCTGATTGACGCGATCGCAGCTCAGGCCGAGGCCCACATGGGCGCGATCATGCCCGGCCGCACGCACCTTCAGCATGCTCAGCCAGTTCTTCTCGCTCATCACTTGCTGGCGCACGCGTGGCCTCTCGTGCGCGACCTGGAGCGTCTGCGCGACTGGTCGGTGCGGGCATCCGCTTCGCCCTATGGTTCCGGTGCCCTTGCCGGCAGCTCCCTCGGGCTCGACCCCGCGTTGGTCGCCCGCGAGCTTGGCCTGAGCGGCCCCTCCGAGAACTCGATTGATGCAACGGCGAGCCGCGATGTTGTCGCGGAGTTCGCCTTCATCGCGTCGACGATCGGCATCAACCTTTCGCGGTTCGCCGAGGAGATCATCATCTGGAACACGAGGGAGTTCGACTTCGTCACCCTCGACGACGGTTATTCGACGGGCTCGTCGATCATGCCGCAGAAGAAGAACCCGGACATCGCCGAGCTTGCCCGTGGCAAGTCTGGCCGCCTCATCGGCAACCTGTCTGGCCTTCTCGCCACGCTCAAGGGTCTGCCCCTCGCATATAACCGCGACCTGCAAGAAGACAAGGAACCCGTCTTCGACTCGGTCGAGACGCTTGAGGTTCTGTTGCCCGCTTTCACGGGAATGGTTGCGACTCTTCGTTTCAACACGGATCGCATGGCCGAGCTTGCCCCCCAAGGCTTCTCTCTCGCCACGGATGTTGCCGAGTGGCTCGTCAAACAGCGCGTCCCCTTCCGCGAGGCGCACGAGATCAGCGGGGCGCTCGTCGCATTCTGCGAGAAAAACGGTCTCGAGCTTCACGAGGCATCGGATGCCGACTATGCCGCGATTGACCCTCGCCTCACCGGCGGGGTGCGCGAGGTCCTCACGGTTGAGGGCGCAGTCGCCAGCCGTGATGGGGTCGGCGGCACTGCCCCAGCGCGGGTGGCCGAGCAACTAGCCGAACTCACCTCGCGGGTGAAGGCTTTCGTTCCTCAGGTGTAGTGGCGTGGGGCGAGGCGGGGTGGCGCATGTTTGATCGCAGTCTGCTCGTTCGCCCCGCGCTCGAGGTAGCGCCGCTGCTTTTGGGCGCGATCCTCACGGTGGATGCGCCAGAGGGGCGCACCTCCATCAGGTTCACCGAAGTTGAGGCCTATCACGGAGAGCTCGATCCCGGATCTCACGCTTTTCGGGGCCAGACCAAGCGCACCGCGGTCATGTTCGGCGAGGCAGGACACCTCTACACGTATTTCACGTACGGCATGCACACGTATGAAATGCCACTGTCGGAGGTCGAACATGTTTGATCGCTCGCTTCTTGCTCGACCATCGATCGAGGTGGCCCCGTTGCTACTCGGTGCCACCTTGACCGGCCGCGGCGTAAGCGTTCGCCTGACCGAGGTCGAGGCATATATGGGCGAGGAGGACCCAGGTTCACACGGGTACCGGGGCCGAACGAAACGCAACGCAGTGATGTTCGGTCCGGCTGGCCACCTGTATTGCTATTTCACGTACGGGATGCACACTTGCGCGAACGTCGTCACGGGGCTGGAGGGAACTTCTTCCGGTGTGCTTTTACGAGCGGGTGAGGTCTTGGACGGTGTGGAGTTAGCTCGCGCCCGACGACACACGAGCAAGATTGACGCTGACCTGGCGAGAGGCCCTGCTCGGCTCACTGTCGCGCTCGGGATCCAACTGAGCGATGGCGGTCATGACTTGCAATCGGGCGAGATCTGCCTCGAACTGCCTACGGTATTGGCGAACTACGAGACGGGACCGAGGACAGGTGTCTCCGGCCGGGGTGGCGGCGACGAGTTCCCGTGGCGTTTCTGGATACCAGGTGAGCCGAGCGTCTCGCCGTACAAGCGACACCTCCCAACCCTGCGCCAGTGCTAGCTTCGGTTGGCTCAGTCAACTTCGGTGGACTTGTAAGGAGGCGATCGAGAAAAGTTGGTTCCGCGTGGCACTTATGCTCAGCACCCCCGCTACCTTTAGTCAATCGAACCCCTAGGCGGGCTCAGCCACAAGACTTCGGATCAATGCGGCCAGTCGGAAGCCAACCACACCAGAACTTCCCGTGACCTGTTGACCGCGCTCGATCGCATTGACGAGTTGGTAGAGGGTTCTTGCCGCATCTAGCCGCGTTCCTCTGCGTGCTGCGTCTCCCGCCAATTCCCATTGGAAGCCAGCGTCACGGTGCGCGTGCGCAACTTCGAGGAGCGAGTACAAGTCTGCAATGTCCTTGTCGGCGAGCCTTCGCTGACGCACCAACGTTTTCATGACCACAGCTGCTTCAACAGTCGGTACGAGCATGGTGAATTGGTGTCGGCTGTGATCGGAGAGAAGCGCCTGCACATTGATCACCACTGGGTCTGCGGCAAGTGCAAGGGTTAGGCCAGGTGCAACGTCGAATCCACGCCCGCCATGTTTGGCGTTCTTTGCGCCGAACTCTCCGGGTACCAAAAGGTCGACCATCGGCGCCACTTCGCCGGTCCCGAGGCGGTAGTGATTGCCCTTGACGGCTGAGTATCCGCGCTCGATGAGTCGTTCGTGGAGATCGAGGCCGGCCGCGACAGGGACCTCGATTCCGGCATCTGCATCCCGCGTGAAGCGTTCGATGGCGTTGGGTGCAGGAAAAGCGCGGACGAGCATTTGCACCATGTGTCCACCGATCACTCGGTAATTCATATCTTTGCCTCTGCGAGATCTTTGAGTGCTATGTATCCTGCGTCGGCGGCGTTGGAGTTGGAGCTGACGGCGATTTCATGCATCCCATGTCCGTCGAATCGTTGTTAGCAACACGTCCGCCGCTTCATCCGCATCGGAACCGCCGCCATGCTTTAGATCCCAGTAGGTAATGAGAGGATCGGCACACCCTGGGTACCTATTTTCGAGACTCGCCGTGTGCCAGACGGTCGGGTCGGCCGGAACAGTAACCGTGATCGTCGATTCTTCACGCGGCGCTGGTGTCAGTTTCAGCACGGTCAGGTCCAAGACTTCTGACACGTACACCTTGGTTGCTTGGGGGAGTCTCCATGGGGCAATAACGTCTGCTGCTGCGTCGCCTGTAAGCAAGCATTTTGCCTCTAGTTCTCCTGCCAGGCGGACGACATCAGTCGCCTGCTTCAGTGGGGCCTCCAGTCCGTACCAATATGTGTTCACCCCTTTGGCTCCGGGATACTCCTCTAACCAATCCTTGAAAACGGCGTTCCTGTTGTTTGCAGCCCACCCACCGCGCACTCGCTCTACGCCACGTATGAGTCGAAGGGTCTGAGAAATAGTTGCTTGCACAGTCCCTGAGTGCAGCGCCAACTCTTCTTGATCGGCTGGGTGGTCGAGTAGGCACAGAGTCCGCATGACAGCCCACCGAATCCACGCCGGTCGAGATCGTGACGGCTGAGGTTGGACGTCGTAATCTCCTCGAAGAACCCGTCCTTCAATCACCACCAATTCCGCATCCAACTCAACCAGGTCGACGGTTCCGCGTAGGGCTTCCTCCTTGAGGGCGGTGGACGCCGATGCGACGACGAACAGTAGCCGCGCACCCGGTGGAGTTTGGAACGCTTTTATCGTGCTCAGTGAAGGTGCCCGCTGAGTAGCCTTAACCTCTAGGTGTATTTGCCGCCCATCAGGAAGCCGGACGGTCCAATCAGATAAACCTCCGGCCAGGATCTGCAGCCCGGCCGCACGCAATTGCAGCAGTGCATCGGAGAGCGCATCCGAACTTTCGTGTCTCATACTTCTACCATGTCATATTTGTCAAATATGTTCATGCGTCGCCGTGCTCCTAAACATATATGCGCCGATGGCCTCTATGTGATAGAGCCACAATGAAAAGGGTGAGCGACGGCGAAACATGACTCGCTGCACGTACACGTTTGCCGCGGCATGGGAGATCAGCACTACCACCCTGCCTGAGACAGTGACTATTGAAGTTTTCAATGCTGAGGGCGTGCAAGTCGGCGGCGAGACATTTGATCTCGTCTGGACACAGGTGGATGGCGGAAAATGTGGCGGGCCCCATGAGTCTCAGATTCTTCGCCTCTAGCTCGACCGCGACGCGCTAATGCAATGCGCATCCGCCGGAGCTCCAGGGGCGCGCGAAGGCCAACAGGCGCGACGTGACTGCTGTGTTTCGCGGCGCCCGCATTTCCTTGCGAGGGATCGGAACGAATTGTCCACGGCTAGCGCTGCGAACGGCAAGACACTCGTTGTCCTAGGAGCGGGTGCTTCTGCGCCGTCGCTTTTTACTTAAGCCGCGCTGACCGGGCTTGTAGGTGAGAGCATGAACGAGTGCCTCGATCCCCATCCGGGGTATCTCATCGAAGATGGCGTGCCAGCAACTGCAGGAAACTAGGAACATCGAAGAGTTTCACTCCTCGCTCCCGAAGTGGAGCATGGTCGGCTCGTCAATGCCGACGTAAGCGCGGTCACCGTGTGTTCCTTCGAGAAGCTGACGAGCTGCCTTTCGCCCGTCTACGCTCGCTGTCGTACGCGAACCTGGACCTGAGCAACTTCGAAGGGTGTGTATACCCGCTCATGGGCATGCACACGTGCGCCAATATCGTTTGTTCCGTCCCGGGGGATGCGTCTGCTTGCCTCTTGAGGGCCGGGGAGATCGTCGAGGGCATCGATCTCGCTCGGGCTCGTAGGCAGTCCGCTCGCAACGATGCCCAGCTAGCGATGGGTCCGGCACGCCTCTGCGTGGCGCTGGGTCTGACGCTCGCCGACGGGGGTGCTGACCTTGCAACGTCCCGCGTTCGGCTCGACCTGAGCACTCTTGGCGGGGTGCAGCCTCAGGCGGTGCGGTCGAGCGTGCGAACCGGCGTATCCGGGCCGGGCGGTGGCGGTGACTTTCCGTGGCGCTTCTGGATCGACGGCGACCCGACGGTGTCGCCGTACCGGGCGCACATGCCCCGAAAGCGGCAATAGATACATCCCGAGGATGACCCGGGGTTGCATCCGTGGGCTGATGTGCGAATGGATGCTCACGGCGAGGCTAGAGGCATGAACCATTTCCCGCAGGGCCGCGTCGTGCTTGCCGCCCAGAACCTCGTTGTCTCCTATGCCGATCACACGGCCCTCGCGGGGGTGAGCCTGTCCATCAGCGCGGGGGAGTCCGTGGCCATCATGGGGCCGTCTGGTTCGGGAAAGACGACGCTGCTTCACGCTCTCGCGGGCATCCTGCCTCCGAGCGGAGGTGACATCACGGTGTCGACAGGGCCAGCCCCGCTGCGCCTTGCTGGCCTCGGTGAATCTGAGCGCTCCCGCCTGCGTCGCGAGGAGTTCGGCTTCGTTTTTCAGCAGGGCTTTTTGATCCCAGAACTGACCGTTGTCGAGAACGTCGCGCTCCCATTGCTTCTCGCTGGCCACGCCCGCAGGAGTGCAGAGGCCGATGCCTCCGTGTGGCTCGCAAAGCTTGGCCTAGCCGGTCTTGAGAAGCGCCGCATCGGCGAGCTCTCGGGTGGGCAGGCACAGCGCGTGGCAATCGCACGTGCCCAGGTGACGGGCGCAGGGGTGATCTTCGCGGATGAACCGACGGGTGCCCTCGACTCTGTGACCTCGACCGAGGTCATGTCGGCGCTCCTTGAGGTCACCGCGGATGGCAGCCGCGCGCTCGTCGTCGTGACGCACGACGAGCAGGTGGCCGCCCGATGCTCGCGCACCGTCCGGCTCCGTGACGGTCGTCTCGACGTCGTCGGTGCCACCTCCGAGGTGTCGGCATGACCGCGGTCGTAGCCCGCCCAGCACGGGGTCACCCCTCGATATCCCGTCTGGCGTGGATGTTTGCGCGGCCGAGCGCGGATAGTGCGGCAACGCTCGCGCTGCCCGCGGTGACCTTTGCGATCACGACCGCGCTGCTCCTTATTGTCACCGGCGGCACGATTATGTTCTGGCAGTGGCCGGAGTCCGATTACTCGGAGTTGTATCGCGTCCTGAGCGTCTTGGCCCTTGCGCTTTTGGTCATTCCGCTCGCTGGGTTGAGCGGTGCCGCAGCGCGACTCTCTGCTCGTCGGCGCGACGACCGCCTCGCCACTCTGCGACTCCTCGGTGCCACGCCGTCGCAGGTCGCCCGCATTACGGTGCTGGAATCGGTTGTCGTTGCCGCTGCGGGGGCGTTCGCCGGAATCGTGCTCTATCTCGTGGTGACTCCGCTGGTGGGGCTGATCACGTTCAAGGGGGAGCCCATCGGTGCCGGTGCGCTCCTCGTGTCGCCGGTGGTCGTACTTGCCGTGGTTGCGGGGGTTATCGCGCTCGCCGCAGTGAGTTCGATCGTGGGCCTGCGTCGCGTCGTGATCTCGCCACTCGGTGTTCGAATCAAGCAGAGCGCCCCACGGCTGAGCTGGGTTCGAGGGGTCATCGGTGTTGTCGTCATTGCGATTTCGACGGGCATCCTTTCCAGCCTGGGCGTGCTTCCCAGCATCGCGGCGGTTGCTGTCGCGCTGGGGATCGCGTTCGCGGTCGGTGTCGCCGTTCTCAATTTGATCGGGCCGTGGGTGATCGGGCTCGTCGCCTCTATCCAGGTCAAGCGGGCAAAGGTTGCTCACACGCTGATCTCGTCCCGCACCATCATGGAGTCCCCACAGGCTGCGTGGCGGCAGGTCAGCGGGGTCGCGATGGCAAGTTTCGTTGCGGTCGTCGGCGGCACAGGCGTGTCGTACCTCAATGCACTGGGTGCTGAGGGTGTCGAGGACGGCTACATGCTCGCCGATGTTCGCACGGGCATCCTGATCACGCTCGTGGGGTCGTTCCTTATGGTGGCCTGTTCTGTGGGCGTCAACCAGGCATCCGCGATCCTCGATCGGCGGGATCTCTACGTCAACCTTGATCGGGTCGGAATGCCGCGACCCGTGATGGAGAAGGCAAGGGCGCGGGCGATCATGGCGCCGCTTCGGTGGGTCTCGCTGGGCTCGGGAGTAGTCGGGGCGATCATGATCTTCCCACTCGCGGGAATCACTCTCATCCTTGCGCCGACATCGCTGCTGGTGATCGCAGGGGCGTTCGTGCTGGGCTTCGTTCTCGTTGCGTTGGCAACGCGGGTGACTCGGCCGATCCTGTCCCGGGTTCTGGCGAGGCCCGAGCGAGCATAGTTCGGGGCGGTGGTCTCTCGGCGAAAGCCTAGAGGCCACCGCGAACGAGCAGCGATATGGATGCTGCGATGCAGGCCCACAGAACGCTCGCGAATGTTCCGATGATGAACCGCTCCTGAGCTTCTGCATCGCTCAGCTCTGTAAAGCGGCCGACGCCCTTGATGGCGACAACCACGGCCAGGCCTTCGGGAAACCCTGCAATGAGCGTTCCGGCAATCGCTGCGCGCTCAAGGAGTCCGATGGTGAGGCCCCCGCGCAGTACTTCGCGGCGACCACCGTCGAGAAGAATCCCGCCGTGCACGCCGAAGGTGCTGCTGCCCCGAGTTGCGAGTTGCAGCACGACGCTGGCCGCAGGACCCCCTCCGATCACGGCCAGGGCGAGGCAGAGAGTTCCGGTGATGATCGAGAGCACGACCGAAGCTCCCGGGGTCGGCATGATGGCCACGATCACGGCCGCGACGAGCGTGATGGCCGAAGCAAGGGTGAGATATTTCGAGGGCCTGAACCAGCTAATGAGGGCCGTTGCGAGCGAGGCCACCACGAACATCAGCAGCAAAACCCAGTAGATCAGAGCGGAGAAGATCAGCACGGTGCCTCCGGATGCCCGCTAGGGCGTTGTCGCGGTCGTTGCGAGGTTCTCGAGGAGCCTAACAAGCGCTTTCCTCGCATCCCGTTCAATTTTGAGCGCGGCGACTTTGGCTCGGTCGCTGACGGCGGCGGCAGTAATGCCGAGGACCTGAGCCGCGTCGGCCTGAGTGGGTGCGCTAGTCAGGACGTCGTGGAGTTCCCAGCCCTGCCCGCTCCGTCGCCGTAGCAGTTCGAGCAGGGGATCGAGCAGGGATTGTGCGTCTTCGGCGGTCGGCCAGGCTGCATCGGTGAGGTTGCCTCCCCGCACGGCAACTCGGGTTTGCCGCCGTTTTGCCGCCGTCACGGCGTCTCTGGCTGCAATAAATGCGTCGCCGGTCGCCTCCCCAACAGCGCCCGGCAGGGGAGTGCGCACGGTGCCAACCCCTATTCCGATGCTCCAGTTGCCGGTCCTTGCGAGCATGATCGTGATGTCCAGCACTGTGGCCGCGCTATCGGTCAGAAGTTGAATCTCATCACCGGCGTTGCGGTCAGCAGGCAGGGCGAGAGAGTCTCCGAATTGATCGTTTATCGCTTCCCGCGCTGGCCCGACAAGGTCTTCGCGTGCCCGGCTCCCTCGCTGATCCGCCGAGATGACAAACATCAGGCCCTCATCCTTGATCTCCATGAATAAAGGCTACTGGCCTAATATACAGAAATCAAGTCTCTGCGCCTGATGAGTCGAGAGGGGCGACCCGCGCTGATACGGTGGATTCTGTGTCAGTAACCCCCGCGATTCTCGCGCACCAGAGCAATGACCCCGCCTTCCCCACCGTATGGGATGAACTCCAGTGGCGAGGTCTTATTCACGTATCCACCGATGAGGCGCAGCTCCGAGAGCTTCTGGCCGGCCCGCCCATCACGTATTACTGCGGATTTGACCCGACGGCACCGAGTCTTCACCTGGGCAATCTTGTCCAGCTTCTTCTTCTGCGCCGCCTCCAGCTCGCCGGTCACAAGCCACTTGCACTCGTTGGTGGTTCGACCGGTCTCATCGGCGACCCCAAGCCGACGGCCGAGCGCACGCTCAACACTCCCGACACCGTGAACGAGTGGGTGGGCTACCTGCAGGGTCAGGTCTCCCGCTTTCTTTCGTTCGAGGGAGACAATGCCGCGCGACTCGTCAATAACCTCGACTGGACGGCGCCGCTCTCCGCAATCGATTTTCTGCGCGAGGTTGGCAAGTACTTCCGTGTCGGCTCCATGCTCAAGAAGGATGCCGTTAGCGCCCGACTCAATTCCGACGCGGGCATCAGCTACACCGAGTTCAGCTACCAGGTCCTTCAGGGCATGGACTTTCTCGAGCTCTACCGGTCATACGGATGCGTGCTTCAGACGGGCGGGTCAGATCAGTGGGGCAACCTCACGAGTGGGTCAGATCTCATCCACAAGGCTGAAGGGGCGAGCGTTCATGCGATCGGCACCCCTCTCATCACCAATTCCGACGGCACCAAGTTCGGCAAGAGCGAGGGCAATGCCGTCTGGCTCGACCCTGCTCTCACGAGCCCGTACGCGATGTACCAGTTCTGGGTCAACACCGACGATGCGGATGTTATCGCTCGACTCAAGGTCTTCACTTTCCTGTCGCGTGACGAGATCGAGCGGCTTGAGCGGGCAGTCGCCGACGAGCCGTTCCGTCGTGAGGCGCAGCGCACGCTGGCGTTCGAAGTGACTTCCCTCGTTCACGGGGTGGCTGCCACCGAGTCGGCGATCGCTGCGGCAGAGGCACTTTTCGGTCAGGGCGATCTGACCGCACTCGACGAGCCGACCCTTGTGGCTGCAATCGGAGAGCTTGCGCAAACGCAGGCGGATCAGCAGTCCACCGTTGCGCAGCTCTTAGTGGCAACGGGTCTCACCAAGAGCCTGGGGGAGTCGCGCCGAGCCATCGAGCAGGGGGGCGTTTACCTCAATAACGCCAAGGTCGCCGATGTCGACGCGGTGCTGGGAAGCGCCCTGCTGTTCGGCAAGTTCGCGGTACTGCGTCGGGGCAAGAAGACCCTCGCGGGCGTTATCGCAGGGTAGTCAGAGGTGCGCTCGCTTACTATGGAGCCGCATCAATCGAGGGGAAAGCGTGAACGACCAGTCATCAAGCCAGGGGCAGACGCCTTCGTCGCCCACGGCGCAGGGCGGCGAACTCCGTCGAGACCGAAAGAGCCTCCGCGAGGCGGCACGAAACGAAGCCCGTCGTCCGGTTCTGGGTCGTCGCGCTGCGCCCGAGCCCGAACTTCAGCCCGAGTTTCAGTCTCAGTCGGAGTCTCAGACTCCGCCGGAGTCTCCGTCTCACGACGATCGCCAGGCCCCGCCGGTTAGCGCTGCGCCGCTCGCGCAGCCCACGGCCGCGCGGTTCCCACCGGCACCGCCCGCAGTTCCGTCCGTGCCGATCTCGAGCTATCTGAGCGCGACGCCCGCGTTCGCGCCCACCCCGGCGGCCGCGGCCGAAACGATGGCCGACGCCGCGCGTATGCGGCGGGCGCCGGATGCTGCGACCGCGCATGAGTCCTCATCGGTCGGCAGCTCGGCTTTCGAGCAACTCGGCATTGACATCAGCGACGAGCCCGAAGAATCAGGTTCATCGCAGAGCGGGCCGTCGCACTTCGACTCGTTTGCTACTCGCAGCTTCACCCCGCCAGCCGTGAGCCCGGCGGCGCCGTTCGGTGGCGACCCTTTTAGTCGCGACGAAGTTGGGCACCACAGCCCCGGCAATAACGACGGGGGAGTTGCCGCCGCGCCCTTTGGTTCCGCTCCGTTCCTCGCAGAACCGATTTCGGCGCAGTCTGCTGTGACTCATTCGTTCGCACCGACATCATTCGCGGAGCCGCCCACGATTCGAGGCGAACAGTCGGATCAGCGCTTCCGCTCGGCAACGGGCGAGCTGCCGCTCACGTTTGACCCACCCGTGTCGCAGATGTCGTCGTTGAGCGCATCCGCTGCAGCTCCGGCCTTCGCCTCGAGCTACCCCGCACCCGCTGTTCCTTTCCCCGGTGGGGAAGGTGAGAGCCTTTCTCCCGCTACGGGTGCTCATCCCGTTCTGGGTGTACTCAGCCCGACGGTGCCCGATCTTTCCCGCGACCAGGTGATTCTCGATCGCGCCGCTCTTGCCGCCGCCGTTGTCGTTCCCCCCGCAGGTTTTGCACTCGCGCTGTATGCCCTTCGTCGAGGGCGCGAACTCAGGGGATGGGCGAGCAACCTGGCCCGGGCCGCTGTTGCGGTGTCGGTTGTCATGACCGTTGTCTTCGCTATCGGTGCAGGGCTTCTGTGGGTCAACGCTCAGCGGCAGGCCGCGGCTGATCAGGATGCAGCGGCCGCCGCAGCAAGCCACGATGCGATTGTCGCCGAGGCCGCCGAGTTCTGCGCGACTCTCGCGGCGACCCCTCAGGTCTTCGCATCGGGGGATTCTGAGTTCGGTTGGCCGGCGTACTCCGGCGATGAGGATGCGTACTTCGCCGAAGCCGACGCATATGGTGCGCTGTGGCAGCAGCTTGTTGCGGTCGCCCCCGCTGCGATCACGGAACAGGTCACCTCTGTCAGCGCTCGCGTTGATGGCATCGTTTCTGTCGCCAGCAGCCTCCCCAACGTCAACCGTGCAGGCAATGTGCTCGACCTCACATCGCAGGACGACATCTCCACCGTCGGCACGTTCGTGGCGGACTACTGCAACTAGTCGTTTCTGAGTCCTCCTTAGAACCACAGAGAAGGCCCGTTTTTCCCGTGTTTGTTGGGGAGGCGGGTCTTTTGTGGTTGGTGGGGTGGGGGTGTTTTGTCGAGGTTGTGTCGCGACACGCCCGGGATGTGGGGGTGATTTGCCGGGTGTTCCAGATCCCCGTAAAGTTCTTTCTTGTCACCCCAAAGGTGCGGGAAGCGGAAGAGCTTCTCGGCCTCACGTGGGACCAAATCCTGGCTCTAAACAGCCGCTCCCCGAGTTCTTCTTCGTGAAGATGTCCGATTTGCAAAGTCGGGCCGTGGGGACGTAGGATATAAAACCTGCTTCGAACCGAGTTTTCGGTTGATCTGGTCTTGAGACTGGGCGCTTTTTGAGTGTCTGGGTGTTTGGGACTGGTGGATGAAGTGGGACGAGAAGTGCCCCGGCAGTAACACCGTGAGGTGGAGCACCGGGAGCGTCCGATCCTTGAGAACTCAACAGCGTGCACAATGTCAAATGCCAAAAACCTCGTGCAATTGAACCGTTTCTAGCGGGGATGTTGCAGGAGATTCCTTTGGAAAAACATTAAACAAAACAAGCAAGTCAGTAATGATTTGTTCTTGTCAGTTTCAAACTTGTGTTCGGTCCGCCTATTTCCGGTGGTCGTTCACACTAGATGTGCCGGCGGGTTTACCTGCTGTGCAATCAAACATTTACGGAGAGTTTGATCCTGGCTCAGGATGAACGCTGGCGGCGTGCTTAACACATGCAAGTCGAACGATGAACACCGGAGCTTGCTCTGGTGGGATTAGTGGCGAACGGGTGAGTAACACGTGAGTAACCTGCCCCAGACTCTGGGATAAGCGCTGGAAACGGCGTCTAATACCGGATACGAACCTCCACCGCATGGTGAGGGGTTGGAAAGAATTTCGGTCTGGGATGGACTCGCGGCCTATCAGCTAGTTGGTGAGGTAATGGCTCACCAAGGCGACGACGGGTAGCCGGCCTGAGAGGGTGACCGGCCACACTGGGACTGAGACACGGCCCAGACTCCTACGGGAGGCAGCAGTGGGGAATATTGCACAATGGGCGAAAGCCTGATGCAGCAACGCCGCGTGAGGGACGACGGCCTTCGGGTTGTAAACCTCTTTTAGTAGGGAAGAAGCGAAAGTGACGGTACCTGCAGAAAAAGCACCGGCTAACTACGTGCCAGCAGCCGCGGTAATACGTAGGGTGCAAGCGTTATCCGGAATTATTGGGCGTAAAGAGCTCGTAGGCGGTTTGTCGCGTCTGCTGTGAAATCTGGAGGCTCAACCTCCAGCCTGCAGTGGGTACGGGCAGACTAGAGTGCGGTAGGGGAGATTGGAATTCCTGGTGTAGCGGTGGAATGCGCAGATATCAGGAGGAACACCGATGGCGAAGGCAGATCTCTGGGCCGTAACTGACGCTGAGGAGCGAAAGCATGGGGAGCGAACAGGATTAGATACCCTGGTAGTCCATGCCGTAAACGTTGGGAACTAGATGTAGGGACCATTCCACGGTTTCTGTGTCGCAGCTAACGCATTAAGTTCCCCGCCTGGGGAGTACGGCCGCAAGGCTAAAACTCAAAGGAATTGACGGGGGCCCGCACAAGCGGCGGAGCATGCGGATTAATTCGATGCAACGCGAAGAACCTTACCAAGGCTTGACATATACGAGAACGGGCCAGAAATGGTCAACTCTTTGGACACTCGTAAACAGGTGGTGCATGGTTGTCGTCAGCTCGTGTCGTGAGATGTTGGGTTAAGTCCCGCAACGAGCGCAACCCTCGTTCTTTGTTGCCAGCACGTAATGGTGGGAACTCAAAGGAGACTGCCGGGGTCAACTCGGAGGAAGGTGGGGATGACGTCAAATCATCATGCCCCTTATGTCTTGGGCTTCACGCATGCTACAATGGCCGGTACAAAGGGCTGCAATACCGTAAGGTGGAGCGAATCCCAAAAAGCCGGTCTCAGTTCGGATTGAGGTCTGCAACTCGACCTCATGAAGTCGGAGTCGCTAGTAATCGCAGATCAGCAACGCTGCGGTGAATACGTTCCCGGGCCTTGTACACACCGCCCGTCAAGTCATGAAAGTCGGTAACACCCGAAGCCAGTGGCCCAACCGCAAGGAGGGAGCTGTCGAAGGTGGGATTGGTAATTAGGACTAAGTCGTAACAAGGTAGCCGTACCGGAAGGTGCGGCTGGATCACCTCCTTTCTAAGGAGCACTCGAGGATGCCTCTGTATACAGGGCTAGAACACCTCGTAGCCATTTCGGAGACATATGTTCTCCGGTGGCGCTCATGGGTGGAACATTGACATTGTGGCCAGGATGATGATCCTGAATCTTTAGTACGCCGAACTTGTTCGGAAGGAAAAGGGTTTGGGGGAGGGTTCTGGTCTTTGCACGCTGTTGGGTCCTGAGGGACCGGGCCGGCGCCTTTGGGTGTCGACCGAACTCCTCTGGACCTCTGTCGGAGACACCGTTGTTTGGTGTTGATGAGGGGGTACCGCCCGTATTTTGAGAACTACACAGTGGACGCGAGCATCTTAGACACTCGCGCAAATTCAGCCGACAGGGCTTGCCCTGGATGGTTGTTGGAGCGCGTGATGTCTTCAATTTAGATCGAGTAAGACGCCGGCTTTCGAGTCGGTGTTGACGCTGATCTTTGTGTGATTTTGTCAATCAAGTTTCTAAGTGCAAACGGTGAATGCCTTGGCTTCTGGAGCCGAAGAAGGACGTATAAATCTGCGATAAGCCTCGGGGAGCTGATAATAGAGCTTTGATCCGAGGATTTCCGAATGGGGAAACCCCGCCAGGCGCAGCAATGCGACCTGGTGACTCCCGCCTGAATATATAGGGCGGGTAGAGGGAACGTGGGGAAGTGAAACATCTCAGTACCCACAGGAAGAGAAAACAACAGTGATTCCGTGAGTAGTGGCGAGCGAAATCGGAAGAGGCCAAACCGATCATGTGTGATAGCCGGCAGGCGTTGCATGGTCGGGGTTGCGGGACGTTTCAGCAGTTACTGCCGTACTGCAAGCGTTACAGAGGAATATAGACGAATGGTCTTGAAAGGCCAGTCATAGAGGGTGCCAACCCCGTAGTCGAAATGTTCTAATGGCGCGAGATGTATCCCAAGTATCACGGGGCCCGAGAAATCCCGTGTGAATCTGTCAGGACCACCTGATAAGCCTAAATACTCCCAGAAGACCGATAGCGGACAAGTACCGTGAGGGAAAGGTGAAAAGTACCCCGGGAGGGGAGTGAAATAGTACCTGAAACCGTTTGCATACAAACCGTTGGAGCCTCCATAGCAGGGGTGACAGCGTGCCTTTTGAAGAATGAGCCTGCGAGTTAGCGATATGTGGCGAGGTTAACCCGAGTGGGGAAGCCGTAGCGAAAGCGAGTCTGAATAGGGCAATTCAGTCGCATGTCCTAGACCCGAAGCGAAGTGATCTATCCATGGCCAGGTTGAAGCGCGTGTAAGAGCGCGTGGAGGACCGAACCCACTTCAGTTGAAAATGGAGGGGATGAGCTGTGGATAGGGGTGAAAGGCCAATCAAACTTCGTGATAGCTGGTTCTCTCCGAAATGCATTTAGGTGCAGCGTTGCGTGTTTCTTGCCGGAGGTAGAGCTACTGGATGGCCGATGGGCCCTAAAAGGTTACTGACGTCAGCCAAACTCCGAATGCCGGTAAGTGAGAGCGCAGCAGTGAGACGGTGGGGGATAAGCTTCATCGTCGAGAGGGAAACAACCCAGACTACCAACTAAGGTCCCCAAGCGTGTGCTAAGTGGAAAAGGATGTGGAGTTGCAGAGACAACCAGGAGGTTGGCTTAGAAGCAGCCACCCTTGAAAGAGTGCGTAATAGCTCACTGGTCAAGTGATTCCGCGCCGACAATGTAACGGGGCTCAAGCACACCACCGAAGTTGTAGATTTCGTATTTTAGGTAAGCCTTCGTGGTTCAGCCGTACGGAGTGGTAGGAGAGCGTCGTGTGGGCAGTGAAGCGGCGGTGTAAACCAGCCGTGGAGCCTACACGAGTGAGAATGCAGGCATGAGTAGCGAAAGACGGGTGAGAAACCCGTCCTCCGAAAGAACAAGGGTTCCAGGGCCAGGTTAATCCGCCCTGGGTAAGTCGGGACCTAAGGCGAGGCCGACAGGCGTAGTCGATGGACAACGGGTTGATATTCCCGTACTGACGAAAAACCGCCCAAACTAATCCAGTAGTGCTAAGAGTCCTAACCCGGACTGACCAATCCCTTCGGGGTGCGGCGGACCGGTCTAACGCTCGACCCCGTTCTGGTGCGGTTAGCGTATTAACAGGTGTGACGCAGGAAGGTAGCTGAGCCGGGCGATGGTTGTCCCGGTCTAAGGATGTAGGCCGAGAGATAGGCAAATCCGTCTCTCATTAAGGTTGAGACCCGATGGGTAGCCCGAATGGGCGAAATCAGTGATCCTATGCTGCCAAGAAAAGCATCGACGCGAGGTTTTAGTCACCCGTACCCCAAACCGACTCAGGTGTTCAGGTAGAGAATACTAAGGAGATCGAGAGAATCGTGGTTAAGGAACTCGGCAAAATGCCCCCGTAACTTCGGGAGAAGGGGGGCCTGAGGCGTATTAGGACTAGCTCCGAAAGCGTTTGAAGGCCGCAGAGACCAGTGGGAAGCGACTGTTTACTAAAAACACAGGTCCGTGCCAAGTCGCAAGACGATGTATACGGACTGACGCCTGCCCGGTGCTGGAAGGTTAAGAGGAACGGTTAGCCGCAAGGCGAAGCTGAGAATTTAAGCCCCAGTAAACGGCGGTGGTAACTATAACCATCCTAAGGTAGCGAAATTCCTTGTCGGGTAAGTTCCGACCTGCACGAATGGCGTAACGACTTCCCAGCTGTCTCAACCGCGAACTCGGCGAAATTGCACTACGAGTAAAGATGCTCGTTACGCGCAGAAGGACGGAAAGACCCCGTGACCTTTACTACAGCTTGGTATTGGTGTTCGGTGTGGCTTGTGTAGGATAGGTGGGAGACTGTGAAGCTGGCACGCTAGTGTCGGTGGAGTCATTGTTGAAATACCACTCTGGTCATATTGGATATCTAACGACGAACCGTAATCCGGTTCTCGGACAGTGCCTGGTGGGTAGTTTAACTGGGGCGGTTGCCTCCTAAAAAGTAACGGAGGCGCCCAAAGGTTCCCTCAACCTGGTTGGCAATCAGGTGTCGAGTGTAAGTGCACAAGGGAGCTTGACTGTGAGACTGACAAGTCGAGCAGGGACGAAAGTCGGGACTAGTGATCCGGCAGTGGCTTGTGGAAGCGCTGTCGCTCAACGGATAAAAGGTACCTCGGGGATAACAGGCTGATCTTGCCCAAGAGTCCATATCGACGGCATGGTTTGGCACCTCGATGTCGGCTCGTCGCATCCTGGGGCTGGAGTAGGTCCCAAGGGTTGGGCTGTTCGCCCATTAAAGCGGTACGCGAGCTGGGTTTAGAACGTCGTGAGACAGTTCGGTCCCTATCCTCTGCGCGCGCAGGAAATTTGAGAAGATCTATCCCTAGTACGAGAGGACCGGGATGGACGAACCTCTGGTGTGTCAGTTGTTCCGCCAGGAGCACCGCTGATTAGCTACGTTCGGAATGGATAACCGCTGAAAGCATCTAAGCGGGAAGCCAGCTTCAAGATGAGATTTCCATCCCTTTTAGGGGAGAGGCTCCCAGCTAGACTACTGGGTTGATAGGCAGGATGTGGAAGTGCGGACTAACGACGCATGGAGCTGACCTGTACTAATAAGCCGATAACTTGATAACACTTTCAAAGATGTCTACGCGTCCACTTTGTGGTTCCCGATTTACGGTCGGGGATCAACCCACACACCCCAAGTCCTTCACGGATAACGGATGTGTGGCTATGAACTGATACATAAATCAATAGTGTTTCGGCGGCCATAGCGCGAGGGAAACGCCCGGTTACATTCCGAACCCGGAAGCTAAGACTCGTTGCGCCGATGGTACTGCAGGGGGGACCCTGTGGGAGAGTAGGACACCGCCGGACTTCTTCATGAAATGGCCACCCCTTAGGGGGTGGCCATTTCCATTTAAGAGGTCAGCCAGAACACGTCCACAGCAAGCGCCGACTGCGCCCCAGTAAACTGGGGCGGGCAGAACTGCGTGTGGACCGCGTCCACGAGAACCGAAAAGAGCCAGGAGAGCCGCTGTGAGCGATTCAGACCGCGACGGACGCCCCGCGCGCAAGCCAGAAGGATCCCGACCGGCTCGCGCTGGCGGCGCGAATTCCGGACCCGCCAAAGGCGGACCCCGTTCTGATAAGCCGGGCCGCTCTGACAAGCCTCCCCGTGCCACTCAGCATGCACCCCGAGGCGGCCAGGGCCGCCGCGACGAGCCGCGGCTGTGGACCCGAGAAGGCACGCCGGCTCGTGGCGACCGTGATGCTCGCCGTGACGACAGCTACGAAGATCGTGACCCGTACGGCACGCGGTCGGTGCGCACTCGTCACGACGACCCCGAAATTCCGGAGGATGTGAAGCCGGCCGACCTCGATCGGGTCGCGCGCGCTCAACTCAAGACTCTGAGCAAGGAGAATGCGGACGGCGTCGCCGTCCACCTTGTCATGGCGGCTCGGTTGATCGATTCTGATCCCCAGCTCGCCCACCGCCACGCAACATCCGCTGCTCGCCGTGCGGGCAGAATCGCGGTTGTGCGCGAGACGCTTGCGATCACCGCTTACGCCACTGAAGACTACGCTCTCGCGCTGCGCGAGTTGCGCACGTACCGCCGCATTTCTGGGCGCGATGACCAGTTGCCCATGATGGTCGATTCCGAGCGAGGCCTCGGTCGGCCCGACCGTGCCCTTGAGCTCGGGCGGTCCGTGGACCGTTCGACTCTGCCGGTAGACGTTCAGGTTGAGCTCGCAATCGCGATGTCGGGTGCACGGCTCGATCTTGAGCAGCTCGACGCGGCGCTTGTCGAGCTAGAGATTCCTCAGCTCGACCCGACGAGAGCATTCTCGTGGAGCCCAGCGCTGTTCTCCGCCTACGCTGCTGTGCTCGAAGATTTGGGCCGCGCCGACGAGGCGGAGACCTGGTACCAGCGAGCTGATCGTGCCGCAGACGCCCTCGAAGGCGGTAGCGGCGAGAGTGATGAGGATGTCGTTGAAGTTTTTGAAGAAGATGTCGAAGAGCACGACTACGTCACCGACCGTGCAGACGCCGACGAATCAGACGACAGCGAGTCCGACACCAGCGAGTCCGACACCGAGCGATAGCAGCGGCGTTTCTGCCGGGCCATCCTCTACGGTTCGGGTCTCTCTCGCCGCGGGGGAGACCCCAGTTTCGGGCGTCGACCTCATACTGCTGGACCTTGACGGCGTCGTTTATAAGGGCGAAGCCGCTATCGCTGGCGCAGTAGATGCCCTCAACGCCTCCGAGCTTCGAATCGGTTACATCACCAACAATGCTTCTCGGTCGGCGGCTACCGTCGCTGACCACCTCCGTCGGCTTGGCCTCGAGGCCGCCGAATCCGATGTTGTGACGTCGTCGCAGGCGGCCGCTCGCCTGCTCGCGGATCTTGTTGAGCCCGGAGGCGAAGTCCTTGTCGTCGGCGGCGAGGGTCTCATCGTCGAGGTCGAACGCGCAGGCTTTATTGCTGTGTTCACGGGCACACCGGAAACCGCTGCCGTCGTGCAGGGCTTCGCCCCCACGGTGGGATGGGAATCCCTCGCGCAGGCGGCATTTGCGCTTCAGGGGGAGTATTCCGAACGGCCTTGGGTAGCGACCAATAACGACTGGACGATCCCGGTTGCTGGCGGGATCGCCCCCGGAAACGGCACCCTCGTCTCGGCGGTCCACACCGCTGTCGGTCGGCTTCCCATCGTCGCAGGCAAGCCGGAGGTTCCTATTTTTGAGGCCGCGCTGGAGAGATTTGGTGTCGCAGACGCCCTCTTCATCGGCGACCGTCTCGACACCGATATTCTCGGCGCGAATCGCGCCGGTCTGCGTTCGGCGCTGGTTCTGACGGGAATCGACGGACCCAAGCAGCTCCTCGCTGCGAGTGCGCCTATGCGCCCGGAACTGATCCTCACCGATCTCAGCGAGTTGACTCTGCCATACCCGGCCACAGAGTTCGAGGCAGACGGAGTTGTGCGGGTGCGCGATTCCGCCGTGCGGATGAACGGTCACCGCGCGGAGCTTGTTGCCCCTGGCGCCCACGTTGACCTGGTGCGCGCATCCTGCGCGGCGGTCTGGGCATCCGGACTCGCTATATACGGCATCGACGTCGACGGGCTATTGATGGACGCGCTCGGCATTGCACGGGATGACTCGCGGCGATGAGCCCATCCCCGGCCGCTGTGTGGTGCAATTGATCTGTGTCTGATCACGAGAAGTCCATTGACTCCGCATCCGCCCAGAGCGGTGGCGACGAGGGCGCTCTGCTGTCGCGCGTGCGACTGATCGAAGACCAGCCGCTGGAATCTCGCGCCGCTGCGTTCGCTCACGTGCACGACGAATTGCAGACCATGCTCGAGGGCGCGGAGCCCCGAGACCGGTGACTGACGCACCGGAGAACGATGGCCCACAACGGCTCGACGCTGCCCTTGCACAGGGGGCGGCGCGCTCGCGAACCCACGCGGCCCGCTTGATTGCGGACGGACTGGTGTCTGTGGACGGCGCGACAATTCTTAAGCCGTCATTCAAAGTGCGCCCCGGCAGCCGAATCGACGTGGCCGGAGCTGACCACTATGTGAGCAGGGCCGCCCACAAGCTAATCGCGGGCCTCGACGCTTTTGGCCTCTCGGTCGACGGCAGAAATGCTCTGGATGTCGGCGCATCGACGGGCGGGTTCACTCAGGTGCTGCTCGAGCGAGGCGCTCGAAGGGTGATCGCACTCGACGTAGGTCACGGTCAGCTGGATGCCGCGGTCGCCGCCGATGATCGTGTCGTCGTTGTGGAGGGCTTCAACGCGAGGTCGATGACTCCCGAAACGTTGCAGGCTGCCGCGGGAGAAACCGGCTCAATCGACCTGGTTGTTGGCGATCTATCGTTTATCTCATTGACGATGGTGATTCCCGCGCTCGTTGAGACAGTGGGCACCGCCGCCGATTTTGTTTTGCTCATCAAGCCGCAGTTCGAGGTGGGGCGCACCGGCATTCGCGAAGGCATCGTTCGAGACGCTGGGCTGCGCAACGATGCCGTGTGTGGCGTGCTGTGGGCGGCGTGGGACGTGGGCCTCGGCACGGCGGGCATCATTCCTTCCCCCATTCTCGGAACCACGGGAAATCACGAGTATGTGGTGCACATGAGCGCTTCGGGGAGCAATCCGACAGAATGGTTGGAGCGGGTTTCTGACCTCTGTGCCTAGCGGTCCGAGTCCGCGTCCTCCGTATCCACCCGAAGCAAGGAGTGCCAGAGTGTCTGCTGCTGCCCACGGTTCCTCGCTGTCGGGAACGCGCAGCATTCTGGTGGTGTCACATACGGGGCGCGAAGAGTCTCTCGATGCGGCAGCCGAGGTGTGCCGCGAGCTACTGAGGGACGGCGTGATCCCGGTAGCTACTGCGCAGGAGCGTGAGGACCTGTTCGCGCACGACCCTGCGCTGCTGGCGATCCGGAGGCTCGGCGAAGAGGTGGCGATCGACGACCTGGAGATCGCGATCGTGCTTGGCGGGGACGGCACGATTCTGCGAGCCGCCGAGCTGCTGCGCGGCTGCTCCGCCCCCATTCTCGGAGTGAACCTCGGGCATGTGGGGTTTCTCGCGGAAAGCGAGCGCGACGGGCTGCGCGAGACGGTGCGCCGTGCGCTCTCTCGTGACTACCTCGTCGAGGAGCGGATGACGCTCGATGTGCGCGTTAAAGTGGGCACCGAAATCGCGTACGAGACGTGGGCACTGAACGAAGCGACCGTTGAGAAAGCGAGCCGAGAGCGGATGCTCGAGGTCGTCATCGAGGTCGACAAGCGCCCGCTGTCGTCGTTTGGCTGCGACGGAGTCGTGATGTCCACTCCCACCGGGTCCACCGCGTACTCCTTCTCTGCTGGCGGCCCCATCGTGTGGCCGGAGCTCGACGCGATGCTTCTTGTGCCGCTCAGCGCGCACGCCCTTTTTGCGCGCCCCCTCGTCGTTGGCCCCGATTCCGTTTTTGCCGTCGAGGTGCTCGATCGCACCCAGGGCACCGGCGTGCTGTGGTGCGATGGGCGCCGCACCTGGGATCTTCCTCCTGGCGCGCGCGTTGTCGTGCGGCGCTCGACCATTCCCGTTCGTCTCGCTCGCTTGCACCAGGGGCCGTTCACGGATCGGCTCGTCAACAAGTTTCAGCTTCCGGTTGCGGGATGGCGCGGACCCACACCTTTTGACGCCACCCGCGAGATCCCCGTGCAGCGCGCGGTGTTTGATGAGGGTCGGGAGAGCGCTTCGTGATCGAGGAGATCGTTATCCGCAACCTCGGCGTGATCGGCGAGGCCAGAATGCCGCTGGGCGCTGGCTTCACCGCTCTCACGGGAGAGACAGGCGCGGGTAAAACCATGGTGGTTTCGGCGCTCGGATTGCTTCTCGGCGCGCGCGCCGATAGCGGCGTAGTGCGCCAGGGATGTGACTCCGCGAGTGTCGAGGGCCACTGGCTCATCGAGGCAGATGGCCCTGTGGCCGAGCGCGTGATCGACGCGGGCGGCGACATCGACCCCGCCGGCCCCGGCAAGGCGGAACTCATTCTGGGCCGCACCATAACCTCGGAGGGCCGCAGCCGCGCCGTTGTGGGCGGGCGCTCTGCACCCGTTGGCGTGCTCGGCGATATCGGTTCGCATCTCGTGGTCGTTCACGGCCAATCCGAACAGCTTCGGCTGCGTTCATCCACTGCCCAGCGGGAGGCGCTCGACCACTACGCCGGCGCGCCCCTGGCATCCCTGCTCCGGGAGTATCGCGAGGTCTTCCACCGTTGGCAAGAAACGCAGGCGGAGCGTGACGTGCTCGTCGCCGAACGCGACCGTAGGGCTCGCGAGGCAGAAGACCTCCGCATTGCGATCGACGAGATCGAGTCGGTGGCCCCCGAGCCGGGCGAGGATGTTCTGCTCGATGAACGAGCCGAGAAGCTGGCCAATCTCGAAGACCTGCGGATCGCCGCCGACAGTGCCCATCTCTTGCTTTCCGGTGACGTCGACGACACCCCGGCCGCAGCACCACTTCTCGACATGGCCAGGCGCCAGCTTGAGCGCGTCGCCTCCCACGATCCCGCCCTTGCGCCCATCGCGGCCGCAATCGGCGAGGCATCGTTCATCGTCGCCGACCTCGGTTCTCAAATTGCCAGCTACGTCGCGGGCCTCGACGCGGACGGCGCAGCAGAGCTCGAGAGTGTGCAGGAACGCCGGGCCGAGCTATCTGGACTCACGCGCAAACACGGACCATCAATTGATGACGTGCTCGCGTTTCTCTCGCAGGCGAGCGACCGCCTTCTCGAACTCGATGGTGACAGCGACCGCATCGACGAACTCACCCGTTTGCTCGCAGAAGACACCGCCGCCATCGAGACACTCGCCGACCGGCTTCGCGAGGTGCGGGCAGAGGCGGCGTCTCGCCTCGCCACAGAGGTGACTCGTGAACTTGCCGCCCTGGCGATGCCGGATGCTGCGCTTACCGTGCAGGTCACCGAGGCAACCGAATACAGCACCACTGGGCGAGACCAGGTGTCCATAATGCTTCGGCCACATGCCGGGTCAGACCCGCGCCCTCTCGGCAAGGGAGCCTCTGGCGGCGAACTCTCTCGCGTGATGTTGGCGATCGAGGTTGTGCTTGCGGCAACCAACCCCGTTGCGACGTTCGTGTTCGACGAGGTCGATTCTGGCGTGGGTGGTGCATCCGCCATCGAAATCGGGCGCCGGCTGGCGCGTCTTGCAGAGAAGTCGCAGGTTATTGTGGTGACCCATTTGGCCCAGGTTGCCGCCTTCGCCACGAACCACCTGAGTGTGGTCAAGGACAGCGACGGCACGGTGACGGCCAGCAGTGTTCGACAGCTCGAGGGCAATGACCGGGCGGCGGAGATGGCCCGCTTGCTTTCTGGCCTTCCCGACTCCCAAAGCGGTCTCGAACATGCCAAGGAATTGCTGGAGCTCGCGGCCGCCGGTTGACCCACGAATCATCGCGACGCGGTGGACTCCCGGCACTTTGACGGAATCGCAATGATAGGCTGCAACCCCGTGGTGGACATTAATAACGCGGGCATAACTAAGCACATCTTCGTCACGGGGGGCGTCGTCTCCTCGTTGGGCAAGGGCCTGACGGCCGCCAGTCTGGGCAACCTTCTAACGGCTCGCGGTCTCCGCGTTGTCATGCAGAAGCTTGACCCGTATCTCAACGTCGATCCCGGAACGATGAACCCGTTCCAGCACGGCGAGGTCTTTGTGACCGACGACGGCGCTGAGACGGACCTCGACATCGGGCATTACGAGCGCTTTCTCGACATCAACCTCGGGCAGTCTGCCAACGTCACGACGGGACAGATCTACTCGCAGGTGATTGCGCGTGAGCGCCGCGGTGAGTACCTCGGCGACACAGTGCAGGTTATCCCGCACATCACCGACGAGATCAAGCGCCGCATGCGCCTGCAAGCCGCGGAGCCGATTGATGGCAGCGCCCGGCCCGACGTGATCATCACAGAAATCGGCGGCACGGTCGGCGACATCGAATCGCAGCCGTTCATCGAGGCCGCGCGCCAGGTGCGCCACGAGCTCGGCCGCTCCAACTGCTTTTTTGTGCACGTTTCGCTGGTTCCGTACCTGAGCGCGGCTGGCGAACAGAAGACGAAGCCGACGCAGCACTCTGTTGCCGCCCTGCGCTCGATCGGTATCCAGCCCGATGCGATCGTTCTGCGCTCCGACCGGCCAGTTCCCGAGTCGATGAACCGCAAAATCGCGCTCATGTGTGACGTTGACCCGGAGGCGGTCGTCAACTGCCCCGATGCGTCGAGCATCTATGACATCCCCACGATCCTGCACGAACAGGGCCTCGACTCCTACATCATCGATCACTTCGGAGTTAAGACCGATGACGTGGACTGGTCGGGATGGAGCGAGCTTCTCGAGGTCGTGCACAACCCGCGTCACGAGGTAACGGTTGGGCTCGTCGGAAAGTACATCGACCTGCCCGACGCGTACCTTTCGGTGACGGAGGCCCTCAAGGCCGGTGGTTTCGCCAACGATGCCCGCGTCACGATCGAGTGGGTGCCCTCAGACGAGTGCGAGACCCCGGACGGTGCTGCCCGCATGCTCTCGCACCTCGACGCGATCTGCGTTCCGGGTGGGTTTGGCGTTCGCGGCATTGAGGGCAAGCTGGGCGCTCTGCGCTTTGCCCGCGAGAACGGGCTGCCGGTTCTCGGCCTGTGCCTCGGCCTGCAGTGCATGGTTATCGAATATGCGCGGGATGTTGCCGGCCTTGTCGGTGCATCGTCGACGGAATTCGACCCTGAGACTCCGATCCCCGTGATCGCGACAATGGCGGAGCAGGTTGACATCATCGCCGGCGGCGACCTGGGCGGCACGATGCGCCTTGGTCTCTATGAGGCGGCCCTAGCCGAAGACTCGATCGTGGCGGAGCTGTATGGTGCCCCGATGATCTCGGAGCGTCACCGCCACCGCTACGAGGTCAACAACAAGTACCGTGCGCAGATCGCCGAAGCCGGGCTGTCGTTCTCGGGAACCTCGCCCGACGGCCACCTGGTGGAGTTCGTTGAGCTGCCGCGCGACGTGCACCCGTTCTATGTGGGGACGCAGGCCCACCCGGAGCTGCGGTCGCGGCCCAATCGCGCGCATCCGCTGTTCTCGGGCCTCGTCGCGGCAGGTCTTGAGCGCCAGCGCGCTGCCCGGCTTTTTGAGGTCGTAGAGCCGGCTGACGCGTGAGCGACATGCTCGCGGACGAGCCAGCCGAGTTCGCTGTAGTCGAGTCGGAGACGATGTTCTCCGGCCGGGTATGGGACGTACGGCGGGACCGGATCGCCTATGGCGATGCGGAGATCGTTCGCGAGTATGTTGACCACACGGGCGCTGTCGCCGTTGCGGCGATCGACGACCGTGGTCGCATCTTGGTGATCCGCCAGTACCGGCATCCGATCGCCATGCGCGATTGGGAACTCCCCGCCGGTCTGCTCGACATCCCGGGGGAGGACCCTCTTGCCGCAGCCCAGCGGGAGCTGGCAGAAGAGGTCGATCTCGTTGCCGATGAGTGGGCCCCTCTCGTGGAGTTCTACACCTCGCCGGGGGGCAGCAACGAGCTTCTGCGGGTGTACCTAGCACGCGGTGTGCGGGCCACACCGGAGGCTTTCGTTCGCGGCGAAGAAGAGGCCGATATTGAGACCCGCTGGGTCGAACTCGACGAACTGTTGGATGCTGTGAAGGCAGGCAGGGTACGCAACGGAATTCTGGTGACGGCGGCGCTCTCACTCGCAGCGGAACGCTGACGTCGATGACCGAGGTGGCCCTGTCGACTCTCGTCGATCGCTATCTGCGGCATCTCGCGATCGAACGCGGCCGGGCTGAAAATACCCTCGCCGCTTATCGCCGGGATCTGACCGCCTACCTGGCCTACCTAGATCGCTGCGACATCCGTTCACTTGACCTAGTGGCAGCGACCCATGTGTCGAGATTCGGTCTGGAACCGGGCGCCCAGGGCGGCCAGCGCAGCGCTGCTTCGGTGGCCAGAGCGCTCTCGTCCGTGCGTGGGTTCCACCGGTTCTGCCTCGACGAGGGCTATGTGGCGGAGGATGTTTCTGCCGACACCAAACCGCCCAAGCTCCCACTGCGCCTGCCCAAGGCGATCGCCCTGGACCGGGTGGAGGCGCTACTCGAGGCCGCATCCGGCGACGACCCCCTGGCGCTAAGGGACCGAGCACTTCTTGAACTCCTGTATGCCACGGGTGCGCGCGTCTCTGAGGCGGTCGGGCTGAACGTCGACGACATGCACGAGGCCGATGAGACCCAGGTTGTGCGACTTTTGGGCAAGGGCGGCAAACAACGCATCGTGCCGTTGGGGAGCTATGCCAAGGCCGCGATCGACGCGTATCTGGTGCGGGCCCGCCCGGGAATGTCGACAAAAGGACCATCGACGCCCGGGCTGTTCTTGGGCCGACGCGGCGCGCGGCTCTCGCGGCAAAACGCGTGGCTAATTATTCGAGCTCGGGCCGAGCAGGCTGGCCTCGATACCGAAATCTCGCCGCACACTCTGAGGCATTCGTTTGCCACCCATCTGCTGGAGGGGGGCGCCGATGTCCGGGTCGTGCAGGAGCTGCTGGGGCACTCCTCGGTCGCGACCACGCAGTTCTACACGCTCGTGACCGCTGACACCCTGAGGGACATGTACACAACGGCCCATCCGCGCGCGCGCTGAGCCCGCGAAGTGTCGAATTCGACTCGGCGATTGCGGGTGCGTCCGACGAGCGGAACGTAATGTGGCCGCTAGAATCGGGGAGGTTGGCAAGCGCGGAGAACCGGCGATCGCCGGTCACAAAAGTAAGGATTGTCGGGATGACAGTACAGCGGAACAAATCGGCCGAACTCGACGGCATCGAGATCCCCGCTGGCCGCGTCGGACCGACGGGACGCCCGTTTCGGCGCTTTGACGTGCCTGAGCCTCTCAACGGTCACGGGCCCGCGCGCATTATCGCCCTCTGCAATCAAAAGGGCGGCGTAGGCAAAACGACCACGACCATCAGTGTCGGAGCCGCGCTGGCCGACTACGGACGCCGTGTTCTTGCCGTGGACTTCGACCCGCAGGGAGCGCTTTCTGCCGGACTCGGTGTTCAGACCCACGACGTCCCCAACATTTACGACCTGCTTCTCGGCTCCCTCAAAGACCCGCACGCCGCCATCCAGAAGACCGGAACCCCCGGGCTCGACGTGATCCCGGCCAACATCGACCTTTCGGCAGCCGAGGTCCACCTCGTCAACGAGGTCGCCCGCGAGCAGATTTTGGCCGGCGTGCTGCGCAAGGTCAAAGACGAGTACGACGTGATCTTGATCGACTGCCAGCCCTCTCTAGGGCTTCTTACGGTCAACGCTTTGACCGCGAGCCACGGTGTGTTGATTCCGCTCGAGTGTGAGTTCTTTGCCCTGCGAGGAGTCGCGCTCCTGATCGAAACCATCGAGAAGGTCAAAGATCGCTTGAACCCCGCGATCGAACTCGACGGCATTCTCGCCACGATGTATGACTCGCGCACACTGCACTCGCGCGAGGTTCTCGAGCGCGTCGTCGAGACCTTTGACGAGAAGGTTTTTGAAACCGTCATTGGTCGCACAATCAAGTTTCCGGATGCCTCGGTCGCCGCTGCGCCGATCACCCAGTTTGCGCCGGAGCACCCCCAGGCGGAGGCATACCGCCAGCTTGCGCGGGAGCTGATCTTCCGTGGCGCCGTCGCCTAGCCTCGTGTCGTTGGGGGAGGGCGGTGCCGACGCGGCCTCCGCTGGCGGCTTCACCGTTACCGTCGGCGACTTTGACGGCCCGTTCGATCTGCTGCTCACCCTCATCGGCAAGCATGAACTCGACATCACGGAGGTCTCGCTGAGCCTCGTGACCAGCGAGTTCATTGCTTATCTGCGCGCGCTCGACAGCGATGACGAACTCAATCAAGCCAGCGAGTTTCTCGTTGTCGCGGCAACACTGCTTGATCTCAAGGTCGCGGGCCTCCTGCCCCAGGGCGAACTTGTCGACGCCGAGGATGTGGCGCTGCTTGAGGCGAGGGACCTGCTCTTTGCGAGGCTCCTGCAGTACCGGGCGTTTAAGCAGGCCTCTGCCTGGTTTGATGGTCAGCTTGTCGCCGAGTCGACCCGAACGGTTCGTTCTGTGCGGCTCGAAGAGAAGTATCGCCGGTCGACCCCCGAGCTCGTCTGGACACTCTCCCTCGAGGACTTTGGGGCTCTCGCCGCGCTGGCATTCGCACCCCGCGAATTGCCCACCGTTGGTCTCGACCATTTGCATGCTCCCCTCGTGAGCATCCGGGAACAGGCAGCACACGTCGTTGCCCTGCTGCGTAGGGGAGACCCCATGACGTTTCGCCAGCTCATTGCTGGCGCCGACGTCAAGGGTGTCGTGATCGCACGGTTCCTCGCCGTTCTTGAGCTCTATCGGGGAGCCGCGATCTCGTTCGAACAGATTGAGCCGCTCGGAGAACTAACCCTGCGCTGGACCGCAGAAAACTGGTCGGACGAGAATCTCGCCAACCTGGGGGCAGACTATGGAAACTGAACACGACACCGTGCCCGGCACAGAAACTGCTGAGCAGAGTGCCGCGCAGCTTGAAGCCCGGCTTGAGGCAATTCTGATGGTCGTCGACGAGCCGCAGGGAATCGTGGCGTTGGCGACGGCGCTCTCCGCCCCCGTGCGGGTCGTGAGACAGGCCATCGACAACCTGGTTGCCGACTTTGACGGAGACCTCGGGGGGCGTCGCAGAGGCTTCGAACTGCGCGAGGTCGGCGGGGGCTGGCGCATCTACGTGCGCGAGGATCACGACGATATCGTTCGTGACTTCGTGCTCACCCAAAACCCCAGCAGGCTCTCGCAAGCCGCTCTCGAAACGCTCGCCGTTATCGCCTATAAGCAGCCGATCAGCCGCGGCGCAATCGCCTCGATTCGCGCCGTCAACGTCGACTCCGTCGTGCGCACCCTGCTGGGCAGGGGCCTCATTACCGAGGCCTTCGCCGACTCGGAGACCGGCGCCATTCACTATGCAACCACCGATCTGCTGTTGACGCAGCTCGGTATCAACTCCCTCGACGAGCTGCCGGCGATCTCGCCTCTGCTCGCCGATGGCTCGGAAGGATTCGATGATGTCCGCGGATAGAAACATGGCCGACCCGTCGTCAGACGGCGTTCGCCTGCAAAAGCTCATGGCCGCGGCCGGTGTCGCGTCGAGGCGGGTCTCGGAGGACCTCATCGCCGCCGGGCGCGTAGAGGTGAACGGCGAGGTCGTCACCGAACTGGGCCGTCGGGTGCTGCCGGAGGACCTCGTTTCGGTTGATGGCGTTGCCATTCAGCTGGACACGACCCGCCGCTACCTCATGCTCAACAAGCCCGTGGGCATCGTGAGCTCCCTGCAGGACGAACGCGGGCGCCCCGACCTGAGCCGTTACGTTTCGCAGTACGAGGAGCGGCTATTCAACGTAGGGCGCCTCGACGCGCAGACATCCGGGCTTCTCATCCTGACTAATGACGGAGAGCTCGCCCACGTGCTCGCCCACCCGTCATTTGGGGTGATGAAGACCTACATCGCGCGGGTCGAGGGCAAGATGACCGCGCAGACGGTCGCGCGCTTGACTAAGGGCGTTGAACTCGACGACGGGCCGATCGCTGCCGACAAGGCTCGAATCCTCGCAACGTCCGGCAGTGCGGCCAACGAAACGATGGTTGAGGTGACGCTGCACTCCGGGCGCAACCGCATCGTGCGTCGCATGCTCGACGAGGTCGGGCACCCCGTGATCGACCTCGTACGTCGCCAGTTTGGCCCCCTCCACCTGGGCACTCTCCAGGCGGGACAGATGCGCGACCTTACTAAGGCCGAAATGGGGGAGCTGCTGACGATCGCCCGTGAGGCACAAGCGGCGAATCCCACCGCAGCTTCTGACAACGGTGAGCAGGCGGGCGGCAAGGGAACGAAGAAGAAATGAGCGAATCGACTCCCGATCCGGTGCGCACGGTAGGGCCAGTGCGCGTTGTCGGCGCCGGTCTGCTGGGTGCGAGTGTTGGCCTTGGTCTTTCGGCCAAGGGCATCGACGTGATCGTGCACGACGCGTCGCCCACGGCCCTCAGCCTTGCAATCGACTACGGCGCAGGCCGAAAAGCTCGCGACACCGACGACCCCGCGCTGATCGTGGTCGCCGTCCCGCCGGATCTGACGGCGGAAGTGGTCGCTCAAGAACTCAAGGCTTTTCCCGACGCGCTCGTCACCGATGTGGCGAGCGTCAAAGTCGCACCGCTCTCTGAGCTGAGCCTTGTCGGCGCCGATCTCTCTCGCTACATCGGCTCGCATCCCATGGCCGGGCGCGAGCGCGGCGGGGCAATCTCCGCCAGGGCAGACCTCTTCATCGGCCGCCCCTGGGTCATCGCCGCCCATGCCGGCATCCCACCGACGCAGACCGCAGTGATCGAGCGCCTCGCTCTCGACCTCGGCGCCGTTCCCGTTCGCATGTCGGCCGAGGAGCACGATCGTGCCGTCGCCCTGGTGTCACACGCGCCGCAGGCCGTCTCGACACTGCTGGCGCGGCGGCTGGCGGATGCGCCAGAGAGTTCGCTGTCTCTTGCGGGGCAAGGGCTGCGGGATACGACGCGCATCGCCGCGAGCGACCCCGCGCTCTGGGTGCAGATCATGGGGGCGAACTCGACTTACATCATCGAGGTGCTCCGCGACATTCGCACGGATCTCGACGTGCTCATCCACTCGCTGTCAGACCAGGAGGCGAACGGGGCACGCAGATCGCTCGCCCAGATTCTCGCCGGCGGCAACAACGGTGTGGCCCGCATTCCCGGCAAGCACGGAATCGATCGACGCTTCGCGCAGATCGTGGTCAAGGTCGACGACAGCCCCGGCGAGCTCGCCCGCCTGCTCACCGAGATCGGGGAGGCCGGGGTGAACATGGAGGATCTGCGCATCGAGCACTCCCCAGGAGCTGACATCGGTCTCGCTGAGATTGCGGTGCTGCCGGAGGCAGAAGAGCGCCTCGTCGGGGTGCTCGAGGAACGCGGATGGAAGATAGCGGGGGCATACCTGTGAGCACGACAGACAAGATCGTTGTAGCGATCGACGGACCAGCCGGCAGCGGCAAATCCAGCGTGAGCAAGGCGGCAGCCCGCAGACTGGGATTCTCTTACCAAGACACAGGGGCCGCCTATCGCGCGCTCGCCTGGTACGTGGCGGAACGCGGAATCGATACCGCAGACGAGGCGGCGGTTGTCGAGGCGCTGCGCGACTTTGATTACGCCATCGGAATCGACCCGGACAACTACTTCGTGCGGGTGGGTGGCATAGATGTGGAAGAAGCCATTCGGGAGCCGAGGATTTCGGCCATCGTGAGCTCGGTTGCGCGCATCCTTCCGGTGCGTGCTTACCTGGTGGAGCTGTTTCGCCACGTGATCGAAACGAGCGATACACCGGGCATCATCACGGAGGGCAGAGACATCACAACAGTGGTGTGCCCGGATGCTCCGGTGCGGATTCTTCTCACAGCATCGGAAGAAGCTAGAATGGCTAGACGCTCCGCCGAGATTTCGGGGCAGTCGGCTGCAGATGTGGCGAAGAACCTCCTCTCGCGCGATGCCCAAGATTCGCGTGTCGTGGACTTCATGAACGCTGCGGACGGCGTTACCGTCATCGACTCCACCGATCTCGACTTCGACCAGACCATCCAGGCGGTGGTCGACCTGATCGACGCGCAGGCGGGTGAATCGGCCTCATAGGCCGACATCACCCCCGGGCCGCATCAACCCAAAGGACCCCCATGTCAGACATCGACGACTTTCCTGAACTCGACGACCAGCTCGGTGAGCGTCTCGCGTCGCTCAGTGACGACGAGGCGGCGGTTCGGGCGCGCGCGCTGCGAGCCGGCCTTGACGACTACGAGCTCGACGACGAGGACTTTGACATCCTCGAATCCGTCACCGATGACCCTGATGCGATCACGTATCTTCCCGCGCTGCCGGTGCTGGCGATCGTCGGGCGCCCCAACGTGGGCAAGTCGGCCCTCGTCAACCGCATTCTTGGCCGCCGCGAGGCCGTTGTAGAAGACACCCCCGGTGTGACCCGCGACCGCGTTACCTATAAGGCCGAATGGAACGAACGCCACTTCACTGTGGTCGACACCGGTGGGTGGGAGCCCGATGCCCGCGGTATCGACGCCTCCGTCGCCGCCCAGGCCGAGGTCGCGGTAGACCTCGCCGACGCTGTGCTCTTTGTCGTTGACGCCAACGTGGGCGCAACCGCAACGGATGAGCACGTCGTTCGCATGCTCCGCCAGACCAACCGGCCCGTGATTCTCGTCGCCAACAAGGTTGACGACGTCCGCCAGGAGCCCAACGCCGCTGAGCTGTGGAGCCTCGGACTCGGTGAGCCGTGGCCCGTCTCCGCCGTACACGGCCGCGGCGTCGCCGACCTGCTCGACCACGTTCTTACGATCCTCCCCGAGATCTCCGCCGTCGCGAAGGAAGAGGTCGGTGGGCCGCGTCGCGTCGCCATCATCGGCCGCCCCAACGTGGGCAAGTCGAGCCTGCTCAACAAGGCTGCCGGCGAAGAGCGCGTGGTGGTGAATGACCTCGCGGGAACCACGCGCGACCCTGTGGATGAGCAGGTGGAGATCGCCGGTAAGGTGTGGCGTTTTGTCGACACCGCCGGTATTCGTCGCCGCGTAAACCTCTCTCAGGGCGCAGACTTCTACGCCTCGCTTCGCACGAGTGCCGCGCTGGAAAAGGCCGAAGTCGCCGTCGTCGTTCTCGACGTGACCGAGCCCGTCAGCGTGCAGGACCTCAAGATCATCGACCTCGTTCTCGAATCGGGACGAGCCCTCGTGCTGGCCTACAACAAGTGGGACCTTCTCGACGACGAGCGTCGCATCTACCTTGAGCGCGAAATCGAGCAGGATCTCAGCCACGTGGCCTGGGCGCCCCGCGTTAACATCTCCGCCAAGACCGGACGCCACCTCGAGAAGCTGGTTCCCGCCCTCGAGACTGCCCTCGAATCGTGGGATACCCGCATCCCCACGGGCAAGTTCAACGCCCTGCTCGCCGAACTCACGGCGGAGCACCCGCACCCCGTTCGCGGTGGAAAGCAGCCGCGCATCCTGTTCGGCACCCAGGCATCGAGCCGGCCGCCGACGTTTGTGCTGTTCACCACTGGATTCCTCGACCCGCAGTATCGCCGATTCATCACGCGCCGCCTGCGTGAAATCTTCGGCTTCGAGGGAACTCCGATTAACGTGAACATGCGCGTTCGCGAGCGTCGCAAGCGCACCTGATCGGTGTGAGGTTCTTTCAGCGCTTGCCCCCAATGGGGGTTGGCGGCTGATCGAGGGGCGACCCTAGACTCGCGCTCGTGCCCGCTGTCGAAACCCGAATTCGGTCGGTCCTCGACCGCTTTTCGGAGCGCTCCGACACGGGCTCGATCACGTTCGCTCTCTCGACCCCGCATAACGGGTGGAGCATGCTCTACGAGAGCGAGAAACCCGAACCCCCGTACTTTTTGGGGTCGGCAACCGCTCTCTACACTGCGGCGATGATCATGCAGCTCCGCGAAGAGGGCGCTCTCAGCCTCGACGACCCCGTGCGCGAGATTCTGGGCGACGACGTTGTGGCGAGCCTGCACGTGTTTCGCGAAACGGACTACTCCGAGCACATCACCGTGCGGCACCTGCTGAGCCACACATCGGGACTCAGCAGCTACCTCACTGAACGGCGAGCCGACGGCAGCAGCCTCATGACGGATGCGCTGGCGCGCGACCGCGGATGGAGCATCGAGCAATCGCTCTCGGCTGCGCGAAGCATGCGCCCAAAGTTCGCTGCAGGAGACCCGCGGCGCGCGCACTTTTCTGGCACGAACTATGTGCTCCTTGGGCTCGTAATCGAGGCTGTGACTAAGTCCACGTGGAGTGCCGCCGTAGTGGAACGCGTGATCGGCCCGCTAAGGCTTACGGGCACCTGGCCGTTCCGCGTTGAAGACGTCGATCGATACGACTCGGTCTCGCCGCTCCGTTTCGAGGGCCGGGAGGTGCGCCTACCGTTCACCCTCGCCTCCCTGCGCGCCCAGGGGAGCATCGTCTCCACGGCAGAGGACGGCCTGGTCTTTCTCAGGGCGTTTCTCTCGGGCGGCCTCTTTGACGCTGCCTACCTGCTGGAGATGACCTCGCACTGGAGGAGGGCTGCGAACACTCTCGAGGCGGGGATCGGCATCGCCCGGTTCGTTGTGCCGCGATTTCAGCGACCCGGCCCCGGCCCGCGTGTTTTCATTGGCCACCCCGGCGAGACAGGCAGCGCCCTCTACTGCGTGCCATCCCACGGCCTTTATATTTCGGGCAGCATCAACCAGGTGGCAGACCCGTCCGCTGTGCACCAACTCATCACGACGCTGTCGTCAGTTTTGCCGCCGCACGACACGAGGGGAATGCCTGCGGCCATCCCCTCGTTGTCATGAGGGATGACCTCTTCAGCAGCCTCCGCCCCGCTCGCCCTCTCGGTGCTTGATCTTGTGCCCGTGCGCACCAACCAGACCACCTCCGACGCCATCGCCGCCAGCGTGACGCTCGCCCGCACAGCGGACCGGCTCGGTTTTCGCCGCTATTGGCTTGCGGAACATCACAATATGCCGGCGGTAGCCTCCACCAATCCGGCCGTGCTGATAGGAATCCTCGCCGCGAATACTGAGCGGATCAGGGTCGGCTCCGGCGGAGTCATGCTGCCGAACCACGCACCCCTCGTCGTGGCCGAGCAGTTCGCCATTCTCGAGGCGGCATACCCCGGCAGGATCGATCTCGGCATCGGGCGAGCCCCTGGTAGCGACCCGGTGATCACGTCGCTTCTGCGATCTACGGGCACAACGAGCGACGTCGACGAGTTTGAGCGCAATGTGCTCGATATCGGTGCGCTCATGGATCCGACCGGCGCTTCGCTGCGCATGCGATCGGGTCAGCTCTATTCGATAACCGCAACCCCTCATGCCGTTTCAGTGCCTGAGCTGTGGTTGCTCGGCTCGAGCGACTATTCGGCCAAGTTGGCCGCCCGCCTCGGCCTTCCCTATGTGTTCGCGCACCATTTTTCGGGTCAGGGCACTCGGGGGATCTTGGACCTCTACCGCACAGGATTCACCCCGGCTGCACCGGAGGGTGAGGACTCCGCCGAGCGCGGCTTGCAGCATCCGCGCACATTTCTCACTCTCAATGTGTCGGTCGCCGAGACAGCGAAAGAAGCGCAGGCAGCAGCGCTGCCCAATCTGCAACGCATGGCCATGCTCATGACGGGATCACCCCTGTTGCCCCTCTCGACCATCGAAGAGGCTGCAGCAACAGAAGTGACTCCGGCCCAGCAGCACATCATCGACGGAATGCTGGAGCGGTGGGTGATCGGAGACCCCGCGACCGTGGCTCGCCGTATCCGCGAGCTAGCGGCAGAATTCGCCGTCGACGAGGTCATGCTCTCGGTGGGAATGTCGGCGCATGCCGGCGACCCGGCCGGAGCGACGCCGCTGCGAGAGGGCGCTCTGCAGATGCTGGCAGACGAGCTCGCTCCTCTGGCGTAGCGAAGCGACGTTGTCGCCGCATGACGCCAGCGTTCTTCGCTACGGTGCGCCAGAGTTTTTCGCCGCGTGACGCCCGGGGTGCTGACCAGACGGGCCATGCGTGAGAGAGTGGAAGCATGACTCAGGTGCCATCGTTTCGCCCCCAATCCTCTGGTGACGGATGGGTTGAAGGCCGCGATGGGGAGAAGTTCTGGGGACTCTTTGGTGCGGCAGGGCTGCTCGTACATGACCGCGACCGCGGCATTCTCATGCAGCACAGGTCAACCTGGAGCCACTTCGGCGGCACATGGGGCTTGCCGGGGGGTGCCAGGCATGAGAACGAGACGGCGTATGACGCTGCCGTGCGGGAGGCCGGCGAAGAGGCCGATGTCCCGGCCGACGCAATCTCGCCGCTCTTCGAGAGCGTTCTTGACCTGGGTTTCTGGTCGTACACAACCGTTGCTGTTGAGACTACGCGGCCGTTCGAGCCCCGCATCAGCGACCCCGAGAGCCTCGAGCTTCGGTGGATTCCCGTCGACGAGCTCACCGGCCTTGCGCTGCACCCGTTCTTCGCCCGGTCGTGGCCGGAGCTGCGCGCTCGGCTCTGACCCCACTGGTTGGTGTGGCCCTGAGCCGTGATTAGCGCAAGGCTACGAGGGTGAGCACGCAGCGCTCGATGAGCGTCTTGAGTTCGTCGTCGTTCTTCCACCGAAAGAGAATGCCGAGGTCGGCTACGACACTGAGCGCCGCAAACACGATGAACGTGGCTTCTGAGGGGCTCAGCTCTGGTCTGATCTCCAGCAGCGTCGACGCCCACCGGCCGATCGTGTACTCCTGCATTTGCAGCATCGAGCGCCGGTTTTCGTCGTCGAGATTGCGCCCGTCGGCGAGAAAGATCGTCATGACGTGCGGGTCTTCGAAGTAGTGCTGAACGTAGGCGTGGCTGAGCGCCCCGAGCACCTCGCGCGGTTTGCTTGAGCAGGCGAGGGCGCGCTCGGTGTCGCGCTGCAGCGCGTCGAATCCAGCGTTGCATGCGGCCAACAGCAGATCGGATGTCGTGGCGAAGTGAGACTGCACGGCTTCGACCGACAGACCAGACTGGGCGGCAATGCTCTCCAGGGTGACGGAGTCGTAGCCTCGGTCATAGAGCTGCTGCACGCCGACCGCCAGCACGCTGCCGCGCTCGCTTGTGTCGCTTTGCCACGTCACGGGAGTTGCCGAGAGCGTTGAGCCATTGACGATGGACGAGGTCGGATCGCTCTCGAGCATTCGCTGCGCCGAAACGGTCAGCAGCGTAAAGATCTTTGCATCGGGCAAGCTGGTCGGGTGGATAGTGATGCTGGCGATAGTGCTGAGCGCGGCCGCCGCGAGCGCATTGGCATCCTGCACGCTGAGTTCTGGACGATAGATGAGCAGCGGCTCGCGGATTCGCCTGCGGAGCTCTGCCAGGTTGCCGAAGAGTTGGGCGAGGTCGTCTGGTTCGAGGTTGCGGCTCTGGGTGCGATAGAACCCGCCGACCGCCCGCGTGGCGATGCTAGAGCGGGCGAGCTCAGCGAGAATGTGCTGGACAGCGGCCTTAGCTTGCCGGGGTTCGGTGCCGCTGATGCCTTCGGTGGCCTTGAGCATGTTGGCCGAGGTCGAAAACGCCACCTCGCGGAAGAGCTCGTACTTGGTTGTGAACAGCTCCGCAAAGGTGCGGATATCGACGCCGGATTCAGAGCAGATCTCGGCGATGCTGGTCGAGTGGTAACCACGATCCGAGAACGCCACCGCTGCGGCACTGAGTATCTTCTCGCGCGGCGCCATGCCCGCGATCGACTTTTCTGTGTGCGGTGCTTCTGACATCCGGTGCCTCCTTGTGGGTAGCGGTCGGGTTCGCAGGCGATGTCGCTCGGGTGATTAACAGTGAAGCATGAGCGGGCCTCTAATTGCGGATTCTCCGGCCCCCAGATAAGGGGACATTTTGGGGGACAAGAGTTGCGATAGCCCCGGATGGTATAGCCAAATTTGCCGACTTTCGGGGTACATGCTCGCATGACCTGTGAGCATTGGGTCTAGCGAAAACGAGCGAGAGACCTATGCTCTGCGCGTGGACGCCGTCTGGGTTGCGCTCGGAATCCTCGTCTTGGTGCTGACCCTCCTCGACGTGTTTCTCACCGCGCTCAATTACGACGAGGCTGGGTTCGTGGCCGGGCGACTCGCGCGGTGGCAATGGTCGCTCACCCGGATGTTCACGAGGCGGATCGCGCGCCGGTGGCGGCCCGTGGTCCTCCGTCAGGTGACCGGACTGCAGCTGATCGTGACGGTGGCGGTATGGGTTGGCGGCACCATCCTCGGCTACGGACTGATCTACTTCGGGTCCATGGAGGGCAAGAATTTTCTCTTTTCGGGCCAGCATCCGGACCTCTTTGCCGCCGTCTACTTCAGCGCAGCGCAGCTAGCGACGGTGGGAACATCGCAGCTCACGCCGAACACTGATCTGCTCAGCGCCCTATCGATTCTCGAGACCCTCACCGGTGTTCTACTGCTGTCGCTCGTGCTGACGTTCTTGTTCGGCGTCTACGACGTCGTCTCAAGCCTGCGATCACTTTCGACGCAGTTTTACAGCCCGGTGAGGGCCGTCGGCACGCCGGTCACGAGTCTCAAGCCGTACTTTCCCGATGGACAGGAGAACGGGCTCGACTCCCACTTGCAAGGCATCTTCGACAGCTTCGGTGCCTATACCGACGGGCTTCGGCTCCACCACGCCGCCTATTACTTTCAAAGCGGCCGAGACACCTTTTCGTTGCCATTCTCGTTGCAGATGCTCGTGGGCACGATCGGCGCGCTCCGCTGGGGGCTGCCAGCCTCGCACCCCTCCACTAAGCAGCCCGCCCTGTTGCTCCTGACGGAACAGTTCGAGGGGTTTCAGGGGTATATGCATCCCCTTCTGCGATGGACGAACTCGGATGTCCCCGAGACGGTGAGCAGAGCGGATTTCACGCAGCAGATTGAGGCGCTTGGCCGGGAGGCAGGGCAGCGGCCCCCGCGGGGGAGGGTGCGCCGATCGGATAGCGGCGATCCGTGGGTGCGGGAGTTTGCGGTCATCACTATCGATATGGCAGAACTGGTCGGCGCGCTACCTTTTGAAGATATGAGGGAGGCTTACGACCGCTACCTCGAATGGCTGCCCTTCGCCTACAAGGCCGATCGTTTCACTTCTGCGGTTGCCCGCGATCTCGACTATCAGCCTGTCTATTCAGATCCGAGCGAGGCGGCGCCGACGGCTGTGCTCGCCCCTGCTCCTGAAGAAAAGCCGCCCAGCCAGCGGTGGGGAATCGCCGAGTTCATCAGGAGCAGGGCCACCCTGATCGACCCCGGGTATTCTCGGCTCATCAGTGCGCTCCGGGCACTGATGTCGGCCGCCCTTGCGGTGGCGATTCTCGCGGTCGGGCTGCCAGCGTTCGGGTTGGAGCCGATGCCCGCCGCGGTCTTCGGAGGAGTCATTGCGATGTTCACCGGGGGAGCCTCGGGGGGAGGCGCGCACGGAATCAAGCGGCTAGCCTCGCTCATCACGGTGATTCCTATCGTGCTTGCACTCGCTCTCAACGGACTCTTCGCATCTGACCCGGTCGTCTCGACCATCGTCGTGGCCGTTCTCGCCTTTGTCGGAGTCGGCGCTGCGCTGCTGGGTCCACGGTTCGCCGCCCTGGGCCAGCTACTGTTCATCTCCTATTACTTCACACTGTTGCTGCACCTCCAAGCCAGCGAACTCGTGCCGTTTTCGATCGCCGCCCTCACGGGCGTGCTCAGCTCGGTGCTGATTCAAATGATCCCCAACAGGGGAGCCCACGCGCGGCTCGTCAGGGGCGGAGTCGCTGCGTTCGAGCGGCGCCTTGTGCGCTCCCTCGACCCCCTCATCGACACTGTTTCTGCCGCCCGGTGGGATCCCGACCTCGTGCGGCGCACCCGGAACGAGATGAAGCAAACGCATCACACCGCTGCGTTCCTGGCGGGCCAGCTCACGGGGGACGACCCTGACATTGGGCTCACGCATGAGCAGGCGAATGCCCTGCGCATCCGCTTGCACGATGCAGAACTGGGACTGGTTAACCTGGGGGAGGCCGCCAGGCACGCGACGGGCGCAGGCATCCCCATCACGGTTCGTGCTCACCTTGCCGGCGTGCTGCAGACGCTGCAAAAGCACATCAGGAGCTATCCCGATCGGCCAGCGTGGGTTCGCATTTCGACTGATCTCGGGTCGTCACCCAAAGAGGACCGGAAGACCGCGGAGGCGGAGGCGGTGCAAGCAATCGCCCAGGCGTTGCCCCCGCGCGAGACAGTGGAGCGCTGGCCGCAACCGGCGAGGCGCGTGGTGGCCGCTGCTCTCGAACTGCAGCGGGCGAGCGATGCGCTGTATTGGGCGCGGGTGGATGACCTCGTTTATAACCCAGCGAATGATGAGGGCGAAGAGCTCAGCGACGATGGCTCGCAGATTACAGAGACGACGAACCCGGCCACCACCTCGGGTGCCGCCGATGCCCCCGGCGCGCATTCAGTGACCCAGTCGGGCGCGCGGGGAACCGTTGCTGCGGGCCCAGCCCAAGCGGACACTGCGCCCATCTGGCGACGGGCCATCCAGGCGGGGCTCTCTACCGGCATCGCCCTTTTCTTGGGGTCGTTCGTGTCTTCTACGCATCAGTTCTGGGCTGCAATGCCTGCGTACCAAGCGATCGGGGGCAGCGACGGCGAAACATTCGTCAAGGGCACCCAAAAGATCGTCGGAACGATTGCAGGGGCAACGGTTGGATTCGGCATAGCCATTCTCGCCGGGCCAAACCCCGCCATCCTGTTGCCTGTGCTCGCAGTCTGTGTGTTCGGCACGGTGTTCTTCCGCTCCGCATCGTCGCCCCTCACCACGTTCTGGCAGACGATGATGTTCGCCCAGCTGTATGAGTTCATGGGGCGGCTCAGCACAGAGGCCATAGGGGTGCGCATTCTTGAGACAGTCATCGGAGCCGTCGTGGCCCTCGTGATCGCCGCGCTCGTGCTGCCGACGCGCACGCGCACCAAGTACGCCACGCAGGCGGAGAAGCTCGCGCAGACGATCGAATCGATCACGACAGAAACACTCGACATGTGGAAGCACGCGACGTCGCTCACCGCCGAGGATGTCGACAGGCTTTCGAAGATCGAGATCAGGATGACCGAGCAGTTGCGGGACCTGCAGGTCACCGCTACGCCGCTGCGCCATGGACTCGGAAAATTTGACCCTGGCAGCATCGACACGCAGCTCACTGGGTTCTGGGAGCTTCTCTACTACACACGCCAATTTGTGGCATCCGCCGAGCAGGGGCGCACGGCCAAAGCCAAGCTCACGGTCGAGCAGTGGGAGAAGTTGGAGAAGGCGACTCGAGATAACTTCGCCGCGCTGCTCAGCGTGTTCCGTGGGCAATCAGTGGGCCCTGCTGATGCCGACATCGGGCTCGACGATCTGGGAGACGATGCAGAGCCACGCGAGGCGGAGGCGGCGCTGCGTGCCCTAGCGCGAGCAAATCAGACGGTTGCGCTCATGGTCAACGACGCGTCTCCGCAGGCCGCCGAGGTGTGGTGGCGCCGTGCCCAGAAGTAGCGACGATGGCTCGGTTCCTGAGGGTTGCATGACTGCTGGGTGCGAGTAGCTGGGAGTCGCATCTCCGGGGTCGGAGCCGGCGTATGTTTCCCATGTGCGGCACCCGGTCGGGGTCTCCAACCGGCAGACAGTTCGAGAAACACGGGGACAGTATGAATCTCACTCCACGAGAAATCGACAAGCTCTACGTCTATCAAGTTGCGGATCTGGCACGAAAGAGGCGAGACCGCGGCACCAAGCTCAATCTCAGCGAAGCGCAGGCTCTGATTTCGGAGGCGATTCTTGAGGGTGCCCGCGACGGCAAGTCCGTCGCCGAGTGCATGGAGCTCGGCAAAACCGTTGTCAGCCAGGCCGAATGTATGGACGGGGTGCGGGAGCGACTAGCCCTTCTTCAGGTTGAAGCGACGTTCCCCGACGGCAGCAAGCTTGTTTCGTGCCACGACCCGATTAGCGCCTGACATGACCACGGCCGCTAGCGGCTCCGCATCTGTCATCCTGGTCGGTGGCCACGAAAGCGCCAACGGGATGGATGTGCGAAACCTCGGGGACCGGGTGCCTTCTGCCGTGGTTTCGGCTGCGGGGAGGCCACTCAACAACGCAGCCTCGCGCTTGCTCATGCGAGGAGCGGAATCCGTTGTGGTGGTGCCCATCACATTCGGGCGGGATCCGAGTTTCGTCGCTGACACGGCGAAGACTCTCACCTGGCTTGCCCGAGAGAACCCGGGCAGGCTCGCGCTGTCTGAATCGTTCGGGACCCTCGACCACCTGGCAGCCTGGCTGCGCACCGCCGCCACGGTGGTGCGGGCGAGCGCGCCAGAGGCCGCTGTTGTTATCACGGCGGATGCGGCCAATCCGTTCGACGATGCCGAGCTCTTTCGCATCGCTCACCTGGTGAGAACCCACGGCGCAGGAAACCAGGTCGAGGTTGCGATCGATGACGGTCACGACGGATTGGCGACCGCGATCGATAGGGTGCGGCGCCTGGGGTTTGCCGAGGCAGTGCTTGTGCCAGCGGGCTTTCAACGAGAAGCGAGGGCGCCGCTGCCCTCCGCGGAGGGCATGAGCGTGCGGTTCTATGGCCCTCTCATGTCGGAGGACGCTGCGGTGCGCGTTGTGCACCAGCGGATCGGTGATGCTCTGCACCGACTCGCCCATGGCGACGACGGTATCGAGGCTGGCCTGATGGCCGACCACGGTCACGGATATGCGCATTCCCATGCGTTTGATGCGGCCGCTAATGGCCACACCCATAACCACAGTCATCAGACCCATCAGCACCATCACGATTCGTACGACGATTCGCTCGATCAGGCGCACGACCGCGCGCCGTATGCGAAAGGAACTCACCATGCTAGGTAGCCCCAAGTACCACCACCAAACCGAAGAGATTGAGATCAACGCTGGGCGAGACAGCGTGACCCTCACCGTGAGTAACACGGGTGATCGCGCGGTTCAGGTGGGTTCACACTTTCACTTCTTTGAGGTGAATAAGGCCCTGCTCTTTGAGCGCGAGAGGGCGTATGGAATGCACCTTGATATCCCTGCCGGCACCGGCGTGCGATTTGAGCCAGGCGACACCAAAGAGGTAACGCTCACCGCATTCGCGGGCACACGCCACCTCGTGGGCTTCAACAATCTGGTCAACGGCGGTCTGGACTCCGAGGACACGCGGATTCGTGCCATAGCGCGGATGAACGAGCTCGGCTTCAAGAACGGCAAACCGCAGGCGCACAAGAGTTCACCCTCCACCGGGGCAGCCAAGAAGGGAAAGAAGTGATGGCTATCATTTCGCGCAAGCAATACACGGATCTATTCGGCCCCACGGTCGGTGATCGAGTGCAGCTCGCTGACACGAACCTCGTCATCGAAATCGAGAAGGACTACGCCGAGGGGCACTACGGCGACGAGGTCGTCTACGGCGGTGGAAAGACCGCCCGGGATGGCATGGCCGCCGACCCTCAGGCGACCGATGCGCAAGGCGTGCTCGACCTCGTCATAACCAATGCGATCATCCTGGACCCGATTCTTGGCGTCATCAAAGCGGACATCGGCATTCGCAATGGCAAGATCGCCGGCATCGGCAAGGCGGGGAACCCCCACACTCAGAGCGGGGTCGACCCTCACCTTGTGGTGGGACCCGGAACCGAACTGCTTGCTGGAGAGCATCTGATCGCCACGGCGGGCGGCATGGACGCCCATGTGCACTACATCTCGCCCCAGCAGGCCGAAGCTGCGCTCTCCAACGGGATAACCACGCTGTTCGGCGGCGGCACCGGGCCGACCGACGGCAGCAACGGAGTCACCACCACCCCCGGTGTGTGGAACCTGCATCGCATGCTTGAGGCAGCCGAAGGAATGCCCGTGAACATGGGTTTCACCGGCAAAGGAAACGGCTCATTGCCGCAGGCCCTGATCGATCAGATCGAGGCGGGCGCCGCCGGGCTCAAGGTTCACGAAGACTACGGAACGACTCCCGCAGCCCTCAGCAATGCGCTCGACGTCGCCGACAAGTACGACATCCAGATCACGGTGCACACCGACAGCCTCAACGAGTCGGGTTTCGTGGAGAACACGCTCGATGCGATCAACGGTCGCACCATCCATACGTACCACACAGAAGGTGCGGGAGGCGGGCACGCTCCCGACATCCTCAAGGCGGCAGGGCATCCGAATGTGCTCCCGTCGTCGACCAACCCCACGCTGCCCTACACCGTCAACTCGGTGGATGAGCTGCTCGACATGGTTATGGTTTGCCACCACCTCTCGCATGACATCCCCGAAGACGTGTCGTTCGCCGACTCGCGGGTGCGCGCCGAGACGATCGCGGCAGAAACCGTGCTGCACGACGAAGGCGTGATCTCGATCGTGTCGTCGGACTCGCAGGCGATGGGCCGCATCGGTGAATCGTTCCTGCGCACGTTCCAGATCGCCCACCACTGCAAGGACCAGCGGGGCAAGCTGCCCGAGGATTCGCCAGACAACGACAACTTCAGGGTTCTTCGGTTCTTGGCCAAGGTGACCATCAACCCGGCGATCGCCCAGGGAGTCTCTGACTACATCGGCTCGCTTGAGGTCGGCAAGGTTGCAGATATCGTGCTGTGGCCCGTTGACTCGTTTGCCATCAAGCCCAAGCTCATCGTCAAGGGCGGGTTGGTGAACTGGTCACTCATGGGCGACCCCAACGCGTCGCTGCCAACACCGCAGCCTGTGTATTACCGGCCAGGATTTGGTGGCTTTGGCAAGGCCCAGCGCAGTACGCGCATCACGTTCATGTCGCAGGCGGCAATCGCCAAGGGCGTGCCTGAACTGCTCGGCCTTGAGAGCGAGATATTGCCGGTGAAGGGAACCCGGATGATCGGCAAGGCGAACATGGTGCGCAATAGTGCCACTCCGGTGATCGATGTCGACCCCGAGACGTATGCGGTGACCTATGACGGTGTCGCCGCAACGATCGAGCCGGCACAGTCGCTGCCCGGTACCCAGCTGTTCTTTCTCGCGTGAGGCAGAGATGGTTGCTTCGGAACTGCGCCAGCTGCTGACGAGTCTGCAGTTCTCAGACTCGGCGTTCCCCAGTGGTTTCTACACGATGTCGCACGGCCTTGAGGGCTACAGCCAGGCGCAGCTGGTTGCTCGCGGCGACGTGAAGAACCTTCTGGCCGACCTGCTTGCTCACTCGGTGGGGCCCGGAGACGCCACGGCGCTCGCCGTGGCCCACCGGGCGGCACAATGGCGCGATTGGGATGCTGTGCAGGAGGTCGATGAGCGCCTCTTCGCCTCCAAGCTCAACGCAGAGATGCGCCGGGCTTCGGTGCGCAGCGGTCATCAGCTCACCGACCTCGCCCGTGAGGTGATCGAAGAGAGCCAGGGCGTAGGAGAAATCGACGGTGCTGGGAGCCTCGACGGGGTCGGGAGCATCGACGACTACGCGCGCCGGGTGTCGGCGCGGAGCACGCCGGGGTGCCAGCCCGTCGCGACCGCCGTGATCTATGCGGCACTGGGCGTGACCACCGAACGCGCCGTCGCATCCGACCTCTTTGCCTTTGCCGTGAGCTTTGTGGGGGCTGCGCTGCGATTGCGCCTCACCGACCACCGCCAGGCGCAGGTCGTCTTGCATGCCATCGCCCCCGACATCGAACGGGCGGCGCTGGATGCGGTGGCGCGAGACCTCGACGACCTGGGCGGCTGCGCCCCGGTAGCCGACATCATGTCTGCCCAGCACGAACGGGCAGAGGCCAGGCTCTTTGCCAGCTAGCCGAAGCAGACATCACAACCACGTCGAACCGAAGAGGAATGAATAACCATGAGCGACAACGTATTGAGAATCGGAATCGGCGGCCCGGTCGGGTCGGGCAAGACCGCGCTGACAGAGGCACTCGTGCCCATCCTGATTGCCGCAGGCCGAACGCCGGGGGTCATAACCAACGACATCTACACCCAGGAGGATGCGCAGCACGTGCGAAGGGAACTCGACGGCATTCTTGACCCCAACCGCGTCGTCGGGGTGGAGACGGGCGCGTGCCCCCACACGGCAGTGCGCGATGACCCCACCATGAACCTCGCTGCAGGGGCCGAGATGCTCGAGAGGTTCAACGACATCGACACGCTGATCTACGAGTCGGGCGGCGACAACCTCACGCTCACGTTCTCGCCCGCGCTCGCCGATGTGTTCGTGTTCGTGCTCGACACGGCAGAAGGCGAGAAGATGCCTCGCAAGCGGGGTCCCGGCATCACCGAATCAGACATCCTCGTCATCAACAAGATCGACATCGCTCAGTACGTGCGCACCGATCTCGACGTGATGGAGGGTGACGCGCATCGGGTGAGGGGAGGCAAGCCTGTTGTGCTCACAAACTCCCTCACGGGGGAGGGCCTCGAAGAGCTGCACCGCCAGATCATGAAGGTGTGGAGCGACGCCGAAGCGGAGCTCGTAGGATGACAGCCCCCGGTGCGGCTGCACTGGTGAAGGAGACCGGCAGCAAGCGTGGGCCGGCCGAGGTGCGAGTGCTGCCGGTGCCCGCCCCGCCCGAGAGCCACGGAGGCTACCGGCTGCAGCCCGAGTTCTATGAACCGAAGAGGGTGCCGCAGGAGGTGATGCAGTTCTCATCCCGACCGGGCACCCTCGCGGTGGGCAGCCCGGGCAAAGTGGGAGTCCTGCAGCTCGACTTCGAACTTCACGACGGCACAACGCAGCTGATGCGGCACTACCAAAAGTCGCCGCTGCAGATTATGAGGCCCCTCTACTTCAACCTCGAGCGGCCCGACATGCCGTATGTCTATCTCACCTCCACCGGGGGTGGCATTCTGCAGGGCGACCGGCTGCGCACCGACCTCAGGTTCGGGCCCGACACCTCAGCCCACGTCACGACACAGGCCGCAAGCAAGATCTACAAGATGGACAGCGACTACGCGACCTCGCTCATGAACCTCACTGTTGAGAGGGGCGCACACGTTGAGTACCTGCCCGACCCGGTCATTCCGTTTGAGCGGTCGCGCATGTATCAGCAAACATCCGTCGTGCTCGATGAGACGGCCACTCTCCTGGTGGGCGAGACCATCTACGCGGGGCGGCTGGCCAGGGAGGAGCGGCACGCCTACGACGTGTATGCCTCCGACCTCGAGGTGCGCAGGCCGAGCGGTGCGCTCGTGGCGCTTGACCGGGTGCGGCTGAGCCCTTCAGCCGGGGGCATTGATGGCCTCGGTGTTCTTGCCGACCACGATGTGCTCGCGATGCTTTACGTCTTTGTTGCCGATGCGGCCACGGTGCCGGCGCTCGCCGAGGCTCTGCTCGGCGCGCTGGAGCCCTTTGGCGAGGCATCCCTCATCTACGGCGTAAGCGCATTGCCTTCTGACGCCGGCGTGTGGATGCGGCTCGTCGGCAACGACACGGTGGCCGTCGCGCGGGCCAGCACCGCTGTGGCCGCTGCCGCCCACACGTTTGTGCTGGGCACGCCGGCTCCGAACATCCGAAAGAGCTGAACCACTGTGAGAAGGGCAATGGAGATGAAGAAACAACCGTCGTATGTGGCGCAGATCATCATGGCGTTCATTCCCGTTTTGCTCATCCATATTGTGGGCTTTGGGGTGTTCTTTATTCTCGTGGAGCCGCAGCATCTTGAGCTGGGCTCGACGGTATTTGGCGTCGGGATCGCCGTTACCGCCTACGTGCTGGGGGTGAAGCACGCGTTCGACGCCGACCACATCGCGGCGATCGACAACACCACCCGCAAGCTCGTGGACCTTAAGAAACCCGCCGTCGGTGTCGGGCTGTTCTTCTCCCTTGGTCATTCCACTGTGGTGTTTCTCATGGCGGCGCTTCTCGCCCTTGGTGTGAGTTGGGCGGTTGGCCTCACCGCCGACGGCAATGATGTGCGCAACGCGCTCGGTGTCTTCGGCACGATGGTCTCCGGGGTGTTCCTGCTGCTCATCGGCCTGATCAACGCGGTGGCGTTCGTGGGCATCTACCGAGTGTGGAAGGCCTCGAAGGCCGGCACCCTCAACGAGGGTGAACTCGACAGACACCTGGAGGGCCGCGGCTTTATCTCCAAGATTCTCGGACCCATGATGAAGACCATCGACCGGCCGGGAAAGATGTACATGGTCGGCTTTCTCTTCGGGCTCGGCTTCGACACCGCAAGCGAGATCGCACTGTTGGTTCTCGCCGGCACGGGAGCGGCGACCGGGCTGCCCTGGTACGCGGTGCTCTGTTTGCCCATCATCTTCGCCGCGGGTATGAGTCTCTTTGACACCCTGGATTCCACGGCCATGGTCAAGGCCTACGCGTGGGCGAATATCAACCCCATCCGCAAGGTCTACTACAGCCTCACGGTCACGGGCATCTCCGTCATGATCGCCGTTGTCATCGGCGGCATCGAACTGATCGGACTTCTCAACGAGAAGATGGGCCTCACCGATCCCGTGACGGGATGGGTCGCGAGCATCGATCTCGAGAACGTGGGGTACATCATCGTCGGCACCCTGCTGTTGGCGTGGATCTTCTCGACGGCCTACTGGAAGCTTGGCCGGATCGAGGAGCGTTGGTCTGGCGGTGCCTCGGGGCCCGCTGCGCCAGGAATCACCTCACGCGACGGAGGGTAATCATGTCAAGCACGAGCGCAGCACAGACCAAAGACCGAGCCGACACCAACTGGTTTCTTGCAATCGGGCAGGGTCTCTCGCAGATCTTCTTTCAATCCAATATCTGGACGGCCCTGCTCATCCTGGCGGCATTCGTCGTTGCAGACTGGCGGATGGCGGTGCTGGTCCTCCTGGGAGCGGCCGCCGGCACCGTGACGGGTCGGCTCATGGGTGCGCCCCGCGACAATGTGGTCTCGGGGTTGCAGGGGTTCTGCGGTGCGTTGGTAGGTGCCGCCACCTTCTCTATTGTGGGCGGCCAGGCCGCGGCCTATCCCATCGCCATCGTCGGCGGCATCATCACCGCACCCGTCACCTGGCTTGTGGTGTGGCTGTTCACTAAGACGGCGCTCAAGGTGTACTCGCTGCCGTCGACCACTGCTCCGTTCTGCATCGTGGCCACGGGCATCCTGCTCACGACGGTGCCGCTGCATGTGAGCGCGGCTCCCGAGCAAACGGCAGACTCGGTCTGGCTGGGATTCTTGCGGTCGCTGCTCACCAACGTCTCGCAGGTGGTGCTCATCGACAACGCGTGGGCTGGTGCGCTCATCCTGCTCGGACTCTTTGTGGCCAGCTGGAAGGTAGGCATTGCCGCGGTGCTCGGCAGTGTTGTCGGCAGCCTGTGCGCGCTGGCGTTGGGGGAGACCCTCACCGAAACCGCAAACGGTCTCGCCGGCTACTCGGGTGTGCTCACGGCGATCGCCCTCTCGGTCACGTTCCTCAAGAGCAGCTCGCTCTCGTGGATCCTTGCCGTCATCGGCACGATTGTCACGGCCCTCGTCACCCTGTTCATGCACCGACTCGACGTGGCCACCTACACGTGGCCTTACATCCTCACGACCTGGGTGTTCTTGATCATCGCCCACTACATCCCGGCGGCGAAGCGCACCTGATACGGTGCTCAGCCCCCGGCGGTGTTAGATCGAGGTCCCGATCCAGAGGCCGAGCACCGCAAGGGCAACACAGATCACGAGCATGACGACCCCGCTCACGAACGCGAAACCGTAGCGCTTTTGTTTAATCAGCTGCACCGTTTCGTAGCTTGCCGTGCTGAAGGTCGTGTACCCGCCCAAGAAACCCGTGCCGATCACGATGCTCAAATCGGTGGGCAGCAGATGCACCGTCGCGAGCCCCGTGAGAAACCCCAGAACGAGGGAGCCGGAGGCATTGATGATTGTCGTCGCCCATGGGAAGGCCGTTTTGAGGCGGGAACGGATGAGGCCGTCGACAAGAAACCGCACGGCCGCGCCGACGCCGCCTGCGAGGGCGAGGAGGAGAAAAATGAGCGGGGTCATGAGGTGGCCTTGCTTCGGCTGTTATTGATGGCGCTGGCAATGAGAATGCCCAGCCAGGTGGCAATAGCGCCGATGATCACGGTGCCGAGGGCATAGCCGATGGCCGACCACGCGTGGTCGTCGCGAAATAGGACTGCCGTGTCGGTGGCAAGGGAGCTGTAGGTCGTGAAACCGCCGCAGAAGCCGGTGCCGAGCAGGAGCTTGAGATTCTTGGCCGGCGTGGCCTCGAGGCGTGTCACCGCCTCATAGAGGTAGCCCAGAAGGAACGCCCCAATGATGTTGACAACGGGGATAGCGATCGGCACGTCACCGAGATTGGGGATGGCCAGGGAGACACCTTCACGGCCTGCGGCTCCGAAGGCTCCTCCGACAGCCACGAGGGCGATTGGCCCCCACGAGAGGTGGGGGGCTCGAGATGTGGTGCTCACGGTGTGGCCTCGTCGCCGCCTGATTGCAGGCCCGACCGATCGGCTGGCGACGTCTCCTGTCGGTCACCTCCTGAGGCATTCGTCGTGCGAGCATCCCCGGGTGCCCCACGCTCAGTTGCAGGCGGGGCTTTGCTGGGAATCACGACAACGGGTCGAGGCTGTTGGTGCGAGAGGGTTGCGGCCACAGACCGCCCGAAAAATTCTTGAATCGTGCCGCCGAGGGAGCCCTCGTGGCTGCCGACCACGATCATCGACGCGTCGAGTGTGTCGGCGAGTCGACTAAGAGCGGTGGTCACGTCCCCAGCCAGGGTGAGCGTGCGCCACCCGACCTCGCTTCCCGTGAGAACCTGGGCGATGCTGTCGGCCAGGGGCTCGTGAAACGTCGTTTCGCGTTCGTCGGCAAAATCGGGGTCTAGCGAAGCAGTCTCCACCGTGCCGTCGTCTGACTCGCTTCTCACGAATCGGCCGGGGTTCACATGTGCGCAGACCAGGTCGGTGCCGAACTGTGCCGCGAAGCGTGCCGCCTGCAGCACAACGTGGGGAGGTTGATCCGGCGTTAATCCGACGATCACCGGACGAGCTCGCGGGGATTCGGTGTGAGTGCCCATGTGTTGAAGCTACTACCGCCCCGCACTGCGTTACAGGCCGCCGCGGGTGGGAGAAGCCTGCGCGTTCTGGAGGGGCCCGTTGATTGGATGTGTTCGCGAGCTGGTGGCGGGCGGCACGCGGGCGCGGGTTCCGGCGCCGAACGGCGGGGTCGCTCGGCGTCGGAAGGGGCGTGGCCGCTAGGGCCGTGGGGGCGGAGTTGCCCCGGGGTCTGCCGGGGGAGTCTCGTCGGCCGCTGGTGTCGAACCAGCCGGGGGTGCGGCGGGAGCGACCGAGGGTGGAACGGTGGGCTCCACCGCCCCGGGCGCCACCGGGACTTGCTCGCCCGTTGCGGATGCTGAGCCGGTTGCGGATGCTGGACCGGTGGATCGGTTCGTTGCGACATGCGTGGAGGCAGCATGGGCGGCGGGTCGTCCCGGCTCGTCTTCTCTGTCGAGGTCGAGGTCATCGTCGTAACCGTTGGCGACGGGCCGCACCCGCTCAGCGGCGTTGCGGGCGTGCACCGCGAGCGCGAGGAGGATTCCGAGCACCCCGACACCCAACAGGGTGGTGCCCATCGTCACGCCGGCTTGGCCGTTCAACAGCGCCTGAACATCCTGCGAACCCGCCCCATAAAGATCGGTCTGGGCGGTGATGGCCATGGTCGTCACGAGGTAGCCGATCACCACGACGGCGATGGATGCGGCCCACAACACAATGAGCGGAATGTTCGTGCGGGCGGTTGATGTTGAACGAGGCATGACTTCCTCCGAATGAAACGACGCAGCGCCGGTATTTCAGAGGACACTACTGACGAAAGCTCTGAACTGGCTAGGAGTGGCCGCGGGGCTGCGCTGCCGGGATCCTCGGCAGGCACATGCCGGAATAGGGGCGGACGCGCCCGGGGTGAGGTGAGTGGCAAACGGGCTGCGAAGTTCGCGCTATTATTGTCAAGTTGTCTTCGGACGAACCGCTCGTTGAGTCAGTGAGCGGCCGAATGAGGATTACGGGCTGTAGCGCAGCTTGGTAGCGCACCTGACTGGGGGTCAGGGGGTCGCAGGTTCAAATCCTGTCAGCCCGACCGAAGGGTCGTCCTAAAAACCGTCCCAAATACCCAAAGCGAAATCCCTTCCGGCAGATGCCGGGAGGGATTTCGTCGTTTCCAGAGAGGTTGAAACGGGTTGAATGCGCTCGGCCGACCGATTCCCGAAGCTCTGTTCCTCCTAATCTCTGAAGTCGGTTGGCATCTGTGGGCATCTTGCGTTGATAGACCACCACTGCTCGTTTGTAGTTGTGGACTCGATGACGCCTTCGTAGGGGTGCCACGCTGTTCCGGACTCATACGTCTCAGCGAACTTGCCTCGACTTTGGGCTGCGGTCACCGAGAATCCCTCGGACTCTAGGCATGGGGTGAGTTCTTCGACGAAGTAGTCGTAGATGAACATGACCTCTGCGTTGGTGAGCGGTGCAGTGTATTTGGGGTCAAGAGGGTACTGGACTCTGCACGTATAGCCAGCAATTGCGAAGGGTTCTGCCTGCGCGGCTGAGCCAAAATCGGTTACAACACCGCCGTCTGGAGTGACTGTGGTATTAACGAAGCCTGCGGCGATCAGGCAATCTGCCTGCGCACTTGCGGACTCGTTCGGTTGCACGTAGCGGATCAGTTCGACATCCGGGCGCTGAGCGTTTGGATGCTGAGACACCACGAGATTCCACCATTCGTCTTCCGCAGTGGCCTCGGGTGATGGGGCGACGGAATGACCTGGTTCTTGGTCCGCTTTGGCGCTGCATCCGAGGAGAAGCGCGGTACCAAGTGATATGAGTAAAACGGCAACGCTCAGCTTCTTTTGCATGCTTTCCTAGAACTAGTTGAATCACCAAGCACGGGATTAAGAGTCGGCCCATTCGCTAGCATCAGGCCAGCAAGCTGAGCTTCCCAGGACTTGTGAAAGATTGTCAAGACAAAGCTGTCTAGTGCCGATATTGTTCCCAGGGATTGAAAAGTGCGCGCGGTGGTGCTCCGAATGATCAGACCGTGGCCGCGAAAGGTGTGCAGGGTGTTCAAAACAAGGCAAGTGGCATTTCGCTCCAACGGGCCCTCTCGAAGATGGGCTTTAGCCTCGATCATCGCAATTGGGGCTCTTCTGATCGGTGCTGCGACAGGCTGGGCGATTGCCACAGTCATAGCCGTTCCTGAGGAAGACCTTGAAGCGAGTCAGTTCACCGTCGTTGACGTATCGCAAGGAAAAGTCGGTTCAGAGTTGAGCCTCAATGTTGTAGCTCAGTGGTCGCAAGTGCCGGTTGCGTCTAATCGGGCTGCAGGAACCGTGACTGAAGTCTCAGTGACGGAGGGTCAAGAAGTCGTGGCAGGTTCTGCTTTGTATCTCGTAGATCAACGTCCCGTGGTAATCGCGCAGGGTAAAGTACCTTCGTTTCGCCACATGCGTCGGAGCGACACTGGGGCTGATGTGACTCAGATGCAGACGTTACTCGCCAGCCTCGGACTGTATCGCGGTCCGGTTGATGGCGTCTTCGATGTGACCACGGAGCGCGCGGTACGAGCCTGGCAATCTTCACTTGGGCTGAAGGCCGATGGAGTAGTGATGCTCGGCGACGTTATTTTCGTTCCAAGTCTGCCAGTCCGGATCAGTCTTGACTCCGAGCTGATTTACCTGGGAGCGATTCTGGTTGGAGACGAACCTGCAATCCGAGCGCTTCCGAAATCTCCAACATTCTCCGTCCCCGTCACGGAAGCACAAGCGGCGCTAATGCCGGAAGGTACGTTAGTAAAAATAGACGGACCTGCCGGAGACGCTTGGACAGCCTTCACATTCCAGCGTGAGTGGACAGATCAAGGAAGCGTGCTTGTAGAGCTTTCACCGGCCAGCGAAGGCTTGGCCATCTGCGCGGACGCATGCGAATCTATTCCTCCTACCGGTGAGGTCTTACTCCCCGCAAGGATTGTGACAGTGGAGACGGTCGAGGGATTGATATTGCCATCAGCATCGTTGGTTGCTGATGGCAGCGGCAAGCTGTTCGTCATCGATCGATCAGGTGCTCGGCACTCTGTGGTGGTGGTCGCTTCGGCGAAAGGCATGAGCGTAGTTGAAGGCGTACAACTCGGGATGTCGGTTCGCTTGCCTGCGAGCATGGAGCGCTAATAATGCTGTGTGTGGAGGGAGTGTCGTTCTGCTACAGCACAGGGAATCCTGTAATCGTCGATTTGAACGCTCGTTTTGACCCGGGGGAAGTGGTAGCGGTCACAGGGGCATCTGGCAGGGGAAAATCGACGCTGCTGTATCTACTGGGGTTGATGCTCCGGCCAACTGCTGGGAGTGTGTTGCTAGACGGACGGGAAGTGTCCCGCCTCTCCGATTCGGCGCGGGCGACCCTTCGGGCCGAGCGGTTTGGGTTCGTATTTCAGGATGCCGCCTTGGACCCAACGCGAACTGTGCTCGACAACGTAGTCGAGACGGCCCTTTATGCTGGCATGTCCAGGAACGAAGCACTCGCGAAGGCCGAGCACTTGTTGTCGAGATTCGGAGTCAGTGTGCGCGCACTGGCGAAGCCGGGCCAGGTGTCCGGTGGGCAGGCGCAGCGTATCGCCCTTTGCCGAGCATTGCTTAATTCTCCCGACGTGCTGCTCGCCGATGAGCCGACTGGCAATCTCGATCCCTTATCAGCAGATCTCGTTATCGGAGCGTTCCATGAGCATGCCCGCTCCGGAAACGTCGTCATCGTAGTAACTCATGATCCGGTTCTGGTCTCAAGATGTACTAGGCGGGTTGAATTGTGATGGCTGGCCTAGTTAGAGCACGCGGGCTGTTTCGCGAAATTTTTGCGTCGGCGCTATCTCAACGAATGGCCTCTTTGGTGACCGTTGTCATCGTCGCTGGGATGTGCGCCACTGTAATGCTCACGACTGGCCGCACTGTCGGGTCGGAGCAGCGTGTCCTGGCGACAATTGACTCTGCGGGGACGCGAACGCTCGTTGTTAGAGCGGACCCAGAGTCCGGGCTTGATTCTTCGGTATTGGACCGCCTGGCGGAGATAGAGGGCATAAGTTGGGCGGGTGGGTTCGGTCCGGCGCTCGACGTCACTAGCCTGTCAAATCGTGACGGGATTCGAGTGCCGCTTCGAACGATGTGGGGCGACGCAACTGTTATAGGGCTGCCCTCTCACGCCGTTTCTGCGAATCAGAGTGCGTGGGCCTCTTCGGACGCCCTTCGCCTGTTGGGGTTGATCGACACAGTTGGGGCGGTATCCAGTCTCAACGACTCGGAGTACACGGTATTTGGTGAAGTTTATGTCCCTGACTATCTGAGCTTTCTAGAACCGGCAGTCTTGGCACCCCAGCCCTCGCATGATTCGGGTCCGATTTCGATTCTTGTTGTCGTTGCCGAGAGCCCCAATCTCGTTGCCCCCTTATCGGAAGCTGTGTTGTCTGTCCTCGGCATAGCTGATGTGAGCAGCGTGAAAGTAACGACGAGTGAGACCCTTGCTCAGCTTCGAGCCGTAGTGAAAGGTGAGCTGGGTAGTTTTGGCCGAGGCCTTGTGTTTATTGTCTTTGTGATCTCGGCTGCTCTTACTGGAGCGATACTTTTTGGTTTGGTAATGATGCGACGAAAGGACTTTGGGCGCCGTCGAGCGCTCGGTGCGACTCAAAGCCTGATCGTGTTACTACTAATGGGCCAAACTGCACTCTTGTCTTTGGTGGGAGCGATATTGGGGACTGCAACTGCGCTCGTTGTGGTTGCGATAGGAGAGGATCCGCTTCCTGGAGCTGATTTCGTAGTCGCAATCGGGGTACTTGCAGTAGTGATTTCAACCCTTGCTTCTGTGTTTCCGGCTGTAGCCGCAGCGCGCCGAGATCCAATCCACGAGCTGCGAGTTCCGTGACCCATGACCGGCACCTTTCAAAAGTAAGAAGCTGTTCGAGCTCGCGGAACAAGCAGGGCCGAAACCTCGAGCCGTTTCGCTTGCAGACCCATTGAAGTTGAAGAAGGTGTCTGGACGCCTTGGCGTTGTGCGTCTGGTGAGCCTCAGAAGTTTCCAATCGTGGTGCTCACGGGTGTGCAGAACCGTCCGTTGTCTATGCGGGGTTTGAATCGCCCCGGCATGTCCGGAGAGCGTATTACTGGTGTCAGCCCGCTCGTTCGAGAGGTTCCGTCAGAGCGTAGTCGAGGTGCTCGAGTTCGACGGGTGTGAGGTCGTGGATCGAGCCGTGGATGCGCTCCGTGTTGAACCAGTGGACCCACCCAGCGGTTGCGGCCTCGACCTGGTCAACGTCTCGCCATGGGCCTTCGTGATGAATGAGCTCGGTCTTGTAGAGCCCGATCTGCGACTCGGCCAGGGCGTTGTCGTAGGCATCGCCAACGGAGCCGACCGAGGGGTCGATGCCCTCCTCGACGAGCCGGTCGGTGAACGCAATCGAGGTGTAGACGCTGCCGGCATCGGTGTGATGGGTCAGTGCAGTGAAGTCGTCGGCGCCCTCACGGCGGCGGGTGAACAGCGCCATCTCTAGGCAGTCGAGCACGAGCGGCGTCGTCATGCTGGTCGCCGCCCGCCAGCCGAGGATCCGGCGGGAGTGCGCGTCGAACACGAACGCGACGTAGACCCAGCCGGACCACGTCCACACGTAGGTGAAATCGGCCACCCAGAGCTGGTTCACTCGAAGCCTTGCGAAGTGCCTGTCGACGAGGTCAGCCGGTCGGGTCTCCCGCGGATCGATATCGACCAGGCGACGGCGCTTGCCGCGCACCACGCCCGCGATCCCAAGTTCGCGCATGAGTCGCTCCACCGTGCAGCGGGCGATGTCGTGCCCCTCGCGGCGGAGCCGTAGCCAGAGCTTGCGGGCGCCCAGGAGCCGGCGCTGCGCCTGCCAGGTGGTCAAGATGATCTGCTTCCACCGTTCATCCGCCAGCACGCGCGCCGAGGGACCGCGCCCTCGGGCGTCGTAATAGGTCGATGGGGCGATCCGTGCCCCGTGCTCAGTGAGCACGGAACAGATCGACTCGACACCCCACCGCAAACCGCCATCGGTGCGGTCCTTGTGCGCCTCGATGAAGGCGACTATCGCTGATGTGGCCGGTCGAGTTCGGCCGCGAAGAAAGCTGACGCCGCCTTCAAAATCTCGTTCGCCCGACGCAACTCAGCGTTTTCGCGCTTGAGCTTCTTGATCTCCGCCTGCGCCTCGGTCGTCAGCCCGGGACGCTGCCCGGTGTCAACCTCGGCGCGGCGGCACCAGAGACGGATTGTCTCCGGTGAGCCGACGCCGAGCATCTTCGCGACCGCGCTCAGCGCGGCGTACTCGCTCGGATAGTCAGGGCGCACCTCGGCGACCATACGGACAGCGCGCTCACGAAGCTCGCGCGGATATTTGCTGGGTCGTGCCATGAGACAGATCCTTCCAAAGAACTCTGTCTCCGGACATGCCGGGGCGATTCAGTTCGTATCGAAGGGAGCTTGAGCCGGCTCATTGGGGCGGAGAAGCGGCTCGAGGTGGGTTAGTCGAGGCCTGCGATATTCTGCGCGCGAACCAGGGGATGGGGCCTTGAAGGTTCCAGCGAGAAAACGGGGGACGGCGCGTGTCGGCATTTCCGAGGACTGCCAAACTCACACGCAACCGCTAGGTTCGTGCAAATGCCTGAACATCTGTCAGGAAATTCTGGTCGACAGAGTTTAAGGAGCACCAAGTGAAAAAACGTTCCAAGCTACTCGTGGCCGCATCGATCGGCCTTTTGCTCGCAACGGGCACTGGCATCACCCAGGCGCAGGCTGTCACAAGTGCCGTTTCGGGCGCAGTTAACTGTGGAGGTTTGAGTTATCCGACGCTCTATGCGTCGACTCGGTATCTGACCAAGCTTGGTGGAATATCGATTACTCTCACGAACAGTGCAGGGAGTACTTACGGGGGAAACTACACGAACGTCGGCCTGTACATTCCCGCGGAGAATAGCTACAAGCCGCGGGTGAACCTCGATGTCTTGGCTGACCCTACGCTTCCCTCAACTGGAAGTCTGCTTCCCTCTGGATATGTAGTGAACACCGCGTTCCGCATGGTGGCGGCCATGCCTGCTTCGAACGGTACTTGTGACAATGTTTGGGGCGGAAACCTCTTCCACTAGGAAAGGATCGGATCATCGTAAGAATCTCAAGACTCATGGCGGTCGCAGTAGCCCTTCTCATCCTCGGAGGTTGTTCGGCACCGAACACGGAAGCGGATGCTGTGGACGAGGAAGTCCCAGTAACTGAGCAGTTCCGAGACGTGGCAGGGGCCGAAGAGGAGTATCTAAAGGTGACGCAGGCCTATGTTCTTCCTGCGAGTGAGACGTACCCACCTGCTCCATTCGCTGGCGAGCCGGGCTCATACCAAGTTGGCTATGGAACGCTCACTGGGTTGGAGGCGTGGAACTGCGCATGGGGGAGAGAGTACTTGAGATACGTGGGCAGCGATGCCGAAGCAGCAGCGGTAGCACTAGATGAGTATGCAGCGTTCATGGAGACTGAGTCGTTTCTGAAGTACTACGACCCGGTTAGTGTCCATCCGGTCTTCGCGAAGGTCGTAGAGGATGCACGCCTAGGTGACCCATCTGGAATACAGTCGCTCGTGTCAACCAACTGCCCAGCGGTGTGAGTGGCGTATGAGACTCTCGCGCGCCGTCGTACCCGCCGTCGTTGCTGCAACGCTGGTACTCACCGGTTGCAGCAACGATGCGGTACCGACCCCCGACAGGTCGCCGACTCAATCGGCGACGGCTACCGCTGACGTTCGCACGATTATCTCTACAGTGGTAGTTGATGGAGTGGTCGAAGCAAACCCGGTGATTTCAGTGTTCGCTCCAGTCGATGGAGTCATAGAGATGCGACCGAATACGGCAACGACCCTGCTTGCTGGTGCTGCGATTGGCTCGGCGGGGGGAGTCGAGATCGTTGTGCCAGCCGACGGAATGTTGATCGAACAGTTGAGGAAGACTGGCGATAGCGTCGCCGCGAACACTCCGATCGCGTCAGTCGCGTATTCCGGGCACGGTGTGCGGATTGTTGTTCCTCCGGAGCAACTGTTCCGTCTCTATCAAGAGCCGGTGTATGGCAAGGTGAATATAATCGCCGGACCCGCGGGACTTGACTGCGTGCTGGCACCGGCAGTGACAGTCGCTGCAGATGAACCTGCTGGTGTGATCTGTCTTTTGCCACGTGAGGCGGAGGTGGTACCCGGTCTTTCGGCGAAAGTCGGTATTAATACCGGGCAACGGGACTCGGTGGTCGCCCTTCCGGTGAGCGCTGTAAGCGGATCTTCGAACCAGGGGGAAGTCACGATTGTTCGGGGGAATGAGCGCATACGCACCTCTGTCACGCTGGGCATCTCGGACGGTGCATTTATTGAGATATTGGAAGGCGTAGCTGTGGGTGACAAAGTCCTGTCTTTCGCACCGAAACTAGGATGATGCGCCCATCCGCGGTTGTCGAAGCCTGGGGGCTGAGCGCGCAAGTTTCAATTGGTGTCGATCGGCGCACCTTGTATGACGGAGTAGATTTGTCCGTCGTTGACGGCGAGTCCGTTGCCATAGTTGGCCGGTCTGGGTCTGGAAAGACAACGCTGCTGTCGACGCTGGGTTTGATGCAGAAGCCCGAAAATGGGCGGCTAAGTATCGGGGGTCGCGATGTTTCGACGCTTTCCCAAACTGCAGCGGCAAGGCTTCGAAACGAACTTGTCGGTTTTGTCTTTCAGACATACTCCCTTTTGCCTCAGCTCAACGTTTTTGAGAACGTAGCAGTCCCGTTGCGATATGGGTCTCGCGTGAAGCAATTGACCATTCGGAGCCGAGTCATGAGTTCTCTCGCGCTTGTCGGTCTTGCCGATAGGGCCAAAGAGAAGACGACGCGGCTCTCTGGAGGGGAACAGCAGCGGGTTGCAATAGCTCGCGCCCTAGTGCGAGAACCGAAAGTCGTGCTCGCCGATGAACCAACCGGGGCGCTAGATGGTGACACTGCAAACCAGGTGCTCGACGCTTTGCAGCGAGCGACCCGTCACGCAGGTTCGTGCCTAATAGTCGTGACTCACGACCCGGAGGTCGCACGAGTTATGGATCGAGCTGTTCAGCTTCATCCGAACGGACTCTACCCGGCCAAATTGGGCAAGGGGTAATGTGAACGCTTTCAGAACTGGTCTCCGTGACCTGGCAAGCAATTGGCCCCGCCACGTCGTGACCGCAGTAAGCATGCTTCTCGGAGTGCTCGGGGTAGTTGCAATTGCCGTCACGAACTCGGTCGCAGCTGACATGCTGGTGGCCCAGGAAGAGCAGCTCAACGGACTGGAGGCAAGCTACTCAAACGATGTTGACGTGCCTGCCTCGAAGCTCGATTCGACTATCGACCCCGCAGGTATCTCAGCTTTCTACCGCGAGCTCAGCGAGCGCATCGGACCCCAAGATGCAGACGTGGCGCTCCAAGCGCAGACATCGATGAAGTTCTTGACCGGGCAGGAGCGAGACGACAACCTCGGTGGTACAGGGCTTCTAGTGAAGTGGACGCTGGGAGACATCAGCCAAATGCAGCGTATACCGGTAGTTAGTGGTTCGCTGCCTGGAGCGAACCCTTTTCCGCCGAGCCTGGCATTAAACCAACCAGCGGCCGAGCTTCTCGGCGTGCCTGGAGAAGGCCAGTTCTACGTATCCCAGAGCCCGCAAGGGAGCTTGACTGCATTCACCGTCACAGGCATCGTTGCTGACGGGCAGCAGTCGCCGATCGCATACGCTCCATATGAAGCGGCGCTGCAGTTCTTTCCGAGCGAACTTGTGACCTCCCCGACTACAGTTCGCGTGCGCGCGTCAACGGTCGATGAGGCTGGGGTCGACTCCTTAATCAAGAGTGCTGCCTCCAACAACGGGTTCATTCTGACGTCTGAAACCACCCGCAAAGATACTGTCGAAAGCGTACGCTCACAGCTTGAGTTTTTTCGGTTGGTCTTCGGCGGTTGCGCAATGCTGGTGCTCGTCATCGCTGCGATGGCAACGACGAGTGTAGGAATCGCCTCAGTCACAGAGCGCTCCAGAGAACTCGTGGTCCGGCGGGCCGTCGGGGCCCGACGTCGGGATATCTTCGCTCAGGTCATGTGGGCATCACTGGCAGTCGGAATAGTTGTGGCTTTTCTAGCAATTGTCGGAGCTGTGGTTGGAGTCTTCTGGGTCGTACCTGCGCTCATTCCTGTGGCCTCATCCATCCTGCCACCGACGTTTCCGTGGTTTGCATGTGTTCTTGGGGTTCTTGCGGCGCTCACCACAAGTGCCTTGGGGGCAGTGCTTCCTGCGCTAAAGGCAACCAGGCTGCCTGTTGCGCTGGCGCTTCGAGAATGAGCTTTACGGAGCTTGTACCGGGCCTTCGGCGTGCGGCAGTGGAGACACCATTTCCCTACCTCGAAGTTGTCGAGTCTTCGGCAATGACCTTGGAGTACATCTGGACGGCATGCGCCTTGGCCTTGGAAGGGCGCCTGACTCGGAAGTTGCCCCGTTCAGTCCGAGTCCCGACACGAGAGGAACTTCTTCTGCTGATTCCATCTTGATGGGACTGATCGATCTTCGCAAAGTGGTACAAGATGCATACGGGTTGCACCTGGCCGAGGTGTCGTTCCCCGACAGACTCAAGGGCAGTGCATCACGTATTCCGCTCGCAGAGCTCCTGACCGCAACTGACTACGCGCGGCGGTATGCGGAGACGGACGCCGTCGCGCTGCTCGGTGACACAAGCATCGATGCAAACGGTTTGTGAACCATCTGTGGCGTGTCCCGAGGTCCCCCGTCTGGAGCGCCTGCGAAATCGGGGAATCGGACCAAACTTGAGATTGATTCAAGCGCGATGCGGCCATTCGACGATGACACGGCGATCAGCGCGATTCTCCGCCTGATCGCAGAGCGCGAAGCGGCTAACCATGAACGCCACGATCGGGCAGAGATCCACGACCGATGCGACCGTGTTCTGGAGGCCAAATTCGCGTTATTCCCGGGGAACGGCAAACATGTCCCCTCCTCTGCAATCCGCGTGGATGGCGCTCGGGCATATTTCACCACGACGTGCCAATCAGCCGACCCGCTTGGTGAGATTCTCTTTTTTCGCACCACTACTAACCGACATCTTCGAGGCCAGCTGCCACGAAGACTCGATGATTCGAGTAGGCAGCGTAAGAAGCTCTTGCGAACCAAGACCCCCTTCACGGATGTGGATCCGTGACGGGGCCGGGCGTGAAATCAGACGGCGGATTCGCTCAGCTGATGCAAGTCGCGCTCGGGCTGCCGATGGTGGTTTCGTTGTAGATTTTCCAGATAGCGTTCTGATATCCGGTTGCATATACCTGGTACCCGGCGGGTCGAACGGTGCTTGCCTGCCCAGTAAGGTCAGGACGCGCCTTGAATATCTCAGCACCGTTGGAGGTGGGTCCGATTGTGGCGCTCACCAGCACCGTGCGGGGGGCCGTGCATGAGCGATTCGCCCAGTTTCCTCCGCTAGGTCCCGGTGCCCAGGTCGCGGATGCCGCAAGTGGCGCGCCGAGAGCCAGCGCAGCTCCGAGCGCTGCTGCAGTCAACAATTAGTTTCCGTTTCTCATGTCTTCTTCTCCTGGTCATTGACATGTGCAGGTCTACACATGGAAGATGCATACCGTGAAGATAACTCGAATGTCAATGGCGGGCTGGGGTGCAGTGTTCGCGTTGACCACTGGTGTAATCCTCAGTGGTTGCTCGTTTACTGACGTGAGCGAAGCGCACGAGCAATACTCTGAGCTGGATATTCAAGATCTTCGAGATGACAGTCAGGCGGTCGTCGATTGCCTCGAGGAGGCTGGCTACCCTGGGTGGAGGGCGGACGATTTCGGCGGTATCGAGTCACCAGAGCTTCCGGGGGAGCAGTTCGATCTCCAGCGAGAGCAGCGGGACCTCTGTATCAAGCAAGTCGGGGGCAATTTCTCGGGAACCGTAGAGTTCGACCAAGCCAAGATCCAGAGGGTGTATCTGCTTGAGGTCGAGGCTGTTTCTTGCCTGCGAGAGCAGGGCTACACCGTTCCGGAACCACCGTCAGAGCAGTCGTACATCGATGGCTGGGGCAAGGAGGACTCGTGGCACTCGTGGACAGTGATCTCAGATCAAATTGGCTCGAACGTGAGCGAGCTGTCGGAGATTTGTCCTGATCCGTGGTGGTTCCTTGGGACGATCTAGAGCTTAGGGCCTCAGGGGATGCGAAGCTCGGTGACTGGATCTCGGCGAGATGCGCTTACAGCGGGGACGACCCCGCCCAGAGTCCCGACGGCGACAGATAGAAGCGCGAGCGCCGCAAAGAAAACGGCCGGGGGTTGAGGTACGCCGAGGAGCAATAGCGTAAGCGTCGACGCACCTCCTCCTAGGGTGGCTCCAATCACGGCCAAGATCAGGGTTTGTGTCAGTACCAAGGCTGTGATCAGGGAACGGGTCGCGCCGAGAGCGCGCCGCCGGCCAAACTCTTTGCGCCGCGAGAGGATCGAGCTTGTCTGGATGGCGGCGATTATGACTGCGGCGAGGAGTAGGGCGCCAGCCACGCCAGACTGGCCGGCTACGCCGACTTCCGCTTCCAGTGTCGCTTGCAAGTCGACCAAGCGCTGGTTCGTTTGAATGCTGAATGTGGGGGTACCACCCCCGCTCAAGAGGTCGCTTACTAGTTGACCGGTAGCGCGCACTTCTGATGTGCTACTCACGTTGATGACGAAGACCGTCGCCTCGTCCAATCGGTCAGGGCGGCCGCCGTACTTCAGAAGAGTTGGCTCTAGCGCGGCGGCTGCTGCAGGGAGGGATGCCGCTCCGGAAAGCGTGAATTGGTTGCCGTATGCGTCCTCCACTGCCCCAATGCCGGAAGGTATTCCAATTGATGTCAGAGCTCCGGGTGTTCCCATCGTCGCCCCGACTGCCGTGCTGCCGAAGGCTCCGTAGAGCCCTGGTTGAGGTGACCATACAGTGCGCAAAGGCACCTGACTGCCGCCGCGAATATTGACATTTGCGACGTCGGTGGCAGGTGAGAATGCGGCAGCGTTTTCCACGCTGCTGAACTGAGAAATGTTAGTCAGTAGAGAAGCCGAAAGAGTGGTGCCGGGATTAGCGCGCACAAAGATTGACTTCACGCCCGTTGAGTCCACGGCTGAAACTACGGACTCGCGCAAGCCTGCAGCTCGGCCAGCGGTCAAGGTGACCGTAAGAAACATCACAGCAACGACCGCAACAATAAAGATCGACAGAACTTTGCGTGCACGCAACTCGCGTAGTGCTTCGGTGCATACTGCGGCAATCGAGAGTCTCATTGCAACTCCACTATGTCATCGCACTGCGCCGCGACAGCTGGATCATGAGTTACAACGATGACCAATGCTCCTGTCTTGGCGTGAGCCCTCAACCGTGAGACAACAACGTGCGTCGTTGTCTCGTCGAGATTGCCGGTGGGCTCGTCAGCGATGAGCACGCGCGGCTCAAAGAGAAGAGCCCGCGCAATTGCGATGCGTTGGGCTTGCCCGCCGGAGACCTCACCTGGCAGCGAAGCCCAAGGCACTTGCACACCAAGTTCCTCGAGCAGGTTGACTGCCGTTGCAACTAGCTGGGCGTCTCGCGGGCGGCCACGGTACAGAGCAAGCTCGGTGACATTGTCAAGGACAGAGCGGTGCGAATCTAGAACGGCGTCCTGAAACACGAACCCGAAACGGTCAGCGCGGATTTTGGATCTGTCGTGGTCGCTGAGTCGCGATGTAGTGATTCCGTCGACGACTATTTCACCGTCGAGAGGTCGCAACATCAGGCCAAGCAGGTACATCAGCGTGGATTTTCCGCGACCGGACGGTCCGATGACCGCAGTAACGGAACCATTCGCAAAATCCGCTGACCACTCCCCGAGAATCAGATCTCTGCCGGGGTAGCCGAAGGTAAGGCCGCGGGCTCGGATCACGGGCTTGCCTTGGTCCCGATGAGCAGCAGTCTCTCCCCGGAATCGATTCCGGAAATCACGGCGAGGCCGTTGGCCGAGGCAAGGATCTCGACGTCCTGGCTTGACCCATTGATCAGCGTCACCGATGTATTGCCACTTGCGTCGGACGAAATCGCCGTCACCGGAACGACGACGCCGGTCGTGCTTTCCACTCTGATGACAGTCGCGCTCAATGTGGACTGGCTGTCGACTGGGATCGTCTGGCACTCGTCTCCGCAGATCGCTGTTCCGTCCGTCCCCTCGACGGTGAGTGAGATCGATCCGTCACTCAGTTCGGTGCGTCCGCGTAACTCGCCCTTCCAATCTTGCCCTGCCGGACCCTCGATGCTGACGGTCATCCCGTCGACAAGGACTCGGGCTTGGTCGGCGGATGTGTTCACCGTAAAGGCTGGCCGATCGGCGAGAACGTGGATCGCAGTTTCGCCACCTCCTAGAACTGAGCCAACACGGATTGATTCGGTGTTTATGGTGACGCGAGCTGGCAAAGCGGGCACATAGATTATGTCGCTGGCCTCGACTACCCCGGTTGGGGATGCACCATTCGCGCGTTGCCAATCGCGGACTGCTCTGGCGGTCCGACTGTCGAACTTTGAGTCCGATGCGCCCGTGTAGTGACCCAGAGACGCAAGGAGGGTTTGCAGTTGAGCTACGTCCTGCCCTGTGCTTCCTGACGCCAGCGTCCGGAACGATGGAACTGCGCCAATGGCTATTGATACTGGTCGTAGATTCACTGTGTACAACACAGTTCCCGCATTCGTGACCTCGGCTGAGCTCTGCGCGATCGTCGTCACTGTGCCGGAGGCCAAGTTAACGCCGTCAAATGCCGCGGGCCAACTCGCATTAATGTTCACGGTGGTCGATGACGAGACTTCACCTTCCGCGGCCGTGTAGTACACCTCGTCATCGGGAATCTCGTTCTGAGGAGCCACCACAACGACTGCAGCGGCCCAGCCGAGAGCGGTGCCGACGCAAAGAGTCAGGGCGACGACACCTGCCCAGCGACTGACAAGTCGCAGGCGGCGGATTCGATTAGGCCCTGATGCGGGAGCTGTCTGGATCACACTTCGGTCCAATCCTGATGAAAGGTCACAAGCGAAAGTATGCACCAACCATAGAGAACTAAGAGATTGCTGCAGCGCTCGCTTCGGTCGAGCGTCGACTTGTCGTCACCGAGCAAGCCGTGACTCAGGCGATCCGTGACCTTAGCCACCGACGGCCACGCTCGTAAATTTCAGGAAGGAACGGACGTAAGAGGCGTTATCAGCGCCGCGTCGATGGGCAATGTCTGGCCCCTGTGGGAGCATCCAAGCATGCCGCAAAAGAGCAACGCCGCGAAGCTGCACCACTACGTGCCCCAGGGGTACCTGCGCGGCTTCGCGACCGAGCATGAACGCGTGACGGCAGTGCCGCTAGACCGCGCTCGGGAGCCGTTCACAACGTCCGTCAAAAATGTTGCAGCGCGAACGCACTTTCATACGGTCGAGGGACTCATTGAGCCTGACGAATTCGAGAAGGTGCTTAGCGGCGTCGAAGGCGATGCCATGGGGATCATCCGCAGGCTGGAGGAGGGCGAGTTCCCTCTCCCCAGCGAAGACCGCTCGGCATTATCGTTCTACGTCGCGCTTCAAGCCGTGCGCGGACCAGATACCCGCGCGACAATGGAGCACCTCCAGGCAAAGATTGTTCGCGTCGAGATCGGCGCCGGAGGACGTAAGAACGTCGGACGATGGATCAAAGAGAATCTCGGATTTGTCGCCACGGAAGAGCAGGCACAACGAATCTGGGACGAAGGGACGCAACCCGCTGGGCCACCGATCACATTCTCAAACTTGGCCCACATTCAACACATGGTCAAAGCTGCTGAGCAACTTTCGCCCTACATTCTGACCCGTCCGTGGTCGCTAATTCGTTTCGATCGCCGTTCGTTGATCACCTCCGACGCTCCGGTGAGCCTCATCCGTCACCCGGACGACGAGCCCTGGAGTGGCGTCGGCTTTGGCACTGCTTGGGGTATCTCCTTTCCGCTCACACGGAAGCTCGGGCTTCTTATGAATGACCCGATGGTGATGATCGAGGAAGTTGACGCAGGCGACCCGCAGATTCAAACAATCCGTGCTGCGGTCATCAGTGGGAAGGCTGATCGGGTACAGGCCGGCACCACGGCGATGGAACGCCTGTTCAACGAGCACACGGCCGACAACGCGAGCGAGTATCTCTACCGGCACCCTGACGATGAGAAGTTCGTGCCCGGGGAACTACCCGAACCGAGACTAACCAACATGTCGGTAAACGGGTTCACGGATGCAGATTTTGACGGGGACCCGTGGTTTGAGGACTCCAGAGCGAGTTCGGATTAAGTTCGATCGTCGCCACGGTACCTTCGGATTGTGACCGAAGACACGCGTGAAGGCGAGCCCGGCGATAAGCCGGAGCCGAAAGACTCCGGGTCGATTCAGTTCATCTAGTAGATTTCGATCGCGCTTGGGTCGTGAAGCTCGATCTGTGCGACGCCTTCGTGGAGCGTGATCACTCCCGAGGCACAAAGCGTTCTACCGCCATCGATCGGTTCGAGAGATCCAATGTCCCACACCACGATTTGGAAGCGTGAGGGGTCGGGATAGTCGCGACCGAGGTTGAGAAACACGTCATCGTAGTCGTTGCCGCCTCCGGCAAGCGGCCCGCAGACTCGCTGCGTAGTACCTGCGTAGTCGATGGCCTGGTTCCAGGCGATCCCACCGCCAGGCTGCTGTGTGGCAGTAGCTGGGGGAACGGCGGCCTCCGCTGTGTCGGAGCAGAGGCCGTCTTGGTGGAGGAGCCGGACCGCCTCCAAGGTGAGGTACTCGGACAAGAAATCGCACGACTCAACCCCCGTTACGGAAACTGATGTCTTGGCTGAAACGTAGTCAGTAAAGGTATTGAAGGTGGCACCGCAGCCTTCGCTCATCCAGGCGACTTCGTCGTTGATTTCGGCGGATGGTGCGCCGGATCGTTCATGGGCAATCAGCACGCTCAGCATGTCGTCGCAGCTGGGGGTGCTCGCGGTTGACTCAGAGGTACCCCCTTACGAGCTGCAACCCATCAAAATGAGTGTGCTCGCGACGATGGTGGGCAGAGCCGACCCGGCGAGTATCCGCTTCGAGACCATAATTTTCCCTGGAGTAGACACCCTTCGCCACGGGACTACTGGGTGACTGCGCGATCATCGATGACGCTCGGGTGCGTGACGTCGTTGGTAGAAGCATATGTGTGAGCTGTGCAATCAGACCCGCTTGCCCTTGGCCCCAGTCCTAGTGGGGGCGATCCGTGACCGGGCCAAGGTAGCCCTCATTTACGGACGCGTCGTTGAGGATCGAGGTGACACCCGCCGGGTGGCATCGAAAAGAGGAAAATCCGGAGGGGGGTGGAGGAAAACGCTTTTCAGCCGAAGAAAAGGCACCCGTGTTTCCGGGGCACGTTGAGTGCTTAGAACAGCCCACCGAAGGGTTGTTCTAAGAACTATTCTAAGAACTCCCAACAAACGAAACGCTCCTGAGGAAACTCAGGAGCGTTTCGTGTTTTTCGGGCATTTTCGGTCCGACAGTGAGGGGTTTAGTAACCCGCGGGATTGCGGTAGTCGCTTAACGCGAAAAGCGCCCACTTTGGGGCGCGTCGAATTGTTCTGGATTCTTGGGGTTTTGCTCTCTCGAGCCGTGTTGAGGTGCTGTGGCTGGCTACATGCGCTGCGGACTTGTGAGCTGTCCTAACAGCTGGAGGGTCAGAACGGATTCGGATGCGGTCGTCTTCGTGTAGGGGTTGTCCCAGGCTCGGTCGCGTCTGCGTTTGATTTTCTCGGTTGGGCGTTTGCCGTTTTGTGCCGCTTGCGCTTCCGTGTTGACTCATCACCGCGCATCAAACTTTTCCCAGGCGCTTTCGCGCGCCCCCTCAGCGCTCTGCTGAAGAATCCTCTATTGGACGTTAACTACTCGCTGGCACCCTCAAGGAGCATCGCGAGCTCGTCGAGTTCGACGTCCCAGCCCTCTCGGTTCTGTTCAAGGCGCGCGCGACGGTAGCGGGTGCCGCCGGGGAGTGTGTCGAAGCCCGATTCGACCACCGTGACATCCGTCCCGGTGCCAGCTTCGGAGAGGGTGAAGCGCACATGCGTCGAGTACTCGTTGAGCTCGTCGGCGGGGATGCCCGACCAACGGAAGCCGAACGAGTCGTCAGGTGCCACTTCGGTGATTTCGATCGGGAAGGTGCCGTAACCATCCCAGTCGATGCTGCCAGTAGCACCGGGCTCGAGCGCGGCGAACTCCACGCTGTCTCCGAACCACTGCGCCATCACCTCGGGGTCGGTCAGCGCCTTCCAGACGCTCGCGCGCGGGGCCTCGATGTGCACGGTGCGGGTCACGGTGTGGCCTTTAACTCTTGCGTGATCAGACACGGTGTTTTCCTTCTCGTTCGACCTGAGCGCGGCGGAAAACTCCCCGCCTTGCAGCACGCGAAATGAAACGCGCCTCAATGAGCGTACCCATCATTGCTAGCCGGTTATCCCGGGCGGCGCACGCGCGCTCATCGACGGAGCGGTCGACTACGCGCGGGCATCCGGAGCCCCAGCGGTAGAAAGCTATCCCGCTGACAACGGTGATGCCCGTGTCGACGCCACCTCGGCATTCGTCGGCCTACGGTGGTGGTACGAGGAGGCCGGGTTCGTGAAGGTCGCCGACACCACCCGCTCTGGGACGACAAAGGGCCCCTTGCGGAAGGTCGGCTACCTCGGCGGCTCTCCGCGGCGACGGTAGCGATGCTCCGTGCGTGGGCGGATCAGTTCGAAGGGCACTTTGACCATCTGGCCGGTTGGGATTCCGAACTCATCGCTCGCAAGCATGCGCAGGATGCGGAGGCTCTCTTAGTCGCAGTGCGCACTGATCTAGGGCCAGAGGCCCAAGTCGAGCTGCATCTCTGGGAAGTGGCCGACGGTGCCGAGCCCAGGTGAGCTGAAGCCTTCGATCCGCGCAATTACGCTGCGGGGTGGTGACTCCAGCTTGGCTCTCCAAAAGAGCATCGCGCCGATACTCCTCTGAGCCTGGAAGAGGAAAGAGGAAAATCCGAAGGGGTGTGGAGGAAAACGCTTTTCGGCCGCCGAAATCGGCCCCGTGGTTCCTGGGCTGTTTGAGTTCTTGGGACAGCCCACCGAAGGGTCGAACTAAAAACCGTCCCAATAACCAAACGCAAAATCCCTTCCGAAGATACTCGGAGGGGATTTTGTCGTTGTGGGGGTTGTCCAGCTCCGTCGGTTACGGCGATCAGCCGATGTTCGAGGACCCTGGGCGTTAAATGACGAAACGCGCCCTTTTCCGGGCGCGTCATATCGAACTGAATGCGGGGTGTGGAGAAGAAACGCAGTGCTGGAGCCGGATGCCGGCGACAGGATCGAGTGGGGTTCCGCAGAGCGGCGCATCGGCCACCTACCGTTCGATCACGATGAGATCATCGGCACGGCGATCGAGTCGATGCGCACGCGCCTCTGGTCTGACACCGGTCTCACCAGAGCGCTCACTGGGGAAACTTTCCCGACGACAACCGCATCGATGATCGCAGAGCAGCTCACCGGTGTGAAGCCGCGGCCGAGCTCGCTGCACCGGGAGCCGTCCGGGAACCATCATCTGCAGCGTTTGGATGCTGCGACGAGTGCGCAGCGCGGCCGCCCAGCGATCACCTGGAAGTGGACCAACTAGAGCGGCCAGCGAACCAGCGACTCTTCGGACGCCACGTCGTCGTTCGGAATCAAACCGAATCGCTCAAACAACGTGCGCAGTCTGCTTGCGTCAGAGCCGATCTGAGGTCTCTGGCTGTATTCAGCCGACGGTCTCGTTCGGCGGCTCAGATGTCCTCCCGGGGAGCAACCAGCGACTGCATCGCGGCCCATGTCCAGAACACGACGTTTGCCCCTGCTATTAGAACAAGAAGCAGGGGCGTCCACCGAAGAGGGCTCGCAACCTCCGAGAAGGCAAGAGTGGCGAGCAGCGCAACCTCAATTACAAGGAGGAGCCACAGCAGCACATTTACGATACGAATGCGGCGAAGGTGCGTTGACATGAGCGCTCCGGTCGACACGACCATTACGCACACCAGTATCAACTCCGACATCTTCAATCCTGTCCGCTCGCCACTCGAGTCACATCAGTTCGGCACGCAGAAATACCCGAGCCGATACACTACTGGGGCGAAGGGCAGAACCCCCGTCACCCAGGTGTAGCCCACGTAGACACCCCTGTTATTGTAATTGCACACGTTTAGCGCGGCGGCCCCGAAGGTGATGAGCGCTCCGGCAAGAGCGGTGACGTTGACGGCAACCGCGCCGACACCTGGCACGAGTGCAATGATGCGGCTCGCAAGTACCGTCGCAGCGGCCCCCGCGAGAACCAATTTGACGACTTGATTCACGACGTTGTTGCTGAAATACACGTTCCACCCCCACCAGAATGTCGGGTCAGCAACGACGGGATAAGCAACGCCCGGCTGATTGTGCTCGACGACCTGGATGAGTTCGTTTCCGACCAGTTCGTAGTGTGTGTCGATCTGGCGGCCGTTTGCGTCAACCGCCCAGGGCGCAGCGATCTGCCCAATGCTCGCGGTGATCGAATTGGACTCACCGTTTTCATCCACGACCGCAACCGTGCGACTCAGAGTCGCCGAAGCGTCGCCGTTGAGTGAGATTTCGACATCGCTTGGCAACCCGTAGGAGTAAGTTGTCGCGGCGTCCGAAGGGACTGCTGCACGGTTAGGTGACATCTGATCTGGCTAGCCCGGGAGGGTGGCCTGGAAGGATGGCATCATGCCTAAGCCCTATCCGCGAGAGTTCCGTGACGACGTCGTGCGTGTCGCGCGTAACCGCGAGCCTGGTGTGACGATCGAGCAGGTCGCGAAAGACTTCGGTGTCCACGCGGTGACGTTGCATAAGTGGTTGCAGCGCGCGGCGGTCGACGACGGGGTCAAGCCCGGCGTGACGCGCAGTGAGGCTGTGGAGTTGCGGGAAGCGCGTCAGAGGATCCGACTGCTGGAGCAAGAGAACGAGGTTCTGCGGCGGGCGGCAGCGTATCTGTCGCCAGCCTGCCGGGAAAAGGCTCTACCCGCTCGTGACAGAGCTCGCCGCATCGGGGATCCCCGTGACGGTGACGTGTCGGGTATTGAAGCTTGCTCGTCAGCCTTACTACCGGTGGCTGGCTGAGCCCATCACGGCCGCGAACGGCTGGTGGTCCGTGTTCGGGAAGAAGCGGGGCCGTAACGGCAAGAAACCGGGCCCTGCATGACGACCTCTGCACCGTGACCGATGAGAAGGGGCGGATCCGGCATGAGTTCACCGCCGATGTTCCAAACCAGTTCTGGCTGACCGACATCACCGAGCACAAGACCGCGGAGGGCAAGCTCTATCTCTGCGCGATCAAGGACGTGTTCGGGAACAAGATCGTCGGCTACTCGATCGATTCCAGAATGAAGTCGAGTCTCGCCGTCCGAGCGCTGGAGAACGCCGTTCAGATGCGTGGCGATGTCGCCGGCTGCGTGGTTCACTCCGACCGCGGGTCGCAGTTCCTAAGTCGGAAGTTCCTGCGCGCACTGACCCGTCACCGCCTGGTCGGATCGATGGGCCGGGTCGCGTCATGCGGAGACAACGCCGCAATGGAGAGCTTCTTCGCCCTGCTGCAGAAGAACGTCCTCGACCGGCACTCCTGGACCACCCGCGAGCAGCTCCGCATCGCGATCGTGACCTGGATCGAACGGACCTATCACCGCCGCCGCCGTCAAGCCGCTCTAGGACGTTTGACGCCCATCGAATTCGAGACCATCATGAACACGACCGTCGCACTGGCGGCGTGACTAGAAACTGTCACCTATCCGTGCAGCAGTCCCGAACGCACGACGTGGGGCCTCGATATGCTCCGTAAAGGTCGAGGCAAACTCGATTGGTGTCCGGTTACGAAACGAGCTCATGTTCCACATTCAGGCATCGACCGCGGGGGACCTAGCGATCATTGACCCAGAGCGAGACGCTTCTTTGGAATTCATTGGCGGCCGTGGCCGCGTTCCGGGAATGGTACACACGCTCACAACCGGAGATCTAGTAGTTCCATTCGAGGCTCGCCGAACGGCGCAAGCCGACGCCGAGGGCCACGAGTTCTATTTGATCACGTTCGACAGCTTCGGATCGCTCTTCGTCACACCAACTGGCCTCAAGCTTGACCCGGTGGATTTCACTTCGCCGGCGGAGCGGCGCCGTCTGCAGCTACTCGCAGCTGAAGCCCTCCTGGTCTTTGGTTCAATGTACGACGGCCTTCGCAAACCAGACGGCTTCAACAGAGTCAGCATCGAGGGTAATACCTACACCCTCTCGAGCTTCGGCTACGAGAGCGTTCCCGATTAGCCCTACTACCCGAAACTCTGCGCTCGATCGCTGCGCGCAAGCGGCTGTGCTGTGCCCTCGTCACTGCCGCAAAGATCGCCGCTGGTCAGCCCTGAGCCTAAAAGTCCATGTTTAGAGCCTTGTCCTCTTCATACGTGGAGTAGGCGATGTAACGCTGGAACTCGTCGGGATCTTCAGCGAGCATGTGGACAAGACTGCGGAAGCCCGCATCGAAGCGCACGTCCAGGCCCGACTCGATCCACGCGCTTGCCTGGGGCACGGCGGTCGCGAACCATTCGTCGAACTCGTCGAAGAGCGCAAACACGTCGCGAATCGTCACATCGTTGGCGCGAGCACGACGTGCCCCCAATACGGCGGGCGCTACGGTTGAGACGACAGTAGGGAGACACTATGGATTTGTTCGACATCGACGACACCCAGCGCATGAGTCGCGAGGAGGCGGCCGCTAAACTCCGTGCCCTCGCCGACACCCTCGCAAAGAACAACTCAGTCGAGTTCTACCGCGAAGGGCGGCAGGTGACGGTTCGCATTCCCGACCAGGTTAACCTCAAAGTCGAGGTAGAGATCGGCGGCGACGGCGACAACGAGTTGGAGATCGAGCTCACCTGGTAACAAATGGCGTGCGGGGGCTGAGTCATTCGGGACAGGTCAACGGCTGAGGCGCTCGGCGAGATACGGCGCCGTACGGCTCGCGGGGTCTTTCGCCACGGCATCCGGTGTTCCCGTCGCGACGACGCGCCCGCCGGCATCCCCACCCGACGGGCCGAGGTCGATGACCCAGTCCGCGGCGGCGACGACATCCATCTGGTGCTCGACGACCACGACCGTGTCTCCGGAGTCGACCAGCGCGTGCAACTGCGCGAGCAGCCGCCGCACATCGGCGGGATGCAGGCCGGTCGTCGGCTCGTCGAGCAGGTAGAGGGTGTGGCCTCGGCGCACACGCTGCAGCTCGGTCGCCAGCTTGATGCGTTGCGCCTCGCCGCCCGACAGCTCGGTCGCGGGCTGACCGAGTCGCAGATAGCCGAGTCCGACGTCCAGGAGGGCCTGCAGGCTGCGCGCAGCCGCTGGCACCGGCGCGAGGAAGCCGGATGCCTGCTCGACCGTCAGCGCGAGCACATCGGCGATCGTCTTGCCCTCGTAGGTGACCTCGAGAGTCTCGGCGTTGTACCGGGCGCCGTGACAGGTCGGGCAGCGTCCATAGCTGCCGGGCAGGAAGAGGAGCTCCACCGACACGAACCCCTCGCCGAGGCAGGTCTCGCAGCGTCCACCGGCGACGTTGAACGAGAAGCGTCCGGCGGTATACCCGCGCTCCCGAGCGAGGTCGGTCTTCGCGAAGGTGGTCCGGACCGCGTCGAACAGACCCGTGTAAGTCGCCAGGTTCGACCGAGGGGTGCGTCCGATCGGCTTCTGATCCACGCGCACGAGCCGGTCGATGTGCTCGAGCCCCGTGGCACGGCGCACCGCCAGCGTGTCGGCGTGCGCATCCGGGAGCATCGCCTCGGTGAGACCCGCGTCATCGCCTGTGGGGTCGGTGGTCGTGGCGTCGTCGTCCGGATCATCGGTGCCGTCGCCGCGGCGGGAGCGCAGATGCTCGCGCACGACATCGCGCAGCACGCGGCTCACGAGCGTCGACTTGCCCGACCCTGAGACACCGGTGACCGCGACGAAGGTGCCGAGCGGAATGGCCGCATCGACGTCGGCGAGGTTGTGCAGCGTAATGCCCTCGACGGTGAGCCAGTTCGCGGGCTCGCGCACGTCGCGGCGGTCTGCCGCCGCGGCGCCCTGATCGGGGAAGAGGAACGGCCGGGTGACGGATGCCTCGACCGCGGCGAGTCCGTCGACCGCTCCGCTGTAGAGCACGTCACCACCGCCCTCGCCCGCTCCGGGGCCGACGTCGACGATCCAGTCGGCGTGGCGGACGACATCCATGTTGTGCTCGACCACGAAAACCGAGTTGCCCGAGCGCTTGAGCTGCTCCAAGATGTCGAGCAACGGCTCCGCATCGGCGGGGTGCAGGCCAGCCGACGGCTCGTCGAGCACGTAGATGACACCGAAGAGCCCTGACCGCAGCTGGGTGGCGAGCCGCAGCCGCTGCATCTCGCCGGGGGAGAGCGTGGTCGTCACCCGGCCGAGCCCGAGGTACCCGAGGCCGAGGTCGGTGAGCACGGTGATGCGCGCCAGAAGATCGGTGGTGAGAGCGACGGCAACATCGGTGCGCTCGCCGGAGAGCGTGGTCGGCAGCGCGTGAGCGGCATCCGTGAGCTGCGTGGTCGGGCGCAGCACCTCGGCGAGTTCGGTCATTGGGAGGGCGTTGAGCTCGGCGATCGTGCGCCCCGCGAACGTGACGGCCAGTGCCTCGCGGCGAAGACCTGTGCCGTGGCAGAGCGGGCACGGGCCCGACCGCACGAACTGCAACACCTTCGAGCGCATCATCTGGCTCTTCGAGTCGGCCAGCGTGTGGAAGACGTACTTCTTCGCACTCCAGAACATGCCGTTGTAGGGCTTCGCCACGCGGTCGCGCTGAGGGGTGATCTGCACGACCGGCTGTTCGTCGGTGAAGAGGATCCAGTCGCGGTCGGCCTGATCGAGGTCGTGCCACGGGCGGTCGACGTCGTACCCGAGCGCAATGGTGATGTCTCGCAGGTTCTTCGCCTGCCACGCACCGGGCCAGGCGGCAATGGCGCCATCGCGGATGCTCAGCGAGGGATCGGGTACCAGCGAGTCCTCGGTGACGGTGTGCGAGACGCCGATGCCATGGCACTCGGGCAGGCACCGGCTGCGGTGTTCGGCGAGAACGCGTCGGAGTCGAGGCGCGTCGTGAACCCTTCGGGGAAGGTGCCGGCGCGGGAGAACAGCATCCGAAGCGAGTTCGACAGCGTGGTGACGGTACCGACGCTCGATCGCGAGCTGGGGGCGCCGCGACGCTGTTGCAGTGCGACGGCTGGGGGCAGGCCCGAGATCGACTCGACGTGCGGATCATGACCCTGCTGGATGAGGCGCCGTGCATACGGGGCGACGGACTCGAGGTAGCGGCGCTGGGCCTCGGTGAAAATGGTGCCGAATGCCAGGGATGACTTGCCCGATCCGGAGACGCCGGTGAACGCGACGATCCTGTCGCGCGGCACATCGACGTCGACGTTCCTGAGGTTGTTCTCGTTGGCCCCGCGAACACGGACGAACGCATCGGTCGGGTCGTTCGGGGTTTCGGGCATCGGTCGAGTGTATCCGTGGGGCCTATGCCAGGTCGAAGGGTGTACTGGCGCACCTGGCCAGATCGCCGTTTGCGCGTTGGGCGTGTAGCCGGCGATGATTCGGGCGCACACCGTCGGGAGCTCGGGATCTGCCAGCACGAGGACCGCCTCGATGGCAGCCCGGTCGGAGACCTCAAGGCACTGTTGAGGCAGGCGGTGGCGTTGGATGTCGAGGGAGAGTGTCTGCCGGTTCGGGGATGGAGGTGCGTTAGAAGGCATCGGTGTTGGTCTTGCCCATGGCCGCGTGCCGTCAGAGCAAGCGGGAGGCCCAGGATGCTTCAGACCGCGAATCCCGCCATCACGATCGCCCAGGGCAGACCAATGAGCAAATCGCGATCTCGGGGCTGCGACGCAGGGGGTGGTAATTCGCCGCTCGGGCGGCCGCGTTTCACCCAAGATCGATGGTGCAGCTCTGAGAGAGTTCCGCGAACGGCCCAGATCAACATCGAGACAAATGGTGCGCTCGGGCGGCTGTCCGGGCTGCCGAGAGGCCCGCTTTTGCCACGATACCTCCTGCGCCGGGGATGAAACCCACCGCGCTCATCGCGATCTTGTCGAGGCTGTCTCCACGCACGCTTCGGTCTACAGCGGCTCCGACCGCTGAGGCTGCCGCGACCACACCCAACACTGCACCCAAAGGCGCGCCCACTAGTAAGGAACCAATTCTCCCGATGAGTGTTCCGCAGGGCAGCAAGGGGGACATATGACGTGGAGCACACGCTCGACGAGCCCAAGCGCCGCTACAACGGGTACCCCTGGTGGAGTCACCCGGCCGCACACCTGTCCAAGACCGGGCTGGTAACGTCGCAGACATTCGTGAACGCCATGGCCGAGTTGTACAACCCCGCTCAGTTGGATCTGCTCGCTCGTGCGAACGCCATCGCCCTCGAACGGGTGCGCGCCATTCACGAGCGAAGCGGGAACGGAGAATGATGTGGGAAACGCACTGGTGACCGGGGGATCGCGCGGGATCGGCAGGTCGATCGCCCGGGCACTGGCTGCCCGCGGAGATCGCGTAGCCGTCCACTTCGGGTCGGATCGCGCAGCAGCAGAGGAAACCCTCCAGCTACTCAGCGGCGAGGGACACATTATTGTTGCCGGTGACCTTCGGGACCCGGATGCAGCGCCTCAGGTTGTGGAGGCGGCCGTCACTGATTTGGGCGGGATCGACATCCTGATCAACAACGCATCGATCGCGCCTACCGATGCGCTCTCGCACAAGGTCGACGAGATCGACTACGGCACCTGGCAGACGGTTTGGCAGGAGATGCTCGACGTCAACCTCGTGGGGGCGGCGAATCTGACCTACCTCGTCGCGCGGCAGCTCATCGATCGTGGCGAACCGGGCGCGATCGTGAACATCGGGTCGCGCGGCGCGTTTCGCGGTGAACCGGAGTTCCCTGCATACGGCTCAGCCAAAGCCGGACTGCACGCCTTCGGGCAATCCATGGCGGTCGCTCTAGCACCCCACGGAATCTCGGTGGCGTCGATCGCCCCGGGGATGATCAGCTCCGAACGTCAGGCCGCTAAGCTCTCGGGCGCCGGGGGAGAGTCAATCCGCTCCCAGAGCCCGTTCGGGAGGGTGGGGACACCTGAGGAAGTCGCGGCGGCTGTCGTTTATCTCACCTCCCCGGGCGCGGTCTGGGCATCCGGCGCAATCCTCGACTTCAACGGGGCGTCCTACCTGCGCACGTGAATGAGCGGGATCATCGCTACCCCTCGCCAGGCCGCGTCCTCCGAATTCCGGTTCCACCTCGGTGTGGAAGAAGATCCGGCGCGTCGAGAATCGAGGTATTCCCTGCCGGGAACTCGCTGCTGGCGACCGAGCTGAAGGTGCTGCGAACGGCTGTCGACTACGTCCTGAACGAGCAGCCCGCTTCGGAATCGCCGTCGCCAGGGTCGCCTCAATCCGGGGAGTGATCAATTCTGGATGTCGCCAAGACGGCCCTCCGGGATGGTTATACGACAGAGGCTCGGATGCGGGCGCGCGGATCACGGATGAACACTTCCGGATCAACGAAATAGATTCGTTCCCGCGCTGCTTCTGACGGACTCTCGGGAGCCACCGCTGGCCATTCGCTTGACCAGATCGATGTCGGCCGGCATCGGCGTGCGGTACGCACCGCCGGCTGCGACGAACTCTTCGCCGTGCTTCCTGAGGTGGCGGGCGAACAGCGGACATACCGGGACGACGGTGAGGCCATTGCGGATGCTGTCTGCGAGCGCCTCGCGTACCAGCAGCCGCGCGAGCCCACGACCTCCGAACTCCGGATCCACCTCGGTGTGGAAGAAGATCCGCTCATCACCTGCTGCGGGAGAGTCGACGAAGTCGGCCCTCCCGGCTTGCTGTGCATTGCCGAGGCTCACGGTGTACGCGCTGACCGGATCACCGAGTTCGATCCTGACTGTGACCGGCTCGCCGGTGTTGTCCTTCAGGTCTGGAGCCATTCTGGTGTCCTCTCCTCTGTTTCGCCCCGTTGTGCGCAGGTATTCGACACCCTGTTGTCGGGACACAGTCAAGACGCACCGGCGGATCTGATCGGGCTTGACCATGTGCCAGCAACACAGTGTCAACTGACGTTTGGGCCGCACCGCGGGCGGTCCCGCGCTGAAGAAGAACAGAAGAACGAAGTACGAGGGAGCCCGAAGAAATGGATTACGGTCACGCATTGGAGTTCGGGGCTTTCATCACGCCTACCAATTCGCAGCCACAGGCGCCGGTGGCATTGGCCCAGCTGAGTGAACAGCTTGGGTTCGATCTCGTGACATTCCAGGACCACCCCTATCAACCGGCCTTCTTGGACACGTGGACGCTGCTGTCCTACACAGCGGCGGCGACATCGACGATCCGTCTCGCACCGAACGTGCTGAACCTCCCGCTGCGACCCCCGGCAGTACTCGCGCGGGCGGCGACGTCCCTCGACCTGCTCTCGGGCGGCAGATTCGAGCTGGGCTTGGGCGCGGGAGGTTTCTGGGACGCGATAGAGGCGATGGGAGGAGGGCGGCTGACTCCCGGGCAGTCTCTCGAGGCTCTCGAGGAGGCGATCGATCTCATTCGCGGCATCTGGAACCCAGACGAGCGCACACCGCTGCCGAGTGGTGAGTACTACCCGTTGTCGGGTGCGAAGAGAGGACCCGCACCTGCGCACGAGATACCGATCTGGATAGGTGCACTCAAGCCGAGGATGCTGCGCCTGACCGGGCGCAAGGCCGACGGTTGGCTGCCGAGCCTGGGCTACATCCAGCCTACGGAGATCAACTCCCACCAGGAGCGGATCGACGACGCCGCACGCGGTGTCGGGCGGAACCCGGCAGAGGTGCGGCGCCTGCTGAACGTCCCCTACGGCATTGAGCCGGAACGGCTGGCAGAGCTCGCTCTGGTCCATGGATTCTCCACGTTCATCGTCGTTACCGACGAGCCGAGCGCACTGGCCCAGTTCGCGCAGGAGACTGCACCGATGGTGCGTGAACTCGTCGAAACGGAAAGAGTGAGGCTGGGCACAGCCGCACCGGGACGGTCATCTCGCGCACTCGCCGCCCGGCGGGACGGGATCTCCTACGACGAGTTGCCCGCTTCCCTGCGAGGCAAGGCGATCGAGCCGGGCGACTTCGCCTACCGTGCCGTGCGGTCCACCTACATGCGCGGCGGCGCCCCCGGAATTGTACTCCGTCCCGAAGACACCGCAGGGGTGCAGGACGCCGTCGCATTTGCCCGCGCTCACCCGGATCTGCCGCTGGGAATCCGCAGCGGCGGGCACGGCGTCAGCGGCCGCAGCACGAACGATGGAGGAATCGTCATAGATCTCGCCGGACTGCGCGAGATCGAGATTCTCGACGAACAACGGCGGTTGGTGCGCGTCGGTCCTGGAGCTCGCTGGCAGGAGGTCGCGCGTGCGCTCGAACCGCACGGGTGGGCGATCACCAGCGGCGACTATGGCGGCGTCGGCGTCGGCGGGCTCGCCACCGCCGGGGGCATTGGATTCCTCGGCCGCGAACACGGCTTGACCATCGACCAGCTGGTCGCCGCCGAGGTTGTCTTGGCCGACGGCACGCTCGTCCGTGCCTCCGAGGACGAGAACCCGGACCTGTTCTGGGCCGTGCGAGGAGCCGGCGCCAACGTCGGGATCGTCGTCTCCTTCGAGTTCGAGGCGACGCCGACCGGGAACGTCGCATGGGTTCAACTGGCCTTCGACGCCTCCGATGCAGCATCCCTGCTCCAGCGATATGCGGACGCGACGGACAACGCCCCGCGCGACACGACGCTCTTTCTTGTCGCCGGCACGACACGTGCCGCAACCACTCCGGTTGCGCGTCTGTACGGTGTGATCGATTCGGATGACGCCTCCGTGATCATCGAGCGTCTCCAGCCATTCCTCGCGATCGCCCCGCTGTTGAACCAATCCGTGCAACTCGGCTCCTACGCCGACGTCATCTCGAACGCCCCCGACACCTCCCACGATGGACGAGGCGAACCGGGTTTCCGCTCCGGCCTGCTCAACGAGCTCGATCCCGAGACGGCATCCGTCGCCGCAGAGCTGGTGTTGTCCGGCAGCACACCGTGGTTCCAGCTCCGCCCTGTCGGCGGAGCCATCGCCGACGTCCCCGAACAGGCGACCGCCTACGCGCACCGCAGAGCCCGATACTCCGTCACCGCAGTCGGCCGCTCTGCCTCCTTCGACGGACTCTGGAAACGCCTCGAGGAGAGGTTCGATGGCCTCTATCTGAGCTTCGAGTCACGCACCGGACCCGACATCGTGGCCCGGGCGTTCCCACCCGCCACCCTTGAACGGCTCCAGGCGCTCAAGGAGAAGTACGACCCCGACGGGCTTTTCCGCGACAACTTCCCCGTCCGATAGCCCATCACGACGCACCGTGAACCGCCGACGGCGGCCGTTAGCCCCGTTTCGTGGGCGATCAAATATAAGGAGAAGTAAAGTGGGAAAACTGAGTGGCCGCACTGGTCTCGTCACCGGCGCAGGGCAGGGCATCGGCGCAGCGATCGCGAGGAGACTGGTCCTCGACGGCGCCAACGTCGTCATTTTCGACATGAACGCCGAGCCTGCATCGTCTCTGGCCGAGGAGCTGAACGCCATTGGGTCCGAGGGGGGCGCGGTCTCTGTCATGGGATCGGTGACGGACGCCGACGATATCGCGAAGGCGTTCGACGTCGGACGTTCGGCGTTCGGTGAGGTGGATCTGCTCGTTAACAACGCCGGGACGTCAGGGCTGTCCCTCGTCGCAGAAACGGAGGAACCGTCCTGGGATCGCATTGTGGATGTCGTGCTGAAGGGAACCTTCCTCGTGAGCAAGGAGTTCGGTCGTCGTCTCATCGCGGCCGGTGGCCCGGGCGCCGTCGTGAATGTGAGCTCCCTGAACTGGCAGGCGCCGTCAGAAGGCATCGCCGCATACAGCGCGGCCAAGTCCGGGGTGGTGCAGCTCACCAACAGTCTCGCGCTGGAGTGGGGACCTCATCGGATTCGGGCGAACTCCATCGCACCCGGTTCGACCGAGACGCCAATGCTCGATTCGATCCTGACAGACCGGATGCGTCACGAGTTCCTCACTCGTACGCCTCTCGCACGACTCGGCAACGGGGAGGACATCGCGATGGTGGTCTCCTTCCTCCTTTCGGAGGAAGCGAGATGGGTCACGGGTGCCATCGTTCCTGTCGATGGCGGTCAGCACATCCGGTTGCTCCAGTCCTATTGGAACATGATGAACGACGCATAAGCGTGCACTCAGGTGAGCTGCAGCTCTTTGAGTTGCCGGCGTGACGTGATCTCGAGTTTGCGGAAGATGTTGCGCAGGTGGGACTCGATCGTGCGCGGACTCAAGAACAGCTGGCTGCCGACCTCCCGCGACGTCGCGCCAGTGGCAACCAGTCGTGCGATGTGCAGTTCCTGGGCCGTGAGTTCGTCGCTCGGACGGGCAGTCCGCTTTCGCGCATGCTCGCCGGTGGCATGCAGCTCGCGCGCGGCTCGCTCGGCAAAGGCTTCGACGCCCATGTCTGACAGGAGCTCGTGGGCGGTACGAAGATGATCACGTGCCTCTTGACGGCGCCCTTCACGGCGTAACCATTCGCCGTAGACCAGATGGGCGCGAGCGGCCTCGCGAGCGATTCTCGTCCCACTGAGATGCGCGATTGCTGCGAGATAGTGCTCTTCTGCGGCAGCACCAGTGATGGTCAAGGCGCGGGAACGCGCCTCAAGCCCGAGGGCCCAAGCAGAACCAGAGGCGCGGGCTCGCGAACTGAAACGCTCGAGAGCGTGGGCCGCGCTCTCCTGGTCGCCCGCACGAACGGACGCTTCGATCAACTCGGGTAAGCCGATGGTGCTGAGCGAAAGCTCGGCAGAGTCACACGTCTTCGCTGCAGCACGTTGCGCGAGCGAATAATCGCCGAGTCCGTTGTGGAGCACGGCGCTTGCATAGTGCGCCAATGCCGCTTCTCCGCTCCCCTCGGGAACGCGCTCGTCACGGAGCGTGAGGTCATTTGACTCTGCTACGAGGGCACGGTCTCCGCGCCACGCGGCCAGCACCGCTCGGATACGACGCAGCCGAAATCCGCCAGTCGATTCCGTGACAATCTCGGCCTCGGCGCCCAGCTCATCCGCACGGGCGATCTTGCCGCTGAACGTCAAGACGTGGGCATGGAAAACCAATGCGGCAGGCAGTCGTGCCAGTGCCCCCGTACTGCGCGACAAGGTGACATCGTATTCGGCGAGCTGATGAGCTCGTTCCTCATCGAGGATTCCGACCGCAAGTCGGCTTGCCAGCCAAAGCCACGGCTGGCTGCCACCTTCCACAACGGTGCCCTCGTTGATTGACTGGCTCAGCGCGTCTAATGCCAGCCGCAGACGGGGGGTGCCCGCCTCGACCCCGCGCACAATTGTCACCGCGAGGCCGTCAAGGAGCAGGTCTACCGGCCGGGGAGGGGCGACAGTCGGCGCGGCGAGAGCGCGGTCGGCAATGAGCGCCACCTTTGGCAGTCCGTTGATAATCGCTGTATCCAGTGCGTGCAGATACGTTTCACGAGACAGAGCAGGGTCGGACGAGGCAAGTGTTGCAGCGGCATCCGCCAGCATCTCCGGCACCTCTGCCACCTGATTGATATGGAACGCGATCTGGGCGCGCAGCAGTTGGATGCGAGCACGTTCCAGCGCATTGGGCGAGCCGCCCTCAGCCGTCGTGAGCAGGTCCAACGCCGCCTGAGATGCGCCGGCGCTATGCATCGCCTGCGCCGCTTCCAGCGCGCGCCTGGTGCGATCCGCCACCTCAGGGGTGAGTTCCGTTGACCGCTGCAGGAACGCGCCGGCCGCGGCGTAGCCGCCGCGAGCGAGCGCCCGCCCTGCCGAACGCTCCAGATCTGCGGCTGCCTCCTCGTCGACCCCCCGCACCGCCTGAGCGCGGTGCCATGCGCGTCGGTCGGGGTCGAGGTCGGCGTCAGTGGCGGCGGCCAAGGCGCTGTGTACGCGGCGACGATCCGCGGGATTCGCGGATCGATACACGGCCGAGCGCACCAAGGGGTGGCGAAATCGCACCCGAGAATCAATCTCAATCAGTCCGGCGGCTTCTGCGGGTGCGGCTGACCCCGAATCCATACCGAGCTCGGTGGTTGCGCGGAAGAGCAGCACCGGGTCTCCGGTCGGTTCGGCCGCGGCGGCGAGCAGCAGCAACTGCGTCGCCTCGGGCAAGTCATTCGAACGACGTTGGAATCCGTGCTCGATGCGGCCCGGAAGATCCGACAGATCCGGCAGTGCGTATCCGCCCGCAAGCCTCGCTGCCGCGACGTTCGCGGGAAGCTCCAGGAGCGCAAGGGGGTTGCCTCGTGCCTCTGCGATGATCCGTTCGCGTACCTCATTGTCCAACGGCGCTAGAAAAGCGGTGTCCAACAGCCTGCGCGCAGCCGCACCGTCGAGTCCGGTCAACTTGAGCCCCGGCAGGCCAGAGAAGACGCTCGGAACGCCGCCGACATCGCGCACGCCGAACACCATTGCCAGCCGCTCGGCATCAACCCGCCGGGCCACGAATGCCACAACTTCGGCAGAAGCCTGGTCCAGCCACTGGGCGTCGTCGACAAGACAGAGCAGCGGGTCCTGCTCGGCGCCCTCGGCGACCAGGTTGAGAGTGGCGAGTCCAATGAGAAACCTGTCCGGCGCCGGACCGCTTCGCATGCCCAGGGCGACTCCGAGAGCTATCTGCTGCGGCTCGGGTAGTGCGCTGAGGTGCTCGAGAAACGGGGCGCAGAACTGATGAAGCCCGGCGAACGCGAACTGGGTCTCCGCCTCGATACCCGTCGAGGACTCCACGCGGAATCGAGAGGCAACCGCCGCATCGCGGAGATGCTCCAGTAGCGCCGTCTTGCCCATTCCCGCGTCGCCGTGCACGACGAGCACCGCGCTGCGGCTAGCTTGCGCCTCGACGAGCAACTGCTCCACCTCGCGGCACTCCAGGCGCCTACCCAGAAGCTTCGACACGTTCGCTCCCGTTCAGAGATAGACAGTTCCTGGAACCGAAGTATGTGTACCACACCATATATCGCCGACACCGGCGAATCGACACCGGCGAATACGGGTGTGTATCTGGATCAACCGCGTGCCCGGAGCACTTTGTCACCCCCACTCGAAGCTTCTACGTAGTTCATCGCACCGACCGGGTGCGCCGCTCGGTGCTTTTCACCGACGCGAGGTGATGCCTCTCTGAATGAGGCTGAAGGCATCAAACCTCGATCGAAGGAGAAGACCATGGGATCTGTCACGACCGATGATTCGGCGACTCCGCTGGAGGGGCCAATCAGTCTTGCCGCTGCGCTCGCCTCCATCATGTTGAGCCTGAACGTCGGCGAAACGCGAATTCCTCAGTAAGGAGGATGAGACCGTGGCATGGAGTACGCGTGAGCTCGCTGAGATCGCAGGAACGACCGTAAACGCCATTCGGCATTACCACCGAATTGGTCTGCTGGACGAGCCGGAACGCAGTAACAACGGATACAAGCAGTACGGCACCGATGAGTTGGTGCGCCTACTGCGGATCCTGAGGTTGGTGGACCTTGGCGTGCCGCTGGGTAAGATCGCCGATGTCGGAGCGGGCGGGGTCAACACGACGACGATGCTGAAGGAGCAGAGTGCGGAGCTCAAGTCGCGTATCGTGCGACTGCAACGGGCGCGTGCCGATATCGCAGCGATCCTGCGTTATGACGCGCCCACCGACGCCCCCGCCGGCTTCGTGGCTGTCGCAGCACGACTGTCGGAGTCAGACAAGTCGATGCTCCACATCACGAACCGACTCTACGATGCCGACGCGATGACCGATTTGCGGCGGATGGTGGAGTTCGATGCCAATAGCAGCGACGCCGGGTCAGCGATCGATACCCTGCCAGCGGATGCAGATGAGGAAACGCGAGAACGGCTTGCTGCTGACCTCGCGCCGATCCTTGCCCGGCACCTGGTCGACTATCCATGGCTGACGAACCCGGTCAAGCACCTCTCTCGGGGGCCGCGTGTCACGCAACACACGTTCGTTGAAGCGCTCGCGGCACTGTACAACCCTGCCCAACTGGATGTGCTCGCGCGCGCCGGAACCCTCGCCGGGAGCACGACGGGCTGACGGCCTGCGACTGGCCACCACAGGAGGCAATCCATGTACGAAATCCGACCGAGCGACATCACCTTGCCGCCGACAGTGTCCATCGATCTGAGTCATCTCGTCGTGGCAGCGCTTGAGGCTGCGGCCACGATGGGCCACGCCAAGGAGTCGAAGCCAGCGGCATGACGTGTGGACGGGGTCAGGTTTGACTCGGTTCTGGATCGGCGCTCCCGCGTGGATCGTGCCGAGCAGTACTCCATCACCGAACTTCACGTCATCCTTCAGCTCTACGCGCCGGAACACTGATTCCGCACACAAATTTGTCCGGCGTCTACGAAGCGGCTGACTCGCGAGCGTCGAGTTCTGCCGTCAGTTCCATGCATCGCAGGCGGGCCGGGGAGTAGTCGTAGGGCATCATTTTTGCAGCGGTAGCTAAGGCGCCCATGGCCCCTTGCCCTGTGCCAGAGCAGGCCGCGCCCTCACTGTCGGCGGTGACGGGGTGCTGAGCGTCCCACGCGTCGAAGAGCGCCTCATCCTCCGCCGCCAGGCCGGAATCCTCGATCGCTGTTTGCAGTGCCTGTTCGAAAGCGTGCCGCTCGGCAGCCACCTGTGCCACTCGGGGGTCGTCGACAGCGACCGTGTCGTCGAGTGCCGCCTCGGCGGCATCAACGCGGTCGGATGCCTCTCGCAGACTCGGATGGGTAGCTAGGGCGATGTAACGGGTGGCGTTGACGGCCGCACCGAGCGGGCTGAATATCCGCTCCATGACCAGCAGGTTATCCAGGTCCGCCTGGCGCAGGGAGCCTCCCGGCAGATCCTCGAGGCGGCTGGCGACGAAATCGGAGAGCAGACCCATCCTGCTTCCTTGCTTGCGCATGCGCTGCACGGCCGCCCGCTGCCGCCGCAGCTCTGCTTCCTGGGTGGCGAGCGTTCTCTCCAGCCGTTCCAGGATGCCCGCGACGTCCCGGTCGCTGTCGGCACCGGCAGCAGCCGTGTCGGCAAAGGCGTCACGGATGTCGTCCAGGGCGATCCCCGCGTCGGCCATCTTGCGGATCCACAGCAGCCGGATCATCTCTTCGTAGCCGTAAAGACGGCGGCCGTCGCTTCCCCGTTCTGGCTCGGCGAGCAACCCGATCTGGTGATAGTGACGGATCGCCCGCGGTGTCGTGCCCACGAACGATGCCGCGTGACCGATCTTGACTCGGCGCGGCGGAACGAAGGACGAAAACATGAGCGGGGCCTTCCTGAGGGGGGCGGGATGTGAGTCCACTGGATCACATAACGCTACGGGAGGTGCAACTCCAGGCACGTACTGGGGGTGAGCGCTGGGGGCTTACTGCCTAAGTTCACAACCACAAGGACACGAGTGCCGGTGGCGTGCCGCTCGCACCGCGGCCTTCTTTACAGGATTATGACCCGAGCGATAGATTCGGAACAATCAGGGCTGGCGTCCGTCGGCCCGCGGAAGGTCCCTCGATGGCGAGTATTGACGGTCACACCAACACAGACCCGCTCGCGCGTCCTGCAACAGTGCTCCACCGATTCATCGCAATCCTTGACGCGGTCAAGGGCACCGAGGGCGCACGCAGCATTGCGGAGCTCGTTGCTATCACCGGGATGCCCAAATCAACGGTCTTTCGGCTCGTCTCGGAGCTGGTCGAGCAGCGCTACCTCGCGCGTGCGGACGGCGGCGTGACCCTTGGCTTACGGCTTTTCGAGCTCGGTGCACGAGCCGTGCTTCCCCGGCGGATCCTTTCCGTAGCTGCGCCCACGGTGCGCGGACTCTCGGAGCGCACCGGCGAGCGTGTAGGACTGTGGGTGCAGCAGGGCCTCGACATGGTCTCCATCGCCGCGGTGCAGGGCCGGCTCCCGATGCTCTCCGCGCACGCAGGCATGCGATCGCCCGCGCTCACGACCGCCAGCGGCAAGGCCTTTCTCGCCTTCTGCGCCGACCAGAGCGTTGTGGACCGGGTGAGCGCATCGCTGGTCGATGAGGACGCCGAACGCTTCCGCGACGAACTCGTCGACGTGCGCACCTCGGTGCTGGCAACAGACCTCGGCCTTTCCTACCGTGGTGTCGTCGCGGTCGCCAGTCCGATTATCGCGCCCGACCGCACAGTGCTTGGCGCCATTTCAGTCGCCGGGCCCAGGGATAGCATGCGTGTGGACAACATCGCACCGCTGGTGCGCGCAGCCAGCCTCTCGCTTTCGCGGCAGCTCGCCGCCACTGCCTGAGTTATGCGCACGGCCCGTTGGACCGAGTCCGTCAGTGTTCTCGATCGCCTGACGGCGATCCTCGATGCCTTCGGAGACGATGGTGAGGGCCAGGGTGTATCTGAGCTCGCTCGGCGCGCCAATCTTCCCAAATCGACCGTGTCGCGGATAACCGCAGACCTCGTCGAGCAGGGTCTCCTAGACCGCATAGACGGCGTGCTGTACCTGGGTATACGTCTCTTTGAGCTGGGGCAAAACGTCGACCCGGCGCAGCGCCTACGGCGCTTGGCATTGCCCGCGATGATCCAGCTGTGCCGGGCAACCGGACACCACGTGCACCTAGCAATGCCCGACGGTGACGATGTGATCATCATCGCGAACGTCAGTGGCAACGACCACCGACGCGAGGTACCGCGGGTCGGTGCGCGATTGACAGCCACAGCGACGGCGCTCGGAGCGGCGATCGAAGCCTTTACGCCCCGTGAGGCGGGCATCGACCCCGACCAGGATTCGGATCGAGCCGCGAGTCGGGATCGTATTCGGAAGGCGGGCGTGGCCACGGTCTACCACACAGGCAACGACGAGCACGTATGCGTCGCTGCGCCGGTGCTTGCACACGGTTCCGCCGTCGCCGTGATCGCCATGAGCGGCATGTTGGATTCTCTCGATCCGGTGCGCACCTCCACGCCCGTGCGGCAGACCGCGGCAGCGGTCAGTCGAATGGTGGGCGACGACTCCTGAGGCGGACTGCCAGCACTCGCTGGCTGGGGCTGGATCGCGCCGGGTCGACCCGGACTTCACAAAACACAGAACGGCCGGGGCTCACGCCTCGGCCGTTCTGTGTCGCGGTCGGATCAGTTAGCCGCCGCACGGATTGACTTGTAGGCCTTGAGGGTGTCGCCCGAGTAGTACTCGGAGAAGTGCGCCTCGGCCTTGGAGATGAAGGCCTCCATGTCGATCTCGTCCTGCTCGATGACGGTGAACCCGTCGTTGGCGCGGTAACCGTCGAGGATTTCCTCGGTCTCATCCTCGACGCACTGCCGGTTCTCCGGGCGGATGTCGCGGATCGTCTGCTTGAGAAGCTCGGCCTGCTCGTCATTCATTTTCTCGAAGGTCTTGTCGCTGACCAGCGGGAATTGGAGACCCACGTTGTGGTTGTTGAGCACGGCCACGTTGAGCACCTCGTCGTAGCTCGAGGAATGCGTCGCCGGAATCGGGTTCTCCTGGCCCGCCGCAATACCCTGCTGCAGTGCCGTGTAGAGCTCCTCGACGGCAACCGCGACGGGGTTTGTCACGCCGAGCGCCTCGGCGTTGGCGAGGAAGCCGGGTGAATTCGGGAAGCGAATCGGCGCGCCCTTGAGATCGTCGGGGCTGCGCACCTCGAGGTCCTTCGTCGTAAATGTGCGGTTGCCGAAGAACCAGCCATCAAGGATCTGCACGCCGGTCTGTTCATGGAATGCGGTGAACAGTTCGTCCGCGTCCTCGTCAATCCAGGCAAAAGCGTGGTCGACGTCGTCGAACGCGTAGGCGGCATCCACAGCCTCGATTGCCGGGAACGTGGTGGCGAGCTCGGACCCTCCAAGGAGGTCGATGTCGATGTCGCCCGACTGCACCATCGGAAAGCGGTCGGCGTGCGGGCCCAGCTGGCTGGACGGGTACAGGTCGACGGTGAAGCCCATGTCGGCGTCCTCAAGGCGCTCCTTGAGTAGTTCCACGCCGCAGTAGTAGTTCGGCGTCTGCTCATTCTGCGTGATTGACACCGTGAGCGTGACGGGGTTGTCCCCGTCGGCGGGGGCGGCACTGTTGCCGCCCGCGCTGCACCCCGTCATCGCCAGTGCGACTGCTGTAAACGCGGAGCCTGCGATGATGCCTCGACGATTCATCCTTGTGACCATGTGATTCTCCTTCTGTTACGCGCATCATCGCGCGAGTGCTGTATCGAACTCTGGTGGGGCGAGTCGGGATTGTAAAAGTCAGTCCCGACGAGTGGAACGGTCAGTTCTCGGCGGCCGCCGAGAGGCTGTTGGCGGCGCGGATTGCGAGTTCATAGCCGAGCACGCCGGCGCCGGCGATCACGGTGTCGACGACCGGCGACATGAGCGAGTGGCGATGCGCCTCATCCCGAGCGTGGATGTTGGTGAGATGGATCTCCACGATCGGACTGCGCAGCATGCTTAGGGCGTCGAGCACCGGAACGGACCGGAAACTGAGTCCCGCCGGATTGATCACCACCGGGGCCGCGTCGCGGTACGCATCGTGCAGCCAATCGATGATCTCGTGCTCGGCGTTGGACTGCGCGAAGAAGAGGTCGAACCCGACTTCAGCGGCAACCCTCGCGCACACGGCCTCGACGTCGCGTAGCGTCGCGACGCCGTACATTTCTGGCTCGCGCTGTCCGAGCATGTCGAGGTTTGGACCATTGAGCACATAAAGCTTGCGGGTCACAGGGCATCCTTTCTTGGCGTCGCCGAGCCCATCACAGGCCCAGCCACGTCGGCACGATGGTCACAATTCCAGGGAAGACGGTCAGGAGGAGAAGCACGATTCCCAGCGGGATGAGGAACGGCAGCACGCCGCGGAAGAGCTCGCCCATCGGTTTGCGAGTGATCGACCCGACGACGAACAGAACGGCACCCACCGGCGGTGTGAGAGACCCGATCATGAGGTTCACGATCATGATGACGCCGAGATGCACGGGGTCGATGCCGTATTCGGCGGCGATCGGCAGCAGAATGGGCACCAGAATCAGGATCACGGGCGGGGCCTCAAGGAAGATTCCGAGCAAAATCAGCAGCACGTTCAGGAGCAGAAGGAAGACCAGCGGATTGTCGGTGAGGGAGGTGAGGGCCTCACCGAGATTGCGCGACACCTGCTCGCGGGTCAGCACCTGCCCGAGGAGGTTGGAGGCGCCGAGAATGAGCAGGACGCCGCCGGACATGATGACGGTCTCTTTGGTGGCGGCCCAGAGGCGTCGCAACGTGAGGGTGCGGTAGATAGCACCAAGCAACAGCACGAAGGCCGACGCGATCCCGGCGCTCTCCGTCGGGGTGAACCACCCGCTGAAGATTCCGCCGAGGATGATGACCGGCATCAGGATCGGGCCGATCACCCGCACCGACGCCCTGGCGAGCACGGCGCCCTCGAATGGGCGACCGCCCGCGATCTCCGGGTGTAAGCGCACCCAGATGGCGATGTACACCGCCAGACCGACCGCCATGAGCACGGCGGGAAGCACCGACCCGGCGAACAGGGCTCCAGTCGAGATCGACGCGGTCGCCGCGAACAGCACCGCGGGGATGCTCGGGGGCATCACCGTGCTCAGCAGCGAGCTCGAGGCGGTCAGTCCAGCCGAGAAACCGTACGGGTACCCAGCCTTGAGCATCTGCGGCACCTGAACCTTGCTGGACGATGCAGCATCAGCGAGTGCCGAACCGCTGATCCAGGAGAACCCGACCGCCGTCGTGAGGTTGACGTAGGCGAGGTTGCCAGGCAGGCGCGGGAGCAGGGCGCGCGCGAAGTCGTATAGGCGCGTGGCGATCCCCAGGTGGTTCGCGGTCGTCCCGACAAAGATGAACAGCGGCACTGCGAGCAGCGGGAAGCTGTTGATGCCGTTCACGATAGAGGTCGCCGCGTACCCCGCCGACAAGCCGTTGGTATAGAAGTAGAGCATGCTCGGCCCGATCATCGCGAAGGCGACGGGAACGCGGAGCAGGAGAAGCGCGATGAGAAGAACGACGTAGAGCCACAGATCCACCGCTCAGCCCTCCATCTCGGAGATTTCGAGCTGGCGCTCCGGACGGTGGGCGTGTGGAATCTTCCAGGCCGAGTGGATGCCCGAGGAGATGCCGCCGAACAGGGCGAAGAGGTACAGCGCGCCCAGCGGGATACCCAACGCGGCACTTCGGCGGCCCCACTCCGCATCGACCTTGTTGTAGGCGTCGTAGGCGAGTGCGATGCACGTGATCACCATGATCACGGCCGAGATAACACGGAGTGCGACGAACAGCCTGCGACCGCGGAGCGCGCCATCGAACACCTCGATCACGACATGTCCGTTGCGGCCGACGAGGTAGCCCATCGTGATGAACGTCATCGCGACCATGGAGAGGAGCGCCATCTCACCCGCTCCGATCCACGCCACCTCAGGTACGTATCGGCCGAGCACTTGATACATCACGCCGATGAAGATGAGGCCGAACAGGGTCACGCCGATGACGACCTCGATTCGGGAGAGCACCCTGAGCGGCAAGGGCTCGGCGGGCGCGTCCGCGTTCAACTCGGGCACCGTGAACACCGTGCTGGTGGCCCCGAAGATCGACTCGTCGGGCTCGTCGCTGGGTGCGCGGTGGTGGTCGTTGCCGGCCACATCGTCACTTCCTTGTGTCATTGGTCAACCTCTCTATCGAACCGCACCATCCGAAGGTGTGCTGTGCGACTCTGCAGTAGAGCAGCCGGGCGGGCCAACTCGGGTCCCGCTGAATGGTACGGGTGCCGCGCACACGTCCGCCCCCATCAGGAGCGCCGTGAGACGCGCTTGCTGATGGGGGCGGACGAGAATGCGGCGGGGAGCTACTTTAGTGGTCGTGCCCTCCGAGGCCGCTTCGCGATGAGCGAGAAGAAGAACCTGTCGGGTTATGGGGCCGAGTTGACGACCTGCGTTTTCACTGCGGTGTACGACACTGTCGTGCCGGCGGGGACCGCGCCCATCGCTGTCGTGGTGACCTGTCGTTCTCCGATGTAGCGCCCGGTGGCGGGGTCGATGATGATCTCCAGGCGGTCGTGGGCGCCAGTCGGTTCGACGCTGAAGGCGGTTCCTGTCCGTCCGTCGAGCACGGCGGTGTCGTGGGTGATTCGGATGCTCGGAAGCAACGCGATCGCTTCGTAGAGCACGGCGCGTTGTGACGCGGTCATGGTGCCCTCCCACAAGAGCTGCGCTGCGAAGCCGAGTGCAGCTTCGTCGCTGGTGTCGGAGCCGGAGCCGGAGCCGGAGCGAAGGTAGGCAAGAGCAGCTGGCGGGGTGTCCGGAAGATCGCCGAGATCAACCTCGCCACCCAGCTCGCGCACCTCCACGAATTCGCCGTTCGCGGCGCGCGTGACCTGCACCACTCCGCGGGCCAGTGCGGATTCCCAGTCACGCTGGGCCGCCTCTTTGGCCCCCTGGCCGAAGAACTCTGTCGCCGGTCGGGAGGTCACGCGTTGCACCCAGTTCTGCGCGTTGTCGCCCGGCACCCACACCTCGGTTGTCGAGGGAGCCAGGTAGCCGGTGATGTTGCCGTTCGCATCGGATTCACCGGCGAAGTAGGCTGCCTCGGTCGTTACCTTTAGGTACTGGCCAGCGGCGATGATCGGGTCTGCGGCCTCAACCGTCTGCTCGGAGGCAGCGCGAAGCACCTCGGCGGCGTGAGCGGCGGGACCCGCCCCGGGCAGCACGACGCTTGCCGCGATGATCGCTGCCGCCACAGGCAGTGTCGCGACGGCCAGCATCACTGCTCGTGGGGATCGGCGCGTCGGGGTCTCGACGGTCTCTTTGACAATCGCACGCAGAGCAGTGCGTTGAGGGCTAGTGAGGGTCATAGCGGTGTCCTAACTTCAGAGTTGGCCAGTACGGGGGAGAGTTGGGCGGCAAGTCGCCGTTTTGCTCGGTGGAGGCGGGACTTAACGGTCCCTGCCGGAACGGACAGCATCTGCGCAGCCTCTGCCTCGGTCAGACCTTCGATCACGCAGAGGGTCACGACGTCCCGATGCGGTTGTGTGAGCTCACTCAAAGCGCTGAGCGCCGGACCGTCGTCGTCGTCGATTGTCTCGACGGTCAGCCCCGGAGGAACCCGCTCAAGCAGATCCCGGTAACGCCGGGCAGATCGGGACACGTTGCGCGCAGAGTGTCCCGCGGTGACCAACAGCCAGGGGAGTAGTGAATCGTCAACGAATCGCACGCTCGCTCTCTTGCGCCACGCTTCGAGAAAGGTGATGCCCACAACATCCTTCGCGTCGTCAAGCGTGGGCACGAGCGCGAGGCTGTGGCGAAATACTCTTTGTTCATGCCGGTCGAAGATGCGAGCGAAAGCTTCGCCGTCTCCGGCCAGGGCCAACTGCCATTCCTCGGCGTCGGTTGCGGTGTTTCTCATACCTGTAGTGTCCGGCACTGGGCGAAAGGTTCCCTCTCGCCGATATTTGTTCGCGAGGGCACCAAGCCTCGCGCGCGAGCTAATCCGCCACCCTTGCCCCGCGCCCACGGTCGCGGTCTAATGGAGGGCCAGAAGAACAGACTCAAACTTCGACTCGAGGCACAGTGAGCACACTGCAAACCTTGGACGCGCACATCGCGCGTGGCACGGCACCGGGCATCGTCGTGGCCGCCGGCTCCGTGGACGGCCCTGTCGAGACGTTCGCCGCAGGAGACCTCTCCGCAGACGCCATCGTGCGCATCCAGTCGATGACCAAGCCGATTCTGGCGGTTGCGACCCTGCAACTCGTGCAGGCTGGGCGTCTGACCCTGGATGACCCGGTCGAGACGTGGCTGCCCGAACTTGCGGATCGCCGCGTGCTGCGCACACCGGAGTCGCCGCTATCCGACACCATGGCTGCGACGCCGATCACCGTGCGTCACCTGCTGACAAACACGTCGGGATACGGGGCAACCACCGCACCGTCGCCCCTCCAGGACGCGATGCGCGAGAACCGCACCGACGCGGGTGCGGAACCGGTGGCGATGGGGGCACAGGACTGGTTGGATGCGATGGCCTCGCTGCCTCTGATGTTCCAGCCGGGCGCCGGGTGGCGCTACCACCACTCGTTCGGCATCCTGGGGATCCTTCTCTCCCGCGTCGTCGATGCGTCATTGGATGACCACCTGCGCCAGCGTCTCTTCGACCCGCTCGGCATGGTTGACACGGGCCACGTGGTTCCGCGTGAGAAAGCCCACCGGCTGCCCGCTGCCTACCGGCATGACCAGGAGCGCGGCCTCGTGGAGGTCGAGCCCGCCGGTGCCGGGTTCTATGTTGAGCCGGCGCCCTTCGACCTCAGCCACGCTGAACTGGTGTCGACGGCAGCCGACTATGCGGAGTTCGCCCTCATGCTAGCCTCAGGCGGCCGTCACCGCGGCCGCCCCTTCCTTGATCCGGAACTTGTCGAGCAGCTGCGAACCGACCAGGTGCCCGCCGCGATCAAGACGCCTGACAGCTTCATTTTTCCCGGCTTCTGGAAGGGCACAGGGTGGGGCCTCGGCGTCGCAGTAGTGACCGAGGGTGAGCATGCCGGGCGTTATGGTTGGTCGGGAGGTCAGGGCACGGACTTCTTCATCAACCCAGACGGATCGTTCCGAATCCTGCTGACTCAGGTCGAGATGGGTCCACAGATCATGGAGCTGTTCGGCAACCTTCAGTGAGGGGCCTAGGGGTGGGAGGAGTCTCCGATGCGCAGTGTGTCTCGCCGCGGCTTGGCGCTATCTACGGCCCTGGCCGCTGTTGCGGGCTACGTCGACGCAATCGGGTTCTTGGGAACGGGCGGCCTCTTTGTGTCGTTTATGAGCGGCAACTCGACGCAGGCGGCGGTCGGGCTTGTGGAGGGCGAGTTTGGCTTCGCGCTTTTCGGCTTGAGTCTCGTGGGAGCGTTCGTGCTGGGCGTCATCGCCGGGGCGCTTCTGAATGCCCTGCACGCTAGCCATCCGCAATCTCTCATCCTCTGGATGGCGGCAGGAGCGATGCTGGCTTCGACGGTGTGGGGGCTAACGCCGTGGGCGTCCTCGTGGCGTTTCGTGGTCGTCGCGGCGGCAATGGGCATTCTCAATACGCTGTTTCTCGCGGAGGGTAGAGCTCGCATCGCCGTCACCTATGCGACCGGCACGCTCGTGACCCTCGGCATCGGAATCGCGGATGCGATGACGGGCCGTGGGGCGGGCTCGGCGTGGCGCAGACCGCTACTGCTGTGGGGTGCCCTCGCGGGGGGCGGCGGAGTTGGGGCTCTCGGCGTTGTCATGCTGGGCGATATCGCGTCGCTGGCCGCGGTGGTCGCACTCGCGGGGCTTGCCGTCGTTGTGTGGTGGCGCTACCGACCAACGGTTGCGGGGCGACCCTAGCTGGCGGCGCGGATCGGATCGAGTTGCGACTCTGCCGCCCACCGGGCGGCATCGGCGATATCTCGACCGTGCATGCCGACTTCTCTGCGCATGGTCACCCAGGTCGCTGAAGAATCTAGGTGGCACAGCGCGGCTACGAGGAGGCGTCGCTCCGGTTCGCTCAGCGACGGTACCTCGGCGCGCAGGAGAGCATCGAAGCGATCCCTATGCGGCGCAGGCTCGGAGCCGTTCACTCCCCGCATTGCTGTTTCGGCCACGACGTGTGCGAGTTCCGGGCGGCGGTCGTAAGCCTCCATCGCCTCGTGGATCGCGATGGGCACGTCAAAGATAGAGTCCGACTCCTGCCGGGTAAAAATGGTTCTCTCGATCCACGCCGAGGTCGCCAGGAGCAGGTCGACGCGGGTGGGGTAGTACCGAAAGACGGTTCGTTCCCCAACACCCGCGCGCAGGGCGATGAGGCGGAACGAAACATCGTCGGTGCCTACCTCCTCAATCAGCTCGCAGTAGGCAGTGAGGATCGCCACCTGGGTGGGAGAGAGCTCCGGAGCGGAGCTGGCATCGGCCACTACGAAGCCCAACTGACCTGGGGCACTATCGCCATGGCCCGGCTCATGGCCCGATCAAACGCCTCGAACGTCTCATCAGCGTTCATGTCGAACCCGGTGCGCATCCGAGCCCAAAAGATCGGGGAGGCGAAGTACTGTGCGGTCGCCGCTATGCGCTGAGTATCTCGGCTGTTGAGAGTCGGTGCTGCGGTGGTGAGCATGGCAAAAACGGCCCGAGCAAGCGGAGTCGGCGCAGACTCCATGGTGGGGGAGAGCGAGGCGCCGCGCGCCGCCACGAAGGCGCAACCGGGCGCCCTCTCATAGGCGCGGAATCGCTCGCGGACAGCAGCGCGAAACTCCTCTGGCGTGCGAATCTGGGGGAGTGGAAACTGTTGGGACTCGATCCACCGCGCCAGCGCCTCCAACAGGTGTGACCGCGTCGGAAAACGACGGTAGATCGTGCGCTCCGAAACCGCAGCGGCCTCGGCGAGATCCAGATAGGTGATGTCCTCGAACGTGCGCTCTCGCAGGAGAGCGACCGCGCTTTCGAGGATCGCCGCCTCGGTATCAACCGGCTTTTCCACCACGCCTCCTCCTACTTCCGTATCCCGGCTCCGGGTAGCTCGCCAGGCTCTGGCGGAAGCACGTAACGGCCGGAGCGATCGAGCGTCAGAGCGAGCGACGAAATGAATTGAATCTCTCCGTGCGGCCCCCGTTCGGCCGAGACCATCATATCGGGCCGCTCGAACATATAGCCGGTCACGTGGCAGCGCAGCCGTTGCCCGGAAGGGTTGCCCTCGCTATCGAGGATGGGGGAGGGGATTCCGTCGCTCTGGCGCCGAAGGTAATACCGACCGCGAGTGAGGAGGGCCATGAGGGGAGTCACCACGAGGGTGACTCCGATCGCGATCAGCACGGAGAATGGCCGCAGCGCCGGCCCAAAAAGGCCAGCGAAGCAGGCCAGCGACAACAGGGAGGCCAGCCCGACAGAGGTCAGCCCCACCGGGTTCCAATTGTGCAGCATCCCTCGCCGAAACTCGGGAAAGAGGGGCGAAAGTTTGAGCAGATATTTGTTGATGGCGATATCGGCCGAGATAGTGACCAGCCAGGCCATCACCACGTTCGCATACAGGCTGAGCACGAACGAGATCAGGCTGAACACGTCCATGAGCATGAGCGCCAGGGCGATGGCCAGGTTGAAGGCCACGAACACGGCCCGACCGGGGTAGCGCTTGCGAACTCTCGTGTAGACGTTCGACCAGGCGAGCGAGCCCGAATAGGCATTCGTGACATTGATCTTGACCTGCGCGACGACGATCAGGATGAGGGCAAGGCAGAGGGCGATCCAATCCGGCAATAGCGATTGGTACATTCCGAGAAACTGTTTGACCGGCTCGACGGCCTTATCCCCGATCGTGGGATCGACCTTCGTCACCAGGTAGACGGCGAGGAAGACACCGATGAGCTGTTTGGTGCCGCTGAAAAGCACCCATCCGGGGCCGCTAAAGAGAAACGACGCCCACCACGACCTGCGGTTCGATGCGATTCGCGGCGGCATGATGCGGATGTAGTCGATTTGCTCCGCCAGCTGAGGCGTTAGCGCGAAGCAGACCGACGCGCTCGCGACAATCGCGCTGAAGCGCACCGTGCCGCCGTCCGCGCCGGGGAATCCGAGAAAGTCGGTGACCGTGTCGGGCTGCGTGAAGACGATCCAGATCAGCGGCAGCAGCGCGAGTGCGAGCCAGAGCGGGGTTGTCCAGAACTGCAAGCGTTCCAGCGCCCGCATCCCAAAGATGACAATGGGGATGACGACCACGGTCGATACGAGGTACCCGGCGGCAAGCGGTATGCCGGTGGCGGCCTGCAGCCCCTGCGCCATGATCGCCCCCTCAAGGGCGAAGAAGATGCAGGTGAATCCGGCGAAGATGACCGTGGTGATGATCGAGCCGTAGTAGCCGAAGCCAGACCCGCGCGCGATGAGGTCAAGGTCGAGGTTGTAGCGCGCAGCGTAGAACGCCACCGGCATGCCGACGGCAAAGATGATGACGGATGCCAGCAAGATTCCGAGGGCCGCGTTGGCGGTGCCGTGCTGGAGGCCGATGCTCGCCCCAATTGAAAAGTCAGCGAGAAATGCGATCGAGCCGAGCGCGGTGCCGCCGATGGATAGCGCGCTCCACCGTCGGAACGACCGGGGAACGTAGCGGAATGCGTAATCCTCGAGACTGTCCTCGGCGGCCGCGCGCGCGTCGTCGGCTCGGGCCACTCGTCGTCACCCCCAGCTCATCCGCGATGTGACGATTCTTCCAATGCTGTGTTTCGCGCGCGTTTCGGGAGCGATTCGTTCACGGTCAGATCACCATTGCGTCGTGGACCGCGCTCATCGCCACCGTGCCGCCTTCTCCCGACTGTGTCACCCGTCCCGATGCGAGCACGACATACTTCTCCGCAGCCTCCAGGGCGAAGCCAATGTGCTGTTCGACCAGTAAAACACTGAGACCATCCTGGGCGAGCCCGATGATGGTGGCCTCAATCTCGGCGACGATGGTGGGCTGGATGCCCTCGGTCGGTTCATCCAGAATGAGCAGCTTCGGCTCGGTGATCAGTGCTCTGGCGATAGCCAGTTGCTGACGCTGGCCACCCGAGAGCAGCCCCGCCTTGCGGGTGGCGAACTGCCGAAGAGCCGGAAAACGCTCAAGCATTTCGGCGACCTTCTCTTTGCCGTTGCGCCTGCCGTCAGCGACGAGCTGGAGGTTCTCCATCGTGGTCAGCTGACCGAACGATTGCTGCCCCTGTGCGACATAGGCCATCCCCCGTTTGACCCGCCGGTTGGGCGCCAGGTGGGTGACATCGTCGCCGTCGAACATCACGATGCCGCGCGTCGGACGGATGAGGCCAATCGCGGCGCGGAGCAGCGTGGTCTTGCCTGCGCCGTTGTGGCCGAGCACGGCGACAACCTTTGGCGAGCTCGGAATCGAAACACCCTGGAGCACACTGGTCTGGCCGTAGCCAGCGTCAATGTCGATCATTTCAAGCATGCGAAGTCCTCACATTCCGATGGTCGCGAGAGGCTCTGCGCCCGCGGTGCCGAGGTACACGGCCTGCACACGGGGGTCGGCCTGCACCTCAGCGACAGAGCCTTCGCTGAGCACTTTGCCCTGGTGCAACACCGTCACTCTCGTCGCAAACCGGCGCATGAAATCCATGTCGTGTTCAACGACAAGCACGACACGATTGGCGGCGATCCGCCCCAAAAGCTCGCCGGTGGCGGTGCGCTCGTCGAGACTCATGCCGGCGACCGGCTCGTCAAGAAGCAGCACTTTTGCGTCTTGCACCAACAGCATCGCAATCTCCAGCCACTGCTTCTGACCGTGCGACAGGATGCCTGCAGGAGTCGCCAGTTCATGGCTGAGTCCCGTCTCGGCGAGCGCCGTTTCGATCGCGGAATCACGTCCCCGGCGGGCTCGCAGGAGCGAGAGTGACGACCGGTGCAGGCCAGCGGCGATGTCGAGGTTCTGCATGACCGTGAGTTCTTCGAAAACGCTCGCGGTCTGAAAGGTGCGTCCGACCCCGAGTCGCACCGTCTTATGGGCCGGCTTTCCCAAGAGTTCTTGAGCGCCGAGCGTGGCCGACCCTGTTCCTTTTGACAACCCGGTAATGGCGTCGATGCAGGTTGTCTTGCCAGCGCCATTGGGGCCGATGAGGAACCGAACCTCGCCGGAGTGGGCATCGAACGAGACTCCGTCTACGGCAACAAACCCATCGAACTCGACGCGCAGATTGGTTACAACCAGGGATTCCTGTGCAGCATTCATTTTTTACTCCATCCTTCTCGGGTATGGCGCCGATACCGCGGGTGCCGCTGCGCGTGGTCGCCACACCAGACCACTGACCTTGCTGAAGATCGATGACAACCCCATGGGAACGAAGACGGTTACCAAGATGAAGACCATTCCGAGGATGTAGATCCACCCACTGGGCCAGCTTGAACCGAGGCTGGACTGCCCCCATCCCACTGCCATCGCCCCCAGGGCTGGGCCGAAGAGCGAGGCCCGCCCACCCAGTGCCACACCAGCAATCATCAGGATCGAGGCGGAGGCTCCGATCTCTTGCGGTGTGATGATGCCGGCGAGTGGCACAAACATGGCCCCAGCGATGCTCGCCATGACGGCCGCGATCACAAACGCGACCAGCTTGATGTTGGCGGGGTCGTAGCCGAGAAAGCGCACACGCTCCTCGGCGTCACGCGTGGCAATCAGAAGTTCACCGAACCGGCTCCGGTTGAGCTGCCAGACCACCAGCAGGCACACGATGAGCAACACAGCCGCGATGAGGTAGACCATGAGCTTGTTGTCTTCGTCGTTGAGGACGAAGCCAAAGAAATACTTGAAGTCGCTCAGCCCGGTGTCGCCGCCGGTTTCGCGGATCGTCGAACTGATCAGCACGGCCAGAGCCACGGCGAGCGCCTGAGTGAGGATCGCGAAATACGCACCCTTGACCCGGCGCTTGAACAGCGCATAGCCGAGGATTGACGCCACGATCACGGGCAGGATCAGGATGGCGAGCACCGTGAACGCCTCACTGCGGAACGGCTCCCAGAAGGCGGGGAGGCCCGCCAGCGGGTCATACAGGATCATGAACGTGGGGAGGTTGTCTGGGCCAGCCGTCTCGAGGGTGAGGTGCATCGCCATGGCATAGGCACCCAGCCCGAAGAAGACGCCCTGGCCCATGACGAGCATTCCGCCCCGACCCCAGGCCAGGCCGATGCCGACCGCGGCGATCGCCAATGCGCAGTACTTGCCGAGGTTGTTGATCCAGTGCGCATTGAGCGTCAGCGGGGCGACGACCAGTAGGAGGGTGGCGAACACCCCGATGCCGATGAGAGGCAGCCATGGTTTCAGTTTTGTCATGCCAACCCCCTGGTGCGCACGGTGAAGAGTCCCTGCGGGCGGAACTGCAAGAAGACGACGACGAGCACGAACGCGAGCACCTGAGCGAGGCTTCCCGTCGTCCAGTCGGCGAAGAACGCCATCCCGACACCCACGACCCATGCGGCGATCACGGTGCCCTTGATCTGGCCGATGCCACCCGCAACGACGACGAGAAAGGCCGGGATGATGTATTGCGCCCCCATCTGCGAGTTTGTTCCGCCGATAAGGGATGCCGCCACACCGGCAACACCGGCCAGGCCGGACCCGACAAAGAAGGTGATGCGGTCGACGGCGCGCGTTGGCACTCCGCTGGTCTCTGCAAGATCACGATTCTGCACGGTTGCACGGATACGGCGGCCGAAGGAGGTGTATTTGAGCCAGGCAAACAATGCGGCCACGCAGAGGACGGCGAGCACGATGGTGAACACCTGTCGGAGGGGCCAGTTGTAGCCGAGAACAGCGAGCTGGCCGTTGAGCCAGCTCGGCTTCTCTACAGGCACTCCCTGCGCTGGGAAGATCTGAAGCGCGGCCTGCTGAAGGATCAAGCTCACACCGACGGTGACGAGGAGGGTATCTAGCGGCCTGCGATACATCCACTGAATAATGCTGATCTCTAGCAGGAGACCCAGGAGTCCGGCGCCAAGAAATGCGAGCGGAAGAGCCAACGGGATCGAGAGATCAGTGAATGAAATGACCTGCTGAGTCAGGTAGGCGATGAAGGCGCCGGCCATGAGGAATTCGCCGTGCGCCATGTTGATCACCCCCATCTGGCCGAAGGTGAGGGTGAGTCCGAGTGCCGCGAGCAGTAGCAGCGCGCCTTGCGCTGTTCCATTCAATAGCGGCGGTATGAGTGCTTCCACGTGCGGTCACTCTCTGTGCGGTGGTTCTGGAGACGGGTGTGGTGCGCGGGGCCCCATGCCGTGGCATAGAACCCCGCGCGCCGTGATTGCGACTTAGCCGGCTGCGGCTACAAGGGCCTTGCGAACATCCGCAGGGAACCAGTCGTACTGCTCCAGGTAGGGGTCGGGCTCGATCACACCGTCCGACGCCCAGACGATGTCGAACTGGTTCTGTGCGTTGATCTTGCCGATGTGGCCCGGCTTGGAGATGTGGTGGTTCTTGCCATTCAGCGTCACCGTGCCCTCCGGTGCCTCGAAGGTGACCCCTCCGGCCGCTGCGGCAGCGTTCACATCGTCGACCTCAAACGAACCGGCCTTCTCGACCAGGGCCTTGTAGAGGTACATCGAGATGTAGGCGGCCTCCATCGGGTCAGATGTCACCCCGCTGCTGCCGGGGTAGGCCTTCCACGACTCGATGAACTTGGCGTTGTTGGGGGTCTGAAGCGACTGGAAGTAGTTCCACGAGGCGAAGTTGCCCGTGACTTCGTGACCCATGGCAGGGGCCTCTTCTTCCGCGATCGACACCGAGATGATCGGGGTCGTGTCCGGCGTGAGACCTGCGTCGTAGTACGCCTTGACGAAGCCAACATTCGAGGAGCCATTGATCGTGTTGAAGATGAAGTCGGGCTTGGCCGCGGCGATCTTCGCCACCTGAGTCGTCCAGTCATCCTTGTCGAGCGGCACGTACTCCTCGCCGACAATCTCGATGCCCAGCTCGGCCGCATACAGCTTGATGATGGCGTTAGCGGTACGCGGGAACACGTAGTCAGAGCCAGCCAAGAAGAGCGTCTTCACACCCTGGGCTGCGAGGAAGTCCATCGCAGGAATAATCTGCTGATTGGTGGTTGCGCCGGTGTAGTAGATGTTGGGCGATGCCTCGAGACCCTCGTACTGCACCGGGTAGAAGAAGAGGCCGTTGTGCTTCTCGACCACCGGCTTGACGGCCTTGCGGGACGAGGAGGTCCAGCCACCGAAGATCGCGGCGACACAGTCCTGGGTGAGGAGCTTCTCCGACTTCTCGGCAAAGGTCGGCCAGTCGGTTGCCCCATCTTCTTGGACATATTCGATCTGCTTGCCGAGGATTCCGCCGTCGGCGTTGATCTCGTCTGCCGCCATGTGGAGCACGTTGGAGACCGTCTTCTCGGAGATCGCCATCCCCCCGGTGAGGGAGTTGAGAAAGCCGAGCTTGATCGTGTCGCCAGAGGTGTCGATGCAACTGGCGGCGGCCGGCGAAGCGGACTCCGTCGTGTTGCCCACCCGGGCGCCGCATCCAGAGAGTACTAGTGCTGCGGTTGCTGCGAGCGCCCCCGCGGCCAGGAGCGTCTTGGTGCGCCCTCTGCTGGTTATGAGCATGTAGAACTCCATTCGATGTGATTCGGTGCGAGTCTCAGGGCGGTATCTGCCAGAACACTGCCGACTGCTGTGGATGTGTTCACCCTGGGCGTCTGGCATTGCCCTGCCATTTCCGGAATGTATCGCGCTAGTAAACAGTTCCTTCGCGCTCCGAGGCTTGATGCCTTTAAATACGGCGGAGTAGCGGATAAGCAGCGGAATCCTCAGTGAGTGAAGAACTTTGCGACCCTCCGGGTTATGGCAGACTCCTGACATCTAGCCTCCGCCGTGGGTCTCGGATCGATGGCAGTGAACCAGCATTAGCGACGTGAGAGGGACAGCGTGCACTTGACACCAGCGGATAACGAGAAGCTTCTTCTGGCCGTAGCGGGGATGGTCGCGCGGGATCGGCTTGAGCGCGGTGTCAAACTCAACTACCCAGAGACGGTCGCCCTGCTCAGCACCTGGGTCATCGAGCGCGCCCGCGAGGGACACGCCGTCGCCGATCTCATGGCGGAGGGGCGAACCGTGCTCAGCCGTGACCAGGTGATGGAGGGCGTTGCAGAAATGCTCTCCGACGTTCAGGTCGAAGCGACATTCCCCGACGGGCGCAAACTCGTCACCGTACACGCCCCGATTATTTAGAGAGGAGTGACCGATGGCAGGCCACAACTCGCACGGCCCCGGCGCTATCCGGGTGCGCCCCGGCACCATTGTGCTCAACGGTGATCGCACCCCCGAACAGCGGCTCACCCTGGTCTTTCTCAACACCGGGGACCGCCCGATTCAGATTGGCTCCCACCTTCACCTGCCCGACGCCAACGCGGGGCTGCAGTTCGACCGCGCTGCGGCGCACGGGTTTCGCCTCGACATCCCCTCGGGAACTTCCCAACGATTCGAGCCCGGTGCCTCCCGCGAACTCGCCGTCGTGGCCTTGCTCGGCAACCGTCGGGTCCCCGGCCTCCAACTCGGCAACCAGAACAAGGAGTCACTCGATGGTTGAGATTCCTCGCGATGTCTACGCGTCCCTTTACGGCCCAACACAAGGCGATCAGGTGCGCCTGGGAGACACCGACCTCTGGATCGAGATTGAGCACGACCTGACCGCCGGAGGTGAGGAAGCCGTCTTTGGCGGCGGTAAGTCCATTCGGGAGTCGATGGCGCAGGGGACGACCAGCCGCGCCGACGGCGCCCTCGACACAGTGATCACCAATGTGATCGTGCTCGATTGGTGGGGAATCGTGCGCGCAGATGTTGGCATCCGCGACGGACGCATCGTCGGGCTGGGGCGCTCCGGCAACTCCGATATCGCCAATGGCGTGCACCCCGACCTCGCGATCGGCGCATCCACCGATGTGATTTCTGGCGAAGGCAAAATTCTCACCGCCGGAGCGATCGACTCCCACGTGCATCTGCTCTCGCCGTCACAGATTCACGAGGCGCTCGCCACGGGCATCACCACCGTCGTGGGCGGCGGCACAGGCCCTTCAGAGGGATCAAAGGCGACCACGGTGACCCCAGGAGCCTGGCACTTGGAGACCATGCATCGTGCCCTGGACGCCCTGCCGGTGAACTTTTTGCTGCTGGGCAAGGGCAACACCGTCTCGGCAGAAGCCCTGCGGGAGCAAGCCCTGGCCGGCGCCGCGGGTTACAAGGTGCACGAGGACTGGGGCTCCACCCCTGCCGCGATCGATGCGGCACTGCGGGCAGCAGAAGAATTCGGACTGCAAGTGGCCCTGCACTCCGACTCGTTGAACGAATCTGGATTCGTTGAGTCGACCGTTGGCGCGATCAACGGACGCTCGATCCACGCGTTTCACGTGGAGGGCGCGGGAGGCGGTCACGCCCCCGATATCCTCAGCATCGCTTCGTTGCCGCACATCATTCCCGGCTCGACTAACCCCACGTTGCCACACACCGTCAACACGGTCGCCGAGCACCTGGACATGCTGATGGTGTGCCACCACCTCAACCCGGCGGTGCCCGAGGATCTCGCGTTTGCGGAATCCCGCATTCGGGGCACCACCATTGCCGCCGAAGACATCTTGCACGACATGGGTGCGCTTTCCATCGTCTCCTCCGACGCCCAGGCGATGGGGCGCATTGGTGAGGTCATCACCCGGGCCTGGCAGGTCGCCCACGTGATGAAGGCTCGCCGCGGAGCGCTCTCCACCGCCCTGCCCGCCGACAATGAGCGCGCGCGCCGCTACGTTGCCAAGTACACGATCAACCCCGCTGTTGCGCACGGCATTGACTCAGAGGTGGGGTCGGTCGAAGTGGGAAAACTCGCCGACCTCGTGCTCTGGGAGCCGAAGTTCTTTGGCATCCGACCCTCCGTGATTATCAAAGGCGGGGGGCTGGTCTGGGGAGCGCTGGGCGACCCCAACGCCTCCATCCCCACTCCACAACCCGTCATGATGCGCCCGGCCTTTGCCAACACCATCGGCGCAGACCTTTCGGTGTCATTTGTCTCTCCGGCGGCCCTGGAACACGGCATCGCCGACCGACTGGGCCTGCGCCGGCGACTGGCCGCCGTTGCCCCCACCCGAGACATTGGCAAGGCGGACATGAAGAACAACGACGTGTTGCCGCGCATCGATATCCGCCCCGACACCTTTGACATCTCGATCGATGGTGAGCCCGTGGTGCCCGCCCCTGCCGGTCGTGTACCACTGGCGCAGCTGTACACGATGTTCTAGGCCGCTCGATGATGAACGTGACAACCGCAGAGTGGCCCCCTGCACGGCTGACATCGACGACCATCGCCATGATGCTCGCCGATGCCCGGTTGCCTGTGGGTGGCCATGTTCACTCCGCCGGGCTTGAACCTGCGCTGGCGGGCGGAATGCCCGCCGCCCAGGTGCCCGCCTATATGCGCGGCCGTGCGCGCACCGTGACCCTGGTTGAGGCCGGCACAGCGGTCGTTGCCCGGCACGTATCGTTGCTCGGGGCCGCCGACACGACGGGTTCGTGGCAGGAGCTTGTTCTTTCCCTTGCCGCAGTCGACCGCGCCTGGGCGGCCCGCACTCCAAGCCGCGCTGTGCGCGATGTTTCTCGCTCACTGGCGCGCGGCTACCAGCGACTCGCGCAGACCCTCTGGGCGAGCCATCCTGCCGTGGCAGCGACGCAGCCGCTCATGCCGACCGGCCCGACGCTGTCGCGCCCGGTGCTGCTCGGTGTCATTGCCGCCGCCGCCGGCCTCGACGCCGAGAGCCTCGTGCGACTGGTCATCTATGACGACGCACAGACCATCGCCGCCGCCCTGCTAAAACTCGAGCCTCTTGACCCCGCCGTGCCCCCGGGCTGGGTGCTTGCGGCATGTGCCGCAGCGGAAGAGTTTGTCATCAACCTCGCCGCCCTGACTTCTGCCGACGCCATCCCGGCGTGGGGAGCTCCCGAAAGCGAAGGGTGGGCAGAAGCCCACTCTCGAACAACGCAAAGGCTATTTCGTGCTTGAGACCTCATCTCCCTCCACCAGCGCACCAGCGCGCTCCCTCCGCCTCGGCGTGGCCGGTCCCGTAGGAACCGGAAAAAGCTCGCTGATTGCTACCGTCTGCCGCGCGCTTGCGAGCGAGCTTCGCCTCGGTGTCGTTACCAACGACATCTACACGGACGAAGATGCCCGCTTTCTGCGCTCTGCTGGCGTGCTGGAGCCCGACCGCATTCGTGCGGTGGAAACCGGCGCCTGCCCGCACACTGCCATCCGCGACGACATCACCGTCAACCTGCTCGCAGTAGAAGACCTGGAGCGCGACTTCTCCCCGCTCGACGTGGTGCTGATTGAGTCCGGCGGCGACAACCTCACCGCAACCTTCTCGCCCGCCCTCGTAGACGCGCAAATCTTCGTGCTCGACGTGGCTGGCGGGGGAGACGTCGCCCGCAAGGGCGGTCCCGGCATCGCCCGCGCCGACCTGTTGGTGGTCAACAAGACCGACCTCGCACCCTACGTCGGGGTGGATGTTGCCACGATGGTGGCCGACGCCGAAGCTGCCCGAGAGGGACGCCAGGTGCTGGCTCTCTCTCGTGCCGATGCTGCCAGCGTCGAGACGCTCGCGGCCTGGGTGCGCGGGCTGCTCGTGGAGCACCGAGCAGGAACCCACACCCCCCAGGATCCCGGCCCCATGGCGCCTCACTTTCACGCTGACGAGGAGGGCGGCGTAGGAACCCTGCACACCCACGACGACGGCCAGCATTCTCACGACGGCCAGCCCGCCCACTCGCACCCTTAGCCCACACCGCCGACGACCCCCTTGGTCTCATGACAGACATCCACCTCACAGCAGACGCCGGTCGCGCCCGCCTGACAACCCGTGCGGGGGCGCTCGTGCCGCGCGTCATTGAGATTGGCCCCGACTCTGCTCGGGTAGCCCTTGTCGCTGGCGGCGCACTGTTGCTGGGCGGAGACAGCGTGCGTGTGTCTATTACCGTCGGCGTCGGCTGCACACTTGAGCTGGAGGACATCGGGGGAACCGTCGCCTATAACGCCGACGGCCGAGGCTCCGAATGGTTCGTTGACGCCACGGTGGAGGAGAACGCGCTGCTGCTGTGGCACGGCCTGCCCTTCGTGGTCGCCGACGGCGCCAACGTCGACCGGCGCACCGTGATCGACCTGCGAGGTCACGGGGCGTTGGCGTGCCTGCGGGAGACGATCGTGCTGGGGCGCACGGGTGAACGCGGTGGCACGATCGGCCTGCGCACCACCGTGCAGGCCATGACACACACCGAGGCCTCTGCCCAGGCACGCACCGAGGCGATCTTCGTCGAACATCTCACGGTGTCGGGTACCGACCCGGTTCCCGGAGTTCTCGGCGACAACCGGGTGCTCGATTCCGTGTTGCTCTTAGGGACCCGGGCTCCGGCAGACGCGGCCGGGCGTGTCGCCCGCGATTCCCCATGCACAGAAGTGTTTGAGCTTGAGGGCGAGGGCAGCATCACGCGCTCCCTGCACCACGAAGCGCACCGATCCCTGCTGTCACCGGTGTGGGAAAGCTGGCGCGCGCACGCCCGCTCTATTCACGTAGCCCCTGTCGCTCCCGCTCGCTCCGCCAGCACTCTCTCTGCCGGCACTCCCTCCACCAGTAGTCTCTCTTCCTCTCAGATAGGAACCCACCTGTGACCCCAGCACTGCGAGCCCCTGCCACGTCGATGATCGGCATCGTCGTTACCATTGCGGGCCTTCACCTAGTCGGATGGGGCCTCCCCGTTGTCGCCATCCTGATGGGCAAGGATGGCCTGCTCGTTTTGGGACTGGCTGTTGCCGCCTACGCACTGGGGGTGCGGCACGCGTTCGACGCGGACCACATCGCCGCGATCGACAACGCGACGCGCAAACTCAGTGCACCCGGAGTGCGCGCCCATTCTGTCGGCTTCTGGTTCTCCCTCGGCCACTCCACCGTGGTCGTGGGGACTGTCATCCTGCTGGCGGCGGGCGTGCACTTTTTGGTCGCGGTGATCGAAGACGACTCCTCTCCCATTCGAACCGCAGCTGGCCTCTGGGGCCTCAGCATTTCAGTGCTCTTTGTGCTCGCGTTCGGCATCGTGAACCTGCATTCGCTCGTGCGGCTCGTCAAGCGCCATAAGGCAGCGGGCAGCGCCGAAGCCGAATCGCCCGCCCGCGGCCCAATCGGGCCGATGTTCCGGCTCTTTCGCCCCGTCGCAAATCTGGTCGACCGACCAGGGCGCATGTATCCGCTTGGGCTGCTGTTCGGTCTGGGTTTCGACACCGCCGCCACGATCGGGCTCTTCATCACCACAGGCCTCGCTTCATTCCAGGTTTCGTGGGCGCTCGCGCTGGCCCTGCCGCTGCTCTTTACCGCTGGCATGAGCCTGTTTGACACTCTCGACGGCGCTTTTATGTCGCGCCTTTACCGTTGGGCTGCCCAGCACGCTGGCCGCAACGTGCGCTACAACCTCGTTGTGACCTCACTCTCTGTCGCATCGGCATTGCTTGTTGCAGCAGTGGGACTCTCCGAGATCCTGAGCCAGGCGACTGCGGCGAATCTCGCCTTGCCCATCGACACCACGTACTTCGGCTTCGTAGTGGTCGGCGCGTTCATAGTGGTGGCCGCAGTGGCGGTGCTCACCACGCGGCGGCCCGTGGGTGAAGCACCGGCCGGCTCGCTCGTTGAGGGCGAGCCGGCTTCACCTGGTTGAGTTCAGTCAGCCCACCTGCACCTGGGCCAGCGCGTTCTCCGCTGCGGTCTGGATGGTCTGCGCCACCACTCCGGCCTGCGTCATGAAGACGGCGTGGCTTGCGGAGACGTAGGTGATCTCCGCGTTCGCACGCGTCGCCATGTGCTTCAGCATTGCGGGGTCGAATGACTGGTCCTCGGTGGCGATGACGGCCCACGCGGGCTTGTCCCGCCAGGCGGCGCGCGTCACCGGGGTGGCGAACGCGGACATGTTGATCGGCACCTGCGAGTCGCGCAGGAACGCAGCATCCTCGTCACTCGCATCAGCCGCGAAGCCGATCTTGAACGTGTCGTGGTTGAGAAAGCCGAACCCGTCGTCGCCGACATCGATCGTGAAGTTCGGCGTTGGGTCGAAGCCCTCATACTGCTTCGCGGTGTTTTCGCCATCGTCGGGAACGAGCGCTGACACGTACACCAGGCCGGCGACGGCAGAGTGATGGCCCGCCTCGGTGATGACCGTGCCGCCCCAGGAGTGGCCGACGAGGATCGTGGGGCCATCCTGCAGGTCGAGCACCCGCCTGGTAGCCGCGACGTCATCCTCAAACGAGGTGAGCGGGTTCTGCACGATCGTGACCCGGTGGCCTTGGGCCGTCAGTATGTCGCACACGCCCCGCCAGCCGGAACCGTCGGCGAACGCGCCGTGCACCAGCACAACGTTTACTGATCAAGCGTCGCAGGCGATCCCATCGCCGTCACGGTCGAGCTTTCTCGAGTACCCCGGCTGTCCCATGCTGATCGGCGCCGCCCCCGCAGCGCGGGCCGCGTCGCAGTTCTTGTACTCGACCGAAGCCCGCGCTGCCGCCTGCGCCTGAGCAATTCGAGCCGCTTCTTCTTGTGCCGCTGCTGCCGCTGCCTGCTCGGCCGCGACCCGATCCGCTTCCACCTGAGCGGCCGCTGCCTGCTCCGCAGCTACACGGTCGGCTTCGGCCTGCGCGGCTTCGGCCTGCACGCGCTCGGCTTCGGCTTTAGCCGCGGCATCCTGATCGACAGCGCTAACGATGGGTGCGGACATGTCCGGCTCCGCATCGACGGTAGAGCAGCCTGCGAGCGTCGCAGCGAGAGTCAGTGCCAGACCAACAGTAAAAAGACGATGCATTGGGATCCCCCTTTGGATATATGAGTAATCCTAGGGGTAGGCGTCGGCGGCTGGAGATCGCCGAGAGCGGTACGAATACGCGCCGTCTAGCGGTTCTTAGCCCGACGAGACGGGCTCACGCCGAAGAGGTAGATGGCATCCAGAATGCCGAGCGTGTTCGCCACGAGCAGGGTGACGAACCATGGCTTGCTGTCGTCTTTGGCCGCGCGCCACAGTGAGGCGCCCTTCCAGGCGAGGGTCCAAGTCACGACTGCGCCGAGGAGCCAGCGTGTGCCCACCGAAAGCTCATTGCCATGCGCATGCGGTTTCATGTCGATCCGATCTCTTGGTTGCCGGCCAGGCTCGAGGACCCCATTGTGTCACGACGTCGCGACTGTCAGCATGGTCACGCGAGCGCCGGGAGGCGACGGTGCGGTAGCGGTCATTTTTTCGGGCGGAGGCAAGGCTCGGCGAGTATCCTGCCCGCATGTGCCGCAACATCAGAGTGCTCCATAACTTTGAGCCACAAACAACCGACGATGAGGTGCGGGAGGCCGCCCTGCAGTACGTGCGCAAGGTGAGCGGATCGACCCATCCCTCCCGCGCCAACGCTGAGGCGTTCGATCGTGCCGTTGATGAGATAGCCCATGCCACCAGGCACCTTCTCGATGGGCTGGTGACGAACGCCCCGCCGAAGAGCCGGGAAGAAGAGGCGATCAAGGGGCGGCAGCGCCATGAACAGCGCATGGAGCGAGAGGTTCGCTCGCGAACCGCCACCGGATAACGCTGACGCCAGTGCAGAACCAGAAGGGCCGGAACGATCGCCGCGTCGCTGAGCATCTGACGAGACTTCTTCGAGACGTCGTGCGCCGCGCGTAAATTGAGTTATATCGCGTTTGCGGCACTGGTGCTGCGGCGGAAACTCACGGAGGTGCACCCTCATGAACTCGACACACTCGGCTCGGATTGAGAGGCGCCCGTCATGGACGCCCTGCTCTGGATTCTGATCTCGCTCGCGGCCATTGCCGCCACATCTGTGGTCGTTACGGTTCTCATCGTGCGGGCGCTGTATCGCCGCATCCGGCGCAGTCGTGCGATCACCAGCGCGGTTCTCACCAGCCGAGCGCAGCTCAGCCGCGGCCCGCGGCGCAGACTATTTACCCTTCAACAGCAGCTCACTGAGTCTCTCGAAAGCGGACGAGCTGCGATCGATCTTGCTGTTCGCAGCAACGGCCGTCGCGGCGACCTTCCCCGGTTGTTCCGACGCATCGAAGACGAAGCGGCCGCCCTCCAGACGCAGTTGCGGTTGTTGGAGAGCGAGAGGGATTCCGTGGTTCTGACGGGCGCGTTGTCCGAAGCAGCCCCGGCGGTCGACCAGATCACCGACATGATTCGCGAGGTGCGCGCATCCGTCACGGCGGGCCTCGGCGACCCCACGGGGGAGTCTCTCGCGGCTCTCGATGCAGACCTCGCCATCGAGGTGGCCGCCTTGCGCGCAGGGCGCGCTCAGCTGGCGGACCTCAATAGCCGTGACCGCGCCGACCAACCTCGCACTCACTATCTGCCCCCCGCTTACCCCCAGTCCAAAGGAGTTCAGCCATGAGCGACAACACCGCACGGATGCGCACCATTTTTCGGGCCAAGACATCCAAAGCACTCACCCGGATGGAGGACCCCCGGGAGGCCCTAGACGACAGCTACGAGCAACAGGTGAAGCTGTTGCACCAGGTGCGCCAAGCAGTCGCTGAGGTAGCGACGGCGAAGAAGCGCATCGAACTGCAGGGTGAGGAGATGGGCGCCCGATACCTCCGGCTAGGGGAACAGGCCCGCGAAGCGATGGCGCACGGGCGGGAGGATGTCGCACGTGCCGCCCTCGTGCGCCGCGCCGCGCTCGAGCATCAGGTGGCGAAACTGCAGGAGCAGCACGGATCTCTAGAGAGGCAGACATCTCAGTTGCAGGAACGAGAGCGCCGTCTCGCCGAGCAGATTGCCGCGTTCCGAATCGAGAAAGAAACGATGAAGGCAACCTACAGCGCCTCCGAGGCTCAGGTGCGGGCGAACGAGGCTGTTTCGGGGATCGGTGCCAACATGAACGACATCGGCGCCAGCCTCGATCGGGCTCGGGATCGCGTTCTGCAAATGCAGGCCAGGGCTCAGGCCACCGACGATCTGCTGTCGAGCGGAGCTCTCCAAGACTTGACGGCGTCACCTGACGCCGACATCGAGCGCCAGCTTGCTGATCTGACATCGCATGCCGACATCGAACGCCAACTCGCGTCGATGAAGTCGAAGCGCGGGCTCACCCCAGAGGGCTGGCTCAGCATCGGTCATACGCCGCCAACAACGTAGATCGTCAGATCTCCCGCAGTTGCCGACGAGAGTTGATGCCCAGCTTTCGAAAGATGTTGCGCAGGTGAGCCTCGACCGTGCGCGGGCTGAGGAACAGTTGCGTGCCAACCTCGCGGGAGGTGGCGCCCGCGGCGACCAACCGCACGATATGTAGCTCCTGAGATGTGAGCTCGTCTCTGCGCTGACTGGCGCGTTTGCGGGGGTGCTCCCCGGTTGCGCTCAGCTCGCGACCGGCCCGTGCGGCGAATGCCTCGGCGCCCATTTCTGACAGCAGATCGTGCGCGGTGCGCAATTGTTCGCGAGCATCCTGGCGTCGGCCCTCGCGGCGGAGCCATTCGCCGTAGACGAGGTGGGCCCGGGCCAGTTGGGTCGCCATCCGACATAAGCGGAGATGGTCGATTGCCTCGCGATAATGAAGGTCGGCAGCAGCCCCGCTGCTGATCAATGCACGAGACCGTGCCGCCAGTCCGAGTGCCCATGAGGTGCCGCTTGCATTGGCCCGCATCGCGAGTTCTTGCATGGCTTTGAGCGCGTGCTCCATCTGGCCGTTTCGCACGCAGGCCTCGATGTATTCCGGCAGGGTTAAGGCGGCGCTGCTTAGCGACAGTTCCTGAGACGCGCGCGCCCGTGTCGCGGCCTCCTGCGCGGACGAATAATTGCCAAGCCCGTTGTGGAGCACTGCCAGCGCGTACTGAGAAAGGGCAGCCTCCGCCCCATCGTCGGGGTGGTCGACGTTCTGCGCGGTGATGCCGCTCAGTTCTGCGGTCTGCGCCTGGTCACCGCGCCAAGCGCTCAGGATGACCCGAGCATGCAGCAGTTGCACGCCCCCCGTGGCCTCTGAGATTGCAGTCGCCTCGGTGGCGAGCTCACCTGCCCGCGTGAGCTCGCCCATCAAAGTGCACGTCACCGACAAGAACCGCAGCGCATCAGGGAGGGCGGCAAGTGCACCGGACTCCCGGGCCAGTTGGACGTTGCGGTTGGCCAGCACATAGAGCAGATCGTCATCGAGGATGGCCATTGCGTTCCTGCCCGCCAACCGCAGCCAGGGGTCGCGCTGGTTGTCGGGGCGGGGCTCGGTGAGCTCACCGTCACAAAACGCCTCGAGTGCTCGCCGTAGCCAGGGCACTCCGGCCCCGTATCCACTCACGAGGGTTGTCGTGAGTGCATCGAGGATGAGGTCGACGGGCCGCGACGGTACCTCCGCAGGGGGAGCCGCGAGCGCCGCTTGCGCCACACGCACCACGTCGTGCCCGCCCATGATGATCGCAGCATCGACCGCGTGGAGGTAGGTCTCGCGGGAGAGAGCGGGGTCGAGAGAAGCGAGTAGCTGGGCCGCGTCCAGCAGCATCCTCGGCGCATCGCTGCCCCGCAGGTGAAACGCGATCTGGGCGCGGAGCAATTCGAGTCGGGCGCGCTGCAGGGGGTCGAGAGGCCCGTCGTCGGCTACGGCGAGCAACGCCAGAGCAGCCTCGGACGCCCCAGCCTCGTGCTTGGCCTCTGCAGCGTGCAGTGCTCGTCGCGCCCGGTCGGCCGGGTGGGGGGTGAGGTCAGCGGCCCGATGCAGAAACGCGGCGGCGGCGGCTACACCTCCGCGGGCGAGCGCTCGACTGGCAGAGTGCTCAAGCTCTGCGGCCGCCTCCTCGTCGGTACCGAGTACGGCCTGCGCCCGGTGCCATGCGCGGCGATCTGCGTTCGTCTCAGGATCGGTGGCTGCGGCGAGCGCTGCATGCACCCGTCGGCGGTCAGTCGGCGCGGATGCCTGGTACACCGCGGAGCGCACGAGCGGATGGCGGAACCGCACGCGCGTGCCGATCTCGAGCAGCCCGGCAGCTTCGGCTGGTTCGGCAGCTTCGGGGGCGATCTTCAGGTACTCAGCGGCGCGGCGCAAAAGGGCTGTGTCGCCGGTCGGTTCGGCCGCGGCGAGCAACACAAGCAGTTGAGTCGCACGGGGCAGACCGCTCGACCGGCGCTGAAAGCTCTCTTCGATCCGGCGAGGGATGCTCGCAACGCCCGGCAGCTCGAAGCCGCCAGCCAGTTGCGTCGTGGGCAGGCTGAGGGGCAACTCCATCAGCGCGAGGGGGTTGCCACGCGCTTCGGCGATAATCCGCTCGCACACCCCGGCATCCAGCGGAGTGCGCACTGCGCCGTCGAGTAGCACCTGTGCAGCCGTCGAGCTGAGCCCATCAAGCCTTAGCTCGGGCAACCCCGCAAAAGGATCGGTGTGCCCCTCCCTCGAATCGCGCACGGCGAATAGCAGGGCGATTCGCTCAGCGGATAACCGCCGTGCCACGAATGCGAGAACCTGTGCGGAAGCCTCGTCGAGCCACTGCGCGTCGTCGACAAAACACAGCAGCGGGCGCTCTTCGGAGACTTCGGCGAGGAGGTTGAGTGCGGCCAAGCCGACCAGGAACCGGTCTGGCGTCGCTCCGCCGCGCCGCCCGAACGCAACATCCAGAGCGGAACGCTGCGGATCAGGCAGGGCATCCGCCCGGTCGAATAACGGCGCGCACAGCTGGTGCAGGCCTGCGAAGGCGAACTGTGATTCGGCCTCCACGCCTGTCGAAGACTCCACTCGAAATCCCGATGACTGTGCCGAGTCGCGACCGAGGTCGAGCAGGGCTGTCTTGCCGATTCCGGCTTCCCCCCGCACTACAAGCGTGGAGCTGCGCCCGGCTCGCGCATGCGAAAGGAGTCTCTCGACCGCTCCGACCTCGACGCCTCGGTCTAACAGATCCGCCACTGTCGCTCCTTTCAGAGCACGGTTGCACGCTACTACGCAATTGTCACCGATGCGAACGATGCTCACGATGCGGTTGTGCTGCGTCCGGACAGGCGTAACAGAGGGGTCTGCCACCGACGCGAAGGGCTGAGCCGCGGTGCGAGCCTGGCGATATGGCACAAGAGCGCGGGAAAACCTGCGCACCAGAGCGCAAAGGAATCGACAAATGAACCCCATTGAGCAACTCGTTAGCAACTTTCAGGATCTCGTGGGCCAGGTGCCCGAGGTAATTCAGCCTTTCATCGTGATGCTTGCCGGCAGCGTCCCGTTCATCGAGGGTGAGCTTGCGGCGACACTCGGCATCGCCGGCGGCCTCAACCCCATCGTTGCCGCCATCGCCGCCGCGGTCGGAAACTTCGTTTGCGTGCTCCTCGTGGTGCTCCTTACATCGCGAGCTCGCACGGCTGTGGTCAACCGCAGCAGCGCCCGGGTCACGGCGAGCGTGGGCTCCGCATCAGCGCAAGCATCAGCCGCGCCGAAATCAATGACAGAGGATCCGTGGGGCGACGACGGGTGGGCCACCGACATTGAGCAGACGCAACCGGCCAAGCCCCAGTCGAAGGGGCGCCAGCGCTTTGGGCGGTGGCTGATCCGCTTCGGGGTGCCGGGCGCGAGCATCCTGGGCCCCCTGGCGATCCCCACGCAGTTCACCTCCGCCATTCTCGTAGCTGGCGGAACCCCACGCGGGTGGGTGCTGCTGTGGCAGGCCGTGGCGATTATCTTCTGGACAACGGTGACGACCGTCGCGATCTGGGCCGCTCTCACCTTTGTCGTCGGCGTCTGAACTGCAGGTGAATAGCGATGACTAAACAACGCAGCGACGGCCGGCCGCTGCCGCCTTATCGCTGGTGGCAGGCATCCTCACGATCACTCTTTCATCTGCCGCTCAGCCGACTCGGGGAGTCGCCAGAAACGTGGTCAATCGATGTGCGGCGCGGGGGTGATTCAGACGGAGAAATGCGGGCACGCCTCTACCGGGACGGCGTCTACCGCGCCACGTCGAAGCTCCCCGCCGCATTCGCAGTTCCCGGCGGCTCTATCGAGGTCGCGGCTAGCATGTTCGGTCTCAAACGCTGCCACTACGTGATGTATGACGGGACGGTACGGCAACTGGTGCCCGACCCCGCCTCCGCTGAGGGGCGTCGGGCCAGCCTTGAGCGCAACCACCCTGCGGCAAGCCGAGCTATCGGCATCACATCGGCGATCGTGCTCACGGTGGCCCTCGTGCTCGGTGCCCCCCAGATCCTTGAGCAGATCACGCAGATTCCCCTGATCGCCGACACTGTCGGCACATTCGCCAATCCGCTACGGCTGCCCCCGTCTGTGAACATCGTGCTTCTCGTCGCGACGCTCGCAGCGAGCACCGAGCGGGCATTCCGGCTGCGCTACAACCGCATCCTCGACGGCGGGATCTTCGACGACGGTGATTGACGAACCAGCAGGCTACCCTCGTCGCTGCTACACAACGATGTCGCTGTGACTCCTCAGGGGCACCCACCGCGATCGGCCCTCGACGCTGGGCGGTGCGGCGGGTAGCCGATCGGCGCGGGCGAGTGGGCCGAGGTTGAGGCGGGTGAGTTCCTCAATATCTGTGATGGGAACCTGGAACGTGCCAAAGGCGCCGAGCGGCGGCACGGGACGCAGATCTTCGGCCTCAGGGCGCGCTTGTGTGAGCTCGATCTCGCGGAGCGCCGCGCTCTGATCCAGCACATATCCGGTCGAGGCAAGGGTGTCGCCCTCGCTGACCCACGCTGCGACCTTCCAGAAGGCCAACGGGATCTGGATGCCGCGATAGAGCGGATCAGCCGCGGTGAAGATGGGGCCGGTGAAGACTGTGAGGTGAAGATCCCAGACGCGGGCGTGTTCGAGCACATAGTCCTCAAGGCCCGACCAGAGCACTTGTGATTGATTAAACCCGGCCACCTGGGGTGCGGCGTTCGTATAAACGAAGGTGTCGAAATTCGCTCTCGCGGCCACATCCGGCTCGCCCCAGACGGGATCCCGGCGGCGAACGAGATGACCCCGGTCGAGGTCGTTGCCGCGGTAGAGCTCTGGCCCTGCCTGATCCGTGGCGGGGATGCGCTCATCCAGATGCCAGTAGTCCCCGCGCTCCACGTCGACGAGGAAGGCTCCATCGATATTGACGGCCGTCGCAGCCGCCAAGCGACGGGGGCGATCGAGCAGAACCGTGAAATGCGTGTAGTCAAGCTCGATGATGTCGCGGTCACTGCCCGCGCGGGGCAGGGGCACGGGCGCCTGCAGAAAATCGGGGGAGTATCCGGAATCCGCTGGCGCATCCTGCGCGCTCTGCTGAGCCGATTGGGCGGTCATGGACGCAACGGTAGGCCCGCGTGCTGGTAACGGGGCGTGGGTTCACCCGCTGCCGGCATCCGATCTTGGCGCGCGCCGCCGATCCAGAGCACGGCCGCTCCCGCGATCAGAATGGTCGTGATAACCCAGTCCACCCATGCGGGGGTTTGATGCACGCTCGCGAGCTGCACGAAATTGAAGAGCGCGTGGAACGCGATGGTGGGCCAGATGCTTGCGGTTCGCACGTAGATGCATCCGGCGGCGAGTCCGAATGCCACCGCGAAGATGATCTGCCTCACGGTCGTCTCGAGGTCCTGCCCCGAAAGCGCGTTCACGGAGTGGGCGAGCGCGAAGGCAACACTCGACACGATGACGGCGCGGAGGATTCCCTTGGGGGCAAGAGCTGCAATGAAGATGGATCGAAAGAGCGTCTCTTCGACGAAGGCCACGAGGAGCACCAGGCCCACTATGCCGAGCCACTCCGCGACTGAGTGAGGGGCCATCCCTCCCGTGTAGGCAACGGTGAGCGCGAGTACGGCGGCGAGGGTGATGCCTGCCGTGAGCGCCGTAGAGGCCCGCAGTCTCGGCGCGCGAAAGCCGAGCAGGTGCCAGCGTTTGGTGGCCCACGCCCAGAGGGTTATGGCAATCGCCACCGGTGCGAACACCAGGGGGACCGGCGAAAGCCCGGGGGCGCCGAGCACAAAGAGCATCGTTCCGGCTACCCCGAGCAGCAGGATCAGGGCCAGCGTCATGAGAGCGACGAAAGCGTAGGGGCGGCGGATAGCGACTGAACGAGGGTGCATGGGACTTCTTCCTCTGGGACTCGCTAGAATACGAGTGTATTTTCCATAGAATACACATGTATTCGATCGGAATGAGACAGGGCACCAAAAATGACCAGATCCGATGAACTAGCCGGGGCCGCGCTGCGCCTCATCGCGCGCGACGGTCTCACCGGCGTGACCTTTCGCGCCGTCGCGGCGGAGTCGGGGTGGTCTCTGGGTGCTGTGCAAAAGACGTTCGCCTCCAAGGGCGAGCTGCTGGGGGCAACGCTGCAGTATGCGCAGGCGACCGTTGCGCATCAGATCGAGGGCGAGCCGGGTCGACCGACACTTCGAGCGTGGCTGGTCAACCTCGTGATGGGCACATTGCCTCTCGACGAGTTTCGGAGAAGTGCGTGCCTCGTCTCGATCGCCTTCTCGGACCTCGCGCCGTTCGACCCCGCGGTCGCCGAGTCGCTGAGGGCAGGGGATGCGCAGCTGAGGCATAGGCTGCAGATGCTCGCGCGCCGTGCGCAGGCCGAGGGGGAGCTGAGCCCCAACGTCGACGGGGAGCATCTGATGCGCGGCGTGCTCGCCTTCGCCGCAGGCTTCGCCTCTCAGCTGCTGTACGACCCCATTGACGAGCATGCAGCGCGGCAGATCGTGGAAGCCACGATGCTCGCCCTCGTCCCCGACATCCCGCAGGCATCCGAAGTCTCTTTCAACCCCGACCCCTGATGCTGCGTCGGCATTCGGTCTTAGTCTCTGCCCATGACTCTGCTCGCAGATGTGCACTCCGCCTCGGCCCCAGAGCCTTTTTCGATTGCGGTTTCTGATGCTGCCCTCGCCGACCTGCGCTCGCGGCTTGAGGCAACGAGGCTGCCAGCTCAGACGCCGTCGGAACCCTGGGGTGCCGGTGTCGACATTCCCTACCTGCACGACCTCGTGGGCTACTGGCGCGACGGCTTCGACTGGCGTCGCGCCGAAATCGCCCTTAATCGGGTGCCGCAGTTCACGGTGGGAATCGGCGGAGACCGCGTGCACTTCGCGCACCTCATCGGGGCGGAACCCGCCGCCCGAAACGACGCGATTCCGATCATCCTGAGCCACGGGTGGCCATATTCCTTCATCGAGATGCTGCCCTTGGCGCGGATGCTGGCGGAGGACGGGTTCGAGGTTGTTGTGCCGTCGCTGCCCGGGTTCGGTTTATCGGAGCCCATGAATGAGCCGTTCGTGAGCGACGCGGTCGCCGCGCGATGGAACGCGCTGATGACGGCGGTGCTCGGATATGAGCGATATGCCACATACGGCGAGGATGTTGGCACCTGGGTGAGCGACCGGCTCGCCGCGAATTACCCCGATTCGGTGCTGGGGCTTTTCGCCACTCATGCGGCGTTCCCGCCCGAGGAGCGACGCCACAATCTCACGCAAGAAGAGGAGACCTTTATCGGGTGGCTCGACGCCAAATGGGCGAGGGCAAGCGCCTATAGTGAACAGCAGTCGACCCGCCCGGACACTCTCGCGGTGGGTCTGACCGACTCTCCCGCGGGGCTCGCCGCGTGGCTCGTCGAGAAGTTTCGCGAGTGGAGCGGAACCGCCGATATTGACGACTATTGGAGCCGTGACGAGATGCTCACGACGATCAGCCTCTACTGGTTCACCGGGTCGATCGGCACGAGCTTCCGGGCGTATTACGACGACCAGTTCGAGACGCCGATGCCCATGATCCATGTGCCGGTCGGGGTTTCGGTGCAGCACGGCGAGCGCGGTTTCCCTCGCAGTTACGCGGAGCGAACCTACTCCGACATTCGGTTCTGGAGTCAGATGCCGACGGGAGGCCACTTCACTGCCAAGCAGTCGCCCCGGCTCGTGGCCGCCAGTATGAAGGCGTTTTTTCACGCAGTCGTCTAGATCGGGGATGGTGCGAATGGTGTTCATCAGCGTTGTGATTCCCTCGCTGAACGATGCCCGCATGCTTGAGCGCTGCCTGGCTGCGCTAGCGCAGCAGACCCGAGCGCCCGACGAGGTGATCGTGGTTGACAACGGCTCGACGGATGACACGGCCGAGGTGGGGCGGGCGGCGGGGGCGACGGTCGTGACGGAGCCGCGCAGGGGAGTGTTGCGCGCAACCGCAGCAGGGTTCGATGCGGCCAAGGGTGACATCCTGGGTCGGCTCGACGCGGATTCCCGTCCCGCTCCCGATTGGGTGGCCAGGGTTGAGGAGCGATTCACCGCTGACCCCACCCTTTTTGGACTCACCGGCCCCGGGGACTTTTATGACTGCGGGCCGGTCTGGCAGTTCATCGGCAAGAACATCTATATCGGCGGCTACTACTGGCTCATGTCGCTGTTCCTCGGCCAAGTGCCTCTTTTTGGATCGAATATGGCGATCCGCAGGGAGACCTGGCTCGACGTTCGAACCCGGATTCATCGCGACAACCCCCGGGTGCACGATGACATGGACATCAGCTTCGCCCTCGACCCCGCGATGGCGGTTGAGCTGGATGACCGACTCACTGCGTACATTTCCGCTCGACCGTTCGACACCCTGGGTGGGTTCTTACGGAAGGCCGATTGGGCCTGCCGCAGCATGGTCATCTACCTTTCCGAGGTGAGCTGGCTCGATCGCCGGCGGCTGAGGGCCGAAGCTCGTCGGCGTCGGGCCGACGAGCGGTTCAGGACTGCATGAACTCGAGCATGGCCTCTGCGAGCTGGTGTGGTGCCGTCTCGCACGGGCTGTGCCCCGTTGGCAGCACGAGGAGGTTAGCGCCCAACCGCTCGGCGAAGGCGAGGTGTGATGTGGCCTGCCACACGTCGCCGGTTCCCGTGACCACCAGGACCGGCAGGTTCGTGGCACGCAGCCTCTCGGCGAAGTCTGGGGTGCGCTTCATGAGGGCCAGGATGTCTCCAACACTCGAGGGGCGCGTGAGCTCGAATCGAGCGCGAACAAACTGGGCGCGGTCGGCCGGGGCGCGGTGCACATTGAGCCGGAGCGCCGTGATGAAGGGGCGGCCCAGCCTCCTGCCGGGCACGGCGTAGCTCAGGGTGCCGATGCGTTTGAAGCCTCGAAGTGCCTGCCCCGACAGTGGGGGAGCCGACATCAGCGTGAGGCTGGCGAATAGCTCGGGGCGCAGCGAGGCGACGGTGCCGGCGATCGTGCCGGCGAACGAGTAGCCCAGCACATGAGCGGGTGTCGCCCCATCCTCTAGCACGGCAACGAGGTCGTCTTCGAACAGCTTGTAGGTGTACCGAAGCTGGGGAGGGGCGAGGTTCTCGGGACCCGCTGCCGATGACTCGTATTGCCCGGCCATGTCGTAGGCCTCGACCCGATATCCGGCGGCGGCAAGCAGGGGAAGCATGAGAATGAAGTCTTCTTTGGAACCGGTCATGCCGGGAACCAGCACGACGCGATCGCCGCCGATGGGGCCGAGGGAGATTCTGCTGAGCAGGCCGCTCGGCGCCGCGACACTATCTTTTTCGACTCCGACGGGAAGCAGCGCCCAGTCGGTTGCGGCGAGCGCCTCGTCGAGCTGCCTCGCCGTGACGGCGGGCTTGGTTGCATCATCCTCGGGGAGCGCGCTCATGGGCGAATGCTAACCCAGGTACGAAGCACGGCAACCCGGTATTTGCTGCGCCTTCCTGGGCTAGCCGTGCTGATCTCCGATGACGTTTAGTTGCCCCAGGCAATTATCGGCGTAGACTTAACGTATGGATGATGTCGCCACCCCGCCGCGTTCGGGGAGTGCAGAAACCGTCGAGAGCGGCGTGCTCGCCGCGCTAACCGGGCTCATGTCCCGCTGGTCGTCGAGCGACGTGCAGTCCCGCATTGCCCAGGGAGTGGGCGTGGCCCTCGACGCGAGCGAAGTGCGGGCAATCTACGTGCTCGGGATGAGGGGCGGTGCCGCACGACCGAGCGAGCTCGCCCACCAGCTTCACCTGACGCGGCCCACCGCATCCAAGCTCATCGCCCGGCTCGCGGCGGACGGCCTTGTGGAGAAGACCGTTGACCCATCAGACGGCCGCGCCGCCGTGGTGAGGCTGACGGAGTCGGGAGAACACACGCTCACGCGACTGCGTTCCGCCGGCGATGGGCTCATAGCCCACGCGACCCAAGGGTGGACGGCGGAGGAGTCATCCGCGCTTGCCGACCTGCTCGGGCGGTTCGTCGACGGGCTCATGCGAGCTACGCCGACCCCTCCGGACGAACCCGTCGCCGCGCGCGCCTCATCCACCGAACCAGAACCGAACTAACAAGAAGAACCGAACCAACAACAAGAAAGGCGCACACCATGTCGCGCACATACGTAGTCACCGGATCGGCGTCGGGCATCGGCGCAGCAACCGCGAGCATCCTGCGCTCCCGCGGGGACAAGGTCATCGGCATCGATCTGAAGGATGCCGAGGTCGTCGCAGATCTCTCAACCCCTGAAGGCCGCACGACAGCAGCGACCCAGGCGAGCGAACTTGCCGGAGGAGCCGTCGACGCCGTGATCGCCTGCGCCGGAATCTCTGCGCCGATTTCCAAGACCATGGCCATCAACTATTTTGGTGTCACCGAGCTGCTGACCCAGTTGCTGCCGGCGCTGCGGGCATCCGAATCGCCCCGCGCAGCCGTGGTCTCCTCCATGGCATCACTGCAGCAGAACTCACCAGAACTCGTCGCTGCCGCCCTCTCGGGCGACGAGGCTGCTGCGCTCGCCCTCGGAGATGCGCTCGCCGCAGAGGGCCCGCAGATGGGATACCTCAACTACCCGTCGTCGAAGCGGGCGCTCTCTCGCTGGGTTCGTCGCGCCGCCGTTTCGAGCGACTGGGCTGGCTCAGGCATCCCCCTCAACGCGGTAGCACCCGGCACCGTGATCACCCCGATGACTGCCGAGCTGTTGGCAACCCCAGAGAGCGCGGCGATGGTAGACAAGCACGTGCCGATGCCGCTCAACTCGCACCAGCCGCCGGAGTCGGTCGCCCACGCGCTCATCTGGCTCACGAGCCCCGAGAACACGCACATGGCTGGGCAGACGATCTATGTCGACGGCGGGGCGGATGCCACGCTCCGCGGCGATGACGTTTGGTCGTGGAACGACTAACGCACGGCAGCGACAAGCTCTGGGCACCGGCTAGCTCAGGGCACCGGCTCGCTCTGGGCACCGGCTAGCCCCGTCGGCCGGGCGGTGCCCAGAGACGCGGTGCCGGGGCTAGTGTTCGCACTGTGAAGAATCCTCCCCTCGGATGGGCGCGATCATGATCGTTGCGGTTCTCATCCTGTCGAGCCCCGACAAGGCCAGGGCGGCGCTTATTCAGGGGGTCATCCCGCTGCTGGGTGTTATTGCTCTGGCCGTCGGTCTCGCCGTGTAGCACCGGCCGGACCATGGTTGTTCAACGACTGCACCTGGCCCTTTTGCTTGCGCTCACGTTCTCCACGGGGGTCGTGGATGCTGTCGGTTATCTCACGCTCGATCGGGTGTCGTGGGCAACATGACCGGCAACGTTCTCGCCGCGGCCGCGGCCGCGGCCGCATCGCGCGAAGCGCCCGGCGGTCTCGGCCTAGCCGCGCGCTAAAGTGAACGGGCTATGGCTGACTCGCTGACCACCCTCACGCGCAGAGTTCTCTTTGCGCCGCTCGACGAGCCCGGCCGCACCGAGACGGTCGTGAGCCGCATCCGCTCAGCGATCACCCTGGGCATCTATGCCAATGGCGAGCAGCTCCCGAGCGAGATCGACCTCGCGGCGCAGCTGTCCATCTCGCCCGTGACCCTGCGCGATGCCCTCAAGGTGGTGCGAGAAGAGGGTCTTGTGCGCACGACCCGTGGCCGGTCGGGCGGCACCTTCGTGATCGCCCCCGACGAATCGAATATGCGGTTCTTCGAAAGCTCGCTTGCGCAGCTAACCCCCATCGAACTGCGTGACCTTCTTGACTGGCAGACGGCTCTCACCGGCCAGGCCGCGATTCTCGCGACCGAGCGCGCCTCTGCCCACGACATCCAGACTCTCGAAGCCACGGCGAGCCGCCTTCGAGATGCAGAGGACCCGATCTCGGCTCGGCGAGCGAACTCGCGTTTTCTCATCGAACTCGCCGCGAGTTCCCGCTCGAGCCGCATCAGCAAGGCCTCGATAACGATGCAGATCGAGTTCTCGCCTCATGCGATGCTCGTGTTCCGCGACCGCGGCGCGCGGGCCGGCACGTCTGTGCTCGCGAGGCAGCTCGTCGAGGCGGTTGCCGCGCGGGAGACCGAGCAGGCCCACGCGGCGGCTAACAGGCTCAATGATTTTCTCGGCGAGGGCATCACCCACCTTCACCACGCGCTCCGCGAGCGCGAGGGCGGTGTGGCTGGCCCAGAAACCGGCAGCATGAGTGCTGTCACGGCAGAAACAGGAGGCCGCCCATGATTGGTGATGACATCGTCAACGAGTTCGACGAACCGGTCGCGTTCGTGCGCCAGGTGCTCAGCGATCTCGCCGAGCGTGTGGTGGCGCTGCGTGGCTCGGGCAGCCTTGGCCCCCAGCATCTCGCCGCGATGTCGAGTGCGCTCGAACCGGTGTGCGCCGATGCCATCACACCGGAGCATCCCGAGATCGTGGGGGTCGGCGTGGTGTGGGTCGCTGACGAGACGGCAGGGGATGCCTCTGGCATGCTGTGGTGGCGAGCGGACGGAGGCGTGCTTGCCCCCAAGATGCACGTCTATAACCCCGAATCCGATACCTATTACGACTACGGGCGGTCGGAATGGTTCCGTGCCGCGCGCGATAGCGAAGGCCTGGCGATTGTCGGCCCGTTCATCGATGCGTGGGGCACCGATGATCATGCGCTCACCCCCTCGATGGCGATCGTCGACGATGAGGGGCAGTTCATCGGCGTCGCGGCGGCAGATCTCGATGTTGCGGTGATTACCGGGCAGCTCGCGCGCATCCTCAGGCCGCACGGCGATCTGGTGTTGGCCGACGCCGAGGACCGTGCCGTCGCTTCTAATTACCCAATGCTCAGCCCCGGACTGCGGGTGGAGCCGTTCCTCACTAAGTCGGGGTACCGGGTCGCCGAGAGGGTGTCGCTGCACACGCACGGCTGGCAGCTCTTGAGGCTTGCACGGCTCTAAGAGCCCCACCGCACGGCCTGAGGGCGTAGCGCACGACGTGTGCTGCGCCCCTTTTTTTCTGCCCTGAATGCCTGCTTTTGGGCGCCACCATATAGCCCTGGCTGCCGCGTCGCTGTGATGTTTCAGCCACGTAAACAATGCGGAAAACGGCCGGGCCTCGCTAAAAGCGATAGTACTGTAGTGTTCCACCACCGGGCACCAGCCCGGAGCGGTCGCACAGATGCCATCACTCCTGAGCGACCAGATCGTTGAAGCACGCAGGGAGAGAACCACGTGAGCACTGACCGCAGAATCGTCATCATCGGCGCCGGCGTTGCCGGACTGACCACCGCACTAGAGCTTGCGGAGATGGGGTTCACCGACGTCACGGTCCTCGAGCAGTTCGGCCCGGGATTTGGTTCGTCGAGCAAATCAGCCGGCGTCATCGAGACCCAGTACCTCGACCGCTCTGGCATTCACGTGCGGGATTTCGGCCTGCGGTACTACGAGCGCTTCGCCGCCGACTACGGCATTCTCCTGGCCCGCTCCGGCTACCTGCGCTACGGCGCCACCGACGCAGACCTCGAGATCTTTCAGCAGAGCATCGACATCCAGCGTGAGTTCGGCATCACCGACCCCATCATCATGACCCCCCGCGAGATCGAGCAGCGCTGGCCGCGCCTCATCACGGATGACCGCGCCGGCGCCGTATTCGGCCCATCGGACGGGCACGTCGACAGCTATGAATACGTGCTGCGTGCGGCCGCGGTGCTCACGGCCAAGGGCGTTTCTGTGCAGAACGGCATCACCGTCGTATCGGCAACCCAGGGTTCCGACGAAAGCTGGTCGATCGAGACCAACAACGGCACGTTCGTCGCCGACGTCGTCGTCAACGCGGCTGGCCCGTGGGCCCGCAAGGTAGCCGACCTGTTCGGAACCCCCGTTCCCCAGAACAACCAGCTGCGCCCCAAGGTCAAGATTCACCACGAAGAGGCCATCGACCCGCTGATCCCGTTCGTCATGGACTACGTTCCCGGCTCCGGGCTCGACGGCATCTACTTTCGCTCAGAGACGCCCAACGAGATCTTCGTCGGCATCCACACGGACGAGAGCATCCAGGAGGAGCGCGACCCCGAGGCAGCCCTGGGCGCAGCGCCGCAGGAGTTCATCGACCGTGTTCGCGAGCTGCTGCCGATGCGCCTGCGCGAGCCCCAGGGAATGTCGCTCGGCCGCACCTGGACCGGGCTATACGCAATCTCGCCCGACAACAAGCCGATCGTGAGCCTCCACCCCGACGCCACGAACATCGTGCACGTCATGGGTGCCGGCGGGTCAGGCATCCAGCTCGCCCCCGCGATGGGGCGCATCGCAGCAGAACTCGCGGCCACCGGCGAGACGACAACCTTCGCAGGAACCGACTGGAGCCTCGGCCGCTTCGCCAACAAGCACTAGTCGTCACACCCGACCCGCATCTCGATAGACCCCCGCTATTCAGAAGGAGCACCACCATGGCATCCGTCAACTACGCGTCAACGAGCCTGGGCGATGAAGCCCTCGACCTGGCCTATGAGGCCGCGCTCGTCAGCATCCGGTCAGAAGAATCGCCCATCGAATCGAACCTGATTGGCGGAGAGCAGCACGTCTCTGAAACGGTGATCGAGCGCATCGACCCCGTCGAGGGCAGCACTCGTGTCGGCGCAGCGTATGCGGCGACGCCTGAGCAGGTAACGGCAGCGATCACTGCCGCCCGCGGTCAGGCCAAGGCATGGCGCAAGCGCGATTTTCGCGAACGCAACGCTATGCTGCTCGCGGCGCGCACCGATGTTGAGTTCGAACTGACCCGCGTTGCCGCGATCCTGTCGGCGGAGACAGGCAAGACCCGCCTAGAGGCGTATGGCGAAGCGCAAGAGGTGCTCGACATGATCTCGCACTACTGCGAGCTCTTCGAGAAGAACAACGGTTACGCGGCCCAGCAGAAGTCCACTGAGCGCGAGCAGAACCTCGACATCCTCGTGCCCTACGGCGCCTTTGCCGTGATCGCTCCCTTCAACTTTCCCGTAGCCCTCACGGTGGGAATGATGGTCGGAGCCCTCGTCACCGGCAACACTGTCGTACTCAAGCCGAGCGATAAGACCCCGCGCTCGACCGCCGCGATCGGCGACATCTTCGCCCGCCACCTGCCCGCCGGCGTCATCAACGTGATTCATGGCGGAGCAGAGGTCGGCCGGATGCTCGCCGAGGGCGATGTCGACGGCATCGCGTTCACGGGCTCGGCCCAGGTGGGGTGGCAGCTCTTCGAGATGGCGGGACCCCGTGGGTTTCAGCGCCCGGTTCTCGCAGAAATGGGCGGCCAGAACCCGGCCATCGTGGCGGCGAGCGCCAACCTCGATGACGCCGCGGCCGGCATCGTGCGTTCGGCATTCGGTCTCTCAGGCCAGAAGTGCAGCGCCTGCCGCAGGGTGATCGTGGACGAGTCGGTGGCCGATGAACTGATCGCCAAGATCAAGGAGCGCGCAGAGCAGCTCGTCGTGGGCGACCCGATGGATCGTGCAACGAACCTCGGACCCGTCATTGACGACGCCATTGGAGCCCGCCTCGATGCTGCGCTTGCGACGGCGGCAGAGCACGGCACGATCGTGACGGGCGGTCGCCTCGACCGTGACGGCAACTTCTTCGCACCCATCGTGGTGAGCGACCTGCCCCTCGGCCACGCGCTCACCAAGGACGAGCTCTTTGGCCCGTTCCTCACCGTCATCAAGGTCAACGGCATGGACGAGGCTCTCGCCGAAGCGAATGCCGTCGACTATGGCCTCTCGGCCGGAGTCTTCTCGCAGGTCGATGAGGAGATCGAGCAGTTCTACGACGAGATCGAGGCGGGAGTTCTCTACTCCAACCGTGCCGACGGCGCGACGACGGGTGCATGGCCCGGCGTGCAGTCGTTCTGCGGCTGGAAGCGCTCGGGCACGTCAGGCAAGGGTGGACTCGGCCTCCACTACCTCCCCGGCTTCATGCGCGAGCAGAACCGAACCATTGTGAGCAACGGATGATCGCGCGCGAGGCCTACCTCGAACACCCGCTTCCCTCCCGCGCCACCCGAGTGATGACGCGGGGCAACACCCGCTCAACGCTCTTCGTGCCGCCCGCGCCGCCCTACGCGGTTCAGGGTGCCGGCAGCATTGTCACTGACCAGCTCGGTCACAGGGTGATCGACTGCAACAACAACTACACGGCGCTCATCCACGGCCATGCAGTACCGCAGATCACTGAAGCCGTTACCGGTCTGATCGGCAGAGGCACCGCGTTTGGTCTGCCAACCGAAAGCGAAATCGGCCTAGCCGAGCTTCTCGCCAAGCGGACCGGACACTCAACGTGGCGCTTCTCTAACTCGGGCACCGAGGCCGTCATGACGGCCGTTCGGGCGGCGAGAGCATTCACGGGCCGCGACAAGCTCATTCGCTTCGAGGGCAGCTATCACGGAACATCCGATGCCGTCGTCAGCCGCACGGCGCCGGGAATCCCCGGCGGTGTGCGCGCTGACGTGATCGAGGTACCCCAGGGTGACCGCGAGGCATTCGATCGGGCGATGGCAGAGCACGGCAATGAGCTAGCCGCCGTGCTCATCGACCTGATGCCCAACCGCGCGGGTCTCGTACCCGCCGATGCCGCGTTTGTTGACCACGTTCGCGAGTCCACCCGACGCGTCGACGCACTCATGATCGTCGACGAGGTCATCACGCTGCGCATGGCAACGAACGGCCTCTCGGGTGCCTATGGTGTCGAACCCGACCTCATCACCGTGGGCAAGATCATCGGTGGGGGATTCGCTGTCGGCGGTGTCGGCGGCCGCGCCGACGTGCTCGCCGTCTTCGATCCCCTGGGCACCGGCACCGTAGGCTGGGGAGGCACGTTCAGCGCCAACCCCATCACGATGACGGCCGGCCGAATCGCAATGGAGTTGTTTGACGACCAGGCGGTTGCCGACCTGAATGACCGCGGGGATGCCCTGCGAAACGCCCTCACTGAGGCGGGTGTCGCCGTGAGCGGAAGCGGGTCTCTGACGAGACTGCGCGAGCCACTCGACCTCGGCGAGCTCTGGTGGGCTGCGTACGAGCGCGGAGTAATGCTCGGCACCAATGGACTGCTTGCCCTGTCGACGGCGATGTCGGCCGACGATCTCGAGGCAATCGAACGCGCCTGCGTTGACGCCGTGCACGCGCTGCGAGGAAGGAACTGACATGACGGACCACACAAACGAGGCTGCGCCCATCCTGCGGCTCGAGCACATCCACAAGACCTACGGCGATCACACCGCCGTCGGTGACGTGTCGCTCGACGTCAACAAGGGCGAGGTCGTCGCGATCATCGGCCCGAGCGGCTCAGGCAAGAGCACTCTTCTGCGCTGCATCAACCAGCTGGAGGTTCCCGACTCAGGAACCCTTGAGGTGCTGGGCAGCAACATCGACTTCGCGGGCCGCGTTTCGGCCGCAGACCTGCTCGACCTGCGCCGCAAGGTCGGCATGGTGTTTCAGTCGTTCAACCTGTTCCCACACATGAGTGTGCTGCGCAACGTTTCGTTCCCGCAGGAGCGGGTGCTCGGCCGCAGCAGGGCTGAGGCCGATGCTCGCTCCCGCGAGCTGCTCGAGCGCGTCGGCCTCGGCGCCAAGATGGATGCCTACCCGCAGAAGTGTTCCGGCGGGCAGCAGCAGCGCGTCGCGATTGCGCGCGCACTAGCTCTTGACCCGCAGATCATGCTCTTCGACGAGCCGACATCGGCGCTCGACCCCGAGCTGGGGCTCGAGGTGCTGGCCGTCATGCGCCAGCTCGCCGACATCGGCATGACGATGATTGTGGTCACCCACGAGATTCACTTCGCCGCCGATGTGGCCGACCGCCTCATCGTGATGGCGGATGGCGCGATCATCGAGGAGGGGGAGCCGCGCGAGCTGCTCGCCAACCCCACGACCGAGCGCGCGAGAAAGTTTCTCTCGGCCATTACGGACCGCTGATGGATCTGTTTCTCAAGATCCTTGCCGCTGTTCCGGTCACGCTTTTTGTGACCCTGGTCAGCTTCGCAATCGGCGCACTTCTCGCCCTCCCGCTCGCAGCGGGCAGGCGGGCACCGTATGCCATCGTTCGCGTGCTCAGCAAGGCCGTGATCGACATCCTGCGCGGCATCCCGCCGGTCGTGTTCATCTTCATCCTGTTCTTCGGAGTGGGCTCGTCGGTGATCCGCTGGGACCCCGTGGTCGCCTCGATTATGGGTCTCGGGCTGATTTCGGCCGGTCATCTGGCTGAGATCTACCGGGGTGGTCTGCTGGCGGTGCCCGCTGGGCAGTTTGAGGCCTCATCCGCTCTCGGGCTCGGTCGCGCGACCATCTTTGCCAATGTCATCGGGCCGCAGGCCTTTCGCGTGGCGATTCCCGGCATGGTGACGTGGCTGATCAGCCTGCTCAAGGACTCGTCGATCGTCTCGACTATTGGCGTTGTCGAAATCATGTTCGTCACCAATCAGGCGGCGCGCAGCACGGGGGAGGGGCTTCTGCCCTTCGTCATCGCCGGCGCGGTTTACATCGCCATCGGCAGCCCGCTCGCTGCCCTGTCTCGCTGGCTCGAAAAGAAACTCAGCTTCGGAAGGAGGGGCTAGGCCATGGAACTGCTTTCAGATTGGCTCGAATGGTCCCCGCGTTTGCTCTCCGGGCTCTGGGTGAGCGTGCAGGTCACGGCGCTCAGCCTGCTGGTCGGCATCCCGCTCGGGCTTGGGCTCGCCCTGCTCTCGTCGGTCAAGAGTCGCGTCGTTCGCATCCTCACGATGATCTTTATCGAGGTGGGGCGCGGAATGCCCGCGATCGTGATGCTGCAGATGGTCTATTTCGGTCTGCCCGAGTTCAACATCGTGCTCGACTCGTTTACGGCCACCGTCGTCGCCCTGTCGCTCACGACCTCCGCCTACACGAGTGAGATCATCCGGGCCGGCCTTCGTGCCGTGCCCGACGGTGAGATCGAGGCGGCCGATGCCCTCGGCATCAAGCGGCTCGACGTTATGCGCTTCATCGTGGTCCCGCAGGGCTTCCGCATCGCGCTTCCCACCCTCATGGGGTTCGCCATCCTCATCCTCCAGGTCAGCTCCCTCGCGTTCACGCTGGGTCTGCCCGAGTTGCTGAGCCAGGCCTACTCGGTGGGTGCATCCACCTTCCACTACCTCGAAGTGCTCACCCTCGCGGGGCTCATGTACCTCGTGATCACCGTGCCAGGGGGCTGGCTCGTCGAGAACTTCGAGAAGCGACTCAGCCGCCACCTGAGTTAGCCCCACCCAGCGTCACCAATCACAACCCGAAATATCCACACAACAAGGAGTCGAAATGAACAAGCGTTCTCTCACGGGCATCGGCGGCGTCGCCGTTGTGTCTGCACTGCTGCTTTCTGGATGCTCAGCCGCGTCGGAATCAACCGTCGCTGATGACTGCGAGCCCCGCACCGGGGTCGAGACGGTGAAGGAGGGTGTGCTCACGGTTGCGCTCACCAACACTCCGCCGTACTCGCTCGAGGCCGATGGCTCCATCTCTGGCATCGACAGCGACATGATGACCGAGTTCGCCGCGGAGGAGTGCCTGAGCATCGAGTTCGCGCCGTACACCTACGCGACCGCCATCCCGGCGACCGAGCAGGCCCGCGTTGACGTTGCTCTCGGTGGCTTCTACCGCACCGAGGCCCGCGCCGAGGTTGTTACCCTGAGCGACCCGCTCTACCTTGACGAGCTCAGCGTCTACTCCGAGGAGGGCTTCTCCACGGTCGACGAGCTGCTCGGCAAGACCATCGGAACCGTTGAGGGATACCTCTGGGTCGACGACCTCAAGAACCTGCCCGGCACCGAGACGCGCGTCTACCCCGACTCGCTGAGCCTGGCCCAGGACCTCAAGGCGGGCCGTCTGGATGCTGCCCTCGACGGCTATGGAGCCGCCACCATCGCCACCCAGGGCGAGGACTACGTGATCGAGGTCCTCAAGGAAGACGCTCGCGTCGACTCGACCAACGTGCCGTCGCAGACCGCTGTGCTCTTCGACCCCGCCAACACGGCGCTGTCCGACGCCTTCAACGCCCTCGCGGCCGAGATGCGTGAAGACGGCCGTCTGGTCAAGATCCTCGCCGCCTATGGCCTCCCGGCCTCGGCCGCCGAGGTGGGAGACTCGCGTCTGATCTAGCGTTCGCTAACGCACAAATCGGGCCCCCGCCACGCGGGGGCCCGATTTGTTTGGTTCAGGGGGTGCTGGTTAAGCGGCCCATGATCGAGCGCGTTAGTGAGCCGTGGCTCGCTGCGCGGCGAGCCGCACGGGCGCGTTCACGGCGCCGTAGCCGTCATAGCCGCCGCGGCGCTCAACGATTTCGAGGAACACGCCGCCGACCGTCGGCGTGTAGAAGTGGATGAACTCGCCATCCGCATCCCGATCGTAGAAGAGATCCAGCTCCTGCAGCGTGGCAAGAAACCCTTCGTCGAGGTCGAAACGGGCCGAGAGATCGTCGTAGTAGTTGCGGGGGATCGGCAAGAAGGTGAGCCCCGCGGCCCGCGCATGCCGAGCAACAGCGATCGCATCGTCGCACCGCACCGCGATGTGCCGGGTTGGCAGGGGAGCGGTGGGTGGTGCCAGATTCATGGGAAGCCGAACGACGCCGTCTTCTGTGCGCATCACCTGGCTGCGAACCAAACCGTTCGGGCTTGGCACATCAGAGGACGATTCGGCCGTGAGAGAGAGCGCACTCGCGGCAAAGAGCACCGCATCGTCGAAGTCTTGCCAGCGGTATCCGAGGTTGACGTGGTCGATGACCCCGGCCGTCGCGCCGATGGTACTGCCACCGTCGAATTCGGTCGCCCAGGACTCGTCGGCGGGCTGATCGTGCCAATAGACCTCGGTGCCATCCGGTGCGGCAACGGCGCGCAGCTCGTGTTCCCCGGCATAGGTGCGACGAAAGACGCTGGGAGCGCCGAGTGCGAGCGCGCGCTCGACGGCCGCAGCGGCGTCGTCCACAACGAGGCCGAAGCCGGCCACCTGCGCCTGCTCATGCTTGGCCTGCTCATTGAGGATGATGCGGGCATCGCCCGCGCTCCACAGCCGCACAGGCTTGCTCCTGTGGCGTCCGCGGAACGCGAAGCCGAGCTGGGCGAGCATCTGGTCCATGTCGGAGAGATCCGCGCCGGCGACCTCGACAAAGTCGATGCCGTGGGCGGCCTGGGCGCTCACCAGCCGGTCTTCGCTCCAGCCGTTCTCCGTCGCGGTTCGATCGGCCAACCACGTGAGCGAGCGCCGGGCATGCGCCGCGGTTCGCACGGCGTCTGTTTGGCGGAAGGTGTCGTTGAAGACCTCAAGCGAGAGCGGCCCCGTATAGCCGGCCCGGATGACATGAGAGAGGAATGCGGTGAGCGCGAAGTCTCCTTCGCCGGGAAACAGGCGGTGGTGCCTGCTCCACGACAGCACGTCCATCTGCAGGGCGGGGGCGTCGGCAAGCTGCAAGAAGAAGATCTTGTCGCCATCGATCTGCTCGATGCCTGCGGGGTCGTGGCCGCGCGAAAGGATGTGAAAGCTGTCGAGGCAGACGCCGAGGTTGGGGCGGTCTGCGAGCTGCACGATGCGCCAGGCGTGGCGGTAGTCGTCGACGTATCGGCCCCAGGCGAGGGCCTCATAGGCAATGCGGATGCCGCGGGCTGCGGCGAGATCGGCGAGCTGGCCGAGCTGGCGTGCGGCAACCTCGTCGTCGTCGACGGTGGCCGTGCCCACGTTGCTGCACAGCAGGATTGTGTCGGCGCCGATGCGCTCCATGATGTCGAACTTGGCTTCTGCCCTGCGCAGATTGTCGGCGAGCGTGACCTCATCGACGCCCTCGAAGTCGCGGAATGGCTGAAACAGATCGATGCTGAGGCCGAGCCGTGCGCACAGCGCGCGAATCTCTTCGGGGGATTCGTAGGCGCTCGTGAGATCGGCATCCATTATTTCGATGCCGTCGAAGCCGGCGGCCGCGCACGCGTGGAGTTTTTCGGTGAGGCTTCCAGAGAGACAGACAGTGGCTATCGAAGTGCGCATGATGGCTAATGTACCGATTTGTACATTATTCGGAAAGTCGTCTTGCATAAATAATGTAATAACCAGTACGTTAGTGCCGCGCAGGTGGCCTGCGCTCCCGGAAACAAGGAAGTCTCGTGAGTAATCCACAACCACGTCAAAGGCGACTGGGCCCTCTGCGGCGCATAGCTCAAGTACTAACGACGATCGAAATCACGATCGGGGCGGTCGCCCTAATCGCGATCTTCGTACTCGTCTTCGCGCAAGCTGCTCAGCGGTACACGCCGTTCGAGGGCTTTGCCTGGACGGGGGAGCTCGCGAAGTTCTCGATGATCTGGCTCACGTTCTCGGTAATGGGTGTGCTCATCACCAACCGCGGACACATCGCCCTTGAGATCGTCGACACCTTCAAGAACCAGATGGTCGTACGCATCGTGCAGGGAATCGCCCTGGTCATCGTCGTCGCCGTCGGAGCCGGTCTCACCTACGAGGCGTGGTCCCTCGTGACCACGCAGAGCATCATCAAGTCGCCCGTGCTGCGCCTGCCCATGTCGCTCGTTTATATCCCCGTGCTCATCGGGGTGGTGAGCCTCACCATCCGGTCGGCCATCGCCGCAGCCGATGTGTTCATCAACGGTCCGAAGCTCACGGACTACGACGAAAGTGAAGTGACGGCCGCATGAGCCTCCTAATCCTCGGCCTGCTTATTGCCGTACTCCTCGTTATCCGCGTTCCTGTTGCGTTCGCATTTCTTGGCCCGTCGCTCCTCTACATGGTGCTCGAAGGCCAGTCCACCGGTATGGCGCTGCGAAGCGTCACCAACGCCATGGGCAGCTTTCCCCTGCTGGCCGTGCCGCTCTTCATCTTTCTCGGTGCCCTAGCGAACCACGCCGGCATCGCGGACCGTCTGTTTCGCTTCGCCCTTGCGGTGCTCGCGCGAGTCAAGGGAAACCTTGGCTACGTAGCGGTCGGCACCAGTGTCGGCTTCTCCTGGATGAGCGGATCGGCTGTCGCCGACGCCGCAGCGCTGGGCAAGGTGCAGATCCCCGCAATGCTCAAGGCTGGATACAGCCGTCGCTTTGCGACCGGTGTCAACGCGGCATCCTCGCTGATCGCCCCCGTGATGCCCCCGAGCATTCCCGCCGTAATCTTCGCCGGACTTGCCGCGATCTCCACGGGAGCACTCTTTGCCGCCTCCGTGATCCCCGCGCTGCTCATGGCGATCGGACTCTGCATCGTCGTGTGGGTGCTCGTTCGTCGCAACCCCGCCATCCAAAAGGGTGTGTGGAACAAGGCCGAAGTGCTTGCGTCGACCAAGGGCGTCATCCTGCCGATGATCACCCCGTTCATCATCCTGGGCGGAATCCTGGGCGGATTCTTCACGCCGACGGAGGCCGCAGCCGTGGGTGTCGCCTACATCCTGCTCGTCGGCATCCTGCAGCGTTCGCTGAGTCTCAAGGGCTTCGTCACCGCCATCAAGGAGTCGGTCCTCACGACCGCGGCGATCATGCTCATCGTGGCGAGCGCGTCGTTGCTCGGCTACATCCTCGCCAAGGAGCGTCTGCCGCAGATGCTCACGGAGGCGTTCTTCTCGCTGACCGATAACCCGACCGTCTTCATGGCCCTTGCGGCCCTGCTGATGCTCGTGCTCGGCACCGTTATCGACGCGACGGCGATTCTCGTGCTCGTCGTGCCGATTCTCATGCCCATTGCCATCCAGTACGGCGTTGACCCGATCGTGCTCGGCGTGATGCTCATCATTTCGCTGATGATCGGTCTGCTCACGCCCCCTGTCGGTACCGTTCTATTCGTTACGGCGGCAGTGTCGAAGACCCGCGTCGGCGAAGTGTTCAAGGGCTGCCTGCCGTTCATGATCCCGTCGCTCGTGATCGTCGTACTCGTCATCCTGTTCCCTGATGCCGTGATGTGGTTGCCGGGAGTGCTCGGACTGTGAACGACCTGATCGATACAGCTGGGGCCGAGGTGCGGCGACCTGCCGTGCTAATCGGCCTCATCGGTGAGGGCGTCATCCCGTCGCTCACACCCCCGATGCATGAGTTCGAAGGTGCCCGTCACGAGATGCACTACGTGTATCGCCCGATCGACCTCGCCGAGGGCGAGGCAACGGAGGAGAACATCGCGCAGCTGCTGTGGGCAGCGCGGCGGATGGGGTTCACGGGCCTCAACATCACGCACCCCATCAAGCAGGCCGTTATTGCGCACCTTCATGAGCTTGCGACCAGCGCGCGCACCGTCGGTGCCGTCAACACTGTCGTCTTCGACGGAGACCGCATGGTCGGCCACAACACCGATGTCACCGGGTTCGGGGCGGCGTTCGACGATGCTTTCGGCTCAGATGCTCGGGGCCGCGTCATTCTCATCGGTGCCGGTGGTGCCGGGGCAGCAGTCGCCTCGGCTCTCGCCGGCCGCGAGGTGCGCGAGCTCGTGATCGTTGATGTCGACCTTGAGCGGGCCGAAGCGCTCGCCTCAGGGGTGCGAGGTTCAGCTAATGGTGAGGTGCGGGCTGCGAGGCTCGAAGATCTGCCGCAGTGGATTGACGGCGCCGATGGCGTTGTCAACGCCACGCCGTGGGGCATGGCGGCTCATCCCGGAACCGCCTTCGACACCGAGCTTCTGTCACCCACCATGTTCGTAGCCGACATCGTCTATCGACCGGCAGAGACAGAGCTGTTGAAGCGAGCCAAGGCTCGCGGATGCCGCACGATGTCTGGCCTGGGAATGGCGATGCACCAGGCAGCGGATGCTTTTGAAATTTTCACAGGTCAACCAGCCGATCGGGCAGCGATGCTCTCCGATCTCCAGACTCTCGTCGCTGCAGAAGCGTCGGGAAACCCTGCCCCAGTGGCACCAAAGAGAGGAACAAACTGATGATCACACGTCGTTCTCACGGAATGAAGTGGATCGCCCTGATGGCCGCCCCAGCAATGCTGCTGGTGGGCTGCGCGGGCGAATCGGGCGGAGGCGAGAGTGCCGAAGGCGGCACCATCGAGCTCACCCTTGCGCACAGCTACAACCCCGACCAGCCGCAGGATCGTTGTGGCGCTCAGGTCATCGCGGACGAGATCGAGAAGGCTGATGTTGGCCTCAAGATCGAGCTCTTTCCGTCGAGCCAGCTCGGTGGCGACGCCGACCGTATCGCGTCGGTTGCCTCGGGCGACATCGACATCGACATCCAGGGCGCATCGGCACTCGGCGCGGTTTACGAGCCGATCAGCGTGCTCGACGCGGCGTATGCATTCGATGACGCAGCGCACCTTGCGGAGTTCATGGAGAGCGACGCTTCCGACGTCGTCATCGATGGGTTCGCAGAGGCCGCCGGCGTTTACACGCTCGGCGTCTGGTCGGCCGGTGCTCGCCACTTCACATCGAACACCCCCATCCGCACGCCTGACGACCTCTCGGGCCTGCGCATCCGCTTCCCCGGTTCGCCCCAGTTCCTCATGAACGCCAAGGCTCTGGGCGCTCAGGCGACCGAGGTTGCCTACGAGGAGCTCTACCTCGCCCTGCAGCAGGGCACCGTGGAGGGTCAGGAAAACCCCATCACGAACATCAAGTCGCAGAACCTCGCCGAAGTTCAGGACTACCTGAGCTTGAGCGCGCACCAGCTCAACACGAACCTCGTGATCATGAGCTCCAAGTGGAACGACCTCAGCGAAGAGCAGCAGGGTGCCCTCACGGACGCCGTTGCAACCGCTGTCACCGAGGTCACCACGTGTGTTGCGGATGACGAAGAAGCGACCCTCGAAGAGTGGCGCACGGCGGGCGACTGGGAGATCGTTGCCGACGTAGACGTCGACGCTTTCCAGGACAAGGCTGTCGCCTACCTCGAGGAGACCCTCACGGGTGAGTCGCTTGAGGTCTTCGAAGCAATTCGCTCCACCTCGTCTAAGTAACTAGACGGGAATAGCGAGAGAGATGACGGTGCGCACGGTTCCGACCTTCACCGGTGAGGTGACGGCGGAACAGCTCGGCACGACGCTCATTCACGAACACGTGTTCGTGATGAGCCCGGAGCTCGACGTGAACATGCCGCATCCCGAATGGGATGAAGAGCATGCGATCGAAAGAGCGATTGCCGGCTTCGAGCGTTTGTATGCGCTCGGCGTGCGCACCGTTGTCGATCTCACCGTGCTGGGGCACGGACGCGATGTTGAGCGCGTGCGTCGCGTCGCGGAACGGGTGCCCGTTCAGCTTGTCGCCGCGACGGGGTTTTACACGAGCGACGTGCTGCCGCACCATTTTCAGCTCAACGGACCGGGTCGGCTCGTCGACGGACCCGATCCCCTCATCGACCTCTTCATCGGCGATATCGAGCGAGGTATCGCCGGCACCACCATCCGTGCGGGCATGCTCAAGGTCGCGTCTGAGGCGCACGGAATCACTCCAGACGTGAACCGGGTCTTCGAGGCTGCGGCGATCGCCCATATCCAGACGGGGGTTCCCGTCACGACCCACTCCCACGCCGCCTCCCACGGTGGGCTAGAGCAGCAGGATCTTCTCGAGCGCCTCGGCGTCGGTCTCGACCGCGTCGTGATCGGCCATAGCGGCGACACGGGCGACCTCGACTACCTTCGCGAGGTTGCCGCCCGCGGTTCCTATCTCGGCTTCGACCGGTTTGGAATGGACCACATGGGTTCAGACGAGGTCAGAGTGCGCAGCCTCCTCGCGCTGATCGAGGAGGGTCTCACCTCCCAGCTGGTGTTGTCTCACGACGCCGCGTTCTTTAGCAGAATGACCCCTCCCTCGTGGCGTGCCGTCAACGCTCCCAACTGGCACATGGAGCAGATCTCGCGCTCGATCCTGCCAAGGCTCGTGGCAGAAGGCGTCGACGCTGCGACGATTCATCAGCTCATGGTCGAGAACCCCCGACGGGTGCTGTGCGGCGAATAGCCCGCCCCGCTCCTGCCCCTGAAACTGCTCGATTGGTGTGACCGTGACCGAATCTTCTGCTTCTTCACCTGTGCGGCGCCGGGATCCGGAACGCACCCGTGCCGACCTGCTCACCGCAGCAACCACCGTCTTCGCCGAGTCCGGATATGCGGGCACAACGGTCGACGATATTGCCGAGCAGACGCGCACGACCAAGCGCATGATCTATTACTACTTCGGCAGCAAGGAGAAGCTGTACCTTGCCGTGCTGGAGAACGCCTACCGCGGCATCCGTGAGGCAGAACGGTCGCAGGAGGTCGGCGATCTGCCCCCCATCGAGGCCGTCCGCCGCATCGCCGAATTGACCTACGACCATCACCTCAACCACACCGAGTTCATTCGCCTGGTGTCGATCGAGAACATCAACCACGGCAGGTCCATCCGCCGACTCGACTCGCTGCGGGATCTCAACCGGCCCGCATTGGGCCTGCTCGAAGACGTACTCGCTCGCGGGCGCGAGGCGGGAATGCTCAGGGCAGATGTCGACGCGCTCGACGTGCACCTACTCATCAGCTCGTACTGCTTCTTTCAGGTGGCCAACCAGCACACCTTCGGGTACCTCTTTGAGCGCGATCTATTGGCCGAGGATCGCCGCGACCACCATCGCAACCTCATTGGCGACGTGGTAGTCGCCTGGCTTTCTGCCCCGTTGTAGACGGTGCGGCGTACGTTGTAGGCATGGCACACATTCACGTTCTCGGCACCGGCGGCACCATCGCATCCCGTTCGCACGGCGATGCCGGGGGAGTGGCGGAGGCCAGCACCGCAGAACTCGTCTCAGGTCTCGCGCATGACCATCGCATCTCGCACCGCGACATCCTGACACTCGGCAGCTACCGGCTCACCCTCGCGCACCTGCGGCTCATCGCGGAGGGCGTCGCCGAGGCCGCAGCAGACCCTGATGTCGACGGCATCGTCGTGACCCACGGCACCGATACTCTCGAAGAAACCGCCTACCTGCTCGATCTTGTCAAGGCCTCTCCCAAGCCCGTCGTTCTCACAGGAGCGCAGCAGATGGCCGATTCCCTGGCCCCCGATGGGCCCAGAAACCTGGCAGAGGCGATCGCCGTGGCCGCGAATCACAGCATGCGTGGGCTCGGCGCCCTCATCTCCTTTAGTGGCACCGTGCGCACCGCTCGGGGTGCGCGCAAAGCCCACACCGTAGCCGCCTCACCCTTTCGCGGCGGCATCGAGGTGGCCCACTTTGCGGGGGAGGAGCTTGTCCCCGCCGCAGTGCTCGGCAACCACACACCGCTCGACCTGCCCACCCCACGCTTCGACAGCACCGTCGTCGATATCGTCACAACGTATGTCGGCGCGGAATCGACGCTGCTCACGGCCGCTCTCGGCCGCGCAGACGGCGTCGTCATCGCCGGTTCGGGAGTGGGCAACGCCGGCCCGGGGTTTGCCGAAGCGATTGCCCAGTCTGCCAAGCCCGTCGTGCTCTCGACCCGCGTGCCGTGGGGACCGGTCGTTCCCACCTACGGCAACGGTGGCGGCATCGACCTTGTAGCGTCCGGAGCCGTCGTCTCTGGCGATCTCAACCCGTTTCAAGCCCGCATTCTCGCCGCTCTTCTGATCTCGCAGGGGCACACGGGGGCGGACTTCGCCGAGTGGTTCGCTCGGCATCGCTAACGCAACGCGCAACCCGATTGCTAACGTGGCCTTTCATGGCGGGTGACGAGTGGATTGAGCATCGCCGAGGTGACGGTGAGCTGGTGGGCTGGATGATTCCGCGCGGCGATGGGTTCGTCGTCGTCGATCTGCTCGGACGAGAGCGCACGGCCCCCGTTGAATGGCTCGTCGCTGAAGAGACGCTCGACGAGCTCGGCATCGGTTATCTCGCCGACCTCTACGTGCTCGCCCTCGACGACGGCAGCGACCTGAGAGTGCGCATCGCCGAGGTCACGCCGACGAGCATCACCGTTAAGAAGGACGATTTCGGCGCCGTCGGGGCTCCTCAGGTGTTCTATTCCCTCGGTTTTCCTGCCCCGGATTCGCTGACTCGGCTCGAGCCCGGAGACGACAGGCTGTTCACTCTCGACTGATTGCGGGTATACATCAGAGTGTTGATCGGCCCGGCCCGAGGCGAGCAACGTGGAAGACCAGGAGAATCATGTCCAAGACGACACGGTCGCGCGAGCACGAGCGCGGCCCTGCGAGGCACCGGGCCGTGCAGCGGGCGTCTGAAGGCAGGGGATCAGGATGCCGCGGCTGAGAACCACAAACCCGTCGCACCCGGGGTGGACCCGCCGTCGGCGCGGCACAGGATATTCATTGCTCAACGAGAGCGGCGGGGCCGTGACGAGCCCCTATGAGCGGGAGCGCGTCGATGCTCTCGCTATCCCACCAGCCTGGACCGATGTGTGGATTTCGCCCCATCGCAACGGCCACATCCAAGCGTGCGGAACAGACGCCAGTGGGCGCCGACAGTACATCTATCACGAGCAGTGGCAGCGATCGCGTGCGCGCGCGAAATACGACAGAGCGCTTGAGTTGGCAGAGAGATTGCCCCGCGCTCGCGCCCAGGTGACCCGCGATCTCCGTGGCGAGCCAGGCACGCGCGACCGCGCTCTGGCGGTGGCGTTTCGTCTCTTGGATAGTGCTTATCTGCGAGTGGGCAGCGAACGTTACGCACAGCTCCATGGCAGCAAGGGCCTCACCACCCTCGAGGGCTCAGACGCCCATGTGTCGGCAGACACCGTGGTGCTGGAGTTTGTGGGCAAGTCGGCGATGGACTGGTCGTCGCGCACGGAGGACCCAGATCTGGCCGCCGCAATCCGCTCGCTCAAAACTCGAGGCCCTCATTCCAGGCTGCTCGCGTGGAAGGACGGCAACAGATGGCGGGCGCTTCGGCCAGAGGAGGTTAACGACTATGTGCGGGCGCGCACGGGCGGTGACTTCACGGCTAAGGACTTCCGCACGCTTCACGGCACGATCATTGCGGCGAGGGAGCTTGCCGCGTTGGGCACGCAACCGAAGGCGGCAGCCACAAAGCGGGCGATCAACGAGGCGGTTCGGGCAACTGCGCACCTGCTGGGCAACACCCCGGCCGTTGCTCGGTCCACCTATATCGACCCTCGCGTGATCGACCGATTTCGCAGCGGAGCCCTGCTGCGCACTGGCTCGGTTTCTCCCGAGCGCGCCATTCGCGAGCTCCTGCTGGGCACCCCTTGATAAACGCACTCCGTTCGCTTGTCAACCCGTAGAACGGTCAGGCAGCTGGGCCACTATCAGCGGTTGCCGCGGGCATTCGTGCCCGGGCCTCAGTTAGCGAAAGGAACACTGTGAAGGCATCAGCAACTCTCACCCGCAATCTTCAGGCGGTGCTCGTTGATCTCATCGAGCTCCATGTGCAGGGTAAGCAGGCTCACTGGAACATCGTGGGCACCAACTTTCGAGACCTGCACCGGCAGCTCGACGACGTAGTGCTGAGTGCCCGCGAGTTCTCCGACGAGGTTGCCGAGCGTATGCGTGCCCTCAACGCCGAACCGGACGGAAACTCCCGCACCGTCGCCTCAACAACGTCGCTTGAGCCATTCCCCGCCGGCGAGGTGTCGACGCACGACGCGATCAACCTCATCACCGAGCGCCTGATGGGCACCTCGGAGACGATGCGCAACGTGCACGACCAGATCGATGAAGAAGACCCCACAACGGCGGATATTTTGCACGCGATCATCGAGAAGCTCGAGCAGTACGCGTGGATGATCAGCGCCGAGAACCGCACGCCGGGCTCCGTCAAGCAGACGAGCCCCGCGGCGGCCAAGTCCTCGGCATCAAGCAAGTCAAAGAAGAAGTAACCCGCGCGGTGCTTAACGGGCCCGCGACCGACGACCTACTCGATCTGATCGAGATCGTCGGTCGCGGGCCCTTCTAGTAAGCGGCCGTCCGCATCGAAGCGCGAGCCGTGCAGGGGGCAATCCCATGAGCGTTCGGCGGAGTTCCAGGTGACGATGCCGCCCATATGCGTGCATATGGCAGAGACCGCGCAGGTCACACCGTCTACCGTTGAGACCGCCGTGGGCTTGAGTCCTTGCTGGCCCACGACACCCGTCCCCTCCTCTGGGGCGGTATCGGGCAGCTTGGTGAGCTCTGCCTGTGTCCACCCCGAGGTGAACGCCCCTCCCACCTCCGCGCCCGCAGCGATTCCAGAGGCCATCGATCGCGGTCTGGTGACACGGTGGTGCAAAGTTTCCGCCCACGGCAGGCTGTCGCTCAGAATTTCGGCGGTGAGACTCAGCGCCGCTGCGACCGAGTTGGTCATGCCCCACTTGTTGTATCCGGTGGCGATGAAGACCCTGTGATGCGACCGGGGCATCCAGCCCACGAAGGGGATGCGGTTGGCTGAGCGGTAATCCTGTGCAGACCAGGAGTGGGTGCGGATGGCGCCGGGAAAGTGCTCAGCCGTCCACCGCTCGATGTCCCGCACGTTGTCCATGGTGTTCGAGTCTCGCCCCACGACGTGGCCGTTTCCCCCGACTAGCAGGCGGTTTTCGCCTGCCACCGGTGCGCTCCTCACCGAGCGACTCGGTGTGTCGATCGACAGATACATGCCCTGGGGGATCGCGGGCGCTGTTCCGGTTTCGGTGGGCACGCGAAAAGCGAGGGCATAGGAGCGCATCGCGGTGAGCTTGGCAAAATACAAACCCCTGTCGAGCATGGGAATGCCGGTCGCCAGGATCACCCGTGTGGCATAGACCGTGCCGCGACGGGTCACAACTGAGACGGGTTCACCAGCATCCACGCTCTGCACCCGTGCCTGCTCGATGATGACGCCCCCCAGGGACCGCACGTCCTTAGCCAACGCTGCCACGACGTCGAGGGGGTTGAACTGAGCTTGATCGGCAAGCTTGATTGCCCCGTAGATCTCGAACGGCAGCTCGGTCTCCATGACCCGCGTCACGTCGAGACCGGCGTCGGTGCAGGCCTCGAACTCCGTGTCGAGCGAGGAGACGCCGTCGGGGGTTGCCGCATAGGTGAAAGCATCCCTGCGCTGGACTGCGACACCTCGTTCGCTCAGGTAATCGAGCAGCCAGGCCTGTCCCTGCCGGTTGCCCTCCATGTATGCCTGGGCGACCGAGACTGAGGTGTGGGCCCGAATTTCGGAGAGTGCGCTGCTGTGCAGCAGGCTCAGTTTTGCCGTGGTGTTGCCTGTGGCCACCGCCCCGGCAAACCGCGCCTCAAGCACAGCGACAGAAAGCCCAGCACGCGCGAGCATGAGTGCCGTGGTGAGCCCGGTGAGCCCCGCTCCGACGATAACCGCGTCGTATGCCGATCCGGGTATGAACTCGTCCGCTTCGCTGTCGATCGGCTGTCGGTCTTCGAACCACAGCGCTTTTCTCTCAGTCGTCGTCATCGTTGTTCCCGTTCCTTTCCTATTGACTCCCGCACCGCGGGAGCCACTTCTGCAGCAAAACGTTCGACCTGGTGCACGGCATCCGCAGCGGGGCCGAACACGAAAGTATCCATGCCGCCCTCGATAACCAGCCCGGTGAGCTCGTCGATCCAGCCCGCGTCGATGCGCGCATGCATATCGGGCAACGACGAGGGGGGAATGAACGAGGCCGACGGCACCAACGATGCGGCAGCCTCGGCAGGGGAGCGGCGGGGAGTGCCAAGCCCCTCGATCGCAGGCCAGAATGCGCCTGCGCCGAGTCCCAGCTCGAAACGCCCGCCCGAGAGCAGGTCGAGGCTTGCCGCTGTTTTAGCGATCATCGCCGGTGGTCTCAGTGGCACATTGGCAACACCCGGAAACACGCGCAGATGCTGGGTGCGTTCGAGGATGGCTCCCATCAGCACAAACGAATCGACGAAACGTCGTACGGGGCGGCCGTAGTCGCTCACAGCGTCGTTCTCCTGCCGATGAGGCGCAGGATGAACTTTCGCACCTCGTCAAACCACAGCACCACTGAGGCGAGGGCGAAACAGAGGAGCCAGTGATCGAGATCGAGGGAGGCCGTACCAAAGGCCACCTGCAGGAACGGCACCTCGACAACTGCGATTTGGAGCAGTACGCCGAGGGCAATGGCACCCCAGAGCCAGGGGTTGGCGAACAGTTTGCGGAACGCGCTGCTGGTTTCGGAACGAGAGTTGAGCGCGTTGAAGAGCTGCGCGAACACGAGGGTGGTGAATCCCGCCGTCCTGGCAACGTCGAGGTTTTCGCTGCCGTCGACAAGGCCGCCCGGCAAAAGGAGGTCGATCGAGAAAAGGGTCACGAGCGCCATTACCAGGCCGATCGAAAGAACCCCGCCCCACATCCTGGCGTCGATCGCACGGTCGGTCAGTTTGCGGGGCCGCCGGGCCATAACATCGTCGACCTCGGGGTCGACCCCCATCGCGAGCGCAGGCGCGGAGTCGGTGATGAGGTTAATCCACAGAATCTGCGTGGCCAGCAGAGGCAGCACGAGCGAATCTTCGCTGGCCTCCGTCAGACCGATCACCCCGGCGAACAGCACGCCGAGAAAGACGGTGAGCACCTCGCCCACATTGGACGACAAGAGATAGCGCAAGAACTTCTTGATGTTGTCGAAAATGACGCGGCCCTGGCGAACTGCCGCCACAATGGTGGCGAAGTTGTCGTCGGCGAGAATCATGCGCGCGGCCTCTTTGGTTACCTCCGTTCCTGTAATGCCCATGGCAATGCCGATGTCGGCGGCTTTGAGAGCGGGGGCGTCATTAACCCCGTCCCCGGTCATCGCCACAATATGGCCGTCGTCCTGCAGCGCATCCACCAGCCGCAGTTTGTGTTCCGGTGAGACTCGGGCATAGACGGAGACCTCCCGCGTCAGGGTGCGGAGTTGCTCGTCGTCGAGCAGGCTGAGTTCCATGCCCGTTGCGGTGCGCGCGGGAGCCTCGACTATTCCCAGATCAGAGGCGATGCGGGCAGCGGTTGACGGGTGATCTCCTGTGATCATGATCACCCGGATGCTCGCGCGGTGCGCCTCGTCGATGGCACCCGCAACCTCCTGCCGCGGCGGGTCGATGATGCCGACCACTCCGGCGTAGATCAGGTCGCGTTCGCGGGATTCGTCGAACCCCGATACGTCGTCATCGGTTGCGTCGGTGTCGAGGCGGTAAGCGACACCCAGGGTGCGAAACGCTTGCCGAGATAGCGCTTCGACCTCGTCCAGAGCGGTGCGGCGCAAATCGTCGGTGAGCGGCACAGTATGGTCGCCAACCTGGAGTCGTGTGCAATGGGCCAGCAGGATGTCGGGGGCGCCCTTGCTGAAGAGAAGGAGGGTGCCGTCGTCCTTTTCTCGGTGGAGGGTTGACATCATCTTGCGATCGGAGGTGAACGGAATCTCAGCCTGTCGCTCGAAGCGAGCGAGCCCGCTCTGCATGCCGGCGAGCTTGCGGGCGGCCACCAGGAACGCGGCTTCCGTCGGGTCGCCCTGAATTCTCCAGTCCCCGTTGTGCTCGGTGAGCTGTGCATCGTTCGCCAGTGAGCCAGCGCCCAGCACCAACTGCACCTCTCGCAGCTGGTCGGACGAGAGCTCTGCGCCATCGCGGGTTACCGCTCCTTCTGGTCGGTATCCGACCCCGCCCACCGTTGCCTGGCCCGAGGCAGTGACCACTCGCTCAATCGTCATTTCGTTGCGGGTGAGGGTGCCGGTCTTGTCGGTGCAGATTACGGATGCTGAACCGAGGGACTCCACAGAGCTGAGCTTCGTGACGACTGCGTTTCGTTTGGCCATGCGCTGAACGCCGATAGCCAAAACCACCGTGAGGATGGTGGGCAGGCCCTCCGGCACTGCGGCCACCGCGAGAGAAACGCCCAGCAGGAGCACGACCACGAGGTCGCTCGGAGCGCTGATGCCTCCCACGACGATGATCGTGATCATCACGATGAGGGCGACGACCACCACCAGGACCCCGAGCATCTTGCTAATGCGGGTGATCTCCACCTGTAGGGGAGTCGGCGCCTCGACCGTGGAGTCGAGCATGTCGGCTATCGATCCCACCTCGGTTGACATCCCCGTTGCCGTCACGACGCCGCGGCCTACGCCCTGCGCTACCGCGGTGCCTTTGTAGACCATATTGAGGCGGTCACCCAGCGCGACGTTGCCGTGCAGCGGCGCTGGATCCTTGACGACTGCGGCACTTTCGCCCGTGAGTGAGGCCTCCTGCACGCGAAGTGCGCTGGCAAAAATCAGCCGAGCATCGGCACCGACCGCATCACCTTCGCCGAGCACGAGCACGTCGCCGCGCACCAGATCTGCGGAGGGTATTGTCGCCAGGGCTCCGTTGCGGAGCACCGTGGAGTGGGCTGCGGTCATCGTGCTCAGCGCTGCCACCGCGTCGGCCGCTTTGCTCTCTTGGGTGTAGCCCAGGATGGCATTCAGCACGATGATGGCGCCGATCACGATGGCGTCGACGGGAGGGCCGTCTGCTCCCTCGAGAAACCAGGCAACAAGCGAGATGGCGACGGCGGCGAGCAAGAGGTAGATGAGAGGGTCCTGCAACTGCGCGAGCAGGCGGCGCCAGCCCGGAACGGGAGGTGTTCCCCTTAGTTCGTTGGGGCCCTCTGTGGCGAGCCGGTGCGCGGCCTCTTCTGCGGAGAGGCCCGTCGAGGGGGTGACTCGGAGCTCGTGCGCCACAGCAAGGCCATCGGCAAGATACGGCTCGGCGAGCACTGATGACGCCTTCGTTGCGTCTGACATGCGCCACCGCCCTTCGCCAGAAAGTTAGGTGCAGGGTTGCACGATTCGGTGCGCCGGAACAGTGCTCCCGGGTGTCGATTGTGAACTCCGCCGATGGGCCGGGGGGTCAAGTGATAGCGCGCAGAATGGTTACCGCGACCGCCAGAGCGCATGTTCAGCGAGTTTCCTGAGTATTCCATGATGATTCTGGCCCGTTGCGGAGCGGTGCGTTCCGCATGCTGGGGCCCTCCAGTGTGGGCGGCCGGTGCGCTTTGCCCCGAGTTTGCGGGGCGACGGGCACGGAAGGCGAGTTCCTGGTCCCTCCCAACTCGAATTTCGAGCTTTGAGCATATTCGGAGCGTTGCGCTCCGATTAGTACGTGGCCCTCAGTTTCGGAGCGGAGGCTGGAACATCCCTAGTCGCCGAAATTGGCGCACCACCCCGTCACCGCGAACGACGCCGCAGCGCGAGGGTTCGCCTCCCGAGAAAGCTATGCCCGCGAAAACATCACTAAGTTCCCCTATCCGTGCGCTTAAGAACCTCTTTGGGCGCATGTCCAAGAAACGGCGCAGTGCCATCCTCGCTACTGTTGCGGTTCTCGCCGTCGGAGGCATCATTGCTGGCGGCTTGACGGTGCAAAGCGCCGCGGTTGCAGCAGAAGCGGCAGAGGTTGCCGCAGCCCAAGAAGCGCGAGCTGAAGCGGCGGCCAGGCAGGCCGCCTACGAGCAGCGCGTCGAGGCCGAAGCTCTCAGCGTGATCGAAGCGGCGACCCCCGTGATCGCCGCAGCCCAGGGCAAGGTTGACGCCGCCGCCCTTGCTACTCCCGTCGCTTCGCTCACGGAGCGCGCCACTCTTGAGGTCGAGGTAGTTGAGGATCTCATCGAGCAGGCATCCACCGCGATCCCCGCGGTGGAAGCCGCGATAGTAGAGGCAGACCGCGTCGCGGCGGAGGCCGCAGCGGCTGCCGCTGCGGCAGAGGCCGAGCGAGTTGCCGCAGAGGCCGCACAGGCCGCACAGGCCGCGGCGGCCGCAGAAGCCGCCAGGGCGGCATCCGCCACCCCTGCCGGCGCTCAGGCGATCGCCCGAGACATGATGGCCAGCAAGTACGGCTGGGGATCAGACCAGGCTTCGTGCCTCGTGAACCTCTGGCAGAAGGAATCTGGCTGGCGAGTCGATGCCTACAACGCCTCCAGTGGCGCCACCGGCATTCCTCAGTCGCTGCCCGGCAGCAAGATGGCAACGCACGGCGCTGACTGGAAGACCAACGCCTCGACGCAGATCAGCTGGGGCCTTGACTACATCAAGCGCGCCTATGGCACCCCGTGTGGGGCATGGGGTCACTCTCAGTCGGTGAACTGGTACTAAGCCGCGTTCACTCTCCAGCGGCACACTCAGCGAACGCCCAGCGGCTAGAACAGCTGTTGTTGGCGTTCGCTGAGTATTTCGTGGGTAGTCAGCGCTCCACTAGCGCGCTGCTGCCGCGGTCCCCGAAGGCCAGCGCGCCGCCGGAGCCTGAGATATGAGCGGAGTTGCGCAGCCTCTGATCCGGCGCATCCCCTGTGCGGGCCGATCGGGGATTGGGCATTCTCGGAGGAAAATCCTCCGATTGCCACCGGTCTCTCAGGCCCGCATTTTGAGACTTAATACGTCCGTATGCGCCTCCTACGTGGCGCAGTCAGCTGTCAACCGCGAGCCACGGCTCACTGCCGGACTCGCCGTGAGAGAAAGATTATGCCCACGAAGAAATCCTTACCTTCCCCTATTCGCGCACTCCGCGCCACGTTCAACGAGATGCCTAAGAAGCGCAGATTTGCCGTTCTCGGCCTTGTCGCCCTTTTGGCAATGGGCGGCGTCGTCGGAGGCGGCTTCACGGCGCAGAGCGCCTCTGCTGCCGCCGAGGCGCAAGAGGCGGCAGAGCAGGCAGCGTATGAAGAGCGAGTCGAGGAGGCGGCCGTCGCCGTGATCGAGGCGGCAACGCCCGTCTTGGCTGCGGCATCTGGCAAGGTCGACGCGACGGCATTGGCAACCCCGGTGACCGCTCTGGCCGACCGTTCCGCCCTCGAGGTCGAGACCGTCGAAGACCTCGTGGAAGAAGCCGAGGAGGCTATCCCCGTCGTGCAGGCGGCGATCGAAGAGGCCGACAGGGTCGCTGCAGAGGCCGCTGCCGCAGCGGCCGCCGAGGCCGAGCGCATTGCCGCAGAACAGGCAGCGGCTGCCGCAGCCGCACAGGCGGCCGCATCGACCCCTGCCGGGGCTCAGGCGGCGGCCCGCGACATGGCAGCCAGCAGGTATGGCTGGGGTGGTGACCAGTTCTCCTGCCTCGTGAACCTCTGGCAGAAGGAGTCGGGTTGGCGGTGGGATGCCTATAACGCGTCCAGTGGCGCCACGGGCATTCCCCAGTCCCTGCCCGGCAGCAAGATGGCCACGCACGGGGCCGACTGGCAGACCAACCCGCTGACGCAGATCAGCTGGGGCCTCGACTACATCAAGCGTGCCTACGGCACTCCGTGTGCCGCGTGGTCACACTCGCAAGCCGTTAACTGGTACTAGCGGTCACATCAGCGGCCCGCGCGTCTCTCCCGCAGGGGGGAGCGCGCGGGCCGCTGTCGTTGTGCTCGCAGGGTTTCGTGCAGACCGCTCCTGTGGTCGTTCCGGTGACCTGAGAGCGCTGTTGCCATCCGGCCTGGCCGGGCACATCATTGCTCGTGTGACGCATCGGGGCACGCCGGCGGGTCGCGCGTCATGAATGCGGCAGCGCGGCGCATTCAGCGTGTCTACCTCACTCTCCTGCTGGGCAACACGCTCGCCGCATCCTTCATCTGGGGCATCAATACCCTCTTTCTTTTGGATGCCGGGCTCACCAACTTTGAGGCGTTCGCGGCGAATGCGTTCTTCACGGCGGGCATGGTGATCTTCGAGATACCTACAGGGGTCGTTGCTGACACCCTTGGCCGTAAAGCGTCATACCTGCTCGGCACGATAACGCTGGCGGCAACCACGTTCCTCTACTGGATGCTGTGGGTATGGCATGCGCCGTTTATCTGGTGGGCCGTGGTCTCCGTTCTCCTGGGGTTGGGTTTCACCTTCTTCTCGGGCGCTGTTGAAGCCTGGCTCGTCGACGCGCTCACCCATACGGGGTATACGGGGGCAATGGAGGCCGTGTTCGGCAGAGGACTTGTCGTTACGGGGATCGCCATGTTTGCGGGCTCGGTTCTTGGCGGAGTTGTGGCACAGGTGACGAACCTGGGGGTGCCGTTTCTGCTGCGAGCGGCAGTCCTTGTTCTCATGCTCGTCTTTGCCGCGTTCGTCATGCGCGATCTCGGGTTCACCCCCGATCGGTCCAGGGGTCCAATCGCGGCGACGCGGCATGTGCTCACGCAGTCGATCGACCACGGGCTCCGCAAGAAGTCAGTGCGCTACCTCATTCTTTCGGCACCCTTCGCGTCGGGGGTGGGTATCTATGCCTTCTATGCTCTGCAGCCGTACCTGCTCGAACTGTTTGGCGATCCATCCGCCTACGCCATCGCCGGCCTGGCGGCGGCCGTGCTCTCGCTCGCCCAGATCGCGGGCGGCATTCTTGCCCCGCGCATCAGGGTGCTCTTTCGCCGGCGCACGACCACGGTGATTGCGGCATCCATCGGCAGCGTCGTGGTGCTGATCGCGCTCGGCCTGATTTCGGTCTTCTGGGTCGCAGTTGTGTTGTTGGTGCTGTGGGGGTTTGTCTTTGCTGTCGCCGAGCCCGTGCGCCAGGCCTATCTCAATGACATGATCCCGTCCAAGCAGAGGGCAACGGTGTTGTCGTTCGACTCACTCTTCGCAAGCCTCGGTGGTGTCGTTATCCAGCCGGGGCTCGGTAGAGCCGCCGATGTGTGGAGCTACGGAACCTCGCTTGTGATCGGTGGGGTTGTCGAACTGATCGGGGTTCCCCTCATGCTTGCCAGCCGTCGCCAGAATGAGCCGGCTGATACGGCGCGGTCAGAAGCTGAGCGCGACTAGCCGGGATAGCATCGCGCCACGGGGGCGGGGGAGCGTATGTCGTTGGATCTGGCTGAAGGGTGCTTCAATTGCTGAGGCGCTCGAGGCCGCAGCAATTCAGGCGGCGGTTGCGCTCGTTACTCGGCACCTGCATCCGTTGTTGGACGCGCCGCTCGGTCGGTAGCGCCCCGCGCTATATCGGCCTTGTGTATTCAAGATTGATTATGCTAATTTGACTAGGCCATCCAACGACGGACCAGGCCAAGGAAGGAAGCAAAACTCCCGTGACTATTCTTCTTGATAAGGGCGCTCGCCGCAGCACATTCCTGAGCGTAGGGGCCCTTGCGGCCGCCATGATGCTCAGCGCCTGTGCCGGTGGCTCAGCGACTCCTCCCGCTGCACAGAACGACGACGTTCTCATCAGCCAGTCGGACTGCGAGCGCAACCGCGACGCAGGCACGATCACCTACATCTCAGGCTATGGCTACTCTGCCAGCGCTGGGCAGCTCGATGTGTTCCTCGCCGAGGAGCTCGGGTACTTTGATGCGCTGTGTCTCGACGTGGAGATCAACGCATCGGGGGCCAACGGCCAGCAGCTCGTGGCCTCGGGTCAGGCGCAGTTCACTGCCCTGGGCTCGGCATCCGATGTGATGCTCGCCGCAGCGAACAGCAAGAATCTCACGGCTATTGCCACCTACGGCAGCGTTTCGCCGTTCTCCATCTTCGCCAACGAGGCTGTCACCAGCCTCAAGGGCCTTGAGGGCAAGAAGCTCGGATACTTCATCAACCTCACCCCGATCGCTTCGGCGATGCTCGACAACGCCGGTGTCGATGTCAGCAAGGTCGAGCTGATCAAGATGACCAACTACGACCCCACCGTCGTCACGCGCGGGCAGGTCGACGCGATCGTCGGATACGCCTCGAACCAGCCGGAGTCGCTTAGGGCCCAGGGCCTGCCCTTCAGCGAGTTCATGCCCGCCGATGAAGGCGTCGAGGGCACGTACAACGTGATGGAGGTCAACACCCAGTTCCTGACCGCGAACCGTGAGGTCGTATCTGACTTTATGCGCGCCAGCCTCAAGGCGCTGGAGTTCTGCCTCGACGATCACGACGAGTGCATCGACATGATCGCCAAGCTCGCAGAAGACAATAACCAGGGTTCGGCGTTCCCGCGCGACCAGCTCGCTCGCACGTGGGCCGTGGAGTCCGGCTGGGTCACGAGCAACCCCGATCTCGCCCCGGGCATGCAGACCGAAGAGCAGTGGGAGCCCGAGTACGAGCTCGTCAAGCGCTACGGCGGCATCGACACGCTCCCGGCTCTCTCCGAGATGATGGACACCGAACTGGTCGCAGCCCTGTACGACGACGGCGCCCTCATCTGGCCAGGCAAATGAGTTCGCCTCTCCTCACGGTGACGGGCGGCGTCGAGGTCTCTAACGTCTCCAAGAGTTATGGCACCGGCGACGCCCGCACCACCGTGCTCGACAATGTGAGCCTCTCCATTCGCATGGGGGAGTTCGTCTCGGTAATCGGGCCTAGCGGGTGTGGCAAATCCACGCTTCTCAAGGTCATCGCCGGGCTCACCCCGGCCGATTCCGGCACGGTTACGGTCGACGGCAGCACCGTCAAGGCGGCGACCAAGAACAAGATGATTGGTCTTGTTCCGCAGTCGCCCGCCCTATTGCCGTGGCGAACCGTGCTCGACAACGTGGCGCTCCCCATGAACGTCAACCGCGGAGCGAACACGGGGCGCACGCTCCGGGACCCGCGGGAGATTCTTGACCGCTTCGGCCTCGGCGCAGCGGTGGACAAGTATCCGTCGCAGCTCTCCGGTGGAATGCAGCAGCGGGTCGCCATCGCCAGGGCCTTCGTGTTCGACCCGAGCGTTCTGCTCATGGATGAACCGTTCTCCGCTCTCGACGAGATGAACCGTGACAAGCAGCGTCTCGGCTTGCTCGACTTCTGGCAGTCCAACCGCAAGGCAGTGCTGTTCGTCACCCACTCGGTTCCCGAGGCGATCATGCTCTCGGATCGCATTGTCGTGATGGCGGCGCACCCGGGGCGCATCGCCGAGATCATCGATGTCACCCTGCCGCGTCCGCGCACAGAGGATGTCTATGCCACCGACGAGTTCCGCGACCTGGAGGGCGTTGTGCGCACAACCCTGAGGAACGTAATGGGGGAGACCCATGTCTGAAATCAGAACCACCCCGGAGTCGGCGACGGAATCGATCGCCACCTCTGAGGCGCGCGCCGCGACGAAACAGAGTCGTTGGCTGCCCTCTAATACCGACGTTCGCGCATCGGTGAACTGGAGGATCTGGTTTCCTCCGCTGCTCACGTTCATCATCGCCGGCGCGGTATGGCAGATCCTCGCCTACGCCAACCCCTATGTAATCCCCACGATCGACGCGATCCTCGGCAGTCTGGCCAAGGACCCGTCGATGTACTGGACCAATTTCTTGGTAACGCTTCAAGAGGTGGTCATCGGGGCTATCGCGGGCATCCTGGCCGGATTCCTCTTCGCCGTTGTGATGGCGGAGTTCCGGTTCATGGAGCGGGCAGTCATGCCGCTGTTCGTCGTGATCATGGTCACGCCGATCGTGGCGATCGCCCCGGCGCTCGTCGTTGCCTTCGGCTTCGGCATGATGCCCAAGTACATCGTCACGGCACTTGTCGTGTTCTTTCCCATGCTCGTCAATTCGCTCGCAGGGCTTCGGGATGTTGATGGCCGCACCCTCGACGTGATGCGCACTCTGCATGCGAGCCGCTGGGAGATCTTCAGGGATCTGCGCTTTCCGGGCAGCATGCCGTTCGTCTTCGCCGGCCTGAGGGTCGCACTGCCGATGGCCGTGGTCGGTGCAGCCGTTGCCGAGTTTGTGGCCGCCGGGCAGCAGGCAGGCCTCGGCTCGCTCGTCACGATCTCCGCTGCGCAGGCCAATCTGCCCGTCACCTGGGCAAGCATCCTGTTGCTGTGCGTTATGGGCGTTGCGATCGTCTCGATGCTCGCTGTCGTGCGAAAGCGCGTTCTGTGGTGGAGCGACGGCGACATCGTCGCCCGCTAGCGGCATCGCGCCGCTCCCACCGGCAATCACCGTTATCCGTGGCTGTGGCCGCGTGACACCTCTACCGACAAACCCCAAAACACTGGGGCAAGAAGGGCAAGACATGAAGAAGCTCCGCTTTGGCCTGTTCGAAAACGCTCAGGCGAACGACTCCGGCACCGCAACCTGGCGCCACCCCGAGAATCAGCGGGATCACTACGACGACCTCGACTACTGGCGAAACATCGCCACGACATGCGAGGACGCGGGCTTTGACTTCGTCTTTCTGGCGGACGCCTGGGGCTGGTCTGAGGTCAACGGTGTTCGGCCCGCAATCAGCTCAGAAGAGGGGCTCGACCTGCCCCGCCTCGACCCCGCGATCGTGGCCGCAGCTCTCGTTGCCGAGACGACCCGGCTTGGTCTCGTGATCACCGGTTCGACGCTGCTGGAACAGCCCTACTCATTTGCCCGGCGCATGTCGACTCTCGACCAGCTCTCGGGCGGCCGTATCGGCTGGAACGTCGTCACAACCGGGACCGCCGATACGGCCGTCGAGGCCTTCGGCGTTCCTATGGTCCCGCACGATGAGCGCTACAACATGGCCGACGACTTCATGGAGGTCGTCTACAAGCTGTGGGAGGGCACCTGGGAGCCGGATGCTCTCGAGCGCGATAAGAACGGCCGGTTTGCCGACCCCGCCAAGGTGCACCGCATCGAGCACGACGGCCCGTACTTTCGTTCGCGCGGTTACAGCAACTCCTCCTACTCCCCGCAGGGCACGCCCGTGCTGTTCCAGGCTGGGTCTTCTGACCGGGGCCGCCAGTTCGGGGGCAAGCACGGTGAGTGCATCTTCTTGGGGGGCGGATCGGTCGACAAGCTCGCCGAGCAGGTCACGAGCATCCGCGCTGAGGCCGCAGCCGCGGGCCGCGCGCCCGAGTCAATCAAGCTCATGGTGGCCTTCTCCTGCGTTGTCGCGCCCACCCGAGAGGAGGCGCAGCGCAAGTACCAGCAGGTGCTCGACGCGCAGTCACCCGAGGTAGCCGTCGCGTCATATGCCATGTTCACGGGTCTTGATCTCTCGTCGTATGACCCGACAACCCCCATGTCTGATTTGCACACCGAGCTGTCGCAGACTCAGATCTCGCGGTTCGGTGATCGCACCGTCGGTGACGTGCTCGCCGAGTGGCATGCCAACGGCGTGCGGAGCAAGCCCGTCATCGGAACTGCGGAGGATGTCGCCGACGCGCTCATCGCCATCACCGACGGAGCCGACCTGGACGGCTTCTTGCTCACGCCCATCATCCAGCCGGGGTCGACGATCGACTTCATCGAGCAGGTATTGCCCATCTTGCGCGAGCGCGGAGCTATCGACTCAGAGCCGAAGGCCGCGTCGCTCCGCGAACGGCTGCTCGGGGCAGAGGCCCCCACGCTGGGGGCCGATCATCCGGGTGCTACATACCGGGTAAATTCGGAGCAGGGCCGATAACGAATCGAGCTTGGCGAGAACGGGAGTCATTCGTGGGACAGGTCTGCGTAGTCGGAAGCATCAATCTCGATCTGATGGTGCACATTCGGCACTCTCCCCAGGTGGGGGAGACCCTCCTGGCGGAGTCGACTCACCGTTTGCCCGGTGGCAAAGGATTCAATCAGGCCGTCGCGGCCACACGATCAGGGGCAACCACTCGATTCTGTGGCCGCGTCGGCGACGATGGCGATGGCGCTTATCTGAGGGCCGCACTGGTCGAGGCCGGCCTCGATGCGTCGCACCTCACGGTTGACGAGTCGGAACTAACGGGGTTCGCCCATGTGGCGATTCTGCCGGGATCGGGCAACTCGATCATCGTCTCGCCCGGCGCCAACAGTGCGCTCAGCGCCGCTCCGGCCGTCGAGGCTGTCGAGGCGCAGGAGACCCCTGCGGTGGTCCTCGTGCAGTTGGAGATCCCATCGGCTACCGCCGAGGCGGCACTTGCCGCCGGGCGTCGCCTAGGGGCCGTCACTATTCTTAATGCGGCTCCACCTGCCGGCGTCACCGATTCCATGCTCTCCCAGGTCGACATCCTCATCGTCAATGAGACGGAGGCGGATGCTCTGGGTGGTGTCGATCGCATGCTCGGCACCGACGATGGCCCCGGGTCGGTAATCGTCACCCTCGGCTCTGAGGGATCGCTCTGGGTGACCAGGGACGGCATGCGGGTGGATGTTCGGTCCTTCTCGGTGGATGCCGTCGATACGACCGGTGCAGGGGACGCATTCTGCGGGGCATTCGCTGCAGCCATCAGCAGTGGGCTCGACATTCCTGCCGCGATGCAGCGGGCATCAGCGGCCGGGGCCATTGTGGCGACGCAGTTGGGCGCTCAGACCACGGAGTTGTCGCCCGAGGCAATCGACCGTCTCGTGGCGACCAGAACGTAGCCGCAGAACCGAGCCGCAGCGACTAGCGAGAAATCGCTTCTTCTTTCTGCGCGCCATCTCTGTCGTCGGCAAAGGTGTATTCGCCTGCTTCGAGTCGAGTGCACAGGTCGTTGGCCCACTGCTGTTCTCCGCGGAGTCGATTCGTCGAGAGTTCGAAGAATTCGCGAACGTAGGCCGGCGTCGAGGGGGAGCGCTGCACATCGTCGATGTTGTAGGTGTTGCTCACGATCTTGGCGTCGATCTCGCTCACCCGATGGTGCAGCGCATCAATGACTTCTTGCCGGCTGAGCACATACATGAACGAGGTCAGCGCCATGACGGGCGCCATGTCGAACGTCTCGACCGTCCAGAGAACCCGCCGCAAGATCCGCAGAAACTCGACTTCACCCTCTGGTGTGATGCTGTAGGTCGTGCGTTCGGGTCGGTTGCCCTCCGACTCGGTTCCCTGCTCAGCGACGTAACCGTCTTTCTTGAGCGATCTCAGCGCGTTATAGATCGACCCCGGCTGAATGTTCGCCCACTCGTTGACGTGCCAGGTGAGCAGCTCGCGGCGCAGAAAGTAGCCGTGCACCGGCTGAAACTGACGGACAGCTCCGAGCACGACAAGGCGCGTGATGGTCGACATGGCTCTCATCGTAAGACACGCCGCACGGCCAGCGGGTAGCGAATGCTTGTGGCTGGCCACATTCTGCAATATTCTTAAGCTAACTAATCAAAGTTGACTAGTTGCTGGGTCGATGGTGACCCATGCGGAACTCCAGGGAGACCAGCATGACGGCTGAGACTGTTACCACCCCCACTCCGATCCACCTGGGTCTGAGGCAAGCATTCTCGTTGTTCCCTACGGGTGTCGTGGCGGTCTGTGCCCTCGACGACGACGGCAATCCCATCGGAATCCCCGTCAACTCCTTCACCTCGGTGTCGCTCGACCCGCCCTTGGTGGGAATTTGTGTCGGCCGCACATCCACCACCTGGCCCGTGCTCGCTGGCCGCGCCCGTCTGGGCCTCAGCGTTCTTGGTGCCGATCAGGGAGAGCTGTGCCGCAGCCTCGCCTCCCGAGGCACTAGTCGCTTCGATGGCGCTGCCTGGCAGCCCTCCGCATACGGTGCCGTAATGATCGAAGGGGCGGCGCTGTGGCTCGACTGCGAGCTGAGGTCATCGTTCGATGGGGGTGACCACGAGGTTGTGCTGCTTGAGGTTATGAACTCCGAGATCTTCGCCGACGTTGAACCCCTTGTCTTTCACCAGAGTCGCTTTCGCGAGCTCCACCCTGTGGCCTAATCAACCCCTCTATCGGCCGGCCACCTGCTCGCCCGCGAGATAGGTGGCGAGCACCTGGGTGTCGCCGAGGGACTCCGATTCGACGGATGCCGGGTCGCGGTCGACGGCGATGAAGTCGGCGAACCTGCCCACGGTGAGTGTGCCGACTTCGTGCTCACTAAAGAGCTGCCACGCGGCATTCTTGGTGTGAGCCGCGAGCGCCTGTGCCCGCAGGACCGGCGTGCCCCCTGGCATCGTGAAGCCGTGACGGCTCTGTCGCGTCTCGGCCACGGCCATGTTGCGAAACGGTTCGTTGGGAGTGACCCATCCATCGTTGTGGAACGTCACCCTGTGGCCCGCGGCGAATGCCGCCCCGGCGTCTGCCCACGCGCCGCCGTGCTCTACGCCGAAAAGGTCGTTCACGAGCACCTCTCCCCAGTATCGGATGTGGTCGACGAACACGCTCACGGTCACACCGAGATCGGCAGCTCGACGGAAGAGCTCCGGAGTCGCGGCTCCGACGTGTTCGAGTCGAAATCTGTGGTCGTCGAGCTGATGCTGGGCGATGAGTTGTTCGTACACATCAAGGGTCTGCGAGATCGCCACATCGCCATGAGCGTGACAGGCCACCTGCCACCCCGCTGCAGCGTAGGGCGCGGCCACAGCCGCGAGCTCTTCGGGGCTAAAGTTCGCCTGAGCTTTGTGACCGGGTTCGAGGCCGAGTTGCCGGGTTGCCGGGGTATCGAGATAGGCAAAACTCGTGGCAATGTTGCCGACCCAGGGGGACCCGTCCGACCAGATCTTTGCCCCGACCTGGCGCATGAGCGGGTCGTCGCTGCGCATTGCCGATCCCACCGAGGCCCCGGGATGCGAGGCTTCGTACCAGCGGATGCGGGTCGTGATGCGGCCAGCATCCCGAAGACTGTCGGCGAGGGGATTGAGTGCGGGGTCCCACGACATGTCAGCGACGGTCGTGTAACCGCGGGACGACAGGTCGGCAAGGTGATCCGCGAAGATGCGCGGGAACTCAGACCGGGTGCGCTCGAGCATAGGCGCGAGCAGTCGTCCTAGCGCTCCTGCCTCATAGGCTGAGCCATTCAAGTCCCCATTGTCGTCGCGCCCAAATCGGGCGCCGGGCGGATCTGGTGTCGAGCGGTCGATGCCCGACAGCGCCGCCGCCGCCGAGTTGAAAAACACCGCGTGGCCGGAATTGTGCAGGATGACCAGGGGAATTGAGCCAGCAAGATGGTCGAGCATCCGCAGATCGAGCGAGGGAAGCCCCTGCTGCAGCAGGGGATCCCATCCGTTGATAAAGACCGGGCCCGACGCGGAGACAACGGAGCTGCGGATGATCCTCATCACGTCGTGCGGGTCGTCCACAACGACAGGCCGGATGTCCACCACATCATCGGAGAGCATAGAAGCCGCGGTACTCGGATGGCCGTGCGGCTCGATCAGCCCCGGCATGATCCAGCCGTCTAGCGCGTGGAGCCCGGCTTCAGGATGAGCGGCGCGCAGGGAGTCGGCCTCGCCCACCGCGGCTATTCGTCCGTCATCATCGACCAGAAAAGCGTCGATGGCCCCGTCCTGGTGGGGGTTGAGCGTGTGAATCCGTCCCGAATAAACGGTCGCCATGACTCTCTCCGATCACCGCTGCAGTGCGTACTCAGTCGCCTGCGAAACGCTCGTCTAGCCACAGCACGAGGTCGGCCATCACTTCGGCGCGGTTAATCTCGTTGAAGACCTCATGTCGAGCCCCCTCGTAGACGATGATCTTGATGTCGACGAGCCCCGATCGCTCCGAATAGTCCTTGGCAAGGCTCAGAGCGCTCTGCTCTCCTCCCAGCGCGTCGTCTGAGCCCACCAGGATGAGCAGAGGGAGCTCCGGCGGTAGGTTTCGTGCGGGGCGGCCATAGAGGCGCAGGGTGTCTCGATAGCCGTAGAGCTTTTTTAGGGGAACCGTTGTTGTGTAGGGGTCGCGCATGAAGTCGTCGATCACGGCGCGGTCTCGCGTCAGCCACTCAGCAGGAGATGGCCCGAGGTGCCGGAACCGGGCGTTCAGGTTGCCTGCGTTCATGCCGAGCGGAGTGCGATGCGCCGTTCCGGAGAGCACTACCCCGTCGTACCGGTCGGCGTGGCGATTGATGATGATCTGCCCCATCAGCGAACCCCAGGAGTGGCCGAGGTAGACGAGGGGCACATCGCCCTCGGTCTCCCTGATGACATCCGTGAACCGCTCTATTGCCGCAATGGTGCCATCGAGTCCGCCTGGCCCAGGTCGACCCATTCGCGAAAGATCGCCCCCGTGCTGTTCGAATCCTGTGCGACCGTGCCCGCGATGGTCATCCGCCCACACGCTGTAACCCGCGCTATTAAGTGCTCGGACGAGCTCCGTATAGCGGCCAATGTGCTCGCCAGCGCCATGGGAGAGCTGCACAATGGCGTGAGGGTCGTCGACGCGCCACGATTGGTAGTAGATGCGGACGCCCCAGGAGTCAATGAAGTGCGGCATGCGCCCATTGTGCACCCGGGCGTGCCTACGCATCATGGCTGCCCCTGGATCGAAACACCGTGCGCGGTCGGATAGGGTCGCGAGATGGAGAAACGTCAGGACGCCAGGGCGGCCCTCAAGGCGCTCTGCGCCGACAATGTCTCGTGGGATCTCACCCCGTTTCAGGGCTTTGTCGACCCCTCAGCGGCGCGGCGCTCAGCCGTGCTGGTGCTTTTCGGAGTGCTCGACGCTGTGCCTGCGTCGGCAGAGGGCCCGGTCGCGGGCGATATCGACGTTCTTCTCCAACGGCGTTCGGCCAGCATGGGTCATCACCCTGGGCAGATCTCCTTTCCCGGCGGAGGGGTAGAAGAAGGCGATGCCGACATCATGGCGACCGCGCTTCGGGAGGCCGTGGAAGAAACCGGCCTCGACCCCACAGGGGTAGAGATCCTCGGCACCCTGCCGGAGCTTCCGCTGGTGGTGAGCAACAACCTGGTCACGCCGGTGCCAGCGTGGTGGACTCGTCCGTCTCAGGTCGCGGCCGTCGACAGCCGCGAATCCGTGGATGTTTTTCGCGTGCCGGTGGCCGACCTGCTCGACCCCGCCAACAGAGCCACTGTTGTGCGGGTGTGGAAGAAGTCGACCATGCGCAGCCCAGCATTCGTGGTGCAGGACCGGGTCATCTGGGGTTTCACCGCCATTGTGCTCGACCTCATGTTCGAGGAACTCGGGTGGACGATCCCGTGGGACCGCTCGCGCCAAGTCGAGCCGTGACGGTCGTTAGATAACGGAGGTCCCGAGCAGCGAGCCGATGGCTCCTGCGAGATCATTGTGAGCTCGCTGTCGCGCTGGGTGCTTACGGAGACGTATTCGCCGAGGGCCATCGATACGGCTCCCGCGATGAGGCCAGCGACCCCGGCGGTGAGCACGGTGCCGACTTGGGACGTGGCCGCAGCCATACCCACGACGAGTGCGGCCGTCGACACGATTCCGTCGTTAGCCCCCAGCACGCCCGCTCGAAGCCAGTTGAACTTCGAGGCCACGTTCGCAAACCGCGAGCCCGGTTGGGCGGATGCTGGGGACTTCTTCACGACGGTTTCGGCTAGTCGTTACGAGGCTTGCGAGCCGGCCGATCGTCATAGGAGGGGCGGTCTCCATACGAGGAGCGAGCGGGGCGTTCGCTGCGATCGGAGCGACGTGCACCCGGGCCGCGGTCGGCCCGAATCTCGATCAGCTTGCCGCTGATGCGGGTATCGCTGAGCTTATCCAGCGTCGCTCGGGGTAGATCGGCCGGCAGCTCAACGATCGAGAAGTCGGGAAAGATCTTGATCGCACCAAAGTCGTTGCGGCTGAGGCCACCCTCATTGGCGAGGGCGCCCACGATCTGCCGGGGCTCAACCTTGTGACGCTTGCCCACCTCAAGACGGTAGGGCGCGAGCGACGAATCGGAGTTGCGCGCACGACGCTCAGGCTTTTCGTCGCGGTCCCAGGTGCGGGTCTCTCGCTCGGCGCGCTGCGGACGCTCCGCCTTGGGGTCGAGAAGCAGGGGAGTCTCGCCCTGGGAGACGATGGCCAGTGCGGCAGCAACATCCGCTTCTGGCACATCGTGGTGCTTGACGTAGTGCCCGATGATGTCGCGGAACGTGGAGATGCGCTCTGTCTGCGACAGCGCTTCCGTGATGGCGTCGTCGAACCGGGTAAGGCGCGTGACGTTGACGTCCTCGACGCTCGGCAGCTGCATCTGGGTGAGCGGCTGGCGCGTTGCCCGCTCGATCGCCGTGAGCAGGCGTCGCTCACGAGGCGTTACGAAGCTGATTGCGGCGCCGCTACGACCAGCGCGACCCGTGCGTCCGATGCGATGAACGTACGACTCTGTGTCGATAGGGATATCGAAGTTGACGACGTGGCTGATGCGCTCGACGTCAAGACCGCGGGCGGCAACGTCCGTCGCCACCAAAATGTCGAGCTTGCCCGACTTGAGCTGCTCCACCGTGCGCTCACGCTGTGCCTGGGCCACGTCTCCGTTGATGGCGGCCGCAGCGTATCCGCGGGCCCTCAGCTTCTCGGCGAGAGTCTCGGTCTCGTTCTTGGTGCGGGTGAAGACGATCATGCCCTCGAAGTTCTCGACCTCGAGGATGCGCGTGAGGGCGTCGACCTTCTGCGGGTACGACACCATCAGGTAGCGCTGTGTCGTGTTGACGGAGGTCGTGGTCTTGTTCTTGACCGTGATCTCTTCGGGGTCGTGCAGGTACTTGGCGGAGATGCGGCGGATCTGGGCCGGCATGGTGGCCGAGAAGAGTGCGACCTGCTTGTCGTCCGGGGTGTCGGCGAGAATCGTCTCGACATCTTCGGCGAAGCCCATCTTGAGCATCTCGTCGGCCTCGTCGAGCACAAGGTACTTGAGCTCGGAGAGGTCGAGGGTGCCCTTTTCCAGGTGGTCCATGATGCGACCAGGGGTGCCGACAACAACGTGCACACCGCGGCGAAGGGCAGAAAGCTGCACGCCGTAGCCTTGACCGCCATAGACGGGCAGCACGTGTACGCCGCGGAGGTGCGCAGCGTACTTCTCGAACGCTTCACACACCTGTAGGGCGAGCTCGCGGGTGGGGGCGAGCACGAGGGCCTGCGGGGTCTTCTGCGAGATGTCGAGGCGGGAGAGGATGGGCAGCGCAAATGCTGCGGTCTTACCGGTTCCCGTCTGGGCGAGTCCTACGACATCGCGGCCTTCGAGAAGCGGGGGGATCGTGGCGGCCTGAATGGCCGACGGGGTCTCGTATCCGACATCCTTAAGTGCTTTGAGCACGGCGTCGGAGAGTCCGAGATCGGAAAAAGTGGTGGTCACAGCGGCAGGTTCTGCCTCGCTCTGTGGGGTGCTATCGGGGGACGTCATTAGATAAGGGTAGTCCTTCATAGTCTCTTCGGAGACCTATGCTGTGCGGCCAATCGGTGCTAATCTGAAACCAAATGGTTGTAGATAGCGTGCGTGGTGCCGAGATCGACCGCATCTTCCAGGCCCTGGCGGATGCGACTCGCCGCGACATCGTCACGAGAGCGGCGAATGGCGAACACTCTGTGTCGTCGCTCGCTCGGCGTTATGACATGAGCCTCGCGGCAGTGCAGAAGCATGTTGCCGTGCTGGAGCGAGCCGATCTCATAGTCAAGAAACGCAAGGGACGTGAGCAGATTGTTCAGCCCAATCCGCACGCCTTTCGGCGGGCGCGGGACCTGCTCGATTCTTATGAAGCTCTCTGGCGTCACCGGGTAGAGGCCATCGACGACATTCTCGCCCAGGAGTAAGAGAGGAACGATCATGCCAGTAGTCAGCTCGAACAAAGATGTCGAAAAGCACTCCCTCACCTTCGTTGCCGAGTTCTCAGCGCCCGTAGAGCGCGTGTGGCAAGTGTGGCAAGACCCGCGCCAGCTCGAGCGCTGGTGGGGGCCGCCATCGTGGCCAGCAACGTTTGTGCGGCACGAATTCGCACCAGGCGGTGAATCCCGGTACTTCATGACGGGCCCGACGGGGGAGCGGGCGGGGGGTTGGTGGCGAATCGAGAGCGTCGAGCCCCCGAACCGTTTCTCGGTGATCGATGGTTTCGCGGCAGAAGACGGTGAGCCAGACCCTGACATGCCTCAGAGCCGCATGGAGGTCACGCTCGAAGCAGTTGCGGGCGGTACCAAGATGACCGTAGTTGGCACCTACGCCACCGCCGAAGAGTTCGAGAAGGTCGCGGCCATGGGCATGGAGCAAGGCATGACGCTGGCCCTCGGCCAGATTGATGAGCTCCTCGCCGTAAAGTTCGCATAACGACGGAGGGTGCCGCGCGGCGACGTGCTTAGGCGTCGGCGCGCGGCGCTCGACACGGTCGCGCCACCCTAGGCTTAACGCCATGAACTTGACCAGGATGATCATCGACTGCGACCCAGGGCTCGATGATGCTCTCGCCCTCCTCCTTGCCCACGCAGATCCCTCCGTGGTGATCGAAGCCGTAACAACGGTCGGGGGAAACGTGGCACTCGCCGACACGACCCGCAACGCACTTGAGTTGCGGGAATACCTGGGATTCACCGACGTTCCGGTCGCTGCGGGCGCTGCTGGCCCGCTCGAGGGCGAGGTGAGAAACGCCGCCGAGGTCCACGGATCGGGCGGCCTCGGCTCGGTCGTTCTTCCCGCCGCAGCACTCCCGCTGGACGAACGCGATGCCGTGACCCTCATCATCGACCTGCTGCGCAGCAACCCGGGCGAGATCGACCTCGTCGCTATCGGCCCGCTCACGAATATCGCCCTTGCCCTCCGCGCTGAGCCGAGGGTCGCCCAGTGGGCCAAGTCGTTTGTGATCATGGGAGGCTCGTACACGCGAGGCAACACGACGCCAGCGGCCGAGTTCAACGTCTATGCCGATCCTGCCGCGGCTGCGGAGGTTTTCGCCGCCGACTGGCAGGTCGTGATGGTGGGGCTCGATCTCACGCTGCAGGCGAGGGTCACCGGCGCCATCAAGGACCGCATGCTCGAGCTCGGCACTCTCGGTACTGAGCTCGTCGTCCCGCTCTCCACGTTTTGGGCCGACCCGCTCGACCCCGACTGGGGTGGCCAGGCGGTGCACGATGTCTGTGCGATCGCCTATGTCACGCATCCGGAGCTCTTCCGCAGCACGCCAGCGAGAGTGGATGTGGAGACCCAGGGTGTCTTCACCGCAGGAATGACCGTCACGAATTTTCGGTCGCCGAACCCCAACGCCATCGTGCCAACGGAGCTCGACGTCGATGGGTTCTGGGACATGGTTCTTGCCCACTATTCGGCGGCGGCCCAGGCGCACTGACGCCGAAGACTCCGCCGGTATACTCGCCCAATGCAGACAGAGCGGCGCACCCGGCTAGATCCCAAAGAGCGCCGTGCGCAGCTCGTCGCGCTGGGCGTCGCATTCCTCGCCGAACACCCGGTGGAGTCCCTCAGTATCGAGTACCTCTCGGCGACAGCCGGGGTGTCTCGGGCGCTGCTATTTCACTATTTCGGCTCTAAGACGGGCATGCAGCGAGAGATCGTACGCGAGGCGCGAGACAGCATGCTGCGCGCCACCGAATCCGGCCCGGGGCTCGATCCGCAGGAGCGCATCCACGCAACGCTCTCCCTGATCGTCGACTTCGTCCGAGAGCACAGGGGCACGTTCTATTCGCTCGTGCGCGGCGTGGCCAGCGGCGCCCCGGAGGTGCGGGAGGTCATAGAGGAGGCAAGAGCCGTGCAGGCGGATCGTGTGATCGCGGCTTTCATCGAGCTGGGATATGCCGATACGCCGCTGCTGCGTGCGGCCTTGAGATCGTGGGTGGCTTTCACGGAGGATCTTCTCGTGCGCATCGCGGTCGAAACCGAAACGCCGTCGTCGCAGATCGTGACGTTTCTCGAGCGCAGTGCCCAGGCTGTCGTCTCAGTCGTCGACGATCTGGCTTCAGACTCGGTGCAGCCCCGAGCCCCAGCGCCTGGCGTGAGCGGCTAGCCGTCGGACGGCTGGTCGAGCACCCATCTGAGCGTTTCGACGATCGAGGCTGCCGCCACTCCGGCCGGGTCGTTTCCGAGGCTTTTGCCCTTCTCTACGAGGGCGGTGTTGAGTTGCACCTGAATCTCGAACGGGTCGTTTGCTTTTTTCGCCCATTTGAGGGCCTTGATTGCCGCCTTCGCGCCCACTGCCTGTTGCCAGGTGGCGGCATCTTTCACGTCGCCTTTCAGGTCGGTGATCCATTCGTCGATCTCGTCAGCGGTTTTCATGGTGCCTTTCGTCGCGGTTCTGCAGGCCCAGCGCCTGAAGCTGGGAATTTCTTGTGAGTAAGACCAGGTCTGGCTGGGAGTCAGGGTACGTTCCCAACAACAGCAATCCGGTCGGACGCAAATGCGAGGGGCCGGGGAACGGAGCACATCATGGCAGTAATCCTGTGGATTCTGGCCGTAATTCTCGTAGTTAGCGGTATCGTCGCGCTCTTCCGCCGACAGGTTCTGTGGGGCATCGTTCTCATCGTCGTCGGCCTACTGGTGGGTCCGGGCGGAACCAGCATATTCACTTGATCTGGCGCTAAGCCATTTGAGCTACCAACGCCCCCGGCATCGGCCGGGGGCGTTGTTGTGTTAAGGCTTCGCCCCGCAGGCCCGCAGGAGCCCGAATCCCCTGCAGGAACCCGCATCCTTCGAGCGCGCTGTTTATTGCCTGCGCATCCGCTCCCTCCTGCCGTGGCGGACGTAGCGTGAAGCAAACGCCTATTGCTTGAGGAGACATCATGAAAGCGCTTGTGTACGAAGGCCCGGGTCAGAAGTCCTGGAAGGACGTGCCAGACCCGAAGATTACCCATCCGACCGACGTAATCGTCAAGATCGACACGACCACAATCTGTGGCACCGACCTCCACATTCTCAAGGGTGACGTCCCCGCGGTGACCCCGGGTCGAATCCTCGGGCACGAGGGTGTTGGCACCATTACTGAGATCGGCGATGCTGTCACGACCCTGAAGGTGGGCGATCAGGTGATTCTGTCCTGCGTCTCGGCGTGCGGAAAGTGCAGCTTCTGCAAGCAGGGCGTTTATTCGCACTGTCTAGGCGAAGAAGGCGCTTCGGGCATCGGCTGGATCTTCGGTCACCTCATTGACGGTACCCAGGCGGAGTATGTGCGGGTTCCCTATGCCGAGAACTCGGTCTATCCACTGCCGCAGGGGGTCAATACTCAGATGGGAACGCTGCTGTCGGACATCCTTCCCACGGGGCACGAGATCGGCGTGCAGTACGGCGCGGTCAAGGCAGGCGATGTTGTCGCCGTTGTCGGCGCCGGCCCGGTCGGTCTCGCTTCTATCGCCACCGCAGGGCTCTATGGGCCGTCGCGCGTCATCGCCATCGATCTCGACTCCAACCGTGTGGAGCAGGCCAAGAAGTTTGGCGCGACGGACGGGGTCGTGTCGAGTGCTGCTGACTGGAAGGAGCAGGTGCTCGCCCTGACGGACGGACTGGGAGTCGATGTCGCGATCGAGGCGGTGGGTGTTCCGCAGACATTTGAGATGTGCCTGGATATTGTGCGTCCGGCCGGTCACGTCGCCAACGTGGGAGTGCACGGCAAATCGGTGGACTTCGATCTTCAAAACCTGTGGATCTCGAACATCGTCATCAGCATGGGCCTCGTTAACACCGACACCCTAGGAACGCTGCTCAAGCTGGTCGCGCAGGGCAAGATTCCGGCCGAGCACTTCATCAGCCACACCTTTGCCCTCGGCGACATCATGGAGGCCTATGACGTCTTTGGACGGGCCGCAGAGACCAAGGCGCTCAAGGTAATGCTCAACGCTTAGATGTAATGCTCAACGCTTAGATGTAATGCTCACCGGTCAGATGTGATGCGCACCGCTTAGACGCAGCGCCGGGACCGATCGGACTCCCGATACAGTGGGTTGGCCCTGAACCACCCCACTGCAAAGGATTTCCGTGAGCACGTACTCCCGTCAGAATATTTCGTCCGGTTCCGCGTGGGAGCCCGTCGTGGGTTATTCGCGCGCCGTTCGCGCCGGTGACTTCGTGTTCGTCTCTGGCACCACCTCAAGTTCGCCCGATGGGGCCGTGGGCGGGGCGGATGCTGCGGCTCAGGCGCGTGAGATCTTCACCCGCATCGGCGCAGCCTTGGAGCAGGCCGGTGCCACCTTCGGCGACGTCGTCCGCACGCGGGTTTACCTCACGAGCATCGCCGACTTCGACACCGTCGGTGCCGTTCATGGCGAAATCTTTGGCGAGATCCGCCCCTCCCTCGTAGCGGTCGAGGTTGGTGCACTTGCCGCGCCCGACCTGCTTGTGGAGATCGAGCTCGACGCCATCATCGGTGCCGCGCCATCGGCCGCGTAGCCCAATCCACTAATCTGCGGAGCGCGCCGGAATGGAACCGCCCACCGAGCGGTTCTACTCTGGGAGAAGCACCGAGAGCAGGTAACGCCATCACAACGTCAGTCCCCACCGTGTCGAATCAGCGCGCAGCATCGCTGAGTGCCGAGGAACTCGCGCGCATTCGCGCCGACTTTGCCGTGCTTGATCAGCAGGTCAACGGGCATCCTCTGGTCTATCTCGACTCGGGCGCCACATCGCAGAAGCCCCGTCAGGTGCTCGATGTCGAGCGCGAGTATTACGAGCGACACAACTCGGCCGTGCATCGAGGCGCGCACACCCTGGCCGCTCTGGCGACCGAGGCGTTCGAGGATGCTCGCGCCACGGTTGCGAGATTCGTGGGTGCCCGCGAGAACGAGATCGTGTGGACGTCTAACGCCACCGAGGCGCTCAACCTCCTTGCCTATTCCTTCTCCAACGCGAGCCTCGGGCGGGGCGGAGAAGCGTCCGCCCGCTTCCGGCTCACCGAAGGTGACGAGATCGTGGTCACCGAGCAGGAGCATCATGCCAACCTCATCCCGTGGCAGGAACTCGCGGCCCGCACGGGAGCGACTCTCCGCTTCATTCCGGTTGACGACACCGGGGCTCTCGCACTGGACGACCTCGAATCGATCATCACCGAGCGGGCCAAGATCGTTGCATTCACGCACGTCTCCAACGTGCTCGGCAGCATTAATCCCGTCGATGTCCTTGTCGCCCGTTCCCGAGCTGTCGGGGCCTACGTCGTGCTGGACGCGTGCCAATCGGTGCCGCACATGGCGATCGACTTCGCCGCGCTCGATGTCGACTTCGCCGCATTCTCCGGCCACAAGATGCTCGCGCCAACCGGCATCGGCGTTCTCTACGGTCGTTCTGAACTGCTGGATGCCATGCCGCCGTTTCTAACGGGCGGGTCGATGATCACCACCGTCACAATGGAGAAGGCTGACTACCTCCCCGCCCCCCAGCGCTTCGAAGCAGGTACGCAGCGGGTTTCGCAGGCGATCGCTCTCGCCGCAGCCGCCGACTATCTTTCGGCAATCGGCATGGATCGCATCGAGTCGCACGAAGCTGCCCTCGGGGCTCGCCTAGCTCAGGGTCTCGCTGCCATCGAGGGAGTTCGCCTTCTGGGCCCGGCTGCGGGAACCGAGCGGGTGGGCATTGCCAGCTTCGACATCGGCGGCATCCATTCGCACGACGTCGGGCAGTTTCTCGACGACAGGGGCATTGCGGTGCGCGTCGGCCACCACTGCGCCCAGCCGTTGCACCGTCGGCTGGGAATCACGTCGTCGACCAGGGCAAGCGCCTACGTCTATTCGACCGAGGCCGAGGTCGATGTTTTTCTTGCTGGCGTCGCCGACACCATTACGTTTTTTGGACCACGCTCATGAGCTCATCAGAATTGCAAAGTCTCTACCAGGAGATCATCCTCGATCATTCTCGGGCGCCCATTGGCTTCGGATTGGCGGGAGGCGCTGCGGGCAGCTCGCACCAGCTGAATCCCACGTGCGGTGATGAGATCACCCTCGAGGTTCACCTCGACGATGCGGGCGCGGCAACACTCCGCTGGGAGGGCCACGGCTGCGCCATCTCGCAGGCTTCGGCCTCGCTGCTCACCGAGATGGTCGGAGAGGGAATGCCCGTCGACGTGCTTGCCGAGCGCATCGACGAGTTCCGCACGGCGATGCGGTCGCGGGGAGCGATTGAGCCGAGCGAAGAGGTCTTTGGCGATGCCGCAGCGCTCAGCGGAGTCTCGCGCTACATCGCCAGGGTCAAATGCGCGATGCTCGCGTGGGTGGCTGCGGAGGACGCGCTCCGTCAGGCGACAAGCGCTCAGTCTTCCTAAGACTCCTTCCTAAGACTCTCGCTGGCGCGGTAGGGTCGCTGAGTTACACGACCGACTGGCCGGTATGTTTCGGCGTCGATGAACTCCGTATGCCTTGCCTGCTTTTGTTGTTCGAGGAGGAACAGTGAGCACGTCCGCGCCCGCCACCAGCACCCAGATTCACCTCGCGGAGAGGCCGGTGGGATGGCCAACCGATGCCACGTTCCGGAGGGTGTCAGCCGAACTCCCGCCGCTTAGCCCCGGCGAGGTGAGGGTCGCTAACGAGTTCGTCTCCGTTGATCCCTATATGCGGGGGCGCATGGACGATGTGCCCTCCTATGTCCCTCCCTACCGTCTCGACGAGGTTATGGAAGGCGGTGCTGTGGGGCGAGTCATCGAATCCGCTTCCGACGCTCTGGGAGTCGGGGATGTGGTCCTGCATTCGCAGGGCTGGCGCGACATCGCCCAGGGCGCAGCCTCCGACTTCAGGGCCGTCGCCGAGATTCCCGGGGTTTCGCCCTCCGTCTATTTGGGCATGCTCGGCATGCCGGGTTTCACCGCGTGGGTGGGCCTCACGCAGATCGCTCATCTCGCGCCCGGCGACGTCGTCTTCGTTTCGGGCGCAGCCGGGGCCGTCGGTAGCGCTGTGGGTCAGATCGCCCGGCTCAAGGGTGCCTCGCGAGTCATCGGTTCCGCAGGGTCGCACGACAAGGTGCAGATGCTGCGCGAACGCTACGGATTCGACGCTGCGTTCAACTATCACGAGGGACCCGTGCGGCATCGCCTGCGCGAGGCGGCGCCCGAAGGCATCGACGTCTACTTCGACAACGTCGGAGGTGAGCACCTTGAGGCGGCCCTCGGCGCGTTGAGGGACCGAGGTCGGGCGGCAATCTGCGGCATGATCTCCCAGTACAACGCCACTGAGGCTCCCACGGGCCCCCGCAACATGGCCAACATCATCCGCCGCAGCCTCACGCTGCAGGGGTTCACGGTCAACCACTACTCGCGTCTATTTGGGGAGTTTGCCGCTGACATGACGCCCTGGATCACCTCCGGGGATGTCGTCTTTGATGAGACCGTCGTTGACGGTATTGAGAACGCACCCGAGGCGTTCCTGGCCATGATGCGGGGCAGCAATACGGGCAAGATGGTGGTGCGCATCTAGGCGCTCGGCGCTATGCGCTGGCGGTTTGCCTGCGCGGCGTTCAGTGCCGATGACCGGCGTTGCGCACGAACTGGATCGCGGCGAGGCCACCGATGATGACGCCGAGCGTGATGATCACGACAAGGGCGATGATGAGGGCTGCTTCCATGGCGCCAGTATTGTCCCGCGGGCTCAGCTTTCCCAGTGGGCAAAATACTGCATCCAAAATGTGACGAAGGCCGTGGATGCGCCGCGACGTGAGTCGGCCTAGACTGATGGTGAAAACACGGGAGTCCGGTGAGCCGGGCTGAGAGGAAGCTACTCCAAGCTTCGACCGTCGAACCTGATCTGGATCATGCCAGCGCAGGGAGGGAAGCCGAATGCCGGTTGAATTTCTTCTGAGGTGCCCCCGGGGCTGCGATTCTTCGCGCCACCGAGGAGGCCCCGCGCGCGAGTATGCGGGGCACCGCCCCGTCCAGGTCGTTACACCGCCCGCCTCACGGCGAAAAGGAGAACGATGACAACGACCGACGCTCACACCATGCCCCGCACGAGGCCGACACTGCGCTGGAGGGTCGTCGACATTGTCGTCGCCAGCGTGCTCGGCGTCGCATCCGGCCTGCTGTTCCTCGTATGGAATGTCGCCTACGAACCCTTGAGCGTGCCGCTCAAAGCGGCTCTTCCGGGCCTGCAGGCCCTCGCGGGAGGCGGGTGGCTCTTTGCCGGGGTGCTCACGGGCTTGATCATTCGCAAACCGGGGGCAGCGCTCTATGGCTCCCTGCTTGCTGCGGCGGTTTCTGCACTCGTTGGCAACGCGTGGGGGCCGCTCACGCTGGTCTCCGGGCTCGTCCAGGGCCTTGGTGCTGAAATCATCTTCGCGATATTTCTTTATTCGAACTGGCGACTGTATGTGTCGGTTCTTGCGGGCATGGGTGCGGGCCTGGCGATGGCGATCAATGATCTGGTGTACTGGTACCCGGGCGCTGCGGCGCTGTTCTCGACCGTGTACACCGTCTCTGCTCTGATCTCGGGCGCGGTGCTTGCCGGAGTTCTGCCGTGGTTGGCCGCGAGAGGGCTCGCGCGCACGGGCGCTCTCAGCCGGTTTGCTTCGGGCCGCGAAGCAACGACGGGCTCGACGAGGCGGCGTTCATGACAGTAGTTGACCCATCGGGTTCTACCGCGGGCGCTCATGTGAGTGCCCGCGGCTGGGGATGGCGTCATGCTGGCCGAGACCACTGGGCGGTGCGCGATATCGACCTGGAGATCAGCCCGGGGGAGCGAGTGCTGCTGCTGGGAGCATCCGGGGCCGGAAAATCAACTCTCATCCATGCCCTGGCCGGCGTGCTCGGTGGTGCCGACGAGGGCGAGACGGCGGGCGAGCTACTGATCGACGGGGTAGCGGCCGATCGCGCACGCGGCGCTGCCGGGCTCGTGCTTCAAGACCCCGACTCGCAGGTCATCCTCGCCAAGGTGGGCGACGACGTTGCCTTCGGATGCGAGAACCTCGGGGTGCCGCGCGACGAGATTTGGCGCCGCGTTGGCGATGCCCTCGACGCCGTCGGGTTGAGGCTGCCGCTCGGCCACTCCACATCAGAGCTTTCGGGTGGGCAGAAGCAGCGCCTCGCATTGGCCGGGGTGCTCGCGATGCGCCCCCGTCTGCTGCTGCTCGATGAGCCAACGGCCAACCTCGATCCCGATGGTGTCGCCGAGGTGCGCGACGCTGTCGCGAGGGTGCTTTCGTCGTCCGAATCCACCCTGATCGTGATCGAGCATCGCGTCGAGGTGTGGAAGTCGCTGGTCGACCGCGTGATCGTGCTGGGAGCCGACGGCGGAATCATCGCCGATGGAACCCCGGATGCTGTGCTCGGCAGAGAGGGAGCCCGCCTGTCTGCATCGGGGGTGTGGGTGCCCGGTTTCGCGCCCGTCCGGCCGCAGCGCCAGCTCCGGTCATCGGGGGAGTCGCTTCTGACCGCCACAGACCTCACGGTAGCCCGCACGCGCGGTAACGCTGTGCAGAGTGGCATCAACCTCACCATCGCCTCGGGGGACGCCGTGGCCATCACGGGGCCCAACGGCGCGGGTAAATCCACCCTGGGGCTCACCCTTGCGGGGCTTCTTCCGCCGGCCGCGGGCGCCGTCGTGGCATCCGATTCTCTGATCGAGCGGGGAACCGTCGGGCGGCGCCGCCCTGGCCCGCATCCCATCCAGTGGAAGTCGCGGGACCTCCTCACCCGCATCGGCACGGTCTTTCAAGACCCAGAACATCAGTTTCTTACGGGCACGGTTCACGCAGAACTCGCGGTCGGACCCCTCGCGTTGCATCTCCCCGACGCGGAGGTGTCCCAGCGCGTCGATGAGCTGCTGGAGCGCCTTCGCCTGACGCACCTCGCCGACGCGAACCCGTTCACGCTCTCCGGGGGAGAGAAGCGCCGCCTCTCCGTGGCGACGGTCCTGGCGACCAGGCCGCGCATTCTCGTGCTCGACGAACCAACATTCGGACAGGATTCGCGCACCTGGAGCGAGCTGGTCGCCCTTCTCGCCGTGCTGCTCGATGAGGGCAGCGCCATCGTGGCAATCACCCACGACGCCGATTTCGTTGATGCGCTGTCGACTCGTCAGGTGCAGCTAAATGCCGGACAATCCACGGTCGGGGTCTCCCGATGACCGCCGTTCTGCCGCAGAGCCGAGCGCTCGCCTCCATCAACCCCGTGTCGAAGCTGGCTGCCGCTCTGCTTCTCGCTGCGGTTCTCGTGTTGTCGATCGACTGGGTTTCGGCGACGGTCGCCCTCGCGCTTGAGCTGGTTCTCTTCTGTTTCGCCGGTGTTCCCCTGCGCACCCTGGTGATCAGAACGCTGCCGATCTGGTTGGCCGCCCCGGTCGCCGGGCTCACCATTGCGCTCTATGGGGAGCCCTCGGGCGCCACATACTTTCAGTGGCTCTTCATGCACGTCTCCGACGGGTCCCTCGCCCTTGCCCTTGCAACGACCGTGCGCATCCTCGCCATAGGGCTGCCCGGCGTCGTGCTGTTCATCACGATCGACCCCACCGATCTCGCGGACGGGCTCGCGCAGGTCGCCCGGCTTCCCTCGCGATTTGTGCTCGGCGCGCTGGCGGGGCTGCGCCTCGTCGGGCTCTTTATCGAGGACTGGCGCTCCCTTGAGCTTGCCCGCAGGGCACGGGGGGTCGGCGACAAAGGCCGGATCAGACGACTCTTCGGGCAGGCGTTCGCGCTGCTCGTGCTCTCGATCCGCCGGGGCAGCAAACTGGCGACGGCGATGGAGGCCAGGGGCTTCGGAGGGCCGACCGAGCGCACCTGGGCGCGCGAATCACGGGTCGGCGCGCAGGACCTCGCTCTCGTGCTCATGGGCGCGGCGATCGCGGCGGCGGCGGTCACCGTCTCCGTGGCCACAGGAAGCTGGAACTTCATTGGGGCGCGCTGACGAGCGAATCTGGAGTCAGGCTGTCGAGACCATTCTCGCGGCGCTCGGCGAACGACAACCCGTTCCGTCGGCCCCCGTCGTGCTCATCGACGGGCGTTCAGGCTCGGGAAAGTCCACGGTTGCGGGGCAGCTCGCCGCCGAGATTCCGGGTTCCCAGCTCGTGCGGCTCGACGACCTCTACCCGGGGTGGGACGGGCTGGCCGCTGGCAGCCTCCAGGTGGTCACGTCGGTGCTCGACGCTGTCAACCCCGGCTGGGTTCGTTGGGACTGGCAGGCGGATGCCGCGGCGGAATGCCATTCGTTAGACGCGGCCCGCCCGCTCATCGTAGAAGGGTGCGGAGCCCTCAGCCGTGCCGCGCGGGAGAAGGCGACGCTCGGCGTCTGGATCGAGTGCCCCGAGCCCATTCGCAAGCGCAGGGCTCTGGACCGTGATGGCGAAACCTACTCGCCACACTGGGCTCGCTGGGCAGAGCAGGAGTCACGGTTTATCGCGCGCGAGCATCCGCAGACCATCGCCGACCTCGTGATCACCGAGGGGGAGCCGACCAGCGTTTAGGTGCGCGGGCCCGGGCTCAGCACGAGAAGAAACTCCACGAAGCCGGTCTCCTCGACCTGCACGAATCCCAGTGATGGTGCAGTGACGCCGTAGTCGGAGAACGTGACCGGGATCTGGCCGGCGACTCGAATAGTGCCTCCGTCGATTGCGGCGGTCATCTCCACCGTGACCTCGTTGCTCACCCCGGCAAGAGTGAGCACGCCGGTTCCCGACACGGTTGCCGTCGTGTCGAGCGGCGCGCCGCCTCCGCCGATGGGGGTCGTGAGTTCAAACGTTGCGGTCGGATGCACCGAAACCCGCATCGCCGTATCCCTGAAATACGCGTCCCGGCTGCCAGAGTCCGTGGCGATGCTCGCCACATCAACCGTGATCGATGCTGCCGTGACCTCGGTGTCGGTTGTGGTCACGGTTCCGGTGACGTCCTCGGTCCGCCCCGTCACGGTGACATCGGTGCCGTTGAGAACCTCATCGACCCGATAGCCAGCGAACGATCCGTCCGATACGGTCCACTCGCCAGCCAGAGCATCCTCGTCGATCGTTCCCGGTGCCAGCGACTCCGCTTCAAGCGACGGCGCATCATCGGCAGGGCCAACGATCAGGTCCCGATAGATCGCCGGTCCGGCAATCGCCGTCGTCACGCCGAGAGCCACGACGATGGCGCCGCCGACAATAACCGAGATCGTTCGCTTGGAGAGGGACATCCTTCACCTTTCTGAGAGCTGACATCCAGGGTACCGGGGCTTGAAAGAGGTGCAGGATGCGGTCATACACTGGGCACATGATCGTCGCATTCTCAGTTGCTCCCAGCGGAACAGGTCGAGCCGACGGGTCGGTGCACGACGCCGTTGCCGCGGCCGTTCGAATCGTTCGAGAATCGGGCCTGCCTAATCACACGTCATCGATGTTCACCGAGATCGAGGGCGAGTGGGACGAGGTATTCGCCGTAGTGAAGGCCGCGACGGAGGCGGTTGCTGCCTATGGATCTCGCGTCTCCTTGGTGCTCAAGGCCGATATCCGACCGGGCTACACGGGCGAACTCGTCGGCAAGGTCGAGCGCCTTGAACAGGCCCTCGGCGAAGCAGATCCGGTGATCTAGAGCGCGGCTAGCGAGCCGACGGTGGCGTCGGCTCGCCGAGAGTGCGACGCGCGAGAACGGTGCCCCCCGCCACGGCGGCGGGCATCGCCAGCACGGCGCCGAGGGGAACAAGGAACAGAAGAAAGACTGACACGCCAAAGCCCAGCGTCACACTGCGCCGGGCACCGAGAAGGGCGCGGCGTTGGGAGAGGCTCAATCCGCGGCGCTGAAACGGCACAGCGGTGATCTCGAGGGCGAGAAACCACCCGCCGACGAACGCCCCGATACAGGCCGAGATTACCGCCCCGACAACAGGCACTAATCCCACGAAGAACAGCCCGACTCCCGTGAGGATGGTGATGGCGAGGATCGCAATAGCCTCGCCGATGCCTCGCACGATTGACCTCCAGAGGGGCACGGGCGGGGCTTCGACCACGCCTCCGAGTTCATCGTCCACCGCGAGCGAGATCCGTTCGAAGAATGGCTGCCCGATGGTCAGGGTCACCACCGCGAAGGTATACGCCAAGATCAGCGCGGATCCCGCGATTAATCCGACTGCAACGGCCACGCGAAGAGTGACGCGCCACCCCTCGGCCCAGGTATCGGCAAACGGAGTCAACCACTCAGAAATCGCACCGACCGAGGCAAAGAGAAACACCTCGACAACGATGAAGATAGCGAGCGTGATCAGGCCGGGAATCAGGCCGAGGAGCATGAGGCGCGGCCGGGTGCCCCACACGCGAAACCCCCTCAGCAGAAGGCGCAAGCCTTCGACCAGCCCTGCGATAACGCCGGGGCGTCGGGGGAGCGGTTCGGTCATTCGTCGAGGATATCCCGCGGCAGCCGTGAGCGGTGTCTAGTGCCCGATCGGCAATTCTGACGGCACATCGCGAGGGCGGCGCACAAAGAACGCGGCCACGATCGCAAAAATGGAGACGATCGCACCCCACATGAACGCGGTTTGGATGCCACCGGCTGTCGCCGCGACCGCAGAAGCCCCGTCGGACTCAAGGGCGACGGAGCGCACCGTCAAGAGGGTAATGAAGAGGGCCGTTCCCGCGGCTCCCGCCACCTGCTGCACCGTGCCGATTATGGCGCTTCCGTGCGAATACAGGGACGGGGTGAGTGAGCCGAGAGCAGAGGTGAATAGCGGGGTGAAGAGCAGTGCGAGGCCCGTGCTGAGACCAATGTGCCCGACGAGGACTCCCGCGGACGACGACCCCTCGCCCAGTGACGAGAGCCACCAAAATGCGAGGCTCACGATAATCGCGCCGGGCACCACGAGTGGCGTCGGCCCAACCCGGTCAAAGAGGCGACCGACGAACGGGGCGAGGATGCCCGAAAGGAGTCCGCCGGGCAGCAGCATGAGGCCTGCCATCACGGGCTCAAAGCCGAGAACATCCTGCATGAAGATGGGCAGCATGATGATCGTTCCAAAGAGCGCGACCATGCTGATCATCATCATGACGGTGGCGATGCTGAACTGCGCAGAACGAAAGACACGCAGGTCGAGCAGGGCCCGGTCTCCGCGCTGCAACATGAGCTGACGCAGCACGAAGAGCACCAGGGCAGCGACGCCCACCGCGAGGGGAACCCAGACCGGCACGGCCACAGATCCAGAGGCGGCGGCGCCGAGGCTGCTAAGCCCATAGATCAGACCGCCGAAACCAAAGGCGGAGAGGATTACGGAGAGAGTATCGACGGGCACCTTGCGAGGCTCGGTTACGTTCTCGATGCGGGCGGCGCCGAGGATGAGAGATCCGATGGCGATGGGAAGAACCAACCAGAACATCCAGCGCCAGTCGAGGGCGTTAAGGATGATGCCCGAGATGGTCGGCCCGAGTGCGGGAGCAACGGAGATCACGATGGAGATGTTGCCCATCGTGCGACCGCGGGCCTCGGGGGCCACGAGAGTCATGACCGTGGTCATCAAAAGCGGCATCATGATGGCGGTTCCGCAGGCCTGAACGATGCGGCCCGCAAGGAGCAGGGAGAAGTCTGGCGCGATTGCGCAGACGAGCGTGCCGATGCTGAACAGGGTCATTGCGGTGAGGAAGACCGTGCGGGTCGAGAGCCGCTCCAGCAGGAATCCGGTGATTGGGATGACGATCGCCATGGTCAACATGAACCCGGTGGTGAGCCATTGCACGGTGCTGTAGGAGATGCCCAGGTCGCTCATCAAGCGCGGCTGGGCCACGCTCATAATCGTCTCGTTCAAGATCACGACAAAGGCCGACACCAGCAAGAGCCCGATCACCAGGCGGTTGCGGGAAGGGGTGCGGGCATCGGCGGGCCCTATGGTCGTTCCCGGCTGTGTACTGGGCGCGCTGGCGGTCATCAGTGGTCCTTTTCGGCGTCGAAGATCGAGCATTGTGCGTGCTGAGAGGCAACGTCGGCGGCACCACCACGGCAAGGGGTCGAGTTTACCCCAGCCCGCGGCGTACTGCGCGACTGTGGTGGCGGTCGACTCTCGGCTCTGCCAAGCTCATGATGACCCGAACATCAGCTCCGACCGCCGACCCGCGCCCGCGCCCGGTTCGTGCCCGAAAGGGATCAATGCTTGACTTTCTTGGCCCACTGACCGCCGTCGTCATCGCCGGAGCGGTGATCGTTGTCGTGATCATCATCGTGATCCCGCTCCTCGTCGGCATCAAGATTGCCAAACCAGATGAGGCGATCATTGTCACCTCCCGACAGAAGGGCGCTAGGGCTGCCAGTGGCGAGTTCGAGAATGCCGGCCAGCGCGTCGTCTTCGGTTCGCGTGTGTTCGTCAAGCCGATCGTCGAGGCCCACTTCAAGCTGAGCCTGCGCAGCCGACAGCTCAACGTGCAAGCCACGGCACAGACTCGGGATGCGATCACGATCCGCGTCAACGCGGTCGCCGTTGTCAAGGTGGGCGGCACAGAAGAGATGGTGCGCGCGGCCGCGCAACGATTCCTCAACCAGCAGGAGGAGATCGAGGCCTCGACCGAAGAGGTTCTGAGCGGTTCTGTTCGCTCCATCGTTGGTCAGCTCACGGTCACCGAGATCATCACAAATCGCCAGGCGCTCCAGGGCCAGGTTCTCGAGGCGGTGCGTGAATCGCTCGACGTGCAGGGCCTTCAGATCGACACCCTCCAGATCAAGGAGATCGACGACGATCACGGGTACATCCGTGACCTTGGTCGTGCCGAGGCCGCTCGCGTCAAGCAGGTCGCAGAGATCGCAGAAGCGGTATCACGGCAGGCCTCTGAGGAGGCTCGAATTGCCTCGGAACAGGCCGTCGCCGAGCAGCAGCGCAAGCTCGACCTGCGCAACGCCGAGATTCAGAAGGAGACCGACAAGGCACGGGCAGAGGCAGACGCGTCCCGCCCGCTGGCCGAGGCGATCTCGCAGCAGGAGGTCATCTCGCAGCAGGAGGTCACCGCTGGCAAGCGCGTCGGGCTGCGCAAGCAGGAGCTCGACGCCGAGATTCGTGCCGTTGCCGACGCGGAGGCCTATGCCGTCGAGAAGAATGCCGAGGCTGCCGCCGCCGCATCCGTCGCCGCAGCAAACGCCGACCGTGACCGCCGAATCGCCGCCGCATCAGCTCTCCGCGCCGAGGGCGAGGCTGAAGCAGACTCGATCCGGGTGCGCGGTAACGCCGAGGCAGAATCGGCGCGTGCACAGGCAGAGGCGCTCGACGAGCGTTCGTCCGAACTTCTGCGCCAGCAGCTCATCGCGCTCCTGCCCGAGATCGTGAGGGCGGCGGCGGAGCCGTTGACGGCAATCTCCAACATGACTGTGATCTCGAGCGATGGCTCGGGTACCCGTCAGATTGGCGAGAATGTGGCGTCGCAGCTCGCAACATCTACCCAGCTCATAAAAGAACTCGTGGGAATCGACATCGCCGATATCGTGACAGGGCGGGCGACGGGTGAGGCGGTAGGCGAGGCTCTCGCGGCACCGCGCGCCACAGTTGCGCCGGTAGGCGCGGAGTAACGCCAGAGCGCCGGGCGGCGAGCTAGAGCTCGACCGCCCGGTTTTCTCCGACGTCGGGCTGGTCGCCCGTAACCATTGCCTTGACGACTTTGAAGGCCGAGATTACCCCCGGCTCAGTCGAGTACCAGTATTCGGCGGATTCCGGCCGCACGCGGATGAGTGCGATCGTGGTGTCGTCTTTGCCTTCGGGAAACCAGGCTTCGACGGCGGGATTCCAGAGCTCGTCGACCCGCGCTCGATCATGCACGATCTCTGCCACCCCGGCGACCGAGAGAAAACCTTTTCCCGACTGGAATGCCGCATTCACCTGCGGATTGCGCCGGATGTCGCTGGCCTTGTCGCTCGGATCCTGCGTAAAGAACCACAGGTCGCCCGTGAAGTCGGCATTCTGCACTGCCAGCGGCCGGCTGTGATGGTGGCCATGCTCGCTCATAGTGGTCAGGAAGGCCACCTTTGCGTCTTTGATGATCGCGGCAATCGCCTTCATGTCGTCGTCGGTTGCGAGGGGCGTCGTGGTGTCCGTCATTTCTCGTCTCCTTCGGTGGCCGTGCGAATGTGTGTGCGCACGTTACCCCCGCGCGCTGGCAACGGCCAGGGGGCCAAGCGCGGGCGCGCGGCTGTTACGCCGAGGGTGCGGCGATGGCCTGCTGCGCCGTGGCGTGGCGGAACTCGAAGCCGTCGGCGAGCAGCCGTCGAGGCTCTACCTTCTGACTCGCGAGAAGTAGCTCCCTGCCCGCGTCGGCGAGACCCGCGACAATGGCCCAGCGGGGCGCGCGAAGCCAATACGGCCGCGCAAGGGCATCGGCAAGCGCGCGGCCGATCTCGTCGGCGGTCGCGGGGGTCGGGCCCACAAGGTTTACGGGTCCGCTGAGCGACGAGCCGATGAGATGACGGATCGCCGCGGCTTCGTCGTGGAGGCTGATCCAGGGCCACCATTGGTCACCACTGCCGAGAGGGCCACTCAGCCCGAGGCGGGTCAGGAGTCGCAGGGGTGACAGCGCTCCGCCCTCCCCGAGCACGAGCCCCGTTCGCGCATAAACCACGCGGGTGCGCGCGAGAGCGGGTGATGCGGCTCCTTCCCAGCGCTCGACGACTTTGCTGAGAAACCCGTCGCCGCGCGATGACTCTTCTGTGAGCGTTTCTCCTGGTCTGTCGCCATAGAACCCCACCGCGGAGCCGTTCACGAGCACCGACGGTGGGTTCTCTGCTTTGACGATCGCGAGGGCGATAGTGCGCGTCGCCTGCACCCGCGAGGTGAGAATCGTGCGCTTGTAACTGTGGGTCCATGGCAGGCGCGAGAGAGACGCCCCGGAGAGGTTGACGACAGCGTCTGCGTTCTCTATCGCCGAGAGGGGAATCCTTCCGGCGGCCGGATCCCAGCTCACCTCGGAGCTTGAGCGCGCCTCCCGCCGCACGAGTGCGGTTACGCTGTGCCCATCGGCACGAAGCTGGCGTGTGAGCACCGAGCCGATGAAGCCCGAAGCGCCGCTGATGAGCACCCTTCGGGAGGCGGCGCCGGAGTGCGGCGACGGGTCGACCTGCTCCTGAGAGTTCATGGGTCGAGGCTACCCTCGGTCGATTCCGCCGTCGATTGCTCGTGGCTCGCGTACTCCTGAAGCAGCGCAACGGCGTGCTGAGCGGAGTGGCCTTCGCGCTGCAGGGCCGCGAGCATCGTCGCGAGCTTCTGTTCTCCGGCGGGGAACGGCGGCAGCAAAGGGATCGCGGGGTCGCTCAGAACCTCGATCACAGTGGGGCGATCGGCCGAGAGCGCTGATTCCCAAGCGTCGGAGATCGCCCCCGGATGGTCGACGAGGATTCCGTTCATGCCGAGAAGCTCGGCGTACGCCGAGTATCGAAAGTCAGGGATTCTCTGGCTCGGCCCAAACCGTGGTTCGCCCTCGTTCTCGCGTTGCTCCCAACTGACCTCGGCCAGATCGCGGTTGTTGAGCACGCACAGGACGAAGCGGGGGTCATGCCAGGCCGGCCACAGAGTGCTCAGCGTTATCAGCTCGGCGATCCCCGTCATCTGGGCACCACCGTCCCCGCTCAGCACGATCATCGGTCGCTCAGGGTGGGCGAGTTTGCCGGCGATGCCGTAGGGCATTCCGCAGCCCATGCTCGCCAGAGTCGAGGAGAGATGCGCGGGGACCCCTCGTGGCAATCTCACCTGCCGCGCATACCAATAGACGACGCTGCCGACATCGAGCGCGATCTGGGCGTCGCTCGGCAGCCGTTCGCTCAGGCGGCGCAGCACGAGTTCGGGGTTCACCGGTCGAGCGGCGACTTGGGAGCGCGCCTCGCTGATGCTGTGCCAGCGGCGCACCATGTTCTCGACGTCAGTCCTCCATGTGGTTTCGGATGCTTCGGGCAGCAACTCGACGAGCGCCCGGAGCGTCTCTGCCGCATCGCCGACGAGTCCCACCTCGACGGGGTAGCGGTCGCCGATGTGGGCGGGATTTGTGTCGATTTGGACCGCACGCGCCTGGCCGGGGGCGGGGTAGAACTCTGTCCACGGGTCATGCGAACCGACGATGAGGAGGGTGTCACAGTTATCGAGCAGGTATGCACTCGCTGTCGTTCCGAGATGCCCCATAACGCCTGTCGCATAGGGCAGCGACTCGTCGATATAGGGCTTGCCGAGAAGGCTCGTGGTGATGCCAGCGCCGAGCTTTTCTGCCACCGCGATCACGTCGGACTCGGCGCGCTTAGCGCCCTGCCCCATCAGGATTGCGACTCGCTTGCCCTGCCGAAGAATGTCGGCTGCGGCCTCCAGCTTCGAGGACGACGGCATGACGGTACCGGTTTCGAACACGGCCGAGGTGAGCACGATGCCATGGGACTGATCCTGATCCGGAGCATCCGCCCCCTGGATATCGTTGGGGATGATGACAACGGCGGGACCACGGCTGCTGAGGGCGCTGCGAAAGGCCCTGTCGATCACCATGGGCACCTGGAGAGGCGATGAGACAAGCTGAACGAACGAGGCAACGTCGGCAAAGAGGGTCGGCAGATTGATCTCCTGCATATATCCGGAGCCGAGAGCGCTCGATGCTTGCTGTCCGACGATCGCCACCACGGGAACCTGGTCGAGCTTTGCATCGTAGAGACCGTTGAGCAGGTGCACCGCTCCTGGCCCCTGAGTCGAGGTGACGACTCCGACTCCTTGCGTGAACTTGGCATGCCCGACCGCCATGAACGCCGCATTTTCTTCGTGGCGGGCCTGCACGAACTCCGGCGCGCTCTCCGCGCGCTGCAGCGCTGCTAAGAACCCGTTGATGCCATCCCCGCTGTAGCCGAAGATGCGCTCAACCTGCCACTCGCGGAGTCGCTCGACGATGACATCGGAGACGGTCTCTGGCTGCTCCTTTTCGGGCATATTCCACTCCCTCGCGCTCGCAAATGCCGACATGGTACGTCGGCCGTGCGTGCGCTGCGCTCAGCAGCCATCCAGGCGGTTCAGCGAAAGTCACGCGACGAGGTGCGCACGGGCATTCTCAGTTGTTCAAACCGGTCCGCGACCAGATTGATGACGCCATCGGAGGAGCGTTCGAGGATGCCCCGCACAAGAAGCGCAGGGGATTCCCGCGCAACACGGCGGTACCGGGTCCAGACCCCGACGCTGGCGATTACGTTCAGGATGCCGGTTTCGTCCTCGAGGTTCAGAAACGTCATGCCGCTGGCCGTTTGTGGCCGTTGCCGATGGGTGACGACCCCGGCGACTTCGATGCGCCGTCCAGACTCCGCGCCCTCCAGCCGTTCGATGGGCAGCACCCCCCGGGGGGTGAGCACCTCGCGCACATGCCGCATCGGGTGATCATCGGTCGATATCCCTGTCGCCCACAGGTCGTAGGCCACCTGCTCCGCCGGTGACAGCATGGGAAGCAGCGGCGGCTGGATGCTCATGCCACTGCCGGGCAAAAACCCCGGCTTCTCCTGGGCGGCTGCCCCGGCATCCCACAGCGCCTCCCGACGAGTCATGCCGAGGGAGTCGAAGGCACCGGCGGAGGCGAGCGCCTCAAGCTGGTCGGCGTTCAGGCCGACGCGCCGGGAAAGATCGGCGAGGTCGGCAAAGTTGCCACCCTCCGCCCGCTCGGCCACGATGCGCTGAGCCAGGGCTGTGCCGATGCTGGTTACCTCGGCCAAGCCCAGCCGCACGGCGAATGAACCGTCGCGCCGGTGCTCAAGGGTGTCGCTGGGGGTTGCCCGGTCAAACGGGCCGATCGGCGGCTGTTCAAAGCTCGCGCAGGCGTCGGCTCCTGTTACTCCGGCCGCGCCGGGCAACGATTCGAGCGTCGCCTCGGCATCGGAGAGCAGGATGTCGGGCCGCAGCACCTGCACGCCGTGGCGGCGGGCATCGGCCACGAGGGTCTGTGGCGAGTAGAAGCCCATGGGCTGAGCTCTGAGAAGCGCCGCGAGAAAAGCGGCAGGGTAGTGGAGCTTGAGCCACGAGCTCGCGTAGACAAGCACGGCAAAACTCAGCGAATGTGACTCGGCGAATCCAAAGTTAGCGAAGGCCTCGATGCGGGTGTAGATGCCGTCGGCCACATCGTCGGTGATGCCGTTCTCTGCCATCCCCGCATACAGCTTGGCCTTGAGGGTTTCGATGCGCTCGATGCCGCGCTTGGACCCCATCGCTCGGCGCAGTAGGTCGGCGTCTTCTGCGGTGCATCCGCCGACCGCGACCGCCATCTGCATGAGCTGCTCTTGAAAGAGAGGAACCCCCAGAGTGCGCTTCAGAACCGGTTCGAGTAGCGGGTGCAGGTAGTCGACTGCCTCCTCGCCTGTCCTCCGCCGAATGTAGGGGTGGACGGCCCCGCCCTGAATCGGTCCGGGGCGAATAAGGGCGATCTCCACGACGAGGTCATAGAAGCACCGAGGCTTGAGCCGGGGCAGGGTCGCGAGCTGGGCACGACTCTCCACCTGAAAGACGCCGACGGCATCCGCCCGACACAGCATGTCGTAGACGCCCTGCTCCTCGCGGGGAATCGATTCGATCGTCCACCTCTCGCCCAGCTTCTCGTCGATGAGATCGAATGCGTATTGCAGGGCGGCGAGCATCCCGAGCCCCAAAAGGTCGAACTTGACCAGGCCCATCCACTCGCAGTCATCCTTGTCCCATTGCAGAACCGTGCGGTTCTCCATGCGGGCATGCTCGATGGGGCACACCTCTCCCACGGGGCGCTCCGTGAGCACCATGCCGCCGGAGTGGATGCCCAGGTGCCGTGGCGCTGTGAGTAGCTGGTCGGCGAGGGAGAGCACGGAGGCGGGGATGCCCCCCTCTGGTGCCTCGACCGAACCCCAGCGTTCTACCTGCTTCGACCAGGCATCCTGCTGCCCCTGGCTGAACCCCAGAGCCTTCGCCATGTCGCGCACGGCGTTCTTGGGGCGATAGCTGATCACGTTGGCCACCTGGGCGGCATTACGGCGCCCGTACTTCTCGTAGACGTACTGGATTACCTCCTCGCGGCGATCGGAGTCGAAGTCGACGTCGATGTCGGGCTCCTCCTCTCGCAGGCTTGAGAGAAAACGCTCGAACGGCAGCCCGTAGAAAATCGAATCGACCGCGGTTATGCCGAGCACATAACAAATGGCCGAGTTCGCTGCGGATCCACGTCCCTGGCAGAGGATGCCGCGGCTGCGGGCAAAACACACGATGTCGAAGACGATTAAGAAGTAGCCGGGAAAGTTTTTCGCCTCGATCACAGCGAGTTCCTTCTCGAGTCGGGCATGGACGGCGGCGTCGGCGTTCGGATACTTCTCGGGCAGTCGCTGCTGCACAAGTTCCCTCAGCCACGACATTGAGGTGTGGCCCTCGGGAACCTCCTGTTTGGGCAGCTGGGGCCTGGCCGCCCGCAGGCTGAACGCGAGGTCGTCGGCGAGCTCGACAGTGCGCGCAACCGCGCCGGGGTAGCGAGAGAAACGCTCGGCCATTTCGGCCCCGCTGCGCAGGTGGGCTCCGTCGGATGCCGGTAGCCAGGCATCCATATCGTCGAGGCTGCGGCGGGCGCGAACGGCGGCGATGGCCGAGGCCAGTGGGTGTTCCTCGGGGGTTGCATAGTGCACATTGCCGGTCGCGATGTAGGGCAGCCCTGCCTGCGCAGCGATGCGAGCCAGGGTGTCGTTGTGATCGCTGTCGAGGGGGCCGCCGTGGTCGATGAGTTCGACGACCACATTGTCGTGGCCGAAGAGGTCGACGAGTCGGGCGACCTCGCGGGCGGCCCCTGCCTCGCCTTCGTCGACAAGGGCTCGTCGCACCGCGCCCTTGCGGCAGCCCGTGAGTACAATCCAGTGACCATCGGATGCCGCGGCCAGCTCATTGAGGTCATAGACGGGGCGTCCCTTCTCTGCCCCGGAGGCAAGCTGCGCACTCGTGATCGCCCCTGCCAGCCGGTGATAGCCCTCCTCTTTGCGGGCAAGCACCACGAGGTGGTGGCCCTCAGGGTCCGCCCTGCCATTCTGTGGCGCGCTCAGCCCGAGGGAGAGTTCCGCGCCGAACACGGTAGCCAGCCCCTGGTTCTCCGCAGCCTCGGCCATCCGCACGATCCCATAGAGGCCATCGTGGTCGGTGAGGGCAAGCCCGTGCAGTCCGAGTCGAACGGCCTCATTAACGAGCGACTGGGGGGAGGATGCGCCGTCGAGAAAGCTGAAGTGCGAGTGGATGTGCAGCTCGGCATAGGGCACGGTCGCACCGAGGGGTGCCGCGGCCGGCAGCTGCGAGGCTGGGGGCTGAGCAGTCGGTTCCTTTCGCCGTTCAGCGCGGCGGGGCAGATGCGCCTCGCCCGAGAGCGCGCGCTCAAGCTCGGCCCAGGTCACCGGTGGGTTATTCCAGCCCATCGCGTTGTCCTCCTTTCGTGTGGTGTTCGTTCTGGAGGGGGCGGCTCACTTCGCGTCAGTCATAGCGGGCCTCCACCCGCCAGAGGTGCTGCTCGAGCAGCAGTAGCCATCCCTCCCCGTGTTCGTCAACGAGTTGGAACCGGTCGATTCGGCGGGCTCGCGCCGGATCCCACCAGCGCTGTCGAATGGGCCACGGCCCAGCCCATGCCGTCACCCTCTGTCGCCGGTTCTCCGCGAGCGAGAGCCAGGCGGGGTCGCCGCTCACCCTGCCGCGCCGGTCGACATCGACGGTGCTGCCATCGCTGGCCAGAACGTTCGCCGGGAGGGGAGGCTCATAGACCGTCGCAGGAGCCGGGGCGGGCAGACTGCCGGGCCAGGGGCGATCGGCAGCCAGGCGTGCGGCAGGGGGCGGGGCGTCTCCCCAGGGCACGAGAACCCGGCGTTCTGTGAGCATCCTGCCTCCGCCCGGCACCGCAGTAAGCACGGCATCATGCCCGAGCATGCTTTGGATGCGCGAGAGGCCGTGATGGATGCGCTCGTCCGGGCTGCGCCCCCATAGCCCTTCTTCGTGGTTGCCGATCGCGTCGACATGGGTCGGGCTAATGGTTACGCGGGAGACGGGAGCCTCAAGCCCCGTATCGATACCGTCGCCCTGCAGTTGCCAGCGAACCCTGTCGACGACATCGGCAGGGGTGAAGTAGCGGGGGTGGCTCCATTCCCGCTCGGAGCCGCCAGAACCCTCCGTCGTGATGTGCACGCGAATTCCTGTGCAGACGAGACCTGCCGCCGTGAACCCGCTCGCGAATCGATCGGCGACGGCCCGGAGAGCGAATGCGATCTGGTCGATTCGGTCGAGCGGCGGCTCACAATCGATCTGCACATCGAAGTCGAGCGGGGGAACGCGCGGAACGACGATCCTGTGATCGAGGCCAGCGGCCCGCTCGTGGGCGCGCGCGCCGGATTCTCCGAATCGTGCGCGGACATCGGTAGACGAGAGCGCGGCAAAGTCGCCAAGGGTGCGGGCGCCGAGCTTGCGAAGCAGCGCCGTCAGGTCTCCATCGCCCACGGTCTCGATCGGCAGGGGAGCGAGAAAGGCGGGGGATGCTCCCGGCGGCACGATGAGAACACGGTGGCCTTCGGCGCCGCTGGGGGGTGCAGAAGGCGCTGCACTCGTCACAGGCACCGCACGGTAGGCGGCCTGCTCGGCGGCGAACCGGCTGTCGGCGATGCCGATGGATGCTGGGGGGCTGCCCTCGGCGAGCATCCGGTCGAGAAGCGCTGTTGCAGCGGGGAGCTCGCCCCCGTAGTAGCGGGCGGCTCCTCTGGCGCGCACAGCGCAGAGCCCCGGCCTGATGGGCTCGACGCCGGGGATGATCTCCTCGATGCTGCTGATGACCGGCTCGAAGGCGCGGGCGTCAGCCTCGGCATTGTAGGGGGTGATCGTGAGGTCAGGGCAGCGCAACTGGGCTTCGCGCACTCGGAGTCCGCGGCGCACACCATCGCGGCGGGCTTCTGCTGAGCATGCGATAACGAAGCCTTTATCGATAATGGCTACGGCAGCGGTGGGGGAGAGCCCTTCGGTTGCTCTTGCCGCTTCAACGGGCCAGTCGGCGAACCAGACCACCATGGAGCGGGCAATGGAGGCAGTCATCAGCCCACGAGTTCTGGGGCGAGGCGAAGCCCCATAGGATGCGGTGCAGTTGGTACGGCTGCATCAGGCATTGCCGCGCCAGGCACGGCTGCCGCAGTCGCCCCGGTTCCGCTGGTTGGGGCGAAGGGAAGGATGAGCGTGCGGGTGCGGGAGCGCCCATCGCGCCCGCCAACCTCAACGCGCATTAGCCGTCCGGCAAGGCGCCCGTGGCCGTTACCGATTCCCGACCAGGTGCTCGCGGTGGCCCGAATGCTCGCATCGGCTCCTGGCCACTCGCCGAGCACAATGAGAGTGCTCTCGCGCTGGCGCAGGCGTGCCGCAAGGCGTGAGGCCTCGGCGGGGGCGATGCGGGGAGGGGCTGCGGCTACGACGACGCCGAGAACGTCTGTCATGGCGGCGGCGACAGAGAGCCAGCGGGAGCCGGGCTGGGGCACAAGCACCAGGCGGGAGAGGTCAATGCCCAGCTCCGCCGCTGCCTCAGTGCTGAGGGTGGGCACCCCCAGAACACCGCACCACGAACCCTGTTGGGAGGGGCCTGCGAGCAGGGCTAGGGCGAGGCTGGTTGACCCTGTTACCGAGTAGGTAGCACCGGCCCGAAGGCCGTGGGGGAGAATGCTGCGCAGCCCATCGAGCACAGGAAGCATGATGTCGGGCAGCTTGGTCGCCTGCATCTGGCGGATGCGCGCCTGCAGCTCCGACACCGCGGTGGGCATCGAAGTGGGGCGAGAACCCGCAAGAAGAGTCATACATCAATGTTCGAACACATGTTCGAATAAAGCAACCACAAGAACGGCTCAGCTTTGGGCGCAACGCTCTCTGGAGTCTCGAAAATCGGCCCACTCTAGGGCAAGCTAGGCGGGTGACCGCCGTAGAGACACAGCGCCCCGTCCTCAGCCGCAAACTTCTGCCTGCAGCGTTCATCTCGCTCTCAGCGTTTTTGCTCTTCGGCGTCCAAACCCCGTTCGGGTATGCGGCGCTCGCCGCAGGGCTCATTGTCGGGTTTGTGGTTGATCGTGAGCTGTTCAAGCACCTCGCACTCATTGCGGCCGGTCTGCTCATCATTAGCCTGGTTCCCCTCAATGCCGACCTCAGCATCGGCCACATGGTGGCGATGGGTGCTGCTCTTGCGCTCGCTGTTGCTGTGCCGTGGCTCGTATCCCGCTATGTATATCGCGAGCGAATCATCCGCTTTCCCATGTTTACAGGGGAGTCGTGGTCGCTTACGGCTCGGCTCTATCTCGTCGGCGTTGTTGTGCTCGGATACCTGATTCTGCCGGTGTACCTCATCAGCACTGGTGTGTATCACAACTGGCCCGATGCCTCAGAAGATCCCACGATCTTCTGGCGGCTGTTTCTCGGCGTCAACGCCGTCGGCATTTGGGATGAGCTCTTCTTTATCTGCACGGCCTTCACGCTTTTGCGACGGCACTTTCCCGACTGGCTCGCCAATGTCCTCACGGCGGTCATGTTCTCGTCGTTTCTGTGGGAGATCGGCTACGAAGCGTGGGGCCCGTTGCTGACGTTCCCGTTCGCCCTTCTCCAGGGCTACACGTTCAAGCTCACCAAGTCGTTCACCTATGTCGTGTCGGTCCACCTGCTCTTTGACCTGGTGCTGTTTCTCGCGCTCGTGCATGCTCACGACCGCTCCTTTCTGCCCATCTTCATATACTGAGCCCCATGACCATCCAGCGGGGGCCCGCAAGCGCGGATGCCGCGGGCGATACAGAGCTCGCCGAACGAACGCACGCGCGGCTCGGCAGCCGCCACCCCGTTGTCGCGGTTGCGACAGTCACGAGCTCGGGGGCACGGACGGCCGCTCTGGGAACACCTCTCACGTCGCGGTTCGAGATCGGGTCGATCACTAAGGCAGTCACGGGGCTCCTTTATATGGATGCGGTGGAGCGCGCCGAGGTAAGGCCGGCAACGACGCTCGGCGAGCTGCTGCCGCTGGGGGAGTGCCCCGCTGCCGGGGTAACGCTGGCCTCCCTCGCGACGCACACCTCGGGTCTGCCTCGTCTCGCTCCCTCGCGCGATGTGGTGCGTCGCAGTTGGAATCTCATGCGCAGGGGCACTAATCCCTATGGCGACACGCTGGATGAGTTGGTTGTTGGCGCTCGCCGAGCCACAGTGCGCCCCGCGCGGTATCCCCGCTATTCCAATCTGGGCTTCGAGCTGCTCGGCCATGCGGTGGCGAGCGCGGCGGGCACCGACTATGCGGCGCTGCTTCGTGATCGCATCGCTGACCCGCTCGGTCTCGAATCTTTTGCCGCACTTTCCGGGTCGGCGGATCTCACCGAGAGCGACCTGATGGGCAGGAATTCGCGGGGCAAGATCATGGAGGCATGGACGGGTGAGGCGATTGCGCCGGCTGGCGGCATCCGTTCGACGATTGGTGACATGGGAGACCTGGCGGCCGCGCTTCTCAATGGTTCGGCGGCAGGCATGCTTGCGCTCGAACCTGCTGCGTCGATGTCGAGCCCCGCCATGAAAATCGGTGCAGCCTGGATCACGCTCGAGTCGAAGGGCCGGATTATTACCTGGCATAACGGTGGCACGGGTGGGTTCTGCGCCTGGATGGGCCTGGATCGCGAGGCCCATGTCGGCGTTGTCATTCTTTCTGCGACGGCCATCCCTGTTGACCGTTACGGATTCGATTTGCTCGCAGAACTGTCCGAGCCCTCATTACCTGAGTAAGATTTAGCTTCGTTCCGCCGCCCATACACTATTTGAGGGGATTTTCGACCGCCCGGTCGCCCCTTCCAGTGTGGGAAAGGAACAGAATGGGCCACGAGTCCGACCAGAAGTTGCAGCAATGGAGCGAGCGCGAGACGGTGGCAGAGGCCATCATTCCCCTGGTCGGGAAGCTCTATCGCCAGAACGGTGTCGTCACCTCCATTCATGGCCGTCGGCTCCTCAACAAGTCCGCGATCGGGGTGCTCAAGGCGCACAGCCACAGCCGTCAGGGTGCCGCATTCGCCCTCGACGTCGAAGACACCCTTCCCATTCTTCAGACGCTCGTCGGACTGGGTCTCGGCCCTGCATCCATCGACGTAGGAACGCTTCTTGAGCGCTACCGCGAAAGCGACGCCGACCTCGAGACCTTTCTTCGTTCTGAGCTTGCCCCGGTTGTTGATGTCAACGAGAAGAACTCGCCCGACCCTGTCGACGTCGTTCTCTATGGTTTCGGACGCATCGGCCGGCTTTTGGCCCGCATCCTCATCGCCCATGCTGCGGGAGGCAGTGGCCTTCGCTTGCGTGCGATCGTCGTGCGCAAGGGGTCAGAGAACGACCTCATCAAGCGGGCTAGCCTGCTGCGCCGCGACTCGGTTCACGGGCCGTTCGAAGGCACGATCGAGATCGACGAAGAGAACAACACGATCCTCGCCAACGGCAACCTCATCCAGGTGATCTACTCGAACAGCCCCGCCGAGGTCGACTACACCAAGTACGGCATCACTAACGCGATCGTTGCCGACAACACGGGCAAGTGGCGTGACGCAGAGGGTCTCTCGCAGCACCTCAAGTGCCCCGGAGTCGCCCGCGTTCTGCTGACGGCTCCCGGTAAGGGTGATCTCAAGAACATCGTTCACGGCATCAACCACGACACGATTACAGATGCTGACCGCATTCTCTCTGCCGCATCCTGCACCACCAACGCCATCACCCCCGTGCTCAAGGCGATCAACGACAAGTACGGCATCCTGAACGGGCATGTCGAGACCGTTCACTCGTTTACCAACGACCAGAACCTCATCGACAACTTCCACAACGGCGATCGCCGCGGGCGCTCCGCTGCTCTCAACATGGTCATCACCGAGACGGGTGCCGCCAAGGCTGTTGCCAAGGCTCTTCCCGAGCTCGCGGGCAAGCTCACGGGCAACGCCATCCGCGTTCCGACGCCCAATGTCTCGCTCGCTATTCTCAACCTCAACCTTGAGAATGAAGCGGATAAGGATGAGGTCAACGCCTATCTGCGCGACCTCGCCCTGCACTCGGTTCTGCGCCAGCAGATCGACTATGTCGAATCAGCAGAGATCGTCTCCACCGACTTCGTGGGTTCGAGCCGCGCTGGCATCGTCGATGGTCTTGCGACCCTGAGCACGGGCAACTCTCTCGTGCTCTACGTCTGGTACGACAACGAGTTCGGCTACAGCCGTCAGGTGATTCGCGTGCTGGAGACCCTGGCGGGCAATCACCCGCTGGTGTTCCCCGAGCGCAAATCGGTCTCCGCCTCTTAGCCCTGGGGTGCGGGGGTCGCTATTCCAGCGGCTCCCGCTCGTCGGCGCCGTCTCCGCGCCCTCGCAGGCGTTCCAACTCGCGGCGCTCTCGCTTGGTGGGGCGTCCAGCTCCGCGATCGCGCACGGGAGCGAGTGGCCTCTCTTCCCGCGGCGGCGGGGGCGGAGTTGTTTCGAGGTAGGCGGTTGCTGCTTCGGGAGCTCCGACGCGTTTGGCGATGAGCCGCTGCACGATAAACGTGCGGTCGAATCCGGCGATGCGCACGCGCACTTCGTCGCCGACGCGCACGGCCTGAGCAGCCTTCACCCGGTCGCCACCGAGCTTGACGTGCCCAGCGCGACAGGCGCTCGTTGCCGCGGATCGCGTCTTGTAGACCCGCACCGCCCACAGCCAGCTGTCAACCCGCACGCTTTCCATGGGTCAAGAGTAGTAGCGCGCTGGAGCTTGATCCTTTGCCGCGTTACAGTGACCACAGATGACTATGAAGCGGCGCACATTCCTTGTTGGATCGGTTTCGGGGCTCACGCTCCTCACAGTCGCGGCCTGCACGCCCGATTCGCCGCAGCCGTCTCCCTCTGCTTCACCGATTCGTTCTAAGACTCCCGAGCCGGCGGCTTTCGTACGAACGAACTGGGCGGCCGACCCGTTCTCGCGCGGGGCTCTGAGCTATCCGGCGGTCGGAACGGCGGCAGATGACCGCGAGATTCTGCGGCGGCCCATCGACGACCGGTTGTTTTTTGCGGGCGAGCACACCGCCGAGACCGCCCCGGCGACCGTTCAAGGCGCCCGCGCGTCGGGCAGAAGCGTCGCGTTCGACGTGATGTCGATTGCCGAGCCGGGGGAGCGCATCGCCATCGTCGGAGCGGGCATCGCTGGCGCAACTGCGGCCCGCATCCTCGTCGACTCGGGCTACGACGTCGTGGTCATCGAGGGGCGTGACCGGCTCGGCGGCAGAGTCTCCACCTTGAATGGCGATGACTGGCCGTTCCCCCTGGAGCTGGGGGCCGATGTCATCTCGGCGCTCGATTCCGCCGCCGTGCTTGCTGAGCTCGCCGACGCCAACATCGACGTTGTGCCGTTCACTCTTTCGCAGGAACACCGCACGGTGGCTGGCGAGGTTCTCGAGCCCAGCACGGTGGGGCAGGATGCTGTGGCGGAGGCTTTGGAATGGGCGGCCGTTCAGCCTGTCGACACGTCTCTCGCCGACGCCCTGCTCGATTCTGGGGCGGCAAATGTCGATGCCTCCGCGGGGGCAGCGGGAGTTTCGCAGGTCGATCTGCTCGAGAACTATGTGGCATCCGACGTCGTTGTCGGCACTGGGGCTGATGCCGATGAGCTCTCGGCGTGGTTCGCTTCAATCCCTGTGCTCGGCGCTGAGGGTGACGAAATGGTCGTCGGTGATTTCGAGTCCTTGATCGCGGGGATGATCGAGGGCATCACTGTGTTGCCCTCGAGCACTGTTTCGGGCGTCACTCTCACGGACAGGGGCGTGAGCCTTCGGCTGGCCAGGGGAGAGTCGTATTCGGCCGACCGCACCATCGTCACGGTTCCGCTGGGGGTGCTGCAGGCCGGAGCTATCGAGTTCGATCCGCCTCTGCCGTTTTCGCACCGCGGGGCCATCGCTGCCCTCGGCATGGGTCATCGCGACAAGATCGTCATGCGGTTCGAGACTCCGTTCTGGTCGACAGATGCATCGGCCTGGAGCGTTGTCGATGGTGACACCGATTTTCCCCTCTGGATCAACATGCTCCCGCTCATGGGCGAACCGATTCTGGTGGGCCTTATGGCGGGCGAGGCTGCAGTGCGGCTTTCGGAGTTTGGCGACCGTGAGCTTATGCAGGCTGCTCTTGTGAGCCTCGAGCCTTTTGTTGACCCTGACCTGGTGTCGCGTTCGGCTTCTCCTTCGGCTTCCCCCTCGCCCTCGAGCGCCTCCGACTGACCGCGATCAGCAGGGTAGTCGTTGAGGCAAAGATAACGACGACGGCGAGCAAGTAGAGGCCCAGCTCAAACGGAACGTCGACGAGTGACGGGTCGAGAAAAAAGTACGGGTACCAGTACACGTTCGCGCCGCGGATCATGGTGTAGACCACCCAGATTGCCGGGAAGACCAGCACCCAGCCGATCGTCGACCACGGCAGCAGCCGACCGGGGGCCACGATCCAGTCGAGCAGCGCGAGCGCGGGAATCACGAAGTGCAACAGGATGCTCGACCAGGGCGCCCAGACCGGAACCCCGCGCATGGTGCCTTCTATGAGCAGAACGCTGAACACGATTCCCGACACCGTCACATAGGCCACGGCAAGCGCCCGGAGCTGGTCGAGCGGCAGGGGATCCCGCCGCCCGGTGAGGGCGACAATGCCAGACCACACAAAGACCATTACGGCGAGAATCATGCTCTCGACCGTGAAGTAGCTAAAGAAGTTGCCGATCGCGAGAGGGCTCGTGCCGATCGTAAAGTTGATGTCGCCCACGAGGGCCACGACGCCAGTTATTGCAGTGAGCAGTCGTGCGATACCCAACACAGTGGTGTGGATGGGCATTCGACGATCCGCAGTTAGCTCTGTCGTGGGGATGGGTGGTCGTCGCGTCGGCTCAGGCGTCGACGAGCGAACCCTTCCAGCGAACGAGGGCACGCACGGTGTCGCTGGGATCGTCGGCAAGTCGGTCCATCACATCGCGGGGAACGTAATAGTTCACGGCCAACCAGCCGCGCACGGTGTCAGACGGGTCGTCGGCAAGTTCGCGCAAAACGTCGCACGATGTTCTTTCGTTGCGTGCGACGGCATTGCGAACACGCTCATCCGGGTCGTGAGCCAGGGTGGCGAGCACGTCGTCGGGCGTGTGGGGGTTGTTGGCGGCGCTTTCGCGGATGCGGGGGTTTGCGTCGGCGGCAAGAAGCCGGAGCCGGCGCAATTTGCTCTCGGTAACGGGGGGTGCTGGGTGCAAGCGGGCCACCTCTTCAGCGGTGAGCATCGAGGGAGCGAGCTCTCGCATCGCCGCCAGCTGGGCCGGGGTATTGAAGCGGATGCACGACATCTTTCGAGACTACCCCGGCCACCTCAACGCTCATATGACGCCGCGCTGCACGATATTCTCTCGTCAAGTCGATTTTGCCCTGACAGCACGGGCCCGGAATCCGATACGCTGATTGATAACGAGCCAGGGGAGGTTCACATGGTCGATGCGCCGCACTCTCACGACGGCAAGCGCCCTGACGCTGCCTCCACCAACGACGAGCCCATTGTGAGCGACACTGTCGCCGTGCCCGGTTCCTCGAGCACAACGGAGACCACTGCCCACATGGGCGCGGATTTCGAGGCGCAGCTCGCGGCCCTCAGTGGTGAGGTCAGCCGCGAGGAGCTTGAGGCTGTCGGAGCGCTTCCCTCGGGTTCCGCGCTGCTCATCGTTCGTCGTGGGCCCAATGTCGGCGCTCGTTTTCTTCTGGACTCCGATGTCACGAAGGTGGGTCGCCATCCGGATGCCGATATTTTTCTCGACGATGTCACGGTCTCGCGAAAGCACTCCGAGTTCATCCGCTCGGGAACGACCTTTGAGATTCGAGACCAGGGCTCGCTCAATGGCACCTACTTCGATGGTGTCAGGGTCGATTCTGCGACGCTTGTCGATGGTTCCGAGGTTCAGATCGGCAAGTTCCGACTGACGTTCTACGCATCGCGCTTAGACCTCGCCTCCTCGGCGGCTAGCTAAGTGGCGCGCGCCGCCGCGGCCCACGAAAAGTCGCCGAACCTGGCACTTCTCAGCATTGGGCAGGTTCTCGCACGGCTAACGGCGGAGTTCCCCGATCTCACGCCGTCCAAGCTCCGCTTTCTTGAGGAACGGCAGCTAATTTCGCCGTCTCGCACCGAGTCTGGCTATCGCAAGTTTTCTCCCGACGATGTCGAGCGGCTGCGCCTCGTGCTCACGATGCAGCGCGACAACTATCTCCCCCTCAAGGTCATCAAGTCATATCTTGATGACCTCGATGCTGGGCGGCAGCCGGAGCTTCCGGGTGGAGCATCGGTCGCCGGGCCGTCGATTCTCTCATCAGAGCGTCGATTGGGGCGCGATGAGCTGGTGCGGGCGGCCGGGGTCAGCCCTCAGCTCCTCGCCGACGCCGTTTCTGCGTCGTTGATCACTGCTTCAGACGTTTATGGCGACGATGCGCTCAAGGTGCTGACTGCTCTGGGCGAGCTCAAGCGCTCCGGCATCGAGCCTCGCCATCTCCGCAGCTTCAGAGCGGCCGCAGAGCGCGAGCTGGGCCTCATCGAGAGCGCCCTGATTCCCGTCGCGCGGCGAAAAGATGCATCCAGCAGGGCTAAGGCGAGCGAGCTTGCTCGTGAGATCGCTGGGCAACTCGAGATTGTTCGGGGAAGCCTGATTCGCGGTGCACTTTCACGACTCGACCCGTAAGCTGGGGTCATTGCTTCCGACATGCGGCGACACGCCAAATCCGTCGGCGCCCAATGCCAGGCATTCACCCGAAAGCCTCGTACCGTGGTGATAGATCAACTTCAACCAAACATTGAAAGTTAAGACTCACCCCGGCACGGCCGGCAGTGGGCGGTCACACAGCAAACGGAACCATTGTGGAAGGCATCGAGATGAGCGAACTCAGCAGTCGTAATGAGGATTCTCGTTACGATCTCGGCCTCCTGTTTACCGATGGCCTTCCCGATCTCGACGACACCTCCGGCTACCGCGGCGCCGTTGCGGCACGCGCTGCGGGCATCAGTTATCGCCAGCTGGATTACTGGGCTCGCACCGAGCTTGTGCAGCCCACTATCCGCGGCGCGGCCGGCTCCGGTTCGCAGCGCCTCTACGGCTTCCGCGACATCCTCGTGCTCAAGCTGGTCAAGCGTCTTCTTGATACCGGTATCTCGCTTCAGCAGATCCGTACCGCGGTCAACCAGCTTCGCGAAGCTGGCGTGAGCGATCTGGCGCAAACCACGCTCATGAGCGACGGCGCCAGCGTCTACCTCTGCACCTCCAACGACGAGGTCATCGACCTCGTCAACCGGGGACAGGGAGTCTTCGGCATCGCAGTGGGCAAGGTGCTCCGCGAGGTCGAGCACAGCCTGGTTGAGCTCGAGGCCGACAAGCCTGACGCAATGGACGAGCTCGCCGCTCGTCGCTCGACTCGGGCCTCCTAGAGGCGCCATGGTGGCCTCTGGGGTCACCCAGAGCCTTTGGCGCCCCTTAGACCAGTTCTGGGTAACTCAGGAGAGTCCAGCGGCGCGCATGATGCGCTCAAGCAGCTGGTCGAAGTTGCGAGCCATCTCTTCTGCGCTCTCGCCCGGCCACATGTGCAGCGGCTTCGCCGCTCCTTGTGCCTGCTGAAGCGACGTGCGCTCCGGCAGCTGGGGGCTGAGCACGAGCGGGCCGAACATGTCGCGTAGCTCTTTGATGCGGAACTGGTGCTCGAGAGACTGCACCCGGGCCCGGTTCACGATGATTCCGAGGGGCTGAAGGCGGGGGGAGAGGCCCCGTCGAATCTCCTCGATTGCGCGAAGAGCGCGGTCGGCCGCGGCGACAGAAAACAGTCCAGGCTCGGTGACTACGGCGACTCTGTCGCTGGCGGCCCAGGCCGTGCGGGTTAGAGCGTTGAGCGATGGTGCACAGTCGATCAGCACGAGGTCGTAGTCGTCTTCGACGTTGGCGAGTGCCTCCTCGAGCTTCCAGATGTCGCGGATGCTCGGGTGGGGTCCGTCAAAGTTGATCGCAGACGGGCTGCCGATTAAGACATCGATTTTGCCGGGGCGGCCGCGAGTCCAGCCGCTCGGCGCGATTGCCTGGCGCACGATCTTCTCCTTGGGAGAAGCAAGAACGTCGGCGACATTGAGTCGCCCCACGACGTTGATGTCCATGCCAGTTGAGACATCTGACTGCGGGTCGAGGTCGACCACGAGGGTCCGCAACCCCTTGGCAAATGCTGCGGAAGCGAGTCCGAGCGTGACAGTGGTCTTTCCGACTCCTCCCTTGAGGGAGCTCACGCTGAGTACATGCACAACAAGAAACCATACCTTCAGTAGGCTGTGAGCATCCACCTCTAATCAGGGGGTGTAGCTAGCGAGTGCCGAATACCAGAGTGCGCATCGCTAGCGCCATGCAACGTTGCAAGAAGGGTACGGATGTTCTCCAAGATTCTCGTCGCAAACCGGGGTGAAATCGCCATTCGAGCGTTTCGCGCTGCCTACGAGTTGGGAGCCCGTACCGTCGCGGTGTACCCCTACGAGGATCGCAACTCCCTTCACCGCCAGAAGGCGGACGAGGCGTTTCAGATCGGCACTCAGGGCCACCCGGTCCGTGCCTACCTCGATGTTGACGAGATCATCCGTGTCGCCAAGCTCAGCGGTGCAGACGCCATCTACCCCGGATACGGCTTTCTTTCTGAGAACCCCGACCTAGCTAAGGCTGCAGCGGATGCTGGCATCACCTTTATCGGGCCCGGTAATAGCGTTCTCGAGATGGCGGGCAACAAAGTCACCGCAAAGGAACATGCTGTGGCAGCGGGGGTTCCCGTGCTCAAGTCTTCGCCAGCCACGACCGATGTCGACGTTCTCGTGGCTGCGGCCGACGAGATCGGGTTTCCGGTTTTCGCCAAGGCGGTTGCCGGTGGCGGCGGGCGCGGTATGCGCAGGGTCAACACGCGCGAAGAGCTCCGGCCCGCGCTTGAGGAGGCCATGCGCGAGGCCGATAGCGCGTTTGGCGACGCCACCATGTTCCTTGAGCAGGCGGTGCTCCGTCCCCGGCACATCGAGGTGCAGATTCTCGCCGACTCCACCGGGGAGACGGTTCACCTGTTCGAGCGCGACTGCTCCATTCAGCGACGCAACCAGAAGGTTGTGGAGATCGCTCCCGCGCCCAATCTCGACGAATCGATCCGTCAGGCGCTGTATCGAGACGCTGTGGCCTTCGCCAAGTCCATCGGCTACGTCAATGCCGGAACGGTTGAGTTTCTTCTCGACACCGTGGGGGAGCGCGCCGGCCAGCACGTCTTTATCGAGATGAACCCGCGCATCCAGGTCGAACACACCGTCACAGAAGAGGTCACTGATGTCGACCTCGTTCAGGCCCAGATTCGCATCGCCGCAGGCGAGACCCTCGCCGACCTCGGACTTTTGCAAGACAATCTGAGGCTCCGCGGGGCTGCACTCCAGTGCCGCATCACAACAGAGGACCCGACACAGGGCTTTCGGCCAGACACGGGCAAGATCACGACGTATCGCTCGCCCGGTGGCGGAGGCATTCGACTCGACGGCGGAACAGTGAGCCCCGGTTCGGAGATTAACCCGCACTTTGACTCGATGCTCGTCAAGATGACGTGCCGCGGCCGCGACTTTGCTTCGGCGGTCGGTCGTGCGCGCCGCGGTCTAGCGGAGTTTCGCATCCGCGGTGTTTCAACAAACATCCCCTTCATCCAGGCGCTGCTCGAAGACCCGTCATTCATTGCTGGCGACATCAGCACGGCGTTTATCGACGAGCGGCCCCATCTCGTGCACGCTCACCCGTCTCGGGACCGTGGCACGAAGCTTCTCAACTGGCTCGCCGATGTCACCGTCAACCAGCCGAACGGGCCAGCGGTCACCTCGATCCACCCGGCGGACAAGCTGCCAACGATCGACCTGTCCGAGCCAGCTCCCGCTGGATCGCGCCAGCGTCTTATGGAGCTTGGCCCCGTTGGCTTTGCGACGGCCCTGCGGGCGCAGACGGCGCTGGCAGTAACCGAGACGACATTCCGAGACGCGCATCAGTCGTTGCTGGCCACGCGCGTGCGCACTCGCGACCTCGTCGAGGTAGCCCCACATGTGGCCAGGATGACGTCGGAACTGCTCTCGGTCGAGGCCTGGGGCGGCGCGACCTACGATGTCGCACTGCGCTTTCTCGGCGAGGACCCGTGGGAGAGGTTGGCGTCGCTGAGGGAGGCTCTGCCCAATGTCGCTATTCAGATGCTTCTGCGGGGACGCAACACGGTCGGCTACACGCCGTACCCCACCGAGGTCACCGATGTGTTCGTGCGCGAGGCCGCGGCCACCGGTGTCGACATCTTCCGCATCTTCGATGCCCTCAATGACGTCTCCCAGATGCGGCCGGCGATCGATGCCGTGCTTGAGACGGGCACCTCGATCGCCGAGGTGGCGCTCTGCTACACGGGTAATCTGCTCGATCCTGCCGAGGACCTTTACACGCTCGACTACTACTTGCGACTCGCTGAGCAGATGAGCGACGCTGGGGCCCACATCCTCGCGATTAAAGACATGGCGGGTCTCCTTCGTCCTGCCGCGGCCGAGAAGCTTGTCACGGCACTCAGGGAGCGTTTTGACCAGCCGGTCCATGTCCATACCCACGACACCGCAGGGGGGCAGCTCGCAACCCTTCTCGCGGCGAGTCGCGCCGGAGCCGACGCCGTCGATGCCGCTGCGGCTCCGCTCGCGGGCACCACGAGCCAGCCGTCGCTCTCCGCACTGGTCGCCGCACTCTCCGACACGGAGCGTGACACGGGCATCAGCCTCCAGGCCGTTTCAGATCTCGAGCCCTATTGGGAGGCGGTCCGCGAGGTCTATGCCCCATTCGAGTCGGGTTTGCCCGGCCCGACCGGCCGCGTCTACCACCATGAGATCCCGGGAGGCCAGCTCAGCAATCTGCGCCAGCAGGCCATCGCGCTCGGCCTCGGCGATCACTTCGAGAAGGTCGAGGATGCTTACGCTGCGGCCAATGCGATGCTGGGGCGTCCACCCAAGGTAACTCCGTCGTCGAAGGTCGTCGGTGACCTCGCGCTCGCCCTGGTGGCGGCCGACGCCGACCCCGATGATTTCGAGCAGAACCCCCAGAAGTACGACATCCCTGACTCCGTGATCGGGTTTATGGCGGGAGAGCTGGGGGAGCTGCCCGGCGGTTGGCCGGAGCCGTTCCGCACGAAGGTTCTGGAAGGGCGCAGCGTCAAGATCGGGGTGAGTCCCGTTTCTGAGGAGGACGAGGCTGCGCTCGGCGGCACGTCAGATGAGCGCCGAAACGCCCTCAACCGCCTGCTGTTCCCTGCCCCCACCGCCACATTCGCCGACATGCGGGAGACGTACGGAGATCTTTCCGTCCTCGATACCGTCGACTACCTTTACGGCCTCCGCCAGGGCGAGGAACACATTGTTCCGATGGAGAAGGGGGTCAACCTCTACGTGGGCCTTGAGGCTATTGGCGATGCCGATGCCAAGGGCATGCGAACCGTCATGACCACCATGAACGGCCAGTTGCGACCCGTGTTCGTTCGAGACCGAAGCATCTCTGTCGAGGTCCACGCGACCGAGAAGGCGGATGCCTCCAAGCCTGGGCACGTCGCGGCACCGTTCGCCGGTGTCGTTACCCTCCAGGTCGAGGTCGGCGCGGCTGTGGAAGCCGGTCAGCCCGTCGCGACGATCGAGGCAATGAAAATGGAGGCGGCGATCACGGCATCGGTCGCTGGAGTCGTCGCGAGGCTTGCGATCAAGTCGACATCGCCCGTGGAGGGTGGAGATCTGTTGGTGGAAATTACACCGGCCTAGCCCCTTGGTAGACTGAGCCGTTCCTCAGGGAAGGGAAGTTCTGCCTGTGACGACGAAACGTGGAGAGTCGGGTTCTATATCCGACGACGCGCATTCACTTGATGATTCCGGCTTCAATGACTCGGTTCTGCTTGAAGACGGCGGCGATGACCTTGCTTCAGACGTCCCCGAGAGCATGACCGTGAGCATCGACCTGCCCGCGCCCGTGCGCACGGTTCCTGATGACGAGCTCGCGGTGACGATCAGCGATGACCCCGTGAGCCCGGAGCTTCTCTCAGGTGTTGACGTGTCGAGTCTCTCGATCAGCATGGATTCCTCGCTGATCGAGGCTTCCGACGACGTCGTCGACGATGTCGAGTATGCGCCGCTTCCTGCCGTTGCTTCGGACGACCCTCAGAGTCGTCGAGACCGCCTCCGCGGCGAGGTCTCGTCCACTCCGGAGTCGGCCAACATGCTGACCGCCGACAGGCTCATTGATGTCAAGCGACGCAGGCGCCCGGCGCCAGAGGGCGGTTGGCCGTCGTTCGTCTATTCGGCGACACTTCACCTCGTGAATCTGGGAGACTCCGCCAAGGCTCGAGCGCGCAAGGAGCTCGATGCCCGCATTGACAAGCAGTTCGAAGGCGGCACTCGGTTCGTGCCGGTGCTCACCCGCAAGGGCGGAGTCGGCAAGACGACGGTCACCTCTCTGCTGGGCATGGCGTTGTCGGATGTCCGCGAAGACCGCATCATCGCCATCGACGCCAACCCCGACCGTGGAACGCTGTCGGAGCGTGTCAACAAGCAGACCCGGTCTACCGTTCGCGACGTCGTCACCCACGCAGCGTCGATCACGAGCTTCAACGACTTTTCGCAGATGGTGTCACGCGATGAGACGCGGCTCGATATTCTCGCGTCGGACACCGACCCGCTTCTCTCCGAGGCATTCGACGAGAACGACTACAACGTGGTCGCAGACCTCGCCGCGCGCTTCTATTCGATCGCCCTCACCGACTGCGGAACCGGCATCGTCCATTCTGTGATGCGGGCAACCTTGCAGCGGGCAGATTCACTCGTCATTGTCTCTGGCGGCAGTGTGGATGAGGCTCGCCTCGCATCCGAGACGCTCACATGGCTCGAGTCCAACGGTTACGCCGATCTGGTGCGCAACGCGGTCGTCGCTATCAACACTGCGACGCAGGGCACCAGTCTCGTCAAGCTTGACGAGATCGAATCGCACTTTCAGTCGCGCGTGCGCGAGATCGTGCGCATTCCGTATGACCCGCACCTCGCGGCTGGCTCCGTCATCGACTACAAGAACCTCCGCACCCTGACCAAGGATGCTGCACGACGCTTGGCCGCGATTGTCATGGACGGTCTGCCTTCGCGTCGAGCCGACTAATCCGCGAACAAGCGTTAGCACGATCGCCGCTGCCGGGTGCAGCGTGGGCGATGGAATTACCAACCACGAGACCTGAGGTGGCAGCATGACCGCACGACAGATTCGGTTCTTCGGAGACCCGGTACTCAAGACGGTTTCCGATCCGGTCACATCGAAGGACGATGTCTCTGGACTGATCGAAGATCTCATCGACTCGGTCAAGCTTCCCGGTCGTGCCGGCGTTGCCGCCCCACAGATCGGCGTTAACCTGCGTGCATTCAGCTACAACGTCAACGGGGAGATTGGCTACGTCATCAACCCTGAGCTGGTTGAAGTCTCCGGCGAGCCTGAGCTTGTCGAAGAAGGCTGCCTCTCTGTTCCCGGGTTCTATTTCAAGCGATTGCGTTATCCATTCGCCCGGGTCAAGGGAATCGATCTCGATGGCAACCCGGTCGAGCTGAGCGGTGACGGCCTTATGGCGCAGGCTCTCCAGCACGAGGTCGATCATCTTGAGGGCCGTCTTTACATCGACGGGCTCGACAAAGAAACAAAGCGTGAGGCCATGAGACAGATTCGTGAATCCGACTGGTTCTAACCCACCGTCGGAGGCGCCCGCCGCACTAGCTGCGGCAGCGGAGCAAAGCAGAAGGGCCCGTGCAAAGCACGGGCCCTTCTGTCGTAGGGGCGGTGTTAGCCGCTGATCGAAATGCCCTCAGTCGCGGGAGCATCGTTGTACATGCCAGCAATCACATCCGAGAAGTCCCGGAGGATGATGTCTCGCTTGATCGAGAGCTTCGGGGTGAGATACCCGCTCGCCTCGGTCAGGTCGTGCTCCAAGATAGTGAACTTGCGGATTGACTCGGCCCGCGAAACACCCGCGTTGGCGCCGTCAATCGCGCGCTGCACCTCGGCGATCACCTTGGGATGCTTTCCAGCCGCCGCCGGCGTGAGGCTTGCATCCTCGCCATTGTTGTTGAGCCAGACGGGGAGCATCTCCTCGTCGAGGGTGATGAGTGCGGAGATGAACGGACGTTGATCTCCTACGACGACGACCTGCCCGATGATGGGGTTCGCGCGAATGGGGTCTTCGAGCGCGGCAGGGGCCACGTTCTTGCCACCCGCCGTGACGATGATCTCCTTCTTGCGGCCCGTGATCTTGAGGTAGCCGTCCTCGTCGAGTTCTCCGAGGTCGCCTGTCTTGAACCACTCGCCATCGAAGGTGTCTTGAGTGGCCTGCTCGTTGTTCCAGTAGCCAGCAAAGACGCTGATGCCCTTGGCCTGGACTTCGCCCTCTTTGGTGATGCGGATCGCGTTTCCGGGGATAGCCGGGCCGACGGTGCCGATCTTGAACTTGGCGACGACGTTGACCGTAACGGGAGCGGTGGTCTCCGTGAGTCCGTATCCTTCGAGGATGCGAAGGCCGAGGGCGCGGTAGAAGTGACCGAGGCGCAGGCCAAGAGGAGCCGACCCCGACACGGCGTAGGCAACCCGGCCACCCATCGCGGCGCGCAGCTTGGAGAGCACAAGACGATCAAGCACAGCGAACTTGAGCTTGAGTCCGAGCGGTACTGACCCCGCGTCGAGCGCCTTGGAGTAGGCGATCGCCGTTTCTGCCGCGGCGTGGAAGATCTTGCCCTTTCCGCCGGCTTCGGCCTTCTGCTCCGATGCGTTATAGACCTTCTCGAACACGCGCGGGACGGCAAGGAGGAACGTGGGCTTGAACGATCCAAGCGCCTGAAGCAGCTTCTTGGTATCGGGTTCGTGCCCAACCTTGACGCCGCCGTGGATGCTCAACACGGAAATGAAGCGAGCAAACACGTGGGCGAGCGTTATGAAGAGAACGGTGCTGGAGGCATCGTGCATGACTTCGGGCATGCTCAACCGGCTGTTACGGGAGAGCTCGTAGAAGTTCGAGTGGTTGAGGCGAACGCCCTTGGGCTTGCCGGTCGTACCCGAGGTGTAGATCAGGGTCGCCATGTCGTCTGCCTTGGCGAGGGAACGACGACGCTCGATCTCTTCGTCGGTAACCGCCGTGCCGCTGGCAACTAGCTTGTCGAGGTCCCCGAGGTCGATCTGCCACACGTGCTGCACGAGCGGCAGGTCTGCCCGGATCTCGTCCAAACGGGCAAAGTGGTCGGGGGTCTCCCCAATAAAACCGATGGCCCCGGAGTCGGTCATGTACCAGAGGATCTGAGCCGGAGCCGAGGTCTCGTAGATGGGCACGAGGATTCCCCCGGCGTACCACATCGCGAAGTCGACCAGGGTCCACTCATAACGGGTCTTCGCCATCAGCGCGACCTTGTCGCCAGGCTGCAGTCCAGCGGCGACAAAGCCCTTTGCGAGGGCGATGACCTGGCGCTCGAATTCGGTGGCTGTTACGTCCTCCCATGTCCCATCAGGACGGGGTAGCGCGAAGATGGCCTTGTTCGGTGTGGCCTTCACGCGCTGGACGAGCAGATCGGTTGTGTTCGCGTTCGGGTCAGCCTCGACCATTGCGGGCACGCTGTACTCTTTCACGGCAACTCCTTTGGTACCTCAGAGGGTGCGGGTATTCCCAACAGACTAGTGGAGCAGGGCCGCCGCGCTGGTTGACATTGTGGATTCTCTACACTTGAGATTGTCCATGTGCCGCACGGCGTATGTACGCATCGTTGTTATGCCGCTCCCGAGCGCATCCCTTTCACCCCTGCTGTTCGAATTGAGGACCTTCATGCACGCTGTCGGCATCGACATCGGTGGAACCAAGATCGCGGGGGCTTTGGTCTCCTACGAGGGCGAGATCGTGCGGTCTGAGCGAGTGCCGACTCCGGCCGGCGATCCGAGCGCCATCGTCGATGTCGTTACCGACATGATCCTCTCCCTCTCCCAGGGTGAGGAGGTTCGTGCTGCGGGAGTCGCCGCCGCTGGGTTTATCGATGAGCAGCAGGCCACTGTGTATTACGCGCCCAACATCAGCTGGCGCAATGAGCCATTCCGAGACCGTTTGCTCGAACGTGTGTCGCTGGATGTGACGATCGACAACGATGCCAACGCGGCAGGCTGGGCGGAGTTTCGTTTCGGTGCTGGCCGTGGTGTCTCCGATATGACGATGCTCACGATCGGCACGGGCGTTGGAGGCGCCATCGTCACGGACGGTCGGCTCCTGCGCGGCGGATTTGGCACGGGGGCAGAGATCGGGCACCTTCGTGTTGTGCCCGGAGGGCTTCCCTGCGGATGCGGTTCCCGAGGCTGCATAGAGCAGTACGGCTCGGGCAGGGCGCTGTTGCGTATGGCGAACGAGATTGCCGATGTCGGCGGCATCGGAATCCAGCTCGCAGACCTCCGCCAGAAGAGAGGCGTTCTCACGGGTGAGGATGTGGCGGCTCTGATCATCGAACGCGACGCCGGGGCAATGCAGGCGCTTCGTGAGCTCGGCAGCTGGCTCGGCCAGGCCTGTGCTTCACTGAGCGCCATTCTCGACCCCAGGATGTTTGTGCTGGGCGGGGGAGTGGCAGCCGCAGGAGAGACACTCCTTGACCCGATCCGCGAGGCGTATCTGGCGCACTTGCCAGCGCGTGGATATCATCCAGAGCCGCAGTTCGTCACAGCCCAGCTGGGAAACGACGCCGGTGTTGTCGGCGCAGCGGATCTCGCCCGCCTGCACTTTCTGTCGCGTTAGAGTTATCCGAGCGGATTGCAGAAGAGGTCTCGATGTTCTATTGGTTCATGAAGAACCTGATTGCCGGTCCCATTTTGCGGACGGTGTTCCGTCCATGGGTCAAGGGGCATGACAACATCCCCAAGACCGGTGGTGTAATCCTCGCGAGCAATCACCTCTCGTTCATTGACTCGGTGTTTCTGCCCCTGGTGATCGACAGGCGCATCAGCTTTCTCGCCAAGAGCGACTACTACACGACCAGAGGGCTCAAGGGCTGGGCGACCAAGAACTTTCTCAAGGCCACCGGCATGCTGCCAATCGACCGCTCGGGCGGCAAGGCCTCTGAAGCGTCGCTCAACACGGGCCTCGGCGTTCTTGCCAAGGGCGAGGTCCTTGGCATCTATCCAGAGGGCACCCGAAGCCCCGACGGCAAGCTATATCGCGGCCGCACCGGTGTCGCCCGCATGATTCTTGAGGGCAACGTTCCTGTTGTTCCCGTGGTCATGGTCGATACCGACAAGGTCATGCCGATCGGCAAGCGTCTGCCTAAGGTTCGCCGCATCGGTGTCGTCATCGGCGAACCCATTGATTTCTCCCGGTTCGAGGGCATGGAGAGCGACCGCTTCATTCTGCGGTCGATCACCGACGAGATCATGTTCGAGCTCCTCCGTCTTGGTGACCGGGAATATGCGGATGTCTATGCGTCGTCGGTCAAAGAAAAGCGCGCAACCCTGAGCCGCTAACGCCGCCTTCCGCGCGGAGCGAGTGGTCGTTCGCGTCCACTAAACTTTCCTCACCGGGCCGATGCCCGGCTCTTTCTGCAACCTGAAAAAGGAAAAAGTAAACGTGTCCCAGTCGACTATTGAGCCCGTAGTGCAAGCCGATCCCTCCGTGATCGCGGGGCTCGACTATTGGCGCACGCTTCCCATCAAGCAGCAGCCGCAGTGGCCGGATGCCGACGCGGTCGGCGCAGCATCCGCTGAGATCGCTGCGCTTCCGCCGCTCGTGTTCGCGGGCGAGGTCGACCAGTTGCGCAGCAGACTCGCCGATGCTGCTGCGGGTCGGGCGTTCCTTTTGCAGGGCGGCGACTGCGCCGAGACCTTTGCCGGGGCCACCGCCGACCAGATTCGCAATCGCGTCAAGACGATCCTTCAAATGGCCGTGGTACTTACCTACGGCGCGTCGATGCCGATCGTCAAGATGGGGCGCATGGCAGGGCAGTTCGCCAAGCCGCGCTCCAGCGACACCGAGACGCGGGGTGACGTCACGCTTCCCGCGTACCGGGGCGACATCGTGAACGGATACGACTTCACACCGGAGTCGCGCCGCGCGGACCCCGCCCGCCTGGTCAAGGGTTACCACACCTCTGCGTCGACCCTTAACCTCATTCGCGCGTTCACACAGGGTGGCTTCGCCGACCTGCGTGAGGTGCACAGCTGGAACAAGGGCTTCGCCGCAAACCCCGCCAACAAGCGTTACGAGGCGTTGGCGGGTGAGATCGACCGAGCCATCCGATTCATGGAGGCGGCCGGCGCCGATTTCGATGAGCTCAAGCGCGTGGAGTTCTACTCAAGCCATGAGGGACTGCTCATGGACTACGAGCGTCCGATGACACGCATCGATTCGCGCACGGGTCTCGCCTACAACACGTCCTCACATTTTCAGTGGATTGGTGAGCGCACGCGCGATCTCGACGGAGCACACCTCGACTTCTTCTCTCGGGTTCGAAACCCCATCGGCATCAAGCTCGGCCCCACCACGACGCCCGAGGTGATGAAGCAGATCATCGACAAGCTCGACCCCGAGCGCGAACCAGGACGCCTCACCTTCATCACCCGCATGGGCGCTGGCAAGATCCGCGAGTCGCTGCCGCCGCTTCTTGAGGCGGCGAAGTCGCTCGGTGTTACGCCGCTCTGGGTCACTGACCCGATGCACGGCAACGGCATCACGACGCCGAATGGCTACAAGACGCGTCGGTTTGACGATGTGATGGATGAGGTCAAGGGCTTCTTCGAAGCACACCGCGCTGCGGGGACCCACCCGGGCGGCATCCACATCGAGCTCACGGGCGACGATGTCACCGAGTGCCTCGGTGGCTCTGAGCACATCGACGAAAAGACGCTGGCTACGCGGTACGAGTCGCTCTGCGACCCGCGCCTCAACCACATGCAGTCGCTTGAGCTAGCGTTCCTGGTCGCCGAGGAACTCAGCGCCATTCGCTAGCTAAACCACGCAGAAGGCGGATGCCCCGGTTGTCGCCGGGCATCCGCCTTCTGCTAGTTAATGGCGCAGCGAGCTATCCAGCTTGCAACTTCACGGTCAGTGTGGAGCCCTTCGGTGCGGTGGAGCCTGCTGAGGGATCAACTGATTTGACCGTCGCCAAGTCAGGCAACGCTGACAATGCTTCGCTTGGGGGGTTTCCGAACTTGATGTCGAAGCCTGCTGATTGAAGAACCTTCAGGGCGTCTCGCCACGAGAGTCCAACCACATTCGGAATAGCAACCTGCTCAACGCCTCGCGAGATGATCAGGTCGACGGTTCCGCCTTGCGGCACTACCGACTCACCCTGAACGGCCTGGGCGCGGATGACATTGCCTGCCGGCACCGTGTCGTTGTACTCCTCGGCGGCGCGCTGGCCCGTGAGGCCGACCTGAGTCAACGTAGCCTGGGCGTCGTCTACTGTCATGCCTGAAACCTCGGGGATCGACCCCAGAGAAACGACTAACGTAACCGGCTGCTGATCGCCATAGGTCTCGATAGTCGTGAGGTCGACGTCGCCAGCGCCGAGCGCCTGGACGACGATTCCCGGCGTTGACCCGTCGAAAATGTATCGAGAATCAGTGGTCGTAAATCGCGAATCCGTCACCGCCTGGAGGGCGTCAGATTCGGCGAGGCCGACCAGTTCCGGGATAGAGAGCGGTTCGGGGCCCGCCGAGAGTATGAGGGTCACAACGGCGCCGTGGTCGACCGCTTCGCCCGCGGGAGGGTTGGTCCCCACGACGGTGCCGATGGGAACAGTCGGGTCGTACGCCTCGGTCGTCGCGTCGTCAACTATGAGGTCTTGTTCTTGGAGTGCTGCGGTAGCGGCCGCCACGTCCAGGCCGGCAACGGTAGCGATGGTCACCTTCGCGCCCGGGCCGGCGCCGAAGTACCATCCTGTGCCAACGGCAACCGCAGCGAGCAGCAGGACAAGGCCAACGAGCCACCCGCCCCGAGCGCGTCGGCGGTCGCTAACGCGCTTGAGCTTGTCGGCTTCAGGGCCGAGCGTGGCGGTGGGCGCGCTCAACCGGACGACGGGCTCAATTACCTGGGTTGCATCGGTGGCCGACTCGACCGCCATGGGCAGCACCATTGTGCGGTTCATTGCTGCTTCAGGGGCATCGCGATCGAGTTCGCGCTGGATCACCAGCAGCTCGGCAAGCATTTCGGCGGCGTCGCTCGGGCGATCATCGGGCTCGCGAGCCGTCGCCCAGGCTACGAGTTCATCGAATGCGGCAGGAACGTTCGGATTCAGCAGGCTGGGCGCGGGCACCGTGTCGTTGGCGTGCTGTTGCGCTACCTGGAACGGCTGTTCGCCCTTGAACGGCTGCTCGCCCGCGAGCATCTCATAGAGCATGATCCCGACCGCGTAGATGTCGCTGCGCGCATCCGCTGTTCCTCGTGTGACGAGTTCGGGGGAGAGGTAGGCGATCGTACCCATGAGCGCCGTGCCCGTTGCAGTGTTGGCGGTAGCGGCTCGAGCAAGCCCGAAGTCACTGATCTTGATGCGTCCGTCGTCGGCCAGCAGCACATTTTCCGGCTTGAGATCGCGGTGGACAATGCCGCTTCTGTGGGCTGCGGCAAGCCCGCTGAGCACCGCTTCGAGAATGTCGAATGCCTGCTCGGTAGTCAGGATGTGATGGTCATTGAGAAGATCGCGCAGCGTTATGCCGGGAAGATATTCCATGACGAGATAGGCGGTTTCACCGTCTTGCCCCTGGTCGTACACATTGACGACATTGGGGTGGGCGAGGCGGGCCGCAGAGCGGGCCTCCTGAATGAAGCGGATCTTGTATTGCTCGTCGTCCGCCAGATGGCCGTGCATGACCTTGATGGCAACCCTGCGCTCAAGGCGCAGATCGGTGGCGAGGTAGACCGTCGCCATGCCGCCGCGAGCGATCCGAGAGCGCACCTGATAGCGGCCGTCGAGGAGACGGCCGATCATCGGGTCAGAACTGGGTGTGCTCACTGCTCAAGTCTAAAGTTCGACTGCCTGGCAATGTGGCTGGGACGCGCCTTGATGGCAACACTCGTATAACGGAGGGATCCCGTCGGGTAGCTGCTTAGCCGATCGCGGCGAGCCATGAGCGGGCTGACGCCTCCCACTTGGCATAGGCATCCGGATAGGCGGAGATCTGCACGGCCTGAGCGGCTTGCGTCACGGACATCGACTGCCATCCTGCGATGTCGAGCAATCCGCGAGTGTAGCCAGCGTTGGGATTGCTGGCGCCGCCGAAGAAGAGCCGGGCGGAGTGCTCGGGGGTCGTTAGCTGGGCGACGGAACCCCAGCCAGCGCTCGGGCGCTGCTGAAAGAGACCGACAGAGTCGAGGTCTCCCCAGGTGAGATTGCGAAGGGTTGATTCCTGGGCCGCGGTAGCCAGTGCGATGACAAGTCCGTAGTCATTCACGCCGAGGCTGCGCCCCACGGAGACGATCGTGCGCGCGTGCTTCTCCATCTCCGGCGTGAGGGCGACGACCGATTGCGGAGTGGATGGAACACTGCCAGCCGCCTGTACCGCTGGTACGACGAGGGTCTTTCCCGCATAGATGGTGGACGTTGACGAGAGGCCGTTCGCGGCGAGAAGCTGAGCGACAGAGACGCCGAGCTTGGTGGCGATAGACGACGCGGTGTCGCCGGGAACGATCGTGTAGCGCGCAGCGCTGCTCGTGCCTACGGGGGTCGCTGCGGCCGGCGGTGCAGACGCAGCAGTGGTGAGGCCGGGAATGGTGAGGCGCTGGCCCGGGTAGATGATGGACCGGGCGGAGAGCCCATTGGCGTTGAGGACGGCCTGAGTCGCAACGCCGAACTTGGCGGCGATACCGCCGATCGTGTCGCCGCGGGCAATGGTGTAGCTGCCACCCGTAGTCGGCGCGGGGGCGGGGGTCGCCGCCACGGGCTTGGCGGTCTGTGACAGAAGAAGAACCTGTCCAGGGTGGATAACCGACTTCCATCCCAGGCCGTTCATCGCCAAGACCGATGCGGTCGAGAGGCCGAAGCGACCGGCGATGCCGCTGATGGTGTCACCGGCTTGCACGGTGTAATTGGCGGGAGCCGTAGCGGCCACGCTGGACTGAGCGGGTGCGGTGCCGATCGACGGGGAAGCCGAGGAAGCCTGGGCATCGCTGAGAGCCTTGCGAACGGAGTCGCGGAGGGCCGACGGGCTCTGGGCGTCGTCGTGATCAGGGTTGTGGTCGTCGCCGAGCGCGATGGGGCCAGTGAGATTCATGCTCATGGCGAGCGATCCTGCGAGCACGATCGGGATTGTCGAGAGCGCGCTCTTTGCCACTCGTGCGCGGTATGACGTTCGATCAGAAGTGCTGGTCATGTTGTCCCCGTGATCCTCAGTGCCGTGGTGGTGGGCGACGTGCAACGAACGCCGAACACGTGGTGCACCTCGGCCGTGGCCCTGCCCAGCAATCTGGCACAGAACGGTACTTCTGTCAATCACTGTGACTGGTGTTAACAGAGTGATTGGAGTGATTCCGAGCCAGTCTGCCGAAAGAACACCCACAGTTACTGCGCGCTTGCATCACGTTCGCCGATTTTTCTGACAGGCTTGTACTTGTGAGTACCGACCCTGAAGTTCGTTGGCTGACCATTCCCGACCTCGTCGATATCCTCGGAATCGGCGTTAGCAAGGTTCGTCGCCTTATAGAGGATCGAAGCCTTGCAGCGCGGCGCATTGACGGCGTCTGGCGTGTCCCCGAGTCGTTTATCCGCGACGGCGAACCGCTCTCAGAACTGCGCGGCACGCTTATCGTGCTTGCCGATGCCGGGTTCGACAACGACGCCGCCATCGAATGGCTATTGGAGCCAGAAGAAAGTCTGGGGTTTGCTCCCATTGAAGCGCTGCGCGCAGGCCGCAAAGCTGAAGTGCGCCGTATCGCGCAAGCCCTCGCTTAGCCTCTCGCGCCCAGAGCTGCTGCCCCGTCGCTTCTAGACGGTGCGGCGGGTGACGATGTGCACCAGGTCTACGAGCTGGGCCCGAGCGGCTGCATCGAATGATGCGTCTTCGAGAGCAGCAAGTGCCTTACGGGCGTTATGCGCGATGAGATTCTCGACGTCAGCCACAGCCCCGCATTCCCGAAGCGACGCCTGAAGGGTGTGCACTTGGCCATCCGTAAGGTCAGGGTCGCCGAGGAGCTCGTCGAGCAATCGCGTCGCCGAAGGAGTGAGGCGCCTCCTGGCAAGCCCGACGAGTACGGTGCGCTTGCCCTCGCGCAGGTCATCTCCCGAAGGCTTGCCTGTTTGTTCGGGGTCTCCGAAAACGCCCAAGAGATCATCGCGGAGCTGAAACGCAACTCCCAGCGGGAGGCCGAAGTCGCGCAAGGCGCTGATCTGGGTGAGTGATGCCCCGCCGATTGTCGCCCCGATGATGAGAGGCGCCTCGATGCTGTACTTGGCCGACTTGTAAACGATGACGCGGTGCGCACGCTCGAGCTGCTCGGTATCGTTGCGGGAGCGCCACGAGTGCTCCTCTAGCAAATCGAGGTATTGGCCGCCGGTTACCTCTGTGCGCATACGGTTGAACTCTCGCCGAGCGGCGATCGCTGAATCCCGGCTGCGAACGAGCCCGAGCCCGGCGTCGAGGACCTCGTCGCTCCAGCCGAGCAGAAGGTCACCCAGCAGAATCGCGCTCGATCGGCCAAACGATTCTGCGTTGCCCGTCCATCCGGTCTCGGTGTGCAGTGATTGAAAGCGTCGATGCGAAGCCGGCTTGCCGCGGCGGGTGTCTGAATTGTCGATCAGGTCATCGTGCACGAGGGCGGCGGCATGAAAGAGCTCAAGAGAAGCGGATGCTGCCACCACGCCCTCGACCTCGGGCTCATCGTCGTTGCCGGGGGCGACTGCTCGATAACCCCAGTAGCAAAACTGGGCACGAAAACGCTTTCCGCCCGAGAGGAGGGAGGCCGAGTAATCGACGAAGGGTGCGAGGTCGGGGGAGATCTCCGTCAGATGGGTCCTCTGCTCTGCGAGGAACTTGTCGATGGCCGACTGTACCCTGGCAACTATCCGCTTACTCTCAGTCACGGGGATAGCCTAGTCAGCGGGTGCAGCATACAATTGACTTTGGCAGTTCATCAGATCGGCCGGGAGGAGTAATCATGCCGCTTTCAGAACGTGAGCAGCGTCTCCTGGATGAGATGGAGCGAAGCCTCTATCAGAATGACGCGGACTTTGTTTCGGCCGTCACTCCTCGTCGGGGTCGCACCAACTATCGCCTACTCGTCGTGGGCATCCTTGTGGCACTCGTTGGCATCGCTGCCATCGTTGCCGGAGTCGTCTTGAAACAGCCCGTTGTGGGCATTGTTGGATTCATAGTGGTTTTTGGTGGTGCGCTCCTTGCGATCTCACCAGCCCGATCAAGCGCCGGCGTCGATGACGAAGTTGCGCGGGCACGCCGCTCCAAGCAGCACGCCGGGTTCATGGATCGCATGAACGACCGCTGGGACCGCCGTCAGGATCGCCACTAACGAGCGACAGTCTGACCCAGGCATCCGATCAGGCCGGAATTGTCTAACGCAAAGCCCTCGTCGTAGGACGGGGGCTTTTTTGCGCCCTTTTCTGCCGCATCCGTAGGAATTCTCCTCCACCTCCCTCCACCCCGCGCATCCCAGTGATTTCATACCTTCTGGGGCAGCGGCGGGCTCAATATGGGCATAAATCATTGTTTTGTGGGGGAATGTGGAGTAAAGTGGAGGCATCCTGAAGCTGGGCCGGAGTCGGAAGGGGGTGCGTGGTGTTTCTTGGTACCTACGCGCCCAAGCTCGACGACAAAGGTCGAGTGATCCTGCCGGCCAAGTTCCGCGCCGAACTAGAGAACGGCGTAGTGCTCGCTCGCGGCCAAGAGCGATGCCTCTACGTGTTCAGCACGAGGGAGTTCGAAGAGCTCGCCGACAAGATGCGGCAGGCTCCCGTCACGGGCAAGCAGGCCCGCGACTACATGCGCCTTTTTCTCTCGGGAGCGACCTCAGAGGTGCCAGACAGTCAGAACCGCGTCACGATCCCTGCGGCCCTCCGGGCTTATGCGGGGCTCGGCAAAGAACTGACCGTCATTGGCGTGGGAAACCGAGCAGAGATTTGGGACACCCAGGCATGGGAGACCTACTACGCGGAGCAGGAGAGTGCTTTCGCCGACACTACCGAGGAGGTGATTCCCGGACTCTTCTAGCGCCTGGCATCTGACTCCCAGCCGAGCGCCCTGCCTCACTTCCCCGGAGGCAGGTCGAATCGGATGGGGATCAGAAACCAGGAGCCAACCGGGCACACACTATGGAAGAAAAACAGATCCACACCCCCGTAATGCTCGAGAGAACGATCGAGCTGCTCGCCCCCGCCATCGAGCGGCCAGGTGCGGTACTTGTCGATGCGACACTCGGTATGGGCGGGCACTCAGAGGCGTTCCTCGAGCGTTTTCCGCAGCTCACGCTCGTCGGACTCGACCGTGACACGGATGCACTCGCAATCGCGGGGGAGAGGCTCTCGCGCTTCGGCGACCGTGTCCACCTCGTGCACACCGTCTACGACACCATCCTTGAGTCGGTTCAGGATCTCGGGTTTTCAGAGGTTCAGGGCATTCTTTTCGACCTCGGCGTCTCCTCGCTGCAGCTTGACCGGGTCGAGCGCGGCTTCTCGTATTCCAAGGATGCGCCGCTTGACATGCGCATGGATGCCACGTCGGAGCTCACGGCCGAGCAGGTACTTGCCGAATACTCCGAGGCCGATCTCCGCCGTATCTTTAAGGACTATGGCGAGGAGCGACTCGCTCCCCGCTATGCGAAGAAGATTGTCGAGCGTCGTCAAGTGGCGCCGCTCACCACTTCTGCCGAGCTGGTGCAGATCATCACGGATGCGACTCCCGTCGCTATCCAGCGCAAAGGACACCCCGCCAAGCGCGTCTTTCAGGCACTTCGTATCGAGGTCAACCAGGAGTTGGCAGTGCTCGAGCGGGCGATTCCGGCCGCTGCTGAGTTGCTCGCGGTGGGGGGCCGCATGGTGGTGCTCTCCTACCAGTCGCTCGAAGACCGCCTCGTCAAGCGTTTTCTTGCATCCGCGACAACGTCGAGTGCGCCAGCAGGGCTTCCCGTCGAGCTGCCGGAGCATCACCCCGATTTTCGTCTTCTTGTCCGCGGAGCAGAACTCGCCTCCGATGACGAGAAGGCGGCCAACCCTCGATCCATTCCGGTTCGCCTCCGTGCGGCCGAGCGCACCAGGAGGTTCGCATGAGCGACAACCTCGCCCGGGTCTTGCCCGCACCGCTCCCACGGGAGCCGCGGCGCGCGCCCCACATCGAGATCGCCCCCAGTCGTCAACAGCGCCGGGCCCGACCCAAGCTCGCCTATGCGATTGTCATCGTTGCAGGCCTCTTTGCCGTCTTGGTCTCTCAACTTCTGCTGAGCATCGCCCTCGCCGACGGTGCCTACGAGATCGCTGCGCTGCAGGCAGAGCAAAAGGAACTCAACCGCGACGAGCAGATCGCGACCGAGGCGCTCGATGTTCTTAATTCCCCGCAGAACTTGGCCGCGCGTGCTGAGTCCCTCGGCATGGTCTCCAACGACAGCGCCGTCTACCTTGACCTTGCCTCAGGCGCGGTCAAGGGTGTTCCCCAGGCAGCACGGGGGGACGCCGGCAGCGTGATCGGTGCCAACGGTGGGCTGCTCATTCCGAATTCGCTGCTGCAGACGGTTCCCGACTTGGGCGCGGCTGCTGGGATCGCCGCCGCCGAAGCTGAGAGTGCCGATGATGCAGGCGCGTCGGGACTGGTCGGCGCAGATGCGTCGGTACCGTCGTATCCGAACGGACTTCCGGCACCTATCACTAGGTAGAGGTTCGATTCACGAAACTGGGGACGGGCGTGAACAGTAAGCGAATGAGCGGCAGGCGACTCTCGGTCGCCATTGTGGTGACGCTAGCGATCGTCGCCATTTTCGCTGTTCGGTTGGTCGACCTTCAGGTTGTGCGCGCGGCGGAGCTTAACGCCGCTTCGCTCAACAAGCGTGCGGTTTCTACGGTGACGTACGGCGCTAGGGGGCAGATCATTGACGCCAATGGCGTTGTGCTCGCCGACACGGTCACGCGATACGACATCACTGCATCCCCTCGTTTCGTCAAAGACTCATTCGCGCGAGAAGTGACGAATGCCGACGGTAGTAAGTCGACTGTTACCGTCACGACGGCGCAGGCGCTTGCAGAGATTGCAGAGATCAGCGGTGCCGACCAGCAGGCGATGTTGGTCAAACTGACGGAGAATCCCGAGTCCGACTACGCTGTGCTCGCTCGCGGCCTGGACGCCGATCAGTATCGAGCGGTTCGGGCTCTCAAGATTCCTTGGGCTTACGCCGAGGTGCGATACACCCGCACCTATCCCAACGGTGCAGTCGCTGGCAATCTTGTTGGCCTGCTCGGAACGGAAGACCCGCTCAACGGCCTTGAGTACACCGAAGACTCCTGTCTTGACGGCATCGACGGGCAGTCCACCTATGAACGTGGTCTCGATGGAGTCCGGCTTCCCGGCAGTACCGTGACCAAGCAGGAGGCGGTAGCGGGAGGCACGCTCAAGCTCACGATCGACAGCGACCTGCAGTGGTATGTGCAACAGCAGATCGCAGAACAGGCCGTTGCGTTGGGCGCCGATTCTGCGTCGGCGATTGTCGTGCGCGTGAAGGACGCCCACATCATGGCCATGGCCGATTGGCCGTCGGCAGACCCCAATGACATCGGTGCGACTGAGGAGCCGTACCGTGGCTCGCTCGCTTTCTCTGGCGCCTACGAACAGGGTTCGACGTTCAAGCCCATCAGCGCCGCGATGCTTCTTGAAGAGGGCGCGGCGACGCCGGGCACCAAGCTGACGGTGCCTTCGCTGATGCAGACACCTGAGGGTGGTCAGGTGCGAGACGCGACGGCGCACGCCACGCTTAATCTCACTTTGGCCGGGGTTATCCAGAACTCCTCGAACGTCGGAATTTCGATGCTCGCCACCAAGCTGTCGAACTCGACCCGATACGACTACCTCACCAAGTTCGGCATGGGCACTCCAACCGCCGTGGGCTTTCAGGGCGAATCGGGCGGCATCCTCTCGAAGAGCTGGGACAGTCAACAGAAATATGACGTCGCCTATGGGCAAGGAATCGCTTCGACTCTGGCGCAGATGGGCGGCGCATACCAGGCTCTGGGCAACAACGGTGTTCGGCTACCCCTAACCCTTGTTGAGGGCTGCCAGAAGCCTGACGGCACTGTATTGGCGCCCGCTGGCGCGGCGCCAGTTCAGGTGGTCTCGGAATCGACGGCCGACCAGGTTGTCGCAATGATGGAGACAGTGGTTACGGGTGGCGATCTCTCGTCGCTGCTCACGATTCCCGGTTACCGCGTCGCCGCCAAGTCGGGAACGGCCCAGTTGGCTGTCAATGGCGTCTACTCCAACGAGCGTGTTGTCTCGGTCGCTGGCATGGCGCCGGCGGAGAACCCCGAATACGTCGTGATCGCGAGTTTCGTCAAGCCGGATACTATTAAGACATCCGCGGCTGCGGCTCCCACCTTTCAAAAGATCATGACCCAGGTGCTCAAGACCTTTCGCGTCGAGCCATCCACGCAGCCAGCGCCCCATCTGCCCGCCACCTGGTGAGAAAGAGGTCCCATTGTCTGATCGGATTCCCCCGGTCCTCCGGCCGGAGCATCCGTCGGCGAGATCCCTCAGCGGTCTTGTCGCAGAGTTCGGGCTCGAATCGGTCGGTTCGCTCGACGGCGTCGAGCTCACGGGCATCACACTTAGGTCTCCCGAGGTTGAGCCCGGTGACCTTTTCGTGGGGATGCCTGGTGCAACGACCCACGGAGCGCAGTACGCCGAGGCCGCGAAGGAATCTGGAGCGGTAGCTCTTCTCACAGACCCAGCCGGAGCCGAAATCGCCCGCGACGCCGGACTCCCCATCGTTATCGTCGACTCGCCCCGTGCAGCACTGGGGGAGCTCTCGTCCTGGCTCTACCAGACCAACGTTCACCCGCCTCTGACCCTCGGCGTGACCGGCACGAACGGCAAGACGTCGACGTCCTACATCCTTGAGGCGATTCTTCGACAGCTGGGGCTCGTCACCGGGCTCAGCACGACCGCAGAACGCCACATTGGCGACCTCACGGTCGTGAGCCGGCTCACGACACCCGAGGCGAGCGAGATCCACGCGCTCTTGGCTCGCATGCGCGAAAGCGAAGTGCGTGCGGTCGTGCTTGAGGTGAGCGCGCAAGCTCTGAGCAAGAACCGAATCGATGGCATCAGCTTCGACGTCGTCGGGTTCACCAATCTCAGCCATGACCATCTCGATGACTACTCCACCATGGAGGAGTACTTCGAAGCGAAGCGTGCTTTCTTCGAGCCGGATCGTGCTCGCCGCGGCGTTGTCTCCCTCGATTCGCCCTGGGGTGCCCGGCTTGTCGAAGAGTCCCGCATACCCGTCACAACGGTAGGTTCGCCCGGCGACGATGCCGAGTGGATTATGGATGTCCTCGAAGAGACCGCCGCGTACACATCGTTCACGCTGACAGGGCCAGAGGGCCGCTCGATGCAGACCAGGGTTCCGCTGATCGGTCGCCACATGGCAGCCAACGCGGCCCTTGCTATCGTCATGCTCGTCGAGGCGGGTTTTGAACTTGAGGCGATCGAGCATGCGGTTCACGGCGAGATCACGGCTTATTTGCCCGGGCGCACCGAGCGAGTTTCTGGCGATCGAGGGCCCGCGGTATTTGTCGACTTCGGGCACAGCCCCGACGCGTTCCTCAAATCGCTTGAGGCAGTTCGCCGGTTCACCACTGGCCGGGTAATCATGGTTTTCGGGGCAGACGGCGACCGGGATGCCACCAAGCGTCATGAGATGGGCCGCGTCGCTTCTGAGCATTCAGACATTCTCGTGATCACCGATCACCACCCGCGCTTCGAGGACCCTGTGTCGATTAGGGCAACCCTCATCGAAGGTGCCGAGCTGGCCGAGCATCAGGCGGAACTGCACGAGGTCAGCCCGCCAGAACAGGCCATCCGCCATGCGATTTCGCTGGCGCGCGAGGGGGATTCGATTCTCTGGGCCGGGCCTGGGCATCAGGATTACCGCGATATTCGCGGGGTTCGTACTCCGTATTCTGCGCGAGACGAGGCGCGGGCAGCACTGCGCGAGGCGGGCTGGGCGTAGTGTCGATTTTCTCTCCGGCCAACATCACCGTGATCGGGGTCGTTGGCAGGTCTTCCACGTCGCGCATGCTCGCTGCCGTTGCGACGGCTGTTCCCGACGCTGTTTGGCCGGACACCGCCATCATTCTGTCCCAGGGTTCTAGCCGCGGGCAGAATGGCACGGATTCCCTTGCCTGGGGCGAGGCGCTCGCGCGCGTCGGTAACGACGGGGTTGTCGTTGTCCCGGCTACGGAAACTCGCATGCGGGATGCCGCCATGATGACGGGCGCTACCGTTCTCTCGTTCGGATCCGATCCTCGTGCGGACGTGAAGATTGTCGATGTGGTTGCGGCATCCACCGGGACCACGTTTGAGCTTGAGCTGGGGAGCGCCCGATACCGGGTCGCCCTGCAGATGCTGGGGGAGCACCTCGCGGAGGACGCCATGGCGGTGCTTACCGCCGCCTCGGCCGCCGGCATCGACGTCGACGTAGCGATCTCTGCTCTTGAGGAGCTTGAGAGTGTCGGCCCGTCGACGATGCACCCGATCACTCGCGCCGACGGAGTCATGCTCATCGACGACACCGTATCGATGCATCCGTCGTCAGTGACGTCTGCGCTTAAGACGTTGGCGATGATCGGCACAGAAGGCCGCCGAACCGTCGCTGTGCTCGGGCAACTCGATCTCGACAACGCCGCAGGCATGACGGTCGCGGAGGAATCCGAGTATCGACGAGAAGCGCACGACCGCATCGGCCGCATCGTCGTACGCCTCAACATCAAGCGACTCATCGTAATCGGGGACGAGGCGCGTCACATCCACAACGCTGCTGGCCTTGAAGGTTCCTGGAATGGCGAATCCGTGCTCGTGGGCTCCGTCGAGGAGGCATACGATCTACTGCGTGACAGTCTGGCAACGGGAGACGCGGTTCTGGTCAAGTACGCGAGTCGGCCAGACGCAGCGAGCACGCTCGTGTCTCGTCTCGAACAGTCTGCGCAGGTAACGACCCCATGATCACCCTTCTCGTCGCGGCGGCGGTTTCTCTCGTCTTCTCGCTTCTACTGACGCCGCTGTTCGCACGTACCTTCAGGCGCATGAACCTCGGGCAGTTCATTAGGGCTGATACCCCCACAACTCATGTGGTGAAGCGCGGCACTCCCTCGATGGGCGGCGTGGTCTTTATTATCGCCGCGGTAACGGGTTACTTTGTGGGTCACCTTGTCGGGCGTGAACCGCCCTCGGTGCCGGCTCTTCTGGTGATCCTGATGATGGTGGGTCTCGGCCTTATCGGCTTCATCGATGACTTCATGAAGGTGCACCGCCAGAACAGTCTTGGCCTCTCAGGGCCGCTCAAGATTGTGGGCACAATCATCGTGTCCGTCATCTTCTCAGTGCTCGCTCTCAACTACCACGACAGCAACGGAGTGAGCGCAGCATCCACCGCCGTTTCGGTTGTTCGCGACCTGCCCTTCCTTGATTTTGTCGCGATCTTCGGTGCCGGTGTCGGCGTCGTCCTGGCGATTGCCTGGATGGCGCTCATCACCACGAGCGTCTCCAACGCGGTGAATCTTGCTGATGGTCTCGACGGTCTGGCCGCGGGCGCATCCATCTTTGCCCTCGGCTCGTACATCATCATCGGTTTCTGGCAGAACCAGCAGTCATGCTTCGCTGGTGGCCTCGACCCCGACGTCGCAAGCCAGTGCTACGAGGTAGCGAGCCCTCTTGACCTTGCCGTTATCGCGGCTGCTGTGGTTGGCGCCGTCATCGGTTTCTTGTGGTGGAACACATCACCGGCCCAGATCATGATGGGCGACACCGGTTCTTTCGGACTCGGCGGCGCTCTCGCAGCGCTGGCGATCCTGTCGCGCACTGAGTTGCTTCTGATCCTCCTCGGCGGTCTCTTCGTCGTGATCACCGGTCAGGTCATCATTCAGCGCATGTACTTCAAGGCAACCAAGGGCAAGCGCATTTGGAAGGCAAGCCCGCTGCACCATCACTTTGAGATGGTCGGATGGCCCGAGGTCACGATCGTTGTGAGGTTCTGGCTGATCGCCGGTCTTTTTGTCGCCGGCGGAGTTTTCCTCTTCTACATCGAATGGCTCGCGCTCTTGCCATGAGTGAGTTTCGAGCAGAATCGCTGACGAGTTGGCACGCCGAATGGCGAGGGCTCAGGGTCGCCGTCTTGGGCCTCGGAGCCAGCGGATTCTCGAGCGCTGACACGCTGCTGGAACTTGGCGCCGTGGTGACCGTATTCTCAGAGATTCACACGGATGAACGAGAGCAGCTTCTCGGCGTGATCGGCGGCGATCTGGTGGTGACGACGCCCGGCATCGAGCACGCGCCCGAGTATCGGGAACGATTGGCGGCTCTCGACCCCGAGCTTGTTGTCGTGTCTCCGGGATTTGCCGCAGACAACCCGCTTGTCGTGTGGGCTCGCGAGCGTGGCGTTCCCGTCTGGGGAGACATCGAACTCGCGTGGCGCGTTCGAGACAAGGTCGCCCCGGCCGAGTGGATCGTCGTGGCAGGTGGAGCAGAAGCCACCGCCGCAGCGCGTGTCGCCGAAACTATCCTGCTCGCCGGCGGGGTCAAGACCATATGGTGTGGCCTGGGGGGATATCGGTTCTCGATGCAATTCGCGCACCGGAGGGCTGGGATGTCGTCGTCGTCGCAGCGTCGGATGCCCAGCTTCACTACACGACGTCGATCTCCGCACTGGCAGCCGCATGCATCGAATCGCGGCCGAGTGATCCTGCAGGCTGGATGAGCGAAGATCTGTCGCGCGCGGCTCTCGCCCGCGTTTTTGACGAGGCTCGCAGCGCGTGCATCTATAACAAGGGCGACCTCGAGACCCAGACCATGGTTGAGCAAGCCGAAGTCGTTGAAGGCTGTCGTGCTATCGGAGTAGGCCTGGGGATTCCCGGCCCCAGCGACTTCGGAGTAGTCGAGGGAATCCTCTGCGATCGTGCTTTTCTCGACGAACGACGCTCGTCTGCGATCGAACTCGCGGAGGTCGGCGACCTTGAACCCGCAGGGCTGATGTCGCGCGAGGGCGTTTTGCTCGTGCTGACCGCCAGCGCAATGGCTCGAGCCTATGGAGTTGCCGCGTCTGCCGTCGGGGTGGCGCTTGCCGCCCTCGGCGCATCCCACGAGGAGTGATTGCTGCGTGAGCGATGATCGTTACTGCGACACGCGCTCACGCTGGAGCCTTCAGCCCCCTCGTCGGCTGAGACTAGTCAGATGAGCACACGTGAGGGGGTCGGCATGAGCGCGTCAGAGGCCGAATCCCGCTCCCGGGCACCAGCAGCGGTCGTTGCGGTTCGCAAGCTTTTCGGCGCCGAAACGGCTAATTTCTACCTATTGCTGGGAACGACTCTCTTTCTGGTGGCACTAGGCCTCGTCATGGTGTTGTCGTCGTCGTCCGTGACGTCGTTCACCGAGTCCGGGCAGTTCTTCGGCGGATTCGAGCGCCAGGCTCTCTTCGTCGCTATGGGTATTCCTTTGATGCTGTTGGCATCGCGGATCCCCGCCACATTTTGGAAGAAGTGGGCAGGGGTCGCCCTCGTCGGGGCGGTCGTGATTCAGTTCTTGACTGTCGCGACGCCGCTCGGGTATGCCTCGGGCGGCAACCAGAACTGGATCCGATTCGGAAACTTCAGCTTTCAGCCCTCCGAGTTGATCAAGCTCGCTCTCATGCTGTGGATGGCCCTCATCCTCTCGCGCAAACAACTCGTCATCCGTCAGTGGAGAGAAGTACTCCTGCCGGTAGCTCCGGTAGCCGGGGTGGCCGTCGGCCTCGTCATGATGGGTGGAGACCTTGGCACGGTGATCATTCTCGCCGCCATGGTCTTGGGCGCCCTGTTCTTTGCCGGGGCGAAGCTTCTCCATCTCGCCGCCGCAGTGATTGTCTTAGCCTCAGGGGCTCTCCTTCTTGCGCTGGGTAGCAATAACCGTCAGAGTCGCATCGACGTATGGCAGAGCGGCTGCACCTCGCCAGACGACTATGCGAGCGGATGCTGGCAGACGCTTCATGGCTGGTGGGCGCTTGCCTCCGGCGGGGTTTTCGGTGTCGGGCTCGGCAACTCCAAGGCCAAGTGGAACTGGTTGCCCGAAGCCGATAACGACTTCATCTTCGCGATTATTGGCGAGGAACTCGGGCTGCTCGGCGCCATCATTGTGCTGACCCTGTTCATCGTTATGGCGATCTCATTCGTCCGCATCATCCGAGCTAACGACGACCCGTACGCCAAGATCGCCGTGAGCACCGTTCTCGTGTGGATTGTGGGACAGGCGCTCGTGAATATTGCGGTCGTTCTCGGCCTTTTGCCGGTGTTGGGTGTTCCCCTTCCGCTGATTTCGGCCGGAGGAACCGCGCTTATCGCGAGCATGCTCGCGATTGGGGTCGTGCTGTCGTTCGCGCGGCAGCCGGTCGCGAGGACAGACCAAAGGAGAGTACGACCCTAGTGACCACCTATCTTTTGTGCGGCGGGGGCACAGCGGGTCATGTGAACCCGCTTCTTGCGATCGCGGATCGGCTGCGCAGCACCGAACCGGATTCGACAATCATTGTGCTCGGCACGGCAGAAGGGCTCGAGGCCCGCCTCGTTCCCGAGCGGGGCTATGAACTTGTGACGGTGCCCAAGCTGCCGTTTCCGCGTCGACCGAACCGAGCCGCCCTTTCGTTCCCCGGCAAGCTGTCCGGCTTGGTCAGATCGATCGGCGACGTCATTGCATCCCGTGGGGTCGACGTCGTTGTGGGGGTCGGGGGATATGTCTCCGCTCCGGCCTATGTTGCCGCGCGCCGCGCGGGCGTGCCCATCGCCCTGCACGAGGCGAATGCACGACCGGGCATGGCGAACCGACTGGGCGCGATGTTGACCAAACAGGTCGGAGTTGCTTTTGAGGGCACCCCACTTCGCCATAGCAGGGTCGTCGGCATGCCGCTTCGCGATGAGATCGAGAAGCTTGACCGGCGCTCGGCCAGGGCGCAGGCTGTCGACTTTTTTGGACTCGATCCGCACCGGCACACGCTTCTCGTCACGGGTGGTTCCCTCGGGGCCCGCGTGATCAACGAGACGGTCGCGGAGTCGGCGGCGATCATCCTGGGCACGGGCTGGCAGATCCTCCACATCACGGGAGAGAGAGACGTCGATGCGGTGACAGAGCCGCTGCCGCACCATCATGTGGTGGCGTATTGCGACCGCATGGATCTCGCCCTCGCCGTGGCCGATCTTGCCGTGTCGCGAGCAGGCGCCGCCACGGTGAGCGAGCTGACGGGTCTCGGCATCCCGGCCGTCTATGTTCCTCTTGCGATCGGCAACGGCGAGCAGCGCTTGAATGCGCGTCATGCCGTCTCCCGCGGTGCCGCGATTCTCGTCGACAATTCCGATTTCACCCCGGGGTGGGTACGGGAGACTCTGGTGCCGTTGATGATGGATCAGGCGGCACTCGTCGAGATGGCGGGCCGCGCCGCAGGCATTGGGGTGCTCAATGGCACCGACCGCATGATTGAGCTAGTCCACGAGGCAGTCAGGATAAATTAGGCACGATGATCAAATCTGACTTCTCCAACCCCGTTCCCGAGCGGTTGTCCCAGGTGCATTTCGTGGGAATCGGCGGCGCGGGCATGAGCGGCATCGCCTCGATGTTTGTGGACGCCGGCATCGTGGTTACGGGATCTGATTCCCGAGACGGAGCGACGGTGGAGGCGCTCCGCGCACGCGGCGTTGCGGTGGCGATCGGCCATAGCGCAGCCAACATCGCTGAGCCGGATGCCCTCGTGGTGACCGGCGCTATCGCCGAAGATAACCCCGAATATGTTGAGGCCCGTCGCCGCGGTATCCCCACGATTCACCGGGCCCAGGCTCTCGCCTGGCTCACCTCGTCGGCGCGTCTGGTAGCCGTTGCGGGTGCGCATGGAAAGACCACGTCGACGGCGATGCTCGTCACGGCCCTGCGCCAGCTTGGAGCGGATCCCAGCTTCGTCAACGGGGGTGTCATCCGCGATCTTGGCGTTAGCGCCGCGCGGGGAGCAGGAGAACTCTTTGTTGTCGAGGCGGACGAGTCGGACGGCTCCTTCCTGCTCTACGACACGGCTGTTGCCCTCATTACGAACGTCGACCCTGACCACCTGGACCACTACGGCTCGAGGCAGGCGTTTTCTGATGCGTTCGTCGAGTTTGCATCTAAGGCGCGCGAATTCGTGGCGATCTCGTCGGATGATCCCGGTGCCGTAGAGATCGCGGCGCATCTGCGCGATAGTCGCGTCATCACTTTTGGCATGGCGCCGACGGCCGATGTTCGCCTGCATGCAATTGACGCCGGCGCCATCGTGTCGTTCTCGCTTTCGTGGCGGGGCGAGGAGTTCGCGGGGGCACTCAGGGTCGCAGGAGTGCACAACGCGGTCAACGCCGCTGGGGCCTTCGCTGTGTTGGTCGGGTTGGGCTTCGAGCCGCAGGCGTCGCTTGACGCACTCGCGACATTTGGTGGCGCCGAACGACGCTTCGAGTTTCGAGGTGAAGTCGATGGCGTGCGCGTCTTCGATGACTTCGCACACCATCCCACCGAGGTTGAGGCTGCACTCTCTGGCGCGCGAGGAGTGGTCGGCACGGGGCGCGTTATCCCGCTGTTTCAGCCGCACCTCTTCACCCGCACGCAAGATATGGCGCAGGAATTCGCCGACACTCTCGAGCGCCTTGCCGACTACACAATCGTTCTGCCCATCTACGGTGCTCGCCAGGATCCGATCCCCGGTGTGACGGGCGCAATGATCACCGAGCGCTTCAGCGACCCCAGCAAGGGCCGCTACATAGAGGATTGGCAGGCGGCGGCGGAGTACGCGGCTGAAATCTCTCGGCCCGGAGACATTCTTGTTCCGATGGGTGGAGGGGATGTGCACCTCATAATTCCGAGCGTGCTCAGCGCCCTTGAGCGCAAGGCTGCGGTGAATGAAACGCCCTGAGGGCTTCGATAGCTCTGCAGCGGCACGGCAGGTGCCGCCTGCTCCCGTGACTTCGGCGAGCCCCGAAGAGGGAGGTCTTTCTGGCAGTGCTACTCCGAAGGGAGCGAAGCCCGCCAAGAGCTTGAGTGCCAAGAGCACTCTTCGTCGGTTGCCAGCGCGCAGCCAGCAGCCTGCGGACCGGGATAGTGCGGGCGATGCGCCCGTGGTTGTGCCGAAGCGTGCGACAAAGTCGCGGCCCGTCAGTAACCCTGTGGAGTCTGCGGCGGATGCGGCGAAGCGCGCCAGGCGGGAGGCGCGGCGAGCGACGAGGGCTCGGCGCAGGTTTGAAAAGTCTGAAGTGCGGCGGTTCACGCGGCGCGCGCGACACCGCAGGGTGGCGTGGCTTGCGGCGGGCGGCACTGTTGCCGTGTTTGCTGCGCTCATTGCTGTCGCGGTCTTCTCTCCGCTTCTGTCCCTCGACAAAATCGAGGTGACTGGCACATCCCGAATCGATCCTGCGGCTGTAGTCGATTCCGTAGACGGCCAAATGGGCACTCCGCTGGCGCTCGTCGATCTTGATCGTTTGACTCGTGAGCTGGGTGAGTTCCCTCTGATCAGGAGCTACGTCACCGAGATGGTGCCTCCGCACACCATGGTGATCCACATCACCGAGCGACAGCCTGTAGGCGCCATCATCGTGGGCGACGGGTATCGCCTGGTTGATCCTGCCGGTGTCGTGGTTGAGAAGTCCGATACTCGTCCGCCGGGGGTTCCGCTGCTGGAGTTGGTGGGTGCCGACGAGGATTCGACGACGTTCGACTCGGTCGTTGAGGTGCTCCTAGCGCTTCCGCCGGAGGTGCTCGCGACGGTCGATTCCGTGACCGCCTCGACGATGGACGATGTCACCCTGGTCTTCGGTGGGGTCGGGCAGCGAGTGGTGTGGGGGAGCGCAGACCGTTCTGAGCTCAAAGCGCGCGTGCTCGAGAAGCTGATTGCCAATCAGGATCCGGCGATAGCGGTCGAGTACGACGTGACGGCGCCGTTGAGCGCGGTTGTGCGCCCTCTCTGACGCAAATTTCGGGTGTCCGAGCGCCCGGGGGTGAGAATCTCCCTGGCGTTTTCCGACACGCCCGCGTGTCTGGGCACGGCTGACTCTGGGGCCGCTACTTTCGATTCAGGAAATACATACTGAGCATAACTTTAAGCTTCTACCAGAGGTTGAGAGTTCCCAGCGGAGGCCGGACGTGTCAACAAACCAGAACTACCTCGCCGTCATCAAGGTCGTCGGAATCGGCGGCGGAGGCGTGAATGCGGTTAACCGCATGATCGAGCTCGGCCTTCGCGGTGTCGAATTCATCGCCATCAATACGGATGCCCAAGCGCTTCTCATGAGCGACGCCGACGTCAAACTCGACGTCGGTCGCGAACTCACGCGCGGACTCGGAGCCGGTGCCGACCCCGAAGTGGGCCGTCGCGCTGCCGAGGACCACGCAGATGAGATCGAAGAAGCACTTGCCGGCGCAGACATGGTGTTCGTGACCGCGGGTGAGGGTGGAGGCACCGGCACCGGCGGAGCCCCCGTCGTCGCCCGCATCGCCAAGTCGATTGGCGCCCTCACGATCGGTGTCGTCACGCGCCCGTTCGGATTCGAAGGCAAGCGGCGTGCGGCACAGGCCGAGCTGGGTATCACTGCGCTCAAGAGCGAGGTCGACACCCTCATCGTCGTGCCGAATGATCGTCTGCTTGAGATCAGCGATCGGGGCATCAGCTTTCTCGAGGCTTTCGCAACGGCAGACCAGGTCTTGCTCGCCGGCGTGCAGGGAATCACCGACCTCATCACGACCCCTGGCCTCATCAACCTGGACTTCGCCGACGTCAAGTCGGTAATGCAGGGCGCGGGCTCTGCTCTCATGGGTATCGGCTCCTCGCGGGGTGCAGATCGTGCGATTAAGGCCGCCGAACTCGCAGTCGCATCGCCCCTCCTCGAAGCCAGCATCGATGGTGCACACGGAGTTCTCCTGTCGGTGCAGGGTGGGTCGAACCTCGGAATCTTCGAGATCAACGACGCCGCCAAGCTGGTGCAGGAGGCTGTTCACCCCGAGGCCAACATCATCTTCGGTGCCGTCATCGACGACACGCTCGGGGACGAGGTTCGCGTAACGGTCATCGCCGCAGGCTTCGATGGTGGCGAGCCCGTCGTCAAGCGACAGGGACACCGTTCCAACTTCGTAGAGCCGGGCGAGGATGCGGCAACGGGCGAGTCGGAGACGCCGCTTGCCACCCGCGCCGAAACGACTGCTGCGTGGTCGGCTGCCGAGCCCGAACTCCCGAAGGCGGCAAGCGACCCCGTCTTCGACTCGAGCGACGACAGTCTGGACATCCCCGACTTCCTCAAATGATCGATTCGCTTTCGACGTCCGCTGCAGGCGCTCCCCAGCTAGGGGAGCGCCTGCAGCGCGTTCGCTCGGCGGTCGATCACGCTGCGCGGTCGAACGAACGCTCGGCTGATGACATCACTCTCATCGTGGTTACCAAGTTTCACCCTGCGTCGCTCGTGCGGGACCTCGTCGAACTCGGTGTGAATGACTTCGGTGAGAATCGCCACCAGGAGGCGTCGGCTAAGGCGGCTGAGCTTCGAGACCTCCCGATCAACTGGCACTTTGTGGGCCAACTTCAGTCGAATAAGGCAAAAGCGGTTCGCTCGTACGCCAACACTGTCCACTCGGTTGATCGCGCTTCCGTCGTTTCGGCGCTCGACACTCCGGGCGCCGATCTCCTTGACTGCTTCCTCCAGCTCAACCTCACAGAGGACCCGCAGCGCGGGGAGTCAGCGACGAAGGCCTGGAGCGTCTCGCAGAGCAGGTCCTCGCGGCACAGAGTCTCCGTCTACGGGGAGTCATGGCCGTGGCACCGCTCGACGAGAATCCGCGGCGTGCATTTGAACGCGTGCGCCTGGCGTCGGAGCGGTTGCGGCGCATGGAGCCGTCGGCCGACGCGATCTCGGCCGGCATGTCGCACGACTTCGTCGACGCCATCGCAGAAGGTGCGACACACCTCCGCATCGGGTCGGCAATCACGGGAAATCGCCCTGCACAGGGTTAATGTCAATTCGAGACACGAACCACCAGGAGGCTCACACAATGGCTAACCCGCTTCGCAAGACGATGGTGTACCTCGGCCTTGCCGACGAGGAGTTCGACTACGAAGATAAGGCGGCTCCATCGGCGCCTACCCCCGCTCCGGTTCAGACTGCCCCCGCCAGCGCCCCTTCGGCCCAGACTTCAGCCCAGCGCGCGCCGGTGACCCCCCTTCGCCGTCCCGCGGCCGTTCGATCAGTGGGAGCCACCGAGATGAATGAGATTCTCACCGTCCACCCCCGGCAGTACAAAGATGCCCAGTCGATCGCCGAGAGCTTTCGTGATGGCATCCCTGTCATCATCAACCTTTCGCAGATGAGCGAGCCGGATGCTCGTCGCCTCGTCGACTTCGCCAGCGGTCTTTCCCAGGGGCTCTACGGCAAGATTGAACGCGTGACCTCCAAGGTGTTCCTTCTTTCGCCAGCGCACGTTGCCGTCAGCGGTGACCGCGCTCAGGAGAACGACGCGGACGGCACCTACTTCTCCCAGAACTAGGAGTCGAGCCGGCAGCCGCGACCGTTCGTGGCTGTAGGCTCGAGGACACGGTGTGTCCTGGTTTTTCGGTCACACGTTTTGTCTTCTCAGACCGCGTATCGGACCTGTTGTGGGTTCGCGGCGGCCGCTACTTTTCCGGATGGCCCATGATTCTCGTTGTGCTCCTCACGGTGCTCTACATTGCGTTGTTTCTCTACTTTCTCGCGATGTGGGCGAGGTTCATCCTCGAGCTCGTGACCGCGTTCGTGCCGCGGTGGCGCCCGCGCGGCGCGACTCTGGTTGTCGCCGAGGTCGTCTACACCGTCACAGATCCTCCCGTGCGGTTCACCCGGCGCATCCTTCCGCCCGTTCGCTTCGGGGGAATCTCGCTCGATTTCGCCTGGAGCATCGTGATGCTTGTGGTGCTGGTGTTGCTTTATGTCGTGTCCTGGGGTCGCCAAGTGGCGGGTTCCCTGTAACCTATTCAGAATCCGGTGTCACTGGTTCCGCACAGCCTGCGCTTTCCAGTCTTTGTTAGCGTTGAGCTTGACGGCAGTATCGATCAGAGAGTTTTTGAGGTGACGAGAATGGCCCTTACGCCTGAAGACGTAGTCAACAAGCGGTTTCAGCCGACGAAGTTCCGCGAGGGCTACGACCAGGACGAGGTAGATGACTTCCTCGACGAGGTTGTTGTCGAACTGCGGCGCCTTGGTCAGGAGAACGAGGAGCTGCGCCAGCGCCTCGTCGCGAGCGAGTCGCGCATTGCCGAGCTGCAGCGCAGCGGAGCCGAGGCTCCTGCAGCCGCCGCACCGAGCTACGTCGCCGAGCCCGTTGCTGCACCGGTCGTCGAGGCACCTGTCGTCGAGGCTCCCGCCGCAACGCCTGGTCTCGATGAGACGGGCAGCACCAATAACCTCCTGCAGCTTGCGCGTCGTCTCCACGAGGAGCACGTCCGCGAGGGCATCGAGAAGCGCGACGCGCTCATCGCCGAAGGTCAGGCCACCGCTCAGCGCGTTGTTGCCGAGGCGGAGGCGACCGCTCAGCGTGTTGTCTCAGAGGCAGAGGCAGAGCAGCGCCAGAAGGTTGGCGAGCTCGAGGCTCAGCGCACCGGTTTGGAATCGCAGATCGAGGAGCTTCGCACCTTCGAGCGTGAGTACCGGGCCAACCTCAAGAGCTACATCGAGGGCCAGCTTCGCGACCTTGATTCGGCTAGCACCGTAAACACCGCTAGCTCGAACACTGCTGCGGCTTCGTCCGACTTCGGTGGCGACTTCGGTGTCCCCGCTAACCAGCCTCCGGCTAACTTCCAGGGCTTTGTCGGCAACTGATTCGGCAGAGACTCCTGGCGCACCTCGCGCCGCTCGCTCCCGAGTCAGCCTAAAAGCTCTCGGCCTGCTGGTCTGCGTCGCACTTCTCGTGTACGTCGCAGACCAGCTGAGCAAGGCGTGGGTCGTTGCCAATCTCGATGAGCGCACGGTCAATCCGGTTCTCGGAGAGCTGCTTCAGTTCGTTTTCGTACGAAACCCCGGGGCGGCTTTCTCGCTCGCCAGCGGGTCGACCTGGATCTTCTCCATTGCGGCCTCGCTCGTCACACTCTTCATCATTCTGTTCGCGCACCGCATCCGTTCCATCGGGTGGGCTGTGCTGTTCGGAATGCTGCTCGGCGGAACACTCGGCAATCTCACCGACCGACTCTTCAGAGAGCCGGGCTTTGGCGTCGGACATGTGATCGACTTCATCCAGGTGTGGGGGTTCCCGGCGATTTTCAATATCGCCGACATCTTCATCGTCTCGAGCATGGGGCTGTTCATCATCCTCACCCTGAAGGGCATCGGGATGGACGGCACGCGCCAGACAACCGAGCCAAAGTCCGACGGATCCGTCGGCACAGCGATCAATGATGAGGCTCGGTAGCTCCGCAATGCAGTCACGTTCAGTACCCGTTCCCGACGGACTCGTGGGCGAGCGCGTCGACGCTGCTCTCTCCAAGCTGATGGGGTTCTCCCGCAGCTTCGCGGTCGAGGTAATCGAGGCTGGCGGCGTGCGCGTAGACGGCGTCGCGGTTTCTAAGTCCGACCGCCTTCGAGCGGACGGCTGGCTCGACATCGAATGGGAAGACCGTCAGGCTCCCCGCATCGAGCCGATGCTCGTGCCTGATTTTGGCATCGTCTACGACGATGACGACATTGTGGTCATCGATAAGCCCGTCGGAGTCGCGGCCCACCCGTCCGTTGGCTGGACGGGACCAACGGTTCTCGGAGCGCTTGCTGCGTCCGGATACAGAATCTCCACGTCGGGTGCCTCTGAGCGCGCGGGGATCGTGCATCGTCTTGACGCAGGAACCAGCGGTCTCATGGTCGTGGCCAAGTCGGAGCATGCCTATTCAGCCCTCAAGCGTGCGTTCCACGATCGAGAGGTCGACAAGATCTATCACGCGGTCGTTCAGGGACACCCCGACCCTCTGCGTGGGACGATCGACGCTCCCATCGGCCGACACCCGTCGTCTGCATGGAAGTTCGCTGTCGTTGCCGGCGGCAAAGACTCAGTGACTCACTACGAGACACTTGAGGCGTTTCCCGCAGCATCGCTTCTCGAGATTCACCTCGAAACCGGGCGTACGCACCAGATTCGGGTTCATATGGCCGCCCAGCGGCATCCGTGCGTCGGTGACTCGATGTATGGCGCAGACCCCACCCTCTCGGCCCGGCTCGGCCTCGAACGTCAGTGGTTGCACGCCATGCGCCTGGGGTTCCGCCATCCCGCAACGGGCGAACCCGTTGAGTTTGAGTCGACATACCCGGCTGATCTTCAACACGCGCTCGACGTGCTGCACGCGAGCTAACCACCGCCGAACTAGACTGGATAACCACCCTCTAGCAAGACGGAGAAGTAGTGCCCGCGAGCAGCGATTCCTTCGTGCATCTTCATGTGCACAGCGAATACTCGATGCTGGATGGCGCTGCGCGCGTTAAGCCCCTCATCGATGCCGCGGTAGAGCAGCAGATGCCGGCAGTCGCGGTTACCGACCACGGCAACGTCTTCGGGGCATACGACTTTTGGAAGACCGCCAAGGCCGCGGGAATCAAGCCGATTATCGGCACCGAGGCGTACATCACCCCCGGAACCGCCCGCGGAGACAAGACCAGAATCAAGTGGGGCAACGGCGGAGAAGACGATGTCTCCGGGGCCGGTGCCTACACACACATGACCCTCCTGAGCGAGACGACGCAGGGGCTGCATAACCTTTTTCGGCTCTCGTCCAAGGCATCGCTTGAGGGGTACTACTTCAAGCCGCGCATGGATCGCGAGTTGCTTTCCCAGTATGGCAAGGGCCTCATCGCCACGACGGGCTGCCCGAGCGGCGAGGTTCAAACGCGCCTCCGCCTGGGCCAGTATGACGAAGCGATTAAGGCCGCCTCCGATTTTCGCGACATCTTCGGCAAAGAGAACTACTTCGCCGAAATCATGGATCACGGGCTGGGCATCGAGCGACGCATCATGGACGACCTGCTCAGGCTTGCCAAACAGCTCGACCTTCCGCTTGTCGCGACCAACGATCTGCACTACACCCACGCCCATGACGCGACGAGCCACGCGGCTCTGCTCTGCGTGCAGTCGGGAACGACGCTTGATGACCCCAAGCGGTTCAAGTTTGATGCCGATGAGTTCTATCTCAAGTCGGCCGCGCAGATGCGCCAGCTCTTTCGTGATCACCCTGAGGCCTGCGACAACACTCTTCTCATTGCCGAGCGCTGCGATGTGTCGTTCGACGAGGGCGCCAACTACATGCCCCGCTTCCCGGTTCCCGAAGGAGAGACCGAGGAGTCCTGGTTCATCAAAGAGGTCGATAAGGGCCTGCACTTTCGCTACCCCGACGGCATTCCTGAGGATGTGCGGCGTCAGGCCGACTACGAGGTAGGGGTCATCCTGCAGATGGGCTTCCCCGGGTACTTCCTCGTGGTCGCCGACTTCATTAACTGGTCAAAAGACAACGGGATTCGCGTCGGCCCCGGCCGAGGCTCCGGTGCGGGTTCGATGGCGGCCTACGCCATGCGGATCACCGACCTTGACCCGCTGCGCCACGGGCTCATCTTCGAGCGCTTCCTGAACCCCGACCGCGTCTCTATGCCCGACTTCGACGTCGACTTCGACGATCGTCGCCGCGGCGAGGTCATCAAGTACGTGACCGAAAAGTACGGTGACGAGCGTGTTGCCCAGATCGTCACCTACGGCACAATCAAGGCAAAGCAGGCGCTCAAGGACTCATCTCGAGTTCTCGGGTTTCCCTTTGGCATGGGGGAGAAGCTCACGAAGGCGATGCCGCCGCCCATCATGGGCAAGGACATCCCGCTGACGGGAATCTTCGATAAGAGCCACCCGCGCTACAAAGAGGCCGGCGACATCCGGGCCGTCGTTGAAACCGATCACGAAGCTAAGACAGTTTTCGAGACCGCGCTCGGCCTCGAAAACCTCAAGCGGCAGTGGGGCGTGCACGCTGCGGGTGTGATCATGTCGAGCGAACCGCTGCTCGACATCATCCCGATCATGAAGCGTGAGCAAGACGGCCAGATCGTCACGCAGTTCGACTACCCGGCGTGCGAGGCGCTCGGCCTCATCAAGATGGACTTCTTGGGGCTCCGCAACCTCACGATCATTTCGGATGCTCTTGACAACATCGAGTCGAACCGCGGGTTCGTTCTCGATCTCGAAGGCCTTGAGCTCGACGATCAGGCCTCCTACGACTTGCTAGCAAGGGGAGACACGCTCGGCGTCTTCCAGCTCGATGGCGGCCCCATGCGCGGCCTCCTTCGGTTGATGAAGCCCGACAACTTTGAAGACATTTCGGCTGTGCTGGCGCTTTACCGACCGGGGCCGATGGGTGCGGATTCGCACACTAACTACGCCCTGCGCAAGAACGGGCTTCAGGAGATCACGCCGATCCACCCGGAGCTGGAGGAGCCTCTCAAGGAGATCCTCGGTGGCACCTATGGCCTCATCATCTACCAAGAGCAGGTTATGTCCATTGCCCAGAAGGTCGCAGGGTTCAGCCTGGGTCAGGCCGATATTCTGCGGCGGGCCATGGGCAAGAAGAAGAAGTCCGAACTCGATAAGCAATACGAGGGCTTCCGCGGCGGAATGCACGAGCGCGGCTTCTCCGATGCTGCCGTCAAGTCGCTCTGGGACATCCTGCTTCCGTTCTCTGACTACGCCTTCAACAAGGCCCACTCGGCGGCATACGGTGTCGTGTCGTATTGGACTGCCTACCTCAAGGCCCATTACCCGGCCGAGTACATGGCGGCTCTTCTCACGAGCGTCGGCGATTCCAAGGACAAAGCTGCGGTCTACCTCAACGAGTGCCGCCGCATGGGAATCAAAGTTCTGCCCCCGGATGTCAATGAGTCGATCGGGTTCTTCGCCGCAGTCGGCGACGACATCCGGTTCGGTCTCGGTGCCGTGCGCAACGTTGGCTTCAACGTTGTTGAACTCATCAAGCAGGCCCGCGAGGAGAAGGGGCGATTCACCTCGTTCCACGACTTTCTCAAGAAGGTGCCGATTCCCGTTGCCAACAAACGAACGCTGGAATCCCTCATCAAGGCGGGCGCTTTTGACTCGCTCGGTCACACGCGCAGGGCGCTCTATGAGATTCACGAGGAGTCGGCTGAAGGTGCGGTGCGAGACAAACGCGCAGAGGCCCATGGGCAGGTCGGCTTCGACTTCGACAATTTGTGGGATGAACCTCAGCAGGCGCTGGCCGTTCCCGAGCGGCCAGAGTGGTCCAAGCGGGACAAGCTGGCGTTCGAGCGCGAGATGCTGGGTCTCTATGTTTCGGACCACCCGCTGGCCGGGCTCGAGCTGCAACTGGCCAAGCATGCGAGTATTTCCATTGCCGAACTACTGACGGGCGAGGCCGCCGCCGACGGCGAGACCGTCACAATCGCTGGCCTAGTCACATCCGTGCAGCACCGCACCGCTCGAAACTCCGGCAACCCGTACGGCCTCATCACTGTCGAGGATTTCGGCGGCGAAATCACGGTCATGTTCCTGGGCAAGACCTATCAGGAGTTCTCTCCCGCGCTGGTGAGCGACTCCATCGTCGTCATCCGTGCCCGCGTAGGGGTGCGAGACGACGGCGTCAATCTTCACGCGTCAAGCATGTTCCAGCCCGACCTGGGGCAGAGTCTCGGCTCCGGGCCGCTCATGATCTCGGTGCAGGAGTTCAGAGCGACGACGGATGTTGTCGCAGCGCTCGGCGATGTGCTTATCCGGCATGCAGGCGATACAGAGGTGCGCCTCAAGCTCATCAAGGGCAGCACCGCCCGCATGTTCGAGGTGCCGTATCCGGTGTCGGTGACGGCTGATCTCTATGGAGAACTCAAGTCGCTGCTCGGGCCGTCCTGCCTCGGCTAACCGACCGGGGCCAGAGGCTAGAATTATTCTCGCCATGATTCAGACAATCGACCTGCGCGGTCAGCGCCCCACCACATCCGAGTTCCTCGCCCTCATCCCGCGTTCCAAGACCGATGTGTCTGCGGCTACGGCAATCGCCGAGGATCTGATCACTGCGGTGCGAACCCAGGGGAGCGCTGCCCTTCTCGACCAGGCAGAGCGCCTCGATCGGGTGCGTCCGCCTCGCGTGAGGGTGTCAGCCGAGGAGATTGCCGCTGCTGTCGCAGGTCTTGACCCGCGTGTTCGTGAAGCGCTCGAAGAAGCGATCGATCGTGTCCGCCAGGCAAGTGCCGCGCAGGTGCCGTCGCCCACCATCACGACCTTGGGTCCAGGAGCCGAGGTCGTTCAACGATGGTCGCCCGTGCGTCGGGTCGGGTTCTATGTGCCCGGTGGCAAGGCGGTGTACCCCTCGAGCGTTGTCATGAGTGTTGTTCCTGCTCAGGTGGCCGGAGTGCAGGCGGTTGCGCTCGCCTCACCCCCGCAACACGATTTCGGCGGTTCAGTTCACCCCACGATTCTGGGCGCAGCAGGTCTTCTCGGCGTGGACGAGATCTATGCCATGGGAGGCGCGGGAGCTATCGGTGCTTTCGCCTATGGCGTTCCCGACATCGGCCTTGAGCCTGTGCAGCTGATTACGGGCCCTGGCAACGTTTTTGTTGCCGCGGCCAAGCGTCTCGTACGCGGCCAGGCGGGAATTGATGCTGAAGCTGGCCCCACCGAGATTCTGATCATCGCCGACTCCTCGGCAGACGCAAGACTCGTTGCAGCTGACCTCATCAGCCAGGCTGAGCACGATGAACTCGCCTCTTCCGTTCTTGTCACGGACTCCGTCGATCTCGCTAACCGGGTCGAGGAGCAACTGGAGCGCCTGGTTGCTCAGACCGCCCACCGCGAGCGCGTCACTGAGGCCCTTCGTGGCATCCAATCGGCCATCGTGCTGGTGGATGACCTCGAGGTCGCTGCCGACTTCAGCAACGCCTACGGGCCGGAGCACCTCGAGCTCCAGGTCGCCGATGTCGACGGTGCACTTGAGCTCATTGAGAGCGCGGGCGCGATCTTTGTCGGCCCCCACTCGCCCGTGAGCCTCGGTGACTATCTCGCCGGCTCCAACCACGTTCTGCCGACGGGCGGCCAAGCGCGTTTCGCTCCGGGCTTGGGTGCTTACACGTTCCTGCGGCCGCAGCAGGTCATCCGTTATTCGGAGGCTGCGCTGCGCGACGTTGAGCAGCGAATTGTCACGCTGGCAACCGCGGAGGATCTGCCGGCCCACGCTGCTGCCGTGACCGCCAGGTTCGAAACGGAGAAGTAATAGGGAGAGTGGTTCCGGGGAGCCTCCACGGTTTCTTCCCCTGCGCCCCCTATTCTTGGGTCACCATGTTCTGCCCATTCTGTCGCCACCCCGATTCCCGCGTCATCGATTCCCGCACCAGTGACGACGGCATGTCGATCCGTCGTCGCCGGCAGTGCCCAGAATGCGGGCGCCGCTTCAGCACGACCGAGACCGCGAGTCTCAGCGTCGTCAAGCGCAACGGTGTTCTCGAACCGTTCAGCCGCGAGAAGGTCGTGGCCGGGGTGCGCAAGGCGTGTCAGGGCAGGCCCGTCACCGACACCGATCTCGCGCTGCTCGCGCAGCGAGTAGAAGAGGCGATCCGAGCAACGGGGGCGTCACAGATCGATGCCAACGACATCGGTCTTGCCATCCTCGCACCGCTCAGGGAGCTCGACGAGGTCGCCTATCTTCGCTTCGCAAGCGTTTACCAGGCGTTTGAGTCTCTCGACGACTTCGAGTCGGCGATTACGCAGCTGCGCCATGAGCACGGCGACGATCGTCTGAGGGGCTCGTCGCCGACCTCATAGGCGGCCACCGTGGGGGAGTGCGCACGCTAGGGTTTCCCTTGGTATGTATCGCTTTATTTTCTCCACGTTCCTTACCCGTCTCGACCCTGAGGTCGCTCACGGGTTGGCTTTCGGCGTCATTCGCGCGCTTCCCTATATCGGCCTTGGCGCGCTCGCTCGAGCCTATGCGAAGCCGGATCCGAGCCTTCGGGTGCAGGCCCTCGGCCTCACATTCGAGTCGCCTTTCGGCATTGCCGCGGGGTTCGACAAGGAGGGTCTTGCCATTCGTGGGCTTGGGCAGTTGGGGTTCGGCCACGTTGAAGTAGGTACGCTCACCGCACAGGCGCAGCCGGGCAACCCCAAGCCGCGCATGTTCAGACTTGTGGCCGATCGCGCGTTGATCAACCGCATGGGGTTCAATAACCACGGCGCTGCCGAGGCGGCGCCTCGTCTGGCTCGCGAGCGCCGGCGCTCTGTTCGCCCGATTATCGGGGCGAATATCGGAAAGAGTCGAGTAGTGGATGTCGACGCTGCCATCGACGATTACCTCACCAGCACTCGTCTGCTCGCGCCCGTGAGCGACTACCTCGTGGTCAACGTGAGCTCCCCGAATACGCCGGGTCTGCGGGGACTCCAAGAGCTCGATCGTCTCGCGCCGCTACTGACCGCGGTGCGGGATGCTGCTGGCGGCAAGCCCGTGCTCGTCAAGATCGCACCCGACCTCTCTGATGACGAAGTGCGCCGCATCGCTGAGCTCACAACGAGCCTCGACCTTGGCGGCGTCATCGCGACCAACACGACTATTTCGCGCGAAGGTCTTGCAGCCGATGCCGGACTCATCGAGCGCATCGGCGCTGGCGGGCTCTCTGGCGCACCTCTCAAGGAGCGCTCGCTCGCGGTACTGCGTTTGCTGCGGGCCACCCTGCCTGCCGAGACCTGTGTGATTTCGGTCGGCGGGGTCGAGACCGCAGCTGAGGTCGCAGAGCGGCTGGCCGCTGGGGCAACGCTCGTGCAGGGTTATACGGGATTCATCTATGAGGGTCCTCTCTGGGCAGCCCGCATCAACCGCGGTCTCGCGCGCCTCGCTGGCGCAGCCTGACGTTTCGCGGGGTCGCCGACTCTCGACACCTCGCACGCTGGGCCGAGATCAAAAAAAGGATGCCGTGCGGTCGAAACCGCACGGCATCCGCTCGTTAACGTGTGACCTAAGCCGGGAACTCCCGGCGCTTCACCTGCGGCTTGGGCAGTCGCATGGGGCGCATCTGGAGGCAGCGCATCGCGCAGTACCAACGGGTGCCCTTCTGAACTGTGCCGAACTTGGCCGTGAGTCGACGAGTAACCAGCCAGCCCGCCACGATGCAATCGAGCACGGCGAGCAAGAAGAAGGCCCACAGCACGAACACACTCACGATGCCGATGAGCGGGTCCGCAACAAACGACATCACGATGATGAGGAGCATTACGGGAATCATGAGCTCGCCGATGCTGAAGCGTGCATCAACGTAGTCGCGCACGTATTTGCGCTGGGCACCCTTGTCTCGGGCCGGAAGATACTTCTCTTCGCCATTGGCCATGCCTACGCGGGCACGGTCGCGGGCCTCGTTGTACTTAGCTTTCGCCTCCCGGTTGGCCGTCTTGCGGTCGTTCGAGACGAGGGGGCGCTGATTAGCTGCCTCTCGCTCCTTGCGGGTGGGCGTCGGACGGCCCTTACCGGGCGCATTGTCCGTTGTGAGCTCGCTGTCGGGCTCGATATCGCGTGCAGGCTTGGCCATGGATGATCCTTGCGTAGTCGTCTGCTTAAGATTACCTGCATGACATCAATGGACATCACAGGTTCAGGGGCATCGGCAGACGACTTCGCGCGCGAGCTCCGCGGCATCGTTTCTGCCGGCCTGCCCGCCGCGATTGCCGACCTTACTGGACTGGTTCGAATCCCGTCAGTTTCATGGCCGGCGTTTGACCCAGCATTTGTCTCGCAGAGCGCGGATGCGGTCGCAGAACACCTGCGCGATCTAGGCGTATTCGACTCTGTTGTCGTTTCTAGCGCCCCGATTGGCGATGGCGAGGCCCACGGAAAGCCTGCGGTTCTCGCGACGCGTGCAGCCAAAGCTGGCGCGCCGACCGTTCTGCTCTATGCACACCACGATGTCCAGCCGCCCGGAGACGACACCGACTGGGATTCCCCGCCGTTTGAGCCGGCCCTGCGGGGGGAGCGTCTCTACGGACGGGGCACCGCCGACGACAAGGCCGGAGTCATCGCGCATGTCGCTGCCATTCGAGCCCTCTTCGAGGCGCTCGATAACGACGTCGACCTCGGCATTGCCGTCTTCATTGAGGGAGAAGAGGAGTCAGGTTCGCCGTCGTTCGCCAACTTCCTCACTCAGCACCGCGCTGAGCTTGCCGCCGATGTGATTGTTGTCGCCGATTCCGATAACTGGAATGTGACGACCCCCTCCCTGACGGTTTCGCTGCGGGGCAACGTCGCGGCGGTCCTCGAGGTGCGCACGCTCGAGCACGCATCCCACTCGGGAATGTTCGGGGGAGCCGTGCCTGACGCCATGATGGCGCTCACCCGTCTTCTTTCTTCGTTCCACACCGACGACGGCTCGGTCGCCGTCGATGGTCTGACCACCCACCCCATGGAGACTCCCGAATACTCGGAAGAGACACTCCGGCGTGATGCTGGCCTGCTCGACGGTGTGCGCCCCGTCGGCAGCGGAAGCATCCTTTCCCGGTTGTGGGCAGGCCCGGCAATTACGATCACCGGCATCGACGCGCCGACCGTAGCGAACGCATCCAACACTCTGACGCCTATGGCGCGCGCTCGAGTGAGCGTGCGCGTGGCCCCGGGGCAAGACGCGGGGGAGGCCTACGCGGCCATCGAGCGTCACATCCGCGACAACACTCCATTCGGTGCGCGGGTCACGCTGAGCGATGTCGAAGTTGGCAACCCGTTCCTCGTCGACACGCAGGGTTGGGCCGTGGCCGAGGCCACGCGGGCCATGGAGGATGCGTGGGGCACGCCAGCGGTTCTTGCCGGCATTGGTGGGTCCATCCCGTTCATCGCCGATCTCGTCGAGGTGTTTCCCCAAGCTCAGATCCTCGTTACCGGCGTCGAAGACCCCGACACCAGGGCCCACAGCCCCAACGAGTCACTGCATTTGGGTGTTTTTGAGCGAGCCATTCTCACGGAGGCCCTGCTGCTCGCTCGCCTCAACGCCAAAAACCGCGCCTGAGAGTGCGACGCGGGGGAATACATCCCGCGTGTCGCGTGCTTACACTAGAAGAAGTGGCCCGATAGGGCTGAGAAGAATGAGGAGCGGCATGACCGACACCACAGTGACCCAGACAGCATCCCCGGGCGTAGTGACCAGCGAGAGCGGCCACGGAGTGCTCCTGAGCGATGCAGCAGCAGCAAAGGTCAAGTCCCTGTACGAGCAGGAGGGCCGTGATGACCTTCGCCTGCGCGTTGCCGTCCAGCCGGGCGGATGCTCGGGGCTCATCTACCAGCTCTACTTTGACGAGCGCCTGCTCGAGGGTGACTCCACCGTCGATTTTGATGGTGTTGAGGTCGTCGTCGACAAGATGAGCGTGCCCTACCTCGAAGGGGCGAGCATCGATTTCGAAGACACAATCCAAAAGCAGGGATTCACTATCGACAACCCGAACGCTGGCGGTAGCTGCGCTTGTGGGGATTCCTTCCACTAAACGTTGATCACGCCCGTGATCATTGAGGGGAAGTCGCTTTGCGACTTCCCCTTTTTGCTGCCCGGATGGCGTTTCCCGGTTCAGATGGACCCCCAGAGAGCGGTAGGCTGATTCCTGTCAATAGACTGAGTTCATCCAGTCCCGTGTCATCCGAGAGGTCCCAGGTGCGTTCTAACCGCCGTCTTCGATGGGCTGCCATCCCCCTGGCAGCAACACTTGTTGCAGTCCTAGCAGGATGCACCCAGGCCCAGCTCCGTGGGTACCTTCCGGGGGAGCCCGGAATCACCAACCACACCGACCGCATCGCCGGTCTGTGGACAACGTCGTGGATCGTTCTCCTCGTCGTTGGTCTGATCACCTGGGGACTCGTCCTCTGGGTAGCAGCGGTGTACCGCCGTCGCAAGGGCCAGACGGGTCTTCCCGTCCAGCTTCGCTACAACATGCCGATTGAGATTCTCTACACGGTGATCCCCCTCATCCTCGTAGTCGGATTCTTTGCCTTCACGGCACGGGACCAGACGGCGATCGAGCAGCCAGAGGCTGATGCTGATGTCACGGTCGAGGTCTACGCCAAGCGCTGGGCCTGGGACTTCAACTACCTCAACGAGGGCCCTAACGGCGACGGCGTTTACTACCAGGGCATGCAGGCCCAGGAGACCGACGAGTCGCCTTACATCGACTACGACCAGCTCCCCGTTCTCTACCTTCCGGTGGGCGCCAACGTGGAGATTGTGCTGGAGAGCCGCGATGTCGTGCACTCCTTCTGGGTCGTCGACTTCCTTTACAAGAAGGACACGGTCCCCGGCAAGAGCAACCACATGTACTTCGTTCCTGAAAAAGAGGGCGAGTACATGGGCAAGTGCGCCGAGTTCTGCGGTGAGTACCACTCGCTCATGCTCTTCAAGGTGAAGGTCGTTTCGCAGGCTGAGTACGACGACTACATCCAGAGCCTCGTTGACGCCGGTCAGACTGGCACCCGCGGGGCCGAGTACAACACGAACAGCAACCTGCCCGGCACCAAGCCGCTGGACAGCGGAGAGTAAGGCACGGAGATGACTACCACTACCGAGACCAAGGAGGCCGCTCCCGAGGGAGCCGCCACCATCGGCCACACCGTCTCACCGAGCGCACGTCGCAAGGGCAACATCGTCGTCAGCTGGATCACCTCCACCGACCACAAGACGATCGGATACATGTATCTGATCAGCTCCTTCGTGTACTTCTGCATCGGTGGCGTTATGGCACTGATCATCCGCGCTCAGCTCTTCGCCCCCGGCGTCGACCTGCTCCAGACCAAGGAGCAGTACAACCAGCTGTTCACCATGCACGGCACGATCATGCTGCTCATGTTCGCAACGCCGCTTTTTGCTGGCTTCGCGAACGTGCTCATGCCGCTGCAGATCGGCGCGCCCGATGTCGCGTTCCCGCGACTCAATGCCTTCGCATACTGGCTCTACAGCTTCGGTAGCCTCATGGCCGTCGCCGGATTCCTCACCCCTCAGGGCGCGGCGTCATTCGGTTGGTTCGCCTATACGCCGCTTTCGAGTACGACCTTTACACCGGGTGCGGGAGGCAACCTCTGGGTTGTCGGCCTCGCAATCTCCGGCTTCGGAACCATTCTCGGTGCCGTCAACTTCATCACCACGATCATCACGATGCGAGCACCCGGAATGACGATGTGGCGCCTGCCCATCTTCACCTGGAACACGCTCGTCACGTCCCTGCTGGTTCTGATGGCGTTCCCTGTTCTTGCTGCTGCGCTCTTCGGTCTCGCGGCGGACAGAATCTTCGGCGCCCACATCTACAACGTCGAAGCAGGCGGTGCCATCTTGTGGCAGCACCTGTTCTGGTTCTTCGGCCACCCAGAGGTCTACATCATCGCGCTGCCGTTCTTCGGCATCGTCTCCGAGGTCTTCCCGGTCTTCAGTCGCAAGCCGATCTTCGGATACAAGACCCTCGTCTACGCGACGATCGCCATTGCTGCCCTTTCCGTGACCGTGTGGGCCCACCACATGTACGTGACGGGGTCGGTGCTCCTGCCCTTCTTCGCGCTCATGACAATGCTCATTGCGGTGCCAACGGGTGTGAAGATCTTCAACTGGGTCGGAACCATGTGGCGAGGGTCGGTAACGTTCGAGACCCCCATGCTGTGGGCAATCGGATTCCTCGTTACCTTCACCTTCGGTGGTCTCACCGGTGTCATCCTCGCGTCGCCGCCGCTGGACTTCCACGTCTCCGACACCTACTTCGTTGTCGCCCACTTCCACTACGTAGTCTTCGGAACCGTCGTCTTTGCGATGTTCTCCGGGTTCTACTTCTGGTGGCCAAAGTGGACCGGCAAGATGCTCAACGAGAAGCTCGGCAAGATCCACTTCTGGGTGTTGTTCATCGGGTTCCACATGACCTTCCTCATCCAGCACTGGCTGGGCGTAGTTGGTATGCCCCGTCGTTACGCGGTCTACCAGCCTGAAGATGGCTACACGTGGATGAACCAGTTGTCGACCGTCGGTGCAATGGTCCTCGGCGCCTCGATGATCCCGTTCTTGCTCAACGTTTACCTCACGGCGCGTAACGCGCCCAAGGTCACCGTGAACGACCCGTGGGGCTACGGCCGCTCGCTCGAGTGGGCCACCTCGTGCCCGCCGCCGCGCCACAACTTCACCTCGATTCCCCGCATCCGCTCCGAGTCTCCCGCGTTCGACCTCAACCACCCTGAGGCCGGAATCCCCGTAGGAGTCGGCCCGGGCAAGGATGCTCCGCAAGCCCCTGTCTTTGACGCCTCTGATGAGAAGGTGAAGTAAGTAGCGTGAAAACCAACGCACGGATTTTCTGGGTCCTCGCCGTATTCTTCTTGATCGTCGGCGTGGTCTACCTCGGCTGGACCTGGGCAGAGTCTGCCCGTCTCCTTGAGACGACCGGCACCTTCGCTGGCGGCCCGGGAGCCCCTCCTCATCCTGAATGGGTCGGCACGCTTGCGATCCTTCTGTGTGCAGTTCTCGCCGCCTTCCTCGCCTTCTACGTGTCCAAGTCGGAGAAGTCGCAGGGCGGAGAGCTGCCCGAGGATCGCCTTGACGCCAACATCGACGACGGAGACCCCGAGCTTGGACACTTCAGCCCCTGGAGCTGGTGGCCCATCACTCTCGCGGGCAGCGCATCAATCCTGATGTTGGGATTCGCGATCGGAATCTGGCTCAGCTACATTGGCGCGGCGATCACAATCATCGCGCTCGTCGGATGGGTCTATGAGTACTACCGCGGCAATTTCGCCCGCTAACGCAAACATCCGCGCGGCATCCCATGGGGATGCCGCTGCGGTGTTTGCGCTCGTGAACCAGCTCTCTGATCGCTACGATGTCGACCGCCCGGCGTTCGACATCGCCTTCGCTGAGGCGGTCGATGGTGGGGACCGTAGCGTTCTTCTCATCGCCGATGTCGACGGCCATGTCGCCGGCTACGCTCTCATGACGGTGGCACGCCTCATCTATACCCGGCAGGACGCTGCTCAGATCCAGGAGCTCATCGTCGACGCCGCGTGGGGTCGACGGGGGATCGGCAGCAGCCTCGTGGCCGCTGTTGAAGACATCTGCCGCGGTCGCGGCATCAGCGAGCTCATCGTAGCCAGCCGCAGAGCACCGGCCTTCTATGACCGTCTTGACTACCGCTCGACAGCGGATTACCTCAAGAAGGTCTTCAACACCGAGCATTGATACGTGACTTCGCCTGCAACAGGCGTTTAGTCATAACAGGCGTTTAGTCATGCGGTAGTTGGTGAGCCGTGTCCCGGCAATCTCTGGATGCTGCTCCGCAACCACGGTGAAGCCGTGGTGCTCGAAGAACGGCACAGCCGTGATGCTCGCATTGGTGCTGAGCTCGTGTGCTCCGGCTAGTACAGCCCTTTCGGATAGTTCCACCATCAGCCTGGAGCCGACGCCCTGGCGCACAGAATCAGGGCTTACGAACATCATGTCCACGTAGCCCCTGGGTGAGACGTCTGCAAACCCTGCGATCTGCCCGTCGGCCACCGCAACGAGGGTTGCTGCTGCCGCCCGTGCGTCGTGCCACGACGCCAAAGACCGCCGCGTTGGTCCGGCCCACGCGCGGATCTGCAGGGCTGTGTAGTCGGCGCTAGCTATCTCTGTGATCGCTCGTAGAAAGATCCCCAGCGTCGCTGCGGCGTCATCCGGGGTGTAGGCCCGAGTCGTGATGGTGTGAGCTTCATGCACGGATCAACGCTACTCTGTGCCACAGCCACAGCCACAGCCACAGCCACAAACGAAGAATGCCCCCGCACGATGTGCGGGGGCATTCTCTGGATGAGGCAACGACCTAGTGGTGTTCGCCCTGCTCGAGTTCCGTACGAGTCGGGGGCGAAACCCTGTCCTCGAAGAACCAGCGGGAGAACGCCGCACGCAGGCGCATTCCGGTTGTGATCTTGCCCTGGTCGTTCGGGCGAAGCATCAGCGGCTTGTAGTCGTCGTAGCTGACCAGACGCCAGCGCTCGTACTCCGACAGCGGCTGGTGGACCTCGACGTACTCGCCACCGGGCAAGCGCACGATGCGACCAGACTCGAAGCCGTGAAGGGCGATCTCGCGGTCCTTCTTCTGCAGAGCCAGGCAGACACGCTTCGCCACGAAGTAGGCAACCACCGGACCCACAAAGAGCAGAGCCTGCAGCGCGTGGGTGATGCCCTCGATCGTGAGATGGAAGTGCGTCGCCATGATGTCGGACGATGCTGCCGCCCACATGACCGCGTAGAACGTGACACCCGCGGCACCGATGGCCGTGCGAGTGGGCGCGTTGCGGGGACGCTGAGCGATGTGGTGCTCGCGCTGGTCGCCCGTGACCCATGCCTCGATGAAGGGGTAGATCGCAACAATCACGATAAACAGACCCAGGACAACGAGGGGGACGAGGATGTTCATCGACACGGTGTAGCCGAAGAGCAGGAACTCCCATCCCGGGGGAACGAGTCGAAGCGCTCCATCGGCGAATCCGATGTACCAGTCGGGCTGGGTACCGGCCGAAACAGGGGAGGGGTCGTAAGGGCCATAGACCCAGACCGCGTTGATGGAGAAGAACGACGCGATGAGCACCAGCACACCGAAGACGACGAAGAAGAATCCGCCGGCCTTGGCTGCGAACACGGGCATCACGGGCACGCCAACAACGTTGTCGTTGGTGCGACCGGGGCCAGCGAACTGCGTGTGCTTGTTGATAATCATCAGCAGCAGGTGAACGCCGAGGGTCGCGATGAGGATCGCGGGAAGCAGCATGATGTGCAGCACGAAGAGGCGAGGCACGATCTCGGTTCCCGGGAACTCGCCACCGAACAGCAGGTAGGAGATCCAGGTGCCCACGATCGGGATGCCCTTGAGCATTCCGTCGATGATGCGAAGACCGTTGCCCGAGAGCAGGTCGTCGGGAAGCGAGTATCCGGTGAAGCCCTCGGCCATCGCAAGGATGAAGAGAACGAAGCCGATGACCCAGTTGATTTCGCGCGGCTTGCGGAATGCGCCCGTGAAGAAGACGCGGAGCATGTGTAGGCCGATGGACGCTACGAAGAGCAGAGCGGCCCAGTGGTGCAGCTGGCGCATAAGCAGGCCACCACGGATATCGAATGAGATATCGAGTGTCGAGGCCATAGCCGCAGACATCTCGACGCCCTTGAGGGGAACATACGAACCCTCGTAGTGGATCTCGGTCATCGACGGGTCGAAGAAGAACGTTAGGAAGGTGCCCGAGAGCAGGATCACAACGAAGCTATAGAGGGCGACCTCGCCGAGCATGAAAGACCAGTGGTCAGGAAAGATCTTGCGACCGAGTTCCTTGACCAGGCCCGAGATGCTCGTGCGGTCGTCGATGTAGCTGGCGGCAGCGCTAGTGAAACGCATTCCGCGGCCAACGGGGGCCTTCTCAGTCACGGACGCCTCTGCGGCCGCGGATGTTGCTGTGGTTGTCATACGGAACGCTCCCAGAAGCTAGGACCAACGGGCTCGAGGAAGTCGCTTTGGGCAATGAGGTAGCCCTCGGAGTCCACGGCGATAGGAAGCTGGGGGAGCGGCCGCTTTGCCGGTCCGAAAATGACCTCACAGTGGTTGGTCACGTCGAACGTCGACTGGTGGCAGGGGCACAGCAGGTGGTGCGTGTGCTGCTCGTAAAGGGCAACGGGGCAACCGACATGGGTGCAGATCTTGGAGTACGCGACGATGCCGTCGTACGACCATTCCTTGCGCTCTTCGAGCTCGTTGAGTTCGGACGGGTCAAGGCGCATGAGAAGCACGGCGGCCTTGGCCTTCTCGTCGAGAACGTGCTCGGCGTCGTACAGATCTGCGGGGATGACATGGAAGACAGAACCGCGGGTAACATCCGCAGCCTTGATCGGAGCGCCCGAGGGGTCAATTGCCAGACGGGTGCCCTTCTTCCACATCGTGTGCTTGAAGAGAGCTACGGGGTCCTCTGCAGGCGCCAGGTCGCGGAACATCACGATAGCCGGCAGCGGGAACACGGCAAGTGCTCCGATGAGGCTGTTGCGGATGAGCTTGCGACGGGTGAAGCCCGACTCCTGGTTGCCCAGGGTGAAGATGTTTGCTGCAGCAGCGCGGGTCTCGTCGGTGCCGCGCGTGGGGTGGCGCATCTCGACAAGCTCATGACTACTCATGAGGTTCTTGGCCCAGTAAATCGCGCCGATTCCGAGAGGAATCAGTGCGAGCGTGATGCCGAGCCCGAGGAAGAGCGTGTTCAGTCGAACCGACAACATGTCGCCCGGGGTGATCGGGAAGATGATGTACGCGACGATCGCGAAGATGCTTCCCACGATCGACAGGAGGAAGAGTCCACCGACCAGTCGCGAAGCGTGCCGCTCCTTGGCTGGGTCGGTGTCTGTTACCCGAGGATTGTGTGGGGGGAGCCCCGGGTTGGTGAGCGCGTCTGAGGCGACGACGGCCGTGCCTGGCGAAACCGCTGGGGCTCCGCTTTTCTCGACAGCCGAGCCGGCAGCGGCGAGAGACTCGCCGTTGTCCTGCTTTGCCATTCTCTTCCCTTCGATTGGCACGTTGTGTGGTGCAGTGGTGATGATGTGAGAACTTGTGGGAGTTGTGTGCCTAGTTGGCGCGTGCGGCGATCCACACCGTTACGCCGACGACAGCGCCGAGACCGAAGATCCAGATGAAGAGACCTTCGGAGACAGGTCCGAGGCTCCCGAGGGTGAAACCGCCAACTGACGGGGTCTCCTCGAGGAACTTGAGGTAAGCGATGACATCTGCCTTGTCCTCAGGAGTGAGGTTCAGGTCGTTGAACACCGGCATGTTCTGGGGCCCGGTCACCATGGCCTCATAGATGTGCTTCGACGAAACACCCTGGAGCGAAGGAGCGAACTTGCCCTCGGTCAGTGCGCCGCCAGCGCCGGCAACGTTGTGGCACATTGCGCAGTTAATGCGGAAGAGAACTCCACCGTTGGCGAGGTCGGCGTCTGAACCGTCGAGGAGCTCCTCGTTGGGGATCTCGGGGCCGGGAGCGAAATCTGCAACATACGTAGCGAGTGCCAGAATCTGCTCGTCAGAGAACTGCACGGGCTTCTTTTCTGCCTGCGGTCCCTGGGCAGCCATCGGCATGCGGCCGGTTCCGACCTGGAAGTCGACAGCGGCAGCGCCGACACCGAACAGGCTTACGCCTTCTTCGGTGCCCTCACCGTTCATACCGTGGCAGCTGGAGCAGTTAGCGGCGAAGAGTGCTTCACCCTCGTCGACCAGCTGCTGATGCACGACCTCGGAGCTGGCGGTCTCCGCCGTGGCTGTCGATGTGAAGAGTGCATACGCGCCGCCGGTGGCCACAAGGCCGGCGAGGATGAGCGCGACGCTCGCCAGGGGGTGACGACGTCCCACTTGCGTGCGACGACCGTTCGGCTTAGTCGAGTCAATTCCCATGGTGCTGTGGACTTCCCGTTCTGCGTTTATCTGCGAGATTCAGTGTGAGGAGGGGGGCGAGCTACGTCTATTTGAGAACGTAGATCACCAGGAACAGGCCGATCCAGACCACGTCAACGAAGTGCCAGTAGTACGAAACGACGATTGCGCTAGTCGCTTCTTTGTGCCCGAAGTGCTTGACCGCGTAGGCGCGGCCGATGATGAAGAGGAACGCGATGAGGCCACCGATCACGTGCAGGCCGTGGAAGCCGGTGGTGATGTAGAACGCGGAACCATACGAGTTCGACTGGAGCCCGATGTGCTCGCTCACGAGGGTCGCATACTCGAACACCTGGCCGGTCACGAACAGCGCGCCCATGATGTAGGTGAGGAAGAACCACTCGACCATTCCCCATTTGCCGATCTGCAGCAGCGTGCCTGTGCGGCGCGGCTGCATGCGCTCAGCGGCGAAGACGCCGAACTGAGCAGTCACGGAGGAAAGCACGAGGATGATCGTGATGGTGAGCGCGAAGGGCACGTTGAGAACGGCGGTCTCTGCAGCCCACAGCTCCGGGGACGTGCCGCGAAGAGTGAAGTAAATGGCAAAGAGGCCGGCGAAGAACATGACCTCGCTGCCCAGCCAGACGATCGTGCCGATCGCGACGACGTTAGGCCTGTTCACGACAGGGGCCCCTGGGGCATGGGTTATTGAGGTGCTGGTCACGAGTCCCATTATGGCCGAAAAATGGGGCGAGGTCGTCATCCCGCAGGGTGTGCCTAGCCAGTCGGTAGGATTTTGGCCATGTCCTCAAACGTTTCTTGGCCTCACCTGCTCACTACGTTGCTCGATGGAGAAGACCTCAGCATTAGCGAGGCATCCTGGGCAATGGCGCAGATCATGGCCGGAGAGGCGTCGCCTGCCCAGCTCGCGGGATTCCTTATTGCCCTGCGACGCAAGGGCGAGACGGTCAACGAGATCGTAGGTTTCCGCGACGCGATTCTCGAGAATGCCGTGCCTCTAGACGTGGATCCGATGGTTCTCGACATCGTCGGAACCGGGGGAGACCGCTATGGAACCGTGAATATCTCAACGATGGCGAGCATTGTCTGCGCTGCAGCAGGCGCCAAAGTTCTGAAGCATGGAAACCGTGCGGTGAGCTCACAGTCGGGCGCGTCTGACGTTCTCACCGAGCTCGGCATCGATCTTCAGCAGTCGCCAGAAAAAGTTCTTGCGGTTCTTGAGAAAACGGGCATCGGCTTCGCCTTCGCATCTCTTTTTCACCCGGGATTTCGCCACGCGGCGGCCGTGCGCAAGGAACTCGGCGTGCCCACAGTCTTCAACTTTCTTGGGCCGCTCTGTAACCCTGCGCGGCCAGAGGCATCCGCGGTCGGGGTGGCAAACCTTGAGACGGTGCCGCTTTTCGTGGGCGTTTTTCGCACCAGGGGAGCGACGGCACTCGTGTTTCGTGGGGATGACGGACTCGATGAGCTCACGACGACGGGCCACAGCCACATTTGGGAGGTCTCCCGCGGCGATGTTCACGAACACGACCTCGACCCCCGAGACCTCGGCATCGCCACGGCGAAGATCGACGATCTCATCGGAGGCGATGGCGTGCGCAACGCTGCAATCGCCCGCAACACGCTGGGGGAGAGGCCGGTCCGGTGCGGGATATCGTGCTCCTGAACGCCGCAGCAGGGCTGATTGCGTGGGACTTGGCACAGGATGCGTCGCAGACACAGGTGCCGATCCTCGAGCGGTTCCGATCCAAGATCGATGTTGCTGCTGCAGCGATCGATTCTGGCGCGGCATCCGCCAAACTTGCTGCCTGGGCGGCGGCCTCCGCTCTCTAAGTAGAGAAGGGCTCGCCGATCGCCGAGATGCGCGAGGGGTGCCAAATGCGTGCTCAGGGGCGCAGCAACGGCGAATTTCGCGCCCCTCGGCGGGGCTCGGCGCCTTCGCGGGCTGGTGCGGTGAGCGCGGCGGACGTACCCTCTGGCCATGGACCAGGATGGCGTGAGTTCCGCAGAACAACACACTCAGCAGGATAAGAAGATCGACCCGCGAGCCCCTCGGATGACGTTGGCCGACTGGGTGATTGCGCGCCCCGTTTCTGTCGACGATGAGATGAATGGCCCGACGCCGGGCCCCGAACCGGGGGACGCCGAACGCCACATCGAGAACGACCGCAACCTCGTGGACTGGACGTGTGCCGTGTGCGGGCATCCACTGGGGGAGCACGTTGTCGACCACTCTGAGGGGCACACGATCTTCGAGTGCCCGGTCGACGACCTGAACGGCGCACCGCTGCCAGAGGCCGTGCCGCTCAACGAGGTTGGTCAGCCCAAGCACGTTCGGCAGCCCGGCGCTGAGCGCTAGGGGACTGCTTCGATCGGGGGAACCTGCCACCGGGTATCGGCCTGCTGTGGTCGCAGGACGACGTTCCCAGCCCGGGGGAGTGGACACGGTACCTAGCGATTAAGCCTATTGATTATCGATCGATTTCTATCGATAATCAATAAATGAACCCCAATCTGCCGCGACTCTCCCTGACGCTGATGATTGTCATAGAGTGCACCCTGGGGGCACTGTTCTTTGTTGGAATTGGCGCGCTTGCGCTTCTCCCGGGATTGTCAGCGGATATTGCCGCGAGCCTTCCTGAATACGCTGGCTTGCGTATGCCGTTGCTCGCGCTGGCCACCGCCATCACCGTTCTCGGGCTAGTTTCCCTGGTGATGATCGCTCTGATCGTGTGCCGCATTTACCGTGGATCCGTGCTCGCCCCTGCGTCCCTGCTATGGCTAGATGTGATCGTTGGTTCGCTCGGCGCTGCCGCATTTCTGATAGCCATCGCCTTCGTCGTGATTAGCAATGGGCAGGCGGGCAGTCCGTTCCTCGCGCTCGTCCAGTTGGTCGGGATTCTGGCTCTCGTCGTGCTGGCCTACATTGCCCTAAAGTTTCGGTCGCGCCTCAGGCGCGCGATTACGATGCGGGCTGAATTGGATGAGGCCGCCTGAGCGGTCATCCAATACGGTCTGCAGAACAGTTCGAATCTCAAGTCGACCAAATTCGGGACGGCCGAGCGCGCGGAATTGATGTGCGCATCTTTGCGCGCGTTGCGCGAAAAGTGGGGCTGTCAAACTCTACTTGACATAATGTGCATTATCGGCGGTGGGGAACGCCTAGCGAGAGCGGTTCGAACCTGCCCGGGTTGATGGTTGATCACCGGATTCGCTGAATCTGCCACAGCGGCATCCTAAGCGCCGACGTAGTTGGCCAGATGCTCGCCAGTGAGGGTAGATTTCGCTGCGACAAGGTCTGCTGGGGTTCCCTCGAAGACGACGAGACCGCCATCGTGGCCGGCGCCGGGCCCGATATCGATAATCCAGTCGGCGTGGGCCATAACAGCCTGGTGGTGCTCGACGACGATGACCGATTTGCCCGAATCTACGAGCTTGTCGAGAAGCTCAAGGAGCTGTTCAACATCGGCAAGGTGCAGCCCGGTCGTCGGCTCGTCGAGAACATAGACCGACCCCTTTTCGGCCATTTGGGTCGCAAGCTTGAGGCGCTGACGCTCTCCGCCCGACAGGGTCGTGAGCGGCTGGCCGAGACTGATGTAGCCGAGGCCGACGTCCGTGAGGCGTTCCAGGATGGTGTGAGCGGCCGGAATGCGAGACTCCCCCTCGGAGAAGAACGCCTTAGCCTCTGAGGCCGGCATCGAGAGAACCTCGCTGATATTGCGACCGCCGAGGGTGTACTCGAGCACCGAGGCCTGGAATCGCTTGCCCTCGCAAACCTCACACGTCGAAGCAACGCTGGCCATCACGCCAAGGTCGGTGTAGATGACTCCTGCGCCGTTGCAGTTCGGGCACGCACCCTCGGAATTTGGGCTAAAGAGCGCTGGCTTGACGCCGTTCGCCTTGGCAAATGCCTTGCGGATGGGCTCTAAAAGGCCCGTGTAGGTGGCCGGGTTGCTTCTCCGGGAGCCCTTGATGGTGCTCTGATCGATCGAAATTACCTCGTCGCTGGCGGGGATCGATCCGTGCACAAGCGAGCTCTTGCCCGACCCGGCGACCCCCGTGATCACGACCAGAACGCCGAGCGGGATGTCGACATCCACATTCTGAAGATTGTTGGCCGTCGCGCCTCGAACCTCAAGAGCGCCCGCGCGGGTGCGCACGGCATCCTTGAGCGCCGCCCGGTCATCAAGGTGGCGCCCCGTGAGGGTGTCGCTCGCGCGGAGGCCCTCGACCGTCCCCTCGAAGCAGATTTCTCCTCCTGCCGTGCCAGCTCCTGGCCCAAGGTCGACGGCGTGGTCGGCGATCACGATCATCTCTGGTTTGTGCTCGACCACGAGAACCGTGTTGCCCTTATCTCGCAGTTCCAGAAGCAGGCGGTTCATGCGCTGGATGTCATGCGGATGCAGCCCGATCGTTGGCTCATCGAAGACATACGTTACGTCGGTGAGCGAGGAGCCGAGGTGGCGAATCATTTTGGTGCGCTGCGCCTCTCCCCCAGACAGCGTGCCAGCCGGCCTGTCGAGGGAGAGATATCCCAGCCCGATCTCGACAAAAGAGTCGAGCGTGTGCTGCAACGATGCCAGCAGCGGAGCCATGGACGGCTCTTGCAGAGTGCGCACCCACTCGGCCAGGTCGCTGATCTGCATTGCGCAGACCTCAGCGATGTTGAGGCCGTTGATACGAGACGAGCGAGCCCCCTCGTTGAGGCGGGTTCCTCCACATTCCGGGCAGGTCGTGAACGTGACGGCGCGGTCGACAAACGCGCGGATGTGCGGTTGCATCGCCTCACGGTCTTTGGAGAGGAACGACTTCTGCACCTTGGGGATCAGGCCCTCATAGGTCATGTTGATGTCGGAAACCTTGACCTTGACAGGCTCTTTGTAGAGAAAGTCGTTGAGTTCGCGCTTGCTGTAGTCGCGGATGGGCTTGTCGGGGTCAAGAAACCCGGAGCCCGTGAAGATCTTGACGCCCCAACCGTCGGCGGTGTAGCCCGGAATGGTCAAGGCGCCTTCGTTGAGAGATTTTGAGTCGTCAAAGAGCTGGCTGAGATCGATGTCGTTAATCGTTCCCATCCCCTCACAGCGGGGGCACATGCCACCCGTGACGCTGAACTCACGGCGTTCCTTGATCTCTCGGCCGCCTCGCTCAAGAGTCACAGCCCCGGCCCCGCTCACGGAGGCAACATTGAAGGAGAACGCCTGAGGGGACCCGATGTGCGGCTCCCCCAGCCTGCTGAAGACGATGCGGAACATCGCGTTGACGTCGGTAGCCGTGCCGACGGTAGACCGTGAGTTGGCGCCCATCCTCTCTTGGTCAACGAGGATGGCCGTCGTCAACCCTTCGAGCACGTCGACGTCGGGCCGAGCCAGGTTGGGCATAAACCCCTGAACGAAGGCGCTGTATGTCTCGTTGATCATGCGCTGGGATTCGGCCGCTATCGTGCCGAATACGAGCGAACTCTTGCCGGAACCGGAGACCCCGGTGAACACCGTTAGACGTCGCTTGGGGATTTCGAGCGAGACGTTCCTGAGGTTGTTCTCACGCGCACCCTGAACGCGGATTAAATCGTGCCGATCTGCCGCATGCAGTTCGGACGATCGAGTCTCCGCAGGGTTCATGCCCAAGGTCCTCTCGCTGTTATTCGCCGGTCGATGCGCCTACGAAGTCGCTCACGTCGCCGACATAGCGCGTGTTGTTCTCGGGAACCGGCTCGACCGCGGCAGCGGCAACCTCTGCGGCGAACTCGTTGACGTTGTAGAGGCGTCCCGCCGCTTCTTTGCGAGCACCGATGGCTCCGGGGTTGGCACGCTCAAGAAGGGTGGCCGTGATGGTGCCCTCGATCATGTCGCCGGAGACGACGACGAACTCGATGCCCTTCTCCGCAAGCTCGGGGATCTTGGCGCGAAGAGCATCCTCGCCGGCGCGCTTGCTCAGCGCGACCGGAACGTATTCCGGCATGGTCTCAACGGTGTGGATGAAGTGGGCCTGGTGGCTCGTGACGAATACGACACGAGCACCAGGAGCGAGGATCGGAACGACGGCGTCGAGCAGAGCCACCTGCGCATCGCGGTTGAGCTGCATGGCGTAATCCTCGGCCATGCCGGATTCCATGCCGCCAGACGCATTCATAACGAGGATGTCGAGACCCTCATAGGCCTCGCGGATCGCGGCAACCATGGAGGCGACCGAATCAGCATCCGTGAGGTCTGCGCCAACGACGATGGCCTCTCCCCCGGCCGCAGCGATCTTGTCCGCGAGCTGCTGCGCGCGCTTCTCTTTGTTGCGGAAGTTGATGACCACACGGGCGCCAGCCTCGGCGAGCATTGTGACCGTATCGGCTCCGATGCCTCGGGACGACCCCGTGACGAGGGCGCGCTTGCCGTTGAGGGAACCGGGGGCGAGAGGGTTGGTCACGGTGATGCTCCTGAAGTCAATGCGGTATCACGGCGCTTGGGCGACGCCAGACGACACTACCAACTAGGCACTGCGCTCCGCCGCTCGGCATGCTGGCAGTGATAACTTCTGGGGACACCGACTCGCAAGGAGCCCAGGATGGACATCGTGACAGTGGACCTCACGCAATACCTCTGGATCGTGTGGCTCGTCTTTATTCTCGTGGCCGTGATCATTGAATTGTTCACGCTCGAGTTCACCTTTTTGATGATCGCCGCTGGCGGTCTCGGCGGTCTCGGTGCCAACCTGCTCGGTTGGCCGTGGTGGCTGCAGATTGCAGTGGCAGCCGTGCTCGCCGTTCTGCTCATCTTGCTCATCCGTCCCGTGCTCTTAGCCAAGCTCCACAAAGGCGAAGACACGACTCCCAGCAACCTCGCCGCGCTCATGGGAATGCAGGGCAGAGTCGTTGTCGAGATCGACGAGACGAAAGGGCAGGTGCGGCTTGCCAATGGTGAGACGTGGACCGCTCGTCTCTCTCCGCTCACCGTGTCGACGGTCGTTGTGGAGGGCGAGAATGTTGTTGTGACCGCAATAGAAGGGTCGACCGCTGTGGTTGTCCCCGTTGAAAGGACGGAATCACATGGTTGATATTTCTGCCCTCGTGGGGCAATTCTTTGTCGTTGCACTTCTGGTGGTGCTGGGCGTTTTCGTGATTGTCGTGCTATTCCGCGCGATCCGAATTGTGCCCCAAGCCACGGCGGCTGTGGTCGAGCGCCTCGGTCGATACCACAAGACTCTGCAGCCGGGCCTCAACATCCTGGTGCCATTTATCGACCGGATGCGACCGCTGATCGACATGCGGGAGCAGGTTGTGTCGTTCCCACCCCAGCCCGTGATTACAGAGGACAACCTGGTCGTCTCGATCGACACTGTCGTTTACTTTCAGGTGACGGATGCCCGGGCGGCCACGTATGAGATTGCCAACTACCTGGGTGCGGTTGAGCAGCTCACGACTACGACCCTGCGAAACGTTGTCGGTGGTCTCAACCTCGAAGAGGCCCTGACGAGCCGCGACAACATCAACGGGCAGTTGCGCATTGTGCTCGATGAAGCGACAGGCAAGTGGGGCATCCGCGTTGGTCGCGTGGAGCTGAAGGCTATTGACCCTCCCCTGAGCATTCAGGACTCGATGGAGAAGCAGATGCGAGCGGAGCGCGATAAGCGAGCCGCAATCCTGACCGCGGAAGGCACGAAGCAGGCCGCCATTTTGCAGGCCGAGGGGTCGCGCCAGGCGGCAATTCTCTCCGCTGAGGGCGACGCCAAGGCGGCCGTGCTTCGAGCACAGGGTGAGGCTGAGGCGATCACGACCGTGTTTCAGGCGATTCATGAAGGCCGACCAGACGCCCCGCTGCTCGCGTACCAGTACTTGCAAACCCTGCCCAAGATCGCGGAGGGTGAGGCGAGCAAGCTCTGGATCATTCCCTCCGAGCTCACGGAGTCACTCAAGGGCATTGCGGAAGGATTTCTTGGCAGCGCTTCGGTGCGAGGCAGCGGATCGCCTGAACAGCAGTAGAAGATCAGAACGGAATAAGGCGCATAGTGCGTATTGAGTCATCAGCGGGATACTTCTCCCCCGCTACCCCGCGAATCATCGCGCACCGAGGGCTATCCGTTGATGCGCCAGAGAACACCCTGCTTTCGTTCCTTAAGGCGTTGAGCGCGGGAGTGCGCCACCTTGAGACCGATGTCCACGCATCGGCTGACGGCCATGCCGTCATTAGCCACGACGAGGACCTCGCGAGGGTGGCTGGCCGCTCCGTTCGCGTGGATCAGCTCACGATGGCGGAGCTGCGCAAGGTAAACCTCGGCGCTGGACAAAGCTTCAGCAGTCTCGCCGAGATGCTCGACGCCTTTCCCGACGCCCGGGTGAACATCGACGTCAAGTCGGCGGCGGCCATCGAGCCGACCGTTCGGGCGATACTCGATGCCCATGCTACGGATCGGGTCTTGGTGACCTCGTTCGACGAAAAGAGGCGAGCGGCTGCGGTTGCTGGGCTACCAGGGGTTGCGACGTCGGCGTCGTCCTCGATCCTCGCGCGCACCCTCGTTGCCCTTCGGACCGGCAATACTTCGGCGGTCGCCCGAGCGCTGGGCGGGGTGGGTGCTGTGCAGGTTCCCGAGCGCTACGGTCCCGTTCGAATCGTCACTCCCCGCTCGGTGCGGATGCTGCGCAACGCCGGGGTCGAGGTTCATGTGTGGACCATCAATGATCCCGCCGATATGCGACGTCTCCTCGACATGGGAGTCGACGGGCTCGTTACAGATCGCGCCGACCTTGCGCTGGCGCTGGTGGCGGAACGCAACGGATTCCGAGAGTAGGCTGTGAACCCTTCGTAAAGCGCCGCATACGGAATGATTCTCCCAGCTTCGCGGTTTATAACTTGAGCAACGCGAGGAGGGACCACACAATGGCGGATCGCAGTTTGCGCGGAATGAGACTCGGATCACAGAGTCTTCAGAGTGAAGAGGGCGTTACCTTCTCCCCGCGCAAGACCAGTACATATCGTTCGGCAGATGGAACGACCTTTGAGGTGACGTTCTCTGCTGAAGCAGAAGTTCCAACCCAATGGGAATCCGCAAAAACCGGAGCCGAGGGTCGGCTTGTTGCCGACAACGGCGAGTTGGTTGAGCGTGAAGTGGGCGAAGAGAAGGTTGCCAGGACTCACTGGGACATGCTTCTTGAGCGTCGGACCCGTGCCGAACTCGAAGAACTGCTGCAGGAGCGGCTCGACTTTTTGAGGGCACGAAAGGGCCAGCACAAGATCGGCGCCTGACGTCTATCTCGGCTACGACAAAGGCCCCGCGATTGCGGGGCCTTTTTTGCGCTGTGCGGCAAGTCCGGTACCGGGCAGCGCGGATTCAGCCCTGATTCAGCGCTGATCGCCGAAGCGCGAAGCGCGGCGACGAGCAACGACTGCGCCGAACACGATGGATAGCAGGCCCAAGGCTGCGACCGTGATCTCAATCGGCTTTCCGGCGACTGACGCAGGGGTAATTGCGGTGCTGAGCGGAACATCCTCGACCATCGCACCCGCCTCAAACGGCGTCAGCTCTGCAAGCGTTGACCCCTCTGGTGAAATAATCGCGCTCACCCCCACCGTGGAGATATTGACGACCGAGCGCCCGTACTCGATGGCGCGGATGCGGGCGATCGCGAGCTGCTGAATGCTCTCGGAACTGCGGCCGAAATCGGCGTTGTTCGTGGGCGCGAGGATGATCTCTGCGCCGTCATCGACCATCTGATGAATGAGGGCATCGTCGACAATGTCGAAGCAGATCGCGAGACCGGCGAGGATGGAGGTCTGCGCCGTCTCGATGTCGAAGACGTTCGGTCTCGTGCCGATGGAATAGTCCCGGGGAATGAGATCGAACAGATCAGGGGCAAGCGGGTACCAGAACTGGCGATCGGGCAGATACTCCGCGAACGGAACAGGGTGCATCTTGTCGTATTGCGCGACGGCTCCCTCCCCCGGTTCCCAGAGCAGCAAGCTATTGAACGTCTCGTCTTCTTCGCCATCGGTTATGGTGCCGACCACGAGCGGCGCGCCGGTCCGCTCTGTGACAAAGTCGAGCACCCCCGCCGCCTGGGGATAGCGAAGCGGGTTGAGGTCTGCCGCATTCTCGGGCCAGACCATGACGTCGATCTCCTCATCGAGGATGGGCAGGCTTGCTTGCAAATGATCGTCGAGGATGTCGCCGCGCTGGCGATCTGAATAGAGCCCAGCATCCGCATTGCCCTGAACCGCTCCGACGCGAACCGTCGAATCAGACGCAATGGGGAACGCGGGGAAGCCGATAGCCACGACGAGGGCGACGGCGACGGGGGCGAATCTCGGCAGGGGGCGCAGGCTCCGCTCGGCGACAGCTTGAACGAGCATGGCCGCGAGAAATGCCACTATCCAGCTCAGCCCGGATGATCCCACCCACGCCACGAGCTCACCGAGCGGGCTCTCTGACTGGGAAAAGGCCAGCCTGCCCCACGAGAATCCGCCGTAGGGCCACACGCTCGCGACCGCTTCGCGAGCGACCCACACCCCGCCGACGAGGGCTGGAACAGCGAGCATCCTCCACGCCGCGTGGTCGACAAGAGGGGTGACCCATCGCCAAGCGAGGGCGATGAGCACAGCTCCCCCGGCGAAAAACACCGACTCAAGACCAGCGAGGGCCAACCAGGGCACAGGCCCGAGGTAGGTCGTGAGCCACATGACGTGCAGGCCATAGAAGGCGAAACCCCCGAGCAGGCCGATCACTAGTGCAGCACCGATCGATGCTGACCGCAGGGAGGCAAGGATGAGGGCTGTGCCGACCACGGCCAGTGGCCACCAGCCCAGAGGAGGAAAGGCCGCTGCAAGGAGCGCACCGCCGAGAACGGCCACGACGACGCGGAGGGCAAGCCAGCCTGCGCCTCGCCGTCGCGCCGAAAGCCCCAGTGCGTCAGATTCTATGGTGGTGCTCGCCGCCATTAGCCCACGCTCGAGTAGGCGACAATGCCGCGGCGAATGGATTCGAGCGCCTTGCGGGCCGTCGGGCCAACCGGCGCATCGGCAACCATGGAGAGCTGGTCGAGCAGGTCGATGGTCTGCTTAGTCATGCGCACGAAGTCGCCAGCGGCGAGCTCGGCATCCATCAAGACAGAATCCAGCGCAGCGCCCTGAGCCCAGCGGTACATGGCCATCGACAGCCCCGGAGATACGGGATTGGTGCCGGGCAAACGGTGGTCGCGCTCGACGTCGTCGAGGTTGGCCCAGAGGGTGGTCGTGTTGTCGAGTGCTGCACGGAACGAGCCCTTGGGCAGGGAACGCTCATCCCCCTGACCATCGTCCCGGCGCGGCTCGTAAACAATCGCTGCCGCCATCGCCGCCATGCCAGCGACATCGAGATCGTTCCATAGCCCTCGGCGAAGGCATTCCGCTACAAGAAGGTCACGCTCCCCGTAGATGCGTTTGAGGATGCGACCGCCCTCGGCAACGACCACTGCTCCGTGTTCATTGCGAGTGAGATAGCCGAGTTCGAGCAGCACATCGGTGACCCGGTCGAACACCTTGGCAACGGCACCCGTGCGGGTCTTAACCTGGCGACGCAGCTCATCCGTCTGCTTCTTGAGCCGCCACCAGCGCTCTGCCCAGCGCGCGTGAGCCTCTCTTTCGGCGCAGCTGTGGCACGGATGTTGCTTGAGTCGTTTGCGCAGCTCTGTGAGCTGGCGCTGCCGACGATCACGTTCTCCCCGGGAGCCCGCGTCGCTGCGAACGGTCTTGCGTTCGAGGTCACCGAGCTCACGGCGGATGCTTGCATACTCGGCAAAGTCGCCCAGGTGGCATTCCATTGCCTTGGCGTAGCCCGCGAGTGACTCCTCTTGGCTGCGCACCTTGCGGGCCATGTCGACAACGGAACGGTCAGCCTGAAACTGGGCGAATGACGATTCGAGCACGTCTCGCGTGCGTTCCCGCCCGAACTGCTCGATGAGGTTCACGGCCATGTTGTACGTGGGAGCGAAGCTCGAGTTGAGCGGGTAGGTGCGGCGCGAGGCAAGGGAGGCCACGGCCTGCGGGTCGATTCCGTTCTGCCACTGAATAACAGAATGGCCCTCGACGTCGATTCCGCGACGGCCCGCGCGGCCGGTGAGCTGGGTGTACTCCCCCGGCGTGATGGGCACCCGGGCCTCACCGTTGAATTTCTCGAGCTTCTCCAGCACGACGGTGCGCGCTGGCATATTGATGCCGAGCGCAAGAGTCTCTGTGGCAAAGACGGCTTTGACGAGCTTCTTTTGAAACAGCTCCTCGACGACCTCTTTGAACGCCGGCAGCATTCCCGCGTGGTGGGCCGCGACGCCGCGCTCCAGACCATCCAGCCACTGCCAGTAACCCAGCACCGCGAGATCTTCATCAGGGATCGCACGGCAGCGTTCTTCAACGATCTCTCGGATGACGTCGCGTTCGTGCTTCTCGGTGAGATGCACCCCGGCCCGCAGAACCTGAGCGACGGCCTGGTCACATCCCACCCGGCTGAAGATGAAGAAGATAGCGGGCAAGAGATTCTGCGACCCGAGGAGACGCACGATCTCGGCGCGATTGAGCTTGTCATCGTTGAATGCGGCGCGTGCGTGGTAGCGGTTGCGATCACGACCGCGAGCCCTGCCGCGCTCAGGCGGACGACCGCCGCGGCCACCGGATGACGCAAGGCGCATGAGCTCTGGGTTGACCCTGTGGGTGGCCGCCTGGCCAGAGGAGTCGAAGAGATCGAGCAGCTTGGACCGCACAAGAACGTGCTGGTCGAGGGGCACAGGGCGCTCTTCCGAAACGATCACCGCGGTGTCGCCCCGCACGGCCTGAAGCCAATCGCCGAACTCCTCGGCGTTCGACACGGTTGCGCTGAGGGAGACGAGTCGCACATTGCGAGGCAGATGGATGATGACTTCTTCCCACACTGCCCCGCGAAAGCGGTCGGCAAGATAGTGAACCTCATCCATCACGACAAAATCGAGGTCGCGCAGCAGATCGGAATCCGCGTAGAGCATATTGCGCAGAACCTCGGTCGTCATCACCACGATGCGAGCACCGGAGTTGATGTTGGTGTCCCCCGTGAGAAGACCCACATTGTCAGCACCGTAAGCCGCGACGAACTCCTGAAACTTTTGGTTGCTCAGGGCTTTCATGGGCGCCGTATAAAAGACCTTTGCCCGCGGCCTCTGCATTGCGAGGTAGACGGCATACTCGGCGACGATCGTCTTGCCTGCGCCCGTAGGGGCGGCGACGAGAACGCTTTCGCCGCGTTCGAGAGCTGCGGCCGCTTCGAGCTGGAACGGGTCCATATCGAAGGCGAGACCCTCGCGGAACGCGTCGAGGTGCGGTGCCGACTCGCGCAGCCGGGAGGCCGCATAGCGTTCAGCCGGGGACAACCCCGGGGATCCTGGGTCGATCATGCAGTGGCCGTTCCTAAAAACTCAGCGTTGCGCTTGGCCTTGCGCTTGTCGCTCAACCAAGCGATGCCGGCTGAGACCAGATACAGCGCGACCATCGGGATGATGAGAAGCACCATCGAGACGACGTCGGCGGCAGGAGTGGCGAAGGCCGCGAAGGCGGAGATCACGACGACGGCGATGCGCCACGACTTGAGGATTTGCTTCGCGCTGATGACGTCGGCGAAGTTGAGCAGCACGAGAAAGACCGGCATAACAAACGCGATTCCCACCGCGATGAGGAGCTTGAGCGAAAAATCGAGATACACCTTGGCCTGCAGCAGAGTTGCTGCTCCCTCGGCGGCGAAGCGCACGAGCAGATCCACCATGTTGGGCAGAACGAGCCAGCCCACGAAGCATCCGGCCAAGAACAGCGGAACTGCCGTGAGCACAAAGCCCAACGCAAAGCGCTTTTCGTTCTTGTGGAGTGCAGGCATAAAGAAGGCCCAAATCTGATAGAGCCAGACGGGGCTCGATGCTACGAGGCCGACGGTGAAAGCGATCTGCAGTCGGGTATCGAATGCTTCGGTGAGGTAGGTGTAGGCGACCTCTGCGGTGCGGCCCTGCTCCTCGGCCACAATCAGCAGAGGAGCTTGAAGCTGGGCCCAGACCCAGTCCGCGACGAAGAACCCGCCGACGGACAACGCAATGATGGCGCCGGCGGAGATGAAAAGCCGGCGCCGGAACTCAAGCAGGTGCGAAACCAGGGGCATTCGCCCCTCGCGATCTCGCTGCCCGCGTTTCGGCGCAGCCATGGAACTCAGTTCTTTGGAGCGTTCTCGTCGGTGGGCGCCGCTGCCTCGTCCTTAGCGTCCTTCTTGTTTGAGCTCATCTCGCTCTTGAAGATGTTCATCGACTGAGCGACACTCTTGGCAATGCTAGGCAGCTTCGGGGCAGCGAAGAGTACGAGAACGATGAGGACCAGAAGTAGTCCGGTCCATCCGCCGAGGTTTGCGGGCATGAGTCTCTTCTTTCAGGAAGGGTGTGGGTAGAAAGTCTACGTCACTGGCCTGAATCTGCGTCATAGCGAGATTCGGCACGTCGAACCCAGTCTGCCACGGCGGCACGGGCATCTGCCGGGGCAACGACGCGCACGGTGCCCGGCATGCCCGCGACCAGGCGTTTAAGCCTGTGGTAATGGGGCACGACAACCGTCGTGCGCACAACATCCGGTGCGACCGTTTCTGGTTCGGACGGGCTGAAATCGGCCAGAAGAGGCAGAACGGCGGAGGCAACCTCGAGGGTTACGGGGATGTCGTCGCTTGACCCCTCGAACAGCGAATCTCCGAGCAGGATGTCGCGAGTGTCGGGAGAAACGGGCTGGTCCGAGACAACGGGGTCGATAATGCGGTCAAGCCGAAACGTTCTCGTGGATTCGCGCACATGATCCCACGCCCGCAAATACCAGTCGGCGTCGAGCGACTCGACCCGGAGAGGGTCGACCCTTCGGGACGCTCGCTCGCCCTTCCAGTCGATGTAGTCGAACTCGAGCTGCAAACCGCGCGTCACGGCATCGCGAATGACCCTGAGCGTCTCGCTCGACTCGGACCCCTCCACCGCCACGGGGCTCGGAGTGGCCGAAGCACCGCGCGACAGTTTGGCCATAAGCGCGGAGATCAGGCCAATGTCGGCGTTCTCCGGCAGCGCCGAAAGGTATTGAAGGCCGGCGATGAGCGCTGCCGCTTCGCGAGCGGAAAAGCGCGGGGCATCGTCGATGGCAACGAGATTCGTGAGCACGATCTCGTCGTTGTCGCTGAAGTCGTCCCACGCGAGATCGAAGAGATCGCCGTGCTGGTAAGTGCCCGTCTCTCCCGGGATGCCCGAAACCGCGATGAGCTTGACCGCATCGCGCACCTGAGACTCGCTGACACCGAAATGGGCTGCGACCTCAGCGACGCTGATGCGACCCTGCTCCATGAGGTAGGGCACAAGAACCAGCAAGAACGCGAGCTTGTCGCCCGCCTGAGGCACCCGAGCGCGCGGCGCCCGCTTGTTCTCGGCCATCAGCTGTCCCCCTCGTGCTGTGCTCGTACCGTTCTGAGGCGCTCTCGAACGGCGGCGCGCAGTTCGGGGGGCGAGATCACGAGCACTTCGGGGCCCATTGCGGCGAGCTCGTCGGCGAGGATTGCCGCATCGGCATAGTGCAGCGTGACGTTGTTCCCCTCGCTGGCTGCCGAACCGCGTCGGCGGAGAAGGCGCGTTTCGGCATCCGAATCGGGTTCCACGCGCACTTCGGCGACGTGGGAGTTCCACACCTCGTTGACGCCGGCGAGGCCGAGCGCAGCCTGATCGCCTGCGGGAGGAACGAACTGCTTAGCGAGAATGGCAACCTTGCTGACAATGCGTCGCAAGAGGTAGGTGCGGGTGTCGTTGCTGCCGGGCACCCGAGCGAACAGGTGCCAGCGGCCCTCGTGCTGGAAGAGGGCGAGCGGTTCGACGGTGCGTTCGGATGCCGTGGCCTGGCCCGGCTTGAGATAAGAGAACGTTACGGCCACGCTCTTTTGCAGCGCGATCGAGAGCGGCTCGAAGGCGGCATCCCTCACCCTGACCCTGGGGGCGTAGCCCACGACGGGTTCGGTCGGCGAAAGCCCGAGAGAGCGCAGCTTGAGCAGTGCCCGCGCCGATTCGGCCGACATGGATCCCTCCCGCCACACGACGGCGGCGAGATTGAGCAGCGTGGTCTCTTCTGGCGAGAACGTCACATCGGTGGGGAACTCATACTCACCGCGCGGGATGCGATAGCGCAGGTTCTGATTGTTGCCCGGCTCCCCCGCGGCCTCCACCGTCTCAAGCGGCACGCCGAGCTCGCGGATCTCGTCTTTGTCGCGCTCGAACTGTCGCTCGAGTGTGGCGTTATCGCCGCCCGCGACGAAGCGCTGCGCGTATCCCTGCACGGTCGAAAGAATCTCGTGCTTTGTGAGCCCAGAATCCGTGGCTAGCAGAGCCAGAACGAGGCTGAAGAGCCTCTCCTCTGCAGGGATGCGCGCAGTGGCCATCGACTACCCGGCGATTCCGAGAATGTCGACGACGAAGACGAGCGTTGAGCCGGCCGGGATGGAGGCGCTTGCCTGGTCTCCGTAGCCGAGAGCCGGCGGGATGACGAGCAGCACCTGCGAGCCGACCTTCTGACCAACGAGTCCGTCGATGAAGCCCTCGATGACGGTGCCGTCACTGAGCTCAAAGATGGCGGCCTGATTGCGGTCCCAGCTGCTGTCGAACTGTTCGTTGTCGGCCCAGGTGAATCCCGAGTAGTTGAGAACGACCTTGTCGCCCTCCTCTACCGTTTCGCCGTCGCCCTCTTTGAGAACCGAGACGACCAGGTCATCCGGAGCTTCCGTAGCCGGAATCGTGACTCCGGGGCGGCCGTCGGGTGCGAGGACCACGGTCGGGTCGCCATTCTTGCCCGGCTTGGTCGTGCCGTCTGCCTTGGGCAAGAACGCGTCGAGCACGTCGACGATAAAGATGAGGGAGTCGTCTGCGCCGACGCCGGCATCGGGAATGGCCTGCCCGCCGTGAGTCTCCTCCGCCGTGCCCACGACAACGAGACGTGACCCGACGGACGCGCACTCAAGGGCCTCGGTGGCCGGAGGCAGAGCCTCTGAGCCTGTCGTGAGGATGACGCCACCCTCGTATCCGGTGGAATCCACGATCTCGCCGGTCGCGCCGCTGACGATGGAGATCTCCACCAGAGCAGGCTGGCCGTCGACAAGCTTGGGCCCTTCGCCGTCGATGACCGTCGACACCTCGGTCGACTTGGCGATGACCGGCGTGGGGGTGTCGATCGTGGGCTCAGACCCGAGCTTGCCCGTCACCTTGACTACCGACGACGCGTCTCCCGAGGGGAACACTCCGCACTCGGTCGAAGCCGACGTGCACGCGGCCAGGGTAGGCACCACAAGGGCGACGGCAATGAGCGCGGAAATCTTGCGCACGGATCCTCTTTTCATAACGGCGGATTGCGACGATTCTAGTTGTCGGTTGGTGAGGATGCGTCGGCGTCGGCCTCTGCGCGCGTTGCCTCCTCGGCGGCTACGGCGTGTGTGGCGGCGCTGCGAGCAACTCGCACGGTCTTGCGGAGCTTCTTATCCGTTCCGCTGCGCTCCCCCAGTGCTCCCGGGGTCCACAGCTCCACGTCCTCGTCGCTGAACTCCGTCTTCGACGCTCGGCGCTTGAGCTGAGGCAGAATCGTGCCGGGAGCGAGCCTGCGGGCGGTCAGCAGGAACCCGGTGTGCGCGACCATCCTGTGGTCAGGGCGCACGGCGAGCCCCTCGACGTGCCATCCGCGCACCATCGTCTCGGATGACTGCGGGTCAGTGAAGTTTCCGGTTGCGCGGATAGCCTCGGCCACGCGGGAGAGCTGGGTGACCGTGGCGATGTAGCAGACGATAACGCCGCCGGGGCGGAGCGCCGTGGCGCACGCGTCGAGGCACTCCCATGGTGCAAGCATGTCGAGAATGATGCGGTCGACGGATGCTTCTTCTGTCGTCTGCGGAAGGGCCTCGGTGAGGTCCCCCACCGTGACCGACCAGTTCTCGGGCCGCTGGCCAAAGAAGCTCGTGACGTTGGCTTGGGCGATGTCCGAGAACTCCTCGCGACGCTCGAACGACTTGAGGGTTCCGCTCTCCCCGATCGCTCGCAGTAGCCAGAGGCTCAGCGCGCCGGAGCCGACACCGGCCTCCACAACGGTTGCGCCGGGAAAGACGTCGCCGAGCGCCAGAATCTGGGCAGCATCCTTGGGGTAGATGATCGCGGCGCCCCGCGGCATCGACATGACGTAGTCGTTGAGCAGGGGACGAAGCGCCAGGTATTCGTCGCCCTGCGAGTTGGTGATCACCGAGCCATCGGGAAGGCCGACGATAGCGTCGTGGTCGATCGTGCCGCGGTGGGAGTGAAACACCTTGCCCGGCTCAAGAATGATCGTGTGCAGGCGAGCCTTGGGCCCCGTGAGTTGCACCTTGTCGCCGACGCGGAATGGACCGCTGAATCCGGTCATAGATTGACTTCTTTCGTTCGCGACGTGGCGAGCACAGCGGCAAGATCACCGGTGCTTCGCCCGTCAAGTGTGGGCCACAGCGTGTATTCGGTGCTGTGGGGCAGGTCAACGTGGGCGGGAATGCCGATCGTGGCCATGCCGGCCGCGACGGCGGACGCGATGCCCGTGGGTGAATCCTCCAGCGCCACGCATTCCGTGGGGTCGACCCCGAGAAGTGACGCGGCGTGCAGATACGGCTCAGGATGCGGCTTGCCGTGGGTTACTGAGTCGCCGGAGATCACCGCATCGAAGGCGGGGAAGCCGATCGAGTCGGCCACCAGCTCCGCCATTTCGCGGTACGACATCGTGACCAGTGCGGTCGGCACGCCACGCTCGCGCAGGTCGAGGAGCAGTTCCCGCGCGCCGGGACGCCAGGGCACTGCCTGCCGAATCTGGTCAGAAACGCGTGAGCTCAGCCGCTCGATGATGACCTCGGCGGGCAGGTCAACGCCACGACCCTGGAACACCTGGGCCGAGTGGAGCAGGGCGGCACCGACGAGCTGCACCGCGTCTTCGGGGCCCCACGAGATGGAATATTCATCGGCCAGCTCTCGCTCGGCACGCATCCAATAGGGCTCGGTATCGACGATGGTGCCGTCCATGTCCCAAAAAACGCCAGAGGGGAGAATGTCGGTCACACCTTCGAGTCTACGGGGCCGAGAGCGCACGCCCTGCCGGGGGTTCTATCCTTGATGGCAGGCGATCGGATGTGATCGCGAAGGAAGTAGGGAATCGTGGCTGACAAGATCCTTGGCGGGCGGCTACTCGTCGTCGCGTTCGAGGGCTGGAACGACGCGGGAGACGCCGCCAGCAATGCCGTCGTCGCGCTGCGCGAATCGCTCGCCGTGCGACCCATCGCTGCCGTTGACCCCGAAGACTACTTCGACTACCAGTTCAACCGCCCCTCGGTAAAGATCGACGACGATGGCAGCCGCTCGATTGTGTGGCCCGGTGCGACCGTCTTCGGCCCAGAGGACGAGGGTGATATCTACCTGCTTCTCGGCACGGAGCCGTCACGCAACTGGAAGATCTTCGCCTCCGAGATCGTGGAGACCATAGAAGACCGGTCGATCGAGGGCGTTATTTTTCTCGGATCGATGCTGGCCGATGTGCCGCACACCCGCCCCATCTCGATCTTCATCACGAGTGAGAACGAACGACTGCGCAAGGACTTTGAGCTCGAGCGCAGCACCTATGAGGGCCCTGTCGGCATTCTCAGTGTGCTCGCCGAGGCCTGCGAGAAGGCGGATGTTCCCACTCTCTCGGTGTGGGCATCCGTTCCCCACTATGTGCACAGCGTGCCGTCGCCCAAGGCGACCCTTGCGCTGCTCGACAAGCTGCAAGCCTTGATCGGCGTGACCGTGCCGCGCGACGAGCTTGAGGTGCAGGCGACCGCATGGGAAGAGAACATCGACACTCTCGCCGGTGAGGACGAAGAGATGGCCAGCTACATCGCGCAGCTCGAGCAGGCGCGCGACACCGTCGACTCCCCCGAGGCGAGCGGCGAGGCCATCGCTCAGGAGTTTGAAAAGTACCTGCGGCACCGCGGAGACGGCCGCGATGGCCGTGCCGACGGCCGGGATGGCCGCGGCGGTCGCGGCTAGAGCCGAATACCCAGCAGCGCGTCGATTGCCGCCACGGCCACCGACGTAGCCGCAACACCCGACGCGATGCGTGCATCTACAGCCGCGACAGCAGCGGGCGTATCGAGATCGTGCTGCAGCACAGAACGAAGGGTATCGAGCAGGGGGTCATCCGCCGATGCCTTGGCCCCGGCAGCCCACTGCAACCACGTTTCTAGTCGCTGCCGCGACTGCGCGAGATGGGCATCCGTCCACTCCCAGTCGGTGCGGTAGTGCTGGGCGAGAAGGGCCAGCCGGATGGCGCGAGGGTCGACGCCGGATTCCACAAGGCGTGACACCAGCACCAGGTTGCCGAGCGACTTGCTCATCTTCTCGCCCTGGTAGGCGACCATTCCCGCGTGGGAGTAGATCTCCGCCAGGGGTTGACCTGTGAGGGCTGAGATGTGGCCGGCGCTGAACTCGTGGTGGGGAAACACGAGGTCGGAGCCGCCGCCGTTGACCGTGATCGTGTGGTCGTTGTGATCGAGCGCGATAACGGCGCATTCGATGTGCCATCCGGGTCGCCCGCGGCCCACCACGGTGTCCCAGGCTGGCTCGCCCAAGCGCTCTGCCCGCCATAGCAGCGGGTCGAGCGGGTCACGCTTTCCTGGCCGGTCGGGGTCTCCCCCGCGCTCCGCCGAAAGGGCGAGCATCGTCTCGCGGTCGAGGTTGCTTTCGCTGCCGAGCTTCCAAGGGCCCTGGGCCTCCGCGGCAATGCTGTCGAAGTAGATGTCGTCGTCAGCGTCGTTGCTGGGGACTCGGTATGCCGTGCCGCGCTCGAGAAGGGTGGCCACGGCATCCGCAACATCATCGATGACTTCGGTTACGCCCACGTAGTACTGCGGCGGGATGATCGCCAGCAGTTGCATGTCGCTGCGGAACAGATCGATCTGCGACTCGGCCAGCTCGCGCCAGTCGACACCGGTGGCCGCCGCACGCTCCAGCAGCGGGTCATCCACATCGGTGATGTTCTGCACGTAGCGAACATCCTTGCCGGCGTCGAGCCACAGTCGCACGAGGCTGTCATACGCAAGGTAGGTGGCCGCATGGCCCATGTGGGTCGCGTCGTACGGCGTGATGCCGCAGACGTAGAGCGACGCGTGAGGGGTGGCGCAGGCTCGCTTGAGCGAGGCTGTTGCCGTGTCGTAGAGCTCGGGCACGGGTCCGGTACCGGGCAGGGCGGGGACGGCGGGATGGCTCCAGGACTTCACCCCTCAAGCCTAGAGCGGGTCGAGCACCCCCACCGACAACAGCACGAGCAGAGTGCCACCCAGAAGGAGGCGGTAGATCACGAACGGCAGGAACGAGTGCTTCGAGATGTAGTTCATGAGGAACGCGATCACGGCGAGGCCAACACCAAAGGCGACGACGGTCGCAACAGCGGTCTCGGCATAGCCGTAGTAGCCCGCAGGCTCGCCCAGGCTGTGCTGCAGCTCATAGAGCCCGCTGCCAAAGACGGCGGGAATCGCCAGCAGAAACGCGAACCGGGCCGCCGCTGGCCGGGTGTAACCGAGGGCCAGCCCGGCGGTCGTTGTGGCGCCGGAGCGGGAGACACCGGGGATCAGCGCGAGCATCTGCGCGAGCCCAATGAGCACGCCATTGCGGTAGGTCATCTCGCTCATCTCGCGGGTGCGCTTGCCGAGTAGGTCGGCCAGGCCGAGCAGGATGCCGAAGACAATCAGCACAATCGCGACGACCCACAGTGACCGAAAGACCGAGCGGATGTATTCCTGCGCAAAGAAGCCGACCAAGACGATGGGAATGGTGCCGATGATGATCAGCCAGCCGAGGCGAACATCCGGGTCATTCTTGGGAATGCCCTCTGCGGAGCGGAAGTGCCGAAACCACCGGCCGATGATGCGGGTGATGTCCTTCCAGAAGAAGATGACCACGGCAGCCTCGGTGCCGAGCTGCGTGATCGCCGTGAAGGTGGCGCCGGGGTCGGTTGCTGAGGGCAGAACCTCGCCGACGATGCGCAGGTGCGCGCTGGACGAAATCGGCAGAAACTCGGTTAGACCCTGGATAAGGCCCAGGATGATCGCCTCGATAAAACTCACGGGTCTCCTCAGTAGGTGGTGGCGCGGTCGGGAACGCTGAGAGCAGGCGGCCGGGCCGAATCAGTATTCCAGCAACAGGTCGCGGAGAACCTGCCTGCCGAACACGAGCGCGTCGAGTGGCACGCGCTCGTCGACGCCGTGGAACATTCCGGGAAAGTCGAGATCGGCAGGCAGCTTGAGCGGCGCGAACCCATAACCGCGAATGCCCAGCTTGCTGAGCGCCTTGTTGTCGGTGCCCGCCGCGAGAAAGTACGGCAAAACGGGGGCTCCGGGGTCGTGCCGTTCGAGCGTTGCCTTGACGGCGTCGACGAGGGCTCCGTCGAACGTGGTCTCCGTGCCGATATCGCGAAACATCGTGACGACCTCGATATCGGGGCCGACCGCATCCTGAATCGCCGCCATCACGGCATCCTCTTCGCCGGGGAACGCCCTAACGTCGATGAGCGCCTCTGCGGTGTCGGGGATAACGTTGTGCTTGTAGCCCGCTGTGAGCACGGTGGGGTTGGCGGTCGTGCGCAGCGACGCCTGGATCCAACTGGATGCGGTGCCCGTCGACAGCGCAAGTTCTTCGGGACCAACGCGCTGAGGGTCGGTGCCCAGAATGCGCGCGATCTCCCCGAGAAGCTGCTCGGTTGTGTCGGTGAGGCGCACGGGCCATTCGAGCCGCCCGACGGCGGCAACCGCCTCGGCCAGGCGCGTCACCGCATTGTTTGTGATGATGCGGGAGCCGTGGGCTGCGGGGCCGCGGGCGACGAGCTTGGCCCAAATGAGGGCCTTCTCCCCCGTTTGCAGCAGGTAAGCCCGCTGGTCGCCGACCGTGATTGAGTAGCCGCCAACCTCACTTATTGCCTCGGTCGCGCCGGCGAACAGCTCAGGATGCTCGCGCACCAAATAGCCGGAGCCCAAGACTCCCCCGGCCTCCTCGTCGGCGAAGAAGGCAACAACGAGGTCGCGCGCTGGCCGCCTGCCCGAGCCGAGGATGTCGCCGAGGGCCGTGAGGATCATGGCATCCATGTTCTTCATGTCGACCGCGCCTCGGCCCCAGATCATGCCGTCCTTGATCACGCCAGCGAATGGGTCGACGCTCCAGTTCTCGGGAATCGCCGGAACCACATCGAGGTGCCCGTGGACGACAAGTGCCTCGTCGTGGCTCTCGCCTTCGACGCGGGCAACCACGCTCACCCTGCCGGGCTCGCTTTCGAACAACTGAGGGGTCAAGCCCAGGGCCGAGAGTTTCGCGGCAACGTATTCGGCCGCGTCAGCCTCGCCATTTGAGCGACCCTCTCCATAGTTGCTGGTGTCAAAACGGATCAGATCGCGGGTGATCAGGGCCGTCTCGTCGAGGTGTGCATCCGAGGTCATCACTCAACGGTACTAGCCGCACGAGCGCGACTCGCCCGGGCGGCGGCGAGTGGACAAATGAGCCTCTCCAGTCGTGCTAAAGTTTTACCTCGTTGCCACAAGCAACACATCCAGTCCGGATGGCGGAAATGGTAGACGCGCTAGCTTGAGGTGCTAGTGCCCGTATAGGGCGTGGGGGTTCAAGTCCCCCTTCGGACACAGAGAGTACTTCGGACAATCTACGCAGATTGTTCAGAGAATTGGGCCGGTACGCAGAGAAATCTGGGTACCGGCCCTTTTTCATGCCCATTGGGCGCTAGGCACACCATAGAACGAGCGGTGCCGGCGAATGCGGCTTGTATTTCACACTGAGTTCTTCTGAGATCAACGCGTCACAAATATCCTGAATCGCCGCTTGGATGTGGGAGCGCTCGCGCAAAAGCTCAGTCATCGTGTCGCCAACTCTGAAGTTATGGTGGCGCGGGGCCATTCCGGTCAGCCACTGTACTCCTAGAGCAACGGGGCTCGCTTGTTGCCGCCGTCTGAATCGGTCGTCGTAGCGGGCCGCCCTGTCAGCGGGTGTGAGCGGGTTATTCGCCGAGTCGCGCAGCCTTGCGTTCCTGGTTCTCCATGAGCTGTTGACGCCACCCTGGTGAGAGGACCTGCGGTGGGAGGCGTGTGGCAATGAGGTTCCAGGCCAGAACAAGAGCGACAGCCAGGTATGTGGTCCATACCCAGGTGTCTATTGCTGCTGCGATCTCCGCCTGCGAGTGCAGGATTGAGTTGCTGCCACGGTCTTCGAGGGCGGGGCGGAGAACCCCTTCGAGCCCGAGGACTGCGGAGCCGACGAGTATCGCCGATGCTCCCAGCCCCTTCCACCATCTGGGCGCTCCCCGTCTGATCAGCGCGAAGGAGGGGTAGTGGTGGAGTGTGCGCCCTGGCTTCCCGTAGGTGAGCAGGCCCGCTCCGAGCAGGATGAGGATTTCCGTTGCGAAAATCACATCCCGCCCCGAGCCGAACTTGTAACGGGACCAGAGTGGAGCGTGGGCGGCGATCAGCCAGAAGAACGCCGCGCAATATACGATCCCTGTCCCCGCCGCTGCAATGCGGGCCGCACGCCGACGTCGGTAGTCGCTGTAAGCGCCCTTTGCTGATTGCCAGCCGGTGGATAGTGGTGAATGGCAGGTGAAGCAGAGCGCTTCCCCCTGCTCAAATGGCGCCTCGCACGACGGGCAGCTCAACAGCGTGCGAGAGTTCGTCATGCGAGGCGTCACGGCGTCACATGCCGAGATAGCGCATCATCCTGCCACTCACTCGGCTGTTCGATGTGTAGATCAGGGACGACCATGCCGCGTAGTTGATGATCGTGGCACCGAGCATCGTATACACAGGGAGTACGGCGAGCCCGATGCCCACCACGGGAAGGACGATCGACGGCGCCAGCAAGGCGGCGGCAACCCCCGTTGCAGCCGCCGCATACGTGGTTGGCATGTCAGGAGAGAGCGAGGCCTCCAGATCTGCGATCGCCTGCTCAGCGGTGTCTCCGTTCTGGTGCGAGACGACAAGTTGATCGGCGAGGCCCAGAGCTGCGTTAGCCGAAAAGGTGAAGTCGGCAGCCTCGGTCAGGAACGCCGCCGCGTCGGCGACCTTGCTAATGTTGCGCGTCAAGTTGGGCGAACCCTGGAGTACACCTGCAGCTGAAACGGCGTCACCAAAAGTCGTAACCGCGCTCGTGAGGTTCATCGTGGCGAGGAACTGGTCATATGCGTTCCGATCGCTGCTGGTGATCCATGCACTGTATCTTGGGGCCTCGGAGTTGTGGTTGCACGTAGTCCCGACGTGGCTCGGCGACATGTCGATGTAGTGCGACAAGTACATGTACATCGTTTCCTGCGCCGGCGTCCGAGCGTTGCTGTCCCGGGCGGAGTTTACGGCGGCGATCTGAGCTGCGTACGCTGCCCGTCCACCCGGGGTGCACGCGGTACCCGGTGCGGGCGTCGGCTCGGCCATGTCTGCCAGCGCGAGGTCGGCCACCTCGTCGAAGAACGCCGCGTCGGCCTGGTCGACATGGATGTAGTTGCCGGGCGCGATACCGAAGTCCTGCATGGCGGCGGCGGCTCTTGCCGATGCGTCGAGGATTTCGCTGCTGGTGTGCGCTGTGTTCACTGTCTGCGGGGCTTCGGTGGCCGCCGCAGGCTGGACTGTAGCCAGTGACACGGCGAGCCCAATTCCGAGCGCCGTTACTGATTTCATGCCTTTCACGATGCCGCCCTTCAAGTGAGTGAGTCATGCTCTTGTTCGCACCCTATCGACGCGGAGTCAGATCCGTCTGCCCCCCATGGGGGGCGTCCGAGACGCATGCGGGCTTTCGTCGTCCTGGATCACCCGGCTTGCGGCGGCCAGCCGGGCAAGCAGAAGGCCCCGATTTCTCGGGGCCTTCTCAGGTAGATCATCCGATAGAGAACGGTATGTTCGGCCAATGTCGAAATGACGACTCGGCTCCACAGTCGATTAGCTCCGCAGGATCAAGATCGGGATCGTCTTGAAAATCCAAGAAGTTCCGCTCGTTTCCTGTCACTGCGTTGCCTAGCCGTACCAAGCACTCCCTGGTTTCCGTGAGAATGACTGGATCGCTGATCGGATCAAACTGATTGATGTACGCGAGCTCGATCAGGTCACGCTCCAGGGCGCAAGCGCTCACCTCCGGCGAGAACTCGGACTCTGGGGAGCCCCAGTACTCGTACGGTGAGTAGATTCGGTGACCGTTGATCGGGTCCTCCACCCGACCCGTAAACTTTCGGTCATGTTCCGATGCACACTCTTCGTACCTGCCCAGGGTTGACTCATACTCCTCGACAGTAATTTCCCCATCCTCAAGGATGGCGATCGCGGCCTCTGAATTGGCAGCTTCCGCGGCGACCCGCGCCCCGGCAACTGTCATGAGGTCAGCGCCGATCACCGAGCCGTCATTGGTCGAGCAACCAGCCATCAATGTGCCAAGGACGACGGCGATGGCGGCGCTCCCAGCGCCTCGTCCGAGGGTGCGGATACCTGCCACTATCCGCTTACGATCTCCAGCTCTGGCTGCCAATGGTCCCCGTGTGCAGGCCACCCACAAATTGCGCAACTGAAGTCGGGTGGATGTAGGAAACTGTTCCACTGGTGGCGCAGCGCAGCGATCCCGTGACCGGCGTATATGACGAACTATGCGCGATCTGCACGCATCGCTGCGACGAGGCTCCATCAAAGCTCATAGTTAAACCCGAGGCCTGATAGCCGTTTGTGAAGAAACTTGAGCCGCCGTACACCCCGTTCGGAGACTGCTGCACCCCGAACGCAGTGGCCTGCATTGGCGCTGCGACTGACAATGCTGTGGCAAGCGCGATGAACAAAGCTGCAAAGAGCGCCTTGCGGCCACGCAAAGTTGTTGTTGTTGTTGTTGTCATTACCGTTCCCCCACGAAAAAAATGAACGAATGCTCGTTACTATACGAGTTAGGGGGAACAAATGGGCCAAACGAAGAAATATCGACTTCTGCCTGTCGTGGGCCTGCTCACATGGGTGCTGCTTCCGCTTGTCATGGTCGCCGGACTAAGTGGAGTGAGCCGCTCTCTCACTTTGGACGACGACAAAGTGGAGGTGTGGGTTCCGGTCGGGGCCGCCGACCAGGACATTGACCGCGGCGTGGACGTGATCCTGCAATGGAGCCCGACCGTCGACATCGTCTCCCCCGCGTGGTCCGGAGTTGTTCAGCGCGTCAACGTCACCGGCGGGGCATCGCTCTCTAGCGGCCACTCAATTGCGTTGGTCGATGGTGTTACCCGTATCGCTGCACACACAAGCATTCCGTTCCATCGCCAAATCGATTCGGGACTGCGCGGCGAGGATGTGCGGGCATTGAACGAAATGCTTCGGCAACTTGGACATTCGCATGCTCCCGACGACGCCGCTACCTGGCAAACCACGCGGGGCATCCGTCAGCTTGGGGCGGCGCTGGGAGCCGGCTCGTCGGTCAATTCGTTCGACCCGGCATGGATCGTCTATCTGCCATATGAAGGCTACGTTGTGGGTTCAGTGCAACTAGCGGTCGGAAAGCCCGCTCCGGCTCCTGGCGAAACGATTCTCGGCGGTACCGCCCGTATTACCTCAGCGGAGTTAGTCACCCGAGACAGCGTTGCCATCCCTCCATCATCCCCCTCGGAACAGCCCGGAGCGGCGACGCGCCCAACACGCATTGAGATTGCAAACGAGGCCAGGGTGACGGCAGACCCGGAAGAAGCCTTCCAAATTGCCGGCGTTACCTATGAACTGGACGAGACACGCAGCAGGCTCGCAGTCGTCTCACTGCCCGGGGTGGAGGGTGTGATAGCCGCAGACCAGGTCGTGGTGCGCGGGCAGTTGGTGAGACAAGCACTAGATGGAGACGTTGAAGTCCCCAGCGCAGGGATCGTGACAGACGCCACCGGAGCACAATGCGTCCGAGTGGACCCCGACAAGCCACGCTGGGTTGCGGTGGACATCAGGGCAAGCCGCGACGGCCTCGCCGTGGTGTCCGGATCATTGAGCATCGGCGAAAAACTCCAGGTTGGGGCAACCGTGGAGCCGACCAAGTGCTCCTGACTGTCGAGGGATTGGGCAAGTCCATCGGATCGCGGTCTCTGTTTATGAACCTGACATTCACCGTGGAGGCTGGGCAGTCGTTGGCGATTGTCGGCCCGTCCGGTTCGGGAAAATCCACTCTCCTCTCGATCATCGCGGGGTTCACTGACCCCAGCAGCGGCGAACTGCGATTTGACGGGTCCCGCGGGCACATCGAGTGGGCTCCGCAGGCTTCGCCGTTGCTGTCACGGCGAACCGCGCTCGATAACGTGATGCTGCCGACGCTCATCCGCGGGGCTGACCCCGGAGCGGCGAGGATGCATGCCTCCAAGACCTTGGACGATCTTGGGCTCGGCGCATTCGCTCACACTCCGGTGTATCGACTTAGTGGAGGCGAACGTCAGCGCGTTGGCGTGGCTAGAGCAGTGGTGTCGAGGCCACGAATGCTCTTGGCGGACGAACCCACAGCCTCCCTCGATCCATACTCGCGAACGGCCGTTATCCAGACGCTTCGGCGCTGCACCCAGGAGGGTACCGCCGTCATCATCGCCACCCACGATCCAATCGTTGCGGAGCAATGCGACACAAGGCTGGATCTCCAATTGGACATGCCATGATGGTCATGCCTCTTCCCATCTCCGAGGCTCTAGCCAACCTCCGAGCCTCCCTGGGCTTCGGGCTGATCCTGTTTTTCGTCTCGCTCCTTGCCGGTGGAGGAATCGCCGCCGCGAGCACGCTCGAAGCAGGAAGCTACGCACACAAATGGCACCAACAAGTGCAGACCGGCCGCTTCGTTTTCACCATTGCATCCGCCACATCGGCAACATTGGATGCGTCACGCTGCGATGCCCTCAACTCCATCTCCGGCGTCAGCGCCGCGGGGGCAATCACTTCTGAGCGAGACATTGAGTTCCCGCAAACCGGTAATCAGACGTGGCGAGAAAGTACCGTCACTCCAAGGTTTCCCGCCGCCGCATGGAACGACGGGCCGCCTCCTTTTTCGGGAAGCAATGCCATTTTTCCCAACGAGTTGGCCGACCTGCTGAGCGCCGTCCCTGGATCGCGGTTCACAGTCGTGGACAAGGCCACCGGAGCCGAATCGTCAACCCGCGTCGAATGGACTTCGGAGCACCGGTCGCGAATTGACGGCATCAACCGGAACGTGATTCGCCTCGGAGAACCTTCCGGAGCCACAAAGATCTGCTACGTCTCCACTGAACCGGCCGCGTTTCTCGACGTCGGCTCGGCAGCGCGAGGGTGGTTCGGTGAGCCTGTTCAGGTGTCGGAGCTCGGCCAACAAACCGACGGAGCAGGTCTATCGATCGCCCCGGCACGTCTAATGGACTGGGGATGGGTCGCTGTCGCTGCAGCAGTTCTCCTGTTGGCGAGCTCATGGTGGTTCGCCCGCCGAGCAGACCTCGCTCTATACCGTTTGCTTGGCATGGCGACGGCAGACTTTCTCAGAATGATGACCACGGAATGTGCCCTGTTGGTGTTGGCGCCGACGGCACTCGGCGCGGCGTTCGCACTCCTCGTTCTTCGTCCAACCGATGCCTACGTCATCGCATCAGTCGGCTTGGATCTCCTGCGATACATGGTGATTCTTTGTTCACTTCCACTGATTGCCCTCCTGCTGGGACGGCGCAGCAACACCGTCAGGACCCTCAGCGGCTACTAGGCCTCGTAGCCCCTGTCCTCTTGGCATGCTTACCCTTTGGCGACGTCGCACCCCATCCGTTGTGGTCGACAGTGCCGGCCCGCCACCTCTTGAGGTTCCACCGCCCGAGCCACCCCTGCGGATGCGGGAGGTACTGCGCCATGATAGGTCCTACTGGCGCCAGATCGCCATCGAGGTTGCCAGCGGGTTCATCATGGCGGCGCTGCTCTTTGCTTTGCCTGGACTGGCGGGGCTTCTCGGGTACCCTCTTGGTCAGTTTCGATCGAACCTGTCCAGCCCCTCGATGGCACCGAGGCGTGGCTTTCCACGCAGGGGCGATCAGCCATCTGATCAGGTGTGCCTCATGGTTCGGCGCTTCCGCGAACGGACTGCGACGGAAGATGTTCGGGCAAGGATTGCCCATGGGACCGCACAAACAGGTGGTGCGTAGCAACGGCAGCGGCCTTGAGCGAGGTGTAGTACCCGATCAGCCGCCGGTCCTCGCTTCGCTCCGCCCACGTCACCACTCGATACCCGTTGATCGCGAGGAAGCGGATGATGCCGTAGCACTTGTTCGTCGCGTCGACCATGTACCAGCGGCCCGGTTCCGTTTCGACCGCGGCGAGGATCGGATGCCACGCGGTGGACGGGTTGGACGCACGGCGCGCGGCGGTGTCGAAGGCGTCCTGTGGTGAATGACGCATCGACCCTGCCCGTGTTCCATTTCTTTCGCTGCTCGCTTATGCTCGTTAACCTTCGAACATACTTTCGAATAGTGCAAGGTGGATGTCATGCAGGTGAAACACGAAACTGTGACAGTGTGGCTCCAGGGCGCGGTGCCGGTACGGCTGCTGTGGCGCGATGTCCGCTACATGGTCACCGACACCCCGACCGGGCTCTACGGCTATATCGATGACGCACCGACACGGGCGCGACGCACGCGAAGGCGTTTGGACGCCGAAGGCGCCGATGTCCCCCGGGTCGTCGTCGAAGTCATGGCGATAGAACCTTGAGCGAGACGGCCTTCCGTAGTCGCCTGCGGTTCCACAGGAGCAGACTTGCGACGATAGCCACTGCTAAGACCGTCGCCACGATTATGTAGGAGGCTCTGATCCTTGGGTCACCTTCGGCTCGGGCGTCGTTGGAGAAGGTGATTTCGCTTGTGAGGTCTTGGACGATGAGTCCGCTTCGCACCTGGAGTGTTGCAAGCCAGGGTCCTTCGGGAATCGCATCTTCGAGCATGACGGACATCTGACCTGTACGGCCTGGTGCCACAGTGAGCGACTTGTGTCCGTCGAACGGCCCTGCTGATAGACCCGCTGGTCCTTCAGTAAGGCTGAGTGTGCCGCTCAGGTCGAGGGCACGCCCTCCCGTGTTCGAGATGGCAGCGGTAAGTACGCGTGTTCCATCTTCTGCGGTCGTCGCAACCAGCCGGCCGATCTCGAAGGTCGCCGGCGGGCCGTTCCCTGGCCCTACCGATACATACATGCGAATTCCAACTCTGCTTGCACTCACGACACTGGTTTCAGTGGTGCTGTCGGATCGAACCTCAGCCCAGACCGCAGCGTACTGTTCGCCCTCGGCAGCGCAACTCCCTAGAGTCTTCAGTGGTTAACATGCGTAGCTGTCGAGTCACCCCCTGACCTCGTGACTATCGCTATCATTCGACAATCGATTCTGCCGAGTGAGCCTTGCTCATGGTGGATCCGGCTGTGGCCGCTAGTCAAGAGGTGGGGATGAATGATGGCCGTACGATCTTGGGCGAAGTACATCGATGAGTTATTGCTTGGTGGTCGGTGGCTGCCGGTGACTGGGTGCGTGCTCTTCGTCAATGCCCCGCGGGAGCGGGCAGTGGCCGAGCTCATCAATGGGGTGCGCGGCCAGTATGTGCGTCGCGAGTACGGATCGCCGTTGCGGCAGCGCACTGTCGTGGCTGATGATCTGGGCGCGCTTCTCTCCAGACTGCTCCCCTTGGATACTGGGGAGCCACGCCGGGAGCTATTCGTGCAGACCGCTGACCCGCAGTGGACTGCCGTGTTCGACACGAGTTGGAGGGGGCAGGATCCGCATTCGCCCATGATGTGGTTTGCCCAAGGCGGCATCCGCTCCGTGAGTGTTTCAGATTTTCCCCACACGATGAACTCCCCCGGTCTCCCCGAAATGTATGGTCAGCGGAAAATCGAGATGTACGAGATCGTGCCCAACGCAGCCCCGGTCGGATACACGTTGGGTGTGCGGGTTGCCGATTCCAACAGGTGGGAATTCGATGGTGGAGGTAGAAACTTTCCCATGGGCAGTGTGTGGGATCCTGACGCCAAGCGTGACCCGGATAAGTTCACCCACGAGCATCTCGTGCAGATGTGCGCACTACTGGGGCTCCGCCCGTTCGATGAAGACTTTTATGCCCCGGACAACACCGGTGTCATCGTCGAGCGCACCGAACCCAACGGCCCAAACAGAGCGGCTGTCACGCTGGCTCAAGCTCGCGGCGAGGAGCCGGTCTTCCTCTATCCAGGGCCGGGATTCGTTCCGGCACCGTGAAGCCAAAAGCATGCCTATCGCCTGGTGAGTTAGCGACGTATCGTTAGGAATAGGCAGGGTCCAATGGTGGACCCATCTCTGGGAGAAGGTTCAGCAATGAACAGCGCAAACGAACCGGGCTTCGGCCTGTGGGAAACGGTAGAGAATCTGCACTCCGAGTTTGAGCGGAGAGTCGCACCTCGGATGGGCCGCGGCGATGTTCGCGCCGGCATCCTTGCCCTCCTCGCAGAAGGACCGATGCATGGATACCAGATCATTCGCGAGATTGAGAAGCGCAGCAACGGTAGCTGGAAACCCAGCCCGGGATCGGTCTACCCGACGCTTCAGCTGCTCGCGGATGAAGGTCTCATCCAGTCCGAAGAGTCCGACGGTCGAAAGACATACTCGCTCACTGAGAGCGGAAGGGGTGAAGCCTCGACCGCTCGGCGCGCACCCTGGGAAGCGACCACCGCTAGTGACAGCACCCGCTCCAAGGTGTTGCCGAAAGCTGCCGCGAACCTCGCCCACGCCGTGGTGCAGGTGGCACGCGGAGGTACCAACGAGCAGGCTCAGGAGGCGGTCACGGTAATCGATGAGGCTCGCCGCAAGATCTACGCGATCCTCGCCCGGGAATGACCGACACTCGCCTCCGCGGTGATGTGAGAGAGACCTGATGGCCACGGACCGACACCTCCGCGCCCGATATCGCAAAATTATGCGGTTTGCCTCCCGCTACATCGTGCAGGAGTGGTGGTTCGAGGTGTTGCTGCCTCGCGTCGGGTTGGCGCGGATATCGCGTCGAACTCGTGCGCGGAGAGTGAGCGGAATCGCCCGACATTTTCAGGCTCTGGCCGTTGAACTCGGAGGCCTGATGATCAAGGTCGGGCAGTTCATGTCGTCAAGGCTCGACGTCTTGCCGCCTGAGATCACGAGCGAGCTTGAAGGGCTGCAGGACGAGGTGCCAGCTGCCCCTTTTGACGACGTTCGCGAACTCGCACAAGCCGATCTCGGAGTGCCGCTGGAGCGGGCATACTCGTTCTTCGATCCGTCACCGCTGGCTGCGGCGTCCCTGGGCCAGGTGCACCGGGCGAAACTGGCACCCGCGGACGCGGAGCTAGTGGGTTTCGAGCACGTCGTCGTGAAGGTCCAGCGCCCGGGAATCGACGCGATTGTGACGGTCGACCTTGCCGCGCTGCAGAAAATCGCGGGCTGGCTGAACCGCGTCGCGTTCATTTCGCGACGAGTCGACCTGCCCGCACTGTTGAGGGAGTTTGCCTCAGTCAGCATGGAGGAGATCGACTACCTTCACGAAGGCGTAAATGCCGAACGTTTCGCGGACAACTTTGCCGATAACCCCACAGTGCTGGCGCCGACCGTGGTGTGGGAGCGGACCACACGACGTGTGCTGACACTCTCCGACGTCACGGCGATCAAGATCAGTGACCGGGAGAGTCTTCGGGCATTGGGGATCGACCCGGCGGCGGTCGCTGAGGGGCTGTCGAGCGCCATGTTCGACCAAATCTTCACTTACGGGTTCTTCCATGCAGACCCCCACCCGGGCAACATTTTCGTGACGCCGGAGGCCGGACCCGACTCCGACTGGGCGCTCACCTTTGTGGACTTCGGCATGATGGGCGAAGTTCCCGAATCCCTTAGAGAAGGTTTGCGGAGCCTCGTCATTGCGGTCGCAGCCCGCGACGCCTCGGGTCTGGTCTCTAGCATCCGCGCCATGGGAATGTTGTTGCCCAGCGCGGAAAGTGCCCCGCTCGAGCTGGCACTGGGCGAGCTCTTCGACCGGTTCGGCGGTATGGGCTTTGCCGAACTGCAGAATATTGACCCCAGTGAGTTCAAGGATTTCGGTGACAAGTTCGGTCGGACAATGCGAAGCATGCCGTTTCAGCTTCCCGAGGATCTCCTGCTGATCATCCGCGCAGTCTCACTGACGTCGGGGGTGTGCACGGCGCTCAACCCGTCATTCAACATCTGGACAGCGATCGAGCCGTACGCGGCGCGGCTCACCCAACAAGAGAGCGGAGCTGCGGCGCGCGACCTGGTTCAGCAACTTCTCACGACAGCGGGCGATATTGCGCGCCTTCCTCGGCAGCTGGATGACCTCAGCACGCTGATACAGCGCGGCCAGCTCGCTGTGAGGACTCCGGGGCTAGACCGCCGAATCCGATCATTCGAGAACCTCGCCCGGCGGGTGCTTTCGGCGATCATCTTTGCCGGCCTGCTTCTCGGCGGAATCTACCTCAAGCAGAGCGAGCAAGTGCTCGGCTGGGTGTTAATCGTCGGCTCCGGGATCCCCCTGATCAACGCTCTGTTCGCGGGGATACGTGGGCGGGGGCGTGAACGTTGACACCGAACGGCGATGTGCCCAGGAGGGCAGTCGGTGTCGAACCTGTTCAGGCCGTCGCCGTTGGGCGTGCCCGCACCACCCGGTCCCGTCCCAAGGCTTTGGCCTCGTAGAGCGCAGCATCCGCAGCGGCAATCGATGATCATCGGCATCGCCTCGTCGCCGTCGTCATGACCGCCCAGCTCCAGTCCCTCGCTAACTGGAGATGCCCCGGGCTCTGTCTAGGCTCTTTTGGTGCGACGAGCCACCACGAGCGCGATCGCACCGAGCTAGGAGTGGGAATCGACGTCCGGTTGTGCCGGCCGGTACCCGCCGACCGCTGCGCGAACAGCGCCTTCCTCGTGCCCGTCATCCTTCTTGCCGAACGGCAGAACAGCGAGAAGGGGGTGCAAGACGGCCATGGCGACGAGGCCCCACACGAGGCCCAGGACGGCCGAACACAGGGTGTTCACGAGCCAGACGAGAAAGCCGCCCACAACCGGGACCCCCGCGAACGGCGACTCGAGGACATGAACCAGGTCATACGGCAGATGCCACCCGAGGTCGTAGACCCCCTGCAGCATGATGTGACCGCCGACCCACAGCATGGCGATCGTGCCGATAAGAGTGATCGTGGCCAGCACGGCGGGCATCCCCTTGACGAGCAGCGCGCCAAGACGCTGCGAACCCGCTGACTTTTTGGTGGTCAGGTGCAGGCCGATGTCGTCCATCTTGACGATGAGGGCGACAGCACCGTAGACGAGGATCGTGATCGCGAACGCGACGACGACCAGAATGACCGCTCGAAGCCACAGAGACTCCTCGGCCACCTCGTTCATCGAGATCACCATGATCTCGCAGGAGAGGATGAAGTCGGTCGTGATGGCACCCTTGGTGACCTTCGCCTCCGCGTCGGGACCCCGCTCAACTGCCGGAGCTTTCGCCTCGGAGTGACCGCGAAGCTTGTGCCACACCTTCTCCGCTCCCTCGTAGCAGAGGTAGGTGCCGCCCAGCATGAGGATGAACGGAATCACCGTCGGGATGAAGGCACTGATGAGCAGCAGCGCCGGCAGGATGATCAGCAGCTTATTTCTGAGCGACCCCCAGAAGATCCGTTTGATCATCGGCAACTCGCGAGACGGCTGCGCCCCCGACACATATTGGGGGGTGACAGCGGCATCGTCGATTACCACGCCCGCAGCCTTGACCCCGGCCTTGGCGGCTCCGGCGGCGACGTCATCCAGGGAGGCGGCCGCGATGCGGGCCAGGGCCGCGACATCGTCCAGCAGGGCGACGAGACCGCCGCTCACAGATCATCCCCGTGCTCATCGAGGGCGGTGGGGAGAGCATGAATGAGCTGCGTTTTTGGCATCTTCGCAGTATAGGTAAGCAGGTCACGCGGAGACGCCAAAGCGCGACTTGCGCTGCCGGGGCTGCATTCTGTCAGGGCGCTCCTTCCTGGCGCAGGGGTATGCGCCGAGGTGACCGCAGTTGAGGCTGGAGTGCTGAACCTTTGCCTCATATTCGGCTGCCTGAGGGCTACCCGACCTATCGTGTGCGCATGAACAATCGTGACGACTTGAATTCTGGGGGGAAAGCCCGCTCAGATGCCGCAGCAGATAGCCCCGACGATGCGCTCCCCTTCGAACAGGGGCTGGATGATCCGGCCGGTGCGGGAACAGTGAAGACCCCGAATGTCGACGGTGGCCGGGCCAACGGTGCCGCCGGAGAGCGGCCCTCCGACGATGATGACTACCCCGCCGACCCGCTCGTTGCTGCCGAGGAGAAGATGCAGACCGTGACGAATGATGCGGTCGCCGGTGAACCCGTCGAGGGCACCGTTGAGGATGAAGTGGGCCCGGGCATAATTCAGCCGATCGAGGGACACCTGGACGAGGATGAGTACGGTGTGGATTTCGCCGCCGTGGATGGTGAACCAGACACCGTTGCGGAGTCTGCGGAGGCGGATGCGGACGACACCTGAGGCCGCGACACGCAACGCCCTGTGTTCGTCGGTGCGCGCTGCGTTACGAGCCGCTCGCAGCCGAGACCCGCAGTCTCCAGCTGACGAGGGCAAGGTCGAGGGCCGTGCGGCGTTCGCGGTTGTCGAGGTCGAGACCGCCCAGCATGCGGCTGATGCGCTCTAGTCGGCCATAGAGGGTTTGTCGCCGGATGCCGAGCGCCTCAGCCGTTTTGGTCTTCGATAACCCCGCGGCCAGATAGGAATCAAGCGTCATCACAAGCCCGGCACCGGTGCGCGCATCGTGGGTCAGCAGGGGGCCGAGTTGGTCGTTGACGAATCGCTCAAGAACTTCGTCGTCGACGAGTGACGACAGCAGTTGGTAGAGGGCAAAATCCATGGCCAAAACCACTTGGGCCGCGGGGGTCAAACGCATCGCGAGCCGCGCGGTCTCTCGAGCGCTGGGAAAAGCGCTCACGAGGGCAGGGATATCGTCAACGGGCTGGGCGGCGCTCACCATGACACCGCCGCCCGACGTTGACCGCAGTTCGGCCTCGACGGCGTGGGCAAACCGGGCGACGACGGGGCGCAGTTCGGCCGGCCGGATGATCGCGGCAACAAGCACATCCCCCTCGACTTCGGCCACCAGGGCGGCGCCGAGCACGCGTCGGGCCGCCTCTCGCGCAGCGATCATGACGGTGCTCGCCGCTGATCGTGCGGAGCGGGGGCGCACGCAGAGGGCAACCGTTTTGTGGTCGGGGCGCACGGTGAGCCCCGCTCCGAGCGCGCGGGTCGCGAGTTCGGCAGCGCCCGTGTATCGCCCCGTCACGATGTCGCGGAGGAGCTCGGTGCGGGCCTGATCGCGGCTGACGGGTATCGCGTGGGATCGGGCGGCTTCGGCTCCGAGAACGTGTGCGGCGCTTTCGGCGATGGCTCGCAGCCGCGGAGAAGCTTCGGCTTCGAGCACAAGCTCTCCCCAGACGGTTCCGGCCGCGATGACCGCAACGCGCAGCGGGGTGGCCTCGCTGGGGGCGGGCTCATGAGGCAAGTCCAGCGGCACCCCCGCTACGAGGCTGGAGTCGGCTGCGTAGAGCGACGCGGGGCATCCGGCAATCTCACTCAGGAGCCCGGTTAGTCCGACGAGTCCGGAGCCCTCGCCGAGTGCTTGCAGCAGTCGCTCGGTGACGGCCGAGGAGACGCGCAGAGCTTCGAGTTCGCCACCGAGCAGGAGGGCGTGCGCGACCTCGGTCACCTCGATAAACGGAACGACGCCGTGAAGCAAAATCAGCGGCAGGCCGACCCGTCGGGCTTCGTCGACGAGGCCCTCCGGGGCCTCGGGAAAGGTGCGCCCGAGTTCTAACAGAACTGCCGCTACTCCGACCTTGGCCAGATCGGCGATATAGCTGCGCCGAGCATCCGGACTCAGCGCCACCAGCCCTAGGCCGGTGGTGAGCAGGGCCTCTCCCCCGTGCAGCAGCGACGAGATTTCATAGATCTCGCTCGTGTGCACCCAGCGCACTTCGCGGGCCTCAAGATCATGGCCAGACACGATCTCTGGTCTGGCTCGCGCGAGCACGGGCAAAGCGATGAGCTGGGCGACGGTCAGGTTCACGATTTTAGCGTGTCAACAGAGGGACATTATGTCAACCGTTAACCGTAGCGAAATGACATACCGTCTCTATCGAGGGATCTGACTTCGCCCCTACTCTCATGGAGTGGCATTGAGCCACCCCTGTCACAGCATGCACACGAGAGAAGGCCCTCATGACCCTAGGCTCACCGCGCACCCCCGGCTATGTGAAACGCGGACTCACAGCCCTCAGCCTCGCATCCGTCGCCGCTCTTGTGCTGGCTGGCTGTGGTGGAACGACCGGAGCAGAGCCTGCGGCTGACGGTGAATCGGCCAGCGGTCTGCCCCTCGTCTTTGGCGCCTATGCGACCCCGCTCGAAGAGCCGTGGGATGGAGCAATCCACGCCGCGCTCGAATCCGCCGAAAAGGACGGCCTGATCGAGTACAAGCACATCGATAACCTGCACACGGCAGACGAGATGGAGCGGGCGCTGCGCGACATCGCGTCAAACCAGAGCCCCGACATCATCATCGGAGACGCCTTCGCTGCCGAAGATGCCGTGCGTGAGGTCGCCGCCGAGTACCCCGACATCGCCTTTGCCTTCGGCTCCGGTGGCTCCGAGCAGGCACCCAACTTCAGCGTGTTCGACAACTGGATGCAGGACCCCGCCTACCTCGCTGGCATGCTCGCGGGCGGACTCACCGAGTCCAACACGATCGGCGTCGTCGGTGCCATGCCGATTCCCGAGGTAAACCGCATCGTCAACGCCTTCATCGCTGGCGTCGGTGAGACGAACCCTGCGGCCACGGTTACCGTCTCATTCATCAACTCGTTCTTCGACCCCGCCACCGCCAAGCAGGCGGCCGAAGCGGCAATCGCCGGTGGAGCCGACGTGCTGTTTGCCGAGCGCGACGGCGTTATCGCTGCAGCATCGGAGCACAGCATCCCTGTCTTCGGAATGATGGTCGACCAGGAGGACCAGGCCCCGGATTACGTCGCCTCGTCGCTGCTCTGGAACGTGCGCCCCACCGTTGACGCCATTGTCGAGGCCGTCGTGGCTGGCAACTACAAGGGCGTAAACCTGGCCGAATATTCGTTCATGGTGAATGGCGGCAGCTCGCTCGCCCCGATCAACTCCGCCACGGTCTACGAAATCCCGGCCGATCTGATCGCGAAGGTCGAGGCGCGCCAGGCCGAGATCCTCGACGGAACCTTCGAGACCCCGATCAACGAGAACGCGCCGGCAGGCTCGACCACAGTAGGCAAATAGCGTGTCAGTAACACCCGAGACGGGGGCGCGGTCCAGCGTGGCCGCGCCCCCCGACCCGCAACAAGTCCCCCTCGCTGAGCTTGTCGATATCACCAAGACGTTCGGCCCCGTCGTGGCCAATGACGGCATCTCGCTGTCGGTAATGCCCGGCGAGGTGCACGCACTGCTGGGCGAAAACGGCGCCGGCAAGTCCACCCTGACCCGCATTCTCTATGGGCTCAGCCAGCCCGACAGCGGCGAGATTCGTGTCGGTGGGCTCGCCACGCGCATAACCTCGCCAGCGGATGCCATGGCATCCGGCATCGGCATGGTCACCCAGGAATTCTCGCTCGTCGACACCATGACGGTGACCGAAAACCTGATGCTCGCCGGGGTCGGACTCGGCAGGGTCGATGTAGCCGCGGCGCGGGAGAAGGTTCTCGCCGCCGCCGCGCGCATCGGCGTGTCGATTGATCCGGATGCCATCGTCGAAGACCTCTCGGTCGGCCAGCGCCAACGGGTCGAGATCGTGAAGGCCCTGTTCCACGACTGCCGGGTGCTCATTCTCGACGAACCGACCGCAGTGCTCGTGCCGCAAGACGTCGAGCAACTCTTCGATTCGATCAGCAGACTCACGTCGGCGGGCATGGGCGTGATCTTCATCTCGCACAAGCTCCACGAGGTCACCAGCATCGCGGACCGCATCAGCATCCTGCGCCGGGGACGCATCGTGGCGTCACGACCCGCAGCGGGCCTCGACCCCCGCGCCATCGCGGCACTGATGGTCGGTGCAGAGGTCAGCACGCCAGCGCCCACCAACGACACCGACAACCAGGCGGCGCCCACAGCGACACCCGCAATCACTCCTGACGCAACCCCAGGGATCGCGGATGCCGCAGCCCTGCAGATCACCGACCTCACTCTCGAGACGGGTGGTTCTCGAGTGCTCGATGCCGTGAGCCTCACCGTGAAGCCGGGCGAGATCCTCGGCATTGCCGGAGTATCCGGCAACGGCCAAACCGAGCTGGTGAATGTGCTCTGCGGCACCCTCGCCGCCGAGCGCGGCTCGGTTATGGTCGCGCAGACCGAGATCGGCGGCCTCGACCCGGCCGGGCGCATTCGTGCCGGGCTCGGACGCCTGACCGAAGACCGCAAGGGCAGCGTCATTCCCGCACTGAGCGTGGCCCAGAACCTGGTGCTCGAAGACCTTGATCGCTTCACCAAGGGTCCGTTCCTCAACCGCCGCGCGGTGAAGGACCATGTGAATGGGCTGATCGAACGGTTTGACATTCGGGCGCAGCCCGGCGACCCCGTGCGCTCACTCTCGGGCGGCAACATGCAGAAGGTGCTGCTCGCGCGGGCCATCTCGCGCGGGCCAAAGGCGCTCGTCGCCTCGCAACCGACACGGGGGCTCGACATTGGTGCCTGCAACTACGTCTACTCGCAGTTGCGTGCCCTCCGCGATAACGGCGCCGGCATTCTGCTGATCTCTGAAGACCTCGACGAGCTTCTCGGAATCTGTGATCGCATCGCCGTCATTTACTCCGGTCGCATCGTCGGCGAACTACCCGCCTCTGAGGCCACACCCGAAGCTCTTGGCCTGCTTATGACAGGCCACACCAGCACTGACTACGGCACTGCCGTTGCGACAAGGACGGATGAACGACCGTGAGAATCCTGCTGCGTGCCAGGGAGTCGCGGTGGCTAGCACCGGCGGCGGTGCTCATCGCTGTGGCCATCACCCTGCTGATAACCGCCGGACCCATTCGCCTCGCTGGCGCCAACCCCGTGGCCGCCTACGAGCGCTATCTGGTGACCCCGCTGTCGACGCTCAACGGCGTCACCGAGGTGCTGCTGGCATCCACTCCCCTGATTTTCACGGGACTTGCCGTGGCGATCGCCTTTCGGGTCGGCTACTACAACATCGGCGCTGAGGGACAGTTTCTTGCTGGCGCGATCGCCGCAACGGTGCCCGGGCTGTACCTGCCCGACCTGCCCGCAGCGCTCGCGCTCCCCCTTGCGCTCGGGGCTGGCTTCATCGGTGGTGCTGTTTGGGCGTTTCTTCCCGCCTGGCTCAAACGTCACGCCAAGATCGACGAGGTTGTGACGACGCTGCTTCTCAACCCGGTCGCACTGTTGCTCGTGCAGGGTCTGCTCAACGGCCCCTGGCGCAATTCGGCGAGCGGGTTTCCTGACTCAGACACCTACGGCCCCGGCTACACGTTGCCGCCGGTTACCGACGGCAGCCGCGTGCACTGGGGGCTCATCATTGCCCTGATTCTGGTGGCCGGCACGTGGATTGTCATGTCGTTCACCCCGCTCGGGCTCAGGCTTCGTGCGGCCGGACAGGCGCCCGCGGCAGCCCAGTTCTCGGGCATCCCTGTTGCCCGGCTGCAGTGGAGGTGCGCTCTCATCTCGGGTGGCATCGCAGGAATGGGGGGCGCGAGCCAGGTGCTCGGCGTACAGCACCAGCTCACCGCCGGAATCTCCAACGGCTACGGCTATACGGGCATCGTCGTGGCGACCCTCGGGGCGCTCACGGCGGGCGGCGTGCTGCTTGTCGCCCTGCTGCTTGGCACGATCGCCGTTGGCGCTCAGAACGCCTCGATCTCGCTGCAGTTGCCCACACAGATGGGAGCGATTGTGAGCTCCACGCTTCTGCTCGCCGTGGTGTCACTGATGGCCCTGCGCCGCTACCGCGTGGTGTTCGGTCGACGGCGCCCGAGTGGTGGGCCCTCCCTAGACGAAACGGTCGCGACCGCCTCTGAACCGGATGCTGCGGCGAAAGTTGGTGTGCGCTGATGGACTTTCCCCTATTCGCCGTTCTTGCGGCCATGTTCACCATCGCAACCCCGCTGGTCTGGGCCGCGCTCGGTGCGGTGATCAACGAGCGGGCCGGAATCTTGAACCTCGGCATCGAGGGAACCATGTACGCGGGCGCGTTCTGCGGTTTCTTCGCTGCTGCGACGAGTGGCTCGGTGTGGTTCGGGCTCGCCGCCGCGGTCATCGCCGGTGCTCTCGCCGGTGCGCTCATGGGTCTGCTCACCGTGACGCTGGGCGTCAACCAGCACGTGGCCGGCATCGGCACCACCCTGCTTCTGGTCGCCGCCTGCAACTTTGCCAACCGGTTGCTCTTCAGCAGCGGCTCGCAGACGATCACCGCAAAGTTCGACAGGCTGTTCGCGGGCGGGGGCATGCTGTCGCAGTATCCGCTGACCTATGTGGCCTTCCTCCTGCTCGCCCCCGCGCTCTGGTGGGTGCTGCGGTCGAGCGGATTCGGGCTTCGGCTTCGCGCCGTCGGTGAGAACCCGGAGGCGGCGGATGCTGCCGGCATCCCGGTCGCCCGCACCCGCTATGCGGCGCTGATTATCGGTGGCGCCATGATGGCGATCGGTGGCTCGTTTCTCACGCTGTCGTTGCTTGGCACGTTCACCATCGACATTGTCAGCGGTCGCGGGTGGATCTGCATCGCGCTCGTCATCTTTGCCCGGTGGAAGGTGTGGCCCGCGGTTGCGGGGGCACTGCTGTTCGCGGTGACCGATGCCCTGCAGTTGCAGCTCGCGATCTCGCCGCTTTTCAGTGGCGTTCCCAACGAACTGCTGATCGCGTTTCCCTACCTCGTCGTGATCGCTGCGCTTGCGATCTGGGGTCGGGGCATCCGCTATCCCGGGGCATACCTCAAGCCCTATCGGCGCGCCTGACCTGCTCCCCCATCCCACTTCTCATCCCCATGAACGGAGCCCAGATGAGTGGCACAGACATGAACACTAACGATGCAACCGCACTGCCTCCACTGACCGCGCTGCCCCCACTGACTGAGTCGCAGCTGGCTGAGGGACTCAGTGCAGCGATCAGTGAGGCCCGACTCGGGCGCGCTGAGGGGGGCATCCCGATCGGCGCTGCGCTCGTTGTCGATGGCAAGGTCATTGCCACCGGCCACAATCGCCGAATCCAGAATGAAAGCTCGGTGCACCACGGCGAGACCAACTGCCTCGAGAACGCCGGACGACTGCCCGCAAGTGTCTACGCCCGCGCGACAATGTTCACCACCCTGTCACCGTGCGACATGTGCACGGGAGCGATCTTGCTCTACAAGATCCCCCGTGTTGTTGTCGGTGAGAACGCCAACTTTTATGGCGGTGAGGACTATCTGCGACAGCGAGGGGTCGAGGTTGTCGTCGTCGACGATGCCGAATGCCGCCAGCTTATGGCCGACTTCATCGAGGCGGAGCCCGCACTCTGGAACGAAGACATCGGGGTCTAATCCGAGCCTCCCCGTGTCTTGACCCTGCGCAGAGCGAAGCGCAGGATCGACGGCGCACGGTTCAGCGCAGGAGGGTCTTCTCGTCGCGCCGCATCGGCCGTACGATCCGGCCTATGACCTCTGCGAAGGATGCCTCATTAGGCCCCGACCCGTCTGGCCTCAAGCGCAACATCACGGGACTGTTTCTCTTTCTCTTCATCCTGGGAGATGTGCTCGGTGCCGGTATCTATGCCCTTGTGGGCGAAATCGCCGGGCAAACCGGGGGTGCAGTGTGGGTTCCGCTCGGTGTTGCGCTCGTGCTTGCCCTGCTTACGGCCGGGTCATATTCAGAGCTCGTGACCAAGTACCCAAAGGCGGGCGGATCTGCCGTCTTCGCGGAGAAGGCCTATCACAGCCCTCTCATCTCGTTCCTCGTGGGCTTCTGCATGCTTGCCGCGGGCGTTGTGAGCGCTGCCGCGCTCGCCCTCGCCTTCTCCGGTGACTACCTTGCCCAGTTCATTGAGATTCCTCCCGTGCTCGGGGCCATCCTCTTTCTCGTGCTCGTAGCGCTCATCAACATGCGCGGCATCAAAGAGTCGATGCAGGCCAATTTTGTGATGACCTCAATTGAGCTCAGCGGGCTGCTCATCGTGTTGATCGCCGTCGGCATCTTTGTGGGGGGCGGTGGCGGCGACGCCACCAGACTCACCGAGTTCACGCCGGGAACGACCCCGTTTCTCGCCGTGATGGCCGGGGCGCTCCTGGCCTACTACTCGTACGTGGGGTTCGAGACGTCGGCGAACATCGTGGAGGAGATTCGCAACCCCGCCAAGGTGTATCCCCGCACCCTGTTCGCCGCACTGATCACGGCAGGGCTGCTTTATATGCTCGTCGCGGCAGCAGCCACCATCACGGTGCCGGTTGACTCACTGGCGGATTCGACGGGCCCCCTGTTGACCGTGATTGAGGCAACGGGAACCGGCATCCCCGGCTGGTTGTTCAGCGCGATCGCCCTCATTGCGGTGGCCAACGGGGCGCTGCTGACCATGATCATGGCGAGCCGACTTGCCTACGGAATGGCCAAACAGGGGCTCATGCCTGCAGCGTTGGGGCGGGTTTTGCCCCAGCGGGGCACGCCGTGGGTGGCGATTGTTGCGACGACTCTCGTGGCCATGGTGCTCACCTTCACCGGGGGGCTCGCGGTGCTCGCCGGCACGGTCGTCGTGCTGCTGCTCTTCGTCTTTCTCAGCACCAACATCGCCGTGCTCGTGTTGCGCCGAGACAAGGTCGACCACGACCACTTCAGGGTGTGGACGGTGATTCCTGTGCTCGGGGCACTCTCCTGCATCGGCCTGATGACGCAGCAGGGATGGGATGTCTGGTTGCGTGCGGGCATCCTCATCGCAATTGGGGCGGTGCTGTTTCTGGCGTCACGACTGTGGGGTCGGCGGTCTGCGCGGCGACCCCAGGAGGAGGGCAAGGAGAGCAAGGCGGGCAAGGCGGAGCGTTAGGAGACCCGCCCGGTGGGGCGTGCCCGCACCACGCGGTCGCGTCCCAGGGCTTTGGCCTCGTAGAGCGCAGCATCCGCAGCGGCAATCGCCGCCTCTAGATTGAGCGTGTTGGGGTGTAGCGGGGTGACCCCGCAGCTCACGGTTGGCCACAGGTCCAACTCCGGCGGTTTCGCGTCGCGAAGGCGGCGACTGATCTCGCTCGCCGCCCGCTCGGCCTGCTCAAGGGACGCCCCGGTGAGGAGAATGATGAACTCGTCGCCGCCGTAGCGGCCCACCAAGTCGGTCTCGCGAACGCTCGCAAGGCATGCTGCCGCAAACGCCTGGAGTGCTTGGTCCCCGGTTTGATGGCCGTAGGTATCGTTGACGGCCTTGTAGCCATCCAGATCGGTGAGGATGAGTGCCGCGTCATTCTTACGTGGCCGTTGTGCTTGTTGCAGAAACCCGGCGCGGTTCAAGACTCCGGTGAGGCCGTCCCTGGAGGCCTCGGCGCGAAGCCGGCTCGCCACCTGCTCGTGGCTGAGGGTTGTTATGGAGAACGCACCAAAGACAAAGAATGCGGTGACCGCAACCGTGGTGACCTCGCTGCCGAATGCGCTCTGGAACACTGTGCCGTCGGGTCCATCGACCAGGAAGGCCACGCAGCGTCCCCAGTAGAACAGCGAAAAAAGACCAGCAGCGCTAGCGAGTGCTCGCACGCCGTGCCACTCCCGGCTGTCGAGTCGAAAGAACTCGACCGCAGCGAGGCCGCTGTGCACGGCAACGAGTGCGAGAAACACGGCTCCGCCCGGCCAGACGTGCGTCGAGGGCGAATCGAATGCGGCGGCAACGACCGCAAGCAGGGGTCCCGCTGCGGCATGCCATGGATTAAGCGGCTTGCCGCTGAGCGATCGGGCGCCTCCCCACACCGCCACCGCTGCAGACACCAGCAGGAGATTGCCCAAGGGGTTCGCCCACGCCTGATGCTGCGTGCCGTTGAGGAGGTAGGCGGATGAGCCACTCATGATGAGCAGGAAGGCACAACTCCACCACCGGCTGTAGGACGAGCGTGTGCTCCTGTACGTGACGAAGTAGATGTGCGCGAGCAGGACTAACGCCACGATTGCGAAAATAACGCGCAGGGTCAGAATGTCTAGCACGCCCGACCCCCCTCGTATATTGCTACGGATCCCAGGGTATGCCGAGGCACGCCCGCCCCGACCTCTTGCGGGCTGGATGCCTACCCCGAGTTCGGGGGTGGGGCCTCCGCTTGGCAGCCAACGTGCAGAAGCTCGGCCGTCGAAGAGAACTAGCCTGCGAGTAGGGCAGGCCGCCGCAACGTGCCGGTGGCCAGGCCCAACGATGCTGGGAGGCGAGAGTGAAAAAACTCCGCGCTGCGAGCCCGATCTGGCACGCTGTTGTCTGGATCCTGGCGTATGTGCTCATCGTCACCGTGGGCGACTGGATATCTGCCATCATCGGCGTGCCGAACTCGGCGACCGCTCCCCTGGTGCTGCTGCTCTCGATCGTGCTCGTTCTCTATGTGACGAGAAACGGATGGGCACGCTATTACGGCCTTATCGCCCTGCGCAGGGACCAGTTTCAGAGAACACTGCTGTATATACCGCTGGTGGTTCTTGCCCTGCTGCAATTCACTCTGGGATTGCGGGCAGACCTCGATGTGAGGGCGGTGCTGCTGACCGTCCTGCTGATGCTCGGAGTCGGATTCGCCGAAGAGCTCGTGTTCCGCGGGTTTCTCTTTCGGGCTCTCCTGAGTGAGAGCACGCTCCCCCGCGCCATCATCATCTCGGGGCTCACCTTCGGCGTCGGGCACCTCGTGAATCTCGCGCGGGGTTACAGCGGTGCGGAGCAGATCGTGCAGATCGCCGTCGCCATCGTTCTCGGCGTAGTGCTCGCCATGCTCTTCGCCGTATCGGGCACGATCGTGCCACTCATCGCGTTCCACGCGCTGTTCAACATCAGCGGCGACCTCAGCGCGGCGAACTCAGATCGGGAGGGGCTGATACTGGCCGCGACGATCGTCATTAGCGCCGGTTACGCTGCGTACCTGGCGGTGGTACTCCGCAAGCATGGAGCGCATCCGATGTTCGCCTGAGGCGTTTCTTGGCAGTCGCAGCGGCACGGGCGTCGGCCGCGAGGCCTCCGGCTACACGAGGTAGCGGTCAGGCTCTTCCCCGCGGATGATCCTGCGGCCCGTCACAACATCGGGCGTGATGCGCACGTAGCGATATTTGAGTGTGGGAGTCCACGGTCGCAGCGGCAGAGTGTCTGCCCTAAAGATCTCGTCCTGCAGCTCAAGCACCCTGGCGCCACCACGCACCACGACGCTCCAGGCGGTGTCGTCATCCCATCCATCCGCTTCGAAAGCAACCGTGCTATTGATCGTCAGCTCTAGCAGTTTGGTGCCCTCAGCCGTGCGAAAGAGAAGCGAACGACCGTCGACCACATAGTTCACGGGAAAGATGTCGGGGGCTCCCCCCACGCTTACGGCCAACCGCCCCAGGTCGCTCGCGGGCAGCAGATCCCAGCACTCTTCCGTGCTGAGCGGCGTAATCGGATTCTCGTCACTGGCGGGCATTGCAGTCTCCTCGAATGTCGCCCGGCGCGGGCGGGTTCACTAAACAGCAGCGTTGCGACGGAGTCTAAGACCACATCCTGGTTCGATGCCCGCATCCGCAGAATCTATTGACACGGGCAGCACGTTCTTGCGAACCTGTCGCCACGCTGCCGCACGGCGCTGGGCCACCGCACACCAGGAAGGACGTCATGTCGGGGAGAATCGAGATCGACCTATTCAGCACACTCGACGGCGTGATGCAGGCGCCCGGCGGCGCGGAAGAAGACCCCGAGGAAGGTTTCGCCTTTGGTGGCTGGCAGGCTCCCGTCGATGACGATGCGGTGGGTGACGAGGTGATCGCGGGCATCCGGAGAATTGATGCCCTGCTGCTCGGCCGCCGCACCTACGACATTTTCGCCGGATATTGGCCGCAGCAGTTGGGGCCGGGTGGCGCTGCCAATGAGATCGCCCGCGTCTTTGACGGCATTCCCAAGTATGTGGCGTCTCGGGGCACTCCGGACCTCCGCTGGCGCGACTCCCACCATCTTGGCTCCGACCTGGCCGCTGAGATTGCCGCGCTGCGCGAGCGTCACCGCGAGATCCACGTGATTGGCAGCATCGATTTCGCCCGCACGCTCGTGCGCGAGGGTCTTTTCGATCAGCTCAACCTCTGGGTATATCCCATCGTGCTCGGCCCCGGAAAGCGGCTCTTTACCTCAGACGGCCCGCCCGCGAGCTTCACGCTGTTGCCCTCGTCGCGCGTGTCGGAGCAGGGTGCGCTGCTGCTTCACTACGCACCAAAAGGGACGACGCCCACGACCGCCGAGATGGGCAAGCGTGACTGAACATCCTGCCTAGCGTCGCACTAGACGGGTGACACCTCAGGCAGAGCACCAGCGTTCGCGGCCGAGAACACCGAAACGGTGTCGTCGGCGACGTGTGACCATCCCGTCGTGTCGATACCGGATGTCGCCACGAGAACCGCCCCCGAAGGAGCCGTCGTCCAGCGAAGCGTGTTGTAGCTCGCGTCATGCCCTGGCGGCAGAGCGTGGGGCGCGAAGCCGCGCCGGGCAAAAGCTTCGAGGGGCACCGACGAGCTGCCCGGTGACTGGGCCACGATGAGCGACTCCGGCGTGAGAAGAAACGCGTTGAGGCACGCTGCCGGGTAGATCGCGCGCAGCTCGCCGATGGCTTGGCGAAGGGCCTGGACCAACACGGATGTCGACTGCCACTCCGCCCCGCCGATCTGCACAGCCCGCTGCCGCACCAGCGCAAAATACAGTTCGCTATCGGTTGTCCCACGGAGTTCTTTGGCCGAAGGCTCCCCCAGCATCGCGAGAGCCGCATCCAGCGGGGCGAGCGCACCATTGTGCTGAAACGCCACTCCCTCCCGAAGAAAGGGTTGGATGTTGGCAACGCTGGGCGCTGACCCACGGCTAGCGAAGCGCAGATACAGCAGGCGCATCATGCTCGCCTCCGGGGCGATCTCGGCCACACTGCCCGACTCCCCCAGTGGGCTCGTTTCGCCTGTCTGCTGAATTGCACCGGTGGCATCTGCCCAGGCTGTGCCCCAGCCGTCGGAGTGAACCCTGGCCAACGATTGAAGGTCGGCCAGAAGCGGATTCCCTGCAGCTTCGGCAACCGTGAGAGGCGTGGGTGAGACGTAGGCGAGCATGCGGGACATGTCTGCAATTCTGGCGGAACCCGCACCCGATCCCGATCGCGTCGACTGAAACGGCCTACGGCCTCGGCCGCGCGCTTACTCGGGAATGAACATCACGATGAGACCGGCGACGGATGCGAGAACACCGACCCCGCCGAAGATTGCGGTCAGCACCCACAGGGTTTGTTCCCCGCCCCCATGGCGGCGGAGCCGCATCCGCTCCGGGCGGGAGGGATTCATATAGATCGTGAGCGCATCCTCGTCCGCCGCATGCTCAAGCTCGTGATCTTCGAGAACTCGGGAGTGGATGCTGCCATCGTGGGCCATCCAGCGCGCTTCGAGCGGTGCGGATTCCCGCACAATGACGGCGGTCGTCTCCTCCCAGCGGCCACTGACGCCACGGACGAGGAGAGCCACGAGCAGAAACGTGATGCCGAGCGGGATGCCGATCCACGAGAACAACTCGAGCAGGGTGCCCAAGATATCTCGTCCGCTCACAAGGAACATGTTATGCGCCAGGAGGGAGTCGGCGGCATCCCGAGCCGCTGGGGCGTGCTCTAGCGCACCAGGGAGATGCCGAGAGCGGTGAGCACGCCGAACGCGGTGCCCCACAGGATGATCGACACGATCTGCCACACGATGACGGCATTCTTCGACGCGCCGAACGAGACCATCGCCGCCGACGTGATCTGGCTGGGCAGAATCGTCTGGCCGAGCAGGCTGACTCCGGCAACGCCGTACTTGTCGAAAGCGTTGCGCAGGCGCTGGCGCCGGGGTGTCAGCTCCTTCTCGCCCTTCTTGGCGACAACGGAGGATCGCACGCGGTGAGCGGAGAGCACAACGAGCAGCATCGAGGCGATGTTGCCCAGGATGGCGGCGATGATGGCGATGGCAGGGGTGATGCCGGCGAGCACGCCGATCATGGCGCCAAAGTAGGACTCAACGAACGGAATCGCGGCCGCCAGTATTACCCCGATCCACTGAAGGAACGGCGGAAGCGATGCGGTGAAGTCCTGCAGGGCGTCAATCATGGTGGTGCCTTTCGTTGGTGATGTGTTCCATCATGGCGAACGCGGCGACGTCACTGCAGTGTGCCGGTGTCATGACATCGGTGGGCGAATTCGCCCGCGAAAATGTGACAAATGTCATAGCCCTACGCTGGATGCCATGCACCACATTGATCCCTCGCCTGAGGCGCGCAGCGTTCAGACAACCTGGCTCTACACGCTCGTGTCGTTTGCCTTTTTCTTTCTCCTGGTGCAAGTTCTCACGATCGCCGAGTCTGTTAGGGCCCTTCAGAATTCGCTGTCCTCCGGTCACACCACCGACGCGCTGCTGAGTGCGATCGTGGTGACCCTGATCGTCGTGGCATCGGCGGTTCAACTTCGCTGGTGCTTTTTTCTCAGAGCCGGCCTCGCGGGAGGGATTCCCGGCACCCGATGGGCGGCACTGCTCATGGTGCCCGCCGTGCTCTCCTGCATGCTCGGGGCAGCGGTCCCCGGGTTGGCCGTCTACGCCGCACTCCCCCTGTGGCTGAGCGTTGGTGCGCTTGCTCCTCTGCTGCCCCACAGCCCGCGATTGGTGCTCATCGGAGCCGGCCTGATCTGCGTGGTGGTGCATCCGATTGTGGCGTCTGAGGTCTTCGGCCTTGCGTTTAGCGTGGCCGACCTTGACCTTGCTGCTCTCGTGTTCGCTGCGATGCTGCCGTTGATGGTGATCACGAGCATGTGGTGGTGGCGCATCGTGGTGGAGCTTGACCGTCACCGGCGGGCGGGAGCCGAGTTGGCGGTCGCCAGGGAGCGACTGCGCTTTGCCTCTGACCTTCACGACATCCAAGGCCACCATCTGCAGGTGATTGCGCTCAAGGCCGAGCTGGCGGAGAGGCTTCTCGATCACAACCCTGTGGGGGCGCGAGAGAATCTTCATGAGGTGCGGGCTATCGCCCGGCAGGCGCTCGACGAGACCCGCTCGCTCGTCTATGGATACCGCGAGATCGCATTCGGCGACGAGCTAGAGAACGCCCGAGAGGTGCTCAGCGCAGCCGGCGCGCGGTGCGTTCTGAATGTCGGGGCCCTCCCCCAAGACCCCGAGGTGCAGCGTTGTCTTGCGCTGATCGTGCGTGAGGCGACCACCAACATCCTGCGCCACAGCGAGGCGACCAACGCGTGGATCACGTTGAGCACGACGCCGACGGGCAGCGAGCTGGTCATCGGCAACGATGGTGCGGCTCAGGGGGCAGCAAATCGGGATGCCGCAGGGGCGCTCCGGGGAAGCGGCCTTGCTGGTCTCCGCGAGAGGGTCAACGCCATCGGCGGCACGCTCGAGGCTGTCGTCGGAGACACCAATACCTTTGAAATCCGCGTGATGGTTCCCGAATTTGAGGTGGTCGCATGACACTGCAGCACAACTCCCCGAAGGTGACCGGCGCATCCGACTGCTCATCGCCGACGACGAACACCTCATCAGGGGTGCGCTCGAAGCCCTGCTGGGGCTCGAAACCGATATCGAGGTCGTCGCGAGCTGCGACAACGGCCTCACGGCCGCCGAACTCGCCGTCGAGATGCGCCCAGACGTGTGCCTTCTCGATTTGGAGATGCCAGGACTCGATGGGCTCGAGGCGGCGAGCAGAATCCTTTCGACGGTCGCAACGAAGGTTGTCATCGTCACTCGGCATGCCCGGCCAGGCGTGCTGCGCCGTGCGCTTGCCACCAGGGTGTCTGGATTTGTACCCAAGTCGACGCCGGCATCCGAGCTTGCCGATGTGATTCGGGATGTTGTGGCAGGCAAACGGTACATCGACCAGGAGATCGCCGCGACGGCACTCATGGCCGAGCGCTGCCCGCTGACCGATCGTGAGCTCGACGCACTTCGTCACAGCCGCTCCACCCTGCGCGTGCAGCAGATCGCAACCCGGATGCATCTTGCGCCGGGCACGGTGCGCAACTATCTCTCGACGGCGATGGCCAAGCTGGGTGCGAGCTCCCGGCACGAGGCCGCCGAAAAGGCCTGGGAACAGGGCTGGATTTGAAGTCGGGGGCCGCAGCCCCCGGCTGGCTGCCGTCTACTTCGAGGAGCAGGTCAGGTCTGCGGCCGTCTGGCCAAAGGTGTTGCTGGGAAGCTCGACGGGCTGATCCTTGGGCGATGCCGACGGTGACGGTGACGGCGATGCCGAGGACGATGCCGACGGAGACGGAGTCGGAGACGGCGACGGGATGGGATCTGGCTCGGGGCGGGGAGCCGCAGGGTCTGGCACCGTGGCACCCGAACCGCTCGGGCGGTCGGTGAGCACAACCGGAGTGTCAGAAACGAGCGCATCGTTGAGCACTTGCGCAGCCGCCACCGTGGGCAGAACGCCGTTGACCTGCCGCTCGCCCGGTTCTGGATAGTGATTCGGGTACTGAACAAACACGATTTTGCTGAAATCGATGTCTCTAAACGCCAGTGCGATGGAGGCGAGCGTAAGGGGGTTCTGCAGGTTGCTCGACAGGCTCATGTTCGACGCGGCCGCCTGTGCGATGCGGTACACGGTCGGAAGATCGGAGAGCTTGTCACGCGTTTGGCGGGCGAGCGCCGCGAAGAACAGCTGCTGGTTGCTGACACGCCCCAGGTCGCTGCCGTCGCCAACACCATAGCGGGAGCGGAGAAACGACACAGCGGTGGCCCCTTCGAGAGTGACAGTGCCGGCAGGCAGATCGAGGGGCGGGTTCGTGTACTTGTCTCGGAGGGGGCTCGCGAGGCACACATCCACACCCCCGATTGCTTCGGCTACGGCTATGGCGCCGTCGAAATCGACGTCCGCCGCATAGTCGATCTGCACTCCCGTGAGCTCTGTCACCGTTTCGGCGACGCAGGGAACTCCCCCGTGGCTGTAGGCCGTGTTGATCTTTTGCAGGGATGCAGACTCAAACGTTTCGCCGTCGGCACCGCTGCACTCCGGGATAGACACATAGAGATCCCGGGGGAACGTGACGATGGTGGCATTGCTGTGGTCTGCGGCGAGGTGAACCAGCACTGTGACGTCATTGAGTTGGGCATCCCTCTGGCCATAAACGGGGTTGCCGCCGCCACTGTCGTTGCCGACGAGAAGAAAATTGACGGGCCCCTCAATAGCCCCCAGGGTGGGTGGAGGAGCCTCGCCAGCGGAGGGTAATTCGATCGACGGTCCCAGCCGTGAGGCAAGCTGCAACGCTGAGATGCCCGCGACGCCCACGATGCTGACCGCAACCACCGCCAGGCCGCCAGCAATGAAGCGGATGATCGGCCAGGCCCCGTCCCGCCGGGGCAGACGTCCGTGGCGAACCGGTGCGCCGACGCCCGCACCGGGGGGCAGATCCTGATCGCTCACGAGCCATCACCGCCTCAGCCGACTGATCTTAAAGGTTAGTCACGATCGGTTATGCGCAAAACTGTTTGCGAGGGCGGTGTTCGCCGCAACTTGCCGAGCCCCCGGATGGCGCGAAACTGGATGCCGTACTTGTTGATGAAGGCGGCATCCATCGCGGCGTTCGTTTCGGTGTCGGTGCGCACCTCGGCGCTCGCCTGAATGGTGGGGGCACCTGGGGTTACTCGCCCCCGCACGTCGCAGGGCGTGAGTTCGACGGCGGGGTTGTTGCGCAGGCGCTTGACCTTGCCCGACTGCGGATCGGTCGTCACGAGCAGAGCATCGCCGCTCTGGGCGATCCACACGGGCGTGGAGACTGGTTCCCCGGTGCGTCGAAACGTGGTGAGAAGAACGTAGGCGGGCTTTGCCATAGCGGCGAGTTCAGGGGTTATTGGCACCATCGAATCCTAAGCTCGAAGTCGGCGAAAGGAACCTCTGTGCGCGAGCGTGATGGCGAGCTTGTCTCCCTGGGGACGGCGGACGAACTTGCGCGTGTCTATCGCGCGATTCTTGAGCCGAGCTTTGCGCCGGAGGAGCTGATCCCTCTCGACGCCCTGACTCGTGAAATGGTGGCTGGCCGGGCGACTGCCCTGGTTCTTCCCGACAGCAACGGGGAGCCAGGAGCCGTCGCGATCGTTCAGGAGGTCGCGCGCGGCATAGACCTGCTCACGTATCTCGCGACCCGTGCCGATCAGCGCGGGTTGGGAACGGGCGGGCGCATTATGCGGAGCGTCCTGACGGCAGCTCGGCAGCGCGATCGGTCTCTGCTGCTCGCGGAGGTGGAGCATCCTCTCCACCACCCAGTGCACCCGGAGCACGGCGATCCCGAGGCCCGCCTGCGGTTTTATGGGCGGCTCGGCGCGCGAATTGTGGACGTCCCCTATTTTCAGGCGCCGATTGCTCCTGACAGCCCGCCCGTCTACGGCATGCTGCTGCTCGCTTTCGAGGTTGACCCGACGCTGGAGAAGGAGGGCCGGTTGAGCGCCTCCGCCGGTCTCGTCGATGCGCTGAGCACCATGACCGAATCTGCCGATGCCGACGCGACCCCCGTGGCCGCCCTTCTGGATGCGGCACGGGCTCACGAGGGAGTGCGACTGCTGCCCCTGTCACGAGTGAACGAGGCGGCGGTAGCGCTCCCCTAGACACGCCACAGAGCGCGGGTACCGTGGGGGCATGGACCACAGCGGAATGTCCCACGTGTCCCACGATTCACACGAGCGCCACGAAGGCCACGACAGCCACGCCGGTCACGCCGATCCCGCAGGCCATGCCGGTCATGGTGACCACGTAGCTCAGTTTCGTCGCCTGTTCTGGATCATGCTCGTGCTTGCGGTGCCCACCGTGCTGCTCAGCCCGATGTTCGCCATGATCGTGGGGTATTCATTGCCCGACGTTGCCGGCATCACCTGGGTGTCGCCCGTTCTGGGCACGGTGATTTATTTCTGGGGTGGACGCCCGTTCCTCACCGGCGCCACGGCCGAACTCAGCGCCCGCAAGCCCGGGATGATGTTGCTGATTGGCCTTGCCATCACGGTCGCGTTTCTGTCGTCATTGGGTGCGACCCTTGGCCTTCTCGATCACCAGCTCGACTTTTGGTGGGAGCTGGCACTGCTGGTCGTGATCATGCTTCTCGGTCACTGGATCGAAATGCGCTCGCTCGCCCAGACCTCGTCGGCCTTGGACTCGCTCGCGGCGCTGATTCCCGACGAGGCCGAGCGTGTCGATGGCGACCAGACCGTGCGGGTCTCCCCAGCCGACTTGCTGGTCGGCGACGTCGTTCTTGTGCGTCCCGGCAGGCGGATTCCCGCCGATGGCACGGTCATCGAGGGAGCCGCCGATATCGACGAATCGATGGTGACAGGAGAGTCTCGGGCCGTGCCTCGAGGGGTCGGCGATGGCGTTGTCGCCGGCACCGTGGCCACCGATAGCTCAGTGCGCATCCGCGTAACCGCAGTCGGCGACGACACGACTCTTGCGGGCATCCGGAGGATGGTTGAGGATGCCCAGAATTCGTCGTCGAAGGCACAGCGGTTGGCCGATAAGGCTGCGGGGTGGCTCTTTTGGTTCGCGTTGGGCGCTGCAGCAATAACCGCGGTCGTCTGGTCGATGCTCGGGTTGCCTGACGAAGCAGTGATTCGAACAGTGACCGTGCTCGTGATTGCGTGCCCGCACGCGCTCGGGCTCGCTATTCCTCTGGTCGTGTCTATCGCCACAGAGAGAGCAGCGCGCGCGGGTGTTCTGATCAAGGACCGCCTCGCACTGGAGAGCATGCGAACCGTTACCGCTGTGCTCTTCGATAAGACGGGAACCCTCACTAAGGGTGAACCCGTCGTGTTTGCCGTCGCTGCAACGGAGGGCCACACCGACAGCGAGGTGCTGGCGCTTGCGGCCGCCGCCGAGAGCGATAGCGAGCATCCGTTGGCCCGCGCTATCGTCTCGGCCGCTCGTGAGCGCCGTATTGCGGTGCCCGTCGCCTCGGGGTTCAGTTCAACCCCGGCCGAGGGAGTTATGGCCGCGGTGGGCGACCGGCAGATCAGCGTGGGAGGCCCGTATCTGCTCGAACGCAGCGGAGCGGAGCCGCTCGCCGATAGCGCTGCATGGCGCGCACAGGGAGCCACGATTCTTCACGTGCTGGTGGACGGGGAGGCCGTTGGTGCGCTGGACCTGGTCGACCAGATCCGCGAGGAATCGCGCGACGCCGTTGACGAGCTTCATGCCAGAGGCATCGAGGTGATCATGATCACGGGCGATGCCCAGAACGTGGCCGACAGCGTGGCACACGAGCTCGGTATTGATCTCGTGCTCGCGGGCGTTCGCCCGCAAGATAAGGCCGCCAAGGTGGCCGAGCTGCAGGCGGAGGGGCGCACGGTCGCGATGGTGGGCGACGGGGTCAACGATGCTCCGGCTCTGGCGCAGGCGGATGTCGGCATTGCCATCGGCGCCGGCACCGATGTGGCAATCTCCTCGGCGGGGGTGATCCTGGCGAGCAGCGACCCGCGCGCGGTCGTCTCGGTCGTGCTGCTCTCCCACGCCACCTATCGCAAGATGAAGCAGAATCTCTGGTGGGCCGCAGGTTACAACCTCGTTGCGGTGCCGCTGGCGGCGGGCGTTCTTGCCCCTGTCGGCTTTGTGTTGCCGATGGCGGTGGGAGCCATTCTCATGTCGCTCTCCACCATCGTTGTCGCCCTCAACGCCCAACTGCTCCGGCGCCTCGACCTAACACCAGGAGCCCGTGGCTCACGTTCCGCATGAGAGTGTTCTCACGCTCGACCACCGAGCGATGCCCGTCGATTACCGTCTGAGCCACGGTCGCCGTCCTCGCGGTGACCCTTCAGAAAGCTTCGAAAGGGGTTCAGATGGGCGTGTCACGATCGTTGCGGAGAGTCGCCATCATCACCGGTGCAGGCCTTGTCGCCAGCATCGGGTTGACGGCAACGGCGTTGCCAGCATGGGCAGGAGGTTCCCACGGGCCGGGAGGGGGCAATCACGGCCGCTCCATCTCGTTGGCCAAGCAGGTGACTGCCAAGAACATCCTGGGTCATCTGAACGCATTCCAGAAGATCGCTGACGCGAACGGGGGCAACCGCCAGTCGGGCGCGCCCGGGCACGTTGCCTCAGCAGAGTACGTGGAATTCCAACTGCGAAAGGCCGGATACAAGCCTGTTCGCCAGGAGTTCAGCTACGAGCAATTCGTAGAGGGAGCGTCAACGTTTGCTCAGGTGACTCCGAACGCCGTTTCGTATGTAGATCAGACCGACTATGACGTCATGGACTATTCGGGTGCCGGCACGGTGACGGGCGAGATCGTTGCCGTCGACGTGAACCTTGCGGGTGACCGCGTGAACACGAGCGGATGCGAGGCAGAGGACTTCGCGGGCTTCGCGGCTGGCTCGATCGCCCTCGTTCAGCGCGGCACGTGCACGTTCGGTGAGAAGGTGGCCAACGCCACGGCAGCAGGGGCTGCGGCCGTGATCGTGTTCAACCAGGGCAATGGCGAAGACCGCTCAGGGCTCTTGTTCGGAACCCTCTCGGCCCCCCAGGCCTCGATACCGGCTCTCGGTGCACCGTTCGCGGTGGGTGAGTCGCTCGCGGCGGTTCCCGGAACAACCGTGAGCATCGCGGTAGAAGCGTCGGTCACGACGGTGAACACGTTCAATGTGATCGCCGATACCAAGAAGGGCAACCCCGACGCGACAGTCGTGGTGGGTGCGCACCTAGACGGTGTCGCCGAAGGCCCCGGGATCAACGACAACGCGAGCGGAAGCGGCGCGATTCTCGAAACGGCAATTCAGCTGGCGAAATCCAAGGCGACGCCTCAGAACCGGGTTCGTTTCGCCTTCTGGAGCGGAGAAGAAGACGGGCTGCTCGGGTCGACGCACTACGTTTCGCAACTGACGGAGGCCGAGATCGCTCAGCACGCGGCCAACCTCAACTTCGACATGGTCGGCTCGCCCAACTTTGTTCGCTTCGTCTATGACGGCGATGGATCGGAGTTCGGCAGCGTTGGGCCGGAGGGTTCGGCCCAGATCGAGGCGCTTTTCAGCGAGTTCTTCGCGGGACAGGGGCTGGCCTCTGAGCCGACCGAGTTCGATGGGCGCTCCGACTACGCTGCGTTCATCGATGCGGGCATCGCGGCTGGTGGCCTCTTTACGGGAGCCGACGGGGTCAAGACCGAGGATCAGGCGGCAGTCTACGGTGGCACCGCTGGTGAGACCTACGACCAGTGCTACCACTCGGCCTGCGACACGATCGCCAACATCAATGTCACGGTGCTCGACCAGATGGCGGATGCGATCGCCTATGCAACGCAGACCTACGCCGACCTTAAGAAGGGCCACAAGCCTGGCAAGCCGGGCAAGCCTGGCAAGGGTGGACACGGAGGCTGGGGTCACCATGACCACCATGGCCCGCGTCTGGGAAGGTAAACGCACGAGCTAGCAACGGGAACGGGCCTCGGAGACATCCGGGGCCCGTTTCTGCGTCGTGCGGCGTTAGTCGTTCACCGGCGCGAAGCGAGGCACCTCAACGCCGTCAACCACCGTCGTCTGCAAGAACATGTCACGGGGGCGCACCCACAGATCGCCCGTCGCGGAACGGTAGACAACGAGCTCTTCTTCTGTCTCGCTGTGGCGCGCGACGCCGATGACCTCATAGGCGCCGCCCTTGAAGTGTCGGTAACGACCGGAGGCCGGCGTGGTGGAGTGGGGGTTCTGGGATGTCATGCGTCGACGATGCCCACAAAACGGGTGCCGATGCCGTCGATCTCAGCTCGGTAGAGCCCGTCCGCTGCCGGGGGCAGATCGAGCGGGGAATGATCGCTGCAGGTGATGTAAGTGAACTCCGGCCACCACTTCTTGGGCCGTACCGCCTCGGTATAACCGCACACCGTGCAGGTCAGCTGCACCCACACCGGTCGTGCGCCAGCCTTGCGATTCGCGCGTGACTGAGCGAGCCAGGCTGGCGGGTTCTGATCGAGTTCGTCGAATTCCGCCTCGGTCATCCGGTTGGGCAGCCCGTGCTTGCGGGCCATTTCGAGGGAAATATCGAGCCGCTGGGCGGCGTCGTGTCTGCTGATCATCGCTGCCAACGATAACGGACTCAGATCACACCGGCTTTCAGGCGGCGGTGTTCTCTCGCTTGCGGCGCACATAAAGCTGCTTTCGCACGACCGCGACGACGTCGCCGTCGGAGTTCACGACCTCCCCGGTGAGCCAGCGCAGAACCCGCCCGCCGTCAGCGGCTTCTGCGCGCAACTCGTCGACCAGCTCGGGGGTGATGTGAAAGTCGGCGAAGACATCGCCGCGCCCGGGCTTCACGAACTCGATCTCGGCCGCCTTATCCCACACGACATGATCCTTGCCCAGATGGTGAAGCAACATGAGCATGAAGAACGGGTCAGTCATGGCATAGATCGAGCCGCCAAAATGGCTGCCAACCGCGTTGCGATTGAGCTTGTTCATGCGAAGTCGAGCCTTCACATGCGTGTAGTCATCGCTGAACTCCAGAATCGTGATGCCAGCCCCCACGAGGGGCGGCCAGACATTGAGCATCCTGCGAAACGTGCGAGCGCGCATTCGTACCTCCGCGCCGAGTCTGACAGGGCGGCTGCACCGAGGTGAAACAATTGGCGAATGCCCACTACGCCTCCCCCTCTCGGCCTCATGCTCGATGTTGATGGCCCCATCGCCAGCCCAGAAACGCGCACCATTGCGATTCCCGAGATCACCGCCGATCTGGTCTCTTTGGCGGCGGCTGGCATCCCGATTGCTTTCATTACGGGCAGGTCAGAGCACTTCATCACAAACGAGGTTGTCGCGCCGCTCGTCGCTGGCGGACTCCCGAAGGGGGTGCGGATGTTCGGCGTCTGCGAGAAGGGAGCGGTGTGGTTCACGATCGATGACCAGGGCCGTGGAGACGTGAGCGTGGATACCACTGTTGGCCTGCCTGCCCCGGTTGTGGCCGCACTCAAAGAGCTGGTCGAAAGAGACTTCTCCGACGCAATGTTCTTTGACGAGACCAAACTCGCGATGGTCTCGGTCGAGCAGCGAACGGATGTCGCATCAGCTTTCTACGCGCAGCGTCAGTCAGAGTTCGAGGCTGCAGCCTTTGAGGTGATGGCCGCGCACGGTGTGGGAGTTCGCCACGGGGAACGAGAGTCTGCCGACTCCACGGGAGCCGTGCCGTTTCGCATCGACACCACCATCATCTCCACGGATATCGAATCCGTCAGGCTCGACAAAAATCACGCGGCGGAGCGCGCGCTCAACTTCTTCGCCGAATCGGGGCCGCTCCCCCGACTCTGGCGCTCAGTGGGCGACTCTCGGGGCGACTATCTGATGGCTGACCACCTTCACGAGGCTGGTTTCGATGCGGCCCACGTCGACGTGAGGCCCAGCGATGGCGTGCTCGAGCGCCCCTACCCCGTCATCGAGATCGACGACGTGATCCACGACGAGGCTGGCGCTCGATTCCTGGCGTATTGGGTTGACAAGCTCGGCATCCGATAGGCCTGCCTCCGATAACAAAATGCGGCGAGTTCCGCGATCAGAAGTCCGGAGGCGCGCGGAACCGCGTACGCTCGGGAGGACGAGCATCCCGCTCCCAAGGAGGCATCAGTCATGGCAGACAAGTCCATTAAAAAGTCCAGCAGCAAGACCGCGGCATCTAAGTCGCTCAAGGAAAAGCGCGCCGACAAGAAGGACAAGGCCGAGAGCAAGCGCCGATCCGAGTAGGCAACCGCGAGAGAGCAGAAGAGCCGGACCCCGAGGGGTCCGGCTCTTTGTCTTAGCTACGGCGCGTCGTGGGCGCCCGTCTCGTGCTGTTACTTGCGCTTCTGCGCGGCCTTCTCGCGGAGGCGTATCTTCTCGTCGCGAACCTGGGCCTGCGTTGCGCGCTCCTCGACAAGCCACTCCGGCGGTGACTGAAGGAGGGCGGTGATCTCCTCGGTCGTGAGAGCTTCGGTTATTCCGCCGCGGGCTAGACCCGCGTTGGAGATTCCGAGCTTGCCCGCGACGACGGACCGCGGGTGCGGGCCGTTCTTGCGAAGTTCGACGAGCCACTCGGGCGGCGTCTCCAGCATCTCGTTGAGCTGGGTGCGCGTGAGGGGGGTTTCTTGGAACTCCGCGGGGGTCGCTGGCAGGTACACGCCGAGCTTTTGGGCGGCTGTCGCTGGTTTCATGGTCTGCTCGGTCATCTATCCAGCGTAGCCTGAGGGTATGCCTTCTGATGTCGCTCCGTTTCGCATCGCAATTGTTGCCGGTGTGAGTGTTGGGCGTTGGACCAAAGCGTGGAAGGAACGCAGGCCGGAGACTCCGCTCGAGGTAATCCCGATCCCGGAGTCGGAGCAGCGTTCCGTGCTCACGGAGGGCATCGCCGATGTGAGTTTTGTGCGACTCCCTATCGACCGCGACGACTTGAGCGTGATCCGTCTCTATAGCGAAGTCCCCGTTGTCGTTGTTCCCAAGGAACATCCCATCGCTCTCTTCGATTCGGTCACGGAGGCCGACCTCGCTGGCGAAATTCTGCGCACAGAAGACCCGGCAGATGCCGTGGAGGTTGTCGCCGCCGGGGTTGGAGTGCTTCGCGTGCCCCACTCGGTTGCGCGGCAGTATGCCCGCAAAGATGTGGAGGCGATCACCGTGAGCGATGCGCCCGAGACTGAGATCGCCATTGCCTGGCCCACGGAGTCAACGTCGCCCGACGTCGAATATTTTGTGGGCATCGTGCGGGGGCGCAAGGCAAGCAGCTCGCGAGGCGAGGCTCCGACAGCGCCGCCGCCACCGACGAAGCAGACCACGGCCAAACGACCCCCTCAGCGCGGAGCAAAAAAGCCCCAGGGCGGCGGGCCTGCCGCAGCGGGCCGCAAGCGCGGAGCACGCGGGAGCCGTTGACATGGTTATGCTCACGCGGCGGGTCGGTGGCGACAGGCCACTGATTGGCCCCGTGGGCGCTCCCTATTTGCACGTGATGAGTTACAACGTGCGCAGAATCATCACGATGTCTCGGCATGGAAGCCCGGACTTTTGGCCGGTGCGACGCGACCTCGTCGAACGCATGCTGCATGCGGAGCGTCCGACAATTCTCGGAACCCAGGAGGCCATGGCGAGCCAGGCTCGGGCGATCGCAGGGATGATGGGCCCGGATTTTCGCATAGTCGGGCATGGACGAGCCGCAGACGGAAAAGGCGAGGGATGCCCGATCTATTTTGATGCCACGAGGCTCACCTTGATCGATTGGTCCCAGCGCACGCTCTCCCCCACCCCACATGCTGCCGGATCACGAGGGTGGGGCAACCTCGTGCCCCGCGTCGTCGTCACCGCCGAGTTCGACGACATGATGACGGGCAAACGTTTTGTCGTGTTCAATACCCATTTCGACCACACCTCCAAGCGCTCGCGGGTCGCCTCGGCAGAGTATGTGGCGAGCCTCGTCTCGAAGTGCAAGCATCCCGTCATTCTCATGGGGGATTTCAATACCGTGCCCGGCAAGCCGCCGTATCGCATCCTGGTGAACGCAGGGCTCCGCGATTCTCTCCTGGTCGCTGACAAACGGCTGGGCGGTGCAGGCCCCACGTTCTCCGACTACAAGCTGCCGAGCCCGCGCGGGCGACGCATCGATTGGCTGATGGTCTCTGACCGCATCGACGTGAAGGTGGGCGCCATCAATACTGCGCGGTTCGAGGGGCGCGCGGCCTCCGACCACGAGCCGGTGCAGGCCGTTATTGATGTGCTCTAGCTAGCCACAACCGAGGCGCGCTAGTCACAACGGATGATCAGGATGCGGTGGCGGCTGCAGCCGCCTTCGCCGCTGCGGGGAGAGCATCAAGAATGCGCGAGACGGCGGTGTCGTCGTGGGCTGCGGTGACGAACCAGGCCTCGAAGACCGACGGAGGCAGCGAGACCCCCGAGTCGAGCATCGAATGGAAGAACGGTCCATAGCGGAACGCGTCCTGGTGCTTGACCTGCTCGTAGGTGCGGGGAGCTCCCTCGCGGAACGCGAACGAGAACAGGTTGCCGGCCCTCTGCACGGAGTGAGCCACGCCGTGGTGGGACAGCGCCTCCGAGGTTGCCGACGCGATGATGGCGGCGGTGCGGTCGAGGTGCTGATAAACCGCAGCGTCAGCAGCCGTGAGCGTGGCGATGCCCGCGGCAACCGCCAACGGGTTGCCGCTGAGCGTTCCTGCCTGGTAAACCGGCCCGACGGGCGCGAGAAAGTCCATGATCTTCGCGGATCCGGCGATCGCTGCGATGGGCATGCCGCCGCCAATAACCTTGCCGAAGGTGAAGAGATCTGGCGTGTACGCGGGCGACCCGTCGCGGCCATCGAGACCCCACCATCCCGCTTCGCTGACCCGGAAGCCCGTGAGCACCTCGTCGAGAATAACGAGGGCACCGTGGGCATGGGCCAGGTCGATGAGCGCGGCGTTGAAGCCCGCGTCGGGGGCAACGACCCCCATGTTCGCCGCGGCCGCCTCGGTGATAACGGCCGCAATGCGGTCGCCGTGCTCGGAGAAGACGATGCGCAGCGCGTCGAGGTCGTTGTAGGGAACCACGAGCGTTTGGGCTGCGACAGCCGCTGGCACGCCGGCCGAGCCGGGGAGAGAAAGGGTCGCGATGCCAGAGCCCGCCTCGGCAAGCAATCCGTCGGAATGCCCGTGATAGTGGCCGGCGAACTTGACGAGCAGATCGCGCCCGGTGAACCCCCGGGCAAGGCGAATGGCCGTCATCGTGGCTTCGGTGCCCGTGGAGACGAGGCGAACCTTCTCCACTGCGGGGCTGAGGCGGTCGATGACACGCTGAGCCAGCTCGGTCTCCCCCGGAGTCGACGCGCCGAACGACAGCCCGCGTTCGGCCGCCTGCTTAACGGCCTCGACGGTCTGCGGATGCGCATGCCCCAGCAGAGCGGGGCCCCACGACGCGACGAGGTCCACATAGTCGCGACCCTCGACATCCGTCACATATGCGCCTCGTGCGGAGACGAGAAAGCGCGGAGTGCCACCGACGGAGCCGAAGGCGCGAACGGGTGAGTTCACGCCGCCGGGGATAAGAGCCTTGGCCGAGCTGAACGATTCGAGGTTCGTAGACATTGAGGTCTCTCCGTTGATGGCGATTGCGTGATTCAGACGGGTAACGGCGGTGGAGGCCAGAGCGTTACCGCAGGGTGCGGGCGTACTCGACAGCCCAGTAGGTCAGCACCGCGTCGGCACCGGCCCGCACAATGCTGATGAGCGATTCGTCGATCGCTCGTTCGCGGTCGATCCACCCGTTAGCCGCGGCAGCCTCGATCATCGAGTACTCCCCCGAAACCTGGTAGGCCCATACGGGGATATCGCTCACGGCCGCAACGTCGGCAAGAACATCCAGGTAGCTCATGGCCGGCTTGACCATAACGATGTCGGCACCCTGCTCACAATCGAGCATCGCCTCGCGCAGCCCCTCCCGACGATTGCCGGGATCCTGCTGGTATGTGCGGCGATCACCCTGGAGGCTGGAGTCGACAGCATCCCTGAAGGGGCCGTAGAACGCGGAGGCATACTTTGCGCCGTAGCCGAGAATTGCCGTATCGAGGTACCCGTTGGCATCGAGTTCGTCGCGGACGGCAGCGACCTGCCCGTCCATCATTCCGCTGAGCCCCAAGAGCTGGGATCCCGCTGCAGCCTGGGCGAGCGCCATTTCTCGGTACCGCTCCAGTGATGCGTCGTTGTCGACCCGGCCATCAGAGCGGAGAACCCCGCAATGACCGTGGTCAGTGAACTCGTCGAGGCAGAGATCCGTCTGCACGAGCAGGGCGTCGCCGGCCTCCTCCACCGCGATGCGGGTGGCGACGTTGAGGATTCCGTTCTCGTCGGTGGCGCCGGATCCGACCGCATCCTTGAGCAGCGGGATTCCGAAGAGCATGATGCCACCGATGCCCGCCCCCGCAGCCTCGACTATGGCGCCTCTCATGCTCTCGGTCGTGTGCTGCACGACGCCCGGCATCGACGAGATCGGCTGAGGGGCATCGATTCCCTCCCTTACGAACATCGGCAGAACCAGTTGGCTGGGGTGAACGCGCGTCTCTGAGACCATCCGGCGCATGGCCGGTGTCGTGCGGAGGCGGCGCGGACGGATGTCGGGGCCGAGAGTCATGTCGTCCAGTTTAGAAGCCCTCGTTTGGGGAGTCTCCGATAATCGCAGCCTCGACGGCGGCGACCAGACCTTCCGCGCTGCTGTGGGATGCGACGGCGGCAACGATGAGTCCGGATGCCCTCGCCGCCCGGGCGGTGGGCTCACCAACGCAGATCATTAGGGTGCGCGCGAGTGCTGCGGGCGGTAGCTGCCGAGCGATCTGCTGTGCGACGCTCGCCGAGGTCAGCGCGACGGCACTCAGGGCGCCCGCTGCGGCCATGGTGACCACGTCCGGGCGCAGGGCGGCGGCGACAGTGCGATAGGCCGTTACGGCGTCGACCTCGAGCCCCCTGGCGCGCAACCCTTCGGCGAGAGTCGGAGCGGCAATCTCGGATTGAGGGATCAGCACCCTTGAGCCTCCCTCTGGCCAGTCGGCCAGCATCCCCCGCGCGGATTGGTCGTCGGCAGGCACATAGTCGACCCGAAAGCCTGCGGAGTGCAGAGCGAGCGCGGTTCCCCCGCCGACCGCGGCAACCCGGGTGTGATCGGGCAGGCGGATTCCCGCGAGGACGGGCACGGTGGTCGCGCTGGTCACGGCCAGCCAGTCGTAGCCGCCCTCGGCAAGGGTGCGGAGGGAGGCAGCGAGCGGTGCGGGGTCGGCAGGCGGAGCGAAATCGATGACGGGAGCCACTACGGCCTCACAACCGCGTTCGGTGAGCAGCTCGGAGAGACGGCGGCCCAGGTCGCCCCCCCGTGGCACGAGAACGCGCCGTCCCGTCATCGAGGCGGCGCGATCCGTGACCATGGCGTTCTAAGAGAGCGGAGCGAGCTCGGCCGCACCTGAAGACAGCAGCTCGTCGGCGGCCCTCCGACCGAGTTCGATGGCCTCGGCGTTGCGGTCGGCGGGCGAGCCGTCGAGCACAGCGCCGTGCGACGCCGTGAGCTTCTGGCTGCCATCAACGCTGTACACGGTCGCCGTCAGGAGGAGGAGGTCGGAGTCGATCAGGGCTGTGGCACCGACGGGAGCGGCGCACCCTGCCTCGAGCCTGGCAAGCACCTCGCGCTCGGCGAGCACGGTGAGCCGGGTTGTCTGATGGTCGAGCCCCTGCAGCACGCGAGCAAGATCGCCAGGAATCTCCTGTCGGGTCTCGAGGGCGAGAGCGCCCTGCCCCGGCGCCGTGGGGTTGTGGCTCAGTTCAAAGAACTCGCTGACGACGTCGAGGCGTCCGAGCCGACCGAGTCCAGCGGCAGCAAGCACGACGGCGTCGAGTTCGCCGTTCGTGACGAATCCGATGCGGGTATCGATGTTGCCGCGAATGTCACGAATATCGAGGTCGGGCCGCAGCGACCGAAGCTGAGCGATGCGCCTCGGAGACCCCGTGCCCACGGTGGCGCCCTCGGCGAGTGCTTCGAGAGTGAGGCCGTCTCGGGCGATCAATGCATCGCGGGCATCCGCTCGCTTGGGGATAGCTCCGATGACGAGGCCTTCGGCAGGCGCGGTCGGGAGATCCTTGAGTGAATGCACAACGAGGTCGCATTCACCCGCCAGCAGCGCCTCGCGCAGAGCGCTGGCGAAGACGCCAGTGCCCCCCAGGCTGGAGAGCGAGGCGCGGGAGGTGTCGCCCTCGGTCGTGATGCTGATGATCTCGACCTCGGCGCCGGATGAAGCGCGGATGCGATCGGCGATCTGCCCCGTCTGGGCGAGTGCGAGTGCGCTGCCGCGTGTTCCGATGCGAATCGTGGTGCTCATGGTTGTAGACCTGCCAGTGCGGGCTTGAAGCCCAGTCGGACGTTTTCGCAGCAGCCGGGACGGCATACGTCGTACCAGGGCCCGAGCGGCGTTACCGCGGGCCTCTCCGAAACGGGCACGCCGTCTCTGCGCTCAAGAACGAGGTCAACGAGCCCCGACACGAAGGCGGCGTGAACGCCGGGAGTCGGCACCCGCACCGCGGCGATACCGTGCGCTCCCGCCGTCTCCAGCGCCTCTGTGTCGAGATCCCACTTGACCTCCATATGGTCGCTCACGAACCCGAGGGGCACGATCACGACCGCGCGAACGCCGGTGGCAGCCAGACGCGCGATCTCGTCGTTGATATCCGGCTCGAGCCACGGTTGCGTCGGAGGGCCGCTTCTGGACTGGTAGACGAGGCTCCACGGAGCACTCTCCCCCGCCATAACCGCCTCGGCGACAGCGAGGTGCTGGGCAGCGTATGCGCCACCCTCGCCGAAGCCGCGGTCTGCCGGACCACTCTTGGCGGCATCCGTCGAAGGAATCGAATGGGTCGAGAAGAGAACGTGGGTGTCTTGGGCAGAAAAGCCCTGAGATTCGAAGTCACGGAGGGCACCGGTGACGCCCTCGACAAACGGCTCAACGAACCCGGGGTGGTCGAAGAACTGACGCACCTTGTCGATCGTCACCACTCCCTCGAGGCCGGTCTCGGAGAGGGCAGAGGCAAAGTCTTCGCGATACTGCCTGCAGCTCGAGTACGAGCTGTAGGCGCTCGTGCCGATGGCGATGATCGTCGTGTGGCCGTCCGCGTGCGCCTCGCGCAGCGCATCCGTTACGAACGGTTCCCAGTTTCGATTGCCCCAGTAGACGGGCAGATCGATGCCGCGACGAGCGAGCTCGGCCTCCATCGCGGCTTTGAGCTCACGGTTCTGGTCGTTGATGGGGCTGACCCCACCAAAGGCGCGGTAGTGGTGCGCAACTTCTTCGAGTCGTTCGTCGGGGATTCCCCGGCCGCGCGTCACATTACGAAGAAACGGGATCACATCGTCTTGACCCTCCGGCCCGCCGAACGAAGCCAGGAGGATGGCGTCATAGGCGACCGGCTCGGTCACGTGCTCGGCGCCGGATGCTGCGGCGGGGCTGGCTCCGGGAACCAGGCTCATCTCAGCACTCCTGCGATCTCGTCTACGCCGATGCGACGCCCCGTGTAGAACGGGACCTCTTCGCGCACATGCATGCGGGCATCCGTCGCCCGCAGGTGGCGCATGAGGTCTACGAGCTCCAGCAGGTCATCCGCCTCAAGTGCGAGAACCCACTCGTAGTCGCCCAGGGCAAAAGCCGAAACGGTGTTCGAGAGCACGTTGGGAAACTGGGCGCCCATGCGACCGTGGCTTGCGAGCATCGCGCGGCGCTCGGCCTCGTCGATGAGGTACCACTCATATGACCGCACGAACGGATAGACGGTGAGCCAGTCAGCAGGTTCCTTGCCGCGCATAAAAGCGGGAATGTGCTTGGTGTTGAACTCGGCGTCGCGGTGCACGCCCATCGTGTTCCATGTGGGCAGAAGCGGGCTCAGGATGCTCGTGCGCCGCAGGTCACGAAGCGCCGCTTGAATCGCCTCGGGTGACGTGCCGTGCAGCCAGATCATGAGGTCGGAATCCGCTCGGATCGACGAGACGTCGTAGAACCCACGAACCGTCACGCCAGTCTGCTGCACGCGATCGACGGTCGCGCCAAGTTCCGCGGAATCTGTCGACTCAACAGGGTTCGCCGGGTCCCGGCGAAGCACTGCCCACAGGGTGTATTCAGTCTCTCCAGCAACGGGCGTAACGATCGGTTCCGGCGGCGTGAAAGTCATGGGTCAATCATCCCCCGCCGTTGGCTGGGAATGGAAATCCTCGATCACCTGCGCGCTGGCCGAGCGTGCCTGCGCGATGACAGCCGCCAGGCCGGTTCCGGCAACGGATTCGCCGATGGTTGTGATGCCCGCAGGAGCGGGCCGTTCTTCGGGCACGACTCCCGGCCACTCTACGCGGGCGAATCCCAGCACCTGCTCGCGCGTTATGGGCACTCCGAGCAGGCGCGCCGCATCGCCACGTGCTGTTTCACGGAGGTCGGAGGTCGGCGCATCGCGCAGCCGAGCCGCGCTATACGACAGCCGCAACACATGGCGGTGGCCTGCGGCATCTCGGGCGGATTCGGCGAGCCAGGCCCACTTGGCCGTCGCGTGCGTGAGGGCCTTCGCCGTGACAGCTGTAGCAGCTCGCGCGACGAGTACGCCCGTGCCCCGCGGTGAGGCATCCAGTGCCGCTGACCGCACCACGAGGGTCGCCAAGACGATGTCTTCGGCGGTCGCGACCGCCGCCGCTGGTGCGCGGTTCGTGAGGTGCGCATCGGGGGCGGCGAGGACCACATGACGCGCGTCGATACGCCGACCGTCAGAGAGAACTACGCCCTCATCGTCGATCGAGTCGACCGGAGTGGATAGCAGCACCGTTACGCCAAACCGCTCCAGTGCCGCCTCAAGTGCGGTGACGAGGCGTGAGATTCCGCCCCGGATCCCCGCTACCTGTGTTCCTGCGGCAGAAGCCGATCGCATGGCGCGCACCGCAGCAGCGAGTGACTCCTCCTGCTTGAGCCCCGTGATGAGGCCGGGGGCGACCCTGTCGAGTGGCAGCTCGTCGGGATGGCGCGAGTGCACGCCCATCGTCACGGGGGCAACCAGTCGTTCGACGACGCGGGAACCCATGCGCTTGCGCACGAGCTCGCCGAGCGTCGTGGCGCGCGACCCGATCACGCCCGGCAACAGCGAATCGAGCTGGGCGCGGAGGGCCGCAGAGAATCCGACCACGTTAATCACATCGGCCGCGAGCGGAACCGAGGGGATTCCTAACACCCCAGCCTTGGGCAGCGGGAGCGCTGTGTGGTCATCGCGCTGCAGCCACGCTCCTGCAGGATTGGGCATCACGATGTCATCGCCCAGCCCGAGCTTGGTGACGTAGGCCGCAACGCTCCCGCCGCGAGTGGCAAAGCTCTCGGCGCCAGAATCTAGTGTGAGCCCGGCGACCTGGTGCGAGCCGACCCGGCCGCCGAGACGACCCGTCGCTTCGACCAGCGTCACGCTAAGGCCGGCGAGGATCAGTTCCCTGGCTGCGACGAGACCGGCGACTCCGCCGCCAACCACAACGACGTCAACGGGCGGCGACGCATGCTCGGCGGCCGGAGCTGTTTCGGTCGCAGGGTCGGTGCCGTCGGGCACCTCGTCATCACGCATTCGCGCCAACCTGGTGAGCGTCATCTGCGGATGCCTCGTGCACAAACTCCACGAGCCTCGTCAGCACGGCTGGATCGGTTTCGGGGGGAACGCCGTGACCGAGATTCACGACATGCGCGGGGGCGGATGCTCCGCGGGCGAGCACATCGCGGACATGGGCCTCCAGAATCGGCCAGGGAGCCTCAAGCAGGGCCGGATCGATGTTGCCCTGCACGGGCGTCGAGCCCCCCAGGCGACGGTTGGCCTCGTCGAGAGGGATTCTGTGATCGACACCGACAACATCCGCACCGACATCTCGCATCGCGACGAGGAGCTCACCTGTTCCGACTCCGAAATGCACTGTGGGCACGTCGAGGTCAGCGATGTGTGAGAGCGCACGGCGGGAGTGCTGGGCGACGCGCTGCTCGTAGTCAGCAAGCGAAAGGGAGCCGGCCCAGGAGTCGAAGAGCTGCGCAGCGCTCGCACCCGCGAGCACTTGCGCTCGGAGGAATGCTCCCGTCACGTCGGCCGTCCAGGTGAGCAGATCCGCCCACACCTGGGGTTCCGAGTGCATGAGGGCGCGCGTTCGAAGTTGCTCACGCGACGGCCCACCCTCGACTAGGTAGGAGGCCAGGGTGAACGGCGCGCCGGCAAAGCCGATGAGGGGCGTCGACCCGAGCTCGGCGACCGTGAGGGCAACGGCCTCGGTAATCGGGGCGAGCGACTCGGGGTCGAGGTCTGGCAGCGCGGCAACATCTGCTGCCGTGCGAACGGGGTGGTCCAGCACCGGACCGCGACCGGCGACGATCTCGACGCCAACGCCGGCGAGACGCAGGGGGATCACGATGTCGCTAAAGAAGATTGCGGCGTCGACGCCGTGGCGCCGCACGGGCTGCAGGGTGATTTCGCTGGCCAGGCCCGGCGTGAGACAGGCATCGAGCATGTTTCCCCCGGCACGCAACTCGCGGTATTCGGGGAGGGATCTCCCGGCCTGGCGCATGAACCAGACGGGAAGGGGCGCGGTGCGCTCCCCGCGGTAGCTACGGATGAGAGCGGAACCAGCGGTGCGGCCGTCGCTCAGGGGATGATCGGCAGAAAGGGTCACCCGGCAAGTCTGTCACTATGGCGAGTACTATTGTTTCGTGCTTCTTTGTCTCTCCGCTAACCACAAGAGTGCGAGTTTCGACGTCTTGGAAAAACTGTCGGCGGGCGGTTCAGGCATCGGCGAACGCATCGTTGCCGACAACGACAGCGTCAGCGGAGCTGTGGTCGTTGCCACCTGCAATCGGTTCGAGGCGTACCTCGATGTTGACGACGCAGCTATGGCCAATCTCCCTGAGACGGCGAGACACGTCGTCGACAGCATTGCTGAGTCGATGGAGATTCCTGCCGCCGTCCTTGAATGCTCCATTGAGTCATACGGAGGCGATGACGTAGTTCAGCACCTCTTCGCAGTCTCGTCCGGTCTCAAGTCAGTCGTTATCGGCGAAGACGAGATTTCGGGTCAAGTGCGACGGTCGCTCGTTGACGCTCGCACACAGGGCATCGCAACATCGAGCCTTGAACGCCTGTTTCAGCGGGCATCGACAACATCGCGCGGAGTCAAATCTCGCACCGCCATCGGTTATGCCGGGCGCTCGGTGGTCAAACTCGCCCTTCAGCTGGCCTCAAGTCGAATCTCGGACTGGTCGGCGACTCCCGTTCTTCTCATCGGAACGGGAGCCTACGCGGCAACAACGGTTGCTGCCCTTCGTGATCGCGGCGTTCGCGACATCACGGTCTTCTCTCCTTCGGGGCGAGCGGCCCGATTTGCAACGCGCCTCGGCCTCGTTGCCACTAACGAACTCTCCACGGCGCTGGCCGCCGCGTCTGTTGTCGTCACGTGCACCAGCCAACCGACCCCGGTTGTCACGGCAGATCTGCTCACGGCTGGCAGCCGACGCTTGATCGTCGACCTAGGTCTCCCCCGCAATGTTGACCCGGCCGTTGCAGAAATTCTCGGGGTCGAGCTTCTTGATCTTGAGACGATCCGCCTTCATGCGCCTCTCGAAGAGCTCACCGCCACAAGCGACGCCCACGAGATGGTGCTCGACGCTGCTGCGGAGTTCAGGGCTTTGGAAGCTGAACGACGCGCCGCCCCCGCAATTTCAGCGCTGAGAGGCGCGGCGTTTGAGATTCTCGAGAGAGAAATCGAGAGAACTCGGCGCCGCGGAACCTGGAGCGAATCGGCCGAAGCGGATATGCGCCACCTCATCGGTGTGCTGCTTCACGTGCCGTCAGAGCGCGCCCGTGCCACGGCCAGGAGCGGCGAAGCTGAACAGGTGTTCCAGGCGGTTGAGACCCTTCTGGGGCCCATTGCCGATGCCCGGGCTGAGTCCGAGATGTCGGCACTCGAAGACGATCGCCCCGCCTAAAAGAGCATCAGTCTCGCCTCACTCAGTGGGACGACGTCGCGATTTTGCGCAGCAGGTCGATGCGAGCCTGCAGCTGGGCAACGCTCGCCTGGGGCACGGGTGGCCCGCCCACCATGCGGCGAAGCTCAGCGTGAATAGACGCGTGGGCTTCTCCCGTTCTGCGGGCGCGCATACCAACGAGCGTGTTGAGAAGCTTTCGCTGCTCCTTGAGAGTCCGATGCAGGGCCTGGGCCTCGTGCAGCTCGCCGCCGAGGGCCTCGGCAACGCGCTTGCGGCCCTCGGTGCGGCGGGATTGCTTGGCCTGTCTCGCTTGGAGAAGCTCACGCACTTGATCGGGCTCGAGCAGGCCGGGCAGGCCAAGAAAATCGAGCTCTTCGAGGCTCCCAACTTCGGCGGCAAAGCCGAACTCACCTCCGTCGTAGAGCACGCGATCGAACGACGCGTCAGAGGCGAGGGCTTTGAAATCGAAAAGGTCCGCATCCGCAGAGGCGGCCTCGGTGCGGTTGGCGTCCCCTAGGGCGTCGTCGTCGAGCAGGATCTCCTCGAGGCCCTCGCGATCTTCGCGGTCGAGCGCGTGGTCGCGTTCCAGTTCCATCGTCTGGGCGAGCGCCATCAGGGCCGGCACCGTTGGCAAGAAGATCGAGGCCGTTTCGCCTCGGCGACGCGTGCGCACGAAACGACCGATGGCCTGGGCAAAAAACAGTGGGGTCGACGCTGAGGTTGCATAGACTCCCACGCCGAGTCGCGGCACATCGACGCCCTCAGACACCATGCGCACCGCCACCATCCACCGTGAGGTCCCGGCAGAGAACTGGGCGATACGGTCGTTCGCCTCTTTCTCGTCGGAGAGCACGACGGTCGGCTGCTCGCCCGTGATCTTGAGCAGGATGTCGGCGTAGGCCCGTGCTGCAAAGTGGTCGGTGGCAATAACTAGGCCACCGGCATCGGGAACGTGGTTGCGCACCTCGGTGAGGCGCCTATTGGCAGCGGCCAGAACCGACGGAATCCAGTCTCCCTCGGGGTTGAGCGCGGTCCGCCACGCTTGGGCCGTGATGTCCTTGGTATCGCCCGCGCCGAGGTTTGCCTCCATCTCGTCACCAGATCGGGTGCGCCATCGCATCCTGCCGGCATAGGACAAAAAGATGACGGGCCGCACGACGCCGTCGGCCAGAGCACGGCCGTAGCCGTAGCTGTAGTCCGCTCGGGAGGTGCGAATGCCCTTCTCGTCGGGCAGATACTCCACGAAGGGGATGGGAGATGTGTCCGAGCGAAACGGGGTGCCGGTCAACGACAGGCGGCGGGTCGCTGGCTCGAAGGCTTCACGGATCGCATCGCCCCAGCTCAGAGCATCTCCCCCGTGGTGTACCTCGTCGAGGATCACGAGGGAGCGGCCGCTCTCGGTCATTGAACGGTGCAACGCGGCTCGAGTGGCTACCTGCGCATACGTGACGACCACGCCGTGATAGTGGCGCCCGGCACGGCCATCGGCGTTGCGAAAGTTCGGATCGATGCGGATGCCGACGCGATGAGCAGCATCGGCCCACTGGCTCTTGAGATGCTCCGTTGGGGCCACGATCGTGATGCGGTTTATTGTGCCGCTGGCAAGCAGTTCGGTGGCAATGCGGAGGGCGAACGTTGTCTTGCCTGCGCCGGGGGTTGCAGCTGCGAGAAAGTCGCGAGGGGACTTGTGCAAATAGAGGTCGAGGGCCTCCTGCTGCCACGCGCGAAGCTTGCTGGCTGTGCCTCGAACTGCGCGCTCGGGGAATGCGGGCGAGAGGTGTTCTGCCGCCGATGTGCCCACCTGGCGTGCGCCGCTGGGGCGGTCGGAGGGCGGCGTCATGTTCACTAGCTCAATGGTAGCCGCAGCGTCAGACGGTGCCAGCGACACGAACGCCGCCGCGCCCCGCATGAGCGGGTCGCGACGGCGTTTCGCAGTCTGCTGGGGCGGGCGTGTCGCCCTAAAAGGTCAGGCGCGTCGACCGCGCGTGACAAGTCCCCAGATCAACAGAACGACAATGGAACCGACAATGGCAACGAGCCACGTCTGAATCGACCAGAAGTTCTCCAGCCCGATTCCAAAGAGGGCGCTACCGATCCATCCGCCCAGGAGTGCGCCGACGACGCCGAGGATAAGGGTCATTCCCCATCCGCCGCCCTGGTTGCCTGGCAGGATCGCCTTCGCGATGGCGCCAGCGATGAGCCCTAGAACTATCCACGCGATGATTCCCATGATGAATTCACTCCCAATCTGGTGCCTTCTGTTTTAGGCACGCGGGTCATGGTTCCACTCTGGCAACAACGAGACAAGCTGGAAATTTGCTGAGTTCGGGGGTATAGAGCGCTTTGCGGATGCGCAGCCTGGTGATGCAGCATGGGGAGATGACCCCTCAGCATCCGTGGACTCGATACGTCGCACTCGGCGACTCTTTTACCGAGGGAATAGGGGATCCCGAGCCCGGAAGTCCGGGAGGCAACCGGGGCTGGGCCGATCGAGTTGCCGAGACCCTGGCGTTGGGAACCGAGAACTTCTCCTATGCGAACCTCGCGATTCGGGGACGTCTGCTTCAGCAGATCGTCGACGAGCAGGTCGAACCGGCACTCGAGTTAAAGCCGGATCTCGTCTCACTCTCTGCCGGCGGCAACGACATCATCCGACCGAATACCGACCCCGATGAGGTGGCAGCGCGGCTTGAGCTTGCCGTGGAGCGCCTGCGCCGGGACGGTGCAGCCATCGTTCTGTTTACGGGGCCAGACATCGGTATGACCCCTGTCATGAAGCGCATCAGGGGAAAGGTGGCCATCTTCAACGAGAACGTTCGCGCCGTCGCCCACCGGCACGACGCCGTTGTCGTAGACATGTGGGCGCTTAGCGAGCTTCGGGACCCCCGCATGTGGGATGCCGATCGCCTGCACTTCTCCCCCGTCGGACACCAGACCATCGCGATGGCCGTGCTCGATGCCCTCGGAGTGCCTCACGAATTGGAACCCTTTACGGCGGAGCCGCTCCCCGTGCGGCCGTGGCGCACGGCGCGAGCAGACGACATCGTGTGGGCGCGTGAGTACTTTGTGCCCTGGGTGGTGCGGCGCATTCGCCACCGGTCCTCCGGTGACGGCATAACAGCAAAGCGCCCCGGCTTCGACGCTTAGCGTCGATACCGGGGCGCTCAGAGCGCTTCGTACTAGCGACCGAACTGCGCGGCAGCCGGGCAATCGAAAGGATCGCCGCCCGAGGCAAGCCCCACCTTGTTCAGGTATTCGATCACGATCTTGTACGACTGGATCAGCGAGGTCTCGGTGAAGGGAATGTTGTGCGCTGCACAGTATTCCTTGGCGATCTCGTTTGCCTTGCGGAGGGCAGGGCGAGGCATGTTCGGGAACAGGTGGTGCTCGATCTGGTAGTTGAGCCCGCCCATGAAAGTGTCCATGAACCAGCCACCCTTGATGTTGCGAGACGTGAGCACCTGGCGACGCAGAAAGTCGACCTTGCTGTCGTGAGGCAGAACCGGCATGCCCTTGTGGTTGGGGGCGAATGACGCTCCCATGTACACGCCGAACACGGCCATCTGCACACCGATGAAGGCAAAAGCCAAGCCGAGTGGCAAGAAGAGAAAGACGACCGTGAGGTATGCGGCCATGCGGGTCGTGAGCATAACGATCTCGACCCAGCGTTCCTGCACCTTGCCGCGACCGAAGACGGTCTTGAAGCCGTGGATGTGAAGGTTGATGCCTTCGAGCATGAGGGCGGGAAAGAACAGGTAGCCCTGGCGCTTGAGCAGCCAGGCGTAGAGGCCTTTGGTCTTTGCGGCGTCGGCCTCTTGGAACACGATGAAGTCCGGCTCGATGTCGGGGTCTTTGCCCACGACATTGGGGTTGGCATGGTGGCGGGAATGTTTGGTCATCCACCACTGGTAGCTGATTCCCACAAACGCGTTGGCGAGCGTGCGACCAACCATGTCGTTGACCTTGCCGGAGGTAAAGATCTGGCGGTGCGAAGCTTCGTGAGCCAAGAAGGCATACTGCGTGAGGATGATCCCAAGGGCGGCAGCCATGAGCAGCTGGAACCAGCTGTCCCCCAGAAGGATGAAACCGGTGATTACTCCGCCGAGCGCCAGCGTGATTCCGGCGAACATCGCGTAATAGAAACCTGTGCGGCGGCGGAGAAGACCGGCATCGCGCACTGTGTTGAGAAGCGATGAGTATTCAGTCGTCGGGCTCTTACGATCCCCACCGGGCCGAGTGCGCGTGAAGGTTACGACGGGCTGCGCTACGGACGATTGGTCCACTCTTTCCTCGATTCTGGTGACTTCCCAGTCGGTTGGAGATGAAGCGAATGCTGCAACGGATAGAGGAGACACTACGGCAGAGGACTGGGCGAAACATCGTTAGCCACGCACTTCCGGCATATTCCCAGATTTATATATGCTATATAAAGCATATAAGGCGGTCAGGAAAAGACCAGCGCCGGGTTGCCGAGACGCCATGCTGCGCCGGGATCCTCGAGATCGCCCTCAAGCACCAGTGGCACCTTGACCACCTGCGAGCCGACGGTGAAGGTGACCGTACCCACGGAAGACGCGTTGCCGGCAGTGGTCACCGAATCTGCCTCGACGCTGAAAGAAATGGGCGTTCCGCCCCACACGACAGTTTTGGCGGTCGATGCCGCGACTGCCGTCGCGGTATCACCCCACTCTGTGCCGTAGCGGGCGAACTCGTCTCCTTCGGTGGCAAGAGTTATCTCGGTGAAGCCAGCCTGCACGGTGCGGACGAGCTCCATGATCTGGGGGTTCTGCACGGAGTGGAGAGCGCCGCCGAGCGCTACACCGATGATCGTGATGGTCGCGCCTCCCACCACGAAGTCGGAGGAGAAAAGCAGGCACGCTCCGGCCTCGGGGAGGGTGCCGGTCTTGATGCCGTCAATGCCAAGGGAGCCGAGAATCTTGTTGGAGTTCTCCAGTAGACCGGCCGTCGGCAGGGTCACTGCGGGGGTCGAGACGATTTCAGCGACAACGGGGTGGGAAAGCGCGAGGCGGCCGAGTTCCACCAGGTCGGCAACGGTGCTCGTGTTGCGCGGGTCCAGGCCGGTGGGTTCGGTCACCGTAGTCTCGGCCAGCCCGTTTTTGGTGAGCCACTCCCCTGCGGCCTCGACAAAGGCTTTCTCTGAGCCGAAGGCCCAGATGGCAAGCGAGGTGGCGTAGTTAGCAGCAGAGGGAATGAGGCTCGCCTGAAGGGTCTCGTACTGCGTCAGAACGAGACCGCTCCTCACCGGTTTTACGGTCGCCTGCGCTGCCTGGTAACTGCCGTAGAGCGCAACATCCTGTTTGGTGAACGTGATGTCAGGGCCACTCTGGCCGAGGTCGAGGGGGTGCGCATCCAGGATCGTCAAGGCGCCGACAACCTTGGTCAGACTCGCCATGGGCAGCGCCTCGGTGGAGCCCGCCGACGCGAGCATGCCCGGGTATCCCAGAGCTGCGACACCCACCGCCGTGCTCTGCGGCCAGGCAAGCTCCGCTGAGGGAACTACGGGAGCATCCGTCTCGACCACAACGGCGGCGGTAGGCGACAGCGGTGCCAGCAAGGTCATGGGGAGGTAAGCACCAGCGATGAGCACAACCGCGGCGCTCCCGAATACGGCCAGTCTGCGTCGTCGGTAGGTGTGGGATGTTACAGGCACACGGTCGATTCTAGGAGGCGGCTGGAGGCGAGGATGTACGGCGCGGCCGAAGCTCCCACAGTGCTACCGCACTAGCTGCCGCCACGTTGAGGGAATCGACGCCCCGCGACATGGGAATAGTGACGACGGTATCTGCGGCGGCGATCGCTGCCCGGCTCAGGCCATCGCCCTCGGAGCCCATCACGATGGCAAGGCGCTCGGGAGCCGCCGCCGAAAACTCGTCAAGCGGCACCGCTCCGTCTTCGAGAGCCAGGGCGGCAATATGGAACCCGCGGGCCGAGAGCATCTGTCGCGCTTCTGGCCACTCGGGTAGGCGAGTCCACGGCACCTGGAGCACAGCTCCCATGCTCACGCGAACACTGCGGCGATAGAACGGGTCCGCGCACCGAGGCGTGATCAGCACCGCATCGGCGCCCAGGCCAGCGACTGCACGAAAGATGGCGCCAACATTGGTGTGATCGGCGAGATCCTCAAGAACGACTACCCGGCGGGCGTCGGCGATCAACTCGTCGACGGGCACAAGCGCCGGTCGATGCATCGATGCCAGTGCTCCGCGATGCAGGCTGAACCCCGTGAGAGAGCTGAGTACGTCGTCGTCGCCCACGAACACTGGAACATCGAACTGCTCGGCCAGGTGCTCGACCTCGGGTAGCCATTTCTCGAGCACCAGGAACGACCGAGGGCGATGACCCGCCGCTATGGCCCTCTGGATCACCTTGGACGACTCGGCGATATAGAGCCCACCGGCGGGTTCCGAAAGCCGCCTCAGCACGACATCGGTGAGTCGTGCGTAGTCGTCGAGCCCCGGGGCAGTGAGGTCACTCACGCGAATAACCGGCATCGTTCGTCTCCTCCGCGCCCAGGATGCTGTGAAGGGCACCCGAGGAACATATCCGATACCCGCAACCGTTAAAGTGTGAGAAGGCTGCAGCGCACGGCGGCGGACCTGTTGAAACGCAAGGAGATCCCATGCCGGAGAACGTCGCGGTGACCACCGCATCCGGTGCTCCTACACGAGAAGCCATGGATGCTTTCGTCACGATCGTGCGCGGCGGCACGCTGGCTGTCCTCACGGGCGCTGGCATGAGCACCGACTCCGGTATTCCTGACTACCGCGGCGAGGGCGCGCCAGCGCGCACCCCCATGACGTACTCGCAGTTTCTCGAAAGCGCGGAGTATCGCAAGCGGTACTGGGCGGGTAGCCATCTAGGGTGGCGGGCGTTTTCGGCGGCCCGACCCAACGGCGGGCACCGTGCCTTGGCAACGCTTGAAGAGCACGGAATCACCAACGGGGTCGTTACGCAGAACGTGGACGGGCTTCACGTTGCCGCCGGATCCACCAAAGTTGTCGACCTGCATGGATCGATGGATCGCGTTCGGTGCCTCGACTGTGGGCAGTACTTTGCGCGGTCTGCAGTCGCAGAATCTCTGGAGGCTGCGAACCCCTGGCTCACGTCTGTGGACGCTGGCGCCCTGGGCCCCGACGGCGATGCAACGCCCCAGGCACTTCACGACTTCGTCGTTCCCACCTGCACTGTCTGCGGTGGCATACTCAAGCCGGATGTGGTGTTCTTTGGCGAGTTTGTTCCCGTCGAGCGATTCGCCGAGGCCAGAGCGCTGGTCCGCTCCGCTGATGCGCTGCTCATCGCCGGCTCGTCTCTCGTCGTCAATTCCGGCATCAGGCTGCTGGAGGTCGCTCTCCGAGGCAAATCACCGGTTGTCATCGTCAATCGCGGGGTTACTAAAGGCGATACGAGGGCAACCCTCAAAATCGATGCGGGCACGACCGACACCCTCGAAGAGCTCACCAGGCGGCTGGTGTCATGACCTCCCTCTACCTGATTCGGCATGGCGAAACCGATTGGAATAAGACCCGTCGCATCCAGGGTCGTTCCGACATTCCTCTCAACGAAACAGGGCGTCGTCAAGCGCTCCGTGCCGCTGCGCAGCTTGCGGGGCACCACTGGGATCACATCGTCGCAAGCCCCCTGAGTCGAGCGCGAGAGACGGCCCAGATCATCGCTCACGAACTCGGCCTGGCCGAGCCGATCGTGATTCCCGAGCTTGTCGAGCGTAACTACGGGCAAGCCGAGGGACTGACCCGCACGGAGCTCGACGCTCGGTTTCCCGAAGAATCTGCTGTTCCCGGCAGAGAGTCTCGGTTCGAGGTCGCCGGCCGTGCGATCCCCGCGCTGATTTCTCTGGGCGAGGAGTTCACGAACGGCAGCGTTCTCGCCGTGACCCATGGCGGGCTCATTCGCTCAGTTCTCATGGCACTGCAGCCCGAGGACGGCCTGCATCACACCGAGCCGATAACCAACGGCTCCGTTCACACGTTGCGCTACGACAACGCCGGATTGACCCTGGTCGGCTTCGACGACGTGTCGTTCGCTGGTCGCAAGAAGTCAGATATTAGGCGCCAGAATGCGGTAGAGCGTCGCGAGGCGACGACGTAGACCTGCCGGTGGGATTCTCTGCGGTCGGGGCACCCGTTACTGGAGCATCCCCTACCGGAGCAGTATCTCCCGTGAGGCGGCGAGCGAGTTCATAGAGTCGCCGCGCCGATTCCTGCCAGCTGAAGTCTGCCGCGTGGGCGACTCCGAGTTCGGATCGCTTGCTCCACTCCCCCGGCTCTTCGAGCGTCAGAATTGCGGCGGCCAACGCCGATGGGTCATCTGGATCGAAAAACAGGGCAGCGTCTCCGCCTACCTCGTGAAACACCGGGATATCGCTGACAACGATGGGAGTTCCGGCCGCCTGAGCCTCGACGAGAGGGATTCCGAACCCCTCATCGCGCGAGGCGGAAACGAGGGCAGTCGCCGAGCTCAGCGCTGCGCTGTACTCAGCGTCGCTCACGCCGCCGTGAAAAACGAGGGAATCGGCTGGGGCGATGTTCGTGAGCCGCGCGCGATCATTGTCGCTTCCCCTGCTCAATAGGTGCAGCGTGTATCCGGGAAGTTCGTGCAGGGCGCGCGCTATCGTCTCCACGTTCTTATACGGCATGAATGAGCCCATGTAGACGAGTTCCCGACCGGTGGGCTGCTTACGGCGGGGCGGCTCCGCTGGCGGGCGAACGGCGCTGCGCACAACCGTGAGATCCCGGTCGGTGAGTTTTGCCTCATGGATTTCGTCACGGGTGGTGAAGGAACCGGTGACCACTGCATCCGCCCGGCGAAGCAGCATCCGGATGGGCAGATAACTCAGGTGGTAGACCCGCCATCCGGCACGCACCGCCCAGGAGAAGTCGCGGGGCGGTGTGGGGCTGCGGTAGTAGATCAGGTCGTGCAAGGTCAGGATGAGGGGATACTTGCGGCCGACCGAGCCCATGGTCTGCATAGGGCTGAAGACAACGTCTGGCCTGACCTTGTTGACCGTAAGAGAGACCCACGGCTCGCGAAGGCTCGTTGGCGTGACCCCCATGATCCAGGGCAGATCTGGCAGCATCGCGAGTTGGCGCCGGTCGCTGATGAGCATCGTCACATCTGCGAGCTTGGCAAGCTCGGTTACGAGTTCTGCCGTGTAACGGCTAATTCCGTCATGACGCTCGAACCGCGTATAACGGCAATCGAAGACAAGCTTCACGGGCTAGGAATCGCCGAGAAAGTCGGCGATCGCACGGGCCGCCTCGGCGGGCTGCTCATAGTGGATAAGGTGGCCGACGTTCTCCAGGACCACGAGCGAGGCGGTGGGTATTGCCGCAGAAAGGGCGCGGTTCGCCGAAAGCGGAGTGATGTCGTCCCTGTCGGCCGCTATAAGCAGAGTGGGCACGGAGATGCCGTTGGCGAATTCACCAACGCTGCGCGTGACCGACGCCTCAAAGCCCTCGAGGATGCTGCGCTTGGAGGCAAACCTGCTGAAATAGCTGTGGTGCTGGCTGTGGACCCACGCGCGCAGCGCCTTGTCCCTGGTCTTGACGAGGGCGATGCTCATCCCCCGCACGATCAGCCAAGAGCCGAGAAAGGCTCTGGCCGCGCGTTCTGGCAAGAAGCGTGCCGAGCGGTAGAACCCCACGGTGAGGGCAGTCGCAAACGGCCGAGGGCCTTTGAGCCCAGGAATTGCGATGGGGTTAACGAGAATCAGCCGGGGGGTCTTGAGGCCCCTCGCCACGGCCGCGGCCGTGATAATCGATCCGAAGGAGTGTCCGAGGATGACTGCCGTTCCCTCAACCCCAAGCACGGTAACGAACTCCCGCAACCAGCGGACGTAGCCGTCGATGTCATGAGGCCCGTCGAGCTCGTCGGACTCCCCAAAGCCGGGCAGGTCGGGGGCGATGAATCGCGCGTCGGGCAACTGGGCCACGATCGGTTCGAGCCCGTGGTGCTCGCCACGGTAGCCGTGGACGAGCACGACCGTGACGGCAGCGTCATCCGGCCCATAGGTCCAGTAGCGGGTTCGTCGACCGAGCACGCTGATCTCAGCATCGCTCTGCGGGGTGCGCGCGAGCTGGTCGGCATAGGGAGAGGCGGTATTCATCGGACTCAGTCTAGGCAAAGCGCGCTGGGTGCATTCGCGCGCGATTATCACGATGGAGTTAGCTTGTGCGTCAGCGGTTTCACACCTTACCGAGCAGACAGCGACTTAGACTCGCTGCGAGGGACCATGCAGTTCCCGAAAGGAGCCACATGAACTTCACCGCACCCATCCAGTTGCCTGGGCTGACCCTCGACCCCCTGTGGTACCGCCGATCGGTCTTCTACCAGGTGATGGTGCGCTCCTTCGTGGACAGCAACGGAGACGGGACCGGCGACCTCGCTGGGCTCATCTCGCGACTCGACTATTTGCAGTGGCTCGGAGTCGACGCGCTGTGGATTCCGCCGTTCTTCACGTCACCGTTGCGCGATGGCGGCTACGACGTCGGGGACTACCGCTCGATCCTGCCGGAATTCGGCACGCTCGATGAGTTCAAAGAGCTAGTTACCAAGGCCCACGAACGCAATATGCGTGTCGTCATCGATCTCCCTCTCAACCACACCTCGGATGCGCACGAGTGGTTCCAGCAGTCGCGGAGCGACCCAGAGGGCCCGTTTGGCGACTTCTACGTGTGGAGCGACACGGACAAGAAGTACGAGAACATCCGCATCATCTTCACCGACACTGAGGAGTCGAACTGGGCGTTCGACTCCGAGCGTCGGCAGTTCTACTTTCACCGGTTCTTCTCCCACCAACCGGACCTCAACTACGACAACCCGGCAGTGCACGACGCGATCTTCGAGGTCGTGCGGTTCTGGCTCGATCTTGGTGTCGATGGATTCCGGCTCGATGCCATTCCCTATCTCTATGAATCCGACGAGGGCAACGGCGAAGGTGAGCCCCCGACGCACGAGTTCATCAAGCGGCTCCGCGCCATGGTCGACCGAGAGTTCCCCGGTCGAGTGATGATTGCCGAGGCGAACCAGTGGCCCCGCGAGGTCGCCGCATTCTTCGGAACAGAGGACGAGCCAGAATGCCATATGGCGTTTGACTTTCCCGTTATGCCTCGCATCTTCTATTCACTTCGTTCGCAGCAGGCGGGCGAACTGGTCCAGGTTCTCAGCGAGACGACCGACATTCCCGCCGGCGCGGGCTGGGGCGTGTTTTTGCGAAACCACGATGAGCTCACGCTCGAAATGGTTTCGGAGGAATACCGCCAGGCCATGTACGGCTGGTATGCCTACGACCCACGGATGCGAGTCAATGTGGGCATTCGTCGCAGGCTCGCGCCCCTGCTCGATAACTCGCGCGATGAGCTCGAGCTCGCTCACGCTCTGCTCTTTTCGCTCCCCGGGAGCCCCTTCATCTATTACGGGGACGAAATAGGCATGGGCGACAACATCTGGTTGCCAGACCGGGATGCCTCCCGCACGCCGATGCAATGGACCCCCGACCGCAATGCGGGCTTCTCCTCGGCCGACCCCGGCAAGCTTTATCTGCCCGTGGTGCAGTCGCTCGTCTATCACTACTCGCAAACCAACGTGGAGTCACAGCTCGCTCAATCGAGGTCGCTGCTGCACTGGGTGCGCAACGTCATCCATGTGCGCAAGGCACATCCCGTCTTCGGTCTCGGCAGCCTGCAGATTGTCGACACTAACCACGAGTCGGTTCTTGCCTTCGTGCGGTCGTATCCCGGCTCGGGCACGCAGTTTGGCGATGCAGCAGAAGACGTTCTCTGTGTCTTCAGCTTCTCCCACAACCCGGTCTCGGTCACGATCACGGCGGAACAGTTGGCGGGTGCAAAGCTTGTGGATTTGTTCGGCGGTTCTGAATTCCCCACGGTGAACGACGACGGCTCGCTGACCCTGACTCTCGGCACGCAGGCGTTCTACTGGCTGCACATCGAGTACCCGGCCTAGCCTCACGGATGGTGTCGTAGGCCGCCCCTAGAGTTGCAGTGTGAAGAAATCTTGGGGTGACATGCTCGGGGTCTTCGACCTTGAGACGACCGGAGTCGATATCGAGACGAGCCGCATCGTCTCCGCCCATGTCGGGGTCATCAACGACGCGGGGGCGAGCCTTGAGCATCACGCTTGGCTCGCGGATCCCGGGGTCGAGATTCCCGCGGGTGCAACTGCAGTTCATGGCATTACGACGGAGCGTGCTCGCGCAGAGGGCAGGCCAGCTGCCGAGGTCGTCGCGGAGATCGTAGCGACGCTTCGCGGGCTGCTGTTGCGTCAGATTCCCGTGACGATTTTCAACGCCCCCTACGATCTGTCGCTGCTCGAACGCGAGTGCCGACGCTATGGAATCGCACCGCTCGAGAACCCCTCCCCCATAATCGATCCGCTGGTGATCGACAAGGCGGTCGATCGCTACCGCCGGGGCAAGCGAACCCTTGAGGTCTCTGCTGGCCACTACGGCGTTTCTCTCACGGAGGCTCACGACGCTGCTGCGGATGCGATAGCTGCGGGACGGGTGGCCCAAGCGATCCTGCGCCGCTATCCGGAGGAACTCCCCCACTCCGCCGAGGCTCTCCATGAGGCTCAGGTCGCCTGGTTCGCGAGCCAGGCCGAGAGCTTTCAGGACTACATGCGTCGCACCAAGGATGCGTCGTTCAGCGCATCAACTCTCTGGCCACAACGGTAGTTCTGCCGCTTTCGGACGCGTAAAAGGGCGGATGACCGAGGTCATCCGCCCTTTTTGCGGTGCCGGCGTGGCCGGCAGCCAATGCTTAGGAGCCGAAGCCCTTGTAACGGTTCTTGAACTTCTCGACGCGTCCTGCGGAGTCCATGATGCGCTGCTTGCCCGTGTAGAACGGGTGCGACTCGGAGGAGATTTCGACGTCGATAACGGGGTACGTGTTGCCGTCTTCCCACTCGATCGTCTTGTCGCTGCCGACAGTGGAGCGCGTCAGAAAAGTGGCGCCCGACGCGAGGTCACGAAAGACGATGGGTGCGTACTCGGGGTGAATGCCAGACTTCATTGGTAATTCCTTGGGATGGATGTCGTGGGACAGGGGAAAGCAAAAATAAAAGATCGCGGCTCAGGGGCCAGCTACCTACGATATCAGACTATGCAGCTCTCGCGGTGAAGCGGCCGGACTCGTTGCGAACGTCGAGATCAAGACCGAACGTTTCGCTGAGCGTTTCGGAGGTCACCACTTCGTCAATCGGGCCAGCAGCCTTGACGGTGCCATCCGCGAGGAGAAGAGCGTGAGTGAATCCCACGGGGATCTCTTCGACGTGATGAGTGACCATCACGATGGCCGGAGCCTCTGGCGATGATGCGAATCCGCTGAGCAGGTGCAAGAGCTCCTCGCGTGAGCCGAGGTCAAGACTCGCTGCTGGCTCATCGAGCAGCAGAAGTTCGGGGTCCGTCATGACAGAGCGGGCAATCTGCACTCGCTTCTGCTCGCCATCGCTCAAATCGCCGAACTTGCGTTCTGCGAGGTGACTGAGGCGCCACTCTGACAGCACCCGCTCCGCGCGGCGGGTGTCGATTTCTGCGTACGACTCGGTCCACCGCCCGGTGACCGAATAGGCCGCGGTCATCACAACGTCGAGCACGCGCTCGTTGCGCGGCAGACGACGGGCCATCGCCGTGGACGCGAAGCCGATGCGCGGTCGAAGCTCGAACACATCGACGCTGCCGAGCTTCGAGTCGAGCAGAGTTGCTTCGCCCGAGGTGGGGTGGATGAGGGCTGACGCCAGCTGAAGCAGCGTGGTCTTGCCCGCACCGTTAGGGCCGAGGATGACCCACCGTTCGTCGTCTTCCACCGTCCAGTCAATCGAGTCGAGGATGGTGGTGCCGTCGCGCACGACGGAGACATCGGAAAGCTGGAGAACGCTGGCCATACGACCAAGCTTATCGCCCGTCACCCGTGCGGCCGGCGTGACACAGCGCTTAGCGCAGGATGCTCTGGTAGATCTCCTGAGTCCTCTGGGCGATTCGGTCCCAGCCGAAGCTCTGCTCGGCGCGTTCGCGGCCGGCTCGACCCATTTCTGCTGAGCGCTCAGGGTTCTGCACCATCTGGGTGAGGGCAGCGGCGAGGTCGGAGACGAATCTGTCGGGGTCCAGAGGAGTGCCCGTGCCATCCTCCCTTTGGTCGAGGGGAACGAGCATTCCCGTCACTCCGTCGTCGATCACCTCGGGGATGCCGCCTGTCGCGGTTCCGACAACCGGCGCCCCGCACGCCATGGCCTCAAGGTTCACGATGCCGAGCGGTTCATAGATCGAAGGGCACACGAAGGTGGTTGCCGCCGTGAGCACGGTCGTTAGTTCAGATCTGCTGAGCAGCCGCTCGATCCACACGACATTGCCGCGCGTCTTGGCCAGGCGCTCGACTGCATCCTTCACCTCTGCGAGGAGTTCGGGTGTGTCCGGCGCGCCGGCGCAAAGCACAAGTTGCGTGCCCTGGGGCAGATGTTCGGCGGCCCGCAGCAGATAGGGCAACCCCTTTTGGCGCGTTATGCGGCCAACGAAAACCACGGAGGGCCGGTCAGGATCGATTCCTAGTCGCCGAAGCAGGTCGGGATCGCGGCGGGGGGTCCAATCGTTGAGGTCGATTCCGTTGTGCACCACCGCGACTCTGTCGGGGTCGAGCGCGGGATAGCTGCGCAGGATGTCGGCGCGCATTCCCGCGCTAACGGCAATAACGGCATCCGCCGCTTCGAACGCCGTCTGCTCGATCCAGCGAGACACCCGGTATCCACCGCCGAGCTGTTCGGCCTTCCACGGGCGTAGTGGTTCGAGGCTGTGAGCGGTCACCACATGGGGGATGTCGTGGAGAAGCGAGGCGATGTGGCCCGCCCCGTTGGCATACCAGGTGTGTGAGTGCACGACATCGGCACCCTCGGTTGCCTGTGCCATCTCCAGGTCGGTGCCGAGCGTCGCCAGCGCCGGGTTTGCTCCCGCTAGTTCGGCCGGCGCGCGATAGGCCGTTACACCGGGATCCGTGCGATCGGCTCCGAAGCAACGCACGCGCACGTCGAGATTCTTGCGGAGTTCGCGGACGAGTTCGGCAACGTGAACACCGGCTCCCCCATAGACCTCTGGCGGGAATTCTCGGCTCAGAACATCGACTCTCACAAAGTGCAACCTAGTACAGCGGGGAGCGCTCGCATACTGTGGGGTCATGGCATCCCCGAAGATCTTTGGAATCGTTCTTGCTGGCGGCGAAGGCAAGCGGCTCATGCCTCTCACGGCAGATCGCGCAAAGCCTGCCGTGCCTTTTGCTGGCAACTACCGGCTCATTGACTTTGCGCTGTCGAACCTCATCAACTCTGGCCTGCGGCAGCTTGTTGTGCTCACCCAGTACAAGTCCCACAGCCTCGACCGCCATGTTTCTCAAACGTGGAGGCTCTCCGGACTTACCAATTCTTATGTGGCTTCGGTTCCCGCCCAGCAGCGTCTGGGCAAGCGGTGGTTCGCTGGCTCGGCCGATGCCATCCTGCAGAGCCTCAACCTGCTGCGGGACGAAAAACCGGACATTGTGGTGGTCGTGGGTGCGGACCACGTGTACCGCATGGACTTTAGTCAGATGATCGAAGCCCACATCGAGTCGGGCGCTGGCGTGACAGTTGCCGCCATTCGCCAGCCGATTTCGCTCGCCGATCAGTTCGGGGTAATCGAGGTTTCTCCCGACGACCCCACGCGCATCCAGGCATTCCACGAGAAGCCGGAGCATCCCATTGGGCTGCCGGATTCTCCGCAGGAGGTTCTTGCCTCGATGGGCAACTACGTGTTCGATGCCGATGTGCTGATGGATGCGGTGCTCCGAGACGGAGAGACCCCGTCGTCGAACCACGACATGGGTGGCGATATTGTGCCGGACTTCGTCTCCCGCGGCGATGCCGCCGTCTACGACCTCAACCGCAACGACGTGCCGGGGGCAACCGATCGCGACCGTTATTACTGGCGAGATGTGGGAACGATCGACTCCTACTATGAGGCGCACCGCGACCTCATCTCGGCGTTGCCCGTCTTCAATCTCTATAACCGGGCATGGCCGATCTACAACCAGCAGTTCAACGCTCCTCCCGCCAAGTTCGTGCGTGACTCAGCGGGAAATCTGGGCACAACGATCGACTCAATCGTGTCGCTCGGCTCGCTTCTTTCTGGCGCGCATATCGAGCGAAGTGTTCTTGGGCCGTGGGCAACCATCGACTCCGGTGCGAGCGTGGTGGACTCCATCGTCTTCGACTACGTGCGCATTGGCCAAGACGCACGGGTGCATCGGGCTATTCTGGACAAGGAAGTCATTGTCGACGCCGGGGCATCCGTCGGCATCGATCCTGCCGCTGACCGGGCGCGGGGCTTTACCGTCACCGATTCCGGCATCACGGTCGTTGGCAAGGGCATCCGCGTCACCCGTTGATCTGAGGTCGGCCCATTGGGTCCGCTCCCCTTCCCGTTTGGAACGCTGCCCCGATGGCCTTTCTCGTCGTGCTTGATGTCGATTCAACCCTCATTGAAAATGAGGTGATTGAGCTGATTGCCGAAGAAGCAGGAAGCCTCACGCAGGTCGCGGAGGTCACCTTTCGCGCCATGAATGGTGAGATCGACTTTGCCGAGAGTCTGCGGGAGCGCGTTGCAACCCTCGCTGGCCTCTCGGTAGCAGCACTTGAGCGAGTCCAGGAGAGAGTCGTCATCACCCGCGGAGTCGCCGAGCTCGTAGCCGGTGTGCACGCCGCAGGCGGTCGAATCGGTGTGGTTTCCGGCGGCTTTCACGAGATCATCGACCCCATCGCCGAACGGCTCGGGCTGGACTTCTGCCGAGCGAATCGGCTCGCCGTTGCTGATGGCCGCTTGACCGGGCTAGTTGATGGAGCAATCGTCGACGCCGAAGCTAAAGCGGATGCGCTGCGGGAGTGGGCTAACGAGAGCGGCATCGAGCTGCGCAGCACGATTGCCGTGGGTGACGGCGCAAACGACCTGCGGATGATGGCGGCAGCTGGCCTCTCCGTTGCCTTCGACGCCAAGGAGCCCGTTCGTCAGGCTGCTGACGTCATTCTCGACGTGCGTGACCTGTCGCAGGTCCTTGCGCTCATGGGCCTGGGATCACCCCGTACGGCCCAGCACCAGAGGGCTGCCGGGCTAGCGGGCCTTTAGTGGCCCATTCCGAGGCCACCATCGACCGGGATGACAGCCCCACTGATGTACGCGGCATCGTCAGAGGCAAGCCACGTGATCACACGGGCGACTTCACCGGGGGTTGCGAAGCGTCCGGCCGGAATGGAGCTCTTGTACTGAGCCTGTGTCTCCTCGGCAAGCTCCGCCGTCATGTCAGTTTCAATAAAACCGGGCGCCACGACGTTTGCCGTGATGCCTCGCCCGCCGAGTTCGCGAGTGATTGAGCGAGCGAACCCGACGAGACCAGCCTTCGACGCTGCATAGTTAGCCTGGCCGGGTCCGCCATAGAGGCCGACGACGCTCGATACCAGGATGATGCGGCCAAAGCGGGCCTTGAGCATTCCCTTGGACGCCCTCTTGGCGACGCGAAACGCGCCCGTCAGGTTGGTGTCGATCACCGAGGTGAAGTCGTCTTCGCTCATGCGCATCAGGAGGGTATCGCGGGTGATTCCGGCGTTCGCTACGACAACTTCGACCGGGCCGAGTTCCGCCTCGACACGGGTGAACGCCGCGTCGATGGAGGCAGCATCCGTCACGTCGGCATGCACCGTGAGCGCACCTTCGGGGCCAGCGCCGGAGCGAGCGGTGACGGCAACTCGGTGCCCCTGGGCGATGAATTCTTCGGCAATGGCGTAGCCGATGCCTCGGTTGCCGCCGGTAATGAGAACTGTTCTGCTGGTCGACACCGCGATCATCACTCCTGCCAGGAGGAGCCGGCCGTCGGCTCCCGTGAAACTCTCTTGATCTTAGTCGTAGGCTAGTAACGGACTCCTCATGGCCAAGTCACAACCCATCACATCACTCCCCCGGTCTCCCGACGACGACCGGCGAGCCCGTATGGTCAAGTACAGCGTGACCATGGGCATCCGATTGGTGTGCATCATTGCGTGCTTCTTCGCTCCTGGGTGGTGGCTGATTCTGCCCGCGACCGGAGCTATCGTGCTCCCCTATGTCGCCGTGATCATTGCCAATGTCTCCTCGAGTCGCGGCGGCAACGTTGCCGCACCGCCGCCCTCACAGATTGTTCGATTCACTACGCGAGACGAGGACAGATGACCGGCGCAGCGGGCGGCATATTCGGTGGCCTCGGTGAGGCCGGCCCGTCGGAGCCGACATGTTCCCGAGCGGGGTGCCGCGCGGTGGCAACCGCCGCGGTGAACTGGCGCAACCCCAAGATTCACGGGCCGGAGCGGGTCAAAGTGTGGCTTGCCTGCGACGAGCACACCGAGTTTCTCAGGGAGTACCTGCGGGCGCGTGATTTTCCCGTGCTCGTTGGCCCCGTTGGGCACGTTCCGGATGCTGGGGCGGTGACCGCATGACGGGCTGGCGGTTCGTTATCTCGTGGCGCTGGGCGGGCTATTTTGCCCTTGTCGTCGTGTTCGCTATTGCCAGCTGCGGGTTCGGAAACTGGCAGTTCGACCGTCGCGCTCAGGCGCAGACGGAGATCCAGCGCATCCAGACCAACTACGAAGCAGATCCCGTGCCCGTTGCCGAGGTCCTGCCCCAACTCGATGCCTGGTCAGACGACCTCAAATGGACCCCTGTGCTCCTCAAAGGCACCTACCTCAAGGACGAAGAGATCCTCGTTCGCGGTCGCCCCTACTCAGGGCACCCCGGGTTTGAGGTTCTCACGCCCCTGCAGCTCGACGACGGCAGCGTTTTCGTTGTGAACCGCGGGTGGGTAGCCATCGGGTCCCGCCAGGACAACCCGGATGTCGTGCCGGAGGCGCCCGACGGCCCTGTCGTCGTCACGGCACGACTCAAGGCCGGAGAGCCGACGATCGAAGGCAAGACCGCGAAGGCGGGCAGCAATCAGATTGCGACCATCCGTTTGCCCGACGTGGCATCTCGGCTGGGGTTGCCGACCTATACCGGCGCCTACGGCATCGTCGATTCCCAAGACCCGAGACCGGCTGCTTCGCCGATCGTGGCGCCGAAGCCCGAGCTCGACGAGGGGCCGCATCTCTCTTACGCACTCCAGTGGTACGTCTTTGCGCTGCTCGCCTTCATCGGGTTGGGATGGGCGCTCCGCCAGGAGTATCGCGTCGTCAACTCGACTGACCCCAGGGTTATCGACGAGGAGCGTCGCAGGGCACAGCGCAAGGCCAAGCGGGCGCCGAGCGATGCGGAGATCGAGGATGCGATGTTCGACGAGGCAGCGACGCGATAGACGGAGTTCGTCGGCTCTCCCTATCGCGCCTGGCTCGCTTCAACAAGCGGGGTTATGCGAGCGAGATTAGGTCCGCGTAGTCGGGGCTCCAGTGGTCTTCGACACCATCAGGCAGGATAAGCACGCGCTGGGGGTTGAGTGCTTCAACGGCTCCCTCATCGTGGCTCACGAGCACAACTGCGCCCGCGTAGTTGGCCAGCGCATCCAGAATCTCGATGCGGCTTGCAGGGTCGAGGTTGTTGGTTGGCTCGTCAAGGAGCAAAACATTGGCGCCTGAGACCACGATCATGGCCAGCGCAAGACGAGTCTTCTCACCACCCGAAAGCACGCCTGCCGGCTTATGCGAGTCGTCTCCCGTGAAGAGGAACGATCCGAGCACTCGCCGCGCTTCGGTCTCCGTGATGTTCGGAGACGACGACACCATGTTCTCCAACACGCTGCGCTTGACATCGATCGTCTCGTGCTCCTGCGCGTAGTAACCGATACGCAGTCCGTGGCCTGGCTCGATCTGACCGGTATCCGGCTTGTCTACGCCCGCGAGCATCCGAAGGAGGGTGGTCTTTCCCGCGCCGTTAAAGCCGAGGATCACGACCTTTGAACCGCGGTCGATCGCGAGGTCGACAGCGGTGAAGATCTCAAGAGAGCCGTAGCTCTTGCTGAGGTTATGAGCCATCAAAGGCGTGCGACCGCACGGCGCAGGATCGGGAAAGCGAAGCTTGGCGACACGGTCGACCGTGCGGACCTCATCGAGCCCTGAGAGCATCTTCTCGGCTCGACGCACCATCTGGTGTGCCGCTGCGGCCTTGCTCGCCTTCGCTCCAAACTTGGCGGCCTGCATCTGCAGCACAGCGGCCTTCTTCTCGACGTTGGTGCGCTCCTTCTTGCGGCGCTCCTCATCGGCTTCACGCTGGCGCAGGTAGTGCTTCCAGCCCATGTTGTAGACGTCGATTTCCTGACGGTTCGCGTCCAGGTAGAAGACCTTGTTAACGGTCTCGCCGACCAGCTCGATGTCGTGACTGATCACGATGAACCCGCCGCTGTAGTTCTTGAGGAAATCGCGAAGCCACACGACCGAGTCGGCGTCGAGGTGGTTCGTAGGCTCATCCAGAATCAGCGTTTCGGCATCGGAAAACAGGATTCGGGCGAGCTCGATTCGGCGGCGCTGACCACCTGAGAGGGTCTTGAGGGGCTGGTCGAGAATGCGGTCGGGAAGGTTGAGATTGCTCGCGATCGACGCGGCCTCCGCCTCGGCGGCGTAACCGCCCAGTGCGTCAAAGCGATCAGTGAGCTTTGAGTACTTCTTCATGGCAGCCTCGGCCACCGCGGGGTCTGATGAACCCATGTCGATCGTGGCCTGGCGCATGCCGATGACGAGTTGGCCGAGGTCGCGGGCATCGAGGATGCGGGTACGGGCGAGGTCCTCTGGATTGCCTGAGCGAGGGTCCTGCGGCAGATAGCCGATTTCCCCTGTGCGGTCGATGCGGCCCGAGTTAGGCACGATCTCGCCAGCGAGCGTCTTGGTGAGAGTGGTCTTGCCCGCACCATTGCGGCCGACCAGGCCTACCTTGTCGCCCCGGTCGACGCGGAACGTCACATCGGACATGAGAGTTCGTGCTCCCACTCGAATTTCGAGGTCTTGCACGCTGAGCACAGGCTTAATCCATTTCTTGGGCCCGACAGGGCCAGAAGCACATCGGGGGTGGTGAGGGCAAACACTTAGTATATTTGCGATCGGGTGTGTAAATGCTCACTGCCCCCTCCGACCATCGGATTCCGTATGTCTCTCCCTAATTACCAAACGCCGACCCAGCGGCTGCTGGCCTCGGCCAATAGGCGGCGCCTCCACGTGGGCCCGGCCACTCTTTTGGATCGCGTGTACCCGCCGACCCTGGTGATGGATGCAGTGCTCGTCGGCGCGGGAGCGGCGCTGATCGCGATTCTCGCGCAGGTGGTAGTTCCACTCTGGCCAGTGCCATCAACGGGCCAGATCGTTGGAGTGCTGGTTGTGTCCTTCGCCCTGGGGGTCATTCGCGGCCCGCTTGCGGTTGCGCTCTACCTACTTTTGGGCGGCTTCGGGTTGCCGATGTTCACGCAGGCTGGCGCCGGGTGGAGCCACATTGCTGGGCAGACCGGCGGCTACCTCGTGGGATTCCTTTTCGCCGCCGTCGTCGCGGGCATCGTCACCCTGTGGGGTTGGGAGCGCAAGTTCTGGAGTGCCCTCGCCGTCTCGTGTGGTGCCACTCTCCTGGTCTACGCCATCGGCGTGGTATGGCTCGCACACGTGAACGATTACGGCCTGACTGAGGCTCTTGAGCAGGGGCTCTATCCACTCATTGTGGGTGGTGGCCTCAAATCCCTTCTCGTGGCTGCTCTGGTGCCGTTCGCCTGGTTCGCCCTGCAACGCGCGGACTCCGCTGTAATAGCGGCCCAGCGTAACCCAGCGACGCCGCGCCTCCGGCCGTAGGGCGGGGACGCGGCGTCAGCGGAGTCGCGAGTTCGCGGTCGAGAAGCTCTCGCCTTAGATCGAGAAGCCCAGGGCGCGCATCATGTCACGCCCATCGTCGGTGATCTTCTCAGGACCCCACGGCGGCATCCACACCCAGTTGATGCGGAACTGTTCGACGACTCCGTCGAGTGCCTGAGCAGTCTCGTCTTCGATTACGTCCGTGAGGGGGCAGCCGGCCGAGGTCAGCGTCATGCTGATGATGAGAGCGTTATTCTCCTCATCCCAGGTGAGGTCATAGATGAGCCCGAGGTCGACGATGTTGACGCCGAGCTCCGGGTCCATGACCTCTTTGAGGGCGTCTTCAACCTTGTCGAAGAGCTGAGGCTCGAGCGCTACTGCCATACGAATCAGCCTACGTTCGTCTGGGTGAGAAAGCGGTCGTAGCCTTCGTTTTCGAGGCGGTCGGCCAGCTCGCGGCCACCCTGCTCAGCAACCCGGCCGTCAACGAACACGTGCACGAAATCTGGCCGGATATAGCGGAGGATACGCGTGTAGTGGGTGATGAGCAGCACGCCGAGACCGTTGGCCTGTTTTGCGCGGTTGACTCCTTCGGAGACAACCTTGAGCGCGTCAACATCGAGGCCAGAGTCTGTTTCGTCAAGCACAGCAAAGCGCGGCTTGAGAAGCTCAAGCTGCAGGATCTCGTGGCGCTTCTTCTCGCCGCCGGAGAATCCCTCGTTGACATTGCGTTCGGCGAAGGAGCGATCCATGCGGAGCTGGTCCATCGAGGCGCGCACGTCCTTGATCCATCCGCGAATCGCCGGGGCTTCGCCGTCAATAGCGGTCTTGGCGGTGCGGAGGAAGTTCGTGACGGTCACGCCGGGAATCTCCACCGGGTACTGCATTGCGAGAAACAGCCCAGCACGCGCGCGCTCGTCGACCGACATCGCGAGAACGTCCTGGTCGTCGAGCATGATCGAGCCGCTCTCGACGTGGTACTTGGGGTGCCCGGCGATCGTGTACGCGAGGGTCGACTTGCCGGAGCCATTTGGTCCCATAATCGCGTGAATCTCGTTCGAGGCGATCGAGAGGTCAACGCCCTTGAGGATCTGCTTGGTGCCCTGATCGGTCTCGACGCTGACGTGCAGGTCCTTGACGGTAAGAACTGACATGTGATGTGGCTTCTTTCTGCGCTCCCGCTGGCGATCTAGCGGGAGGAACTGTCTAGGTGGGGAAGGTCGGGGTGGGGTCGATGTAGACGTCGCCATCCACAATTGACACCGCAAAGACGGGGACAGGGTCGTACGCGGGCAGCGTGATCGGCTTGCCCGTCGTGAGTGAGAACTGGGATCCGTGAGCCCAGCACTCCAAAGTCTTGCCTTCGACGAAACCCTCAGAGAGCGAAATGTCGCCGTGAGTGCACGTGTCGCCGATGGCGTGCACGTCGCCCGACGAATCCTTCACGACGGCAATCGGGGTTTCGCCGATGACGACGCGAACAGCCGAGTTCACTGCGATGTCGTCGAGCGAACAAATGCGCACGTTCATGCGTTCACCGCCAGTTCTGCCTCGATGGCCTCGTCGAGATGGTTCTCGATATCGGGGATGCCGATCTTCTGCACAACCTCGCCAAGGAATCCGCGCACGACCAGGCGGCGAGCCTCGTCCTCGGGAATGCCGCGAGCCTGCAGATAGAACAGCTGCTCGTCATCAAAGCGGCCGCTAGCGCTAGCGTGGCCAGCACCCTTGATGTCGCCGGTCTCGATCTCGAGGTTCGGAACCGAGTCAGCCCGCGCGCCCTCGGTGAGGAGCAGGTTGCGGTTTTGCTCGTAGCTGTCGGTGCCCGTGCCTTCGCGGCCGATGAGAACATCGCCGATCCACACACTGTGTGCACCCTCGCCCTGCAGTGCGCCCTTGTAGGTCACGTGCGAGACGGTGTTGGCGGCAGCGTGATTCACGAATACCTGGTGCTCAATGTGCTGGCCAGCGTCGACGAAATAGACGCCGTACACCTCGGCGTCGGCGCGCTCGCCCGCCAGAGTAATGCTGGGGTTCACTCGCACAACGTCGCCGCCGAGCGAAACGCTCACATACTTGAGCTTGGATGCGCGGCCGAGCTTGGCAAAGTGGCTTGCCAGGTGGAGGGCATCGTCCGCCCATTCCTGAAGCGAGACGACCGTGAGGTCGGCGTCCGCCTCCAGAACGATCTCAAGGTTCTCCGAGAGGACGGCTGAACCGTGGTTTCCAAGAATGACGGTGCCGCGGCTGTTGGCCTTGGCGTGGATAACCGTGTGGGCGGCGCGAGCGCCGGAGCCGAGCTTCGTGCGCGTCACGGTGGCCCGTGCGTCGTCGCCGCTAATCGTTACGACGAGCGCCTTATCAAAGGTGCTCCACGCATTGGCAGCGGCGCGATCTTCTGGGATACCGGCCGTCCCGATACGGGCATCGTCGCGAGAAACCCAGTCGACGCTCGCGGCGCCCTCAAGCACTGTCGTGACGTCGTAAATGGACCCATCGAGGGGCTCGGTCGTAAGACTCCGCACCTTGGCGAGTGGCGTGTACTTCCACTCAGCATCGGTCTGGGCGACCGACTCAAAATCGGAGACCGCATAGGAAGAGAACCGCTCAGAGCGAGTCTGGATGGGGGCGATCCCTGCTCCCCCAGCGCTGTGCTGGAGAGAACCGAGACGGGAGTGGTCGATCGGCACTGCGGATGCGGGAGCCTGGGTTGCTGTGACAGAGGCAGACATCTAGCCGACTGATCCTTCCATGCCCATTTCAATGAGCTTGTTCAACTCCATGGCGTACTCCATGGGAAGTTCTCGGGCAATCGGCTCGATGAAACCGCGCACAATCATCGCCATCGCCTCGTCCTCGGGCATGCCTCGAGACATGAGGTAGAAGAGCTGTTCCTCGCTGACGCGCGAAACGGTAGCTTCGTGCCCCATGATCACGTTGTCCTCACGGATATCGGTGACGGGATACGTGTCGGAGCGGGAGATCGTGTCGACCAGGAGGGCGTCGCAGCGCACGGTGTTCGCCGAGTGATGAGCCCCAGCGGCAATGCGGACTTCTCCGCGATAGCCGGTGCGGCCACCGCCGCGGGCGATCGACTTGGAGACGATCGACGACTGCGTGTGCGGAGCCATGTGAACCATCTTGGCTCCGGCATCCTGGTGCTGACCGGGGCCAGCGAAGGCGACGGACAGGGTCTCGCCCTTGGCGTGCTCTCCGACGAGGTAGATCGACGGGTACTTCATCGTGACCTTGGAGCCGATGTTGCCGTCAACCCATTCCATCGTGGCACCCTCGTGAGCGACAGCACGCTTGGTGACGAGGTTGTAAACGTTATTCGACCAGTTCTGGATGGTCGTGTAACGAACGCGAGCGTTCTTCTTGACGATGATCTCGACAACAGCGGAGTGCAGGGAGTCGGACTTGTAGATCGGGGCGGTGCAGCCCTCGATGTAGTGAACGTAGCTGCCCTCGTCCGCGATGATCAGGGTGCGCTCGAACTGACCCATATTCTCGGTGTTGATGCGGAAGTACGCCTGGAGAGGGATCTCAACGTGCACGCCAGGAGGCACATAGACGAAGGAGCCTCCAGACCACACGGCCGTATTGAGCGCGGCAAACTTGTTGTCGCCCGAGGGAATGACGGTGCCGAAGTACTCCTCGAAGAACTCGGGGTGCTCCTTGAGGGCGGTGTCGGTGTCCATGAAGATCACGCCCTGAGCCTCAAGCTCTTCGTTGATCTTGTGGTAAACCACCTCAGACTCGTACTGAGCGGCGACACCGGCGACCAGACGCTGCTTCTCGGCTTCGGGGATTCCTAGCCGGTCATAGGTGTTCTTGATGTCGTCGGGCAGGTCCTCCCACGAGGTTGCCTGCTTCTCGGTGGAGCGCACAAAGTACTTGATGTTGTCGAAATCGATGCCGGAAAGGTCGGCACCCCACGACGGCATGGGCTTCTTGTAAAAGAGCGAGAGCGCCTTGAGGCGTGTCTTCAGCATCGACTCCGGTTCGCTCTTAAGCGACGAGATGTCGGCGACGACCTCAGGAGACAGTCCGCGACGCGCGGACGCTCCCGCAACATCCGAGTCGGACCACCCAAACTCGTAGATTCCGAGACTGGAGAGTTCGGGGCGATCGATCAGAACATCTGACATGGCTTACCTCTTATTCCTCACTGAGCCCAACGGTTTGACTCCGCCGTTCATTCCCGTTTAGGGCTGCGCCGCAGGGAGCAGCGCTACAGAACACTCTCTTCACGACGTGGGGTGACATTCACTGTGTGGGTTGCCGGCGGAAATCGCCTCTGCAGCCTGCCTAGAATGAAACACGGAAAACGGGGGCGATACCCCCGAATGTCTACGTTGACACCCCGGCAATGACTGTGTTCCTGAACACGTCGATTCTACAGGGTGCCTCAGCTATAAAAGGAAGTTGACAGTGAAACGCCAGAAGTCGTCCAAATTCTCTCCGCGCGCGCTCCTTGAGCGTCTGCCCCTGGAGATCAATCGAACGACCCGAGTATTCGCCTGGCTCTCGCTCATTAGCCAGATCCTCATCGTCGGTACCGGCGGGGCCGTTCGCTTGACAGCATCCGGTCTCGGATGCACCACCTGGCCGAAGTGCACGGAAGATTCGTTCGTGACAACGCCCGAGATGGGCATCCACGGCGTTATCGAGTTCGGTAACCGTCTGCTCACCTTTGTGCTCATCGCAATCGCCATTGTCATGTTCTTGCGGATCGTGCGCATGCGTGCCGAGCGCCGCGATCTGTTCGTGCTGGCTCTCGTCATCGGCTTCGGTATCCCCTTGCAGGGCGTTATCGGCGGAATCACGGTCTGGACGCACCTGAACCCCTATGTCGTCGGGCTTCACTTCGTGCTCTCGACGGTGCTCGTTGTCTTGGCAACGGTTTTGGTGTGGCGCGTCTACAAGGGCAATTCGCCCCGCACGCGGGTCGCGCCGCTGTGGCTCACCATCACCACGCACGTGGCGAGCCTTTTTGTCGCCGTCACGATCCTCGTCGGAATCCTTACGACGGGCTCTGGCCCGCACGCTGGCGACCATGGCGCCGCGCGCAATGGGCTCAACTCTGAGATCCTGCAGCACGTGCACAGCTGGCCCGCCTACATCACGCTGGGGCTCACCCTCATCGTCATCGCCGGCTCGTTGGCCCTGCGACTCGTGCCGACGTTCCGCTTTGGCATGCTGCTGTTCGCAATCGAGGGGGCGCAGATCATCGTCGGCATCACGCAGTCACGCCTGGGCCTGCCGGAACTCCTCGTGGGTATCCACATGGTGCTCGCCTGCATGCTCGCGTCGGCGATGACCGCCGTGGTTCTTTCTCTCAAACAGAGCCGCTAGGCGAACGCCAACCACAAAGAGGGCTGCTCCTCGCTTCGGCGAAGTGCAGCCCTCTTTGTGCGTATGGATGCGGTGGTGACCTTCGGCCGCTGCGCCAAAAGCGTGTGCCTTAGAAGGGCAGAAGCGGATCGACTCCAACGGCCACGAAGACGAGCGTCAGATACGTGATCGACGCGTGGAAGAGAAGCATCGGTCGCACCTCTCCCCCGCGAATCGCGCGGTTGTACAGCTTGTGCGACTCGATAATGAACCAGGCTCCCGAGGCGACGGCGACGATCGTGTACGTCCAGCCCATGGGATGAATCGGGATGAGGAGCAGCGAGCAGGCGACGGTAGCCCACGCATAGAGAATCGTCTGCAAGCCCACCTGAGCACGACCGCGGACTACCGCGAGCATCGGCACATTCGCCGCGGCATAGTCGTCGCGGAACTTCATCGAGAACGGCCAGTAGTGAGGGGGCGTCCAGAGAAAGACGACGAGAAAGAGGATGATCGCCGACCAGCTGATTGATTCTGTGACGGCGGCCCAGCCGATCAGCACGGGGAAGCATCCGGCGATTCCGCCCCAGATGATGTTCTGCGAGGTGCGGCGCTTAAGAATGAGCGTGTAGACGACGACGTAGAAGAAGATCGCCAGCGCAGAGAGAGTTGCGGCAAGCCAGTTCGTGGTCACGCAGAGCAGGGCCACCGAGACCACGCCGAGAATCCAGGCGAAGACGAGCGCCTCACGGTCGCTCAGCGCGCCGGTCACGAGCGGACGCTTGCTCGTGCGCTCCATGATGCGATCCATGTCGCGGTCGATGTAGCAGTTGAATGCTCCAGCGGAACCGGCGCTGAGCGCCCCGCCGACGAGTGTCCACAGCATGAGCCATAGGTTGGGAATGCCGCCCTGAGCGAGCATCATTACCGGCGCAGTCGTGATGAGGAGAAGCTCGATCACGCGCGGCTTCGTCAGCGCCACGTATGCCCGAACTTTGGCCAATCCTCGAGCCCGTTCCTGTACGACCGGGGTGTCTACGGCTGTATCCATTACTCCTCTAACGCACCAATGGTGATTCAGCAATCAAGTCTAGGTCACTGGCGGCTGGATCACCTCCCTGAGGTGGGGCTCGCATCCCGCCCAAACTGTGGGTATCCCTATACTTGACTGAGCCTGCCCCCGCTGACGAAACGCCCTGTAGCTCTATGCTGCGGCGCCTGGCGGATGCCGACGACGACAACGCAGGATCAAAACCGTGTGCGCCACTATGTAAGACCGGCGCTCCAGCAGAAGGGTCATCATCCACGTGGCAGCTTTCCAATGGGATCCCATCGACGACCGTGCGGTTGATACCGCTCGTATTCTCGCGGCAGACGCCGTCGAAAAAGTGGGGAACGGGCACCCTGGGACCGCGATGTCCCTTGCTCCCGCCGCCTATCTCCTGTTTCAGAAGGTCATGCGCCGGGACCCCAGTGACTCCACCTGGATTGGCCGCGACCGCTTCATCCTCTCGGCCGGCCACTCTTCGTTGACGCAGTATGTCCAGCTGTACTTCGGCGGCTACGGACTCGAACTCGATGATCTGAAGGCGCTGCGCACGTGGGGGTCGAAGACTCCTGGGCACCCCGAATATGGGCACACCGACGGTGTGGAGATCACCACGGGGCCGCTCGGTCAGGGGCTCGCCTCTGCCGTGGGGTTCGCCTACGCCGCCCGCTTCGAACGCGGCCTATTCGACCCAGAGGCGCCGCAAGGTACGAGCCCGTTTGATCACTTTGTTTACGTGATCGCTGGCGATGGCGACCTGCAGGAGGGCGTAACGAGCGAGGCCTCATCGCTCGCTGGTCATCAGCAGCTCGGCAATCTCGTCGTGATCTACGACAGCAACCAGATCTCCATCGAAGACGACACGGACATTGCATTCACCGAAGATGTCACGGCCCGCTACGAGTCCTACGGATGGCAGGTGCTCACGGTCGACTGGAAGAAGACCGGTGAGTACCACGAAGACATCGCAGAGCTCAACGCCGCGATCGAGTCGGCCAAGGCGACAACGACTAAGCCGACGCTGATCGTGCTGCGCACGATCATTGGGTGGCCTGCCCCGACCAAGAAGAACACGGGCAAGATTCACGGATCCGCTCTGGGCGCTGACGAGCTCGCGGCGACCAAGACGATTCTGGGGTTCGACCCCGAGAAGACTTTTGACGTTGAGCCCGAGGTTATCGAGCACACGCGTCGCGCGATCGAACGTGGTCATGAGGCGCGCGCCGCCTGGGACACTCAGTTCGACAAGTGGGCTACGGCGAACCCCGAGCGCAAAATTTTGCTCGATCGCGTCCTCGCGGGAGATCTGCCGGAGGGCGTCGACGAGGCACTCCCCGTGTTCGAGCCAGGCAAGGAGGTCTCGACGCGCGCCGCCTCTGGCAAGGTGCTCGGCGCACTCGGATCGGTGATTCCCGAGCTGTGGGGCGGATCTGCCGACCTCGCCGAGTCGAACCTGACCACGATCGCAGGCGCAGCGTCATTCGTTCCGGCCGAGCACTCGACTCATGAGTGGAAGGGCGACAAGTACGGTCGCGTCCTACACTTCGGCATTCGCGAGCACGCCATGGCCGCGATTCTCAACGGCATTGTGTTGCACGGCAACACGCGGCCCTTCGGCGGAACGTTCCTGATCTTCAGCGACTACATGCGCCCGGCTGTGCGGCTTGCCGCGCTTATGAAGGCACCGGCGATCTACGTGTGGACCCACGACTCCGTGGCCCTCGGCGAAGACGGGCCAACACATCAGCCCATCGAACAGCTTGCGACCCTGCGCGCAATTCCCGGTCTCGACATCGTTCGCCCGGCAGACGCCAACGAGGTTGCCTGGGCCTGGAAGGCCATCCTGGCGCGCCGAGAAGGCCCCGCCGGTATCGCCCTCACTCGGCAGAACGTTCCCGTGTTCGAACGAGGCGAGGGGGACGCTGTTGGTGACACCTTCGCGTCGGCTCGCAATGTCGACCGCGGCGCTTATGTGCTCGCCGAAGCGCCCGGCGGAACGCCCGACCTCATCTTCATCGCAACGGGATCTGAGGTTCAGATCGCGGTTGAGGCGCGCGAGGTGCTGCGCGCCGAGGGTATCAACGCCCGCGTCGTCTCCGCCCCGTGCCTTGAATGGTTCGAGAAGCAGGACGCCGACTACCGCGAGTCGGTGTTGCCAGCGGCCGTTCGGGCTCGAGTCTCCATTGAAGCCGGTCTCGACCTCACCTGGCGCCGCTACGTGGGAGACGCTGGCCGCAGCGTCTCCATCGAGCACTTCGGAGCATCGGCTGACTACAAGACGCTGTACCGCGAGTTCGGTGTCACCACGGAGCACGCCATCTCGGCTGCCCGCGAATCGCTTGCCGCCGTCTAACGGCCACGAGCTTCCACACCCCCAGCACAGAAGCCCAGAGGAAAATAGAGCAATGACCACGAATCCCCTCGCAGCACTGTCAGCCGCTGGCGTCAGCATCTGGCTCGACGACCTGTCCCGTGAGCGCATCAACTCCGGCGGATTGCAGCGCCTGCTCGCCGAGCGCAGCGTCGTCGGTGTCACCACCAACCCCACGATCTTTGCGGGGGCACTGGCCAAGGGCGCTGCCTACGACGAGCAGGTTGCCGCTCTTGCCAAGTCCAATGTGAGCGTCACTGAAGCCGTCTTCGAGATCACGACGGACGACGTGGCTGCGGGATGCGACATTCTTCGCCCGGTGTACGACTCGACTGACGGCCAGGATGGGCGGGTCTCGATCGAGGTTGAACCCGGACTCGCACACGACGCTGCAGGCACGATCGAGCAGGGAACTCAGCTCTGGGCCAAGGTCAACCGCCCCAACGCGATGATCAAGGTGCCCGCGACCATCGCAGGACTCGAAGCCATCACGGCGCTCATCGCCGAGGGCATCAGCGTCAACGTGACCCTGATCTTTAGCCTTGAGCGCTACCGCGAAGTGATCAATGCTTACCTGACGGGTCTTGAGCGTGCCAAGGATGCCGGTGTCGATCTGGCAGGCATCCGCTCGGTTGCCTCGTTCTTTGTGTCGCGCGTTGACACGGAGATTGACAAGCGGCTCGATGCCATCGGCACCGAGAAGGCGACCGCCCTGCGAGGCAAGGCTGGCATCGCGAACGCTCGCCTCGCTTACCAGGTGTTCGAGCAGGCGTTTGACACGGAGCGCGCCAAGTCGCTCCTGGCCGCTGGCGCCCACGTGCAGCGCCCCCTCTGGGCCTCAACCGGGGTTAAGGATCCCACCCTCGACCCCACGTCTTACGTTGTCGAACTGGTAGCCCCGAACGTGGTCAACACGATGCCGGAGAAGACCATGGAGGCCACTTTCGAGCAGGGCGTTATCCGTGGCGACACGATCACCGGAGCGTATGCAGAGGCCAACGAAGTGCTCGATGACATCGACTCGCTCGGTATTTCATACGACGAGGTTGTCGGACTTCTCGAGAAGGAGGGCGTCGACAAGTTCATCGTCTCGTGGAACGAATTGCTCGACACCGTTAGCGCAGCGCTGGAGGCGGCGCGGTGAGCTTCGATATCAGCGTAAGCGGGGATGCTGCCGAGGCAGTGGACAGGATCGTCCCGCAACTCGTTTCCGATCTCGTGGCCTCCCGCATTACGGCACAGGATCCCACCCTCTGGGGCCCGGCGGCCGAAGGCGAGGCCGCGAAACGTCTCGGCTGGACCGAAGCTGTCGTTGTTTCGGACGGACTGGTTGATGACATCATTGCCCTTCGCGACCGCCTTCGGTCGGAGGGGGTCGACCATATTGTGCTCGGTGGTATGGGAGGGTCGTCCCTCGCTCCCGAGGTCATCACCCGCACGGCGGGCGTTGAGCTCACTGTGCTCGATGCGACAGACCCTGAGCAGGTGCTCAGGGCGCTGAACCACCGCATCGACCACACTGCCGTCGTCATCTCATCGAAGTCTGGTTCGACGGTCGAGACCGACAGCCAGAAGCGAGTCTATGAACGCGCATTCGCGGAAGCGGGAATCGACCCGATCACCCGCATCATCATCGTCACGGACCCCGATTCGCCGCTCGACCAGGCCGCGCGCGCTGACGGCTACCGAGTCTTCAACGCCGACCCCAACGTCGGAGGGCGATATTCCGCGCTGACGGCATTCGGTCTCGTGCCCTCCGGCCTCGCCGGTGTCGACATCGCAGCGCTCTTGGATGAGGCGTCGTCAGTTGCCGGTCGTCTTGCCGTCGACCACCCCTCCAACCCCGGGCTGATTCTCGGAGCCGCCATTGCCGGAACTCGGCCGTTGCGCGACAAGCTCGCGATCGTGCCGGACGGCACCTACATCGTTGGCTTTGCCGACTGGGCAGAACAGTTGATCGCTGAGTCGACCGGCAAGGATGGCAAGGGAATCCTGCCGATCGTGCTCGACAAGTACTCAACGGAGGTCAAGCTGGGGCTGAACGACGTTCAGATCGTTCGCCTGGTCGAGAGCGAGCGCGAGACCGAAGAGGTCGCAGCGGGCGAGATCGAGATCAGCGGTACACTCGGCGCCCAGTTGCTCGTTTGGGAGTACGCAACGGCGGTTGCCGGTCGCCTCCTTGGCATCAATCCGTTTGATCAGCCCGACGTCGAGTCGGCGAAAATTGCTACCCGTGGATTCCTCGAGCAGCAGCCAGAGCCGACCCCTGCAGCGTTCGTGGAGTCGGGCATCGAGGTGCGCGGCACGCAGAGCATTATCGCGGCTGCAACGTCCATCGACGCGGCTGTCGAAGCACTTCTCTCTTCGCTCCCCCACGGCGGCTACGTTTCGGTGCAGGCCTACCTAGACCGCGGTGCCTACCCAGAGCTCGAGCTGCTGCGCGAGCGCCTAGCTGCTCGCACCGCTCGCCCGGTGACATTCGGATGGGGTCCCCGCTTTCTGCATTCAACGGGGCAGTTCCACAAGGGAGGGCCAGCCGTAGGCGTCTTCTTGCAGCTTGTGGGCACGGCATCCGAAGACCTTGATATCCCCGGACGACCGTTCACCTTCGGTGAGCTTCTTCATGCGCAGGCCGCCGGCGATGCCAGCGTTCTAGAGGCGCATGGTCGCCCCGTTCTGACGCTCACCCTGAGCGAAAACCCTCAGGGCGTCGAGACCGTTTTGGACATCATCCGCTAATGGCGCCTGTTGACATCACGTCTGAGTTCAATCCGCTCCGACTGCCTTCGGATCGACGGCTCAATCGCATTGCCGGGCCGAGCGCGCTCGTTATCTTCGGCGTTACGGGCGACCTTTCGCGTAAGAAGCTCATGCCGGCGGTCTACGACCTCGCCAACCGGGGTCTGCTGCCGCCGGGGTTCGCCCTTGTCGGGTTCGCCCGCCGGGAGTGGGAAGACCAGGATTTTGAGCGCGTTGTGCACGAGAACGTCAAGAAGTACGCTCGAACGCCGTTCGACGAAGAGGTATGGAAGCAACTCGCCCAGGGCATTCGTTTTGTGCAGGGAGAGTTTGACGATGACGACGCTTTCGAGCGTCTGAGTTCAACCCTCGACGAGCTAGATCGCGAGCGGGGAACGATGGGAAACCATGCGTTCTATCTCTCGATTCCGCCGAAGTCGTTCCCGGTCGTGACGGAACAGCTCCGTCGTTCGGGCCTTGCAGAACAGCGTGAGGGCCAATGGCGGCGCGTTGTGATCGAGAAGCCGTTTGGCAGTGACTTGGCTTCGGCCCGCGAGCTCAACAACGTCGTCGAATCGGTGTTCCCTGCGGATTCTGTGTTCCGCATCGACCATTACCTCGGCAAGGAGACGGTGCAGAACATCCTCGCTCTGAGGTTTGCCAATCAGCTCTTCGAACCGCTGTGGAACGCGCACTACGTCGATCATGTGCAGATCACGATGGCCGAGGACATTGGGGTCGGCGGCCGAGCCGGCTACTACGACGGCATTGGTGCTGCACGCGATGTCATCCAGAATCACCTCCTTCAGTTGCTCGCTCTCACAGCGATGGAGGAGCCGATCTCGTTCAGCGCCACTGAACTGCGCGCCGAGAAGGAAAAGGTTCTTGCCGCAGTGAGCCTGCCGAAGGATCTGTCGACGGCCACGGCACGCGGGCAGTACAGTGCTGGCCGGCAGGGCGGCGAAAAGGTCATCGGCTTTCTCGAAGAAGACGGCATGGACCCCGAATCCACCACCGAAACGTTTGCCGCGATCCGGTTGGATGTCGGCACCCGGCGCTGGGCTGGAGTTCCCTTCTACCTGCGCGCTGGCAAACGGCTCGGTCGTCGCGTAACCGAGATTGCGGTCGTGTTCAAGCGTGCGCCGCAGTATCTGTTTGCGGCGGATCAGACCTCGGCCCTCGGCCAGAATGCCCTCGTCATTCGCGTGCAGCCGGATGAGGGGGTCACCATCCGCTTCGGATCGAAGGTCCCTGGCGCCGGGATGCAGGTGCGCGACGTGACGATGGACTTTGGCTATGGACACGCGTTCACCGAGGCCAGCCCAGAAGCCTATGAGCGGTTAATTCTCGACGTGCTGCTGGGTGACCCGCCATTGTTCCCGCGCCATGAAGAGGTCGAACTCAGCTGGAAGATTCTCGACCCGATCGAGGAATTCTGGGCGACCCAGGGGCAGCCGGAGCAGTACCGTCCCGGAACCTGGGGCCCATCATCTGCCGACGAGCTCCTCGCTCGTGACGGCCGCACCTGGAGACGCCCGTGATTGTCGATCTGCCCACCACCAACGGCAGTGCTATTTCTAAAGCCCTCGTGCGTCTTCGTGAAGAGGGTGGCGTCGTCGCGCTCGGGCGCGTGCTCACCCTCGTGATCTCCACCGAGATCGGAAAAGAAGAAGAGGCGATCGAGGCAGCAAACGATGCATCGCGCGAGCACCCCATGCGAGTGATTGTGGTCTCGACTCCCCCGCTCGGAGACACCACGCCGACACGCCTTGACGCACAGATCCGTGTCGGTGGCGATGCAGGGGCCAGCGAGGTCATTGTGCTCATGGCCTATGGCGATAACGCTCGGAGCGAAGAGAGCCTTGTCATGGGATTGCTGCTGCCCGACGCCCCCGTCGTCGCGTGGTGGCCCGGCCGCACACCGGATGTTGTTTCGGCATCATCGCTCGGTCGGATTGCGCAACGTCGCATCACTGACTCCGCGGCACACGAAGACCCCGGAGCCTTTCTCGAAGGCCTCAGTTCGAGCTACGCCCCCGGTGACACTGACTTCGCGTGGACCAGGCTCACGCTCTGGCGTGCTCAACTCGCCGCTGTACTGGACCAGCCACCCTATGACTCGGTGACCGCAGTGCATGTGCGCGGATCATCCGACTCACCGTCGACCCGCCTCCTCGCCGCTTGGCTGCAGAAACAGCTTGAGGTGGTCGTGTCGTACGAGCTGACAACCGACGGCGCCTCGGGAATCCACGGAGTCACCCTCAGTAGGGCGTCGGGCGACATCGTCTTGGAACGGACGCACGCTCCCATCGCCACCCTGACCCAGCCCGGACAGCCCGTCCACGACATCTCGCTGCCCCGACGGAGCCTGCGCGACTGCCTCGCCGAGGAGCTTCGGCGCCTCGACCCAGACGACTTGTTCGGTACGGTGGTCGTTGAAGGGCTCAGCAACCTGGCCGAGCCCCAGAATCGGGAGCGACAATGACGCAGCCGCGCCGCCAAGTGATTGTGCACGACTCGAAGGATGCCCTGGTCGACTCCGTTGCTGGCCGATTTATCGCCGAGATCGTGTCGCTGCAATCCGAGCAGTCGAGGGTGAGCGTGTGCCTCACGGGTGGTTCAGTGGGCATCGGCGTTCTTGCCGCTGTCGCCGCATCGCCGCTCCGCAACACCATCAATTGGGGCCGTATCGACCTGTGGTGGGGTGACGAGCGGTGGGTTCCCGCCCACCACGCGGATCGTAATGCGCAGCAGGCATGGGATGCTCTGCTCGGGTCCGTCGAGGTTCCCGAGGCCAATCTGCATGCGTTCCCTGCCGCTGACTCCGGTCTCACGCTCGACGAGGCCGCGGTCAAGTATGCAGAGGATCTGCGCAGTGCGGCGGCTCCCGGCGACGACGCTGTGGCGTTTGACCTGCTGTTTCTCGGCGTCGGCCCCGACGGGCATGTGGCGTCTTTGTTCCCCCGCCGAGGAGAGCTCGACGATGCCGGAACCGTGGTCGCCATCCGCGACTCCCCCAAGCCTCCGCCCGAGCGTCTGAGCCTCACCATGCCCGTGATCAACAAGGCTCAGCGCGTGTGGCTTGTTGTCGCAGGCCAGGACAAGGCGTCAGCGCTGGGGCTCGCATTGGCGGGAGCCAGCGTCCACCTTGTTCCCGTAGCGGGCGTTCAGGGCCAGCGCGAAACAATCTTCTTCGTTGATAACGACGCGGCTGTCGATGTCCCCCGCGAGCTCATTGACGGTAACGACTAAGACCAGTCGACTCCGGTCACGTCCGACTCGTTAACGACTGAACCGCTCCCGACCAATGGTCGGGAGCGGTTCACAGTCTGCGTGAGGGCTCTTACTGAGCAACCGAGCCTCGGCGCGCCCGAAGCTGAGTCAGGGCCTCCTCGAGAAGAGTAACTGCCTCCTCTTCGGTGCGGCGTTCCTTCACGTAAGCAAGGTGGGTCTTGTAGGGCTCGAGCTTCGCAACCTTGGGAGGGTTTTCGCGGTCCCGGCCAGCGGGAGCGCCACAGTTCGGGCAGTCGAGCTGTTCAGGAACCTCTTCTGGCTCGATCGTCGCGAGAAAGTAGGGGCTCATCTGGTGGCCACTGCCGCACCAGTAATGAACCTGAATACGCTCCGCGTGGAAACCGCGGTCCTGCTCGCCCATGGGCCCTGCGCCTACGCGCGACCCCCTAATGGCGCTGCCACCTGATGCCACGATTGCTCCTTATACTGCCGAGTCGAACTTGGTGATGAGTCCGAGGACGACGATGGTTGTGATCCATACGAGTCCTAGAATCACCGTGAAACGATTGAGGTTGCGCTCCGCAACGCCCGATGAACCGAGGTTCGACGTTACGCCGCCACCGAACATGTCGGACAGGCCGCCACCTCGCCCGCGGTGAAGCAGGATAAGCAGCGTCAGCAGGAGACTGGTGATGCCCAGGATGACCTGCAGGATGACCTGAAGAATCTGCACGAAAAGCCTTTCGATGGTGCCCGCGGCGCGGACGGTACGCACTCGGGAGCAGGTAAGCCGTTGATCAGTATAGCCGACGCCTCACAGGCGGCGGCAGGCTCGATCAGATGTCGACGTGGCTCTTGAACCGGCTGATGCTCGAGAACTCCGCGACATCGAGGCTTGCGCCGCCGACGAGCGCTCCATCAACATTCGGCTGACGCAGGAATCCGGCAATGTTAGAGGACTTGACGGAACCGCCATACAGAATGCGAGTTGCGGCCCCAGCCTCGTCACCGAGCGCCGAGCTGACCACCGCGCGAAGAGCAACGGCAACCTGTTCTGCCTGCTCAGGCGTTGCAGCCTGGCCCGATCCGATTGCCCAGACGGGCTCATACGCCACAACAACATTGGCACCCTGAGCTACGCCAGCGAGAGCGGCCGTGAGCTGCGCAACCGGCACCGCGCTCGGCCCATGTTCGGCTAGATCGTCGGCTGTCTCTCCGACACAGATCACGGGGACGAGCCCATGCTTGAGTGCGGCAGCGACCTTGGCCGCAACAACACCATCAGTCTCGTTGTGCAGCGTGCGACGCTCCGAATGCCCGATGATCACGTACTCGCAGTCGAGTGCCTTGAGGAACGCACCAGAGATCTCGCCGGTGTAGGCACCCGAGTCGTGGGTCGAGAGATCCTGCGCGCCGTACTTGAGCTGGAGCTTGTCAGCGGCAATCAGCGTCTGCACCGAGCGCAGGTCGGTGAATGGCGGGAAGACGGCAACTTCGACTTCGGAGAAATCGAAACGAGCATCTTTGAGGCTCCATGCGAGCTTCTGCACAAATGCGATGGACTGCAGATGATCGAGGTTCATCTTCCAGTTGCCTGCGATGAACGGAACGCGTCCGCCCGCAGAGCCTGTTTTCACTGCCAACCGAGGACCTCCAAGCCGGGGAGGGACTTGCCTTCGAGAAACTCGAGGCTAGCGCCGCCGCCCGTAGAAATATGACCAAACTGGGAATCGTCAAAGCCAAGGGCCCTGACAGCGGCGGCGGAGTCGCCCCCGCCAACGACGGAAAGGCCGTCTACCTGAGTCAGCGCCTCGGCCACCGCTCTGGTGCCCTCCGCAAATGCCTCGATTTCAAAGACACCCATGGGGCCGTTCCAGAACACGGTCGACGACGAGGCGATAGCGGAGGCGAAACGTTCCGCCGTCGCCGGCCCGATGTCGAGTCCGAGGCCCGACGCACCCCATGGCGTGTCTTCTAGCTTGTCGGCGGGGCGAACGACGTGTTCGGCATCCGCACCAAATTTGGATGCGACAACGGCATCCACGGGGATCACGATTTCGACTCCCAGACGCTCAGCCTCGGCAAGGTAGCCGCGGACCGTCTCGATTTGGTCCTCTTCAAGAAGGCTCGCCCCGACGCCGTAACCCTGAGCGGCGAGGAAGGTGTACATCATTCCCCCGCCGATAAGCAACGTGTCGACCTTGGGAAGGAGGTGCCCTATGACGCCGAGTTTGTCGGACACCTTGGAGCCGCCGAGAACCACCGTGTACGGCTTCTGAGGGCGTTCGGTGAGGCGTTCGAGAACGTCCAGCTCCGTGGCGATGAGCAGGCCAGCGGCGCTCGGAAGCGCCTTGGCCAGCTCATAGACGCTCGCCTGCTTGCGGTGCACTACTCCGAAACCGTCGGAGACGAACGCATCACCGAATGCAGCGAGCTGGGCCGCGAAGCCTTCGCGAACCGACTCGTCTTTCGACGTCTCCTCCGGGTTGAACCGAAGGTTCTCCAGCAGGGCAACATCGCCATCGCGTAGCGATGAAACAACGGCCCTGGCGGAGTCCCCAACGGTGTCGGTTGCGAATGCGACGGGCGCGTCAAGAAGCTCAGACAACCGCTCTGCGACGGGCGCGAGGCTGAACCGATCCTCCGGTGCACCCTTGGGGCGACCGAGGTGTGAGATCGCTATGACCCGTGCTCCTGCCTCGGAGAGCCGACGCAGTGTTGCCAGCGACGCTCGGATGCGTCCGTCATCCGTTATGACGGACCCGTCCAGCGGCACATTGAGGTCGCAGCGAACTACGACGGAGCGACCCTTGAGGTCACCGAGAGAATCGAGAGTGCGGAGAGTCATCTGAGCTTTCTTGATCGAACGGAGTCAGAGGCGGTCTGCGACGTATTCCGTGAGGTCGACGAGGCGGTTGGAGTAGCCCCACTCGTTGTCGTACCAGGCAGTGAGCTTCACCTGGTCACCAATGACGCGCAGAAGGCCAGCATCGAAGATCGATGAGTGCGGGTCGGTGACGATGTCGCTCGAAACGATCGGGTCTTCTGTGTACTTGAGGATGCCCTTGAGCGAGCCTTCGGCGGCTGCGCGGTAAGCATCCTTGATCTCGTCCACGGTCACAGGACGCGATGCCGTCACCGTGAGGTCGGTGATGGACCCGGTGGGGACAGGAACGCGCAGGGCGAAACCGTCGAGCTTGCCGACGAGCTCTGGCATGACCAGGCCGATGGCCTTTGCCGCACCAGTGGAGGTCGGGACGATGTTGATTGCGGCAGCGCGAGCGCGACGCAGGTCCTTGTGAGGGCCGTCCTGGAGGTTCTGGTCAGCCGTGTAGGCGTGAACCGTTGTCATCAAACCGCGCTCGATTCCGAACGTGTCGTTGAACACCTTGGCGAGAGGAGCAAGGCAGTTCGTGGTGCACGACGCGTTGGAGATGATGTGGTGACGCTCGGGGTCGTAGCTCTCGTGGTTAACACCGACAACGAACGTGGCGTCTTCGCCACTGGCCGGGGCAGAGATGAGCACCTTCTTGGCGCCAGCTTCGATGTGCTTGCGCGCACCATCAGCTTTGGTGAAGAAGCCGGTCGACTCGATAACGATGTCGACGCCGAGCTCCGCCCAGGGCAGGTTGGCAGGGTCGCGCTCGGCGAGGACCTTGATGGCCTTGCCATTGACGACAATGCTGTCGCCAGACACCTCGACGGTTGCATCAAGGCGACCCGTGATGGAGTCGTACTTGAGCAAATGGGCGAGGGTGGCGGTGTCGGTGAGGTCGTTGACCGCGACGATGTCGAGGTCACTCCCCTGTGCCAGAGCGGCACGGAAGTAGTTGCGGCCGATTCGGCCAAAGCCATTGATACCGATCTTGACGCTCAAGAGGGACTCCTGTTGTTAAATGCATCGTCGGTCGGATGGACCAGGATGCGTGTGGGGGTGCGGAAACAGTGGTGCTGTTTTCGTGTTGCAGGTGGAACCTGGAGGTGCTCGGAGATGCTCTCCGGGCCGGCACGTGGCCGACCCGGAGCAATGACTAGGAGAGTACCAGCAGGCCCGTCGTGCCCTTGCGGGCAGCCTCGAGACGCTGCTGAACGTTAGCCCAGTTCACGATGTTCCAGAACGCCTTGACGTAGTCCGCGCGGACGTTCTTGTAGTCGATGTAGTAAGCGTGCTCCCACACATCGAGCATGAGGATCGGCACCGTGCCGGCTGCCGAATTGCTCTGCTGGTCGAAGAGCTGCTGGATGATGAGTCGCTGCCCGATCGAGTCCCACGAGAGAACCGACCAGCCGGAGCCCTGGACACCCAGGGCTGTTGCGGTGAAGTGCGCCTGGAACTTCTCGAATGAACCGAAGTTGTCGTCGATCGCGGCCGCAAGGTCGCCGGTGGGCTTGTCTCCACCATCTGGGGACATGTTGGTCCAGAAAACCGAGTGGTTGACGTGCCCGCCCAGGTTGAACGCGAGATCCTTCTCAAGCTTGTTGACGTTTGCGAGGTCGCCCTTATCGCGTGCCTCGGCGAGCTGGGCAAGAGCCGTGTTGGCTCCCGTCACGTAAGCCTGGTGGTGCTTGCTGTGATGCAGCTCCATGATCGTGCCGCTGATGCTGGGTTCGAGTGCCGCATAGTCATACGGCAGTTCGGGAAGGGTGTATTCAGCCATCTGGTTCTCCTTGATCAAAACCGCAGCACACCGGAGGATGTGCTCTCGGCGGGATGGGGTTCAGTCTACGCGTCCTCGTACTCCGATGGCAGGTTCGCATCGGTGCCGGGAACTCCCGTGTCTTGGGCCTTCTTATCGGCCATCGCGAGCAGTCGACGGATGCGACCAGCCACGGCATCCTTGGTGATGGGTGGCTCGGCATGGTGCCCCAGCTCGTCGAGGCTGGCCTCGCGGAAGCGAAGCCGCAACTCGCCTGCGTAGCGTAGGTGCTCGGGGATGTCCTCCCCCAGAATCTCCAGGGCCCGTTCGACTCGTGCGCATGCCGCGACCGCAGCCTGTGCGGAGCGGCGCAGGTTGGCGTCGTCGAAGTTCACGAGACGGTTCGCCGTTGCGCGGACCTCTCGACGCTGACGCAGGGTCTCCCAGCTTTCCACCGTTTCGACGGCACCCATCGCGATAAGCATCGCGCTGATTGCCTCACCGTCGCGAATGACGACTCGGTGGATACCGCGAACATCCCTCGCCTTGGCGGAGATGCTCAGTCTGGCAGCCGCGCCGACAAGAGCCATGGCGGCCTCATTGCCGGGGCAGACGACCTCAAGTGCTGCCGATCGACCCGGGTCGGTGAGGGTGCCCTGGGCGAGAAATGCGCCGCGCCAAATTGCCGCGAGATCATCCCGAGAACCGGTCGTGAGGCGGTTGGGGAGTCCGCGGATGGGGCGCCGACGTGCATCAAGCAGGCCGGTCTGGCGAGCGAGTGTTTCCCCGCCCTCGATGACACGAACAAGATAGTGCGGGTCTTTGCGCATGCCGCTTGCTGGCACGACCGAAACGTCGCTGCGGACGCCGTACAGCTCAGCCAGGTCCTTGCGCACGCGGCGAGCGAGAGCGGGAGTGTCGAGTTCGGACTCGATCGCGATGCGCCCAGAAATCATGTGCAGTCCTCCCGAGAAACGGAGGATAGTCGACAGCTCTGCTGCCCTGACCGTCGTCTTGCTCACCTGTACTCCGGTGAGCTCATCTTTGACATCGGCAGTGAGAGCCACTGGTGGATCCTTTCATGCTGTTAGTGCGGGGAAATAGTGTGCGAAGTGTGGCGCGTGTCACTCACGTCCGAGGTCGCGGTGCTTAACGCTGACCGCGACGCCGGGAATTGCACGGAGGCGACGCGCGAGTTCTTCTGCCGTGGCAACCGAGCGGTGTTTGCCGCCCGTGCAGCCGATTGCGATCGTCGCATGCCTCTTGTTCTCGCGCTGATAGCCCGCGAGAACGGGAGCGAGCGCTCCCATATAGCCAGAAATGAACTCCTCGGCGCCCTCTTGGGCGAGGACGAACGAACTGACCCGCTCGTCGAGCCCATCGAGGCTCTTGAGCTCGGGAATCCAGAACGGGTTCGGGAGAAAACGCATGTCGGCAACCAGGTCGGCATCCGTCGGAACACCGTACTTGAAACCGAAGCTGCTCACCGTGATCCTCAGATTTGGAGCGTGCTCCGGGCTGAAGATCTCATTCACGGTTGTGGCCAGTTGATGGATATTGAGATCCGAGGTGTCGATGACGAGGTCGCTCGACTCGCGGATCTCGAGCATCCTTGCTCGTTCGGCAGAGATGCCATCGAGGAGTGTGCCATCACCCTGAAGCGGATGCGGCCTGCGCACCTGTTCGAATCGGCGAACGAGGGCCGCGTCAGTGGCGTCGAGAAAGACCACGCGAACGTTGTTGCCTGAGCGAAGCGCATCGATGCTCTCGCGGAGATCGGCAAAGAGTCGTCCACCTCGGACGTCGACGATGGCCGCGATTCGTGGAAGGCTGCCGCCAGCCCGACCCGCGAGTTCGACGAGGGGCCGCAGCATCTGAGGAGGAAGGTTGTCGACGACGTACCATCCGAGGTCCTCAAGCGCGTTTCCGACAGTCGACCGACCGGCGCCGGACATGCCGGTAACGATCAAGACTTCGTGTCGCTCGGACCCCTCCGCCATGCCGGTTGCCCTCATCCCCTCAGTCTGGTGCGTGCCCTCGATGAGCAGACTCCAGCCTACCCATCTTGGTGGCCGCTATTCACTCCCGGAGGCGACGGTGAATCGTCTCTGCCAGAACCGGCCCGATGCCCCTGATTTCGGCAATCTGCTCCGCCGATGCCGCCTTGAGGCGAGTGACCGACCCAAACTCCTTGAGGAGCAGTTTGACGCGGGACGCGCCCACGCCAGGGATATCGGAGAGCACTGTGCCGATATCCCGCTTGCGCCGCTGCCTCTGGTACGTGATGGCGAACCGATGAGCCTCGTCGCGCATACGCTGAAACAAGAACAGCGCGTCGCTGTTTCTGGGCAGGATCACGGGATAGTCCGAGTCGGGAAGCCAGATCTCTTCGAGGCGTTTCGCGATGCCGCACAGGTGGATATCGGTTATGCCCAGCTCGCGGAGCGCGCGCGCCGCCGCCTGCACCTGTGGCTGACCGCCGTCGACAACCAGAAGATTGGGGCGATACGCGAACCTCCGGCTCGTGCCGTCCCGTGGGGCGGTTAGCTCTTCTGCCGAGTCGCTAACAACAGCCTCTTCGCTGATGTGCGCTAGTCGACGCCGCAGTGTCTGGTAGATCGACTCGGTATCGTCGGTGGATTCGGGGATGCTGAAACGGCGGTACTGGTCTTTGCGGGGCAGCCCATCCTCGAACACGACCATGGATGCGACGATGTTGGTGCCGGAGAGATGTGAGACGTCGTAGCACTCCATACGCAGAGGGGCATCGGGCATGCCCAGCGCCTCTTGGATGTCGGCCAGGGCCTGGGAGCGCGCGACAAAGTCCCCGCTGCGCCGGGTCTTATAGAGCATTAACGCGTGTTTCGCGTTTGTCTCTACCGTCTGAGCCAGGCTTGCGAGATCCCCCCTCTTGGCGACCTGCAGCGTTACCTTGCCGTGGGAGCCCGAGGTCTCCCAGCGGCGCCCGGCCAGCCAGAGTTCGAGCTCAGACGTGTCCTCTGGCAGCGCGGGAACGATGATGCGCCGAGGTGGCTCACTATCGTCGCCGTAGGCGTTCTGCAATACAGATTCGACCAGCTCGGGCAGCTCAACGTCGAGCTCCTTGTCGACCACCCAGCCGCGGACTCCGCGGATTCGTCCGCCGCGCACGACGAACTGTTGAACCGCCGCAGCCAGTTCATCGTGGGCGATGCCGATGATGTCGACGTCGACGCTGTCCGAGAGGACGATTGAGTTCTTGGAGAGCACGGTCTCAAGAGCCGAACGCTGATCACGCAGCCGGGCTGCGGACTCATAATCTTGTTCGGCCGCGGCTGTCATCATCCGCTCCGTGAGCAGGGCGACGTAGCGAGTATCTTGGCCGGCCATAAAAGAGGCGAAGTCGAGCGCTATCGACTTGTGTTCTTCTTTCGTGACCCGGCCGACGCACGGCGCAGCGCACTTGCCGATATCACCGAGAAGACATGGTCTTCCCGCTTGCTCTGCGCGCTTGTACGTCGAGTCAGAGCAACTGCGCATAGGAAAAGCCTTGAGCATGAGATCCACGGTCTCTCGGATCGCCCAAACCTTGGTGTACGGCCCGAAGTAGCGGGCCCCCTTGATTGACTTGGTTCGGGTGACCATGACCCTGGGAACATCGTCGCCCAGGGTTATCGCGAGATACGGGTACGACTTGTCGTCGCGAAACTGAACGTTGAAGGGCGGATCAAACTCTTTGATCCAGGTGAACTCAAGTTGGAGAGCTTCGAACTCGCTGCCGACCACGGTCCATTCCACAGAGGCCGCGGTCGTGACCATGCGTCTCGTGCGCTCATGCAGGCTCGGCAACGGCGCAAAGTAGTTGCTCAGTCGTGCGCGAAGATTCTTAGCCTTGCCGACATAGAGAATGCGCCCCTGGGGATCGCGAAACCGATAGACGCCCGGTTGGGTCGGAATTTCGCCGGCTTTGGGCCGGTAACTGACCGTGTTCTCCGCCATGACGCCCCTCCGCGTCAGCTAGCTTTGCGTGGCCGAACGGCAGCCTTCTTGACCGGTGCGGAGGACTTCGCCTGAGACACCTTCTTCGCAGGAGTAGCGCGCTTGCCATTGGCAACACTGAGCCGTTCGGCCGTCACCGACTGGCTCAGAACCTCTTTGAGGTATAGGCCTGTGTGGCTCTTCTTGGACCGGGCAACATCCTCAGGAGTTCCTGTAGCCACGATCTGACCACCACCGGAGCCTCCCTCGGGTCCGAGGTCGATAATCCAGTCCGCTGACTTGATCACATCGAGATTGTGCTCGATTACGACCACCGAATTGCCCTTGTCGACCAGGCTGTTGAGCACCATCAGGAGCTTGCGAACGTCTTCGAAGTGAAGACCAGTGGTCGGTTCGTCGAGCACATAAATGCTGCGTCCGTTCGACCGCCGCTGCAGTTCCGTCGCAAGCTTGACGCGCTGAGCTTCTCCTCCCGACAGGGTGGTCGCGCTCTGACCGAGGCGAACGTACCCGAGTCCGACATCGACGAGTGTCGTGAGGTAGCGGTGGATCGCACCGATTGCCTCGAAGAACTCGGCGGCCTCGCTGATCGGCATATCGAGAACTTCGGCAATGTTCTTGCCCTTGTAGTGCACGGAGAGCGTTTCGCGGTTGTAGCGCGCTCCCCCGCAGACCTCGCAGGTGACGTAGACGTCAGGCAAGAAGTTCATCTCGATCTTGATCGTGCCGTCACCGGAGCAGTTCTCGCACCGACCGCCCTTGACGTTGAAGCTGAAACGGCCCGGCAGATAACCACGAGCCTTGGCCTCCGCCGTCTCGGCAAAGAGCGTGCGGATGCGGTCAAATACTCCCGTGTAGGTCGCAGGGTTCGATCGAGGGGTGCGGCCGATCGGTGCCTGATCAACGTGGACAACTTTGTCGAGGCTCTCGAGCCCCGTGACGCGGGTGTGCTTGCCCGGAATCTGCCGCGCCCCGTTGAGCTCGTTGGCCAACACCTTGTAGAGGATGTCGTTGATGAGCGAAGACTTGCCAGAGCCGCTGACTCCAGTGATGGCGGTCAGCGTGCCGAGTGGGATCGACGCCGTCACTGACCGGAGGTTGTTGGCCCGTGCGCCCTCGACGGTGAGCATCCGCTCGGGATCGATGGGCCGGCGAACGGCGGGTACTGCGATGGACTGGCGGCCGGATAGGTAATCTCCCGTCACCGATTCCGTGTTTGCCAGCAGGTCGGCATACGAGCCTGAATGAACGACTGTTCCGCCGTGTTCTCCCGCTCCTGGACCGATATCCACGATCCAGTCGGCCGTGCGAATCGTGTCTTCATCGTGTTCGACAACGATGAGCGTGTTGCCGAGGCTCTTGAGCTTGACGAGGGTTTCAATCAGCCTGCGGTTATCGCGCTGGTGGAGACCGATGCTGGGCTCGTCAAGCACATAGAGCACGCCGGTCAGGCCAGAGCCAATCTGAGTCGCCAGACGGATGCGCTGCGCCTCTCCGCCCGAAAGAGAACCGGCTGAGCGAGCGAGGTTGAGGTAGTTGAGCCCCACTTCGATGAGGAACGACAGCCGGGCTCGGATCTCCCGGAGCACCGCAGCGGCGATCGTTGCTTCGCGATCGGTGAGTTCGAGGTCGTTCATGAAGGCGAACGCGTCAATGAGGCTGAGATCGGCGACATCGGCGATGCTGCGGTCATCCACCGTGACCGCGAGTACCTCCGGCTTCAGTCGCTTGCCATCACACACAGCACAGGGAATCTCCCGCAGGTAGCTTGCGTAGCGCTGGCGAGCCGAATCGCTCTCCGCCTCGATGAACTTGCGCTCTATGTAGGGAATGACTCCCTCGAAACCGGTCGTGTACTTCATTTCTCGACCAAAACGGTTCTTCCACTTGACGCTTACCTGGAAGTCATTGCCCCGAAGAATGGCATTCTGAACGTCGTCCGAAAGGTCACGCCACGGAGTCTTCAGCGAGAAATCGAGGTCGCGCGCAAGCCCCTCGAGGAGGCGCTGGAAGTAGTTGTAAAGGCCCTTGCCGCCTTGCGTCCACGGAAGGATGACGCCGTCGGCGAGGCTCAGCTCGGTGTCACCGAGGAGGAGCTCAGAATCGACCGCCATTCGGGTGCCGAGGCCGGAACACTCCGGGCAGGCCCCGAAAGGAGCGTTGAACGAGAACGTTCGAGGTTCGATCTCCGTCAGTTGAACCGGATGGTTATTGGGGCATGACAGCTTCTCGCTGAATGACTGCCAGGCCGCGGACCCCTCACGGTCGACGTAGTTGATGGCGACGAGGCCGTCGGTAAGCCGGAGAGCGGTTTCGAGCGAATCGGTGAGGCGCGACAACACATCATCAGCGGCGACGAGGCGGTCGACGACGACGGAAATATCGTGCTTGACCTGCTTTTTGAGGGTGGGGGGCGAGCTAAGTTGAATCTGCTCACCGTCGACGATCGCCCGTGAGTAGCCGGATGCGGCCAGCTCCTTGAAGAGGTCGACGAACTCGCCCTTCTTCTGTGAAACAACGGGGCTCACGATCTGGTACCGAGTGCCGGTCTCGAGCGTCATGAGCTGGTCGGCGATCTGCTGCACCGTCTGGCGCGCGATGCGCTCACCGCAGATTGCACAGTGCGGAATGCCGATGCGTGCCCACAGCAGACGCATGTAGTCGTAGATCTCGGTGATCGTGCCCACGGTCGACCGAGGGTTGCGGTTCGTCGACTTCTGGTCGATCGATACTGCGGGGCTCAGGCCCTCGATGAAATCGACGTCGGGTCGATCGACCTGACCGAGAAACTGGCGTGCGTAGGCCGACAGAGATTCGACGTAGCGGCGCTGACCTTCGGCGAAGATGGTGTCGAACGCGAGCGATGATTTACCTGAGCCGGAGAGGCCAGTGAAGACCACGAGCGCATCTCGCGGAATGTCTAGATCAACGTTGCGAAGGTTGTGAACCCGAGCGCCTCGCACGCTCAACTGCGAATCTGATTGAACCGGGGAAATGGTCACTGGCGTGAGTCTACGTTCTCTCGTTTGACGGTCACCGGCAACCCGGTGGTGATCTGAATTAGAACATCTGTTCTATCGTATAGCGACTGAGACTCAGATGTGCCCGGCCGCTTCCATCTGGCGAAGCTCCTTCTTAAGGTCGGCCACCTCGTCGCGGAGCCGACCGGCAAGCTCGAACTTGAGTTCGGCGGCCGCCTGCAGCATCTGGTCGTTGAGGTCGGAGATGAGCGACTCGATATCGGTTGCCCCGGCGGCTGCGATCCCCTCAAACCGGCTGCCCTCCTTGAGATGCGGCGTCGGAGTGCGCTTGCGGGAGTCGCCACCCGAGCGGCCGCGCCTCGAGGCGAGCAACTCGGCAGTGTCGGCCTCCTCGCGGGCGAGTACGTCGGTGATGTCGGCGATCTTCTTGCGCAGAGGCGTTGGGTCGATGCCGTTGGCGACGTTGTACTCGATCTGCTTCTCACGTCGCCGGTCGGTCTCTTCGATCGCGTGGCGCATCGAATCGGTAACCACGTCTGCATACATGTGGACGGATCCTGAGACGTTTCGCGCCGCGCGGCCAATGGTCTGGATGAGCGAGGTCGAGGAGCGCAGAAAGCCCTCCTTGTCCGCATCAAGAATGGCCACCAGTGACACCTCGGGCAGGTCAAGACCCTCGCGAAGCAGGTTGATGCCCACGAGCACGTCATAGACGCCCTGGCGCAGCTCGGTGAGCAGCTCGACTCGACGGAGAGTGTCAACATCGGAGTGCAGGTACCGCACGCGCACCCCGGCTTCGGTAAGGAAGTCGGTGAGTTCCTCCGCCATCTTCTTTGTCAGCGTGGTGACGAGGACGCGCTCATTCTTGGCCGTGCGCTGGCGAATCTGCTCAAGCAGGTCGTCGATCTGGCCCTTGCTGGGCTTAACGATGATCTCGGGGTCGATAAGACCGGTGGGCCGAATAATCTGCTCAACGACGCTGTCCGTTATGCCCATCTCGTATTTGCCGGGAGTCGCCGAGAGGTAGACCTTCTGGCCGACACGGTCAAGAAACTCCCCGAACTTGAGCGGCCGGTTGTCCATGGCGCTGGGAAGGCGGAAACCGTGTTCGACGAGGGTGCGCTTGCGAGAGGCGTCGCCCTCGTACATCGCTCCGATCTGGGGAACCGTGACGTGCGATTCGTCGATCACGACGAGGAAGTCGTCGGGGAAGTAGTCGAGCAGACAGCTGGGCGGTGCACCCGCAGCGCGCCCGTCGATGTGCCGCGAGTAGTTCTCAATGCCGCTGCAGAATCCGATCTGTTCCATCATTTCGAGGTCGAAGGTCGTTCGCATCCGCAGCCGCTGGGCCTCGAGCAGCTTGCCCTGACGCTCAAGCTCGGCGAGGCGCTCCTCAAGCTCCTCTTTTATGCTCACGATCGCGCGCTGCATGGTGGCGGGACTCGCTGCATAGTGTGTCGCTGGGAATACGGATACGGCATCCATTTGCTTGATCACCTCGCCCGTGAGCGGGTGAAGGGCGTAGAGCGCCTCGATTTCGTCGCCGAACATCTCGATACGGATTGCGTTCTCTTCGTACATCGGGATGATCTCGATCGTGTCGCCGCGCACCCGGAACTTGCCGCGGGAGAAGTCGACGTCGTTGCGCTGGTACTGCATACCAACGAAGCGCCGGATGATGGCGTCACGGGACATGCGGTCGCCGACCTGCAGGGCGATCATGGCTTCTAAGTACTCTTCGGCGGCACCGAGACCATAGATGCACGACACGGTCGACACGACGATCACGTCGCGCCGGCTCAAGAGCGAGTTTGTGGTCGAGTGGCGCAACCGCTCGACTTCGGCGTTGATCGAACTGTCCTTTTCGATGAACGTATCCGTCTGCGGAACGTAGGCCTCTGGCTGGTAGTAGTCGTAGTACGAGACGAAGTACTCGACCGCATTGTTGGGCATCAGATCGCGAAACTCATTCGCGAGTTGCGCGGCGAGCGTCTTGTTATGGGCCATGACCAGGGTTGGCCGCTGAACCTGTTCGATGAGCCACGCGGTGGTTGCGGACTTGCCGGTTCCTGTGGCGCCCAGCAGCACGACATCCGTTTCGCCAGCATTGATTCTGGCGGTGAGCTCGGCAATTGCTGTGGGCTGGTCGCCGCTGGGGGTGTAGTCGCTGATGACCTCAAAGGGCCTTACTGACCTCGTAGCTTGCACATGCCAAGTCTAGGCAGCGGCACCGACATTCCTGCTGGGAGCCGAGACTTCTTCGGCAGGCACGAGGCGCAGCACGGCATCGGACGGCACGAGGCCCACGGTGTGATGCGTGACCAACACTGTGATGCGGTCGGCAAGCCCCCGCCGCAGATCCGCCATCATCTCTCGAGACGATGCGAGGTCGAGGTGAGCCGTCGGCTCATCGAGCAGGATGACCTCTGCTCTGGTCAATAGAGTGCGGGCAATCGCCACCCGCTGACGCTCTCCGCCAGAGAGGAGTGCGCCCTCAGAACCGATAGGTGTATCGAGGCCCAACGGCAGCGTGTTCAGGAGCTCGTGCAGCCCGACTCGGCGTAGCGCATCCGTCATCTCGGAGTCGTCAGGGGCGTCATCGCGAGGCCTGGCGATGAGAAGGTTGCCCCGCAGAGTTGAGTCGAAAAGGTGGCCCTCCTGAGGGCACCAGGCGATGTGTGACCGCAGAGACGTATCGAAATCGGCTGCGTCAACGCCATTGAGCAAGTAACGCCCGGAGTTCGGCGTGAGATAGCCGAGAAGCAGCGTGAGAAGGGTGGACTTGCCCGAACCGGAAGGCCCCGTGATGACGAGCCACTCCCCCTGATCGACGCGTGCCGAGACGGGAGCACAGACAGGGTGGGCGGCGCCGGGCCAGCGGGCGGTTACGTCGTGCAGTTCAAGACGGGTGACACGCTCGCCCGATGGTGATTCATCGCCCGGAGCGCGATCGGCAGAGCTCGTGAGCGCCGACTCGCGACGCAACTGTGCCCTGAGGGTTGGCCAGAGCTGAACCCCGCCAACGAACTCCAGAAGCGGCTCGATAAGACCGAGCGGCGTGAGCACGAGGACGGCAGACAGCGCTCCCTCAAGCCTGCCGGAGCTCACGGCTTCTGCCGAAACGGCGAGCATCACGACGGATGCCGAACCGCAGGCAGCCACGACGATGGCACTGGCGAGCCCCAGAGCCCATGCGCTGCGCCGACTCTGAACGCCGGCTGCTGCATCGCTCCGCCGAAGCCGATCCACCGCCCGTGCTGCGAGCCCATTGACGCGAAGATCGGATGCTGCGGCGAGCGTCGCAGAGAACTCTCGCAGTACCTGCGAGCGGAACCGGTCCTCCGACTTTGCCGCGGATCGATCGGCAGCAAGGGCCACAACGGGAGCGACGACCAGTACCGCAACCGCGAGCGTGATGAGCAGGGGCAAAGCTCGGGGCTCGATTGAGGCCAAAACGACGACCGCCGCTGCGGTGATGAGCACTCCCACGAGAACCGGGGTCACCACCCGCAGCACCAGATCCCTCACCCGATCGGCGTCTCTCACCAGTCGATCCAGGGCGGTTGAGCCGGTGAGGAGGGCGCGATGGGTAGTGCCAAGATCGGCGAGGCCAACCCAGAGTCTGGTGCGCATTGCGCCGAGGGCGGCGAAGATCGCATCGTGCGAAACAAGCCGTTCGCAGTAGCGAAGAACCGCGCGCCCGAGCCCGAAGAATCGCACCCCCACGATGGCCACAAGTAGATACATGATCGGAGGCTGCTCGCTTGCCCGCACGATGAGCCATGCCGAGACGGCAGTGAGCGAGATGGCAAAAGCCGAAGAGGCTACGCCGAGGAGCACAGCCAGCAGCATCTTCCAGCGAACCGGGGCGAGAAACAGCGCCAGTTCGGCTAGCGCAGAGCGAGTGGGAGCAAGCTCGCTCTCCGCCGCATCTATTGCCGGCAGCGGTTCCGCCTCCTGCTGTTCGACAAGATCGCTCAAAGCCTCAATCGTTCGGGAGGCGCCGAGAACGACCGTGTGATCGGCGATCTCTCGCACGTCGGCGTCGTGAGAGGCCAGCACAACGGTGCGGCCGTCGGCGAGCGAGCGAATAAGGCCGGTCACGGTCTGCGCGCTCCGGGCGTCGAGGTGAGCGGTTGGCTCATCCAAGAGAATGAGGTCGGCTCCACCCGCGGCTCGCAGCAGCACCCGGCCGAAGGCGAGACGGCGTAGCTCGCCGGGGCTCAACCGGGCGGGATCGCTCATGGCGACGCGCGACAGTCCGAGAACTGCGAGCACATCGTCGACGCGGGATTCCGCCGTGGCGTCGGCGGAGGGGGCATCCGTGTCAATTCCGGCGTAGAACCGCAGCTCGTCGCGTACAGAGGCTGCCACCGTGTGTGGATGCTGGGGCAGCCAGGCGATGCGATCGGGGTCAACGCCTGTAATGGTGCCCTGAACATCGACGCCGGGCCCGGCTGCAATTGCGCCGGCGATTGTGCCGAGCACTGTTGACTTGCCAGAGCCGCTCTCGCCGTCGAGAACCGTGATGGTGCCCGTGCGGGCGACAAAGCTCACGCCACCGACCGCATCCTCGGCACGGCCCGGATAGCGAAGGGTCAGGCCGCTCACCGTGAGCGGCCCGCCTCCGCCGTCGGCGATGGTGCGCGGCGCCGGAGTGTCGAGGGTGTTGCGCACCCTACGCAGCGCCTCTTGGCCATCCTGGGAGGAGTGAAACGCTGTGCCGACGTCTCGCAGCGGTGCATAGCATTCAGGGGCGAGGAGCAAGGCGAGCAGGCCAAGCTCTAGCGACATGTCGCCACCGACGAGACGGAACCCGATGAAGACCGCGACGATCGCCACCGAGATCGTCGCAATGAGCTCGAGCGCAAGCGACGAGAGGAACGCGACCTTGAGGGTCTGCATTGTTGTGGCGCGAAACCGCTCCGAGAGTGAACTGAGTGCGGCAACCTGCTCCCGGGCCCTGCCAAGGCCAACCAGCACTGGCAGGCCTCTCACGAGCTCCACCAGATGATCGGAGAGCCTGCCGAGTTGAGTGGTCGCGACCTCGACCCGGTCTTCTGTGTGCTGCCCGATCAGCACCATGAAAACGGGAATCAGCGGCACCGTCAGCACGATTATGAGGGCGCTCACCCAGTCAGCGAACAGGATGCGCGCGCCAATGAGAAGCGGGATGCATGCCGCATTGATCAGGGCGGGCAAGAACACCGTGTAGTACTTGTCGAGTTCGTCGAGCCCCAGCGTCGCCAAGGTCGACTGGGAGCCAACCCTCGCTCCGCCGGAGGTGACGAGATGCTCCGCCATGTCGGATCGGAGCCGCTCCTTAACACCCAGCGCCGCTCGTGCGGATATCACCCGTTGGGCCCACGTAACCAGCGCTCGTGCCGCAGCAGAGACAAGACCCCACACAACCGCGTCACGCCACCGATCGTCACCGTCGATGGCGCTGACGATTCCGACCGACAGTGCCGTGGCAATGCCGATGAGCGATGCCGCTTTGAGGGCGCTTGCGAGCCCGAGGAGGTAGAGCACCGGTCGCTCAAGCGCTCCGAGCCCCGCCATGGGTGATCGTGGCATTACTTCTATTTCTGTCGAATGGCGGGGACAACCTCGATCGCCTCGGGAATCCTGGCGGACGAGATGCGCTTGCGAAAGACCCAGTAGGTCCAGCCTTGGTAGGCCAAAACGAGGGGAACCCCGAACGCGGCGACGATGCTCATCAGACCGAGCGTGTAGTCCGATGCAGATGCATTCGTCACGGTGAGGTCGAAGGCGGGGTCGAGAGTCGACGGCAGAACCGTGGGGAAGATCGCCGCAAAGATCGACGCGGATCCCGCGAGAAGGAAGGTGCCGAGATAGAGGAAGGACCTGCCCTCGCGCCCTGCACGGTTGGCGTACCAGGCGAGCACTCCGGCGACGACTGCGACAATGACCAGCGCCCAGGTGATGGGATTGCCCGAGGTGAACTGGATCGCGAGCACCCATCCTGCAAGAGGAAGCAGCGCAAACGGCAGTGCAATCGTGACAAAGCGCCGGGATTGCTGCCGCACATCGCCATCGGTCTTGAGAGCGAGGAAGGCGGCAGCATGCACGAGGCAGAACCCAACGACGGCAAGCCCGCCAAGGACCGCATAGCCGTTGAACCAGGCCCACGCCCCGCCGACCCTGTCGCCATTGCTGTCAAGCGGTAGGCCGGTAGTCGTGAGAGCGAGCGTCGCACCCACCCCGAAAGCGCTGACGAGGGATCCAAGCCCCAACGCCAGATCCCATCCCTTGACCCACCGGGTCGTCGTGCCCTTACCGCGGTATTCGATGGCAACGGCCCTGAAGATCAGACCGACGAGCACAAGCACCAAGGGGATGTAGAGCGCCGAGAAGAGCGAGGCATACCAGAAGGGGAATGCGGCAAACATTGCCCCGCCGGCAGTGAGAAGCCACACTTCGTTGCCGTCCCAGACGGGCCCGATGGTGTTAAGCATGATGCGCTTCTGCTGCGGGTCCTTTGCGGAGAACAGAATGTGCATGCCGACACCGAGGTCGAAGCCTTCGAGAAAAAGAAAACCCGTCCAGAGGACCGCAATCAACACGAACCAGAGGGTTGGAAGAAACTCCATGATCAGCTCCTAGGCCGTCGGTGATTAGTACGCGAACGAGAGGACATCGTCATCGGATGGAGCAGCCCCGCCATCGCCATCGCCATCTTTCTTCTGGTTGGCGAGCACCGGCACCGCACTCGCAACTCCGCCCCTCACGTAGCGAACGATGAGCATCACCTCGAACACCATGAGCACGCCGTAGATGAGCGTGAGCGAGGCGAGCGAGAACAGAACCTCGCCAAAGCTCACACTGGGTGAGACCGCCGCTGCGGTGAACATCATCACGCCGTCGAGCCCTGTGGGATTGGGGGCGACGACGAACGGCTGACGCCCCATTTCGGTGAAGATCCACCCGGCTGAGTTGGCCGCGAAGGGCGCGAAGATTCCGGCGACCGCCAGGTTCATGATGCCCTTGCTCTTGGGCACGGTGCCCTTGCGTGTAAGGAACAGCGCAACGGCTGCGGCCGCAGCCGCGAGCATTCCGAAGCCCATCATCAGCCGGAAGCCCCAGTAGGTGACCTCCATGATGGGCACGTAGTTGATCTCCTCACCGGCGCGCTGACCGAGGATCGGGTCGTCGGGTAGGTGAGTGCCATATCGTGCCTGATACTCGGGCACGAGCTCATTGAGGCCGGGAAGCTCGGTCGTGAAGTCGCCGTGCGCCAGGAACGACAGCAGGCCGTGGATTTCGATGATCGTGGTGACCTCGTTGCAGTCCTTCGTGCCGAGTGGCCCGATCGAAAGAACGGAGAAGCTGGTGCCGGTGTGGCATGCGGCCTCGGCAGCAGCCATCTTCAACGGCTGCTGCTCGTACATGAGCTTGGCCTGGGTGTCGCCGGTGACCGCTACCCCGCCGAAGGCGACTATGGCGACGATTGCGCCGATGCGGAGCGAGCTGAGCCAGACCTTGTGGTCCTTCTTGTCTCGCCCGGGGATGTCGAGGGCTTCGCCCACGATGACGTTGCCATCAACATCGACGGTGTCGATGCCGTCGCGGCGGCGCTGCCAGAGCTGGTACCAGGCGATGCCAAGCATGAAGCCGCCCCCGACCGCAAAGGCACCAAAGATTGTGTGGGTAAATGCTGCGATAGCGGTGTTGTTGGTGAACACGGCCCACGCGTCAACCATCTGTGGGTAGCCATCGACCAGCTCGACGCCCACGGGGTGCTGCATCCATGAGTTCGCAACGAGGATGAAGTAGGCCGAGACGACGGATCCTGCGACGGCGATCCACAGGCAAGCGAGGTGTACCCGCTTCGGCAACCTGCCCCATCCAAAGATCCAAAGGCCTAGGAACGTGGATTCGACGAAGAACGCCAGAAGCGCTTCCATCGCCAGAGGCGCTCCGAACACGTCGCCGACAAAGCGGCTGTACTCGCTCCAGGCGAGTCCGAACTGGAACTCCTGAACGATGCCGGTGGCGACACCCATGATGAAGTTGATGAGGTAGAGCTTTCCCCAGAACTTGGTCATGCGGTACCAGCGGTCGTCGCCGGTTTTGTGCCATCGCATCTGCATGAAAGCGATCACCGGGCCGAGGCCGAGCGTCAACGGCACCATCCAGAAGTGGTAGACCGTGGTGATACCGAACTGCCAGCGTGCAATAAGTAGGGGGTCGATCGCTTCCACAATGCCTCCGGTTGGTGCAGGCGATGACCCGCTGTTGAGTTCTGCAACGTGTAGACGTTTAAGTTCTACACCATGTCGAAATCGATTTCTACCTCATGTAGAGTCATTCCGCCTTCATGTAAAGTCTTGGTCATGGCACGCATCTCTCCTCAGCTTGGCGAACTCGAACGGGCGGTCATGGACCTCTTTTGGGACTCGACTGCGGCGCTCAGCGCCCCTGAGGTTCGAGACCGTCTGGCCACCGGGACGACCGGGGCCGGTAGGGAACTTGCCGTCACCACGGTGCTCACCGTGCTCTCTCGCCTCGAGCGCAAAAACTTCGTTACCCGAGACCGCACCACGCGCCCTCACCTCTACCTGTCAGTGACTAATCGCGCCTCGTATATGGCAGAGCTGATGCATGATGTGCTCGGTGCCGCTCCCGATCGCGAAGCCGTCTTGGCGCGCTTTGTGGGCAGTGTCGGCCCCGATGAAGCGGATCTCTTGCGGCGGATGCTCGAGGGCGCGAGCCTGCCCCGCTAGCTCGGTCGCTGCGAAGGATCCCACTCAACCGCTGGTAGCGTCGCAGGGTGCTGCAGACATCCATCGCTCTCGCCGTTCTGGCGATTCTCTTGGCGTGGCCAGTGCCGATTCTGCTTGCCAGGGCAACGTGGCCTTCGCGATCCCCCGCCGTCGCACTTATTGTCTGGCAGGCCGTGGCCCTCGCCGGCGGCCTGTCGATGATCGGCGCGCTGCTCGTCTATGGGCTGCAGCCGTTCGGCGACAACCTCCTCGCGGCCAGCGGATCGTTCGCTAGCTTCCTACAGCAGGGCACCCTGCCGTCCGGTGCCGACTTCGTTCACATGTTTGCGTTGAGCGGTGCCATCCTGCTCACCATCCATTTGCTGCTCAACCTCATGCTCGCGCTCGTGCGCGATGAGCGCTCCCGTCGCCGTCACCGCGACCTCGTTCGCATGCTTAGCTCCCCCCTGCCGGAACGGCCCGACACTCTCTTGCTGGCCCACGATGCGCCTGTCGCATACTGCCTGCCGGGCGCAACCCGATCCATCACCGTTCTTTCGGCCGGCCTCATGAGCATCCTCGACGACCAAGAACTCCGCGCCGTGGTTGCCCACGAAGAGGCCCACGCTACTCAGCGCCACTACCTGGTTCTTCTAGCCTTCAGAGCGTGGCGGCGTTCGCTCCCCTGGTTCCCGATTGCCACGCGCGCTCAGGATGCTGTCGCGTCACTAGTAGAGATGTTGGCCGACGACAAGGCCAGGCTTGTCGTTGCAGATGCGACGCTGGCGCGAGCGATCGCGCTCGTGGCGATCGGAGGTGACGGGTGGCGGGATTCTGTGCCACTGCCCGCGGCCGATCGGCGTCCCACGAGTGACGTATTCCTCGCCGACGAGGCCGAACAGTCGGTGCAGATGGCGAGCCCGTCCTCGGCGCTGAGAATAGCCCGGCTTCGAGAGGGGCATCGACCGCTCTCCTTCGCCGTGCGAGCGGTCGCCGTCGCCCTGGCAATCGCCCTGCTCGCCGTGCCGACAGCGCTGCTGCTCCTGCCCGCGGTCTAGCTCCGCTTGCTCTGCTGGCTTCGCGAAAGCAGCGCAGACCATAGTTCGTCGACCTGGGCCAGAAGCGCCTCCCGCGTGCCATGGTTGTCCAGCACAACATCCGCGATCGCGAGACGCTCCGAGTCTGTCGACTGCGAGTTAATGCGGTGCATTGCCTCTTCTCGTGACATGCCACGATCCTCGACCATGCGACGGATGCGGTCTTCAGTATCCGAATGCACCACGACTACGGAATCAAGTTGCAGCCGGTTGCCCTGTGTCGATTCTGCGAGCAGCGGCACGTCATAGATCACGATGGCGTCGGGATCGGCGGCCTCCGCCTGGGCTACCCGCTCGGCGACGAGATCACGAACCCGGGGGTGGGTGATCTCGTTGAGGGTGGCGCGCGCCTCGGGGTCGCTAAAGACGATTGACCCCAGTGCTGCGCGGTCGAGACTGCCATCGGGTTGCAGCACTGTGGTTCCAAAGGCCTCGGCAATCTCCCTGAGACCATCGGTGCCGGGCGCAACGACTTCGCGGGCCAACAGATCGGCATCGATGTGATGGGCGCCGAGTTCTGCCAGTCTCGCTGCGACCAAAGACTTTCCCGAGGCGATGCCTCCCGTGAGGCCAATAAGTAACACGGGGCCCATGCTACTGTCCTGCTCAGCCGAAAGGAGCAGCGATGCTGGAATTGCTCACGGGGACTGGGTTGGCTCTCTCTGCGGGACTCAACGCCTACGTTCCCCTGTTGATCATGGGGATCGCAAGCCGCTTCCTGCCCTTTGTCGAACTCCCGGCAAACTGGACCTGGCTCGAGAATCCTTGGGTGCTCGCGATCCTTGGCGTTTTGTTGGTGATCGAAGTAGTCGCGGACAAGATTCCCGCGGTCGACTCCATCAACGACTGGGTACAGACACTCGTTCGCCCCACAGCAGGTGGACTAGCTTTCGGGTCAGGAACCTCGATGGAGACGGCAGCGGTCACCGATCCGACTCAGTTCTTTGAATCAAACTGGGTTCCCTTTGTGACGGGAGCCGTTATCGCACTCGTGGTCCACCTCACCAAAGCGATCGCCCGGCCAGCAGCCAACGCACTCACTATGGGGGCTGCTGCGCCGGTTTTGAGCACGGTAGAAGACGCAAGCAGTGTTGGCCTTGCCATAGCGGCCATTGTCGTTCCGATTCTCATCCTGGTGGCGGTTCCGTTGCTGATCTGGTGGGGCGTGCGCAGCGTTCGAAAAGCCAGGGCATCGGTTGCCGCACGCAAGCACGAGAAGAGTTCCTGACTGCTCGGCAGTTGCGGTGGTGGGTTAACGACGAAACGGCCGGGCCCCGAGGGACCCGACCGTTTCGTGGAATAACGCCAGAGGCGTCGACCTGCTTAGTTGCTCGAGAGCTTCTCGCGCAGAGCGGCAAGAGCCTCATCGTCGGCAAGCGTGCCAGCCGAAGCCGACTCGCTCGAGAACGACGAACCACCAGCGGCAGGAGCGTCTTCGATCTCCTTGACGGCGGCAGCAGCGACCTGCTTCTTGTGTGCTTCCCAGCGAGCCTGAGCGGCGGCGTAGTCGGCTTCCCACTTGGAGCGCTGCTCCTCGAAGCCTTCCTTCCACTCGTTGGTCTCGGGGTCGAAGCCCTCGGGGTACTTGTAGTTGCCCTGCTCGTCGTACTCGGTGAGCATTCCGTAGAGCGCCGGGTCGAACTCGGTGCCCTCGGGGTCGACACCCTCGTTGGCCTGCTTGAGGCTCAGCGAGATGCGGCGACGCTCGAGGTCGATGTCGATGACCTTGACGAAGACCTCTTCGCCGACCGAAACGACCTGCTCGGCGAGCTCAACGTGCTTGCCGGACAGCTCCGAGATGTGCACGAGGCCCTCGATGCCCTCTGCAACGCGAACGAACGCGCCGAAGGGGACGAGCTTCGTGACCTTGCCCGGTGCAACCTGGCCGATGGCGTGGGTGCGAGCAAATACCTGCCACGGGTCTTCCTGCGTTGCCTTGAGCGACAGCGAAACACGCTCGCGGTCCAGGTCGACCTCGAGAATCTCGACGGTGACTTCCTGGCCAACCTCAACGACCTCGCTGGCGTGCTCGATGTGCTTCCAGCTGAGCTCGGAGACGTGAACGAGTCCGTCGACGCCACCGAGGTCCACGAATGCACCGAAGTTGACGATCGAGGAGACGACACCCTTGCGAACCTGGCCCTTGGCAAGGTTGTTGAGGAACGTCGTGCGGCTCTCGGACTGAGTCTGCTCAAGAAGCGCGCGGCGCGACAGAACAACGTTGTTGCGGTTCTTGTCGAGCTCGAGGATCTTGGCCTCGATCTCCTGGCCAAGGTACGGCGTGAGGTCGCGAACGCGGCGAAGCTCGATGAGCGAGGCCGGGAGGAAGCCACGGAGGCCGATGTCCACGATGAGGCCGCCCTTGACGACCTCGATGACCGTACCGGTGACGACTCCGTCGTCTTCCTTGATCTTCTCGACGTCGCCCCACGCACGCTCGTACTGAGCACGCTTCTTGGACAGGATCAGACGACCTTCCTTGTCCTCCTTCTGGAGAACGAGGGCCTCGACGGTGTCGCCGACAGCGACTACCTCGTCGGGGTTGACGTCGTGCTTGATGGAAAGTTCGCGGGAGGGGATAACACCCTCGGTCTTGTAACCGACGTCGAGGAGAACCTCATCACGGTCGATCTTGACGACGGTGCCCTCAATGAGGTCTCCGTCGTTGAAGAACTTCAGCGTTTTTTCGACCGCGGCGAGAAAGTCTTCAGCAGATCCGATGTCGTTGATGGCGACCTGCTTGGGTGCCTTACCGGTCGTTGCGATTGTCATTTAGTAGTTGCTCCAGGATGGAAATGCCGAGGTTCGGCACATAATCAGGTCACGGCGAGGTACTGCTCAGGATTGATGATTTCGCCGCGACGGTCGAATAGGGGCGTCACAAACGTGACGTTCTAGCTTATCGTGTCTGCCGGGGCTTTTCTACCGCGAGAATCTGGCCGATTGCTGGCTCAACTGCAGGGTGAGCGAAGACAAATCCTGCGGCCTCCAGGCGCGCGGGGATCACCCAACGGCTCTTGAGAACGAGCTCCGTTTCGGTGCGGATGACCGCGGAACCGAGCTCAAGCATCCATCGAAACGCCGGGAGACCGAAGCGTATTCCGAGCTGTTTACGGATCGCGGACATCAGCTCCGCATTGTCAGTTGGATTCGGCGCGGAGACATTGACGACACCGTCGATGTCGGGGCGCTCCGTCACGAACTTAATGACTCCGACGACGTCATCGATATGAATCCAACTGAACTTCTGACGCCCCTTGGTGGGGCGGTAGGCGTGATAGGTGCCCGCATTCCGGCGGCGGCGGGTGGAGAACCAGCGCCCATCGAGCTGAGGTCCGCCCAACCCGAATCGTGCGAGCCGGGTGAGCGGCTGCATCACGCTGCCATTGCCGAGCACGATGGCGATTCGCAGCGCGACGCGTCTCGTGTGGGGAAGCTCCGCGCGGAAGAACTCAGCTTCCCAGGACCTAGCGACCTCAACCGAAAAGCCCTGCCCCAGCTCGCCGCCGGACTCCGTCATCGGACGGTCATCGGCGTGACGGTAGATAGTGGCGGTCGATGAGTTAATCCATACCGGCGGAGGTGCAGCGCAGGCGGCGATAGCATCCGAAATTTGGCGTGTGGTTTCGCGTCGCGACCGGAAGATCTCGGCGCGGTTGGCATCCGTATACCGGCAGTTCACGCTCTTGCCTGCGAGATTGACCACCAGATCTGCGCCGTCGAGCAGAGCGGCGATCGCGGCGGAATCGCCCCACACCGCATCCGCACCCTCGCGCCCGATGGTAGAAACGCTGGCGCCAAGCGACTCGATATGACTCCACAAGCCGAGTTCCGATGAATCCCGATGCCCCCGCGACGACAACTCGCTGAGTCATTCCTCCGCCTCCCCCGCGAGTTCGTAGCGAAACAAACCCGAGTATTCATAAAGTCTACCGAGCGCGGGGTGAGCGAGAACGATCGAGACATGCTGGGCATCCGCCTCGTCATCGAAGCGTTCCGTGAGAGAAACACGAGGCGACAAAGGGCGTGGCCACCAGAGAACGCCCTCGCCGACGGCAAAACCGACCCGGGTTGACTCCAATCGAAGGCAGCCGCCGTGTTCGTCACCGATGGCCGCATCAAAGGAGGCGACGAGTCGTCCCGACGGGCCAAGGCGGTCGATGAGAACGGGCCCAGACGACGTGGGCAGCACACCGATCTGATCGACCATGCGGCGCGAACCCGTCGGTATCGCGGCGAAGTAGCGCTGCAAGCGCGGATGCAGGTGGAGGAGCCGGTCGCCCAGCACAACCTCATACGGTGATGCGCTCGACTCCCCCACAGCGTCGACGTATCAGTCGAAATCGAGCACAGCAGTGCGCAGGGTGTCGAGCCCGACCCCTCCGAGGGCCAGTGCGCGACTGTGGAAGTCCCGGATGGAGAAAGAATCGCCCGCGCGGCGGTGAGCCTCGTCCCGCAGCTCTTCCCAGAGGCGCTGACCGACCTTGTACGACGGGGCCTGACCGGGCCATCCGAAGTAACGGTTTACTTCGAACAGCGTGCTGGCGTCGCTCTCATGGCAGTTCTCACGGAAGAAGGCGAGCGCGTAGTCGAAGTCCCACGAGCCGGTGCCGTCGAGGCGAGGCTTGCCGAGGTGCACGCCGATGTCGAGGACAACGCGGGCGGCGCGCATCCGCTGGGCGTCAAGCATCCCGAGGCGGTCTGCAGGGTCATCGAGGTAGCCGAGCTGCTCCATGAGACGCTCCGCGTACAGCGCCCAGCCCTCCGCGTGGCCCGACGTGCCGGCGAGCTGCCGGCGCCACGTGTTGAGCTGACCGCGATTGACGACGGCCTGGCCGATCTGCAGGTGATGCCCGGGAACTCCCTCGTGAAAAACGGTCGTCTTCTGGCGCCAGGTCGCAAACTCCGTTTCGCCTACGGGCACCGACCACCACATCCGACCGGGTCGGGAGAAGTCGTCCGACGGGCCCGTGTAGTAGATGCCACCGCTCTGGGTGGGCGCAATCATGCATTCGAGCCGCTGAATCTCTGCGGGGATGTCGAAATGGCTCTGCGCGAGTTCTGAGACGGCCCGGTCGCTGAGCTCTTGCATCCACGCCTGAAGTGCGTCGGTGCCGTGCAGCAGACGGGTGGGGTCTGCATCGAGGATTGCAATTGCCTCCTCCACCGATGCACCGGGCTTGATCTCGTGAGCGATCGCCTCCTGCTCGGAACGCATACGGGCGAGCTCTTCGATGCCCCACTCATACGTTTCGTCGAGGTCGATGGCGGAGCCGAGAAAGCGCCGCGAGTGCAGAGCGTAAGCCTCGCGCCCGACGGCATCAACCGTCGTGGCGACGGGAGCCAGCTCGGAGCGCAAAAAATCGGTGAACGCGGCATATGCCGCGGTTGCCGACGCCGCACCTGTCGCTAGCGCTGTTCGGAGCGTCTCTGGCAAGTCGAGCGAGGAACTCGTGGAGAACGAAGTGAAGAATCCTGCGGGAGCGGCGATCTGGGCGGTGAGCTGGGCGACCGCAAGCACCTGACGGCGGGCAGGGGTTATGCCCTCGTCGATACCCTTGCGCAAGGTCTCCGTGTAGCCCGCAAGCGCCGCAGGGACGGCGTTCATGCGCCCGGCGATATCGGCCCAGTCAGCTTCGGTCTCCGTGGGCATGAGGTCGAAGATGTCCCGAATCTCCGTTGCAGGAGAGGCAAGCACATTCAGGTCGCGAAGGTGGAGTCCGGCTGCATGGGCCTCGATATCGAGCGACAGGCTCGCCCGCAGGTCCGTCTGCGTGACACGATCGACGCTGTCGACAGGGTCTGCGGCATCCAGGGCGGCTATGACCTTGCGCTTGGACTCCGCCATGGCCTCGGCACCGGCTGGCGAGTAGTCGGCGTATTCGCCCAGCCTGCCGGCGACTCCGATGTAGGTCGCAACGGTCGGGTCGAGGTCAATGTAGGTGCTGATCCAGCCCTCTGCGATGCCATCGATGCTGGTGGGGGTGCGCGATTCACTCATTCCCCGAGCATACGATGGCCTCCGCCTCGGAGCGCCGTGACCTGCCGCTAGTGCGCGGCAGCGTCCCAGTTCGCCCCGATGCCCACCTGCACATCGAGGGGCACAGCCAAATCGGCGGCGGAGCTCATGCGCGTGCGCACGATCGACTCGATTGTCTCGAGCTCGCCGGGGGCAACCTCAAGCACTAATTCGTCATGAACCTGGAGCAGCAGCCGGGAACCGAGATTCTGGTCGCGCAGGTCCTCTGCGACACCGAGCATCGCAATCTTCATGATGTCGGCGGCAGATCCCTGGATCGGGGCGTTGAGCGCAGCACGCTCAGCGTTCTCGCGCAGAACCCGGTTTTTGGAGTGCAGGTCGGCGAAGGGGCGACGGCGACCAAAGATCGTCTCGGTGTAGCCGTCGTCGCGGGCCTTCTCGACAACGGATCGAAGGTAATCACGCACCGCGCCGAACCGCGCAAAGTAGTCCGACATGAGCTGCTTTGCCTCTGACGTGTCGATTCTGAGCTGCTTCGACAGCCCGAATGCGCTGAGGCCATAGGCAAGGCCATACGACATCGCCTTGACCTTGGTTCGCATTTCGGGGGTCACGTCGGCAGGGTCGACGTGGAAGATGCGCGAGCCAACGAAGCGGTGTAGGTCTTCGCCGGCGTTGAACGCTTCGATGAGACCCTCATCACCCGACAGGTGCGCCATGATGCGCATTTCGATCTGAGAGTAGTCGGCAGTGAGAAGTGTTTCGAACTCTGCGCCATGCCTAAATGCGGAGCGGATCTCGCGGCCGACCTCGGTCTTGACCGGGATGTTCTGCAGGTTGGGGTCGTTCGAAGAAATGCGGCCCGTGCTTGTGCCGGTCTGGTCATACGTCGTGTGGATTCGACCGTCGGGCTTGACGGCCTTTTCCAGTGTCTCGACGATCTGGCCGAGCTTGGTCACATCGCGGTGCTGAAGCAACAGCCCAAGGAACGGATGCGGGCTCTTCTCCTGCAGGTCGGCGAGCGACGCTGCATCGGTAGAGTAGCCGGTCTTGTTCGCCCGGGTCTTGGGCATGTTCAGCTCTTCGAACAGCACCTGCTGGAGCTGCTTCGGCGAACCGAGATTCACTTCGTGGCCAATCTCGGCGAAGGCCTTGGTTGCGAGTTCTGCCGCGGAGGCTGACAGTCGGGTGCGCAGGTCAGCGAAAATCTCAGAATCGACACTGATGCCGGTGAGCTCCATCGTCGCGAGCACGTTCACGATGGGCAACTCAATGTCGTCGAGAACCTTGCGGGTGCCCGGGTCGAGCTTCTCGGCAAGCGCCTCTGAGATTCGCAGCACGTACCAGGCCTCGGTCGCGGCACTCAGGGCATCGACCTCGGGGACGAGCTGGTTGGGATCGGCGAGCGTGATTGTCTCCCCCAGCACCGAGTACACCTGCGAGGCGAGGTCTTCGGGTTTGGAACCCGGCCGCAGAAGCCAGGCGGCAAGTGAGGTGTCGAATGAAATACCGCCAAGAGTAAGTCCGACCTGGCGCAGCGCCTTCAGTTGGCGCTTGGAACCGAGCAAATACTTGGGCGAGTCGCCCGCAAGCCACGACTCGAGCGCTGTGTAGTCGGGGCGACCTTCTGCCCAGGGCACGTAGACCGAATCGGTCGCAGAGGCGATGCCGAAACCGCCGACACCGGATGCGTCGATTTCTACTTGCAGTCCGAGAGGCACCGTACCCTCAGCCGAATTGCGGCTGAGCCACTGCGCGAGCTCTTCGTCGATGAGGGTACGCACCACGGGCGCCGCCTGTGCCGAGCTGACCTCATCGATCACAGCAGCCTCGGTGATTGCATCCGTCGCGCCCTCCGACGCGGCGATCTTGAGCACTCGTTCCAGGAGCGTGCGGAACTGCAGACGATCGAACACATCGCGGACCGCATTGACGTTGATCTGACGGCGCTCGAGATCGGTGGGGCCCACCGGAAGATCGACGTCGGTGACCAGGCGGTTGAGCCTGCGATTACGAATCGCATTCTCCTTCTGCTCGCGCAGCTTCTCGCCGACGACACCCTTGATCTCGTCCGCGTGCTCAAGGATCTGGTCGAGTCCGCCGTACTGCTTGATCCACTTGACGGCGGTCTTCTCGCCGACCTTGTCGATGCCGATGAGATTGTCGCTTGTCTCACCCACAAGCGCCGCGACATCCGGATACTGCTCGGGCTCGATGCCGTACCGCTCTACGACCGCATCGCGGTCGTAGCGCTTGAGTTCAGACACGCCGCGTGCGTTGGGGTAGAGAAGAGTGACGTCGTCGTTCACCAGCTGGATGGAGTCGCGGTCGCCGCTGACGACGAGAACGCGGAAACCCTCGGCTGCACCGCGGCTGGCGAGCGTGGCGAGGATATCGTCCGCCTCGTAATCCTCTTTAGTGATGGTGACGATGTTCATCGCCGCCAGCGCCTCTTCTAGGAGGGGAACCTGCCCGATGAACTCGGACGGCGTCTCGCCCCTGGTGCCCTTGTATTCCGGGTATTCGCGCGTGCGGAAGGAGTATCGCGAGATGTCGAAGGCCACCGCAAGATGGGTCGGCTTCTCCTGGCTGAGCAACAGCAGGAGCATCGAAAGGAACCCGTGAATCGCGTTCGTATGTTGACCGTCACGAGTGACGAAACTGTCGACCGGCAGCGCATAAAACGCTCGGAATGCTAGTGAGTGACCGTCAATGACGAGGAGGGTAGGCTTTTCGGAATCCGACACAGAGCCAGCCTAACGGGGTGCGCCGACATGCCACCGCGCCGCTGGGAAAGGCACCATCAATGACGAAGTTTCCCGCCGACCTGCACCCTGACCTCATTGGGCGTCTCGAGGCCACAGGGGGCGGTGAACTTCCCCGCAAGATGGGCATCGAGTTTGATGAGCTCTCTGCCGACTACTCCATGGCCCGAATGCCCGTTGAGGGCAACCGGCAGGTGAATGGTCTTCTCCACGGCGGTGCCTATGTTGTCCTCGGCGAGTCACTCGGTTCGATGTCGGCGGCGATTCACGCTGGCCCCGACCGCTTCGTCGTCGGAATCGAGATCAACGCGACTCATTCCGGCTCCGCCCGCGAAGGCTGGGTCACCGCCACCTGCCAAGCCATCTCTCTCGGAAACACGCTGACGACCCACGAAATTGTGGTCTCGGACGACTCCGGAAAGCGTCTGTCGACCATTCGCATCACGAACCTCATTCGCGACATCCGCTGACCGCAGAGAAACGGGCCGGATGCTGGAGCGTGCGCTCCGGCCTCCGGCCCGTTGTTTCTACGACCGACGAGCGGCCGAGGACGTGCTACTTCTTGGGAGCGAACTGGTCGATGATCGTTTTCGCTACATCGTGCATCGTGAGCCGGCGGTCCATCGAAGCCTTCTGAATCCAGCGGAACGCTTCGGGCTCGGTCAGGCCCATCTTCTCGTTGAGGAGCCCCTTGGCGCGGTCGACGAGCTTGCGCGTTTCGAAACGCTCAACGAGGTCGCCAACCTCGGTCTCAAGCGCAATGATCTGGGCGTAGCGGGCGAGAGCGATCTCAATCGCCGGCAGCAGGTCGTTGGGGGTGAACGGCTTAACCACGTAGGCCAGCGCGCCAGCCTCGGTCGCTCGCTCGACAAGCTCCTTCTGGCTGAACGCGGTGAGGAGAACAACGGGAGCGATGTGGTTTTTGCTGAGCTTCTCAGCCGCAGAGATGCCGTCAAGCAGCGGCATCTTGACGTCCATCACGACGAGGTCAGGACGCAGCTCGGTTGCTAGCGCTACCGCAGCCTCTCCGTCACCTGCCTCTCCGACGACATCGAAACCGTTGTCACGGAGCGTCTCGACGATGTCGAGTCTGATGAGCGACTCGTCTTCGGCTACGACGACGCGGCGGGGGGCCTGAGTGGATTCCTGGTCTGACACGTGTAAAGCCTACGGTATTCTGATCGGAGTTACTGTGCGCCGGTGTGGCGGAATGGTAGACGCGGAGCACTCAAAATGCTTTGTCGCAAGACGTGTGGGTTCGAATCCCACCACCGGTACAGAAGCTCGACGGCTCCGCATCCCCTGAAAACGGGGGTGCGGAGCTCTTTTCGTGGAACAGGCGCGTTAACTGCCTCACGCGGGCAAACCCGAAGGTCTGCCCGCGTGAGGATGCGCCGTGAGGCTAGAGCGATTCTGCCCAGACTGGCGCGGCAGCATTCTTGGCGTCGCCAATGCGGTGCACGCGAAGGTCGTTCGTCGACCCGGGGATGCCGGGAGGCGATCCGGAGATAACGACGACCTTGTCGCCGACCTTTGCGAGGCCCTCTGCGAGCAAAATGTCGTCGACCTGGCGGTACATCGCGTCGGTGTGCGTCACGCGGTCCACGAGGTAGCTCTGCACGCCCCAGCTCAGCGCCATACGGCGGAGAATGCTCTCTGAAGGCGTGAAGCCCAGGATCTGGATGCCGTTACGGAGTCGCGACATACGGCGAACGGAGTCGCCGGATTCGGTGAAGACGCACAGGAATTTAGCCTCGACAAAGTCCGCAACCTCGGCGGCCGCGAGGGTTATCGCGCCGCCCTGAGTGCGAGGCTTCGTGCCGAGCGGAGCTACACGCTCGAGACCATGATCCTCCGTGGATTCGACGATGCGAGCCATGGTCTGAACCGTGACGACGGGGTACTCCCCCACGCTCGTCTCGCCACTGAGCATGACGGCGTCGGCACCGTCGAGCACAGCATTTGCGACGTCAGAGGTTTCTGCGCGGGTCGGAATCGGGTTAGAGATCATCGACTCAAGCATCTGCGTTGCAACAATCACGGGCTTTGCCATGCGGCGGCAGAGTTCGACAGCGCGCTTCTGCACGATCGGAACAGCCTCGAGGGGCAGCTCGACACCGAGGTCTCCTCTGGCCACCATGATGCCGTCGAAGGCATCGATGATAGCTTCGAGATTGTCGACAGCCTGGGGCTTCTCAATCTTGGCGATGACGGGGAGGCGCAGGCCCTCCTCGGCCATAATCTCGTGCACGCGCGTGATGTCTTCTGCGTTACGCACGAACGAGAGGGCGATGTAATCAGCGCCGAGCTTGAGGGCCCACCGCAGGTCGTCCTCGTCCTTCTCCGAAAGCGCGGGCACGTTGACGGCAACGCCGGGCAAGTTGATGCCCTTGTTGTTGGATACGGTTCCGGCGACAACGGTCTCGGTGGTAACCGACGTTGCATCCGTCGCAATGGCACGGAGCTTGACGCGGCCATCGTCAATCAGGAGCGTGTCTCCCGGCTTCACATCGCCGGGGAGCCCTTTGTAGGTCGTGCCACAGACCTCGCCCGTTCCCTCGATGTCGTCGGTGGTGATCGTGAAAACATCTCCGACATCAAGGTGGTGGGGGCCATCCTTGAACTTGCCCAGTCGAATCTTGGGTCCCTGGAGATCGACAAGCACGGCGACAACACGACCGGATGCGGTTGCTGCCTTGCGAACCTTGCCGAAGATTTCTTCGTGAACTGCATAACTGCCGTGGCTGAGGTTCATGCGGGCAACATCAACACCAGCCTCAATGATTGCCCTGATGTCTTCGTAACTTGATGTTGCTGGGCCTAGCGTCGCAACAATCTTTGCGCGTCTCATGCGGTGCTTTCTGTCGATGTGGACAAGACCGGAAGCTTCCAGCCTAGAGCGTCTGGGGCATTCCGAACGAGTCCCGATTTAGAGCGAGATGGGTCGGTCCGTCGGCCGCACTGGTGCCGGCAGAAGCGTGTCGCCCTCTAGGAAGCGGTCTACCTCAGAAGCGGCCGCTCTGCCCTCGGCAATCGCCCAGACGATGAGCGACTGGCCACGGCCCGCATCGCCGGCAACGAACACGCCGGAGTAGTCGGTTTCATAGTTGTGCGCCCGCGCAGGAACCCCCTGCTCAAACGGAAGCGACAGCTGGGATTCGAGGCCCTGGCTCTCGGGACCGGTGAAGCCCAGAGCCAGAAGCACGAGATCGGCAGGAATCTCCCGCTCAGTTCCCGACTTGGGGACTCGGCGACCGTCCACGTATTCCGTCTCGGCAATCCGAACAGCGCGTACTTCGCCGACCTCATTGGAGAGGAACTCAACGGTGGAAGCCAGGTACATGCGCTCCCCACCCTCTTCGTGGGCACTCTGCACCTCGAACAGTGTGGGAGCCGTCGGCCAGGGCTGGTGCTCGGGCCTCTCAAGAGGCGGCTGCGTACCGATGGCCAGGTTCGTGACGGAGAGCGCATTCTGACGGTGCGCGGTTCCGATGCAGTCGGCACCCGTGTCACCACCACCGAGAACAACCACGTGCTTACCTTCGGCCGTGATCTGGTCGGTCACCGTGTCGCCAGCGACGACGCGGTTCTGCTCCACGAGGTACTCCATCGCAAAGTGAACGCCAGCGAGGTCGCGTCCCGGGATCGGGAGATCACGCGGCACTGTCGACCCTGTAGCGACGATTACGGCGTCGTAGCGGGCGCGTAGATCGCTCCACGAGATGTCGTCGCCGATGTTGACACCGGCGCGGAATCGAGTTCCCTCCGCCTGCATCTGCTTGAGGCGGGAGTCGAGAACCTTCTTCTCCATTTTGAAGTCGGGGATGCCGTAGCGAAGGAGGCCACCGATGCGGTCGTCGCGCTCAAAGACGGCAACGGTGTGCCCAGCGCGGGTCAGCTGCTGTGCGGCCGCGAGCCCGGCCGGGCCCGACCCAACAACGGCAACGGTCTTGCCGGTCAGGCGCTCGGGCGGGTGGGGCTCGACCCAGTCGTTGGCCCACGCCTGGTCGATGATCGATACCTCGACCTGCTTGATCGTGACGGGTGGCTGGTTGATGCCGAGCACGCACGAGCTTTCGCAGGGAGCGGGACAGAGCTTTCCCGTGAACTCGGGAAAGTTGTTGGTTGCGTGCAGACGTTCGATGGCCTGTCGGCCCTCTCCTCTGCGCATCAGGTCATTCCACTCGGGAATGAGGTTGCCTAGCGGGCAACCCTGATGGCAGAACGGCACCCCACAGTCCATGCAACGCCCGGCCTGTCGCCGGAGCGTTGCCGCGTCACCCTGCTCGTAGACCTCTTTCCAGTCCATGAGACGGAGAGCAACGGGACGACGAGCAGGAAGCTCCCTCTCGCGGGTCTTCAAGAATCCCTTGGGATCAGCCACCGGTAACCTCCATGATGCGCTCCCAGACGACGTCGCCATCGGGGTCAAGTCCTTCAATGATTGCGGCTTCGCGGGTAGCGATGACGGCGGCGTAGTCCCGCGGCATCACCTTGACGAAGCGTTCGACGGTCTCGTCGATGTTGGCGAGCATCCGTGCGGCAACCGGTGAGCCGGTTTCGTCGCGGTGACGCTCCAGCATGTCGGTCAGAATAACCACATCACCGCTACCCAGAGGCTGCAGTTCCAGTTCTCCTGTCGCGAGTGACTCACGGTTGACTCGCTCGGCCCGCAGGTCGTAAACGTAGGCGGTTCCGCCCGACATTCCCGCTCCGAGGTTGCGCCCCGTGGAGCCGAGGATGACGGCGAGTCCGCCGGTCATGTACTCGAGCGCGTGGTCACCAACGCCCTCGACCACGCCGATCGCTCCGGAGTTGCGCACCAGGAACCGCTCGCCGACTCGTCCGCGGATAAACATGCTGCCCTGCGTTGCGCCGTAACCGATGACGTTGCCGGCAATCACGTTCAACTCAGCGGGGAAGACGCTCTCACGGTCTGGCCGGACGACGATGCTGCCGCCCGACAGACCCTTGCCCACGTAGTCGTTGGTGTCGCCCTCAAGCCTGATCGTGATTCCCGACGGGAGGAAGGCGCCAAGCGACTGTCCTGCCGAACCGCGCAGGTTCACCGTGATCGAGTTCTCCGGCAATCCCTGCGCACCGTGGCGAAGGGTCACGTGGTGACCCAGCATCGTGCCGACCGCACGCTCCGTATTGCGGATGGGAAGGTCGACCGAAACCGGCTCTCCCCCATCAATGGCCGCCTGAGCCAGGCGGATGAGTTCGACATCGAAGTGCTTGTCGAGTTCGTGGTCCTGTCCGACTCGGTTCGTTAGCGGCTCATCCGGGCCAAAGTCCGGTCCGACAAGGATCGGGCTCAGGTCGAGGCCATCGGCCTTCCAGTGGGAGACTGCGCGATCCATGTCGAGAAGCTCGCGGTGGCCGATTGCCTCCTCAAGGGTGCGGAAGCCGAGCTCCGAAAGGTACTCGCGGATCTCCTGCGCAATGAACTCGAAGAAGTTGACGACGTACTCCGCCTTGCCCGTGAACCGCTCACGCAGCTCGGGGTTCTGGGTCGCGACACCGACGGGGCACGTGTCGAGGTGGCACACGCGCATCATGATGCACCCTGAAACAACGAGAGGGGCCGTGGCAAAGCCAAACTCCTCGGCTCCCAGCAGAGCGGCAACGATAACGTCGCGGCCGGTCTTGAGCTGGCCATCGACCTGCACGACGACACGATCGCGCATGCCATTGAGCATGAGGGTCTGCTGAGTTTCGGCGAGACCCAGCTCCCAAGGCGTTCCTGCGTGCTTCAGGGAGTTAAGCGGGCTCGCGCCCGTGCCGCCGTCATGCCCCGACACCAGCACGACATCGGCCAACGCCTTCGAGACTCCGGCCGCAACCGCGCCGATCCCGTTCTGGCTCACGAGCTTGACGTGAACGCGGGCGGACGGGTTAGCGCGCTTGACATCGAAAATCAGTTGCTTGAGGTCTTCGATCGAGTAGATGTCGTGGTGTGGCGGCGGCGAAATAAGGCCGACGCCCGCGGTGCCGTGACGGGTGCGCGCGATCCAGGGATAGACCTTGCCAGCGGGAAGCTGCCCGCCCTCTCCCGGCTTAGCGCCCTGCGCCATCTTGATCTGAATGTCGGTCGCATGAGTGAGATACATGCTGGTAACGCCGAATCGGCCGGACGCAACCTGCTTGATGGCGCTGCGGCGCTCGGGGTCGAGCAGCCGCTCGACATCCTCGCCGCCCTCACCCGTGTTGCTTCTTCCGCCAAGACGGTTCATGGCGATCGCCAGGGTCTCGTGCGCCTCCTGGCTGATCGAGCCGTAGCTCATCGCGCCCGTGTTGAAGCGCTTGACGATGTCTGCCACCGACTCGACCTCGTCGATCGGTACTGCGGGTCGCGAACCGGTTTTGAGGGCGAACAGACCACGCAGGGTCATGAGATTGGCCGTCTGGTCATCCACGAGCTTGGTGTATTCGCGGAAGATGTCGTAGCGGCGAGTGCGCGTTGAGTGCTGCAGGCGGAAGATCGTGTCCGGGTTGAACAGGTGGGGCGGGCCCTCCCTGCGCCACTGGTACTCGCCGCCCGTCGACAGACGCTCGTGCGCCCGCGACGTACCCTCCTCGGGGTAGGCCGAGTAGTGGCGGGCCAGATTCTCTGCGGCAACAGCTTCAAGACCGATGCCGCCGAGCTTGGTCGTCGTTCCCGTGAAGTATTCGGCGACGAAGTCCTGGGCGAGGCCGACAGCTTCGAACGCCTGAGCGCCGATATAGGAACCAACGACGGAGATGCCCATCTTGGACATGATCTTGAGCACGCCCTTGCCGAGCGCCTTGATCACGTTCTTGACGGCCTTCTCGGCTGTCATCCCGGTAATGGCCCCGCTGCGAACAAGCTCCTCGGCCGTCTCCATTACCAGGTACGGGTTGATTGCCGAGGCGCCGTACCCCACGAGAAGGGCTACATGGTGAACTTCGCGGACATCGCCCGCTTCGACGATGAGGCCGACCTTGAGCCGGTTCTCAGCGCGGATGAGGTGATGGTGAACCGTCGAAAGCAACAGCAGCGATGGAATCGGCGCGAGATCTTTGTTCGAGTCACGGTCGGAGAGCACGATGAACTTTGCCCCGCGCTCCAGCGCGTCGTCCACCTCTGCGCAGATTGCCGCGAGGCGGTTGCGAAGCGCGTCTTTGCCCTCGTCGAAGCGATACAGGCCGCGGATGGTCGTGGTCGTTCGATTGCCCGGGGTCGAGTCGATGTGCTGAATCTTGGCCAGCTCATCGTTGTCGATGACGGGAAAGTCGAGGGCGACCTGGTACGCGTGCTCCGGAGTCGCATCCAGAAGGTTGCGCTCGGGGCCGAGGCCGCCGCGCAGGGAGGTAACGACCTCTTCGCGGATCGAATCCAGAGGCGGGTTCGTCACCTGGGCGAACTGCTGAGTGAAGTAGTCAAATAGCAGGCGTGGGCGCTCCGACAACACTGCGATCGGGGTGTCGGAACCCATCGCGCCGATCGGCTCTGCGCCGTTCTCCGCCATGGGCCTGACCAGGATTCGAACCTCTTCTTCTGTGTATCCGAAGGTACGCAGGCGGCGGGTTACCGATGCCGGGGTGTGCACGATGTGCTCGCGCTCGGGAAGGTCCTTGAGATTGATGCGACCAGCGTCGAGCCACTCTTGCCACGGCTTGGCCGCGGCAAGTTCACTCTTGATCTCGTCATCCTCGATAAGCCGACCCTCAGCGGTGTCGACGAGGAACATCTTGCCGGGGCGAAGACGTCCCTTGCGAACGACGCGGCTTGGCTCGATGTCGAGAACACCGATTTCGCTCGCGAGCACAACGAGCCCGTCGTCGGTGATGAGGAACCGGCCGGGACGGAGCCCGTTGCGGTCGAGTGTTGCGCCGACCATACTCCCGTCGGTAAACACGAGGGCGGCTGGTCCATCCCACGGCTCCATGAGCATCGAGTGGTACTCGTAGAAAGCCCGAAGATCGGGGTCGATGTCGACCTGGTTCTCGTACGCCTCGGGGACCATCATCATCATGGCGTGAGGGAGCGAACGCCCCGAGAGGCTCAGGAGCTCAACGACCTCATCAAACGATGCCGAGTCGCTTGCGCCGGGGCTGACGATGGGCATGAGGGGAGCAAGGTCGCCCAACAACTCGGACGAGAGCTGAGATTGGCGAGCCCGCATCCAGTTGCGGTTGCCCTGCACTGTGTTGATCTCGCCGTTGTGCGCGATCATGCGGAAGGGCTGAGCGAGGGGCCACGAAGGGAACGTGTTCGTTGAGTACCGCGAGTGCACGAGAGCAAGACGCGAGGTGAAGCGCTCGTCGGAGAGATCGGGGTAGAACGGCTCAAGCTGGAGCGTCGTGACCATGCCCTTGTAGACGAGGGTGCGGCTGCTGAGCGAGGGGAAGTAAGAACCGAGCGTACGTTCGGCCCGCTTGCGCAGCCGGAATGTGACCCGGTCGAGCTCAACGCCCGAAAGACGCTTCTCGTCGGCTGTTGCATGCGCCGCGACAAACAGCTGCTCGAACGCCGGCATCGCTTGGCGGGCAAGGTTGCCGAGATTGTCTGGTGAGACCGGCACAGTGCGCCAGCCGAGGACCTCGAGGCCCTCCTCGGCAGCCAACGCCTCAATGCCGCGCTTCTCCGCCTCGCGCTCCGAAGCGGATTCGGGCAAGAACGCCATGCCGACGGCATAACTCCCCATCGGCGGAAGCGGGAAGCCTGCGACGGCACGAAAGAAAGCATCCGGGATCTGCGTGATGATTCCCGCGCCGTCGCCGGTGCCGGCGTCAGAGCCGATAGCCCCGCGGTGTTCCAGATTGCGTAGTGCCTCTAGTGCAGTCTCGATGATGTCGTGCCCGGGTGTTCCCCGGAGCGTTGCCACCATCGCCAGGCCACACGCGTCGCGCTCCTGAGTGGGATCGTACAATCCGGACGCAGCGGGAACGCTACTGAACCGGGTGAAGGGATTGGGATGCGACATGCAGGACCGTCCTCGAACAAAGTACTGGGACGGCGCTGGCCCGGGTGAACCCCTGCACCCGTGCTTGGGTTGCTACGGGTTCTGGGGTGAATTACTGGAGCCGCTTGTGGCGGACTGCTCTATGTGACCCGTCTCGGAATCATCGGTGGACGCGCCTACGACCTTGTAGTCGCTGTCATCATCCGAAAACGTGTGGTCAGAGTGTACCTCACCAGCGGGCACCCACGTGCGACCATCGGCGTATGGACTCGTTTCGAGGCCAGGATGCATGCGTCCCCGCACAACGATGATGATGAGTCCGAGAACGACAGCGGCGATAGCGGCCCAGACGTTCGTTCTGATGCCCCAGAAGATCTCGCTCGGATCGATGCGGATCGACTCCCACACAATGCGTCCAGCGCCGTACCAGACCAGGTACAACCCGAAGAGGCGACCCCACTGGAGTCGGAATTCTCCCTGGGTGAAGCGGCCGGTAGTCGCGTTGCGGTGAATTCTGCGCTCGACGAGGAGCAAGACCGCGACACCGGCGAGGTTCCACAGCACTTCGTAGAGGAATGTGGGGTGGAAGAGCGTGTCGGCAGGCAGCCCGGGAGGGAAGGCCGGGTTGTCGGGGGAAATCTCGAGGCCCCAGGGCAGATTGGTGGGCAGGCCGAAGAGTTCCTGGTTGAACCAGTTGCCGAACCGCCCGAAGGCCTGGGCGAGAAGCAGACCAGGGGCCAGCGCATCCGCAAAAGTCCAGAACTTGATTCCCGTGAGGCGGCAGCCAATGAGCGCGCCGACAGCACCGCCCAGGAGCGCGCCGAAGATGGCGATACCGCCTTCCCAGACGTAGAGCACCGCCCACGGGTTGGCTCCGGCCGCGAAATAGTCGTCAGGATGCGTGAGCACGTGAAAGATGCGGGCGCCGACGATGCCGAGGGGCACTGCGAAGAGACAGATGTCGATGACGATCCAGGGCTCTGCGCCGCGCGCCGTCAATCGGCGGTTAGTGAGCCAGCCAGCGAAAAAGATGCCGACGAGGATGCAAAGGGCGTAGGCGTGGATTGAGATATCGAGCGAGAACCACTCGAGACCAAGGCTGCGAATCCACTCGCCGAAGTTGAAGACCCGCCAGCTGTCGTCCGGGCTGGGAATACTTGATGGGACGAACACTCTCGGGTTCACCTTTCGTTGAGGCTCAGGGCGAGAAGACTCACGTTCTGCCCTGGGAGGAGTTAGACCAGACTAGTGCCGCGCGCGAGTGCGCTCGCGGTGCGAACGAGACCGGCGATGCCGTCTTCTGCCAAAGATTTAACGAGCACCGAACCGACAATGGCCCCGTCGGCGTAGTGCAGCACTTGATTGACCTGGTCCGGAGTGGAGATGCCGATGCCAACGCATGTCGTAGTGGAACCGGCGTCTGTCAGACGCGCCACCAGGGTGCGGGCTGCGGCATCCAGGTCAACGCGGAGGCCGGTAATGCCCATCGTCGACACCGCATAGACGAAACCGCGGGTCGCGGCGACGGTATCCCGCAGGCGTGCATCGGTCGATGTCGGAGCGGCAAGAAAGACTCGGTCGAGACCGGTCCTATCGCTCGTCGCGATCCAATCTGCGGCCGAATCGGGGGTGATGTCTGGTGTGATGAGGCCCGAGCCGCCGGCGGAGACAAGGTCGTCCGCGAAGCGGTCGACGCCGTACTGCACGACAGGGTTCCAATAGGTCATCACGAGGACAGGAATATCTACTCGCGAGCGGATTGCCTCAACGGCTGTGAAGACATCGCGGAGGCGAAAGCCCTGCTCGAGCGCCTGCTGCGTCGCCTTTTGGATGACGAGGCCATCCATGACGGGGTCGGAGTATGGCACTCCCAACTCGAGAACATCCACGCCGTTTTCGGCAAGGGCAACGGCGGCGTCGATGCTCGTCTGCAGGTCGGGGAAGCCTACAGGCAGGTAACCGATGAGAGCGCCGGACCCGGCATCTCGTCGCGTTGAAATAGCCGCCGACACCGTCGGGATAGATGTCGTGGTCATTCCTGGCGTGCTCCCTCATCAAAAAGATCGAACCAACGGCCAGCGGTAGCAACGTCCTTATCGCCACGACCGCTGAGGTTCACGAGAATCGTGGCCTCCGGGCCGAGCTCGCGCCCGAGGCGCAGTGCACCCGCGAGAGCGTGTGCGGATTCGATGGCGGGGATGATGCCCTCGGTGCGGCTGAGGAGCCGAAGGGCTTCCATTGCCTCGGTGTCAGTCGCTGGCTGATACTCGGCGCGACCGAGGTCGGCGAGCCAGGCATGTTCAGGCCCAACGCCGGGGTAGTCAAGACCGGCCGAGATCGAGTGGGATTCGATCGTTTGACCATCATCGTCCTGGAGGAGGTAGCTCCTGGCGCCATGAAGGATGCCGGGCCGCCCGCGTTCGATCGATGCAGCGTGTCGCTCGGTGTCGACTCCGTCGCCCGCTGCCTCAATGCCGACCAAGCGCACGCTGGGGTCATCGAGAAAGGCGTGGAAGATGCCGATGGCGTTCGATCCGCCACCGACGCAAGCGGTGACGACATCGGGAAGCTTGCCGGTGAGAGCTAAGACCTGCTCGCGAGCCTCCTCGCCGATGATCTTCTGAAAATCGCGGACCATCGCAGGGAAGGGGTGCGGCCCAGCAGCGGTTCCGAAAACATAGTTGGTGGTCTCGACCGAGGTAACCCATTCGCGATAGGCCTCGTTGATCGCGTCCTTGAGCGTTCGCGAGCCCGTCGTCACCGAAACGACCTCGGCGCCGAGCAGACGCATCCGCGCGACGTTCAGAGCCTGACGCTGCGTGTCGACCTCGCCCATGTAGACGGTGCACTCAAGCCCGAACAGCGCAGCGGCAGTAGCCGTCGCGACCCCATGCTGACCGGCACCCGTCTCAGCAATAACGCGAGTCTTGCCCAATCGCTTGGTAAGTAGGGCCTGGCCAAGCACATTGTTGATCTTGTGGGACCCCGTGTGGTTGAGATCTTCGCGCTTGAGAATGATGCGCGCGCCCCCCGCGTGCTCGGCAAAACGCGGCACCTCGGTGATGATCGAGGGCCGCCCCGTGTAGGTGCGGTGCAACTCGGCAAGCTCGGCCTGAAAATCAGGGTCCGTGCGCGACTGTTGCCACGCTGCGGTGATCTCGTCGATCGCGGCCACAAGGGCCTCGGGCATATACCGTCCCCCGTACTCGCCGAAGTACGGGCCTGACTCGTCACGAAGTGCCATAAGAGATGTTCCGATCGTTCGGCGGCTAAGCCAGAAATTCCTGCAGTGTGCGCATGGGATCACCCTGAGTGACCAGCGCCTCACCGACAAGGACTACGTCGGCACCGGCAGCGCGATAGTGCGCCACGTCGTCCGAGGTCTTGACGGCGGACTCAGCAACGCGGATGACGCCCGAAGGAATCTGATCTGCAAGGCTCCCGAATAGGTTCTGGTCCAATTCGAACGTGCTGAGGTTGCGCGCATTAACGCCGACCAGGCCAGCGCCGATATCGAGAGCGCGAGCGACCTCGTCGGAACTGTGCGTTTCGACCAAGGCCGTCATTCCGAGCTGCCTGATGAGCGTGTACAACGACTGCAAACGTTCCTGTTCCAGAGCAGCCACGATCAAGAGCACAAGGTCAGCTCCCGCAGCCCGCGCTTCGAAGACCTGGTAAGGCTCTCCGATGAAATCTTTGCGCAGCACGGGAATCGAGACCGCAGAACGAACCGCCACGAGGTCTTCGAGCGAACCACCAAATCGGCGGCCCTCCGTCAACACGCTGATTGCGCTGGCACCGCCGTGTTCATAGGAGACAGCGAGGGCAGCAGGGTCGGGAATGTCGGCCATGGCCCCGCGCGACGGACTCGCGCGCTTGACCTCGGCGATAATCCTGACCCGATCAGCGGGGGCTAGAGCTTCTAGCGCATCGATTGCCGGGCGCTGATTCAGCGCATCAGCCTCGACTGCAGCCAGAGGTCGCAGAACGCGTCGCTCGGCGGCGTCGGCGATGGCCCCGGCGAGGAGATCGTCAAGCACTGCGGGTCAGTGGTCCTTGGGCGTGGAGCGCGATCCGCCAGCGCCATAGCCAGCGCGGGCCATGATCCATCCGACGATCGCGCCGACGACGAGGAGGCCAGCTGATGCCACAACCAAGATGGGCTGGTCGAACCAGAATGCGACCGTGCCTGCCGTGAACGCGATGAGCATGATGATCACCGCGGTCCATGCTGCCGGCGAATGTCCATGGCCGGGGTCTGCGTATTCGTCGCTCACTGAAACTCCTTCTGAGGTACTGATGGAAAACACTCTATCGTGCGTCTGTGGTGCCGGTTGGGTCGTCGCCCGCGCTCAGGCTGTCCCAGTCAGAGACAGGTGTGCCGTGTGGTGTGGACGAACCGCTCTGGGGTGAGGCTGGTGGAGTTGCGTCAAAGCGCTGCGACGCGCCTGGCCACCGCCGCGCTGTGAGCGCGACGAGCACTCCAGCAGCGACGACAATGAGCGCACCGCCGAGCGCGAGATACGGCCACGGCGTGACGGTCAGACTCTGAGCCAAGAGGCCCGCGGCGTGCCCCTCCAAGCCCGTTGCCGTTGCAATGGCGGGAAGGGATGCAGCCAGAGGGTCGACAAGCGCGGCCACCGCCGAGACGCCCATTGCGATGCCGATTGCGATCTCGATCACCGCCAGAATCACGCGGAGAACCGTCTTGGCAATTGCGAGCGCAGCCGTGAGTGCGAGCGCCGCAAGACTGAGAGCGGCAAGCGCTGGCGCTGCGGTCTCCCCCATAACCTCGATCGAATCTGCCAGTGCTGCTCCCGGCACGAGGTCGATCGTGAACCACACGAGCGCCCAACTGCCGAGCCCCGCTGCGGCGCCCGCGAGAGTCAGGAGAAGAGCAAGGGGCTTAGCCCACCGCAGATCAACCATTAGGAATGCGTTTCATCGCGTTTGCGACGGCAACCGCCCGAAGCGGAGCGGCAGCTTTGTTTCTGGCTTCCTGATGCTCCGAGGCTGGGTCTGAATCGGCGACGAGTCCCGCCCCTGCCTGCACCCTCGCAACGCCCTGAGAGATCGTGGTGGTGCGGATGGCGATGGCCAGGTCGACATCGCCGCCGAGCCCGAAATAGCCGACAACGCCGCCATAAAGGCCGCGCTGGGCAACTTCGAGTTCGTCGATGATCTCGAGAGCCCGCGGCTTGGGCGCCCCCGAGAGCGTGCCAGCCGGGAACGTTGCGCGGAATACCTCGAGCGGCGAAACACCGGCGCGAAGGTTGCCCTCAACGCTCGACACCAAATGCATGATGTGGCTGTAGCGCTCGACCTGCATGAACTCCGTGACCTCGACTGACCCGGGGTCGCACACCTTCTGAAGATCGTTGCGAGCGAGGTCGACGAGCATCAGGTGCTCCGCGCGCTCCTTGGGATCTCCCAGCAGATCGTCGGCGAGGGTCGTATCGGCCTCGGGAGTGGCACCTCGCGGACGCGATCCGGCGATGGGATGGCTGAACACGCGGCCGTCTTCGACCTTCACGAGCGCCTCGGGGGACGATCCGACAACCCAATATGGCTCACCATCGACTCCGGCGAGAGCCAGGAGATACATGTACGGGCTGGGGTTCAGCGTGCGCAGAACCCGATAGACGTCGATAGGTTCCGCGATGGCGTCATGGTCGAAGCGCTGCGAGATAACGACTTGGAAAACATCCCCATCGCGGATGAACTTTTTTGACTTCTCGACGGCGGCGAAGAAATCTTCTGGCTGGATGCGCGGAGTGGGCTCGGGTGCGATCGACAGGTCGACCTCGGCGAGCCACGCCTCTGAGGGCTGGGCCAGCTTCTTCTGCAGCGCATCAAGACGGCCCTGTGCGTCGTGCCAGAGAGCATCCGCGGTATCGACACCATCGTTCAGGGCCGCCGCGACAAGCAGCACTGAGCCTGTTCGGTGATCCATTACCGCGAGCTCCGAGACGAAGGTGAGCGCCTGGCCGGGAATGGCGTAATCGGCTGGCGGCGCATCGGGCAGGCGCTCGATCTGGCGCACGGCCTCCCAACCAATGAACCCGACAAGGCCCCCGGTCAGCGGCGGATGCCCGGCAACCTTGGGGGTGGCCCAGCGACGATGAAGGTGGTCGACCGCGTCGAGAGGCCCAGATGGCCATGTCTCGCCGAGAGCGCGGTCGGCCGAAAGCCCGTAGTCAATCCAACGCGCGTGACCCCCATCGCTCGTGAGAACCCCGAACGACCCGATGCCAATGAACGAAAAGCGCGACCAGATGCCGCCCTGTTCCGCCGATTCCAGCAGAAAGGACCCGGGGCGTCCATCCGCCAGCTTGCGGTATATGCCCACGGGGGTCTCTCCGTCGGCGAAGAGCTCACGGATGACCGGGATTACCCTGTGGTCGGCGATAAGCGAGTCAAAATGCTCGCGGGTCGTTGAATCATTCATCGTCTGGATGTCCAATGGCGGGGTCGAGGGGGTCGACGTCAAAGCAGCGGCGAGCCCCAGTGTGACAGGCTGCCCCAACCTGATCTACGGTCACCAGCAGCGTGTCGGCGTCGCAATCGAGAGCGGCCCCTCGCACGTACTGAACGTTGCCCGAGGTATCGCCCTTGCGCCAGTACTCCTGGCGAGAGCGCGACCAGAACGTGACGCGACCCTCCGTAAGGGTTCTCCGCAGCGCCTCGGCGTCCATCCAGCCCATCATGAGCACTTCGAGGGTGTCATGCTGCTGAATGATGGCCGGCAGCAGACCGTCGGAGCTGAACTTGGCTCGGGCGACTACGGCTGAGGCATCGGTGGTCGACATTGTGGATTCCTATCTCACCGGAAGGCCGGCAGTGCGAAGGCTGTCTTTGACCTCGCCGATGGTCAGCTCGCCGTTATGAAAGACCGATGCGGCGAGAACCGCATCCGCCCCGGCCTTAACGGCGGGAGCAAAGTGCTCAACGGCGCCTGCTCCCCCGCTGGCGATGACCGGCACAGAGCTGATCTCGCGCATCGCAGCGATCAGTTCGAGGTCGAAGCCGTTCTTGGTGCCGTCGGCGTCGATCGAGTTGACCAGAAGTTCGCCGGCCCCCCGTTCGATCGCCTCTGTTGCCCACGCGAGTGCATCCAGGTCTGTTTCGGTGCGACCTCCATGGGTCGTGACGACGAAGCCCGACGGTGTGCGGTCCGACCGTTTGAGGTCGAGCGAGAGTACGAGGGCCTGAGCACCAAACCGGTCTGCAATCTCAGACAGCAGGGCAGGCCGGGCGATAGCCGCGCTGTTCACTCCGACCTTGTCGGCGCCATGGCCTTGGAGACGGGACACATCATCCGTGGTGCGGATGCCGCCGCCAACGGTGAGAGGAATAAACACCTGCTCGGCCGTGGCCTGGACGACGTCGTACATCGTCGACCGATTGTCGACGGTCGCCGTCACGTCGAGAAAAGTGATCTCGTCTGCACCCTGGTCAAAATACCGGGCCGCAAGCTCCACCGGGTCGCCGGCATCGCGCAGATTGAGAAAGTTGACGCCTTTGACCACGCGACCCGCGGCCACATCGAGACAGGGAATGACGCGAACTGCAAGAGACATGCTGCTCCTAGAGACGCGCTGCGTGGATCGGGCTGACCAGGATTGCGCGCGCACCCAGGTCATAAAGCTGATCCATGATGCGGTTCATGCCGACGCGTTTGACCATGACTCGAACGGCCACCCACTCCTTGTCGCGCAGCGGCGAGACCGTGGGCGACTCGAGGCCGGGCGTGACAGCCGCGGCCGCCTCGACAAGCTCGGCGGGCAGGTCGTAATCCATCATCACGTATTGCCGTGCGACAAGAACGCCCTGGAGGCGTCGGTGGAGCGTCGAAAGCCCTGGTACGTCGGGGCGGGCTCCGATGAGCACGGCACTCGACTCGAGAATGACGGGGCCGAAGATCTCAAGGCCCTGGGCCCGAAGAGTTGAGCCGGTCGACACGACATCGGCGACGGCATCGGCAACGCCCAGTTTGACGGCAGACTCGACAGCGCCATCCAAACTCACCAGCTTGGCCGTGACTCCGTGCTTGGCAAGGAAGTCCTCGACGAGCCCCGGGTAGCTCGTCGCCACCCGAACTCCTTCGAGGTCGGAGAGGGATGTGAAGCGGTTTGCTGGACCTGCGAAGCGAAAGGTGGAGTCCCCGAAGTCGAGACTCGCGATCTCGGCCGCAGGAGAGCGGGAATCGAGGAGCAAATCGCGACCGGTAATGCCGACATCGAGCGCGCCTGAGCCGACGTAGGTGGCGATGTCGCGCGGTCGAAGATAGAAGAACTCAACGTCGTTGAGCGGGTCGGCTACCGTAAGGGCGCGGGGGTCGCGGCGACCGGCATAACCAGCCTCCCGCAGCATCTCTGCGGCCGTTTCGGAAAGCGATCCCTTGTTGGGAATTGCGATGCGAAGCATGTTTTTCTCTCTGTAGGTGATCTAGCTCGGCGAGGGGCGACGATCACAGATGTCGGTAAACATCCTCGAGCGTCAGGCCCTTGGCAACCATGAGCACCTGCAGGTGGTAGATCAGCTGGGAGATTTCTTCTGCGGCCTCAGCGTCGGATTCGTACTCTGCTGCCATCCAAACTTCGGCGGCCTCTTCGACGATCTTCTTGCCGATCGCGTGCACGCCGGCATCGAGTTCTGCGACAGTGCGCGAACCCTCCGGCCGGGACAGGGCCTTCTGCCCGAGCTCTGCGAACAATTCGTCGAAGGTTTTCACAGGCTCAACGTTACTAGGTGCAGAAGGCCCGTCCGGCACAGAACGGGAGTTAACGCCGCTTAGCTCACGCCGAGCAGGTCGATCACGAAGATCAGGGTGCGACCCGAGAGGCGGTGCCCGCCACCGGCGGGACCGTAGGCGAGGTGCGGGGGGCAGATCAACTCGCGGCGGCCACCAACCTTCATCCCGGGAATGCCCTCCTGCCATCCGGCGATGAGGCTGCCGAGGGGAAAGTTAATGGACTGGTTGCGGCTCCACGAAGAGTCGAACTCTTCGCCCGTCTCGAGGTCGACCCCGAGGTAGTGCACGTCGACGGTAGATCCGGGCTGCGCCTCGGCGCCGGTTCCGACCTCAATGTCGCGGATGACGAGCTCTGTGGGCGCCTCTCCGTCGTGGAAATCGATTTCTGGTTTGGTGCGGTTGAATTCACTCATCCCCCCATCCAAGCAGATATGACTGCGGCGGAGTCGAGCAGACAAGCTGATGTGGCTAGGGCGATAGCTGAGCCGCAGTGCGCTGCAGAGCACCCCTGCAGGCAATCACTCCCGGGCTGCGCACGGTCGCCCTTCGCACGGCAGTGAAGATGGTACGGCGGGGATCGCCGGCCAAGGGAATGAGAGTCGCCGTGATGTCTCTGGCCGTCCAGACGAGGTCGGGTAGCAATGCGACGGCATTGCCTGACTCCACGAACCGGATGTGCGCCTGCAGGTCTGCCGTCTCAAACCGCACGTCTGGCTCGAAGCCTGCCTGCCGGCAGGCCTGCTCTGCCCAGTGACGGGATGCCGCCCCACGCGGTTCCATAACCCACGGCGTTCTCGCCGCATTCGCGAGAGAAGTGATGGTCGAACCCCGAGCTACCGCCAAGGAGATGCGGTCGCCCGTGAGGTGCACGCGATCGAGCCCTTGATGGTGAGGTGCAGCGTGCCCCGGATACTGTTCGGCGACAACGAGGTCGAAGTCGCTCGCCCAGGTGTCGTAGAGCGCAGATTCCGGCTCCCGCTGGGTCACCTCGACCCGGAGCGAGGGATGTTCGCGGGCAAGGATGCTCAGTGCATGGGGAAGGAGAGCGAGCGCGGCCGACTGGAAGACGGCGAGCCTCACGGTGCCGGTCGCCGTCGAGAATGACGCACTGAGCTCGGATTCTGCGAGTTCGAGCCGCTCGAGCACCGCGCTGACGTGCTCAACGAGCAGTTCGGCCTGTGCCGTGAGAACCACCCGGCGCCCCGACTTTCGCAGGAGCGCGACTCCCACCTCGCGTTCGAGCTGAGCAAGCTGCTGAGAAACGGAAGACGGGCTCTGGTTGAGGGCGGCGGCAACTCCCGAAAGCGTGCCGCGGATCTGGAGTTCGCGCAGCAATCTGAGGCGACGAAGATCGAGCATTACGCACTCCAATGCATTAGCAAAACTGATGCTTATTGGTAAGTAAAGTTCGCTTTATCTTATGCGAGCACGATTCCATACTGGGCGAAACGAGAGAACGGAACCGCCAGTGGTCTCAAGCGCCGATATCGATGCACAGCTCGCTCGCGACGTGACGTCGCTCGTGCGTCGATGGCTCGCGGTGGCATCTGAGGTTCCTGTTGATGCCTCTGCGCGTCAGCTCGCCGGTGTTTTGAAAGACCCGCACGGACTCGAGTTCACCGTAGGGTTCGTCGACGGCGTCATCCGGCCAGAAGACCGCGGGGTTGCCGCGCGCAATCTCAGAGACCTCGCGCCAAAGGTGCCGTCGTTTCTCCCCTGGCATATGCGCTCGGCCGTGCGTCTCGGAGGTCGAATCGCTCCTCTTGCGCCCGGAATCGTCATTCCGATAGCGCGCAGGGTGCTGAGGCGAATGGTCGGCCACCTCATCATTGACGCAACGGATTCCCGCCTCGGGGCCGCCATCTCCGCCGTTCGGGGCCCGGGCATCCGGCTCAACCTGAATCTGCTCGGAGAGGCCGTGTTGGGCGACCGTGAAGCAGACCGCCGCCTCGCTGGCACACGTGCTCTGCTCGCACGAGACGACGTCGACTACGTCTCGATCAAAGTGTCGTCGACGGTTGCCCCCCAGTCTCCGTGGGCATTCGATGCCGCTGTCGAGCATGTAGTGGAGAAGCTAACGCCGCTCTTCCGCCTTGCGGCCGCGGCTCCCACCCCCAAGTTCATCAATCTCGATATGGAGGAATATAAGGATCTCGATCTCACCATCGCGGTCTTCCAGCGCATCCTCGACGAGCCAGATTTGCTCGGCCTCGAGGCGGGAATTGTGTTGCAGGCGTACCTGCCCGATGCCCTCGGAGCGATGATGCGGCTGCAGGAATGGGCCGCTGCACGCCGCTCACAGGGCGGGGCAGGAATCAAAGTCCGGGTGGTCAAAGGTGCCAACCTGGCCATGGAGCGCGTCGAGGCGTCATTGCATGGCTGGCCACTGGCGACGTGGGATACGAAGCGAGAGAGCGACACCAACTACAAGCGCGTAATCAGTTATGCGCTGCATCCCGACCGCGTCGAGAATGTTCGCATCGGCGTCGCCGGTCATAACCTGTTCGATCTTGCCTTCGCGTGGCTGCTTGCGAATCGGCGGGGCACCGAACACGGTGTCGACTTCGAAATGCTTCTCGGCATGGCGCAGGGACAGGCAGAGGCGGTGCGGCGTGATGTCGGCGGGCTGTTGCTGTATACCCCGGTCGTGCATCCGGCAGAGTTCGACGTGGCGATCGCGTACCTAGTCCGTCGGCTTGAGGAGGGGGCGAGCCAGGAGAACTTCATGTCGGCCGTCTTCGAACTGAGCGCCAGCCCCGACCTGTTCGCCCGCGAAGAAACGCGGTTCATCGCCTCGCTCGGCGACCTCGATGGCTCGGTCCCCCTCCGCGGCGAACCCAAGACCGCCGCTCGGCGACCGCGCTCGCACCGATTACAGGCTTCCACAACTCGCCCGACACCGACCCCGCTCTGCCGGCAAACCGCGAATGGGCCCGCGACATCCTGCAGCGGGTGCCGACCAGCACGCTCGGCGAGGCCACGGTCGCCGCCAATACCGTGGGCTCCGAGGCTGAGGTCGACAACGTCATTGGGGCGGCGCTGGCAGCAGGGTCGTCGTGGGGAGCAATGAGCGGGTCTCAGCGCGCGGAGGTTCTGCACCGGGCGGGAAGCGCCCTGGAGAAGCGGCGGGCCGACCTGATAGAAGTGATGGCGGCCGAGACAGGAAAAACCCTCGACCAGTCCGATCCCGAAGTCTCCGAGGCCGTGGACTTCGCCCACTACTATGCGGAGCTGGCGCGAGAACTTGACGCCGTTGACGGTGCCGTCTTCGAGCCAAGCCGACTCACCGTCGTTACTCCCCCGTGGAACTTTCCCGTGGCGATCCCGGCGGGCTCGACGCTGGGAGCGCTTGCCGCAGGCTCGTCGGTGATCATCAAGCCTGCACAACAGGCACGACGGTGCGGCGCTGTGATGGTCGAGGCGCTCTGGGAGGCCGGCGTGCCGCGGGACGCTCTGCGCCTAGTGAACATGTCCAATCCGGCGCTGGGTGAGACTCTCATCGCCGATCACCGGATCGACCGAGTCATCTTGACCGGAGCCTTCGAGACGGCAGAGAAGTTTCGGGCATTTCGACATGACCTCCCCCTGCTTGCCGAAACAAGTGGAAAGAACGCAATCATCGTCACACCGAGCGCAGACCTCGATCTGGCTGTGAGGGACGTCGTATCCTCCGCCTTTGGGCACGCCGGTCAAAAATGTTCAGCAGCATCGTTAGTGATCCTCGTGGGCTCGGTCTCTCGGTCACGACGTTTTCACGACCAGCTCCTGGATGCCGTGCGCTCGCTCCCCGTTGGCTACCCCACCGACCCCACCGTGCGAATGGGACCGATCATCGCACCAGCCGAGGGCAAGCTTCTTCGCGGCCTCACGACCCTTGGCCCCCGGGAGCGCTGGGTCGTGACCCCGCGACGGCGTGATGACAGTGGACGACTCTGGACCCCAGGGGTGAGAGCCGGAGTACAAAGAGGATCGGATTTTCACCTCACCGAGTTCTTTGGTCCCGTGCTCGGCATCATGACCGCCCACACCCTCCAGGAGGCAATCGACATGCAGAACGAGGTCGACTATGGCCTCACTGCGGGACTACATTCCCTTGATCGACAGGAGCTCTCGCTCTGGCTCGATCAGGTGCAGGCAGGCAACCTCTATGTCAACAGGGGTACAACGGGTGCCATCGTTCGCCGCCAGCCTTTCGGGGGCTGGAAAAAGTCTGCGATCGGGGCGGGGGCTAAAGCGGGAGGCCCCAACTACCTGATAGGCCTCGGCCGATGGAGTTCCGCACCATCGGCAGCGAAATCCGCGGTTTCGCCGCACGCACGCTTGCTTGTGGACGCGGTTGCCGCCTCCTTGGGAGCAGAAAGCGGCGAATCGGTTCTGCGGTCGTTCCGCAGCGATACGGAAGCATGGCGGGAGGAGTTCGGGCAGGCACGGGATGTGAGCGGACTTGCCGTGGAGCGAAACATCTTTCGATACCTGCCGGCCCCTGTGGCCGTGCGCCTTGCCGAAGCCGGGTCCGTCGCTCACCTGGTGCGGGTAATCGGCGCCGGTCTCGTTTCGGGCTCATCCTTCAGCGTCTCCACGGGTGTGTCGTTGCCGGATCCGGTTGCCGCCGCCTGTGCCCGGCTGGGAGTAACCGTGACGACCGAGACGGATGCCCGCTGGTGCTCAGGACTCGCCCGATTCGACGGGGAGCGCATCCGACTAATCGGAGCATCGGCGTCCATGGTGACGGCAGCGACCGACGGCCGCCCCGAAATAGCGGTGTATGCGGAGTCAGTGACCGAATCCGGTCGTATCGAAATTTTGCCCTTTGTTCGTGAGCAGGCCGTAAGCATTACGGCGCACCGTTTTGGTACGCCAAGCACCTTCTCGGACGGCATCATTTAGGGGCAACCGCGGAACTCCCCCGCTCTTAGTGCGTGTGTGCCAGTGCTGCCGAGCGCAGAGCATCGATCTGCGCGGCCCGATCGGGAGAGCTGAAAACGCTCGAGCCGGCGACGAAGGTGTCCGCGCCCGACTCCGCGGCGAAAGCGATCGTCGACTCGGTGATGCCGCCGTCGACCTGAAGCCACACGTCGAGCCCCGTTCGCACGACAGCCTCGCGCAGCAGGCGAAGCTTGGGCATTGTGTCGGGCATGAACGACTGCCCCCCGAAACCAGGCTCAACCGTCATGACGAGCACCTGATCGAACTCCGCCAGCAGATCGAGATAGGGCTCAACGGGGGTGCCCGGCTTGAGGGCGATGCCCGCCCGCGAACCGATCTGCCGCAGCCTGCGCGCCAGGCCGACAGCATCCGCCGCCGCTTCTGCGTGAAATGTAACCGAGTACGCCCCGAGCTCCGCATACCCCGGTGCCCAGCGGTCTGGGTCGTCGATCATGAGGTGCACATCCAGCGGGATGGGCGAAACATCCTGGATGCGCCCCACCATCTGCGGCCCGAACGTGAGGTTCGGAACGAAATGGTTGTCCATGACATCGACATGCACGAGATCGGCTGAGGCAATCGTCTCGATGTCGTCGTGAAGGTTCACGAAATCGGCCGACAGGATGCTCGGGTTGATGCGCACGGTCATGAGCCGAGCCTAGCGATCCTTCGTGATCAGGCAGATAAACATGGCATCCGTGCCGTGGCGATGCGGCCACAGCTGGACAGTGCCGTCTGACACGCCCAGATCGAGCGGCTCGAGAGTGATGCGATCGAGTACCTCGCGTGCATCGACTAACGAAAGCCCGGCTTTCTTGAGTGCGGTGCCTACGACGAGCCGCGTCTCTGCAAGGTGCGGAGAGCAGGTGACGTACGCGAGGAGGCCCCCGGGTTTGAGTGCCTCGAGCCCAGACGCGAGAAGCTCGGCTTGCAGTGATGAGAGCGCGGGCACGTCGCGGGGCTGCTTGCGCCAGCGAGCCTCGGGGCGCCGGCGCAAAGCACCGAGCCCGGTGCACGGCGCGTCAAGCAAAATCCGGTCAAATCGATCCGGCATCTGCGGGCCAATGTCTCGCCCATCGAGCTCGCTCACCTCGGGGGGCGTTGGCAGGGCAGCAAGGGCCTTTCGCACGAGCTCAGCGCGGGCGGGTACCACCTCATTTGCGGTGAGGACGGCTCCCGACTGCGACGCTTCGGCCGCCAAGAGCGCGGCCTTTCCGCCGGGGCCAGCGCACATGTCGAGCCACTGCTCGCCGGGTTCCACCGGGCGTGCCCTACTGAGCGCCAGGGCAGCCAACTGCGACCCTTCATCCTGCACCCTCACGCGACCCTCACGTACGGGAAGCATGCGGGTGGGGTCTCCCCCGTCATTGATTGCCGCAAGCGGTGAGAATCGCGCGGGAACAGCTCCGGCGACTTCCTCGGCGGAGGCCAACCCTGGCAGAGCCACCAGGCTCACCTTCGGTGCGACATTGTCGGCCGCGAGAAGCGCCTGGAGCTCATCGCCACGAGACTCAGCGGCGAGGGCCTGTCTCAGGGCACGGACGACCCACACAGGATGCGAGAACTCCAGCGAAAGCCGTTCGTCGTCGGTTCGCGCGGAGTCGAGCACACGCTGACGCCACTCCTCAGCAGGGGTCCGTGTTATACCTCGCAGCACACCATTAACGAAGCCGGTAGCCGACTGAGAGCCAACCTCGCGAGCCTGGGAGACCGCCTCGTCGACAGCCGCATGCTGCGCAACCCGCATCGACAGCAGCTGGTGGGTCGCGAGGCGCAGCACGTCGAGAATCGGCGGGTCAATTTTGGCGGTGTCGCGCCCGGCCGCTAGGGAGATCACAGCGTCGTAATAGCCCTGGAGCCTGAGGGTGCCGTACGTCAGTTCTGTAGCGAGGCCGGCATCCGCTGGCCCAAGCCCTGCCCGTTCAATCTTGACCGGCAGCAGGAGATTGGCATAGGCGTCTGATTCGCGCACGGCGCGGATTACCTCAAAGGCGACCCTGCGGGCGGGTTGCACACCGACGGTCTTGCGGTTCGGACGGCCGCCGCTCATGCTGACACCTCGAACTTCGTCGCGGCTGAGGAGGGCCTGCCCCGCCACCAGTCGGCTGCCTTCATGGGTTTTTTCCCCGCCGGCTGCACGGTGACGAGCTCGATAGCCTCCGTTGCCGTGCCCACGAGAACTCGTCCATCGATCAACTCTGCTTCGCCCGGGTGTCGCTGCACGACAGACGCACCCGGTGCCGCTTCAAGCACTTTTACCCGAACCCCGTCCAATTCCGCGAATGCGCCTGGTTCAGGAGTCACGCCTCGGATGCGTGCCAAGACCATTGAGGCGTGATCCGCGAAATTGACGCGGCCGTCGTCAATGGTGAGCTTCGGCGCCACCGTGATATCGCCGTGCTGGGCATCGGCACGGGCTGTACCGTCTTCGAGGGCGTCCACGACGCGCAGCAGGAGTTCTGCGCCGCTGTGAGAGAGGGAGTCCAACAGGTCGCCCGCCGTCTGCGACGGGCCGATCGTCTGCGTAAGCATGCCAAAGATATCGCCAGCATCCAGCTCCTCTACGAGCTGAAACACGGTTGCGCCGGTCACCTCGTCACCCGCCATGATGGCGCGTTGCACGGGAGCAGCCCCCCGCCAGCGCGGCAACAAAGAGAAGTGAAGGTTGATCCAACCCAACCGGGGAGTCGACAGAAGGGGCTCCTTGACGAGGCCGCCATACGCGACGATGACTCCGAGATCGGGGCGAATGTCTGCCACCGCCTGCGTCGTCGAATCGTCGAGGCGGTTCGCCTTGATCACCGGGACACCGAGCTCGTCAGCGACCGCAGCGACCGCTGTGGGGGTGACGATGCGTTTGCGCCCCTGAGGGGAATCCTCTCGAGAAATGACCGCCGCGATCTCGTGCTGCGACGCCGCAAGGAGCCGCAGCGAAGGAACCGCCGCGCTGGGCGAGCCAGCGAAAACAAGTCGCATGTCAGGAGTACCGCTTTTCGAAATAGGAGGAGGCTAGCGCCTCAGTCAATGAACGGTTCGCTGTCGTCGAACCGAAGCTTAAGTTTAGGCAGTGGCGCGACCGGCCCGGACCCCGGCACGATGCGCTTGCGCCTACTCGTGACGATACGAATGACTTCGGCCTTCAACGCAGAGGCGGTGGCTGCTCCTGCTGCGTAGTCGAACCGCACTATGGCTCGGAGCCCATCGTCGGTAGCGACGGGCCCGAGGATATCGGTGCCATCAACATCGGCGATGGACGCTAGCGCGCGCTCGACAGCGTCGGGAGACCCTGTGACGGTGGCAACGCGAACCGCAGGGGGAAAGCGCAGGCGACGCCGGTCGGCGAGTTCCCGCGACATGAACCCCGACAACCGCCACGTCGCCATGGCCGTAGCCAGAGGCCCGCCGACGCCGACCAGGACCGACGGCGCACCGGGGGCGGCCAACGCAACAGCGTTGGCCCACCAGCGAACGCAGTCTTCTGCAACGCGCAGGCTTTCTCTCGCGAGCATCCTCTCGCCGTCGAGCAGAAGCACAGCGGCGTAGCCGCCATCGGCAATCGGCTCGGCCCCCCGGGTGGCGATCACGAGCGCCGGCGCATGCGGCACCGTCATGACGGGCCGCTCGCCATCGGCCACGATCACCCGCACCCCAGGGAAGGCGCGGCCGAGTTCTTCTGCCGTGCGCACGCTGCCCTGGCCGACCAGCCGCAAACGGGTGCCCTCGCAGTGGCTGCAGCGCCACGACGTCGCAAGCGCACCGCACCACGAGCACGCGGGAGTAGCCCCGGCGCGCTTGAGAGATAAGGGACCCTCGCATGCGAGACAGCGTGCGGATGCGCGGCAGTCCTCACACGAAAGCTGGGGGGCATATCCCGGTCGCGCGACCTGCACAAGGACGGGGCCTCGTTCGAGACCGGCACGGGCCTCCCTCCACGCTGCTGACGGGATGCGGGCACCGGCCGCGAGCCGATCCTGCGATTCCTGCGCAGCCGTGGGAATGACCTTGGGCAACACAGCGCGTTCAGACCCAACCTCGCCCAGCCACCCAAGCTCAACGAGCCTCTGGACTTCTGTGCTCCGCGCGTGGGAGGCGAAAATGAGGGCGCACTTTTGCTGTTCCTGTCTCACGAGTGCGGCATCGCGGGCATGGACGTAAGGAGACAGCGGCTCCGAATGGAGCGGATCGCCGTCATCCCACATTGCGATCAGCCCGAGGTTGCGAGCGGGCGCATAGACGGCAGACCGATTGCCGATGATGACGAGGGGCTCGTCGCCGCGGCAGGCGAGGATGCTGCGATACCGCTCCGGGTTGGACTGCCGTGCATCCATCCGCACCACGCGGTTGACCGCGACAACACCAGAGAGCGCGGCCATCAGCTGACCTTGATCGCGATAGTCCGGCACAGCGATTATCGCGCTGAGACCCTGCGCAAGGGTGTGCGCTGCCGCCGCCGCGAGGGTGACCGCCCAATGACCAACCCACCGCGGTTCCGCTCCCGGCACTGCAGCGTCCACCACTGATACGAGCCGCGGAACCGCATCGAGAGCAACCCTTTCCCGATCGTTAATCAGTGCCGCGATGCGGCCGGGGGCGAACTCCGGAGGCATGGGTGCGACGGGTCGCACGTCATCAGTCGTCATGGTGCTCACGGCTTCTGGCAACGCGAGCCAGGCTTTTTCGACGCGGACCTGCCGTTTGGGGACGGCGATGCGGATGATGTCGCTCGCGTTGCCAGCCGCACGATCGGCAAGCTTTCGCGCGAGTGCCCACACCTCGGGGGCGAGGATCGAGACCGGTGATACGACGGAATCTATTTGACTCAGGGCACCCGAATAGTCGCCGCGTTCTGCAATCTCGATTACATAGCCGTCGGCGACGCGACCCGCAGATCTGAGCGGAACCCGCACGCGCACTCCTGCGGCGCAATCGGCGGCGAATTCCTCAGGAATCTCGTAGTCGAATAGCCGATCAAGCTGCGGCAGGGGTGAATCGATCAGGACCCGGGCAACCGGTGCCGAGCCCGTCACGGCTAGAGACCCGCGGCGGAACGCAGGTCGTCGACGCGGTCGAGTCGCTCCCACGTGAAGTCGGGGAGCTCTCGGCCGAAGTGACCGTAGGCCGCCGTACGGGCGTAGATCGGGCGAAGCAGATCGAGGTCTCGGATGATCGCTGCAGGCCGGAGGTCGAAGACATTGCGAATCGCGTCGATGATCACAGAGTCTGCGACTGCACCGGTGCCAAAAGACTCGACATAAAGGCCCACAGGCGCGGCGCGGCCGATGGCATAGGCCACCTGAACCTCGAGCCGGTCGGCCAACCCGGCTGCGACCGCGTTCTTGGCCACCCATCGCATGGCGTACGCCGCGGAACGATCGACCTTCGACGGGTCCTTTCCGCTGAACGCGCCACCACCATGGCGGGATGCGCCACCGTAGGTGTCGACGATGATCTTGCGACCGGTGAGGCCAGCGTCACCTTTGGGCCCGCCGATCTCAAACTTGCCGGTCGGGTTCACGAGGAGCGAGACGGCGGAGTCGTCTAGCCCCGCCTCAGCCAGCACGGGATCGATGACGAACTGTTTGATATCGGCCGTCAGGTTGCCGATTCCCACGCCGGGTGCGTGCTGAGTTGAGAGAACGACGGTATCGATCGTTCGAGGAGTGTGGCCGTCGTATCCGACCGTGACCTGGGTCTTTCCGTCGGGGCGGAGGTAGTCGACGTGCCCGTCCTTGCGCATCTCTGCGAGGCGCTCCGCAAGCTTGTGGGCGAGCCAGATTGGCATCGGCATGAACGACGGCGTCTCTTTGGTAGCGAAGCCGAACATGATTCCCTGGTCGCCCGCACCCTGCGCACTCAGCTCATCAACCGCACTACCTTCGCGCTGCTCAAGAGCGTGATCGACGCCCTGAGCGATATCGGGCGACTGCGCACCGATAGATACGGTGACGCCGCAGTTGCTGCCGTCGAAGCCGACCTCGGAGGAGTTGTATCCGATGCGGGTGATGACCTCTCGCACGATGCCGGGGATGTCGACGTATCCGCTCGTGGTCACCTCTCCAGCGACATGAACGAGCCCTGTCGTGACCAACGTTTCGACGGCGACCCGGCTATGGGGATCCTGCGTGAGCAGTGCGTCAAGGATGCTGTCGGAAATCTGATCGCAGATCTTGTCCGGGTGGCCCTCGGTCACCGATTCGGAGGTGAACAGGCGCAGGGAATCATTCATAGGGGCAATGCCTTCGGTGTCAGTCAGAGGAGCACATCAAGAATACGGTCGGCCACTGACACCTTTGATCCAGCAGCCTCGGCAACTATATGCCCAGCGCGGTTGAGCACCGTAATGGTGTTGAGATCTGTTGCAAAGACCACGCCAACGCCCACGGTGTTGAGCACGAGAAAGTCGCACCCCTTGCGAGCCAGTTTCTGGCGCCCCAGCTCGAGAAGCTTTTCGGGGTCGTTTTCGGTCTCCGCTGCAAACCCGACGATCACCTGGTCTGGCCGCTTAGACGACGCAATCTCGGCAAGAATGTCAGGGTTCTTGACGAGGCTCAGCACGAGTTCCTCGCCCTGCGTCTCCTTCTTGATCTTGCCCTCAGCGACGCTGCTCGGGCGGTAGTCGGCCACGGCCGCAGCCATGATCACTGTGTCCGCGGTCAGCGCAGCCTCCATGACCGCATCCCGAAGCTCCCGGGCCGATTCAACCGACACGACGGTGACGGATGCTGGCGGCACGACTTCGAGATTGGCGGCGATCAGCGTCACGGTTGCGCCGCGAGCTGCTGCGGCGGTCGCCAGCGCGACACCCTGCTTGCCGCTGGATCGGTTTCCAAGAAAGCGAACAGGATCGAGAGGCTCGCGCGTGCCACCGGCCGTGACAACGATCGACCGCCCGGCGAGATCCTGGTCCTTAACCGCGGCGAGAGTTGCTTCGATGATTTGCTCGGGCTCGGCAAGCCGGCCGGGGCCGGAATCTGCGCCGGTAAGCTGACCGACCGCGGGGCCCACAACATGAAAACCGCGGGTGCGGAGGGTCGCCATATTGGTGACGGTGGCGGGGTTCTGCCACATTTCTGTGTGCATCGCCGGGGCGATGACGATCGGTGCGGTGCTCGCAAGTACGGTGTTGCCCAGAAGATCGTCCGCGATTCCGGCTGCAAGCTTGGCAATCGTGTTTGCCGTCGCTGGAGCTATCACGATCACGTCGGCCGACTGGCCGATCGCAACGTGTCGGACCTCGGCGACACCCTCGTAGAGGTCAGTGTTCACAGGGTTTCTGCTGATCGCCTCTAGCGTCGGGCGGCCAACAAAGCGAAGTGCGGCCTCCGTGGCGATGACGTGGACGTCGTGGCCTTCAAGGACGAGCCCTCGGACGACGCCGACCGCCTTATAGGCAGCGATGCCTCCGGTGATGCCAACGACAATGGTCAGGGCGGCGGGGCTCGTCGGCATGCGCACTCCTCAATCGGCGTAGTTCCGCAGGATGTCGATTCGCGAGGATACGGCCCCGCGGGGCCGGGCCTGCCGCGACCGGAGGGCGGGCAGGCCTACCGGGTGTTATTCGGCGAGCGGCTTGATAACGAGCTTGTCTTCGCTGATCTCGTGGAGAGCAACGGTGAGGGGCTTGTCGTCGATCGTCGAGTCGACGAGCGGCCCGACGTTGTCGAACAGGCTTCCCTCGTGAAGGTCTGCGTAGTAGTCGTTGATCTGGCGTGCGCGCTTCGACGCGAAGATCACGAGTGCGTACTTGGAGTCGACCTTAGAGAGAAGCTCGTCGATGGGGGGATCGATGATGCCCTGGGTGCGGTTGACCATTGTCGAATACTCCTTGTGGCCGTCAATCGGCCTTCGTGCTGCTGCGAGACGTAGAGATCAAGTCTACGACTTCCTGGGCCGCTTTGCTGACCGTACGGTTGACGACACGGTAATCGAACTCATCTTGGGCCGCCAGCTCGACCTTCGCCGTTGCCAGCCTCCTGGCCTGTTCCTCCGGCCCTTCCGTGCCGCGACCGATGAGTCTGCGCACCAGTTCTTCCCAGCTCGGAGGAAGCAAAAAGACGAGGATCGCCTCTGGCATGACCTTGCGCACCGACCGTGCGCCCTGAATATCGATCTCCAGCAGCACGCTCTGGCCCTGGGCGAGCGCCTCATCGATCGGCGGTTTTGGTGTGCCATACCGGTAGGCGTTGTGCACGGTGGCGGTCTCGAGCATCTGGCCCGACTCTTCGAGCCGATCGAACTCCTCGTCCGTCACAAAGTAGTAGTTGACACCATCGACTTCTCCCGGGCGCGGAGCCCTCGTGGTCGCCGAGACCGAAAGGTGAACGTTGGGAAAGTTCTCGCGGATGTATGTCGAGACGGTGCCCTTGCCCACGGCGGTAGGCCCCGCGAGAACGACAAGGCGTCCCTTCGTCGTCGGCTCTGTGTGCTCGCGCTCGGTCAACCAATTCTCCAGTCGTATTCTTTGGCGTCGTCCGAGGCCGCCGACCCGTTTTGAATCCGATATCTCAAGGCGAGACAACAGGGCCGCAACACGAACCGGGCCGATACCCGGGATGCTCGTGAGCAACTCTGTGACCCGAAGACTGGCCTCTGCCGAATCGGGGTCATTCCATGCTCGTCGCGCGACGTCGCGGGCGGAACGCTCCCCCGCACTGATCGCTCGTTTGATCTCAGCTCTCGCCCGTCGTGCGGCAACCGCAGCCCGCGAGGCGGCAGCACGGTCTACCTCGGGAGGCGTCAGGCTCGGCATTCAGCCATCCTAGGCACCGGATGCTTTCGATGCCGCCGCCCGTATCTCCTCGGAGTGCGCGGCGATAGCGCCAGCGACCCCGTCGGGTCCGGCCGAGAGGATGCTGCGGGATGCGCTCACGAGAACGGAGCGGGATGCGTCACCGAACAGGGCACGAAGGTCGGAAAGCTGAGCCCCCTGGTGGCCAAACCCTGGAGCGAGAATTGGCATGTTCTCTAGGTCGCGTGGGCTGACCCCATAATCTCCAAGCGCAACGGTCGCGCCGAGAACCACGCCTGCAGAACCCCACTGATCAGGAGCCGTCTGCTGGGTCGTATTCCACGCCCCCAGCTCGCCGATGATCTGAGAAGACACGGTCGTGCCGGCGGAGGTCTTTGCCTGCTGGATGAGTGCGGATTCGGGATTCGAGGTCGCGGCAAGAACAAAAACGCCCTTTCCGCTCGACTCGGCGAGAGCGAGCACGGCGTCGAGCGAACCGACACCCTGAAACGCGCTCACGGTCATCGCATCAGCCTCGAGCGGGCTGCCCGGCGTAAGCCAGGCCTGGCCGTAAGCCTCTACGCTCGTGCCAACATCCCCGCGCTTCGCATCCGCAATCACGAGAATGCCCGCTGATCGAGCCGCTGCCAGAAGATCTTCGAGCACGGCGTACCCCGCCGAGCCGTGACGTTCGAAGAAGGCAACCTGGGGCTTGATGATTCCCGCAGCACCCTGCGCCGCGTCGAGCACCCGGAACGAAAAGTCCCGGATGCCCTCCGCGGTATCAGAAAGCCCCCACGATGAGAGCAGGTACGGGTGCGGGTCAATTCCCACGCACAGGCGACCTGTGCGCTCAACGGCATCCTCGAGGCGGGTTCCGAATCTAGTTGACAAGCGCGAGCCGCTCTGCACGCTCCGCCGCATGCACCTGGAGCGACTTGACGTCGAACCCTTCGCGCATCGACTCAATGGAGGCAACGGCTGCGCCAACCTGGGCGATCGTCGTGTAGAGCGGCAGATCAGCAGCCACTGCTGCCGCGCGAATCTCGTAGCCGTCAGCCCGAGCACTGCGCCCACTCGGGGTGTTGATGACGATGTCGACCTTCTGGTCGTTGATCAGATCGACGATCGTTGGCTCTTCGCCGTCGGCGGCCCCGCCCTGGTCGTACTTGCGCACGATTTCAGCCGTAATGCCGTTGCGGCTGAGGATCTCGGCGGTTCCCAACGTTGCCAAGATCGTGAAGCCCAGCTGCTGCAGACGCACAACGGGGAGCACGATCGCACGCTTGTCGCGGTCGGCGACCGAGACGAACACGGTTCCCGTGTGAGGCAGGCGCACGGACGCGGCTACCTGGCTCTTGGCAAACGCCTTGGGGAAGTTCGAGTCGAAGCCCATGACCTCGCCCGTGGACCGCATCTCCGGGCCCAATACCGAGTCGACGATGCGACCCTCCTTGGTGCGGAACCGCTTGAACGGGAGGACGGCCTCCTTGACCGCAACCGGCGAGTCCATGGGAACGACTGCCCCGTCGTGCTCTGGCAGCATTCCCTCGGCGATGAGCTCGGCGATTGTCGTGCCCACCATGATGCGGGCGGCAGCCTTGGCAATCTGGGTGCCCGTCGCCTTGGCGACGAAGGGAACCGTACGCGATGCGCGCGGGTTAGCCTCGAGCACATAGAGCACTCCAGCGCCGATCGCGAACTGCACGTTGAGCAGGCCACGAACGCCGATACCCTCGGCGATCGCAAGAGTCGCCTCTTTGACTCGAGCAATCTGCTCCCGACCCAGCGTTACGGGCGGGAGCGTGCAGCTCGAGTCGCCCGAATGAATTCCGGCCTCCTCGATGTGCTCCATGACTCCGCCGACATAAAGCTGCTCGCCGTCGTAAAGCGCGTCAATGTCGATTTCGACGGCGTCATCGAGAAAGCGGTCGACGAGGAGGGGGTAACCATCCGCGATAACAACCTGGCCCTCCATGCGTTCGAAGTAGTTCTCCAGCGATGGGGTGTCGTAAACGATCTCCATGCCGCGACCGCCCAGCACGAACGAGGGGCGAACGAGCACGGGAAAACCGATCGATTCCGCGACGCTTACCGCGCCGGCAATGTCGATCGCAGTGCCGTTGCGCGGGGCAACAAGACCGGCGGCGTCGAGGATGCCCTGGAACAGACCACGCTCTTCGGCCAGGTCGATCGACTCTGGCGACGTGCCGAGGATGGGCACACCGGCCTCTTTGAGGCCCTTGGCGAGACCCAGAGCGGTTTGGCCGCCGAGCTGCACGACAACGCCAACGAGTTCGCCGCTCGCGCTCTCGGCGTGGATGATCTCCAGCACATCCTCAAGCGTCAGCGGCTCGAAGTAGAGGCGATCGGAGGTGTCATAGTCGGTAGACACGGTCTCGGGGTTGCAGTTGACCATGATGGTCTCGAAACCGGCGTCCGAGAGGGCGAAGGACGCGTGCACGCAGGAGTAGTCGAACTCGATTCCCTGGCCGATGCGGTTCGGTCCCGAGCCGAGAATGATCACCTTGCGGCGGTCACTCGGCACAACCTCGGTCTCCTGCTCGTAGCTGGAGTAGTGGTACGGCGTCAGGGCCGGGAACTCCCCCGCGCACGTGTCGACCGTCTTGAAGACGGGGCGAACGCCGAGCGCATAACGCAGCTCGCGAACCTCAGCCTCGGGCAACCCACGCAACTGCGCCACCTGGGCGTCGCTGAACCCGTGCTCCTTGGCGTGCCGAAGAACGCGCGCGTCGAGTTCTGCTGCGTCGGCGACATCCGCCGCCACCTCGTTGATGAGAATGATCTGGTCAATGAACCAGGGGTCGATCCCCGTCGCGGCGAAAACCTCTTCGCTCGTGGCGCCGGCGACAAGAGCCTGCTGCACCGTGATGATGCGACCATCCGTCGGAACGGCTGCCACGGCGAGGAGCTCGTCCTTGGAGCGGGCATCACCATTCCAGTGGAACGACGATCCGCGCTTTTCGAGCGAACGCAGAGCCTTCTGCAGGGCGGTCGCGTAGTTGCGCCCAATAGCCATCGCCTCGCCGACGGATTTCATCGTTGTCGTCAGCGTCGTATCGGCGGCGGGGAACTTCTCGAATCCGAAGCGAGGAACCTTGACGACGACATAGTCGAGCGTTGGCTCAAAGCTCGCCGGGGTGACCTTGGTGATGTCATTGGGGATCTCGTCGAGACGGTAACCAATCGCGAGCTTCGCGGCGATTTTGGCGATCGGGAATCCGGTTGCCTTCGACGCAAGCGCGCTTGAACGCGATACGCGGGGGTTCATCTCGATGACGATCACTCGGCCCGTCGCGGGGTCGATGGCGAACTGGATGTTGCATCCGCCCGTGTCGACACCGACGGCGCGAATGATGTCGATGCCGATGTTGCGCAGGTTCTGGAACTCGACGTCGGTGAGGGTCAGCGCCGGGGCAACCGTGATCGAGTCTCCCGTGTGCACACCGACCGGGTCGACGTTTTCGATCGAACACACCACGACGGTGTTGTCCGAGGTGTCGCGCATGAGCTCGAGCTCGTACTCTTTCCAGCCGAGGATGGACTCCTCAAGCAGCACCTCGGTCGTCGGGCTCTGGTGCAGGCCGTCGCTCACCATGCGCACAAGCTCTTCGCGGTTATAGGCGAAGCCTGAGCCGAGGCCACCCATCGTGAATGACGGGCGGATAACGAGCGGGTAGCCGAGATCCTCAGCGAAGTCGATCGCCTCTTCTACGGTGTGGGCGATATGCGAGCGGGCAACATCTGCGCCGCACTCGAGCACGAGCTCCTTGAAGATCTGGCGGTCTTCGCCCTTGTTGATCGCTTCGAAGTTAGCTCCGATGAGTTCGACGCCATACTTTTCGAGGATGCCGTGCTCGTGCAGCTCAATGGCAGCGTTGAGGGCCGTCTGGCCACCGAGTGTGGGAAGGATGGCGTCGGGCTTCTCCTTCTGGATGATGGACTCGATAACTTCCCACGTAATCGGCTCGACGTAGGTGGCGTCGGCGAAGTCCGGGTCGGTCATGATCGTGGCCGGGTTGGAATTGATAAGAATCACGCGCACGCCCTCCTCCCGGAGAACGCGGCAGGCCTGGGTGCCCGAGTAGTCGAACTCACAGGCCTGACCGATGACGATCGGGCCGGAGCCGATGACGAGGACTGACTTGATGTCGTCGCGCTTGGGCATTACTTGGCGTCCTTCTTCTGGTGGTCGAGCACCATGTCGCGGAATCGGTCGAAGAGGTAGTTTGCGTCGTGCGGGCCAGCGGCCGCCTCGGGGTGGTACTGCACCGAGAACGCGGGGATATCGAGAGCGCGAAGGCCCTCGACGACGTTGTCGTTGAGGTTGACGTGGCTCACCTCGACCCGACCGAATCCGGCGGGTGACTCGCTCGGTTCGCCGATGGGAGCATCCACCGCGAATCCGTGATTGTGCGAGGTGATCTCGACGCGGCCCGTGCCGCGATCGACAACGGGCTGGTTAATGCCACGGTGGCCAAATGAGAGCTTGTAGGTGCCGTAGCCGAGGGCACGACCGAGCAACTGATTGCCGAAGCAGATTCCGAAGAACGGAAGGTTGTTGCGGAGCACTCCCTGGAGCAGCTCGACGTGGTGATCAGATGCGCCGGGGTCGCCGGGGCCGTTCGAATAGAACACGGCGCTCGGGTTGAGCGCGAGAAGCTCGTCGAGAGTCACCGTCTGGGGCATCACATGCACATCGAAGCCACGGGCCGAAAGGTATCGAAGGGTCGAAGACTTCACGCCAAGATCGAGGACAGCGACTGAGCCAATGCGCTCGCCTTCTGCCTTAATCGTGTACGGCTCGGTTGTCGAGACGCTGCCGGAGAGGTTTTGTCCCGACATCTCTGCCCCTGCACGCACCGCCGCCAGCTGCTCGTCGTCGCTGAGGGCAGCGTCTGCCCCTGAGAAGATTCCGGCCCTCATGGCACCAGCATCGCGCAGGCGGCGGGTGATGGCACGAGTGTCAATCCCGCTGATTCCGACGATGCCCTCTTCGACGAGCTGGTCATCGAGGCTGCCGGTCGCCCGGTAATTGGAGACGACGCGAGAGGGGTCTCGCACGACGAAGCCCGATACCCAGATGCGGGATGATTCGGTGTCTTCGCCGTTGACACCGGTGTTGCCGATGTGGGGCGCCGTCATAACGACGATCTGACCCGCATACGACGGGTCTGTGAGGGTCTCTTGGTAGCCGGTCATGCCGGTTGCGAATACGGCTTCGCCGAACGTGCGACCGATGGCCCCATAGGCATTACCGGTGAAACGGCTGCCGTCTTCGAGTACAAGAACGGCGGGTTCTGAGATTGCCACTAGGCGAGTCCTCCCTGGGTGGACGAGTGTGATGCTGAGTTATGAAGAAGCCGGGTTACGGCTTCGGAGAATGTGGTTACTTCTGCGGCTCTATCGAACCTCAGGTACGAGTCGACCGAAACGCGAGAGTCGTCGCCCACGAGGTCCCACGCAACAAGCACTAGGCCGTCGCGTTCGACGACACGGTCGATCGTCCAGGTCGCGCGGTCGACGCCCCGCAGATCGTTCGCCGGCAGCCATGTCTGCGGTTGGCCCGGGATGGCGAGCACGATCCCCTCGCTGGCAACGATGATCTCGGCGCGCGCCCTAAAGCCGAGCCCGTTAACCGCGACTCGGTTGAGGGGCTCTCCTGCGAGAGTCGTGGCGACATAGAAAGCGCTCGCTCTAAAGAACTCGTCACCGACAGTGGCCGGAACTGGTCGAGTCGCGGGAAGTGACGCCTGTCGTCGTCGCCTCGCCTGCCAACCGAGATACATAAGGATGAGAAGAACAACGAGGAAGGCCACGACGACCCAGAGAAGGACATTCTTATCCACGGTGCGCTCCTGCCGCTCTCGCCACTGTTTCGGGGTCGACGAGCGCGCCGTCGAGCACAGTGGCATATCCGTTGTGGATCGTGGTGACGACCCGGCCGGGGAGCTCTCGGCCGAGATACGGGGAGTTGGTGCTCTTGCCGCGGAGATCCGGCGTGCTGAACACCGAGCGGGCCGCCGTGTCATAGAGAGTGATGTTCGCCGGAGCGCCGACTACGACGCCCCGTGCGTATCCGCCGAGCCGACCGATCGCGGCCGGTGCCGACGAGAGAACCCTCGCGACATCGGTCCAGGCCAGATGCCCGGTCTCGACTGTCGACGCCTGCACGACGGACAGCGCCGTTTCAAGACCAACCATGCCGAATGCTGCGGCACCCCATTCACAATCCTTGTCTTCGACCGGATGCGGGGCGTGGTCGGTTGCGACGATGTCGATCGTGCCGTCGGCCAGTCCGGCGCGGAGCGCCATAACGTCTTCTGCCCGGCGCAGAGGCGGGTTCACCTTGTAGCGGGCGTCGTAGCTGCGCACGAGTTCCTCATCGAGTAGAAGGTGGTGAGGCGTCACCTCGGCTGTCACGGCAATTCCCCGGGACTTTGCCCAGCGCACAACCTCGACGGAACCTGCAGTCGAGAGGTGGCAGATGTGCACGCGGGACCCGACATGCTCTGCCAGCAACACGTCGCGGGCGATAATGGCCTCTTCTGCTACGGCGGGCCATCCTGCCAGGCCGAGTTCCCCAGAGACGACGCCCTCGTTCATCTGGGCGCCCTCGGTCAGGCGCGGCTCCTGAGCATGTTGGGCAATGACTCCGTCGAATGCCTTGACGTACTCAAGCGCCCGACGCATGAGAAGTGCATCAGAAACGCATTTGCCGTCGTCGCTGAAGACTCGAACTGCGGCGCGACTCGATGCCATGGCGCGAATCTCGGCGAGACTTTCTCCGCGCAAGCCCACAGTGACCGCCCCGACGGGACGCACGGTGGCGTAGCCAGCGGCATCGCCCAGAGACGCGACCTGCTCGACTACTCCCGCGGTGTCGGCGACCGGCGATGTGTTGGCCATAGCGTGCACGGCGGTGAACCCACCGGCAGCAGCCGCCTGTGACCCCGTAAGCACCGTCTCGCTCTGCTCGAAGCCGGGCTCCCGCAGGTGCGTATGAAGGTCGACGAGCCCCGGGAGCGCGAGCAGCCCGTCGGCGTCGATCACCGTTGCACCAGAAGCACTGAGTGCGTGGCCCATCTCAACGATGACGCCGTCGCGGACCAGCAGGTCTGTTCGGCTTCCATCCACCAGCGCAGCACCGCGCACAATCAACGACTCATTCATGCCAGACCCTCCCGTTCGCCTGAAAGCAAGAGGTACAGCACAGCCATCCTCACAGAAACACCATTCGACACCTGCTCGAGCACGGTAGACGCCTTTGAATCCGCTGCGCCCGACGAAATTTCGAATCCGCGATTCATCGGGCCAGGGTGCATGACAATGCTACCCTCGCCCAACTGAGCGAGCCGCGCGTCGTCGAGCCCCCACCACCGGGAATACTCCCTAGCGTTGGGAAAAAACGCCGCATGCATGCGCTCGGACTGCACCCGGAGCATCATGACCACGTCGGTAGCCTGCTCAAGTGACGAGTCAAGGTCGTAGCTCACCGTGGCCGGCCACGAGCTAACGCCGACCGGCAGAAGAGTCGGAGGGGCAACGAGCCTGACCTGTGCGCCCAGTGTCGTCAGAAGCCACACGTTCGACCGGGCCACCCGTGAGTGCAGCACGTCGCCGACGATCGTGACCGTGACACCATCAAGGTCACGGCCCCGGGATGCTGCGCCGTGAAGCCGGCGTCGGATCGTAAAAGCGTCGAGAAGCGCCTGGGTGGGATGCTCGTGCGTTCCGTCACCTGCGTTCACGATTCCGGCGTCGATCCAACCGCTGGTTGCGAGTGTCTGCGGTGCACCGGAGGCGCCGTGACGCACGACGACAGCGTCCGCACCGATTGCAGCAAGAGTCTGTGCCGTGTCTTTGAGGCTCTCGCCCTTCGACACACTTGAACCCTTGGCCGAGAAGTTGATCACGTCGGCGCTGAGTCGTTTGGCGGCAGCCTCAAACGAGATACGGGTGCGCGTCGAGTCTTCGAAAAAGAGATTGACGACCGTCTTGCTTCTCAGCGCCGGAAGCTTCTTGACCTCGCGGGTTGAGACCTCCGCCATATCCTCTGCGACATCAAGGATGTTGACCGCGGCATCACGGGTCAGGTCGCGGGTGCTCAGTAAGTGCCTCATCGGGTCGCCTCGTCCGCCTGGCCATCAATGCTGACGAACTCTTGGCCGTCGGCCTCGTGCAGGCGAACGTTGATGCGCTCCAGCTGTGACGATGGCAGGTTCTTGCCAACGAAGTCTGGCCTGATCGGCAGCTCGCGGTGGCCTCGATCGACCAGGGCCGCGAGACGAACGACGCGGGGGCGGCCGATGTCACCGAGGGCATCGAGCGCAGCCCGGATAGTGCGCCCCGAGTAGAGAACGTCATCGACAAGAACGACTACGCGACCGTCGACTCCGCCCGCAGGAATATGGGTGGGCGCTGGGGTGCGAACGCGACCGCGCGAGAGATCGTCACGGTACATCGTGACGTCGAGGGCACCTGCCTCGACGGGGGTACCCGAGATCTCGCTGACGAGAGCGGCGATGCGCTGTGCGAGAATCACGCCCCTCGTGGGAATCCCGAGGATGACGAGACCGTCTGCTCCCCTGTTGGATTCGAGAATCTCGTGGGAGATGCGCGTGAGGGCACGCGCGATGTCAGCCTGCTGCAGAACTACGCGTTCCGGCATTCTGACCTCCTTCCCCGCCTCACTGGACGGCTCTTAAAGGATGTCTGATTCGTCTAGCTTACCGCGTCACGATGAGCCCGACGCGCGGACTAGCCCCAACGCTTAAGCAGGTACTTCTCAAGTAGCCCGATGAGCGCATCCGTTGTCTTGCCGATGATGCCCAGAAGGATGATCGTGAGGAACATGCGGTCAACGCGGCCGTTGTTCTGCGAGTCGACAAGCAGGAACCCGAGACCCATCGACGACGCAATGAGCTCAGCGGCGACCAGGAAGAGCCATGCCTGCGCGAGGGCGAGGCGGAGTCCTGAGACGATGCTCGGCACAACTGCGGGAAGTTGCACCTGGGCAAGCAGGCTAAGCCGGCCAAGGCCATACGCCTGACCCAACTCGACCAGCTGCGGGTCGACGTGGCGAAGAGCGCCAGCCACCGTCGTATAGACCGGAAAGAGAGCGCCGATAGCAATGAGGGCAACCTTGGAGTCTTCGCTGATGCCCACGTAGAGAACCAAGAGTGGTACCCAGGCGAGCGAAGGAACGGCTCTGAAGGCACCGATTGTGGGTGCAAGAAAGGCGCTGGCCCATCGCGAGAGTCCGACTGCGGCACCGAGGACGAGCCCAACCACGGCTCCAACGGCGAAGCCGATGAGCACGCGCTGGGTTGAGATTGCGATGTGCTTGACCAAGCTGCCGTCGGCAAACAGCTGCGTTGCCGCAGTCCAGACGGATTCCGGGGACGGCAGTTTGAATGCAGGGACGAGTTCTAGTGCCGAAACCGTGAACCATGCGACAAGGAGAAAGACGGGGAGAACGAAGCCTGCCGCTACATAGAGACTCTTGCCGCGTCGTCGGCCCGTTTCGGGAGCGGGCGGCAGAGCGTTCGCTTGATTTCCGGCGGCGGAGTAACCGTAGCCGGATGAATACTGATGGAGCGTGGCGGGAGCCCCCGCACTGTTCTGGAGTGCGGGGGCTGCCGTCGGGGACTGCCGAGGATTCACTAGTTTCCGATCGCCGATGCGTCGGCCTTCGCGAAGAAGGTGTCGTTGAAGATTGAATCGAGCGCAGCGTCAATCGTGTCCTGTGACGTCACGTCCCCAGACTCGACGAAGATGGGGCCGACGATCGCGAGCACGTCTCGCTGACGCTTGCCGGGCGCTCCAACATCGAAGTTTGTGCGCTCGATGAGAACCTTCTCAGCGATGGCGACATCAATTCCTGCGACCTCGGCAAGAATCGCGGCGGCGTCATCGGGGTTCGCCGTCGCCCACTCGCGGGCCTTCTCGTAGGCGTTGACGACGACCTGGGCAACATCCGCGTGGTTCGTGATGAAGTCTTCCGTCGCGTTGAGAAAGCCATACGTGTTGAAGTCGATGTTGCGGTAGATCAGCTTGGTGTTCGATTGAACCTCAGACGTGGCCATGATCGGGTCAAGGCCGGACCATGCGTCAACCGCTCCTGCGGCGAGAGCGGCGGCGCCGTCAGCGTGCTGGAGGTTCTCGATCGTGACCTCGTCGAGGCCAACACCCGCCTCCTCAAGAGCCTGGAGAAGGAAGAAGTAGGGGTCGGTTCCCTTGGTCGCGGCGATCTTCTTGCCGCGGAGGTCGGTGACATCGGAGATAGCCGAACCATCGGGAACAACGATGGCGGCCCACTCGGGCTGCGAGTAGATGCTGATCACCTGGATGGGAGACCCATTCGACCGAGCAAGAAGAGCGGCAGAACCGGCAGTGGATCCCACGTCGACAGCCCCGGCGCGAAGTGCCTCGTTTGCCTTGTTTGAACCGGCGGACTGCAACCAGTTCACGGTGACACCATCGAGTTCCTCTTCGAGCCAGCCCTGCTCCTTGATGATCAGGCTCAGCGGGTTATACGTAGCGAAGTCGATATTGAGGGTGCTCGTGCTCCAGTCCTCGGCCGTCGGCTCGGCGTTTATGGCAGAACCCTCCCCGGCAACACAGCCAGAAAGAACGAGCACGCTGGCGGCGGCCAGAGCAACTGCAGAAAGGGTTGGTGCGAGTCTCATGCTGTGATCCTTGCGATTATGGATGAAAAGGGAGTTATGCGTGGTGATGAGTGTGAACGCCGAGGCCGCTGAGAAGATCAGCGCGCAGCTGGGCGAGGGTCGCATCTCCGCGGTCGCGAGGGCGCTCCCCCGGAACCTGAATGATGCTGCGGATGCCCGCTCCGCTGTTACGAGGAGCATCCGGATGCGTGCCGATTAACACCACCCGGTCGGCCAAATAGAGTGCCTCGTCGACATCGTGAGTGACGAGAAGAATCGTGGTCGGTTCGACCGTGTGGATATCGAGGAGCAGATCCTGCATTTGCAGTCGGGTTAGGGCGTCGAGAGCACCGAACGGCTCGTCGAGCACGAGAACGCCGGGCTTGCGGGCGAGCGCACGGGCGAGCGAGGCGCGCTGAGCCATTCCCCCGGACACCTGCCGAGGGCGAAGGGCGGCCGAATCGGAGAGCCCGACGAGGCGCAGCAGCTCTGCCACTCGCGCCCGGCCCTCCTCCCGCTCGGTACCGCGTGGCAGACCGAGGGAGACGTTGTGAGCGAGAGTGCGCCACGGCAGCAGCCGAGGTTCCTGAAATCCCACGGAACAGCGCAGATCGATTCCCGTAACCGCTGTGCCCGCAATGGTGATGCTGCCGGAGCTCGGGCGGTCTAGTCCCGAAACCTGCCGAAGGAGAGTGGACTTGCCGCAGCCGGATGCGCCGACGAGAGCGATGACCTCACCGGCGGCAATATCCAGGTCGACATCCCGCAGGACAACGCGGTCGTCAAACACTCGTCCGACCCCTGAGAGGGAAACAGAAAGCGCGCCCGTCGTGGCGGTAGGTGCAGAGGCGATCAAAGTCACCTCATGAACGTAGTGCTGCGACGGACGCGCGATCAAACAGTGCGTAACGGAACGAAATCTAAGCGCGGAGCTGGGCAATCCTGCCGAGAAGTCCGTTGACAAAACCAGCGGAATCGTCGGTGCTCAGCTCTTCTGCGAGCTTCACCGCCTCCGAAATCGCCACGGCGTCTGGCACCTCATCGTTGAACATGATCTCCCAGATTCCGATGCGCACGAGAGCACGATCGAGCACGGGCATGCGGTCGATCGTCCAGCCCTGGGCGTAGGTCTCGATGAGTTCATCGATCTCATCGCCATGCTCGGTGATTCCTGTGACGATCTGGAGCGCATAGCGCCACGACTCTTGGCGGGCGGGTTCGTGGGAGGCGCGTTCGGATTCCGCCGCAATTGCGCTGTTGAGCGAGATCTCACGGAGATCTGCGCCATAGAGAATGTCGAGAGCGCGCTTGCGCGCTTTAGTGCGAGCGCTCACTAGTCGTTGACGCGGCCCAGGTAGTCGCCCGTGCGGGTGTCGACCTTGACGCGGGTTCCCGTCTCAAGGAACAGGGGCACCTGGATCTCGTACCCGGTTTCTACCGTCGCGGGCTTGGTTCCACCGGTAGAGCGGTCACCCTGGAGGCCAGGCTCCGTGTAGGTGATCTCGAGCACGACGGATGCTGGCAGGTCGATGTACAGCGGGTTGCCGTTGTTGAGCGCAATGGTGACGGGCTGGTTCTCGAGCATGAAGTTCTGAGCATCGCCGACGACGGACTCGGGAACGTTGATCTGGTCGTAGTCCGTTGAATCCATGAACACGAACGACTCGCCGTCCTTGTACAGGTAGGTGAAGTCGCGGCGATCAACGTTCTCGGTCTCGATCTTGGTGCCAGCGTTGTAGGTCTTGTCGACGGTCTTGCCAGTGACGACGTTCTTCATCTTCGTGCGCACGAATGCGCCACCCTTGCCGGGCTTGACGTGCTGGAAGTCGATAACAGTCCAGAGCTGGCCGTCGATCTTGATAACGACGCCGTTCTTGATGTCAGCAGTTGATGCCATGAGGCGAGAATCCGTTCAATCGGGGTGACACCGGCTTAGAGCTGCCGGAGAAAATGCGGGCGAGTGCGCCGGAGGGCAAGTTTACTGCCTCGACACCGTGAAGCCCAATGCCGCCTCGGGCAGCTACGAACCAATCTCCTGATATGCGGCGAAGAGCAGGCTTTGGTCCGGGCCGGCGAGCACGGTCGGGCGACCGACATCGTCAAGAATGATGAACCGAAGCAGCTCCCCGCGAGCCTTTTTATCGCGCTTCATCACGCTGATCAGGGTGTTCCACCGCCCCGCAGGGTAGGTGGTCGGCAACTGTAACGACTCGAGAATTGAGCGATGACGGTCAACGACATCATCGGAGAGGCGCCCACTCAGCCGGGCAAGCTCGGCGGCAAACATCATGCCGATCGCGACAGCCGCGCCGTGACGCCATTGAAAGCGCTCTGCATATTCCACGGCGTGGCCCAGGGTGTGCCCGTAATTCAGAATCTCGCGCTGTCCCTGCTCAGTGAAGTCATCCCCCACCACGCGAGCCTTGATGCCGATCGATAGCTCCACGAGCCGGCGGAACTCCTCCGTCGACGGGTCGGTAGCCCGCTCTACATCGCGCTCGATGATGTCGAGGATCTCGGGCTCCGCGATGAAGCCGTACTTCACGACCTCGCCGAACCCAGCGAGGATCTCCATCTTGCTGAGACCCGTGAGAACGTCGAGATCAACGATGACACCGGCCGGGGCATAAAAGCAGCCGACAAGGTTCTTGCCCTCGTTCGTATTGATACCGGTCTTGCCGCCTATGGCTGCGTCGACCATGCCCAGGAGGGTTGAGGGGATCTGCACGAGACGAACTCCGCGCAACCACGTTGCCGCAACGAAACCGGCGAGGTCGGTGACGGCGCCGCCGCCGAAGCCGACGACAACATCCGATCGCGTGAAATCAGACTGGCCCAGAACCTGCCAGCAGAATGCGGCGACCTCCACCCGCTTGCCAGCCTCGGCATCCGGGATCTCTGCGAGGACGACCTCATAGGTGTCGAGTAGGTTCTCACGAAGCTCGGCCGCTCGGGCAGCGAGAGTCGGAGGATGCACGATCAGAACCTTGCGCGCATCCGGCCCGATAACAGAGGGCAGCGTGCCCAGAATGTCTCGCCCGACGAGCACATCGTAAGGCTCGGTGCCGCTCACCGTGATCGTCGTGATGCTCATCGTGCTTCGTTCCCGTCTGTCGTTGTGCGCTGTGCCGCGAGCGGGATGTCGGCCTCGTCAGCGACCCATTCGGCGATATCTGCGGCGATCGAGTCGATCGGGCGGCTCGACGTATCCCATGATCGCGTCGCCAGCTCGTTGTAGACACTGCTTCGCTTGTCTACCAGTGTGCGCCAGGCGTCGAGCCCCGAGGAGAGGAGAGGGCGTTTTCCTCCGGTGATCCGGCTCTCGACTGCCTCTGCAGAGACCGTGAGCTGCACAATTCGATGCTGGGCGAACTCGGCCCGAGTTTCTGGATGCATGACGGCACCCCCACCCACAGAAAGAACTACTCGCTCACGAAGCGCTTCGCTTATCGTCGCTCGCTCAAGCTCCCGAAAATAGGGCTCGCCGTGCTGCGTGAAAATGTCGGCGATGTCCCCGTGCTCAGCGACTATGCGCTTGTCGGAATCGACGAACGTCACGCCGAGGAGTTTGGCAACTCTTCTGCCGATCTTGGTCTTGCCCGAACCCGGCGCACCGATGAAAATGACGACGGGGCGCGCCTCCTCCCCCGCCATTAGGCGAGCGAAGGATCGGATGCTGACGTGGTCGACAGCGATCCGGGAATAGACGACACATAGGAATCGAGGTTGCGGCGCGTCTCGGTGACCGAATCGCCTCCGAACTTCTCCAGCATCGAGTTAGCCAGCACAAGGGCCACCATCGCTTCGGCCACAACGCCTGCTGCGGGCACCGCGCACACGTCAGAGCGCTGGTGGTGCGCTTCAGCAGGACCACCCTTCTCCACATCCACCGTGCGCAGAGCGTGGGGAACTGTCGCAATGGGCTTCATGCCAGCGCGGACCCGGAGAACAGTGCCCGTGGTCATGCCGCCCTCGGTTCCGCCGGCGCGATCGCTTGACCGCGTAATGCCAGCGTCGGTCTGAAAAAGCTCGTCGTGCGCCTCGGAACCCCGCCGCGTCGTCGTGAGAAATCCGTCTCCGACCTCGACGCCCTTGATCGCCTGAATGCCCATCAGCGCGCCTGCGAGCTGCGAATCGATGCGGCGGTCCCAATGAACGTATGAGCCGAGCCCCGGCGGAAGCCCGTAGGCCAAAACCTCGACTACGCCGCCGAGCGTGTCCCCGTCGTCATGGGCACGGTCAACCTCGGCAACCATCAGGTCCGACGTGGACTTGTCGAAACACCGCAGGGGGTCGGAATCCAGCGTGGCGACATCGCCAGCTGCTGGCAGAGCGCTGCCCTCTGGTACCCGCACGGTGCCGATCGACAGCGTGTGACTGACGAGTTCCACCCCGAGCTCCGCGAGAAACTTGCGGGCGATAGCACCAAGCGCAACGCGCGCTGCGGTCTCGCGGGCGCTCGCGCGCTCAAGCACATTGCGGGCCTCAGCAAAGTCGTACTTCTGCATTCCGACGAGGTCGGCATGGCCAGGACGCGGGCGCGTCAGGGGCGCTCCCCGGCCCTTGGGAAGCGTGGTGGGGTCAACGGGAGAGGCGCTCATCACATCTACCCAGCGCGGCCATTCCGTGTTTCCGACCCGCAGAGCGATGGGGCTTCCCATCGTCTCTCCGAAACGGACTCCACCCGAGATGGTGAGTACGTCTTCTTCGAACTTCATCCGTGCGCCGCGACCATAGCCGAGCTTGCGGCGCGCGAGGTCAGCACGAATGTCGTCGAGCGAAACAGGCACACCGGCGGGCAATCCCTCAAGGATTGCCACAAGTTCGGGGCCGTGAGATTCTCCAGCGGTCAACCAACGAAGCATGCCTACGATCTTCCCACAGCAGCAGGATGCTCCGCGCCCGTGCTAAGAAGCTGCGCCGGCGCCCATGCCGACGGCAGCCCGCATGTCCGCAATCACGGCGTCCTCGTCGGGCAACACGGTGTCGGGCTCCCCCGAGGTGAACACGCGCACCTGCATTACCGCCTGATGCAGGAGCATCTCGAAACCAGAAATCACGCGGCCTCCGGCCTCGAGCCAGCTCTGGGCGAGTGATGTCGGCCACGGCTCATAGGCAACGTCGAACAGAACCGAAGCCCGTCGAAGCTCGCGGGCCACCGCAAGGCCCGCATCAGCACCGTTCGGAATGGTGCTGATCACGGCATCCGGCGCGCTCTCCAGCGGGCTGCCCAGCGACTCGAGGGACATGTCGATTCCCAGACGAGGCGCAAGGTCGAGCAAATGACGACTCTTCTGCGGGTTGCGAACGGAGACGCGCACGCGAACCGCACCCATCTGAGCCGCTGC